>NZ_AHIL01000011.1 GCF_000241525.1 Comamonas testosteroni ATCC 11996
AACTAAGTGACGCCAATCCAATGGCATCTAAAGTTGAACTGGGAAAGATCCCCAAAGGGGAGAGCCATATATCCTTGAAAAATACTACACCCCCATTAAAGAAATTTTCTGCACCCGCACCAATACTGTAATAAAGATGTGCAAATGCCCCAAAATCAGCGCCTTGATTTCCTTCAACATTGAGATTAATACCCTCACCACTTACAAAGTAATTGGCAATTTGATATAAGATAAACTTCCCATAAATAAAAACAGCCAATGCAAAAGCACAACCTACCCCAATAATATTAAGTGCCAATATTTTCCCAACCACTCCTCCGCGAAGCAAATAAATCACATAGATAAGAAATGGCAATACAATGGCCTCAAGTAATGCATATCGAGAAACCGTCACAGAATATATAGCCATCCCAATGCAAACAGAAGAAATCAGATAAAAATATGGTCGTTTTTCAGTGAAAATAAAAAAATAAGCATATGCAGCCGTTAAGAGACCAATCATCATTGGGCGCGTTAAAAATGCAAACTTTGCTCCAGAATCAAAATAATCGAACTCCCCCATTCTTGCAAAACTTGCCCCTAAAATCGCCTGTTCCAGCCCGACACTTGATACGTACAATATAAAAAATACCATACATATAGAAAAAATAAAAAAGAATGATTTCCTTGCATCCACATTTAAATTAACAGCAAAATCCGCGACCCGTGACGAAATTCTTTTTGAACCCAAAGAAAAGCCTAAAAAAGCACCAATTGCATAAAAAATAATATGCAACGGTATTAATATTGAAATAATATTTTCATTGAAAATATCAGGCTTATCTACAAATCCTAAAGCAAGCAGCACCGGATAAAATCCAAGCCCAATAATAAAAAAATATTCAATCGCCAAAAAATAGCACCAAAATAAATTCTTTTTCCAGATGCGAATAAAAATAAACAACGATATTAATAAATAAAAAGAACCAGCCAAAAAATCAAGTGCATCCATTATGAAATACCATTAAAAATAGTTTTCAACACTTTTTGAGGACCAAGCCTAGCCTCAGAGAAGTCCATGGATCTCTGTGAAATAGAGCGCCTTAACTCTAATGACTCAAGTCTGATTAGCTGCTCTTTTATTTGCAATGCTGTTTTCGCACTCAATATTGGAGCCTCTGCATCCCAAAGCCCATTATTAATTGCACGTTCATCATTAGAGATTAAAGGCTTTCCCAACCAAAGGGCATAAATTCCAATTGCACCAATCCAATGCTTACCTACCTGATCGAAGCACACATCTGCTTTCTGATAAAGCCTCAATAATTCGGTAAATTTCATCTCCTTGTGCCATATAACCACATCGGTCAACCCAAGTTCCGTGCACATTTTTTTTGCCTCAGAAACGTCCTCACCTTTCTCAACAAAATGAACTTCAATGTTTTTATTACGTTGATAGTACTGAGCCAAGCCCTCTATAATTATATTGTTTCCTTTGCTATACTCCATATTTCCATCGGGAAACGTCTTAAAAATAAAGCGCACCCCCGAGAATATGACCATATTATTATTTTCATTAACCACCCCACGTCTTTCATATTTTAGTGGCTCAAATGAGACGTCATAACGTCCAAGAACTTCAACATTCTCATCCTCTAGCCTACTTAATACTTTATCCCCCGCCTCATTGAACCCTTTGGGAAAATAAACAACTTTCGAACATTTAGATGCCCCAAAAAATTGTCGTTTCACTATTTTTTTTATTATTTTTTTAGATATTATTTTTGGAATATATTTAAATATCGATCTATTCGAGAAACTTTCCCCTAAATTGTCGGCTCGCTCAACATCTGCCCAGGAGTCAAGATCCGACCCTCCAGGCAAAAATATCTTTGGCACACCCTGCATGAAATATGGTGCCAAACTACAGAAAAAGCCATTCAAAAAAATAGCTTGCGGAGGTTTTTTTGTTTTTTTAAAAATCCTCTGCTTCGTAAAGTATGCAAAACATCTGGGAAACAAAGGTAGAACAATTTGCGTTGGCAAAACCCATTCCACAATCCAGTTGGGATAGGGGTATCTGATATCTTGAAAGTGGTTCTCTGGTCGCGAAAGCGTATCGGATTCTGGGCAATCCACGAAATAGAGAACTTCAATTCCTTTTTTTCTCAACTCCAGTGCATACATCATCGGCATTGCATTGATGCCGCCAAGGAAAACTACCGGGCCAAGTTTTGGGTCTAACTCAATAGGGTGCATTTTTTCGGCTCAATTTAATATGCATATTGATACGCCCCGCCAGCGGATATGCCAACAACAGCAATACAACACTCACCGCCGCCAGCTCCAGCATCAGCGTTATGCGTTCATCGCTCCAGTTCATATATTGCACTGCCAGCATAGCAGCGGCCAGAGGCAGAAAAGCGGGTCGGACAATATCGGCCAGCAGCCAGCCAAAATGAATGCCTGGGGCAAACTTGCGGTGTACCAGCGGCGTCCACAGCAAGAAATACATCGCATTAGAAACCAGCCACGCCCAACCCGCGCCAGCCATGCCGTAATGACTGGCTGCCCAGATGATGCTGGGTATCAGCAGCAGCATGAATAGCGCATTGCCGATCAAATGCAGGTGCAAATTACCTTTGGCATATTGCAAGTAATACGGAAACGCGCCCACGGCGAGAAAAGCGTAGCCGATGGCATAGAGACTGAGCGCTGGTGCGGCGCGCTGCACCAACGCAGCATCGCCCGTCCAGGCCCAGAGCACCTGGGGCGCGAAAAAGATAAGCGCTAGCGCGGCAGGGATGGCGGTGACGGTAACGAGTTGCGTAGCTTGACGGTAAATAGCAATCAGGGCGTCATGTTGGCCTTCGGCCTGCAGGCGCGTCATGCGTGGCATGAGAGCGCTACTGATGGGGCTGCTGACAATCATGATGCCGCTGGCCACTAATACCGCCACGGTGAAGTAGCCGTAATCGGCCAGAGGCAAAATTTTTGACAGCACCAGCTTATCTGTCTGCGTCACCAGCACCCACACAGACGAGGTAAAGGCGATGGAAAGCGAGAATTTGAGCACAGGCTTGAGTGGCGCCCATTTCCATTGGATACGTTGACCTCTGGGTATGGAGGGCAACAGGCGATAGGCCATCCAGACAAGGCCGGCTACCTCGAGCAGCGCCACCCCCAATTGAAAACCAAAAAACGCTTGAGGCGAGGCGCAGACAAACATCAGCACCGGCAGAATGAGCACAAAACGTCCGGTGGCGATCAGACCATTGAAGCCACTGAGCCACACCAGCCGCTCGGCCCCAGTAATGACCCCTCGGTACAGCCCGCACATCCAACGCAGGGCAATGATGACAGCCATGAGCTGCAGCGCTTGGGTAATCTCTTGCTGTGGAAGCTGGCTGGCATTGAGCCACTTGCCCGCTATGGACGGCGCCAGCGAAAACAGCAGCACGCCGCCCAGCAAGGCAATAGCGGCGAACACCCCCTCCAGCGCTCGGGCCAGTTGCCGATAATCCAGTAGCGTTATAGCCCCGCCCTGATAACGCGCACTCTCTCGCGCCATGGTAGGAGTCAATCCCATGTCCAACAAGTTGAACCAAGCTTGCAGCATCGCGAAGAAACCTACCAAGCCATACGCCTCCGCTCCCATATATCGGATATATAGCGGCACCATGACAATGCCAACTGCCGTAACGTAAAGCTGGCTAGCGTAGTTTGCGATAATGTTTTTTCGGAGAGACACTTCGTATTACCGAGTTGCAATACTCATCAGATATTTTTCACCACGATCTTCCTCCACGGCAAAGCCAATTTGTCGGTAAAAATCGAAGGCACGCGTATTTTCCTTACGCACTTCCAACTGACAGCAGGAAAATCCGCGTTGTTTGCTGATATTTAATACATGCTGCAGAAGTCCATATCCTACGCCTTTGCCACGAGACTGCGCCGATGTACCAATAAGAGTGATGTAACTGGCTTTTTTGTCCACGGCATTACAATAGAAAAATACATATCCAAGAACACCAGAGCTATCTTGATGGATAATCAACTCTGCATGGCGAGCGAGTTTTTCAAAATACTCGGAATCACCGGGCACAAAAAGCCCATTCTGGGATTTTTGTTCATTTTCAATCAAAGCTAATACGGATTCTGGAATGCGCATAGAAAATTACACAAGTGAATAATTAGAAATATGCTCTTGAATAGTTTTCTTGTCGCAGTGCATCAGCATGTCAATAATCGATAGGTGTGAAACAAATTCATGTTTCCCCTGAGCATAAGGTTGAATATTGCTTTGAATAAATTTCAGTTCAATGTCGTTTTCGAAAAATGCTTCTTGACTATAAATATCTTGCCCACCAATAGCATTACGATATTTTTCAATACCAAGCTTTTTGCAAAGCGCAATAATTCTATCTTGCCCTTTGCAGCTTTGTTCAAGGTGCGTATCAGACGAGAAAGAAAAATCGCGCGACACCCCCAAATAGTCAAATACTGATCTCACGCTTTTTGCATTTTTGCATGCGACATTATTGTTCGAATCCAATGCAACCTTTTCAATTAATGGCATGACGGCGTGAAAATACGGAGCCTTCCTGTAGTTTTGCTCTATAAGCTTTAAGAATCCAGTAAATTCACTTACGTAGTCATGATTGCGAATGGTTCGATTTTGGCTAACTTTTGATACAGCGACGGAAAACTCGTGTCGTGCACCATTTAATAGTATTGAGTTTCTATTAATATATCCTTTTTTTATATAATTAACATCATCTAGAAAAACAAATCTCTCCACCTCATAGACCAGCTGAAAATAGCCTAAATAGGGAAAGAAATATGGCTGCATGATGGCCCCCCTCATGCCATGACCTCCGCAATGACGGCCACAATGCGAGCTTGTTGTTCATTACTCAGCGTTGGATAAATCGGCAAACACAGCACTTGCTCTGCCGCATTAGCGGCCACGGGCAGGCGATCGCGTTCTGCCGATGGCAGCCCTCGGTACATGGGGAAGTCCGAAATCAGTGGATAGAAATAGCGCCGCGCGTGGATTCCCTGGTCTTTGAGCTTTTGATAGAGCGCGTCGCGGCTGAGCGGATAGTCGGACTGCACGAGCACAGGGAAATAGGAATGGTTGGCCACGGTTTGCTGGCCTTGGCTCAGGCACTGTATGCCTTTGATACCTTGCAGCGCTTGGCGGTAGCGGGCGTCGATAGTGGCGCGAAGCTCCAGCACCTGCGACATATGTTTGAGCTGCAACAGGCCAAAGGCAGCGTTGATCTCGCTCATCTTTGCGTTGATGCCAGGGGCAACAACAGTGGTCTCATCGACGAAACCAAAGTTTTTCAAGTGGTCGATGCGCTGCTTGGTTTTTGCATCGGGGCAGATGATGGCTCCACCTTCAAAGGTGTTGAACACCTTGGTGGCGTGAAAGCTCAGCACCGACAGATCGCCATGACGCAGTATGCTGCCGCCGACGTCCTGCACGGCAAAAGCGTGGGCGGCATCATAGATAACGCGCAGGTTGTAGTTATCCGCAATTTTTTGGATGGCAGCCGTGTCGCAGGGGTTACCGTAGCAGTGCACTGGCATGATGGCCGTGGTGTGCGGGGTAATGGCGGCCTCAATCTTGGCAGGATCGAGGTTAAGGGTGTGCGGTTCCACATCCACAAACACGGGCTTGCAGCCGTGCCACAGCAGCGAGTGCGCAGTGGCGACAAAGGAATACGGGGTGGTAATGACTTCACCCGTAACACGCAGGGCCTGCAGCGCGGTAATTAGGGCCAGAGTGCCATTGGAAAACAGTGCGATGTGCTTAACACCGAGGTAGTCACAAAGGGCCTGTTCAAGCTGCTGATGAAATGGCCCCCCATTGGTGAGCACCTTGTTGGCCCACATTTTTTCCAGATATGGAATGAAATCCTCCAGCGGCGGGAGGTAGGGCTGAGTGACGTAGATGGGTTTATTGCTCATCGTTGAAGAAACCTTTGAATGTTCTTGTATGGCACTTGCTGCTTTACGCCAAAACCTGAGAAGCAGTGTCTGGGCAGATTTCCAGCTGCGTCATAACAGAGATGAACAGGCTTTTGCGTTACACCCATACCAATGGAGGCTGATACCTTTCATTGGCATGGGGATGCCACCTTTGGGTTGCAAAAACAAGAAGCACTATCGAGGGATACAACTGCTCTGGATTTTTACATTGCCAGTCGCGAAAGATCCGCTACCCGATTCACCGTCTCATGCAAGGCGGCCAGCAAGCCCAGTCGATTGGCCTTAAGCGCTGGATCTTCAGCATTGACCATGACTTGTTCGAAGAACGCATCGACCGAAGCACGCAATGCTGCCAGTGTTTGCAGGCTGGCGGTGTAATCACCTGCTGCAAACTGTTGCTGGGCTTTGGGCGCCACTTGTTGCAGCACCGCATACAGGTCTTTCTCAGCCTGTTCCACCAGCAACGCTTCGTTCACCTGGGACTGAACGTCGGTTTCAGCCTTCTTCAGGATATTGCCCACACGCTTGTTGGCCGCAGCCAGGGCCGCAGCCTCGGGCAGGGTCGCAAACGCACGCACGGCTTCCAGGCGCTTTTGCACGTCAGACAGACGCTGGGGTTGCAGGGCCAGCACGGCTTCCACTTCCTGGGCGCTGTAGCCTTGCTCGCGGAACATATTGGCCAGGCGGTCGTAGATGAATTCGACCAGCTGGGGCGTGGCGTCCTGAATCTTGTCGCCAAAGGCGGGCAAGGTGCTGACCAGCAGGGTTTCCAGATCCAGCTCCAGATCCTTTTCGACCAGCATGCGGATCACGCCCAGCGCATGACGGCGCAGGGCGAAGGGGTCGCGGTCGCCCGTGGGCAGGTTGCCGATACCGAACATACCGACCAGGGTTTCGAGCTTGTCGGCCAGAGCCACGATCACGCCGACATCGCCGCGCGGCAGTTCGTCGCCGGCAAAGCGGGGCTTGTAGTGGTCTTCGATGGCATCTGCCACAGCCACATCCAGGCCGTCGTTCTGGGCGTAGTAACGGCCCATGATGCCTTGCAGCTCGGGGAACTCGCCCACCATGTCGGTGACCAGATCGGTCTTGGCCAGCATGGCGGCCTGGTCGGCCAGACGGCCCAGCTCGGAGTTGCCCAACTGCTGGGCAATGCTCTTGGCGATGGCGCGTACGCGCGCGATGCGCTCGCCCTGGGTGCCCAGCTTGTTGTGATAGACCACCTTGTCCAGCTGCTCTACGCGGCTGGCCAGGGTCTTTTTGCGGTCCTGGTCGAAGAAGAACTTGGCGTCCGCCAGACGGGGGCGCACCACACGTTCGTTACCGCCGACCACGGCCGAAGCGTCCTGTGGCTGGATGTTGCTGACGATCAGGAACTGGTGGGTCAGCTTGCCATTGGCATCCAGCAGCGGGAAGTACTTCTGATTGGCCTTCATGGTCAGAATCAGGCACTCCTGGGGCACGGCCAGGAATTCCTTCTCGAACTCGCAGACCAGCACATTGGGGCGCTCGACCAGGGCCGTCACCTCGTCCAGCAGGGCCGGGTCGTCGATGGGGCGCACGTCGCCACCAAGGCGTGCGGCGGCGGCCTGCAGCTGGCGGGCGATATCGGCACGGCGCTCGGTGAAGCTGGCGATCACGGCGCCCTCTTCGCGCAGTTGCTCGGCATAGCTGTCGGCATTCTGGATGACCACGGGGTCCACAGCGGCTTCAAAGCGGTGACCATGGGTGGCGGCACCGGCCGTCAGGCCCAGGGCCTTCACGCCGATCAGCACCTGGGTGCCATGCAACACGACCAGGCCGTGGGCCGGACGCACAAAGTGCACGCTGGTCCAGCCGTCCTGCAACTGGTAGCGCATGACCTTGGGGATGGGCAGCTTGGCCAGTGCTTCATCCAGCGCCTTTTGCACGCCATCGGTCAGCAGCACGCCCTTGGCCGTGGATTCGTAGAACAGCGCTTCGGCCTTGCCTTCGCCCTGGCGCTTCAGAGCGGCCACGGCGGATTCGTCGGTCCCCAGGGCCGCCAGCTTTTTCAGCAGTGCAGCCGTGGGCTTGCCCTCGGCATCCAGCGCCACGGAGACAGGCATCAGCTTTTGCGAGACAGCCTTGTCCTCGGCCTGGGGCAGCACTTCGGTGATGTGCACGGCCAGACGGCGGGGCGAGGCGTAGGCGGTCAGGCGCGACTCGGTCGATGCCAGCAGTCCCTGGGCCTTGAGCTGCTCGAAGATGACGGCGGCAAAAGCGTCACCCAGCTTTTGCAGCGCCTTGGGCGGCAGCTCTTCGACAAACAGTTCAACCAGTAGATTCGATGCGTTCATGATGATTTTGATAGCAGTCAGCGCTTTCTAGATCAAGGCTGGCTGCTGAAATTTTGGAATTTGGGACGGTGGTAGCGTGAAAGCGGCTCAGACAGGCTTAAGCGGCTTTCTTGGCTGCCTGCTCTGCGGCCTTGGCCAGCTCAGCCAGCACCTCGTCGGCATGGGCCTTGGGCGCCATGGGGAAGCCCAGGCGCGCGCGGCTGTCCAGATAGCTCTTGCCCACGGCGCGGGCCAGATTGCGGATGCGGCCGATATAGGCAGCGCGCTCGGTCACCGAGATGGCGCCACGGGCGTCCAGCAGGTTGAAGGTATGGGCGGCCTTGAGCACCTGCTCATAGGCAGGCAGCGCCAGCTGGGCGTCGATCAGCTGATTGGCCGTGCCTTCGTGGGCCGCAAAGGCGCTGAACAGGAAATCGGCATTCGAATGCTCGAAGTTGTAAGTGGACTGCTCCACTTCGTTCTGATGGAACACGTCGCCATAGGACAGGCCGTCGGTATAGACCAGGTCGTACACCGATTCCTTGCCCTGCAGATACATGGCCAGACGCTCCAGCCCGTAGGTGATCTCGCCGGTCGCGGGCTTGCAGTCGATGCCGGCCACTTGCTGGAAATACGTGAACTGGGTCACTTCCATGCCGTTGAGCCAGACTTCCCAGCCCAGACCCCAGGCGCCCAGCGTGGGGTTTTCCCAGTCGTCCTCGACAAAGCGGATGTCGTTCTTCTTCAGATCAAAGCCCAGGGCTTCGAGCGAGCCCAGATACAGCTCAAGGATGTTGTCGGGTGCGGGCTTGAGCACCACCTGGAATTGGTAGTAGTGCTGCAGGCGGTTGGGGTTCTCGCCATAGCGGCCGTCCTTGGGGCGGCGGCTGGGCTGCACATAGGCGGCCTTCCAGGGCTCGGGGCCGATGGCACGCAGAAAGGTCGCGGTGTGCGAGGTACCGGCGCCGACTTCCATGTCATAGGGCTGGAGCAATGCACAGCCCTGTTCGGCCCAGTAGGACTGCAGTTTCAGAATGATTTGTTGGAAGGTCAGCATGACTTGTATACGTTCGCACGTCAGCAATCACTGGCGATTGCGGGCGGCATCTTCATTAAGAGGTGTTCTGTGCGGTATCGACCGCATAAGCGGTAGATTCTAAGTCTGTGCCACTGATCACGGACGTAGTCTGTCTGCGCGGCCCCACAGCAGGCATTTTCACGAAAGGGCTCCAGCCGGTGATTTCAAAATGTGAAAATCAAAATGCTAGCGCTTACCACCCATGAGCAGGCAAATTCAGCATCAATAGACCATGAAACTCTTGAATAACAAGCGTAGTGCGCTCACTTTTTAACAATTTCCGCGCAACTGCCATGCATCCCGGAGCCGGCTGCTGCGGTTTGCCTCCTAGAATGATTCCTTTCCCGTCATCCTCTTTCGGAGCACGTCATGGATTTCATGAAAATCATCACCAAGCAACTGATCGAAATCATCGAATGGACCGATGATTCGCGCGACACGCTGTCGTATCGCTGGCCCGATGAAGACAAGGAAATCAAGAACGGCGCCCAGCTCATCGTGCGTGAGTCGCAGCAGGTGCAGTTCGTCTCCGAAGGCCAGTTTGCAGACCTGTTCAACCCGGGCCGCCATCTGCTGACCACGCAGAACATCCCGGTCCTGTCCACGCTGCGCGGCTGGAAGTACGGCTTCAACTCGCCCTTCAAGTGCGATGTCTACTACATCAACACGCGCTTGTTCACGGGCAACAAATGGGGCACCTCCAACCCCATCATGATGCGCGACAAGGACTTTGGCGTGATCCGTCTGCGCGCCTTCGGTACCTATGACTTCCGCATCACCAACGCCGCCCTGTTCCTCAAGGAAGTGGCGGGCACGGACCAGAACTTCCGCATCGACGAGTTTGCCGACACCATGCGCTCGCGCATTGTCAGCATCTTCTCCGAAGCCCTGGCCAAGGCCCAGGTGCCGGCACTCGATGTGGCCCAGCGCTACAGCGAACTGGGCGACGCACTGCTGCAGCTCATCAACCCCGCCGTCAGCGAGAAATACGGCCTGGAAATCACCAGCTTCCTGCTGGAAAACGTTTCCGTGCCGCCCGAGGTGGAGCAGGCCATCGACAAGCGCTCCAGCATGGGCGCCATCGGCAACCTCAACGACTATGTGAAGTACCAGATGGGCCAGGCCATGGCCAACGGCGGCGAAGGCGCTGCGGCGGCCACCATTCCGGCCACCATGGCCATGGGCTTCGGCATGGCCCAGGAAATGATGAAGGGCATGCAAGGCGGCGGCGCTGCAGGCGCCCCGGCCGCTGCTGCGGCAGACCCCTTCTCGCCAGCTGCGGCGCAAGCCGCCCAGACGCCTGCCGCCCCTGCCGCCGCCGGTCTGCAGGTGCTGACCCCTGCCCAGGCGGCGCAGGTGCTGGGCGTGGCCGAAGCCGATGTACTGGCCGAAATCCAGGCCGGCAACCTCAAGGCCCGCCAGATCGGCAGCCAGTGGCGCATCGCCCAGGCTGCGCTGGACGAATTCCTGCGCGGCTGACCCCCACTCCATGGCCTCGGGTGCACGTCATGAATGAACACAAACCGGTTTTCATCAGCACCACTCCGGTGCTGGCATCGCTGGACATGGCGCGCACCGTGGCTTTCTATGCCCGCGTGCTGGGCGCCAGAACCGTTCACGCCCAGCCCGGCGAGTACGCCATCGTCTCGCTGGGCGGGCTGGAGCTGCATTTCTGGGCCTGCCAGGATCCGGAGATTCCCAGGCAGACCAGCTGCCGCATCCAGGTGGCGGGAATTGCCGCCCTGCATGCGCAGTGTCTGGCCGAGAATGCGGTTCACCCCAACGGCGGTCTGCGCCAGCAGCCCTGGGGCACCCAGGAATTCAGCCTTCTCGACGAGGATGGCAACTGCGTGACCTTCTACGAAACTCATCCAGCCGCTGCTGCTGCCTGAACCCGTTTTTGCCGTGGCCACACCTGCATCTTCCTCTCGCTCTTCCGGATCTGCATTCACTCCTGTCTCCGAGACGGCACCCCCCTCCATGGTGGGCAGGCATGTCTGCCCCGAATGCGGCGGCAATCTGGAGTGGAATGCCAAGGCACAGTCGCTCAGATGTCCTTACTGCGGCACCGTCGTTCCCTGGAGCGAGCAGACGCAGCCCGAGCTGGGACGCGCCGTGGTGGAGCAGGATCTGGCCGAGGCCTTGCGCAACCCGGCCAGCGGTCGCGGTTGGGGCTCGGACGAGCGCTATGAGGTGCAATGCCAGAACTGCCGCGCCATCTCGGTGTTTCTCGGCAAGAACGTGGCCCAGCGCTGCGACTTCTGCGGCTCGCCGGCCATCGTCGCCCATGAGGAGCGCAGCGACGCCATCACGCCGCAGAGCATCCTGCCGTTCAAGATCAGCGACGGCCAGATTCGCGACAAGATCCGCCAGTGGTATGGCAGCCGCTGGTTTGCCCCCAGCAAGCTCAAGAGCGCCGCACTGACGGACACGCTGCACGGCGTCTATCTGCCCTATTGGACCTTTGACGCCCATGCCAGCGCACAGTGGCGGGCAGAGGCCGGCTATTACTACTACACCACCGAGTCCTATCGGGACGCCAACGGCAATCTGCAGACCCGCCAGGTCCAGCATGTGCGCTGGGAGCCGGCATCGGGCAGCCTGCAGCATTTCTTCGACGATGAGCTGGTGCCCGGCACCGTTGGCGTGCACGCCCATCTGCTGCGCCAGGTGGAGCCCTTCCCGACCACCACCGACCTCAAGCCCTACAGCCCGGAGTTTGTGCGCGGCTGGACGGTGGAACGCTACCAAGTCGATCTGTCCAAGGCCGCCAGGATCAACGAGGAAGACATGGACAGCCAGCTGCGCAGCATGTGCGCGCGCGAGGTACCGGGCGACACGCAGCGCAATCTGCAGGTCCAGCGCCAATACTCGGGCCGCAGCTTCAAGCACACGCTGGTGCCGGTCTGGCTGGTCGGCTACACCTATGGCAGCAAGACCTACCAGATCGTGGCCAATGGCTATACCGGTCAGATTGCAGGCGAGCGGCCTTACAGCTGGGTCAAGATCATGTTTGCCGTACTGGCAGCCATCCTGTTCGTCATGCTGATCGCACCGCTGTTTGTGCAGCAATGATCGCCTGCCATACCTGCCAGAGACACCGAGCAAGTACCTGAGCCGGCCGCCCCGCAGCGCGGGTGTCGCGCCTCTACCGCGTAGCGAGAGAGAGGGGAGGCGGCAAAGCCGCTCAGGGAGGTGTCTACCAATTTCCCCAGACTTCCTCGGCCAGGCCAAACGCCGTGCTCGCGCCCGAGCCGCTGGTCACGGCCACCACGCGTGTCGCTGCATCGGGCGCCTTCACAAAGCAAGGTGCCTCCGCACTGGAGGGGTAAATGCCCGTCCAGCGCTCCACGACCTGAGCCTTGTCGATATGAAGCGCCTCGTGCATATGGCGCAGCATGAGCTGGTCGACGGCTTCGCTGGCAAAAGGCTGGGGCGCGCTGCCGTAGTGGTGCGAATCGCCCACCACCAGCGAGCCGTCGGCGCTTTGCACAGCAATCAGGTGGATGCCGTGCTTCAGGCTTTGCGCCTCCTCGCGCTCAAGCTCGGCGCGCAGTGCAGCGGCTTCGGGCAGCGCGCTATAGCCCTCGTAGCGCACCAGGCTCAGATCCCCCATGACCGATCCTTCGAGCTTGAAGCCTGCTTGCGGTTTGACGCGCAGCATCTGCAACTGGCACAGCTGCACTTTGTGATCAGTCCATCCGCTGGCGAACAGCCCACCCTGATCGGCGTTGTTGCAGACCACCACACGTTCAGCATGGTAAGTACCTCGCGAGGTGGTGACGCGCGGGGTTGCCACTTCCGTCACGCTTTCACCAAAGCGGAAATCCACTCCCTGCGCCTGCCGCAGCCATTGCGCCAGCAAGGGGATGGCGGTGCGCGACTCCACGCGCAGCTCATGCGGGCTGTAAAGCACGGACTGCAGCCCGTCGGTGCGCAGCGCCGAATGGCGCGCCGCGGCCTGGGAGGGCGTCAGCAGCTCGCAGCCCGCGCCCATCTCGGTTTGCATGAATGCGTCGATCACAGCCGCTGCTGCTGGACGACGCGCCGTCAGCCACAGGCCGGCATGCAGGACATCGATACCGGCTTTGGGTGCGATCTCGGCCCAGACATCGCGTGAGCGCATGGCGCGCCGCCAATGGGCGCCGGCGCGCTGGCCCGTGATGGTGACAAAGCCGAAGTTGCGAATCGAGGCGCCCAGGCAGGCGCCGTCGCGCTCTATCACCAGCACGGAGCGGCCGCGCGTGGCCGCGGTATAGGCATGGGCCAGGCCGACAATGCCGGCGCCGACGACGATCAGATCGTAGTTTTTCATAGCGTTACAAAACAGCAGACAAGCCAAGTCCCTGCCGCAGCGCCAAGGCGATGCAGCTAGAGATGTTCAGGGGATCAAGTGATGTGGAGAAAGGCCTCAGCGCTGGCGCCAGTGCTGGGTACGCCGCTGCAGCCAGGCATCCAGCAGCGCAATCAGCAGGCGACCGGTGGCTGCGGTCGCAAAGATCAGCGTGGCCATGGCGGCGGCGGGAGCGATATCGCCCGCGTCATCCATGGCCAGCACGGCCACCGAGGCCAGTGTGGTTTCGGGCGAGTACAAGAAGACCACTGCCGACACCGTGGTCATCGCATTCACGAAGAAGTAGCCCGCCACCTGCATCACCGCAGGCAGGCACACGGGCAGGTGCACGCGCCACAGCAGCGTCCAGAACGGCACGCCCATGGAATCGGCTACGCGTTCGTATTCGGCGTCCAGCTGCTGCAAGGCGGTGAGCTGGGTGATGTGCGCCACCGAGAAGAAATGCGCCACCGAGCACAGCACCAGAATGCCCATGGACCCGTACAGAAAGTGCAGCGGATTGCTGCCCGCATTGAAGAACAGGATATAGCCCAGACCCAGCGCCAGCCCAGGCACCGCCATGGGCAGCGTGGCCACTGCGTGCAGCCACTGGCGCGCGCGGCCCCAGCCCGTGGGCCTGGCCACCAGATAAGCGCTCAGAAAGCTCAGCAGCGCGCCCACCGCAGCCGTGGCCACGGCCATGGTCAGCGAGTTGGCATAACTGGCCCAGCCGCCGCCATCCATCAGGTCGAACTGGTAGTTCCTGAGGGTCAGCGTCAGGTTGTAGGGCCAGAAGCTGACCAGAGATGCCAGCACGGCCACTCCCATCACCGCCAGCAGCGCCAAAGCCATCAAGCTGCAATACACCAGCAGTGCGCGGTCAAGCGGCGCACAGGGCTGCGGCACCAGAGGCACGGCCCGCACGCTCATGGCAGCGGCCTGCCGGGCACGCAAATGGCGCTCGGCCGCAAAGGCCAGGCCCGCAGGCACCAGCAGCAGCATGGCCACCACGGCACCCATGGACAGGTTTTGCTGGCCAATCACCTGTTTGTAGATATCGGTGGCCAGCATCTGCGTGTTGCCGCCAATCACCTTGGGCACGCCGAAGTCGGTGACCACCAGAACGAACACCACGATCCAGGCAATCATCAGTCCATAACGGCTGGCTGGCAGCGTGACCTGGCAGAAGCTGCGCCAGCGGCCTGCGCCCAGCGTGGCGGCGGCCTCATACAGGCGCGCATCGCCCGAGGCCAGCGTGGTGCACAGAATCATCAGCGCATGCGGAAACGTCCACAGCACCGAGCCAAGGATGATGCCAAACGGGCCATAGGCCGTGCCGCCAGCCAACCAGCTCTTGAGCAGACCCTGGGCGCCAAAAAGATAGATCAGGCTGATGGCCATGAGCAGCGACGGCGCCAGCAGAGGCACCAGAGCAATGGCGCGAAAGAACCGAGCCAGCGGCATGCAGCTGCGCATCACGCCATAGGCATAGCCATAGGCCAGGGCCACACACAAGGTGCTGCTGACGGCCGACAGCCACAGACTGTTGAACAGCGACTGGCCTACGCCCGGCGTTTGCGCATAGGCGAGGTACTGGGCCAGGCCCGAGAACTTGCCATCGGCCGACACAAAGCTGCGGCCCAGCAGCGCTCCCACGGGCAGTGCAATGGCCACCAGCAGCGCGCCCAGCAGGCCCAGCACCGACAGGCCCAGCCACAGCTTTTCCCAATGAACAAAGCGTGTTTGCCGTGGTGCCGCAGGGCAGGTGCCTTGCTGCTGGCGTGATGCCGCTGCGGGCGCATAGCTCCGCACGGGCAGCGCAGAAGAAGAGGCATCCATGCTCATGCCGCCTTTCGCAGAATCTCTGGCGCGGCCAGCGACTGCAGCGCGGCAGCCGGCAACTCCACCAGCACCTCGCCCTGCAGCCAGTCAGGCAGGCGCGCATCATGGCGCAGCGGCCATTGCACATCGATCTGGCATTGCAGCGTGGGGCTGAATACGCGCACCAGCACCAGTGAGCCCAGGAACGAGGTCTCAACCACCCGCGCCCGGAACAGATTGGGCAGTGCTGCGGGCTGGGCCGGGTGCAGCACCACGCTTTCGGGCCTCACGCCCACCAGCAAGGCATCACCGGCCTCAAAGCCGGCAGTGCAGCATTCAAGCCTCCCCTCGCCCACGCGCACCGCATCGCCCGACTCGGCCACGGCGTGCAGCAAATTCATGCGCCCCACAAAACCGGCCGCAAAGTGGCTGACCGGCTTGGCGTAGAGCTGCTCGGGCGAGCCCTGCTGCTCGATACGTCCCTGGTGCATCAGCACCACGCGGTCGGCCATGGAGAGCGCCTCTTCCTGGTCATGCGTGACCATCACGCAGGCAATGCCCAGCTGGCGCTGCAGCTGGCGGATTTCGCTGCGCAGCTCGGTGCGCACCTGGGCATCCAACGCAGACAGCGGCTCGTCCAGCAACAGCAGGCGCGGGCGCGGCGCCAGTGCGCGGGCCAGCGCAATGCGCTGCTGCTGGCCGCCCGATAATTGCGCCGGATAGCGCTGGGCCTGCGCGCCCAGGCCTACCAGAGCCAGCATATCCTGCACCCGGGCCTGCACTTGCGTCGCAGGCTGGCCCTTGAGGCCGAAAGCCACATTCTGGGCCGCCGTCAGGTTCGGAAACAGTGCGTAGCTCTGGAACACCACGCCAAAGCCCCGGCGCGCGGCGGGCCAGCGCGTGATGTCCTCGCCCTGAAACACAATACGACCCGCGTCGGCCTGCTCGATGCCGCACAGAATGCGCAGCAGCGTGGTCTTGCCGCAGCCCGAAGGGCCCAGCAGGCTGACGAACTCGCCGCCCTCCACCAACAGGTCAATGTCGCGCAACACCGGCTGGTCCCTGTATTGCTTGGCGATATGGTCAATGCGCAGCATGTATCTCTTTCAACGTGCAAAAACGGACGGCCTGCTATCTCCACCAGAGCGCATACCGGTCGATACCGGCGCGCCCCAACCCAGAGACACCGCGCAAGGGCCGCCCCGCCGCGCTGGTATCGTCCCCCTCCGGCGCGCAGCGCCAGAGAGGGGGGAAGGCGCTGCGCCGCAAAGGCGAAGCGCCTCAGGGGGTGTTACTTCTTCTCCGCCTTGGCTTCGTAGCGGCGGCTCCATTCGGAAAGAATGCGATCGCGATTGGCCGCAGCCCAGTTGAAGTCGTTTCTGGCCAGGCGCTTTTCCAGATCGGCCGGAATGAACTCGTGTTTCTCCTGGGCTTCAGGCAAGGCCAGTACGGCAAAGTTGGCAGCGTAGAGCTTGTTGGCATCGGGCGTCACCGCCCAGTCGGCCAGGGCCTTGGCAGCCTCCTGCTTTTTGCTGGTTTTCATAATGGCCGTGGCCTCCACATCCCAGCCCAGGCCTTCCCTGGGGAAGACGATGGCTATGGGCGCGCCATCCTTCTTGGTCTTGTTGGCCCGATACTCAAAGCTCAGGCCTACGGGAAACTCGCCCGCGCCGGCCTGGCGGCAGGGCTTGGAGCCGCTGTGCGTGTAGACGCCGATGTTCTGGTGCAGCGCATCCATATAGGCCCAGCCCTTGTCCTCACCCATCATCTGCAACCAGGCAGCGACCATCAGATAGCCCGTGCCGCTGGACGCAGGGTGAGGCATGGTGATCGCGCCCTTGAACTCGGGCCTGGTCAGGTCGGCCCAGCGGGCAGGCGTGGGCAGCTTGCGTTTTTCGCCTTCCACAGTGTTGAAGCAGACGGCTGACGACCACAGATCCATGCCCACCCAGGTCGGCGTGGCTGCCGCATCGCGCATGGTGGAACGCACCTTGGCCAGGTTCCTGGGCGCATAGGGCTGCAGCATGCCTTGCTTGTCCAGCAACATCAGCGAGGTGGCGGCCACGCCCCAGATCACATCAGCCTGGGGATTGGCTTTTTCGGCCAGCAGGCGCGCAGTGATGATGCCCGTGCTGTCGCGCACAAACTTCAGCTCGATGTCGGGATGGGCTTTTTCAAATCCCGACTTGTAGGCCTTGATCTGGTCGGCCTCCAGGGCCGAATACACGAGCAGATCGGTCCTGGCGTGGGCCGCGGAGGTCAGGCCCAGCAAGGCCGTGGCAACCGTGGCAAAGGCGATCAAGGTGAAGCGGCGAGTGGCGGGTGCAAAAGCGTGGCGCATGGATAACAGTCCCTTGGATTGATCGTTGCCGCCCGACCAACACGGTCTTTGGCGGCATGAGGGAACTGTAGAAACTCACTGTGAAACGCTGGTGTCACAGAACTGAAATCTGCCAAGGATGTCATCAGCAAACTTTGTAGTCATCGCGCCGCGCCAGCGTTGGCCATCGCGATGCTATTGAATCAGAAGCGTATTGCGCTCTACCAGTCTCATATTTATATATAAAACCATCCAAAAACTATCTTATATATGCGCAATAAGCTATTGAAATCAAAGCAACTCTTGCACATTGCTGTTCGCAGCGTTCATGGTGAAATCCGGGCACCGCTTTCTTGAAGACCTTGTCATGTTTGCCACACAGCTCAAATCCTTTTTCTGGGTCGCCCGCCTCGGCAGCATCACGCAGGCAGCGCGCCAGCTGAGGCTGAGCCAGCCCACAGTCACAGCGCAGATCAAGGCCTTGGAGGAGCAGTATGAAGTCGAGCTGTTCACGCGCCAGAGCGGCAGGCTGGCCATCACCGATGCGGGCCTGAAGCTGCTGCCCGGGGTAGAGAAGCTGCTGCTGCAATCGGCCCAGATCGAATCGGCGCTGCGCCAGTCAGGCCATGTCAACCAGGGCCAGCTGCGAATAGGCGCAACAGCGCCCTACTATGTGCTGGACATCGTCAAGCGCTATCAGCAGCAATATGCGCTCGTGGAAGTGAGCATCGTCAATGGCAATTCGCGCCAGATGATTCAGGCGCTGGCCGAGTACCAGGTGGACCTGGCGACCTCTTCGCACCTGGACACCGATCCGCGCCTGCTGCGCCTGGAGCTGGGGCGCGACCCGCTGGCCCTGGTCGTGCACCGGCAGCACGCGCTGGCCGGGCAGAGGTCCGTAGCCATCAAGGATCTGGCAAAGAACACGCTGATCCTGCGCGAGCGCGGCTCCATGACCCGGCAGATGACCGAGCAGATGCTGGAGGCCGCTCAGGTCAGCCCGCACCGGATTCTGGAAATTGCCAGCCGCGAATCCATACGCGAAGCCGTGATACGCCAGATGGGCATCAGCATTTTTGCGCGGCACGAAGCATCGGCCCACCCGGATCTCGTCGTGCTGGATCTGGAAGGCGAGGTTCCCTGTCTTCCCGAATACCTGTACTGCCTGCGAGAGCGGCGCGATGCGCAGCTGATTCAGCCATTTCTCCAGATGGCTGAATCAAGAAAGAACTAATCGAACAGTTCAGCCTGCTTGAATGCAGGCTGATGCTGATCTTTTTCAGACAAAGAAAAAGCGATATCGAGCTGGGGCCATGCAATACCTATGTCGGGGTCATTCCAGGGCAAACCCCATTCCGACTCCGGGGCGTAATAGGCCGTGGTCTTGTACACGACATCAGCCACATCACTGAGCACCACAAATCCGTGGGCAAAGCCCGGCGGAATCCAGAGCTGACCGTGAGTTTCGGCACTCAGCTCTGCTCCCACCCATTTACCAAAGGTGGGCGAGCTGCGGCGAATATCCACGGCCACATCGAACACCGCGCCGGAGATCACACGCACCAGCTTGCCCTGGGCATGGGGCGGCAGCTGGTAGTGCAACCCGCGCAGCACGCCTTTGCTGCTGCGGCTGTGGTTGTCCTGAATGAACGCGTGGTTCGTGCCCGTGGCCTGGTTGAAGAGGTCCTGGCGAAAGCTTTCCAGAAAAAAGCCGCGTGCATCCCCAAACACCTTGGGCTCGATCAGAAAGACATCGGGAATGGCCAAAGGCGTGAACTTCATACGCGCACCTTTTCCTTGAGCACCTGCAGCAGATATTGTCCGTAGCCATTCTTGACCAGCGCCTGGCCCAGCGTCTCCAACTGAGCGGCATCAATCCATTTCTGGCGATAGGCAATTTCTTCCGGGCAGGCCACTTTCAGGCCCTGGCGCTGCTGCAAGGTGGCGATGAATTGCCCGGCTTCGAGCAAGCTGTCATGGGTGCCGGTGTCCAGCCAGGCATAACCTCGGCCCATCAGCTCGACATTGAGCTTGCCTTGCTGCAGATACATGCCGTTGAGGTCTGTGATCTCCAGCTCGCCCCGCGCCGAAGGCTTGACCTGCTTGGCCAGCTCCACCACCTGCTCGTCGTAGAAGTACAGGCCGGTGACCGCATAGTTGCTCTTGGGCTGCTTAGGCTTTTCTTCGAGCGACAGCACCTTGCCGTCGACATCGAACTCGGCCACGCCATAGCGCTCGGGGTCTTGCACATGGTAGGCAAACACCGTGGAGCAGTTCTGCCGCGCATCCGCTTTTTTGAGCAGCGGCTGGAAGTCGTGGCCGTAGAAGATGTTGTCCCCCAGCACCAGGGCACAGGGAGCGCCGTTGAGGAATTTTTCGCCAATCAGGAAAGCCTGGGCCAGGCCATCCGGGCTGGGCTGCACCTCATATTGAAGGTTCAGGCCCCACTGACTGCCGTCGCCCAGCAGTTGCTGAAAGCGAGGCGTGTCCTGCGGCGTGCTGATGATCAAGATGTCCCGGATTCCCGCCAGCATCAGCGTGCTCAGCGGATAGTAGATCATGGGCTTGTCGTAGATCGGCAGCAGTTGTTTGCTGATGGCCAGAGTGGCGGGGTGCAGACGGGTGCCGGAGCCGCCAGCCAGAATGATGCCTTTGCGCTGTGTCGTCATGATGAATCAATGGATGGCTTCAAACGCTCTACTGATAGGCACTTGAAGCGAATTATTGGAAGATTACAGAATCTCGCGCAGCATGCGCTCCACGCCTTGCTGCCATGCCGGCAAATGCAGTTGCATGACCGCTTGCAGCTTTTGCGTATCCAGACGCGAGTTCAAGGGTCGCGCGGCCGGTGTCGGAAAGGCCGTGGTCGGCACGGCAGCAGTGCTTTGCACCTTCCAGTCCAGATCCGGACGCAGGCTTTGGGCGCGCTCGATCACATGGCAGGCATAGGCATGCCAGTTGGTTTCTCCTGCCGCGACCAGATGGTAGAGACCGCCATCGCCTTCGTGGGCGCTCACATGGCGCACGCCATGGGCCGTGACATCGGCAATCAGATCGGCGCCGGTCGGCGCGCCCCACTGATCGTTGATCACGCTGAGCGCTTCACGCTCCTGCGCCAGACGCAGCATGGTCTTGGCAAAATTGCCGCCACGCGCGGCATAGACCCAGCTGGTGCGAAAAATCAGATGGCGACAATTCGTAGCCGCAATCCGCTGCTCGCCCTCCAACTTGGTGCGGCCGTAGACCGATAGCGGCCCGGTCACATCACCCTCTTTGCGTGGCGCACTGCCAGAGCCGTCGAAGACATAGTCGGTGCTGTAGTGCACCAGCAAGGCGCCCAGGCTTTTGGCCTCCAGCGCCATGACTTCAGGAGCTTCGGCGTTCAGGCGCAAGGCCAGATCCGGCTCGCTCTCGGCTTTGTCCACTGCTGTATGCGCTGCGGCATTGACGATCACATCCGGGCGCACGCTCCGAATGGTCTGCGCCAGTGTCTGCAGATCAGCGATATCGCCGCACAGACCATTTCCATCCACATTCACGCTCTGGCGGTTCATTGCAATCACCTCGCCCAAAGGGGCGAGACTTCGCTGCAGCTCCCAGCCGACCTGCCCGTTCTTGCCCAGCAAGAGCAGCTTCATGCCGAAGCCTCTGCGGTGTACTGCTTTTGCACCCAGTCACGGTATGCGCCCGACTGCACATTGGCCACCCACTCGGGGTTGGCCAGATACCACTGCACGGTCTTGCGAATGCCGGTCTCGAAGGTCTCGGCAGGCTTCCAGCCCAGCTCACGCTCGAGCTTGCGCGCATCGATCGCATAGCGGCGATCGTGGCCAGGGCGGTCGGTCACATAGGTGATCTGCTCGGCATAGGCTTTGCCATCGGCGCGCGGACGCAGCTCGTCGAGCAAGCTGCACACGGTCTTGACGATGTCGATATTGGCCTTCTCGTTCCAGCCGCCCACGTTATAGGTCTCGCCCAGCTGGCCGGCCTCGAGAACGCGGCGGATGGCGCTGCAATGGTCGCGCACATACAGCCAGTCACGCACCTGCATGCCGTCACCGTAGATGGGCAGCGGCTTGCCGGCCAGCGCATTAACAATGACCAGCGGGATCAGCTTTTCCGGGAAATGCAGCGGGCCGTAGTTGTTGCTGCAATTGGTCGTCAGCACCGGCATGCCGTAGGTGTGATGCCAGGCTCGCACCAGATGGTCCGAAGCCGCCTTGCTGGCCGAGTACGGGCTGTTGGGCTCGTAATTGTGCTCTTCGGTAAACGCAGGATCCGTAGGCGCCAGCGTGCCATAGACCTCGTCGGTGGAGACATGCAGAAAGCGAAAGCCGGACTTGGCCTCGCCCTCCAGGCCATTCCAATAGGCACGCACAGCCTCCAGCAGGCGGAAAGTACCCACCACATTGGTCTGGATGAAATCCTCGGGACCGTGAATGGAGCGATCCACATGCGACTCGGCCGCAAAGTTCAGCACGGCACGAGGCTGGTGCTGCGCCAGCAATTGCGACAGCTGTGCACTGTCGCCGATATCGGCCTGCACGAAAACATGGCGGGCATCGCCCTTCAAGCTGGCCAGATTCTCCAGATTGCCTGCATAGGTCAGCTTGTCGATATTGACTACCGGCTCGTTCACATGTGCCAGCCAGTCGAGAACAAAGTTGGCGCCGATAAAGCCTGCACCGCCAGTTACAAAAATCATGAAAACAGCCTCAAATCAAAATTCGAATCATCGCAAGGAGCAAGGCACTCAAGCCCAGCGCTTTTCAGCCATCACCAGCAAGCCATCAAAGATCAGGTTGTTGATCAACTCAAAAGGTCTGGTCATGCTGGGAGACATTTTCCAGCCGGCACCGCCCGCCATGATGCACATGGGCTCTGCGCCGCAGTGTTCTGCCAGATGCTGGTACATGCGCTCCACCGCCCCCGCAATGGCATAGGTGCCGCCGCTGGTCAGCGCATCGCTGGTGTTCTTGGGAAAGCACCTGACTTCACCGGTCGGCACATGCAGGCCCGCTGTACCGCCTTCCAGGGCCCTGAGCATGATGCCATGCCCAGGAATGATCAGGCCGCCCAGAAAATAGCCTTGCGCGTCCATGGCATCAACCGTCACTGCGGTGCCCACCATAACCGTGATCAAAGGCCTGGCCTCGCCCAATTGCAACATGTGGTGACGCGCACCAATCATGGCCACCCATCGGTCGGCACCCAGCCTGGACGGGTGGTCGTAGCCATTGGTCACCCCTGCTTCTGCGATGGAGGGTACTACCCATTGAGGCTCAAGATTCCATCCCAGCATGAGTTCGATCTGCTCGTGCACCCTGCGCCTTGCCGTCTCACCGGCCACCACGCAGCCCAGCATGCGCTCGGGAGCTGGCAACCCGGCCCAGGCACCTTCTGCCAGGCGCTCTATATGCTCCAGAAACTCCGCTCCATGGGCCAGCAAGGCAGCACCTGGGCGATGATCTTCATACATGGCCCACTTCAAACGGGTGTTGCCAATGTCTATGGCCAAAAATGTCATGCGGCGGATTATCAGCACTTTTCTCTGTGACAGACAGCCGCTTGTCACATTCATTACAAGCGGGCAGGAAATTGTCAAAAAAACGCAGAGTCCATATCCTGCAAGGAATCATTTCGATTTCCCGTTAAAGTGAAACGCTTTCTTCCACTACTTTTGAGGAGTCGAAACCATGGGTCTGTTCAGTTTCATCAAGGAAGCCGGAGAAAAACTGTTTGGCGGCAGCGACGCACATGCTGCCGCACCGGCCGAAGACTTGAATACCAAGGCGGCTCAGGCGATCGCCAGCTATATCAACACCCAGAATCTGGGCGTATCCGATCTGCAGGTTCAGTTCGATGGCTCTCAAGGCAAGGTAACGGTCAATGGCACGGCTCCCACTCAGGCTGTCAAGGAAAAAGTGACGCTGTGCTGCGGCAATGTCGCCAATGTCCAGTCCGTGGACAACCTGATGACGGTCACC
Organism: Comamonas testosteroni ATCC 11996; assembly: GCF_000241525.1. Lineage (GTDB taxonomy): Bacteria > Pseudomonadota > Gammaproteobacteria > Burkholderiales > Burkholderiaceae_C > Comamonas > Comamonas testosteroni. The sequence goes on from NZ_AHIL01000011.1 coordinate 23,816, forward strand.
AACCCCGAGCCAGAAGCCCAGTACCATGATGTGGTGCGCGGCGACACCCTGTCGGCCATCTCCAAGAAGTACTATGGCGACGCCAACAAGTACAACGTGATTTTTGAAGCCAACAAGCCCATGCTCAGCAACCCGGACAGGATCTATCCCGGTCAGAAGCTGCGCATCCCGGCGCTGTAAATACGGCCCTGCATATACGGTTATGCCTAAAAGCGCTCGGAAGAGCGCTTTTTTTATTCGTGACAAAGCTAGACTGCAGCTTATGAAAACTCTGCTCACAGGCGGCGCCGGCTATATCGGCAGCCATACCGCCATTGAACTGCTAGGCAAAGGCCATGAAGTCGTGATTTTCGACAACTTCAGCAACAGCCATCCTGAAGCCATCCGCCGCGTGGAGAAAATCACTGGACGCACCATTGCCGTGATCAATGGCGATGTACGCGATCAAGCTGCACTCGAGCAGGCATTGCGGGAGCATGGCATTGACAGTGTCGTGCACTTTGCCGGCAAAAAAGCAGTGGGCGAGTCCGTTGCTCAACCTGTGGACTATTACGACAACAACGTCAATGGCACCCTGGTGCTGCTGCGCGCCATGAAAAAGCACAATGTGCGCAATCTGGTGTTCAGCTCTTCGGCAACAGTCTATGGCTCGCCACAATATTTGCCTCTCAATGAAGTGCACCCCACTTCGGCCACCAACCCCTATGGCCGCAGCAAACTGATGGTGGAAGAGATTCTGTCGGACCTCTATCACTCCGACTCCCAATGGTCGCTGGCCGTTCTGCGCTACTTCAATCCCATTGGAGCCCATGCCAGCGGCCTGATTGGTGAAGACCCTTCGGACATTCCCAACAACCTGCTGCCTTTTGTGGCACAGGTCGCCGTGGGCCGTCGTGAAAAGCTGCAGATCTTTGGCGGCGACTACGACACCGCGGACGGCACCGGCGTGCGTGACTACATCCATGTCGTCGACCTGGCCCGAGGTCATGTCAAGGCACTCGAAAAACTGGCCGGCCTGACCAAGCCCGAGTTGCTGACCATCAACCTGGGCACAGGCAATGGCTACAGCGTGCTCGAAGTGCTGCATGCCTTCGAAAAAGCCTGCGGCAAGACCCTTCCCTATACGATTACAGACCGCCGCCCCGGGGATGTGGCCAGTTGCTACGCCAACCCCGATCACGCCCTGAAAACCCTTGGCTGGCAAGCCGAGCATGATCTGGACACCATGTGCGCCGACACATGGCGCTGGCAAAGCCGCAACCCCAACGGCTATCGTTCAGCCTAGAAGCTGCAGGCCAAGCCCTGCGCTTTACTGATGCCAGGGCAGGCCGCGCTTGCGCCAGCCACCCAGCTGGCCTCGTTGCCCGTTGGCGTCAACGTCGCCCTCAAAACCTTCAAGAATGTTGTAGGCCTCGATCCCCAGACCCGCAGCACGCTGGGCTGCCGCAACAGAACGCACACCGCTGCGGCATAGCAGCACCACTTTCTTGCCTTCTGGTACCGCTGCTCGCAGCTCGGCGTCAAAGTTCTGGTTGGCAGCCATGCCGGGCCACTGCTTCCAGGCCACGGCAACAGCGCCCGGCACCTTGCCCACCCACTCGCGCTCGGCATCGGTGCGCACATCGACCAGAACCGCCTCGCCAGCCTGCAGCCATTGCCATGCCAATTCCGCCGGCACATCGCCGGCATAGCCGGCAGCAGGTTGGATTTGGGTTGTATTGCTCATTTCATTCCTCGTCTCGGTCATTGCCGCTATTCCCAAACGGGTAAGGGCCTGTCTCTCAAGGCTCTGCGCAAATGCTTCCAGTCGGGCAGCACCTGAGCCACCACAGCCCAGAACTGCGGGCTGTGATCCATATGATGCAGATGGGCGAGCTCATGCACCACCACATAGTCGATGATTTGCGGGCTGTGCTGCATCAACCGCCAATTCAGACGAATGATCCCACTGCTGTTGGCACTGCCCCAGCGCGTGCTGGCACTTGTCAGGCGCAGCGCATTCCAGCGCACGCCCAGGAGTGCGGCAAAGTGCAGCATGCGGGCCGTGAAATAGCTGCGCGCCTCCCGCAGTATCCAGGCCTGAACGGCTGCGCGCACCTGGGCAGGCGGTGCCTCTGTCGACAAGGACAGATGCAGGCTTTGCGAGCCATCGATCCCCTGCTCTCTATGCGTCTGGCGCGTACGCAGCAGTTGCAGCGCATCCCCGGTCAGCCGCAAACTCATGGGCTGCCCCAGATAGTCCAGCACGCCTCCATCCTGCCAGAGAATGCGCGCCTCCTGCTTGATCTGCTGTCGCTGTCCGGCTTCCTGCAGCTTGCGCACAATCCAGCCGGCCTTGGTCTGCAGCGCTGATTCGATCTCGCGCATGGCCACCCATTGCGGAGCTGTAACTTCAAGCCCTTGCAGCCCTACACTGAAGCCGATGCTGCGGCGCGCCGAACGGCGCAGCAGATAAGCCACCTCACGCCCTTGCAAGCGGGCGCTGTGGCTGGCGTCCGGATGTACCAGAAGTGTGGGCTCTGCAGGCAGCTCATCCTCGTCCGAATCGATAGCACCCACCGAATTACTGACGGGCGCTACAGACTGACTATTCTCAAATTCCAGCTCGGATTGATCCAAACGCCGTTCAATGGCTTCAGGGTCGCTGCGCCGGCGCTTGCGCGGCATCAACCCGCCTCGCCCATCCCCCACCACAGGCGGCACCAGCCATTGCCAAGCTTGCTGCAAGCTATCGCCTGTGGACATGGGCAGTTTTGCCTTATTTGCGGTAGGCCTCGGGGTCCAGGCGCTGCATTTCGGACTCGATCCAGGCCTCGACCTCGACCATCAACTCGTCGTGCTTGCGACCCACCGAAGAAATAGGCTTGCCTATGGAAACATCCACCACACCGGGCTTTTTGATGAAGGCCTTGCGCGGCCAGCACTTGGCCGAGGTAACAGCGATGGGTACCACGGGAGCACCCGTCATGATGGCCAGACGGGTGGCGCCGGTCTTGTACTCACCCACTTCTCCGCGATTCACACGTGTACCTTCGGGAAACATGATGACCCAGGTGCCCTGGTCGAGCAGGCGCTTGCCTTGCTCCACCACCTTGTGAAAAGCGCGCGAGCGCTGGGCACGGTCGATGTGGATCATGTCCAGCGCACCGATGGACCAACCGAAAAATGGCACCTTCAGCAGCTCCTTCTTGAACACATAGGCCAGCGGGCGCGGCATGATGGCAGGCATGAGAAAGGTCTCGTACGTGGACTGGTGCTTGACCAGCAGCACCACCCCCTGATTCGGGTCCGCAGGCAGGTTCTCCATGCCCTGCACCCGATACCGGACCCCCATGATCACGCGGGCGCTATCCACCGAGAGCTTGAGCCAGGCGCGGGCAGCGCGGTATGCCTTGGCCGACGAACCGCTGGTCCACTTGGCCAGCAGCACCGCGAAAGTGTAGGGAATGACGGTAATAGCCATCCACAACATGTGGAGGACGGAGCGAATCAGGGGCATGACAGCAATCGAATGACATGAGCACAGACCTGAAGCCTGGCCCATTGATTTGGCACGGTTCTCAACAAGAAACATAGCAGCTTGCGCTGCTCTTTCAAGCAGTTGAGTCTATTTTGACCTGAAACCCGGGCTCAATGCGGGGCAGGCGCCGAATCCGGGGGTTGAGCATCCTCATCGCCTCCCAGCGGCAGCAGCATATTCACCACTGCCTCCAGATCGGGATAGCGCTCGCTGCCTTCAGGCAGGTCGGCATCGCTGCTGCACTCGGGCCTGGCGGTGGACTCCACGAACACCAGATGAGCGCCCAGAGCCTTGCCCGCCTGCAAATGCTCGACGCCGCTGCCAATGGCCCAGATTTCATGGCCTTCCGCACCGTAGCGATCGGCAATCTGCTCGAACAGCGCTACGCCTGGTTTACGGCACTGGCAGTCTTCATCGGGAGCATGCGGGCAAAAAAACACTGCCTCCACCCGCGCGCCGACGGCGGCCATCTCCCTGTGCATCTTGGCGTGCACGGCGTTGAGCTCGATCACATCGAACAGCCCGCGCCCCAGCCCAGGTTGGTTGGTGGCGACCACCACATGCCAGCCAGCACGGTTCAGGCGCGAAACGGCCTCCAGCGCACTGGGAACTGCTACCCATTCATCGGGCCGGCCAATGAAACCTTGAGCTCCCCACTGGTTCAGGGTGCCATCACGGTCAAGAATTGCGATCTTCATGGGGGAGACGGTAGTCGACGACAGAAAAAAGCCCGCTTACCTCAAGGCCAAGCGGGCTCGCGATCCAGGACTCCGGCGCTTACTGCCCTTCCCAGCGCTTGAGCACCAGGGAAGCATTGGTGCCGCCAAAGCCAAAGCTGTTGGACAGCACGGTCTTGAGTTCAGCATCGCGGGTCTGGGTGACCAGAGGCATATCGCCCAGCAGCGGATCGGGTGTATCCACGTTCACGGACCCTGCGATAAAGCCCTTGTTCAGCATGATCAGGCAGTAAATCGCCTCTTGCACACCGGTCGCGCCCAGTGAGTGGCCGGTCAGCGACTTGGTGGACGAGAACGCCGGCACCTGGTCGCCGAACAGCTCGCGCATGGCACGAACTTCCTGCATATCGCCCACGGGGGTCGATGTGCCGTGGGTGTTGATGTAGTCGATGGGCGCATCCACGGTTTCCATGGCCTGCTTCATGCAGGCGATGGCGCCGTCGCCCGAAGGGGCAACCATGTCCTCACCGTCGCTGGTGGCGCCAAAGCCCACCACTTCGGCCAGGATGTTGGCACCGCGCGCCAGCGCATGATCAAGGCTTTCCAGCACCACGGCACCGCCGCCGCCGGCGATCACAAAGCCGTCGCGGTTGGCGTCGTAGGCACGCGATGCCTTCTCTGGCGTCTCGTTGTACTTGCTGGACATCGCCCCCATGCCGTCGAACAGCAGCGACATGCCCCAGGACAGCTCTTCGCCGCCGCCGGCAAACATCACATCCTGCATGCCCCAGGCAATCTGCTGGGCCGCGGCACCGATACAGTGGGCCGAGGTGGAGCATGCCGAGGTGATGGAGTAGTTGATGCCCTTGACCTTGAAATTGGTTGCCAGGCAGGCCGACACCGTGGAGCTCATGCAGCGTGTGACCTGATAAGGGCCCACTCGGCGGATGCCCTTTTCACGTAGCGTATCGGCTGCCTCGATCTGATTGGCGGGCGATCCGCCGCCCGAGCCCATGATCAGACCGGTGCGCGGGTTGCTCACCTGCTCGGGTGTGAGACCGGCTTGCTTGATCGCGTCCTCGAGAGCGATCTGCGAATAAGCCGCAGCATCACCCATGAAGCGCAACTGCTTGCGATCAATGCGTGCTTCGATATCGATCTCGGGAATGCCTGCCACCTGCGAGCGCATGCCCAGCTCCGTGAACTGGGGCATGGCCTTGATGCCGCTCTTGCCCTCGCGCAGCGAGGACTCCACGGTTGCCAGGTCATTGCCGATGCACGAGACAATGCCCGCGCCGGTGATCACTACCCGCTTCTTGCTCATGCTGCCGTTCCCTTGGCATCACCTTCACGCAGGAACAGACCCACGCGCAGGTCATTGGCCACGTAAATTTCCTTACCGTCGGCCAGCAGGCGTGCGTCGCCGATGGCCATGTTCAGCTTGCGCTTGATCACTCGCTTGATATCAATTTCATATGTCACGAGTTTGACATCAGGACCTACTTCACCTGTGAACTTGACTTCACCTGCCCCCAGGGCGCGGCCGCGACCCGGCAAACGCAGCCAGGTCAGGTAAAAGCCGATCAGCTGCCACATGGCGTCCAGACCCAGGCAACCGGGCATGACGGGGTCGCCACGGAAGTGGCAATCAAAGAACCACAGGTCGGGCTTGACGTCCAGTTCCGCAACAATCTTGCCCAGACCGTGGGCACCGCCGTCCTCGGAGATATGTGTGATGCGATCGAACATCAACATGGGAGGCAGGGGCAGACGTCCGCTATCGGCACCAAACAGCTTGCCTTCGCCGGACGCGATCAGTTGTTCGTAGGAAAAAGATTCAGCCATTCTCTCAATTGCTCCGCGGCAGCCTGTGCAAGCTACCTGTTACTCTGTATTTTGGGTGACGGGACCCGCGCCCGCTGCGCGCGCCCACTGCGGGCGGTACAACCGGGGATTATCAAGGCTCGCAGCCCTACCCGGGACACAATACCCGTTTTCAGGCCCAAGACTCTGCCACAAATGCCACAGCCGCTTCTGTCAACGTGGCTTATTCCGTGCGCGTCACTACGCCTTCCCTGGTCTTTTCGACGACCGCCAGGCCAGCGCGCAGAGCGCCAGGCACAACAGCGTCAGAGGCAACAGACCCAAAGCATGCACCCAGCGCGCATAAGGCGTCAGCCCGTCGCGCCCCTGAACCCGGCCCTGCAACACCGCACGTTCGAATGGCGCCAGTGCTTTCACCACTTGCCCCTTGTGATCAATCACCACTGTGGCCCCGGTGTTCGTTGCGCGCAACATGGGGCGCTCGAACTCCAACGCCCGCATTCGGCTGATGGACAGATGCTGATCGATGGCCACGGAGTCGCCAAACCAGCCGATATTGCTCAGATTGACCAGCACCGTGGGTGCAGTCGCCGCATTGCCGAAATGGGCCGCAAGCTCTTCGCCAAACAGGTCTTCGTAGCAGATATTGGGCGACAGTCGCTCACCCGCCCAGCTCATGGAAGGCTGGCCCAGTGCGCCGCGATTGAAGTCGCCCAGCGGAATGTTCATGAGATCGGTGAACCAGCGGAACATGGGCGGAATGAACTCACCAAACGGCACCAGATGGTGCTTGTCGTACTGATAGGCCTGAGTCTGCCCCGGCAACCAGCCTTCAACCGTATTGGTAAAGCCCTTGTCCCAATTGCCCAGCGGAAGGCCCACCAGAGCCGCGCGGCTGGATTCCTTGGCGGTAAAAGGTGCGCGCACAAAGTCCAGATAGCCTTCGGGAAGCTGCTGTGGCAGCAGGGGAATGGCTGTCTCAGGTGCCACCACCAGCTGGGCCCTGGCGTCATGCAACTGCTGGGCATACCAGCGCAGTGCCACCACCACGCCCGAGCCCATTTCAAACTTTTCATCCTGAGGAATATTGCCCTGCAGCAGCTCCACGCTCATACCGGACTGCTGACCAGGTGCTTCAATGGCAGCATCACGCGACCACCACAGCCCGCCCCAAACCAGACCCAGGGTCACAGCAGATGCAAGAGCCGGCTTGAATTTCAGCACCACCGACCTGGTCTGCATGCGCCACACCAGCAGCGCCAGCCAGGCCGCAGCCCAGGCCGCCACAAAACCCGTGCCGTAAACGCCCATCCAGCGCGGCAGCACGGCCAGCGGGCCCTCCACATGGGCATAGCCGCCTGCACCCCAGGGAAAACCGGTCCACAGCCAACCGCGCGCCAGCTCGGCCAGCGTCCATATTGCAGCAAAGACCATCGTTGACATTGCATCCGGCGTCCTTGCCAAACGCTTGAAGCACCATGCAGCCGCGGCGTAATAGCCCCCCAGAAAGCCCGCCAGCGCCAGCACTGCAGCTACGGCCAGCGGCGCCGCCAGCCCGCCATAGGTGTGCATCGAGATAAACAGCCACCAGAAGGTAGCCACAAGCCATGCCGTGCCAAACAACCACGCCCGGCCGGCCGCCTGAGCAGCGCAGCGGGCTGCCAACAGCGCATGAACCAGCACCGCCAGCGACAGAATCTGCAGCCACCACAGCGGACGACCATAGCCTCCGACTAGGCTCAACCAACCGTCGCCCTGGCCACGAGCCCATGGCCAGGCCAGGGAAAGCGCTTGCAGACTGCCTGCAATCACCAGCAAAAGCCGGTGCATCCAGCCTTGGGGCCTGACAGCAGCAATCTGAACGGAAGAGGCAGTGGTGGTCATAGGAATCAACGGGTACCAACAAAACACCCAACCGGGTGGTTGGGTGAATTCAAGCATACGAGGTATCGGCAGGCCTTGCGCAAACAAAGAGGCACAACCGGTATTTCCACCGGCATCACACCAGGCCTGACCCGGATTTGCGCAAATCGCGATCAGTTGCGAACAAGGCTGTCCGGCGAAGGATCGCGCACCACCTTGAACCAGCGCACCGCGCCGCCCTTGGTGTGGAGTACGGTGAACTCCAGCCCGCCCAGATGAATCTGCTCGCCGCGCTTGGGCATATGACCGATCTCATGGGCGATCAATCCACCAATCGTGTCGAACTCGGCATCGGGGTCGCTGGCATGCAGCGAGGTCTCGAACTCCTCGCTCACATGCTCGATGCTGGCATCTCCCGCGACGCGATAGCTGTTGTCGGCCAGGGCAAAGATATCGCCCTCATCCTCGGGGATGTCGAACTCATCCTCGATCTCGCCGACGATTTCTTCCAGCACATCCTCAATCGTCACCAGGCCGGCCACACGGCCGAACTCGTCGATGACGACGGCCAGATGGTTGCGATTGGCGCGAAACTCGCGCAGCAGGTCGTTCAAGCCCTTGCTCTCGGGCACGAAGACCGCCGGGCGCACCAGAGCGCGGATATTCAGGGTTGGAGAGCGCTGCAGCTTGAGCAAGTCCTTGGCCATGAGAATGCCAATGATGTTCTCGCGTTCGCCCTGGTAGACCGGAAAGCGCGAATGCGCCGTGGTGAGAACCTGGTGCAGGATTTCTTCGTACGGAGCGTCGATATTGATGAGATCCATGCGTGGCGCAGCCACCATGACTTCCCCGGCGCTCATGTCGGCCATTCGGATCACGCGCTCCAGCATGACGCGGGACTCGGTGCCGATGACCTGGTTGTCTTCGGCTTCGGCCAGGGTTTCGATCAGTTCATCAGGAGATTCCGGTGCCGGATGGATGAACTCAGCCACCTTTTGCAGGAAGCTTCGCTTGTCTTCCTTCTCGGGAAGGCGCGCAGGATGGGGGTCAGACACTGTCTTGGAGTGCAGGACGTGCGGTAGTCAAACAAGTCCCCAAGAATAACGGATTGTGTTGACAGACGGCTTGCTAGCTCACAAAAGCCATGACCAGCTGTCACCGAGGCCGCTCGGTCAAAGCTATTTTGATAGCTGCGTGCACTTGTCTCTATTGGGCTGCAGCATTGCCAGCTTCACAAGCCAGCTTACTCGCCCGACTTGTGACGGCCTTCCTGCACACCCTTGCGCACTTCCTGCACGCCGGCCAGGAAAGCCCAGAAATTGACAGCCTGCTTCTTGAGCTGGTAGTCCATCTCGCCCAGGTGCTCCGTCACCAGCTCGCTGACATGGGTCTCGAAGTCGGCAGGCGGCAGCTCCAGATAGGCTTCGGACTCCGAGCCTTCTCGCTTGACCGTGGCGCCCGCATTGCGGGCGATCTTGAGCATGGCCGTATTTTCGGACAGCGCATGGATGAACATCATGCTCACGTTCTTGCTGCGTGCATGCAGCACGGCACGCTCGAACAAACGCGCCCCCAGACCCTTGCCACGTGCACTCTTGAGCACGGAGACACCAAACTCCGCGCATTTCTCATGCTCGGGGTGGCCGGCAAACGCCAAATGCGCCATGGAGATCAATTCCAGGCGGCGGTTGAAGATGCCGAAGATATCGTCGCGATCGAAATTGAGCTGCTCGACATAGCGGCGCACCTGCTCATCGTTGGCCGCATAGCCAAAGCGCAGATAGCGGTCCCGCGCATCCAGCTTGAGCAGATGCTTGATGATGCGGTCGCGATGGCGCGGACTCAGCGAACGGATGGGAACCAAGGACGGCGAGCGACGCTCGGCGCCATGGGACTTGCCCATGTCTCGCAGCCAGCCGGAGCCGGCCTGCCAGGGCGATTTCAACCAGTCTTTGGGGAGGTTCATAGCCTGAAATATAGGTAAAAACCCGAGGTTTCACAAGCCACATGTTGCATTGCAACAATCCTGTAAGGATTTTCCGCTAATTCAACACCTTAGCTCCTGTTTCCAGCTAGGTCATGGTCCGTATGAAGGACTCCCCTGAAGGTCTACAGCGGCACGGCCGTCGTGACCTTGACCCGATCCATGACAAAGCTGGTTTTGCAATCCTGCACACTGGGGTGTTTGAGCAGGGTATCCATGATGAATCGACTGTAATGCTGCATGTCTGCCACCACCACCCGCAGCAGATAGTCCATCTCGCCGGTGAGGGAGACGCACTCCACCACCTCGGGCCAGGTCTGCACGCTGGCGCGGAACACATCCATGGGGTTGCGCTTGCTGGTTTCGGTGTATTTTTCCAGACGCACATTGATATAGGCAGTCAGCCCCAGGCCCACAGTCTCGGGCTGCACCAGAGCCACATAGCGGTCGATGACACCGTTTTCCTCCAGACGCTTGACACGGCGCAGCACGGCACTGGGTGACAGGCCGACCTGCTCCCCGATGACGTCATAAGTTTCTCGGCCATTGGCCTGCAATCGGCGCAAAATCGCCTTATCCAGTTTGTCGATGGTGTGCATGGGACTCATGGCGGCAGATTATAAAAACAGCGCAGTTTTTATTAATGGTTAACCCTTTATAACCATTTAAATTGCACGAAATCGATTTTTCATGCAATTTTCATGCATCAAGCTGTTTGCAGCCAAGGCATTTTTGCATGAAGCTTGTTCGCGCCCTGCCCTACAGTGCATCCATCGTCGACACCTGTTCTTCATGTGTTGCAGCCCTACCCGATGGAGACCTCTGCCATGAACGCCCCACTGCCCCAAAGCAACGCCAGCCCATTCCAGACTTGGGACAACCCCATGGGCACGGACGGCTTCGAGTTCGTCGAATACGCCGCCCCCGATCCCGTGGCCATGGGTCAGCTGTTCGAGCGCATGGGCTTTCAGGCCATCGCCAAGCACCGCCGCAAGAACGTGACCCTGTATCGCCAGGGCGAGATCAACTTCATCATCAATGCAGAGCCCGACAGCTTTGCCCAGCGCTTCGCGCGTCTGCACGGCCCCAGCGTCTGCGCCATCGCCGTGCGCGTCAATGACGCCAAGTACGCCTACGAGCGCGCTACCTCGTTGGGTGCCTGGGGCTATGCCCAGCAAGCCGCCCCCGGTGAACTGAGCATTCCCGCCATCAAGGGCATTGGCGACTCCCTGATCTATTTCATCGACAAATGGCGCGGCAAGAATGGCGCCAAAGACGGGGACCTGGGCAATATCAGCTTCTTCGACGTGGACTTCGAGCCCCTGCCCGGTGCCGATCTGCACCCCGAGGGCCTGGGCCTGACCTATATCGACCACCTGACCAACAACGTCTATCGCGGCCGCATGGCCGAGCTGGCCGAGTTCTACGAGCGCATCTTCAACTTCCGCGAAATCCGCTACTTCGACATCGAAGGCCAGGCCACAGGCGTCAAGAGCAAGGCCATGACCAGCCCCTGCGGCAAGATCCGCATTCCCATCAACGAGGAAGGCAACGACAAGGCCGGCCAGATCCAGGAATATCTGGACATGTACCACGGCGAAGGCATACAGCACATCGCGCTGGGCTCGACCAATCTCTACGACACCGTGGACGGTCTGCAGATGAACGGCATCAAGCTGCTGAACACCAGCGAGACCTATTACGAGCTGCTGCCCAAGCGCATCCCGGACCTGCAGGAGCCCATTGCCGAGCTGCTGGCGCGCAATATCCTGGTGGACGGCCAGCCCGGCGAGCTGCTGCTACAGATCTTCAGCGAAAACCAGCTGGGCCCCATCTTCTTCGAGTTCATCCAGCGCAAGGGCAATAGCGGCTTTGGCGAGGGCAATTTCAAGGCCTTGTTCGAAACCATGGAGCTCGACCAGATGCGCCGCGGCGTGCTCAAGACCTGAGTCGCTTCCGGAGCCGATCATGCGCCACCCCGCCCAGCACCTGCCACTTGCGCTCGCTTGCCGCGTGGCCGGCCTGGGCTCTGGTGCTACGACTTGCCTCAAAAAGATACCAATGGTTACCACTCCGTCAAACGGACCATGTGGCGATCGCTTTCCGTCCCTATACTTTCCGTCATGCTGCACTGCCGCATCCACGCATGGCGTGAGTCGGCGCGGCCAGCTTCAACGCCCGGAAGGATCAAGTGTCGCGCCCCCATCAGCCCCCCGCTACAGCCCCAGAGGACTGCAGAGCACCGAGGCTGGACGCGCCCGTGCTTTCCCGTCGTCAGGCCCTGTCGCTGGCGGTGGCCTCCGCGACTACCTTGATCGCGAGCAACGCGCATGCGGCCAGGGATGCCAGCGCCCTGCCGTCGAATTCCAGCCGCAGCCGCAACGAACTCTCTCTGATCGTGCCCTATACAGCGGGCGGCCCGCTGGACCGTTCAGCGCGCAAGCTGACGCAGGAAACCACGGCCCTGGGCAACATCAATGTGCTCAATGTCGCGGGCGAGGGGGGAGCCACGGGCGCAGCCATGGTGGCCAGGGCGGGAGCGCGCGAGCCCATGCTGCTGATGGGCGCCGTGGCCACCCATGCCATCCTGCCCTGGCTCAACCCCCAACTGCCCTACGATCCGCTGCGCGACTTTCAGCCGCTGATACTCGTGGCCCGCATGCCTCATGTGCTGGTCATGCGCAGCGAGCTGGCCATGCAGTGGCGCATCTACACGCCCGAAGATTTGCTGCGCTTCATGTCCAAGCACCGGCAGCCCCTGCGCTATGCCTCGGCGGGCAACGGCAGCATCGGCCATATCGCGGGCCAGTGGTTCCAGTCGCTGACCCAGGTTCCGCTGCAGCACCTGCCGTTTGGCGGAGCCAGACCGGCTCTGTCGGCCCTGCTCGAGGGCACGGCCGATCTGATGTTCGACAACATCGCCTCGGCCCTGCCCCATCTGCGCGCCGGCAGGCTCAAGGCCATTGGCGTGACCTGGCGCTCGCCGCTGCCGGCTCTGCCGGAGGTGCCCAGCCTGGACGACAGCATCAAGGGCATGAATCTGAGTACCTGGTTCGGCATCTTTGCCACTGCCGGCATCGCGGACAGCCAGGCCAAACGCTGGTCGGACGCTTTTGCCCAGACGCTGCAAAGGCCCGATATACAGCAGTACTTCGACGCCATGGGCGTGGTGCGCGACGACCTGCGTCTGCAGGACTTTGCCCGTCTGGTGCAGTCCGAGCATGCGCGCTACGGACAGCTCGTCAAGCGCGCCCAGATACAGATGCACTGAGCCAGCTTTCGGCTCGCTTCTCCTTTTCCCTGCTGCGCCCCGGCCACGAGCTTCGGCCGCAGCCTTCGCGACCCCTCATCTCAGGGAGTGCCTTATGAACAGCATCCAGAACAGCACCGCCATGACCGGCGGCATCGGCGCGGCCCCCGTCGTCTACGGCCAGTCCGATCGTCCACCACGCGGCGACTACACGCGTGCCCATGCCGACTACACCTGCACGCAGGACTATGCCGCCTATACCGAGGCCGAGCATGACACCTACCACCGCCTCTACGAGCGCCAATCCGCGCTGCTGCCGGGTCGTGCCAGCCAGCATTTCATCGACGCCCTGCCGTCGCTGGGGGCCAAGGAGCGCATTCCGCGCTTCGAGGAAGTCAACGAACGACTGTTCAAGGCCACGGGCTGGGAGATCGTCGGCGTTCCGGGTCTGATTCCCGAGGTGCCGTTCTTCTCGCTGCTGGCTCAGCGCAAATTTCCGGTCACCGACTGGATACGCAAGCCCGAGGAGTTCGAATACATCGTCGAGCCCGACATCTTCCACGACCTCTTCGGCCATGTGCCGCTGCTGTTCAACCCCGTCATGGCCGATTTCATCCAGGCCTACGGACAGGGCGGCCTCAAGGCCGCCGAGCTCGGCGCCTGCGAGATGCTGTCGCGCCTGTACTGGTACACGGTGGAATTCGGCCTGATCCGTGAGAGCGGTGGCGTACGCGCCTATGGCGCAGGCATCCTCAGCTCCGTGGGCGAGCTGGAGTACAGCGTCAACAGCCCGCAGCCGCATCGCCTGCCACTGCAGCTGGAGCGCACCATGCGCACGCTCTACAAGATCGACACCTATCAGCAGACCTATTTCGTGATCGACGACATGCCCCATCTGCTGAACCTGGCCGATACCGACTTTGCGCCTCTGTATGAGCAGCTGCGTCAGCTGCCCACCATTGGTGCCAAGGAGTTGCTGCCAGGCGAACAGCTGATTTAGTCAGCGGATGTATACCGGCTCGGGCCCCGGCAAGCGCGAGTCCATGCGCCGAATTTTCTGACGAAAATTCGGCTTTATCCCTTTTCAGAAAAGCGCGTGAAGCTCCATTTTCAATAGCAATCAATGCGGAATATTCAGGCTGCAAGCACTGCATGACCTGGCTGCGCCCTGAAACCCTGACCGCAGCATTGCACCTATAGTGAGCGCCAGAGGCAAACTGCCGCCCACTCACTTCTTCACAATGCATTACCGCTGCAACCGACTGCTGCGCTGGCTTTTAGCGCTCCAACTTTGCATAGGTCTGGCCGTCGCGGCCGAACTGCCTGCCAATGGCGATATCCAGACCACGTCCATCGCCCAGATTCAACAGGCGTCGAACACGCTGGACAAGGTACGCCAGTCGCTGGACGATGCCGACACGTCCGAAACGCTGCAGGCCCTGTCCGAAAAAGCCCTGCAGTCCAAACGCGATGCCGACAATGCCGTCACGGCGCTGGAGCCGCTGCTCAAGCAGATCGATGCCCGCATTGCCCAGCTGGGGCCGGTGGCCGAAGGCAGCGAGGAATCCCCCGAACTGAGCCTGCAGCGCAAGGATCTGGCGCAGCAACACAGCGAGCTGGACTCCGCGCTCAAGCGCGGCAAGCTGTTGTCCATGGAGGCCAAGCAGACCACGGACAGCATCGAGAAGATCCGCACCCAGCAGTTCAACGCACAGATCGCCCGCAAGGTGGCATCCCCACTGTCGCCTTCGCTGTGGAAGCAGTTTGCCGAGCATCTGCCGACCGATCTGCAACGCATTGCAGCCCTGACACGTCAGGGCCGTACCAGCTTCAACGCCGCCATTGCCGAGCATGGCTGGTCGGCCACGCTGACCGGCATCGCCCTGGCGCTGTTCGTAATGTTTCCGCTGCGCATCGGCCTGCGCTATGCGGGCCGGAAATTTGCGGCCTCCGAACGCGCGCCCAACGGGCGGCTGCGCCGCACGGGTCTGGCTGTCTGGATGCTGGTAGTAGGCACAGCCCTACCCGGCCTGGCCAGCCTGGTATTCATCGAGAGCCTGCGCTCCATAGACGCGATTGCACCGCGCCTGCAGACCGTGGCCGATGCCTGGATTCAATCCTCATTTGTCGCTGCCTTCTTCCTGTCCGTCAGCGCCTGCCTGCTGGTGCCCAAGCGTCCGACCTGGCGACTGCTCAACATCGACGACATTGCCGCCCCTGCGCTCACACGCTTTGCCTGGGGAGCCGCCGGTCTGACCTGGTTCTCCATGATGCTCAACGCGGTGGACATTGCCGCACGCACCAGCGCCGTCAGCAGCGTGGCCCTTGACGGACTGATTGCGCTTGTCTATGCCTTGCTCATCATGTCGGTGCTGATGGTCATCAACAAGCAGCGCAAGCGCCAGCAACTGGCCGAGCGCGAGAAAGCCGCTCACCATGGTGACGATTACCGGCCTGCGGCAACCAGTCGCTGGCTGATGCTGGCCTGGCTGGGCGGGCATCTGACGGTGCTGGCCGCGCTGATCGCAGCGCTGATCGGTTATCTGAACTTCTCGGTATTCGCAGCCACGCAAATGGTCTGGATCACCGTGGTGGTTCTGGCAACCTCGCTGCTGATGAAGTTTGCCGACGACCTCTTTACCTGGCTGTGCTCCAGCGAGAGCCGTATCGGCCAGGGCTTCGCTGCCGGCACGGGGCTCAAGCCCTCGCGCCTGGAGCAGGTCGGTGTGCTGCTGTCGGCATTCACGCGTGTCTGCCTGCTGCTGCTGGGGCTGATGGCGCTGATCGCGCCCTTTGGCAACTCCAGCAGCCTGATCGTGCTGGCCGATACGCTGACCAACGGCCTGCCCGTGGGCGACTCCTTCCTGCGTCCCATGACGATCTTGCGCGGCCTGCTGGTGCTGGTGGCGGGGCTGACGCTGTTTGGCGCCCTGCAGCACTGGCTGGTGGAGACCTTTCTGCCCAAGACCGAGCTGGATATAGGCGCACGCAACTCCATCAGCACCGTGGCCCGCTATATGGGCATTTTGCTGTCCGGCCTGTGGACGCTGGCGGCCCTGGGCATAGGCTTTGAAAAAGTGGCTCTGCTGGCCAGCGCCTTGTCCGTCGGCATCGGCTTCGGCCTGCAGGCCATCACGCAGAACTTTGTCTCGGGCCTGATTTTGCTGGCCGAGCGCCCCGTGAAGCTGGGCGACCGCGTGCGCATTGGCGATCAGGTCGGCGACATCCGCCGCATCAGCGTGCGCGCCACCGAGATCCAGACCGATGACAAATCCACCGTCATCGTGCCCAACTCGGAGTTCATCACCAAGTCCGTGCAGAACCTGACCATGGATGGCGCGCTGGGCCGCATATCGATCGCGTTCTCGGTGCCGCTGAACACCGATATCGTCAAGCTGCGCGAGGTGCTGCTGGGCCTTTATGCCGAGCATGAGGCCGTGCTGAGCACCCCGGCCCCTTCAATGTATGTGGACTCCATCAATGGCAGCGTGGTCAACATCACCAGCTTCGGCCATGTCTCGAGCTCGCGCAATGTCTACAGCACGCGCAGCGACCTGCTGTTCGGCCTGCTGCAGCGCTGCGCCGAGCAGAATATCGCCCTGGTCTCCGCCACCGACATCCACCTGATTCAGGACCCGCAGGCCCGCGCCCCGGCATCGGCTGCCGAGGCACCGCCCTCTGCAGCCTGATACCGCTCCTGCAGGCGCCCCTGCAGTTGCGCCTGCAGCTGCAGACAGTGCTGCCAGACCCGAGGATCGAACAGCAGCTGCATATGCGCTGCATCGTCGACCTGATGGCGCTGCGCATTCGGCAGGACAGCCTGATCGGGCGGAAAGACGATGTTGTCGCTGCTGCTGCACCAGCAGCTGAATGGCACATCCTCGGGCGGCGGCCCCAGCCGCTGCAGCCAGTCGCTGCCCTCGCGCATCTCCACGGCCGGCAGG
This sequence comes from Comamonas testosteroni ATCC 11996, assembly GCF_000241525.1. Lineage (GTDB taxonomy): Bacteria > Pseudomonadota > Gammaproteobacteria > Burkholderiales > Burkholderiaceae_C > Comamonas > Comamonas testosteroni. The sequence continues at coordinate 40,878 of NZ_AHIL01000011.1, forward strand.
CGCTGCGCAAACCGCGCCAGCCAGGCGCCCCCATGCGGCGTGGCCACGGTGACCACATGGGCCGCATGACGCGCACGCTCATTTGCATCGAGCCGCTTGAGCCAGGCCCGCACCACCAGACCGCCCATGCTGTGCGCAACCAGAAGCGGGGCACAGCCGGTTTGCTGGACCATGGCTTTCACGCATCTGTCGAGATCGTCCACCATGGCGTCGACGGAGCTGCCATGCGCAGGCTCCAGCGTCATGGCCATGCAGGCAATGCCGCGCGACTTGAGCCTGCGCAGCCAGACGGTCCACACGCCACGGTTGCAGAAATAGCCGTGCACCAGCACCACACCCACCTGCCCTTGCACCAACCCTTGCACCTGCATGCCCTCGCGATCTACAGGCACTCCATCGGGCTCTGCATGTTCGCCAAAAGGAATCTGCCAGCCAAACAGCCGCCAGGCCCAGCGCCACTCCGACAGCCAGGCCCGCAGCGCAATCATGGCGGATGGCAGCGGCACACCGCGGCGGCGCAGCACCGCCCGCATCATCAGCATCTGCGTGCCCAGCTGCAGTCCGGCTCCGCCCGCAATCAGGCCCGCGCCCAGCAGTGCCACAGCCACTGAGCGCGGCCACCAATAGCCGCACCAGAGCAGCAGCGCCAGCCAGCTGCCCATCACCACTGCGCGCCAGAAACAGGTATTCAAAGCCTGCACCTCCAGGCGCTAGCGTAGCAAGCATGCCGCTCAGCGCCTAGGACAAGCCCCCGTAGACCCTGACAGAGCGCATCCGCAGAATCAGCCGCAGCGCAGGTTTTGCACGCTGGCCTTCTTTGTTCAACCCGCCGCCCGCTTCCCTGGACGACGAGCGGCTTCTGCAAGGTACCTCTTTTATGGACGCTGCCGCTCCCTGGTTCAAGAACTATCCGCCCAATGTGCCGCACGATGTACAGCCCGAGCAGTACCGCTCGCTGGTACATCTGCTCGAAGAAGCCTTTTCCCAGCATGCAGAACGCCCTTTTTCCGTCTGCATGGACCGCTGGATGAGCTATGCCGAGCTGGACAAGCTATCCGCACAGATGGGGGCCTGGCTGCAGAGCCTGGGCCTGGAGCCAGGGGCTCGCGTGGCCATCATGCTGCCCAATGTGCCGCAGTTCGCCGTCAGCATGGCAGGCGTGCTGCGCGCAGGCTTTACCTGCGTCAACGTCAATCCGCTCTACACCGCGCGCGAGCTCGAGCATCAGCTCAAGGACTCGGGCGCCACGGCCATCATCATCCTGGAGAACTTTGCCCACACCCTGGCCCAGGTGCTGGAGCGCAGCCATATCCGCCATATCTGCCTGACCAGCATGGGCGATCTGCTCGGCGGCCTGTACGGCAGCTGGATCACCTTTGCCGTGCGCCACCTGGCCAAGATGGTGCCGGCCTTTGACCTGCCCCTTGGTTCGGATTCAGGCACCGGCAGCCAGCAGCGCCAGGTCACCCAGTTCAGCAAGGCCCTGGCCGAGGGCGCTGGACGCAAGCTCATCCCCAGCACGGCCACGCTGGACTCGATCGCCTTTCTGCAATACACGGGCGGCACAACAGGCCTGTCCAAGGGGGCAGTACTGACCCATCGCAATATCGTCGCCGCCACGCTGCAGGCCCATACCTGGTTCACCCCTGCGCTGGAAGGCAGGGTCAAGGCCAATGAAACCCATATCGTGGCGGCCTTGCCGCTCTATCACATCTTCGCGCTCACCGTGAGCCTGTTCGCCATGCGACTGGGCGGAAGCCTCAGTTTGATCCCCAACCCACGCGATATCCCGAAATTTGTGAAGGTGCTCAAGAAGCGGCCCTTCCATGTGCTGCCTGCGGTGAACACCTTGTTCAATGCGCTGCTCAACAACCCGGAGTTCCGCCAGCTCGATTTCTCTCAGTTGTTCATCTCCCAGGCCGGCGGCATGGCGGCGTCCGAAGGCACGGCGCGTCAGTGGCAGCAGACCACGGGCTGCGCCATGATTGAAGGCTGGGGCATGAGCGAGACCTGCGCCATAGGCACGAACAATCCCGTCACCAACAAGGAGTTCACCGGCACCATAGGCCTGCCTCTGCCCAGCATCTCGGTCGCCATCAAGGACGATGAAGGCCGCAACCTGCCCAACGGCCAGGCGGGAGAGCTGTGCATCAAGGGGCCCAACGTCATGCACAGCTACTACAACCAGCCTGCAGAAACCGCCAAGGCCTTCACGGCCGACGGCTATATGCGCACCGGCGATATCGGTGTGCTGGACGACGAGGGATACACCCGCATCATCGACCGCAAAAAGGACATGATGGTGGTCAGCGGCTTCAACGTCTATCCGAACGAGCTGGAAAACGTCATCTCCATGTGCCCCGGCGTGCTCGAATGTGCAGCCGTGGGCGTCAAGGACGATCAGCAGGGCGAATCCATCAAGGTCTATGTGGTGCGCAGCGACCCCTCGCTGACAGAAGACCGGGTCATGCGCTACTGCCAGGAGCAGCTGACGGGCTACAAACGGCCACGCTATATCGAGTTCCGCGACGAACTGCCCAAGACCAATGTGGGCAAGATCCTGCGGCGCGAGCTGCGGTCGAACTGAGTTTTTTCAGAAAATTTACGAGTTTTCCCGAAGACATCCAAAGTTGCTGCTAGAATTGCGGTCTTCGGGTGATTAGCTCAGCGGTAGAGCACTGCCTTCACACGGCAGGGGTCACATGTTCGATCCATGTATCACCCACCAGTTACAGCGCGATTAGCTCAGCGGTAGAGCACTGCCTTCACACGGCAGGGGTCACATGTTCGATCCATGTATCGCGCACCAGACAAAGCCTCTTGAATTTCGGTTCAAGAGGCTTTTTCTTTGCCTGCACGGCAGACCGCCTCCCTCTTTTGCAGGATGCCTGTCCACCGATACGGCTTGCATAATGGTCTTCAGAGACAAGCTGCGCACACTCCGCAACATTCACAAGAAGACATTGCCATGAGCCACACCGCCACCCTGGTCTGGGGAGACCATCTGCTCATGGGCCACGGGCCCATGGACGAGCTGCACGAGGAATTCGTCGAGCTGATTGCCCCGCTGCAAACCGCCGAAGACAGCGAGCTGCCCAGTCTGCTGCAAGCCATGGAGGCCCATCTGCAGCACCACTTTGCCGAAGAGGACCAGTGGATGCTGAGCACCGGCTTCCCTCCACGCGACTGCCATATCGACGAGCATGCGGCCGTGCTCAAGTCCGTGGCAGAAGTCCGCGTCAAGCTCGCCGAAGGCAATGTCGCCCTTTGCCGCGATCTGACCAAAGCCCTGGTGGACTGGTTTCCCGGCCACGCCACGCATCTCGATTCGGCCCTGGCGCACTGGCTGTCCAAGCAGCGCTTTGGCGGCAAGCCCGTGGTGATTCGCCGCAACATCCTGTCTTCGGCCGAATCGCACTGAGCAGCACTGAGCAGCCCGCCCGCGCGACAGCTGCATGATGATCAGCCTGCTAGGCTTGGGCAAAACACCAAGCACTGCACAGGAGACCAGCTCGATGAATGCATCCCCGGCAATGCATGTCCCACTGCCGCCCGGCATGACCGTGCTGGAGCGCGGCTGGCTGTCGGCCAACAACATCGTCTTTGCCGCGCAGGCCGGCGATGCCGAAGGCGCTGCCGTCATCGACACCGGCTATGTCACGCATAGCGCGCAAACCCTGGCGCTGATCGAAAGCACGCTGGCAGGTCAGCCGCTGGCGCGCATTCTCAACACCCATCTGCACAGCGACCATTGCGGCGGCAATGCCGCGCTGCAGCAGGCTTATCCACAGGTGCAGACCTTTATCGCACCAGGCCAGGCCGAGCAGGTACGCAGCTGGGACGAAGCCGCCCTCAGCTACGCCCCCACGGGCCAGGAATGCCCACGCTTTGCCATCACGGGCCTGCTGCAGCCAGGCAGCACGGTACGCCTGTCGGGCCGCGACTGGCAGATCCATGCAGCCCCGGGCCATGATCCGCATTCGGTGATTGTGTTCGAGCCCGACAGCCGCATCCTGATCTCTGCCGATGCGCTATGGGAAAACGGCTTTGGCGTGGTCTTCCCCGAGATCGAAGGCATTGCCGCCTTTGACGAGGTCGCCGCGACACTGGACGTGATCGAGCGCCTGGAGCCTCAGCTTGTCGTACCCGGACACGGCGGCTTGTTTGGCGATGTGCAGACGGCTCTGGGCATTGCCCGCAAGCGGCTGGCCGGCTTTGTCCAGGCGCCGGAGCGCCATGCCAGCTATGCCGCCAAGGTGCTGCTCAAATACAAGCTGCTGGAGTGGCAAAGCATCGGAGTGCAGGAGCTGCAGGACTGGGTTCATGCCACCCCCTATTTCGACACTCTGCACCAGAGCTACTTTGGCGCGCAAACTGCACAGCAATGGCTGGACAGCCTGATCGAGAGCCTTGTGGCCAGCGGCGCAGCCGAGCTGCGGCGCGATGGGGCCGATACTCCCATCCTGCTCAACCGCTGACGCGGGTCGGATGACGTACGATCAGTGACGCGCGATGGCGGCAGGAGGAGCATCGAGCGCTCGGCGCCCCAGGGCTGCGGATCAGGAAGGCGGTTGCCTCCTCAGTCATTCGCGCTCAGTTCCTCGTGGTGGGCGGCCTCGCCCTGCTTCCAGTAGGAGGCAATCCGCATGCGCTTGGGATTGGCACCGGGCTTGGCCAGAATGCGCTTGCGCAGATCGGCCATGGCACGATTCTCGCCCGCCGCCCAGACAAAGCCCTCGCCTTCGGGCAGCTCCAGCGCATCGACGGCAGCGGCCAGGGACTCCACCCACTGCAGATCCAGCTGCGCAGCGCTGCTCCAGCGGCGCTGGTCTGCCGGATTGCCGATCTGCACCCGCACGATGGCGCGGCTGCCGGCCGGCAGTTCCGCCAGGCGGCGCTCCATGGCGGGCATGGCGCTTTCATCGCCCAGCAGCACATGCCAGTCCAAATCGGCGGGCACGACCAGGCTGCCGCGCGGGCCGGCCAGGCCCAGCCACTGACCGATGGGTGCCGTGCGCGCCCATTCCACGGCCGGGCCCGAGCCATGCTCGGCGAACTCCAGCTGCAGCGTGTTGCGGGCCGCGTCGTAGTTCAGCGGCGTGTAGTCGCGCATGGTGGGGCGCTCGCCGTCGATATGGGGGCGACCGTCAACAATCTGCGGCAGATTGGGCCTGTCCATCCCGGCCTGGGGCAGGATGAGCTTGGTATGGTCGTCAAAGCCCGCGCTGACAAAGCCTGCCAGCTCGGGGCCGCCCACGGTCAGGCGGATAAAGCCGGGGCTGAGCTGCTCGCGCGCCAGCAACTGCACATGGCGCGAGCGGAATTCGTGGCGTACACGCTGCATGATGGACACTGTCTCGGTGTTGGACATGATTTTCATTAAGTTGATAAAGTCCACTAAATATCCATCAATAAGTTGACTAAGTCAACAAACAACCTTTCCCACCATGAGTTCATCCATCGCTGCCGAAGTGTTCGAGGTGCTGCACGATCTGCTGCACCAGTTTCGCGCGCGCCTGCTTGAGTCGCTTGAAGCAGTGCAACCGGGGCTGACCTTCAACGAATTCCGCATCCTCATGCACACCGGCCGCCACCCCGGCATCACGCAAAAGGAACTGGTCGAGCACAGTCACACCGACAAGGCCCAGATGGCGCGCACCCTGGCCCAGTTGCAGGACAAGGGCTGGCTGGAGCGTTCGGCCAGCGAAGCCGACAAGCGCGTGCGCTGCCTGCAGCTCAGCGCCCGGGGACAACAGTTGTTCGATCAGCTCAGACACCGGCGCGAGCAGATAGCCACCGAGCTGCTCAGCGACTTTCCCGAAGCCCAGCAGGGCTTGCTGCATGGGCTGCTGCTGCAGGCCAGGGACAGCGCCCAGGCTACGCGACCGTAAAGACTCTTAAAAAAGAAGCATCCAGCGCACGCTGCTCGATGATTTCAATGCTCTAGTACCTTGAAATGCAGATAGAAAGGGCGGTAACAGCTCTCATATTCGAAGTGAAGCGAGTGCCCGCCTATGCCGACCATGTTGCTGTGCAACAACGCCAGACATTATTCTCCGTAAACTTTCGCAAAGTTATATTAAGAATCATTATCATTCGCTGCATTCGTACCCGAGTACGCTTTAGCCAGCCAGGACTTCGCCAGCACGCCCTCCGGCGTCTGCGGCCGCATCACAAGTGCAGACAGCCCACACCCGCCAGCCAACTGTCTTCACCCAAGTCCTTTCAACATGGCTCAATCCAACATCTATATCCAAAGCCGCAAGCATTCTGCGGGTCGCTTGCCTTCCTCCGCCGGTCTGGTCGCCTGCGCCACCGTGCTGGCCGGTGCCACCCTGGCAATGCCGGCACTGGCCCAGTCTGCGGAAACCACACTCAAGGAAGTCAAGGTGGAAGGCAATGCCGACACCGGCTACACGCCCGGCCAGCTGTCTTCGCCCAAGTTCACCCAGCCGCTGGTCAACACCACGCAGACCGTCAACGTCATCAAGGAGCAGCTGCTGCAGGAGCAAGGCGCCACCACGCTGACAGAGGCGCTGCGCAATGTGCCCGGCGCCGGCACCTTCTACGCAGGCGAGAACGGCAACACCAGCACGGGCGACGCCGTCTATATGCGTGGCTTCGACAGCTCCAGCAGCATCTATGTGGACGGCGTGCGCGACATCGGCTCGATCTCGCGCGATATGTTCAACATTGATCAGGTCGAGGTCACCAAGGGCCCAGCCGGCACCGACTACGGCCGCAGCGCCCCCACCGGTGCCATCAACCTGGTGAGCAAGCAGGCCAATCTGAACAACAGCTTCGGCGGCTCGCTGGGCCTGGGTTCGGCCAGCTACAAGCGCGCCAGCATCGACCTGAATCGCGTCGTCAATGCCGAGACCGGCACGGCCGTGCGCCTGAACGCCATGGCGCAGGACGCCAATGTGGCGGGCCGCAACGGCATCGAGAACAACCGCTGGGGTATTGCACCTTCGATTGCTTTCGGCCTGAACTCTCCCACCCGCGTGTTCGTGAACCTGCTGCACATCAAGCAGAGCAATGTGCCCGACGGCGGCGTCGCCACCATCGGCCTGCCCGGCTACACCTCGCCCGACGCTGCAGGCTATGCAGGCCGCCGCGCCTTTCTGGATTCGGCAGCACGCGTCAACAGCAAGAACTTCTACGGCACGGCCTCCGATCACGACGATGTGACGGCCACCATGGCCACGCTGAAGGTGGAACATGACTTCACATCCACCACCAAGCTGCGCAACACCACGCGCTGGGGCGAGACCAAGCAGGACTATCTGCTCTCGGCCATCATGGGCCAGGGCTATTCTGCGAGCGGAGTACTGGGCAGCAATGGTCTGCAGACTCCCAACCCCGCCGATCCATCCACATGGTCGATGGCGCGCCTCATCAACACCAAGGATCAGGTCAACCGCATCCTGACCAACCAGACCAATCTGAACACCAGCCTTGCCACCGGCAGCGTGCAGCATGATCTGAGCCTGGGCCTGGAGCTGACGCGCGAGGAACAGACCAATTACGGCCTGGCCACCTCGGGCTCGGTACCCAGCCGGGTCAGCGTATACAACCCCGACGCCAGCGTCACTTTGCCTGCCTATGTACGCAACGGTGCCGACAGCAAGGGCAAGACCGACACCGTGGCGCTGTATGCCTTCGACACGCTGAAATTCAACGACCAGTGGCAGGCCAATCTGGGTCTGCGCCTGGACCGTTACAAGACCTCGTACAACGCCATGGCGGTCTGCGCGGCCAGCTCGACTACCCAGCCCTGCGGCAGCAACCCTGTGGGCACCGTGGTGCCCACCACGTCGGACGGCCTGAGCAAATCCGGCACCTTGCTGAGCTGGAAGGCCGGCGTGCTCTACAAGCCCGCCCCCAATGGCAGCGTCTATCTGAACTACGCTCTCTCGCAGCAGCCACCGGGCGGCAGCAACTTTGCGCTGTCGGCCGCGGTGAACAATGCCGCCAACCCGAATATGGACCCGCAAAAGGCCAAGACGCTGGAGCTGGGCAGCAAATGGGAGCTGGCGGAAAAGAATCTGATGCTCAGCGGCGCGCTGTTCCGTACTGAGGTGACCAATGAGATCGTCACCAACTCCGACGGCACCGTGGGCCAGACCGGCAAGAAGATCGTGCAGGGCCTGGAGCTGGGCGTGATCGGCCAGATCAACAAGGCCTGGGGCGTGAGCGCGGGCTATACCGTGCAGAACACCAAGGTCGACACCGGCGCCCTGGTGGCAGCCGACGCCAGTAACGGCCTGACCTATACGCCCAAGAATGCCTTCAGCCTGTGGAGCACCTACCAGTTGCCCTTCGGCCTGACGATTGGCGGCGGCGCGCGCTATGCGGGCGGCCTCAAGCGCGGCACCGACGGTGCCGTGGGCACGCCCAGCCACACGGACTCCTACTGGGTGTTTGACGCCATGGCCAGCTACCGCGTGAACAAGAATCTGGACATCCAGCTCAATGTCTTCAATCTGTTCGACAAGGACTATGTGGCGGCCATCAACAAGAGCGGCTACCGCTACTTCCCCGGCATTGCACGCTCGGCCCGCCTGACGGCAAACTTCAAGTTCTGATTGGAAGTTCTCCCCCTGAGGCGCTCCGCGCCTTCCCCCTCTCTGGCGCTGAGCGCCGGAGGGGGACGACATCTTCGCTGCGGGGCGGCCCTTGCTCGCTGTCTCTTACCTGGATCGCGCCGTCTTCAGCGGCAGCGATCCACTTTCCGACTTGCAGCCTCGCCCAAGCGGGGCTTCTCCATTTCAAAGAATTCTCACCATGATGCTGCATATCCCACAGGTCCTGAGCCGCGAGCAGGTCGCCAGCATGCGTGCTGCCATCGATGCCGCAGACTGGGTCGACGGCCGCGCCACCGTGGGCAGCCAGGGCGCCCAGGTCAAGCGCAACCGGCAGCTGCCCGAGCACTCGCCCGTGGCCCAGGAGCAGGGCCGCATCATCTTGCAGGCGCTGGCAGCCAGCCCGCTGTTTTTCAGCGCCGCCCTGCCCGCGCGCACCATGCCGCCGCTGTTCAACCGCTACAGCGACAGCGAGACCTACGGCCTGCATGTGGACGGCGCGGCGCGCCGCGTCGCAGGCTCCGAGCAGTGGCTGCGCACCGATGTGTCCTGCACGCTGTTTCTCTGCGAGCCCGAGGACTACGAGGGCGGCGAGCTGGTCGTGGTCGACACCTATGGCACGCACGAGGTCAAGCTGCCTGCGGGCGACCTCATCCTCTACCCCTCCACCAGCTTGCACCGGGTCGAGCCCGTCACGCGCGGCGAGCGGGTCTGCTCCTTCTTCTGGGCACAGAGCATGGTGCGTGACGATGCGCGCCGCGCCATGCTGTTCGAGATGGATCAGGCCATCACCGGCCTGCGCGGAAAACTTGGCGAAACCGAGGAGACCGTGAGCCTGACCGGCCACTATCACAACCTGCTGCGCATGTGGGCCGAGACCTGAGAACGTGTTCTGAAAGCGGCCGAACTGCTCAGGGCCTGTGCTTTTCGGCGCAGCCGACCAGATGGTTGTACATGCTGGTCATGCACTGGTACATATCGCGCGAGCGTCCCGTGGCGGCCTTGCAGTCGCTGACCGTGGCCTGGGAGCGCAGCTTCACGAAGTTGCCCGCCGAGCTGTCGTACTGGGCCTGGGTGATATAGCCGCCCTTGAGGTTTTTCTGGCCGTTTTCCAGCATGGTCTCGATCTGGCTGCGAATGTTGTCCACCGCCAGCGCGCAGTTCAGCGCCACCTCCTTGCCGTCGACCTTTCTCAGGCCCTGGGCCAGACCGTCGGCCATTTCCTGAGCGCCCTTGGGCAGCTTCCTGGTGCCGTCGGGATTGCGTGCCTCGGCTCCTTCGCCAAAGCGCCCCGCGCCCGCCCCCGAGCTGCCGTTGGGCGAGACCTTGACCTGCGACGCATCCGCCTGCTGCGGCGGCAGTTGCGAGCCGTAATGCGTCTGCCCCTGCGCATCCACCCATTTGTAGACGGGCTGCGCCATCAGGGCACCGACCCAGACCAGTCCCAGCGTGGCGATGAGCACGCGGCCTCTTGCTGCTGACATTGCTACTTTCTCCCTCACTCGGTATGGATCTGCCATCCGCAGAAACGATCTTTGTAAAGAAGTGTAAACAATAATCAGCAATATGAAAACAGGAGCTGCCTGCGCTTCTTCATCCTTGATTTCAGACCTAAATCAGTTTGAAACCCATGGTTAAAGTACGCTGACAGCTCCTGATTCAGAAGCTCATGCCGCGGCTGAAGCGCTCAGCCTCAGAACTTCATGTTCGCCGTGACCCAGAAGGTACGACCGGCCTGGGTCACGCCCGACACCGAGGAGCCGCCCTGGAAGTAGCTGTTCACCCAGGTCGGCGTGCCGTTGACGCTGACCTGCTGGTACTTGCGGAAATCCTTGTCGAACAGATTGAAGATGCTGGCGTTGATGCTCAGGCTCTTGTTGACCTGATAGCTGCCGCCCAGATGGAACAGCGCATAGCCCTTGATATCGCCCACGGCATCAAACACGGCCTTGTTGGCTGAGCTCAGATTGTCGTAGGAGCCGCTGAAGCGCGGGCTCTTGCTGCGGTACTCGCCGCGTGCCCACAGACGCCACTGGCTGGTCGGGGTCCAGTCCAGCTGGGCGCTGGCAATATGCTTGGCGGTATTGGCCAGCTGACCGTTCTTGCGGCCTCCTTCGATCACCTCGCTGTTGGTCCAGGTATAGCCGGCCTTGACAGCCCAGTCCTTGGCCAGCTGGGCGCGGCTGCTCAGCTCCAGACCCCAGGTCTTGGCCTTGTCCACGTTGATGGAGTAATCGGCCGTGGGATTGAAGGCGCAGCTGGAGATGGCCGAAGTCAGGCAGGAGCCGCCCGAGGCGATCTTGTCCTTGACATCGTTGTGGAAGAAGGTCGCTGCGCTGGTCCAGCCTGCCTTGTTGTCGAACAGGGCCGACAGCTCCACATTGGTGCTGGTCTCGGGCTTGAGGTTGGGGTTGCCGATATTGATGGTCTGGCCCTGGCCGCTAATGCCGCTGACACCGTCGATCAGCTGATTCAGGCGCGGAGCCTTGAAGCCCTGACTCACGCCGCCCTTGAAGGTCCAGTTCGTCGTCGCATCCCAGACCAGATAGGCACGCGGGCTGAACTGGCCGCCAAAGGCGTCATGGTGGTCATAGCGGCCGCCCAGCGTGGCGGTCAGGCCCTGGCGCAGGCGCCACTCGTCTTCCACGAACAGCGACCACATGGTCTGCTTGTGGCTTTGCGGCAGCAGCCCGTCCTTGAGCTTGGCATCCCAGAACTGGCCGCCCACGGTCAGCATATGGGCATCACCCAGAGGCGCCACCAGCTTGCTGTCCAGCACGAGATTGGTGGTCTTGAGCTCGCGATCGGCGCCAGCACGCGGGTCGCCCTTGGGCACCGACGCGCCGGGGATGGTGCGGCCAATAGTTTCGGTCTCGGTGTGCATCAGACTGCTTTCCAGCGTGCCAAAGCCCAGGCGGCTGGTGTGACCGATGCTGACCTGGTCGCGGTTGAAACGTAGCGCATCGCGATAACCGGGCTGCGAACCAGGCTTGGCAACCGCATCACGATTGCCCAAACGGCCATCCTCGTTGTTGTACCAGGTGCGGGCCTGGTCCACGTCCAGCCAGATATCGTGATAGCGGCTGGGCGTCAGCGTCAGCTTGGCGCCCAGACTGTGCTGGCGGCTCTGTGCCGGCGCAGGGTTGCGTGCACCGGCGGGCTGTGCGGCGCCAGGGGCCAGCACCCAGTCGGCCGCATCGCGGTTGAAGGTGCTGCCACGCACGGCCAGGCCCAGCACGTCCTGCTTGATGGGGCCGTTGATGTAGAAGCTGCTCCTGTACTGGTTGCCCCATTCGCTGTCTTGTGGAATGCCGGCGCCCACGCTGACTTCGCCACCCCACTCCTTGCTGACCTTGCGCGTGATGATGTTGATCACGCCGCCCATGGCGTCCGAGCCATAGAGCGTGGACATGGGGCCGCGAATGACTTCGATACGCTCGATGGCCGACATGGGCGGCATGAAGCTGGTCAGCGCCGCACCAAAGCCGTTGGGCGTGACGTCGCCCGCCACGTTCTGGCGGCGCCCGTCGATCAGGATCAGCGTGTAGTCGCTGGGCATGCCACGGATGCTGATGTCGAGACCGCCGGTCTTGCCGGTGCCGCCCATCACATCAATGCCTTCCACGCCCTGCAGGGCTTCAGCCAGATCGCGGAAGTTCTTGGTCTCAAGCTCCTGGCGCGTCACGACGGAGATGGAGGCCGGGGCATTTTTCAGCTCTTGCTCGAAGCCGGAGGCCGAGACCACCACCTCCTCCATGGTGGACTCCCTGGCCTGCGCAAAGGCATTGCCGGCGCATGCGGCGGCAGCGGCCAGGGCCAGTAAACGGGGTTGCCAGCGAATATGGCGGGTGCGACTCAGAGCTGCGTTGGACATGATGACTCCTCGGCCTGCCTTGGGCAGGTCGTTCACAGATACGGGTAGGAAGCGGCGGCCCGGTGGGCCTTCTGGACAGCTGGCAAGCAGCTAATGGGAGACAAAGCCGAGGTTGTATGTGACGTTATGGGCTCTGACGGTTGCAATTATGTACTTTTGTAAACGCAAACCAGTCTCATTCGCCATCTGTTTGTAGGTTATTCACCTACAAGGGGCTTTGCATGCTATTTCGCGCGCGCCTCGGCGCGGGTCTTGTTTGAGCACTTGAAGAGTTCAATAAAAAAAGCGCTCCACACCTTTCAGGCAGAGCGCTTTTTACTATCATTAAATGAGCAATCAGCTCATCGAAACACCCACTTATGGCAAGTCCTTCATGGTCTCGGGATCATTGGCCGGGCGCGGGCCTATGGTGCCCAGTCGGCTTTTGAGCGACTGAGGCTGGCCGGTGATCAGCGCCGCATAGTTGGTCGTGTTGGAGAGCACCTTCTTCACATAGTCGCGGGTCTCGCTGAAGGGCACGTTTTCGGCCCAGATGGCGGCATCCAGCGTGGGGCCGTTGCGCCAGTTGCGCGGGCGGCCCGGGCCGGCGTTGTAACCCGCGGCAGCCAGCGCCATTGAGCCCTCGAAGTCATCCAGCGCCAGCTTGAGATAGGAGGTGCCGATGGTGATGTTGGTGTCGCGGTCGTTGATCATGTCGGGCGTGAAGCCCGTCATGCCGATCTTCCTGGCCGTCCAGCGCGCCGTGGCCGGCATCACCTGCATCAGCCCCGAAGCGCCCACGCCCGAGCGTGCATCCATGATGAAGCGGCTCTCCTGACGGATCAGGCCATAGACATAGGCCGGATCCAGCCCGATATTGCGCGACTTGGCCAGCACCGTGTCGTGATAGGGCATGGGAAAGCGCTGCTTCCAGTCGGCAAAGGTCTTGGTGCGCTCGCTGGTGTTGATGCAGCGATCCCAGACCTGACGCTCGCAGGCCAGATCGGCCGCCGCATACAGCTCGCGATCTTCCATGCCTCCCGGCTGGTGCAGATTGGTGGAGTAGTTCCACTCGCGCACGCCTTCGCTGCGCAGGCCCATGCCAATCGCATACAGGCTGCGGCTCAGGCCGGGGTTGCTGCGCGCCGCCGCCTTTTCCTGCGCCGTCAACGGCGCGGGCGCGGGCGGCACGGTGATGCGCTGCCCGATTTCCTCCAGCGCCAGCTGCTCGTAGAAGCTGCTGCTGCCGGCCGTGTCCTCCAGCAGCTGGCGGGCTTCGGCCTTTTCCTCGGCATTGGGGCGGCCCGCCAGCATGGCCTTGGCTTTCCAGTAGGCCCAGGTCGGGTCGGTGCGCTCCGGCCCCATGGCGTCGATGGCGCGGCGCACGGCCTTCCAGTCGCCGGCGCGCAACGCAGCACGGGCCTTCCAGCCCAGCAGGTCGTCGCTCAGGTCCTCGTTGCGGCGTACCTTGCCGAAATAGCTATTGGCATCGGGCGAGAGCTTGAAGGCGGCCTGCTTGCCGGCCACGGCCCAGGCCCAGTTGCGCTCCTCGCCGTTGAGCTGGGCACCCCAGCCGCCGTCGATCTGCGTGGCGGCCGCATCGGGGTCGCTGGCCGCCATGCGGATCAGGGCCAGCAGGGCCAGCTCCTTGCGCTCGCGCCCGCGTGCCTTGCTCTGGCCTGCCAGGTATTTGGCGGGCGAGGCAAACACCTGCGCCACCTGGTCGGCGGCCTCGGGAGCGACGATGGCCACCGCATCACGGGCCGCCTTCTGGCGATTGGCTTCGGTGGCCACACGGGCACGGCGCCAGACATCGGCGTCGGTGATCAGCTTGTTCGCATACAGCTGGCCGGCAGCCGTGGTGCAGCCGTCATCGGCATCTTTTTGCGCCATCCACAGATCGCGCACCTGCTGGCCCACATTGGGCGCGCCCCGGCCTTGCAAGGCGTCGGCCAGCAGGGCGTAGCAGGTGACGGACTTGTCGTCGCGCATACGGAACTTGGGATAGACCTGACTGAAGGTGTTCCAGTCGCGCTGCTTGCCCAGCAGCAGCAGCCAGTCGTTGCGCAAGCGGTCTTCCTGGTAGGTGCCGGCATAGCGGTTCAGAAAGCCCTGGATTTCATCGGGCGATGCGGTTTCCAGGCGGTTCTTGAGTTCCCAGTAAGCGGCCCAAGGTTCGAGAGGGTGACCGGCAGCCTGAGGCAGGAGCTGGGTCAGCGCCGTCTGATTGCGGCTGCGGAATGCTTTTTGCATGTCCAGCAACACGGCATCGCCCGAGTTCTGTGCCTGCGCAAACGGAGCAGCTACAGTCAGCAGGGATGCCGCACAAAGCGGTGTCAAAATCTTCAGCCAGTGCATGGAGGAAATTATCCGATGGACAAAGCAGCGTTACGCCGCAAGTTGATTGAACTGCGCCTCAACCTTCCAGATCGCCTGCAACGCGCCGATGCGCTGCAGCAGGTGATGCGCTTTTGGCTGATGGAGCGGCCCGATACCGTGATTGGTGCCTACTGGCCCATCAAGGCAGAGTTCGATCCGCTGCCAGCCCTGCATCGCTGGAAGGAAGATGGCGAGCTACAGGGTACTCCACAAAGGCGCAGAATCGGGCTGCCGGTGATAGACAAACAGCGCAAGACGCTGAGTTTTCACGCCTGGTACCCCGGTTGCCCGATGGAGGAGGACGCCTATGGCATTCCCAAGCCCAAGGATACCGAACTGCTGGTGCCCACGCTGCTGTTTGTCCCCTGCGTAGGCTACGCGGCCGGCGGCTACCGCCTGGGCTATGGCGGCGGCTTCTATGACCGCACGCTGGCCGAGCTGAGCCCGCGCCCCTTCACCGTGGGTCTGGGCTATACCAATGGCTATGTCGATGACTTCCAGCCCGAGGCCCATGACCTGCCGCTGGACGCCATCCTCAATGACAACGGCGTGGTCTGGCCTGTCTAAACTTTGAATCGCTTTGATTGCTTTGCCATGAGTCGTCCCCGCAAGAACATTCCCCAGCGCCGCTACCGCCCGCGCCCTCCGCTGACCGTGATGCAGCTGCCGCTGACTGCGCCAGAGCTGCAGCGGCTGCAAGCCCATATGCGCCGCCATGGCGCGCTCGGCCTGACACCGCGCCAGCACGATGCCATCTGGGATTTTCTGTTCGAGCGCCCGGAAAGCCAGACCTGGCTCAGCCAGATGACGGCGCAGATCCAGGCTGGGCAGATCGCCACGCGGCCCAGCGCCTGATCGGGTTCGTCGAAAAAAATGCTCCTTATTAGGGAGCATTTACCATATTCAATCAAAGGACTTCAGAGCTTTATCAGTCTGAAGTCCTTTTTTATCAAGCGCAAGAAGCTATCAATTTCAAGTTGCAGACTGACTGGCGCGCCAGTTGCGCCAGCCCGATGCACGCAGCTCGCAGGCTGGGCAGCTGCCGCAGCCATAGCCCCATTCGTGCAGCACATCGCGCGTGCCCTGGTAGCAGGTATGGGTCTCGGTGCGAATCAGCTCCACCAGCTCGCTGCCGCCCAGATCATGGGCCAGCTGCCAGGTCTGGGCCTTGTCCAGCCACATCAGCGGCGTATCGATGCGCAGCCGGCGCTCCAGGCCCAGGTTCAGTGCCAGTTGCTGGGCCTTCATGGTGTCGTCGCGGCAATCGGGGTAGCCCGAATAATCGGTCTCGCAGACGCCGGTGACGATCACCGTCAGGCCGCGCCGATAAGCCAGCGCACCGGCCAGCGTCAGAAACAGCAGGTTGCGGCCCGGCACAAAGGTGTTGGGCAGGCCGTCGGCCTGCATGGCAAAAGCCACATCCTCGGTCAGGGACGAGCCGCCGATCTGCTTGAGCACGTCGAGCGACAGCACATGGTCCTCGCCCAGACGCGGCGCCCACTGGGGAAAGCGCTCAGCCAGCTGCTCACGCACGCCTGCGCGCACCTGCATCTCCACGCTGTGGCGCTGGCCGTAGTCAAAGCCCAGCGTCTCCACACGCTCGAACATGGCCAGGGCCTGAGCCAGGCAGGTGGTCGAGTCCTGGCCGCCCGAGAACAGCACCAGCGCGCCCTTGTGGTGACCAGCCCCTGCCACATGCGCGGCCAGGTTTGCAGAAGAAGTGGAAGTATTTGCCATAGTGGAGCCAATTACATCATCAGCCGCAGCGCCCCGGCATGACTGTGGAATCAAAACACACAGACCGCCCGCCCCAAGCTTGATAAGCTGCTCGGCAAATCACACAGGAGTCCGCCATGAAGCTCTATATCGGCAACAAGAACTACTCATCCTGGTCCATGCGCCCCTGGGTGCTGATGCGCCAAAGCGGCATCAGCTTCGAAGAGCTCACACTGCGCTTTGACAGCTTTGCGCCCGACTCCAGCTTCAAGCTGCAGGCGCTGGCACTCGCCCCCACCGGCAAGGTGCCGCTGCTGGTCGATGAGGGGCTGGTCATCTGGGACAGCCTGGCCATCTGCGAATATCTGGCCGAGCGTTTTCCGGAAAAGCATCTATGGCCGCAGACCGTGGCCCAGCGCGCCCGTGCACGCAGCCTGGTGGCACAGATGCACAGCGGCTTTGGTGCGCTGCGCAGCCTCTGCCCCATGAATATCGAAGCCCAGTTGCAGGAGACCGGTGCCCGGCTCTGGGCCGAGCATGCCGATCTGCGCAGCGATGTCCAGCAGCTCGAAGAACTCTGGACCCCGCTGCTGAGCATCGCCAGCGGCCCCATGCTGTTTGGCCACTTCAGCATTGCCGATGCCTTTTTTGCGCCGGTGTGCATGCGCATCAACAGCTACGGCCTGCCGACCTCGGCCCCGGTACGCGCCTATATACAGCGCATCACCCAGCTGCCCGCCACCCAGGAATGGATTCAGGCGGCTCTGGCCGAGCAGGATTTTCTGCAGTTCGAAGAGCCTTATCGCCAGCAGCGCTGAGTCCGCAATCCCGCAATCGCGGTATCTGCACGCCGGCTCGCAGCCACTACCATTGCAGCATGAGTGAATTCAAGGTTTTCAAGGTAGGCGGCGCAGTGCGCGATGCATTGCTGGGCCTGCCCGTCAACGATACGGACTGGGTGGTGGTTGGCGCCACGCCGGAGCAGATGAGCGCGCGCGGCTTCGTGCCCGTGGGGCGCGACTTTCCGGTGTTTCTGCACCCCCAGACCCATGAGGAATATGCGTTGGCGCGCACCGAGCGCAAGAACGGCATGGGCTATCGCGGCTTTGTGGTCCACACCGCCGCCGATGTGACGCTGGAAGAAGACCTGGCGCGACGCGATCTCACCATCAACTCCATCGCTGCTCCCGCAGACTGGACAGGCAACGGCGACCTCGAAGACCTGGTGGATCCCTATCGCGGCCAGCAGGATCTGAAGGATCGCGTGCTGCGCCATGTGACCGATGCCTTCCGCGAAGACCCGGTACGCATTCTGCGTCTGGCCCGCTTTGCGGCGCGCTTCACCGACTTCTCCGTCGCACCCGAGACCATGGAACTCATGCACGAGATGGTGGCGGCCGGCGAGGTCGATGCCCTGGTGCCCGAGCGCGTGTGGCAGGAAATCAGCCGCGGCCTGATGGAGGCCCAGCCCTCGCGCATGTTCAACATCCTGCGCGAATGCGGAGCTCTGGCCCGGCTGTTGCCCGAACTCGACAAGCTCTGGGGCGTGCCCCAGCGCGCCGAGTACCACCCCGAGATCGATTGCGGCGTGCATGCCATGATGGTGCTGGACATGTCGGCCCGCTTGCAGACACCGCTGTCCGTGCGCTTTGCCTGCCTGTGCCATGACTTCGGCAAAGGCACCACGCCGGCCGATGTACTGCCCCGCCATATCGGCCACGAACAGCGCAGCGCCCGCCTGCTGCTGCAGGTCTGCGAGCGCTGGCGCGTGCCCAACGACTGCAAGGAGCTGGCCGAGGTCGTGGCACGCGAGCATGGCAACATCCATCGCAGCCACGAGCTCAATGCCGCCGCCCTGCTGCGCCTGCTGGAGCGCTGCGATGCCATCCGCAAGCCCCAGCGCTTCGAGGAAGCCTTGCTGGCCTGCGAATGCGACGCACGCGGACGTCTGGGCTTTGAAGAGGCGGCCTACCCGCAGCGCCAGCGCCTGGGCAATGCTCTGACGGCGGCTCTGGCCGTGGAAACCGCCCCCGTTGCCCAGGCGGCAGCGCAGCGCGGCCTCAAAGGCAAGGCCATTGGCGACGCAGTGAGCAAGGCGCGCGAGCAGGCGATTGCTGCCTATCTGGAAGGCGGCGCCTAGCAGTCCGCGCGCCGAGGCCAACGGGGCAGGGATGGGCGCGGCTTGAGTTAAGTCAAAGACGGTATGCTGCAGCCATTGCACAGTACGAGACGGCTGCGGCGGTTCGCTCCGCCCGGGCCATGCAGCGGATCACGAAACCCGCTGCAACCCCCATGCCATACCGGCATGGTTTTAGAACGTGCTTACGATCGCGCTCCAACGCGGCTACGTAGAAATCGTAAACACGTTCTTATACGGGCAAGTCTCCGGCCTACAGGTCTGGGCCTTGCCTTCTACTTCAAGGAGGTGCTCTGATGTCCTTACCCCAGACCATGAAAGCCGCCGTGGTGCGTTCCTTCGGGAAGCCGCTCACGATTGAAGAAATGCCGGTGCCCCGACCGACAGACGATCAGATCCTGGTCAAGATCGCGGCTTCCGGCGTCTGCCACACCGATCTGCATGCGGCCGAAGGCGACTGGCCTGTCAAGCCTCATCCGCCCTTCATTCCCGGCCACGAGGGCGTGGGCTATGTGGCTGCGGTGGGCAAGAACGTCAAGCATGTCAAGGAAGGCGATCGCGTGGGCGTGCCCTGGCTGCACAGCGCCTGCGGCTTCTGCCGCCACTGCATAGGCGGCTGGGAGACCTTGTGCGAATCTCAGACCAATACCGGCTATTCGGTCAACGGCGGCTTTGCCGACTACGCACTGGCCGATCCCAACTATGTGGGCCATCTGCCATCGAACGTGAGCTTTATCGACGTCGCTCCCGTGCTCTGCGCCGGGGTCACGGTGTACAAGGGGCTGAAAGTCACCGATGCCAAGCCCGGCGACTGGGTGGTGATTTCCGGCATCGGCGGCCTGGGACATATGGCCGTGCAATATGCCAAGGCCATGGGCTTCAACGTCGCGGCGGTCGACATCGACGACAGCAAACTCGCTCTGGCGCGTCAGCTGGGCGCAACCGTCACTGTCAACGCCAGGACCACCGATCCGGCGGCCTATCTGCAAAGAGAGATTGAAGGCGCCCATGGCGTGCTGGTCACGGCCGTGTCGCCCAAGGCTTTCGAGCAGGCGCTGGGCATGGTGCGTCGCGGCGGCACGATTTCGCTCAACGGCCTGCCGCCCGGCGACTTTCCGCTGCCGATCTTCTCCATGGTGCTCAAGGGCATCACGGTACGCGGCTCCATCGTCGGCACGCGCCTGGACCTGCAGGAGTCGCTGGACTTTGCAGCTCAGGGCAAGGTCAAGGCCACCGTATCCACCGACAAGCTGGAAAACATCAACGACATCTTTGCCCGCATGCACGAAGGCAAGATCGAAGGCCGCGTGGTGCTGGACATCGCCGCCTGAGCCAGGCTGGCGCCCCGGCCGTGTCACCGCAGGCCATGCCCTGGTGATGCAGCCGGGAGCGCGAAAATCCGCCGCTCAGCTCACCGATCGCACCCAGCGCACGATCTCCGATGCAGGCAGCGCCCCGGAGATGCGTGCCAGTTCCCGGCCTTCCTTGAAGATCACCATGGTCGGAATGCTGCGGATGCCAAAGGGTGCTGCAGCCTGCGGATAAGCCTCGGTATCGAGCTTGGCCAGCTGCGCCTGCCCCGCCAGCTGCTGCGCCGCCTGGGCAAAGGCCGGCGCCATCATGCGGCAGGGGCCGCACCAGGGGGCCCAGAAATCCACGACCACCGGCAACTGGCTGCGACCGGTGTGCCGGGCAAAGCTGTCGTTGTCCAGGGCCACGGGCTCGCCCGTCACCAGCGGCTGGTGGCAGCTGCCGCAATCGGGCTGATTACCCAGTTGCTCTTTGGCGATGCGATTGGTGGTGTGGCAATGAGGGCAGACGTAGTGCAGGGATTCGGACACGGGGCAACCTTTCTGGGATTTACGCAAACAAGAATGCGACAACGGCCCGCCTCCTGAGACAGGCGCCTTGCCTGAACCCGCTTTGCGTAAGTCGTACTTTCTTTGGCAATGCCTGACGATGCCAGCAGGCACTGCTCGGGCTCAGGCCCGTATGTGCAGCCAAAGCCTGCAGATTCAAGTCGGCCAGCGTCAGAGCGTGGCTGCGATCTCAGAGCTTCACAAAGCGGGCAATCAGCGCGGCTACCACGCTGAGCAGCACCGTGCTGGCCACCGGCAGGAAGAACTCCTTGCCGAACAGGCGAAAGCGGAAGTCGCCGGGCAGACGCCCCAGCCCTATGCGCTGCAGCCAGCCGTGCAGCCCGTTGACGAGCAACAGGGCCAGAAAAATGACGATCAACCAGCGAATCATGAGGCCGCAAGTATAGAGGCGCACCGCCCTGGCGACCCGCGCGCCCATGCTGTCAGGCAGCCATTCCGTTTATGCATGACATGCTTCCCAAAGATTGATTGACCTCAATTACACCCTCTGCCCATGATGTCCAAGCCCTGCGCCATGCAGGGATCGGGCCCATGCGTCTGCCGTCACGGCCCGCCAACTACAAACAACGAGACATACCGTGCCCCAGACCTTTTCACGCAAACAGTTTCTCCTGAGCGCAGCGCTGCTAGGCGCCAGCCTGGCCCTGCCGGCCGCGGCCGACAGCTTCCCCAATCGCCCGCTCAAGCTGGTCGTGCCTTTCTCGCCCGGTGGCAACACCGATGTCGTGGCGCGCCTGGTCGGCCAGGGTCTGGCCGAGGCCCTGGGGCAGCCGGTCGTGGTGGAGAACGTCCCCGGCGCCAACGGAGCCATCGGTGCCAGCCGCGTCGCAGCGGCCGCCAATGACGGCTACACCCTGCTGTTCGGCACGGCGGGCACGCAGGCCATCAATCCCAGCCTGTACCGCAATCTCAGCGAGAAAAGCCTGGACGACTTCGAGTACATCGCGCTGGTGACCTCGATTCCCAACGTACTGGTGGTCAACGAGTCCAGAACACCGGTCAAATCGGTGGCCGAGCTGGTGAGCCATGCGCGCGAGCGCCGCACCGGCATGAGCTATGGCTCGCCGGGCATGGGCTCCACCGTGCATCTGTCGGGCGAGCTGCTCAAGAGCGCCGCCAAGCTCGACCTGATCCACGCGCCCTACAAGGGCAGCGCTCCGGCACTCACCGATCTGATCGGCGGGCAGATCGATTTCATCTTCGAGAACATCACACCGGCGCTGCCCTTCATCCAGAGCGGCAAGCTCAAGGCGCTGGCCGTGACCTCGGCCGAGCGCCTGCCGATGTTGCCCCAGGTTCCGACCATGAAGGAAAGCGGCTTCCCGTCCTTTGTCACCGCCACCTGGAACGGCGTTCTGGCACCCAAGGGAACACCGCGCGCCGCAGTCCAGCGCCTGGAAGCGGCCACGCTCAAGGTGGCCAGCAGCCCCGAGTTCAAGGCCCGCGTCGCGGCCCTGGGCGGCGAGCCCCGCCTGCTTGGCTCGACCGCCTTCCGCGACTTCACACGCACCGAGTACAAGCACTGGGGCAGCATCATCCAGGCCGCCAAGCTCGAAAAGCAGTGAGCGCGCCAGGCACGCAGACGCTATAGCCGCTATAGCCGGTACGTGCGGTCGCCCTGCACAAAGCCCAGCGGCGTCCAGGGCTCCACGCCCTTGGACAGGGCAACGACCTTGAACAGCTCGCCCATCTCATGCTCCATGACCAGCTTGGAGGCCATGGAGCGGGCCTTGATGCCGGCCGCATCCAGGCGGGGCGCAAGCCCGCAGTTGATGAGAAAGTGCGCCTGATTGGTATAGCCCAGCACATCGAAGCCCGCATCCTGGGCCGCCACGGCCGTGCCCGTGAAATTGACGTGGGCCGTGATGTCCTTGAGGCCGACCAGCACCAGCGGATCGTTGTCCACCTGATGCTGGTAGTGGCAGACCAGGGTCCCCATATGGCGCTGCTCGTGGTAGTACTCGCTCTCGCCAAAGCCGTAATCGATGAAGAAGGCGGCTCCCCGGGTCAGACGCTCGCCCAGGGTGTGGATAAACGCCTCGCCCTGGCGGTGGATTTCGGTCAGAAAATCATGCGGCCCGCCGATATCCACAGGCGGGCGCAGTTCGGTGGCTCGGTCCTCCCAGGCGAAGGCCGCTTCATCGCCACCCGCGCCGAGCACCACGCCGCGCTCATGCCATTGGCCTGCGGTGCGCTGCAGCAGCTGCACCGGCATGGCATCCAGCACCTCGTTGCCGATGATCACGCCTTCCATGGTCTCGGGCAGCGCGTCCACCCAGCGCACCAGATGTTCGTACCGCATCAGCGCCAGCTTCTGGCGCGCACGCAGCGTGCCCGAGAGATCGACGATGGTGTAGCGCTCTGGCAACGCCTCCTGAGCCGCCAGCTCGTCGAGGATCTGCAGCGCCAGCGCGCCCGTGCCGGCGCCGAACTCCCAGATCTCGCGGGTATTCGTTTTTTGTAGCGCTTCCCGCAATTGGGACGCCACCAGCTGACCAAAAATAGCTGAAATTTCCGGCGCTGTTACAAAGTCGCTGCCCGACTCCGGCATGGTGCCGAACTTGGCCGTTTCATTGGCGTAATAGCCCAGTCCCGGCGCATAGAGCGCCAGCTCCATGAAACGGTCGAAAGGCAACCAGCCGCCCACGGCGGCAATCTCCTTGGCAATGCGGGATTGCAAGGCGCTCGTTAAACTTGAGGGTTCTGTCGTCACAACCCGCATTTTCCACGAATGTCCTCACCCGCCCGACCACGCACAGTATTGGTGACCGGTTCTGCCCGTCGCCTTGGACGTGACATGGCCCTGGCCCTGGCCCGCGCGGGCTGGCAAGTGGCTGTGCACTACCGCGACTCCCGCGATCAAGCTATGCAAACCGTAGCTTCCTGCGCAGAGCTGTCGGGCGATAGCGCCGCTTTTGATGCTGATTTCTTTGACGAGGAATCGGTACGCTCGCTGGTGCCGCGTGTGGTGGAGCGCTTTGGCCGCATCGACGCCGTGGTCAATAACGCCTCGCTGTTCGAACATGACGATGCCCAGAGCTTCAGCTATGTGGCGCTGGAAGCGCATCTGCGCAGCAACACGGGCGCGCCCATCCTGCTGTCCCAGGCGCTGCACGCCCATGTGCAGGAGCGCGTGGTGGCGGGCGAAGAGTCGGCCCAGGGCGCCGTGGTCAATGTGCTGGACCAGAAGCTCTGGAACCAGAACCCCGACTTCCTGAGCTACACCCTCTCCAAGGCGGCCCTGGAAGCAGCCAACACCATGCTCGCCCTGGCTCTGGCACCAAGCGTGCGCGTGGTGGGCGTGGCGCCAGGCCTGACGCTGACCAGCCATATGCTGAGCCAGGAAAAATTCGAGGCCCTGCACGCCATGAGCCCGCTGGGACGCTCCTCCTCGTCCGAGGACATTGCCGCCGCCGTGTGCTTTGCACTGGAAAACCGTTCCATGACGGGCACCACCATGCTGGTCGATGGCGGCCAACATTTACAGCGCTTCGAGCGCGATTTTTCGATGATGTGAGCCCGCCGAGGCCGCACCCTTTTCCATGACTTCCACTTCCGGACAACAGATTCTCACGCTCACCGGCCTGCGCTTTGACGCCAGCCTGGGGATTCTTGCGCATGAGAAACAAGAGCCCCAGCCGATCCAGGTCGATGCCGAACTCAATCTCGGCCCCCAGCCCCTGGCTCCGCGCGATGACGACATCCTCCATGTGCTGGACTACCGCAAGGTGCGCCAGATCATCATCGACGAATGCACCTCCGAGCATGTAAACCTGCTCGAGAGCCTGATCGGCAAGCTGGCCCAGCGCCTGCTGCAGCTGCCAGGCGTGCGTGGCGTGCGTGTGAAAATTGCGAAGCTGGAAATTTTTGACGACTGCGAAGTAGCCATTCGCATCGAAACCGGACAATGGTGAACCCCATGAATGCAGTAAACGACAACCCCTGGATTGCCGAAGAGGCAGAAGCCGCCGATGCTGCGGCCGCAGAGAACGCCAACGGCGAAGAAGCCGCCAAGCCCGGCAAGATCAAGATCGAGCGCGAACAGATCAAGCTCGAAAAGCGCCTGTGCCGCGAAGTGGGCAAGGCCATCCTCGACTACAACATGATCGAGGAAGGCGACAAGGTCATGGTCTGCATGTCCGGCGGCAAGGACAGCTACACCCTGCTCGACATTCTGCGCAAGCTGCAAAAGCGTGCGCCCGTGAAGTTCGACATCGTGGCCGTGAACTTGGACCAGAAGCAGCCTGGCTTCCCCGAGCACGTGCTGCCCGAGTACTTCCAGAGCATCGGTGTGGACTACCACATCGAGAACCAGGACACCTACAGCGTCGTCAAGCGCGTCGTGCCCGAAGGCAAGACCACCTGCGGTCTGTGCTCGCGCCTGCGCCGCGCCATCCTGTACAAGGTGGCCGACCAGCTGGGCTGCACCAAGGTGGCTCTGGGCCATCACCGCGACGACATCGTGCAGACCATGATGCTCAATATGTTCTACGGCGGCCGCATGAAGGGCATGCCGCCCAAGCTGGTCAGCGACGACGGCAAGCATGTGGTGATCCGTCCCCTGTGCTATGTGCCCGAGAAGGACACGACGCGCTGGGCCCAATACCAGAACTTCCCCATCATTCCCTGCAACCTCTGCGGCAGC
Organism: Comamonas testosteroni ATCC 11996; assembly: GCF_000241525.1. Classification (GTDB taxonomy): domain Bacteria; phylum Pseudomonadota; class Gammaproteobacteria; order Burkholderiales; family Burkholderiaceae_C; genus Comamonas; species Comamonas testosteroni. The sequence goes on from NZ_AHIL01000011.1 coordinate 66,073, forward strand.
CAGGACGGCCTGCAGCGCGTGGCCGTGGGCAATATGCTGCGCGAGTGGGACAAGAAGTTCCCCGGCCGCATCGAGAGCATGTTCCGAGCCATGGGCAACATCGTGACCACGCACATGATGGACCCCCAGCTGCACGACTTCAGGAACGCCAAGGCCACGGGCATTGCCGATCCCAACGGCGACATGGCCTTTGACCATGAAGAGCTGCCAACCATGGCCGCCCTGCCCGGCGGGGTACAAGTGGTACAACTGTCCTGAACGGACTTTTGAACTAAAACCGGACCCAGCGGTCCAATCAAAGGCCCATCCCATGGGCCTTTGTCGTTTTCAGAGAAATCATCATGAACCTGCGCAAAACCTCCTTACGCTGGATCGGCCTTGTGGCCCTGACTGCGACGGCTCTGCTGGCCGGCTGCAGCACGGTGCGCGAGGTCAACAGCACGGTGCAGAGCTTTTCCGCACTGAACACCATCCCTGTGCCGGCCACCTACCGGCTGGAGACCCTGCCCTCGCAGCAAGGCCAGGTGAACTTCGCGGCCGTGGAAGCCCAGGCCCAGCATGCGCTGGCCCGCGTCGGCCTGACGCGCGATGACTCGCGCGCCAGCCTGGTGGTGCAGATCAGCGCCATGGCCCGCTATGCGCGCGACTACGCCAGCTGGCCTTATTACGACCCCTACTGGGGTCCGCGCTGGGGCTGGGGCATGAGCTACGGGCGCGGCTTCGGCTGGGGCTTTGGCGGCGGCATGATGTTCAACGAACCGCCGCTGGAGTATTACCGCGCCGTGAGCATCGTCATGCGCGACATCAAGACCCAGCAGATCGTCTACGAAACCTCGGCACAGCGCCAGGATGTATGGACCGACGACCCGGCCATCTTCGGCATTTTGTTTGATGCCGCGCTGACGGGCTTTCCCAAGCCGCCGCAGGGCCAGCGCAATGTGCGCACCGTCATCCAGCCGCCGGGAGCCCAGCCGGCCAGCGGCACGCCGGCAGCTCCTGCACAGCCCGCTGCATCGGCTGCACCAGCCGCCCCGGCCACCGTGGCACCGGCCACCGCGGCGCCGGTACGTTGATTTGCAATCTTCAACAGTTGCCGGGCCTGACGCGTGCTAACGTGCAGCTCGGCTTGAACCGGGGCCTCCTGCCCGGGCCTTCGCCATGAAAAGGATGAAGTCATGAAGAAATTTGCTCTCTCCACCCTGCTTTGCGCCACAGTGGCCGCGGGCTCCTTCAGCGCCCATGCCAGCGGTCTCGGCGACGCCTTGCGCGGTCAGCTGGGCGGCGGCGCGGCCGAGAGCAGCTCCAGCACCTCGGGCCTGGGCGGCATGCTCGGCGGCTCCGGAGGCTCTTCGGCACTGTCGGCCCTGGGCCTGGGCAACCTGAGCTCCGGCACGGCCAGCAATGCCGCCGGTGTCCTCACCTACTGCATGAAGAACAACTACCTGAACGCCGACAAGGCTGCCCAGGTCAAGAATCAGCTGCTGGGCAAGCTGGGACTGGGCCAGAAGGAAGAGCCCAAGGATCAGGGCTACCAGAACGGTCTGATGGGCATGGTCACGGGCGCCGACGGCAAGAGCTTCAGCCTGGACAAGGTCAAGAGCAACCTCAAGGAAAAGGCCTGCGACTTTGTGCTGGACAATGCCAAGTCACTGATCTGACACCGAAAGCCATGGCAGCCGGCGCTTGAAGCGCGGATGCTGCAATGCCCGAAAGGCCTGCGACCGTGGTTGCAGGCCTTTTTTCTTGCCGGCTGCTCCTCGATGCAGGCCGGGCGTCGAAAAGTCTGTAACAACAGACCGGGGTACAGGCAGACTTTGTTTGCAAGACAATGACTGCCTAATAAAACAACCTACGCTGAACGAGCCAAGACATGCACGCCACGCGCATCATTGCCATCCGGCACGGAGAGACAACCTGGAACGTCGATGGACGCATCCAGGGGCATCTGGATATTCCCTTGAACGACACCGGCCTGTGGCAGGCCGAGCAGGCCGCCCAGGCGCTGGCCGACGAGAGCATTGCAGCCATCTACAGCAGCGACCTGCAGCGCGCCCATGTCACGGCGCAGGCGATTGCCCGCACATCCGGCGCCCCGCTGCATGCCACCACCGGCCTGCGCGAGCGCTGCTTCGGCGATTTCCAGGGCCGCACCTTCAAGGATGTGGAAGCCACCCAGCCCGAGGACGCACAGCTGTGGCGCACGCGCAACCCGGTCTATGCCCCGCCCGGCGGCGGCGACTCGCTGCAGGCCTTGCGCGAACGCATCTCCACCACGGTGGACCGGATTGCGCGCCAGCACGAGGGCGAGCAGATCGTGCTGGTCGCCCATGGCGGCGTGATGGACGTGCTCTACCGCCTGGCCACGCGCCAGGACTTCCAGACGCCCCGCACCTGGGAGCTGAGCAACTGCGCCATCAATCGCCTGCTCTGGACGCCTGACGGCCTGTCTTTGGTAGGCTGGGCAGATACCGCACACCTTCAGCAAGGCAGCCGAGATGAAGCACATTCCTGAGCATCTGCAAACCCTGGTCGGCCAGGCCGTCAAACGCATAGACACGCCCGCCCTGGTCATAGACCTGGACGCCATGGACCGCAATATCGAGCGCATGGCCCGCTTTGCCCAGCAGCATGGCGTGCTCTGGCGCCCGCATGCCAAGCTGCACAAGAGCGCGCATATCGCCCATCTGCTCGAGCATGCCGGCGCCTGCGGCCACTGCGTGCAGAAAGTCAGCGAGGCCGAAGCCCTCGCCCAGGGCGGCATCACCAATATCTTCATCAGCAACGAAGTCATCGCCCAGACCAAGCTGGCGCGCGTGGCGGCTCTAGCCAAGGCACTGAATGCCCAGGGCGGCCGACTGGCCCTGGCCGTCGATTGCGAGGAAGGCATCACGCGGCTGGCGCGGGCCCTGCAGGATGCGCAGGCAGGCGATGCGGCCATGGATGTGCTGGTGGAAATCAATGTCGGCCAGAACCGCTGCGGCGCAGAGCCCGGCGAAGCCGCCCTGGCACTGGCACAGGCGATTGCGGCCCAGCCCGTGCTGCGCTTTGCGGGCCTACAGGCCTATCACGGCGGCGCCCAGCATCTGCGCGGCGCCGAGGAGCGCAAGACCGCCATCGAGCAGGTGCTCAAGCTCGTCAACCGTACGCGCCACGAGTTCGACCGCGCCGGCCTGGCCATACCGCTGATCACGGGCGCCGGCACGGGCACCATGGTCAACGAGGCCGCCAGCGGCATCTATGGCGAAATCCAGCCCGGCTCCTTCCTCTTCATGGACGCCGACTACGCCACCAACCAGCGCGACGCGGCCCAGCCCCTGTTCGAGCATGCGCTCTACGTCAAGACCCAGGTCATGTCGCTCAGCAGCGATTACGCCGTCTGCGACGCCGGCCACAAGGCCCATGCCATAGACTCCGGCCTGCCCCGGCTGCATGCGCTGGCGCCTGAAAACGCGCTGCGCTTTGCCAATGGAGGCGACGAGCATGGAGTGCTGCACCCCGATGCCGATGCGGGCAACCACAGCGGCTGGCTGCCCGCCCTGGGCGAGACGCTGTGGCTGATTCCCGGCCACTGCGACCCCACGGTCAATCTGCACGACCATCTGATCGGCGTGCGCGGCGGCCGGCTCAAGGGCGTGGTGGAGCGTATCTTTACCGTGGACGGGCGCGGTGCGCTGACCTGATGTGCTCTTGATTCATGCTTTGATTGCTATATAAAAAATAGCAATTAACGCCTTTCATGCAGTGATCTCAAGGCATAAACAGTCTGAAATTCATGCCTGAAAGGCGCCAACAGCTCTCTTTTTTATTAGCTTTCAGGCCACCAGCCGTCGGCGCGGCGCTCCATGCGCGGGCAGTCGTAGGCCGCGACCACGGGGATGGCACTGCCATCGGCTCGCACCAGCTTTTGCTGCCACTGGGTGCCCTGGCGCATGGCCACGGCAATGGCGGCCACTTCGGCGCCGCAACGCTCCAGCAGCTTGAGGCCGGACACCATGGTCGTGCCCGAACTCACGGCATCGTCCACCACCAGCACGCGTTTGCCGGCAATCAGGCCCAGCTGATTCGGGTCGATATAGAGCAGCTTGCCCTTGCCCGGTGTGGTGATGGAGCTGACGGGCTCGGAGAGCTCGTCGCGATACCAGTATTTGCGCGAATAACCCAGGGGCACGTAGCGGCTGCGGCCCAGGTGGCGCGCCACCAGCGGCGCAAAGGCCAGGCCCAGCGTGGGCAGGCCGATGACCGCGTCGAAGTCATGCGCCCCGGCGCCTTGCGCCATGTGCAGCGCCAGCTCCTCCACCACCTCCATCGATGCCTGATTGGCAATCAGGGAGGCCACGCAGCGGTCCGGTGCCGAGCCATCGGCCGTGGGCATGCCGCGCAGCGGCAGCAGCAGATAGCGGCCGTCGGGCAATCTGGCCGGGTAGCTCTTCGCATAGGGCGGCAGCGGCGACTGGGTCAGCTCGGCCTCGGTGACGGTGGCCTGCCAGTAGTCGGTCGTGGCATCGAAGCCGGGCAGATTCTGGCCGCAAAGGTCGGCCACGGATGCAATTTCACTCATACAAAACTCAGTCGCGGCGCAGATAGCTCTCGGCCAGCTTGACCCAATACGAGGCCGTCACGGGCAGCAGGTTGTCGTTGAAGTCATAGGCCGCGTTGTGCACCATGCAGCCGCCTTCGCCCATGCCGTTGCCGACGATGAAATAGTTGCCAGGGACCTGGTTGAGCATGATGGCGAAGTCGTCGCTGGCCTGCAGCGGCTGCAGATCGGGAATCAGCCATTCCTCGCCCGGAAATTCGCGCGCCACCTCGACGGCAAACTCCGTCGCGGCCTTGTCGTTCATGACGGGCGGATAGCGCCATTTGTAGTCCACCTCGGCCGTGGCGCGGTGCACGGCGGCCTGGGCATGGGCCATGGCCGTGATGCGCTCGCGCAGCTGCTGGCGCACCTCGGGGCAGCGCGCGCGAATGGTCACGCGCAGCTCGCAGGTTTCGGGAATCACATTGGGCGCATCGCCCGCATGGATGGCACCGATGGTGACCACGGCCATGTCGTTGGGGTCGATCTCACGCGAGCGTATGGTCTGCAGCGCCAGCACCAGATGCGAGGCCACGACGATGGGGTCCACGGCCACATGGGGCATGGCGCCATGGCCGCCCTTGCCGCGGATGGTGATGATGGCCGTGTCCGAGCTGGAATACATCACGCCCGGGCGAAAGCCGAACTGCCCGGCCGGGTAGCCAGGCTCGTTGTGAAACGCATAGAGCGCATCACAGGGAAACAGCTCGAACAGGCCCTGCTCCACCATCTTCTGCGCACCGCCATGGCCTTCCTCGGCTGGCTGGAAGATCAGATGGAGCGTGCCCTGGAGCTGTTCCTTGCGCGCGGCCAGCACCCTGGCTGCGGCCAGCAGCGTAGCCGTGTGCCCGTCGTGGCCGCAGGCATGCATCTTGCCGTCGTGACGGCTGGCATAGGACAGGCCCGTGGCTTCACGGATAGGCAGCGCATCCATGTCGGCGCGCAGGCCAAGACGTTTGCCGATGTGCTTGCCATTGGCATGCTCGCCGCAGCGCAGCGTCCCCACCACGCCGGTGTCGCCCAGGCCGCGATGGACCTCGTAGCCCCATTCGGCCAGCCTGGCCGCCACGATATCGCCGGTGCGATGCTCTTCGTAGGCCAGCTCGGGATGGGCGTGCAGATCGTGGCGCAGGGCCAGCATTTCCTGCGCAATGGCTGCCACTTCGGGCAGCACGGGCGGATGGATTTCGGCGTGGACAGGGTTCAGCGGCGCAGCCATGGCTTATTCCGCCTGGATGTTGGCCGACTTCACGATCTGCGCATAGCCGGCTTTTTCCTTCTTCAGGAACTGGACAAAGCTGGCCTGGGTGCCGGAGCCGGGCGTGGCGCCGCCGTCTTCCAGGCGCTTGCGCACATCGGGCATCTTGAGCACGGCATCGAGCTCGGTGGCCAGGCGCGTGACCACGGCCTGAGGCGTCTTGGCGGGCACGAACAGGCCCGTCCAGGTGTTGAGGTCAAAGCCCTTGAGCTCGGTTGTCTCGCCAAAGGTGGGCACGTTGTGGATGGCATCGATGCGCCTGGCCGATGTCACGCCCAAACCTTCGAGCTTTTTCTGCTGGATCATGGGCACGGCGCTCACAGTGGTGAGCATGCCCACATCGACCTGACCGCCCATCACGTCGCTGGTGATCTGGGCACCGCCGCGGTAGGGCACATGCACCAGCTTGATCTTGGCACGCTCCTGCAGCATTTCCATGGCCAGATGCAGCATGGTGCCCACGCCCGAAGTGGCGTAGGTCAGCGATCCAGGCTTGGAACGCGCCAGCGCAATCAGCTCGTTCAGATTGTGCGCCGGCAGGCCGGGACGGGCCACGGCGACCACGGGGGCGATGGTGGTCAGCCCCACAGGGGTCAGATCCTTTTCTGCGTCGTACTTGACGGCGGAATTCACCAGCTGGGCAATGCTGATGGGGCCGTCAAAGCCCATGAGCAAGGTGTAGCCGTCGGCCGGTGCCTTGACGGCCTTGCTCACCCCGAGCACACCGCCGGCGCCAGGCACGTTGTCCACCACGATGGACTGGTGCAGGCGCTCGCCCAGCTTCTGGCCGATCAGGCGTGCCGTGGTGTCCACATTGCCGCCGGCGCTGAACGGCACGATCAGCGTGATGGGCTTGGTGGCGGGCCAGGCATCGGCGGCGGCAAGAACGGGAGCGGAAAAACCGGCCGCAGCCATCAGGGCGGCGGTCGCGACAAGAGAGCGGCGTGGTATGGACATGTAAAGGCAGCAGTGGGTCACGGGCACCTTGCCGCAGCATGCGGACGGCGAAGTGCCCGTGCAGGCCGGCGGGTCAAGACAGCTTGCCGACCGGGGAGATGCGCGAAATTATCGGCTCGCTTCTCGCCCCATCTCATAAATAGAAATACTTAGCAATCGATGCTTACCCCAGAAAACGCTGATCCACGACCTCACAGCACTGCCTGTCGGGCCATCAAGGCGCCGGCGGTCTCGGTTATCAGGGCCGCCACCGCCTTGCCTGCCAGAGTGAAAGGGCGCTGACTGCTGGTAGCCAGCACCACATGCTGACGAAACACCCGCTCCGCCAGCGCAATGGCTGCGAGGCGGCCACAGGCCAGCTCCTCGCTGACTGCATGGCGCGGCAGCAGCGTGGCGCAGTCGTGCCGAGCCAGCATGCTCTTGAGGATCACCGAGGAGCTGGCCTCCAGGATCACGTTCAGGGGCACCCCATGTCGGCCTGCCTGCTCATCGAGCAGGTTGCGGATGGCGTTGGGAGGCACCGGCAGCACCAGCGGCAGGCGCTCGAGCGTCTGCAGGGCCATGCTGGCTGGCAGGGCCGTATCCACCGGCGCCAGCATGCGCTGCAGCACACTCTGGCGACCCACCACGCATATCTGCGCATCGGCCAGCTTGCGGTAGCTGTTGCTGCCTCTGGCCCGGTAGCGGTTCAGGATTGCCATGTCGATGCGGCCCTGGCTCAGCGCCACCTCCATGTCTCCGCTATAGCCCTCTATGACGCGCAGCCGGATCTCGGGAAAGCGCTGCGCCACCTCGCCATACAGCGCCGCAGCCATGAAGCCGGCCACACCCGGCACCAGGCCCAGCGTAACCAGGCCGCTGGGCACACCGGTCAGCTCCTTGCCCATGCGCAACAGCGCCTCGGCCTCGGACAGCAAAGCCGAAACGCGCGGCAGCATCTGCTCGGCCAGTGCCGTGGGCTTGACGCCGCGTCCCGTGCGGTAGAAGAGCGCACCGCCCAGCGCGCGCTCCAGTTCGGCGATCTGCCGGCTCACGGCCGACTGCGCCAGTCCACGCTCGACGGCCGCACGTGTCAGGCTGCCGCCCTGGATCGCGGCGGCCAGCGTCCTCAGCGACTTCAGTGTCAGCAACTCCAGGGCTTCGGTGGCGTGGGTCATGGCAGCTTCTGCATCCATCTGAAAGCGAGATATCTGATTCTCATATTTCTGGTTGGCTCGCGGCTAGCTGTTTCCTACATTGACCTTCAGGAGACATGCACACCATGAACGGACCTCTCACCGGACTGCGCGTCCTGGACATCGCCACCATCATTGCCGCGCCCTCGGCCGCGGCCCTCCTTGCCGACTACGGCGCCAGTGTCGTCAAGGCCGAGCTGCCCGGCGCAGGCGACGGCATGCGCGACTTCCCACCGCACAAGGACGGCAAGCCTCTGTGGTGGAAAGTGACCAACCGCGGCAAACGCCTGATCACGCTCGACCTGCGAAAGCCCGAGGGCGCCGCGCTGCTGCTGCGCATGCTGCCTCAGTTCGATGTGCTGATCGAGAACTTCCGCCCCGGCACGCTGGACCGCTGGGGCCTGACCAAAGAGGCCTTGTGGCAGGCCCAGCCCAGCCTGGTGATACTGCGCACCACGGGCTTCGGCCAGAGCGGCCCCTACCGCGACCGGCCGGGCTTTGCACGCTTGTTCGAGGCCATGGGCGGCCTGACCTACATCAGCGGCGAAGCCCAGGGAGCACCCATGCACTGCGGCTACCCACTGGCCGACAACGTCGGCGGGCTGTTCGGCGCGGTAGGCGTGCTGGCAGCGCTGTGGCGCCGCGCCCGCAACCCGCAGGCCCCGGGCGAGGAAATCGATCTGTCGCTGACCGAGGCCACGCTCAAGCTGCTGGAGTTCCTGCCCATCCAGCACGAGCAGCTAGGCACCGTGTATCAGCGTTCGGGCAATGCCAACCAGTACTCTGCACCGGCCGCGGTCTACCGCACTGCCGACGGGCAATGGGTATCGCTGTCGGGCAGCACCAATGCCATGTTTGCCAACAACTGCCGCGCCATAGGCCGGCCCGAGCTGATAGACGAGCCATGCTTCGCCAACAACCGCGGCCGCGTGCAGCATGCCCAGGAGCTGAACGGCATCTTCGCGGCCTGGTGCGCAGCACATCCGCTGGCGGCGGTTCTGACCGCCTTCGAAGCGGCGCAGGGCACCATCGCCCCGGTCTACGGCATCGACCAGATCGAGGCCGACCCGCACATGCGCGCTCGCCAGGCCCTTTGCGACGTGCCCGACCGGGACTTCGGCAGCGTGCGCATGGCCAATGTCGTGCCGCGCTTTGCCCGATCGCCCGGAGGCATCCGCCACGCCGGCGGTTCGCTGGGACAGGACAACGAAGCGTTCTACCAGGGCGAGCTGGCAATGCCTGCCGCCGAACTGGCCCGCCTGCGCGAGGCAGGCGTCATCTGAGGCAGATCTGAAACAAAGGAGGCCCCCATGTCGATTCCTGAACCCCACCACCCGCTTGTGCACCTGTCGCCCGATGAGGCCGCACTGCTTGAGCGCGTGAAAACTCTGGTGGCCGAGCGCATCGGTCCGGACGCTGACCGCGTGGCGCAGGAGGACGTCTTCGCCTGGGATACCTTCCGGCTGCTATGTCGCGAAGGCATCGTCGCCACCGCATTCCCGCGCGCGCACGGCGGCAGCGAGGCGTCGATGATGCTGCGCGTGCGCATCATCGAGGAAGTAGCGTCTGTGTGTTCGACGGCCGCTTCGCTGGTCACAGGCACCGACCTGTCCTCGCGCCCCATCGTGGCCGGCGGCAGCGAGGCACTGCGCAGCGCGCTGATCCCCGACCTGGCCAGCGGCGCACGCCAGTCGGCCTTCGCACTGACCGAGCCCGGCGCAGGCAGCGACGTGGCGCGGCTGGGGGCGCACTATGCGCCGGCACCGCAGGGCGGCTGGACGCTCAATGGCAAGAAGAAGTTCATCACGCGTGCCAACGTAGCCGACATGTTCGTGGTGGTGGCGCGCCAGGCGGACGGTCCCGGCGGCGGCCGCGGACTGAGCGCCTTCGTCGTGCCGAGCGACACCCCCGGCATCACGGTATCGCCGGTGATTCCCAAGCTGGGCTGGTACGGCGTGCCGATCGCGCTGGTCAGCTTCGATGACGTGCACATCGCGCCGGAGCACCTGCTCGGCAAGGAAGGCGAAGGCATGGCGCTGGCGCAGGACACATTGCTGCGCGCACGCATCGGCCACGCTGCAATCGCGCTGGGCCGCGCCGCAGGTGCGCTGCAGATTGCCGCCCAGTACGCCAACCAGCGCCAGGTCTTCGGGCAGCCGGTGGGTGCGCACCAGGGCATCCAGTGGATGGTGGCCGAGATGGCGGCGCAGATCGAGGCCGCACGCTGTCTGGTCTACAGCACCGCGCAGCGCTACGACGCAGGCGATGCCGACGTGGCCGCCCATGCATCGATCGCCAAGCTGCATGCCACCGACCTGTGCATGCGCATCGTGGTTGACTGCCTGCAACTGCTGGGCGGCAACGGCTACCTCAAGGCCTTCCCGCTGGAGCGCTTCCTGCGCGACGCCAAGATGAACCAGATCGGCGAAGGTACCAGCGAGATTCACAAGACGCTGATCGGCCGCCATGTGCTGCGGCGCGCCGCAGCGCTGCCGCAGCACCCTTGCCTGGACATGGAGCCGGAGCTGTGGACATGAGCCATTCGCTGACCAACGACCTCTGCAGCCGGCTGGGCATACGCCTGCCCATCTTTGGTCTGGCCCACCGTATCGAAGTGGCCGCCGCGATCTCACGGGCAGGCGGGCTGGGCGTCTATGCCGCCGCGCGTGACGGCCCGCACGAGCTGCAACAGAAGCTGCGCCAGCTGCGCGAACTGTGCCCCGACCACCCGGTGGGCGTGGACCTGCTGCTGCCCACCGGCCTGCCCGAACACGACGACCGCGTGGCCGTGGCTGCCGCGCTGCCGCAGGGGCACAGGGATTTCGTGCAGGGCCTGTTCAGGCAATACGACGTGCCGCCGGCCACCGAGGGCAACTTCTTCTCGCAGTACGTACGCTCGCAGAGCCTGTTCGAGGAGCAGGTGGACGCCATTGCGGGCAGCGATATCGAGGTCTTTGCCGCCGGCGTCGGCACGCCGGTGGAGGCGCTGGCACGCATCAAGGCCCGCGGCCTGCACACCATCGCCCTGGTCGGCAGCGTGCGCCATGCGCAAAAGGCGATCGCAGCCGGGGCCGACATCCTGGTGGCCCAGGGCTATGACGCGGGCGGCCACACGGGGCCCATCGGCACCTTCACGCTGGTGCCGCAGATCGTGGCTGCAGCCGAGGGCCGGCCAGTCATCGCGGCCGGCGGCATCGGCACCGGGGCGCAGGTGGCGGCCTCGCTGGCCCTGGGCGCGCAGGGTGCCTGGCTGGGCACGCTATGGCTGGGCACGCGCGAGCACGAGATGCCGCAGGAGCTGGCGAAGAAGCTGATCGCGGCCGACAGCGAAGACACGGTGATCACGCGCGCCCACAGCGGCAAGCCCTGCCGCGTGCTGCGCAGCGCGTTCAGCGACGCCTGGGCACAGCCCGGCGCGCCCGAGCCGCTGTCCATGCCCTACCAGCAGGCTCTCACCGGCGATCTGCTGGCGGCGGTGGAGCAGCACCGGATCGAGCCTCTGATGTACGAGGCCGCAGGGCAGAGCGTGCACTGGCTGCGCGGGATCAAGCCCGTGGGCGCGGTGATGGACCGCCTGGTGACCGAGACGCGCCAGGCCCTGCAATCGATGGCGGCCTATATCGCCGCAGACTGAGGAGAGCGTCATGGATCGTCGGCAGTTCAATCTCCACGCGCTGCTCGCCGGCGCATCGGCCGGCCTGGGCCTTGTGCCAGGGATGCTGCCAGGGCTGGCGCGCGCCTCCGTTGCGCCCGGACCGGGCGGCTATCCCGAGCGGCCGCTGCGCGTCGTCGTGCCCTATCCCGCAGGCGGCGTCGTCGACGTGGTGCTGCGCGCCGTCTGCGACCCGCTTTCCAACGCACTGCCGCAGCGCATCGTGGTCGACAACCGCCCGGGCGCCGACGGGCGCATCGGCATCGATGCGGTGGCCAGGGCCCCGGCCGACGGCTATACGCTGCTGGCGGCGTCCCCGATCCTGACGACAGCCGAGCACCTGATGCCCGACAGCCGGCTGCGCAGCAGGGATTTCGTCGGCATCTGCGGCATCGCCGCCGCGCCGACGGTGTTCGTGGTGCACGACACGGTGCCAGCCAGGACGCTGAAGGAGTTCGTTGCGCTGGCGGCCCTCAGACCGGGCGAGTTCAACGCAGCCAACCCCGGCACCGGCAGCTCCATCCACCTGGCGCAGGAACTGTTCTTCGAGCGCACCGGCATCCGCTTGACCAACGTGAGCTACAAGGGCCAGCCGCCGGCGCTGCTGGACCTGGGCTCCGGCCTGCTGCAGTTCGCGCTGATCTCGCAGAGCCTGGTGCTGCCGCTGATCCAGTCCGGCAAGGTACGGGCTCTGGCTGTCAACGCCGCAGCGCGCACGCGCTCGCTGCCCGAGGTACCCACCATCGCACAGGCCGGCTATCCCGATATCCTGGTGCAGTCCTGGTACGGCATTGGCGCACCGGCGAAGACGCCCGTGCCGGTGGTCGAGTGGCTGAGCCAGCAGTTCCAGCGCGCGCTGGCGACGCCCGAAGTGCGCGCGCGACTGGCAGCCACCGATGCGGAAATCCTGGCGCTGGATGCGGCACGCTTCACCGAGCTTATCGCCGTGGAGACCAGGCGCTGGGGCGCGTTGATCCACAAGCGCGGCATACGGTTGTGAGCGCCCGCGCCAAGAGCCGCAACTAGGGAAGATGCGAGGCGCCGCGCGCCGCGCCCTGCCCACAATCGATGACCATGCTCTCCCCCAGCCAAGTCATCGTTGTGGCCACGCCGGTCTTTTTTGCATTGATTGCCGTGGAATGGGCCGTCAGCCTCAGTCGCGGGCGCAATGCCTATGCGCTGGCCGATGCCATCAGCTCGCTGAACCTGGGCGTCCTGAGCCAGACCAGCGCCGTCTTCACCAAGCTGCTGACGCTGGGCATCTACACCGTCGTGGCCAGCCATGTGGCGCTGATCGAGGCCGATGCCTTCTGGCTCAGCCTGCCGGGCTGGCTGCTGGCCCTGCTGTTCTACGATCTCTGCTACTACTGGCTGCACCGCATGGGTCATGAAGTGGGCGTGCTCTGGGCCGCCCATGCCGTGCACCACCAAAGCCAGGCCTACAACCTCTCCACCGCGCTGCGCCAGACCAGCTCCGGCGCGCTGCTGGGCTGGATCTTCTATCTGCCCATGGCCCTGGCCGGTGTGCCGCCGCTGGTGTTTGCCGTGGTCGGGCTGATCGATCTGCTCTACCAGTTCTGGGTGCATACCGAGCAGGTCAGGAAGCTGGGCTGGTTCGACCGCTGGTTCTGCGCGCCCAGCAATCACCGCGTGCACCATGCCGTCAACGAGCGCTATCTGGACCGCAACTATGGAGGCATTCTCATCGTCTGGGATCGGCTCTTCGGCACCTACAAGACCGAAGACGACGAGGAGCCCTGCGTCTACGGCACGCGCGGCCTGCTCAAGAGCTGGGACCCGCTGTGGGCCAACTTCAGCGTCTACCGCCAGCTGGCGCATGACAGCTGGCACGCACGCAGCTGGATGGACAAGCTTCGCGTCTGGTTCAAGCCGCCGGGCTGGCGGCCGGCCGATGTGGCGCAGCGCTTTCCCAGGCCCGCCTTCGATCTGGACGAGCACCGCATCATCTATTCGCCCCCCATGAGCGCTGCGCTGCGCTGGTTTGCCGGCCTGCAGTTTGCGGCGCTGGTTGCGGGCACTTCGGTCTTTCTCTGGCATGCCGACCAGTCGCCGCTGGCCACCAATCTGATCTGGTTTGGCGTGCTGCTCACCGGACAATGGGCTCTGGGCGCTGCCATGCAGGGACGCATCAGCCTGTGGCTGGCACTGATGCTGCAAAGCGGCTCACTGGCAACGGCCACGGCGGCGCTCGGTCTGCAGCCATGGCATTGGCTGTTCAAGCCCGCCACCATGGTTTTTGCTCTCATATGCATAGCTTCTTGCGCAAGTCATGCCTCGAAAACAATGCAAAACCTGCCTCAAAAGCATGTCTATCTGCTGCTGACAGCTATTGTTTTTTCCATGTCAGGCGATGTCTTCCTGATGCTGGACGGACAGTTGTCAACCAGTCTGTTCATTCCCGGCCTGGTCAGCTTTTTATTGGCCCATGTCTGCTACGTTGCGCTGTTCAGGCTTGATGTGGCCTGGTTTGCCGACCGCAGCGCACTGCTGCTGGTGGCCGCGATCGGCGCCGCCATGTATGTCTTTCTCTGGACCCATGGCCTGCCTGCCGCCCTGCGTCTGCCCGTGGCCGCCTATGTCGGCGTCATCGCCCTGATGGCGGCCCAGGCCTGGGGACGCTATCGCCAACTGCGCAGCCGCGCCGCACTGCTGAGCGCCCTGGGCGCCAGCTTTTTCATGCTCAGCGACTCCATTCTGGCCATCAACCGTTTTGTGCAGCCGCTGCCCTGGTCGTCGGTGAGCGTGCTCGGCAGCTATTACGCCGCGCAGGCCCTGATTGTCTGGGGCTGTGTGCGCCAATGGGCCGAGCCCGCAACCCGCCAGGCCCCGGCACAATTGCAACTGAAAGCCACCTAGGGTTGACCCTTGGACCGGTCTCGACCGATAATCGGCAGATCGCAATTTCAGGAGTCCCCACGTGGACAGTGCCAGTTCAACCAGTGATTTATCGCACGCCGCAATGGCTGCGAAGCTGGCCGACTGACAGACTCCCCCGGATCGGGAGTCGTCATCGACCGCCCCGCATCCCTTGCCCCGCGCCCCTCGCAACTTGCTGTTTGGCTTCCCGACGTTCGGGGCGGCCTGCCGTGCACAGCACGGCTAGAGCCCTCAAGCTCGCAAGCTCTGCTCATCACTGAGTTTTCGCGCCGCCAACCGCTCCGGCTTTCCGTCGGTTCATGGTCGCGCCAAAACGTTTGTGCCGCGCTGCCGCCTGGCCCGCTCCCTCAACCAATGAGGAGAACGCCATGAGCAACCGCCTGACCCGCACTCTGCACCAGCTGCGCCCCCTGCTGCTGCGCGCCCGCGCCACGCCCCACCAGGCAGCGCCCGCCGCACCGGCAGCCTTGCCGCAAGCGCTGGAACAGACGCTGGAACTCGATGCACTGACCAGCTGGCCCACGCATCGCATCCGCAGCTATCTGAGCAGCCGCAACGTGCGCTGAGCCGCCTCGTCGCGGACCGGCTCCGGCCCGTATTTCATTCACTTTCAACCAAGGAACACGTATGGATCCCGACCCTAGTCGATCTTGCAGCGCGCCCCGTGCGGCGCGCTGTCAAGCCATTGGCCTGCGTGTGACCCTGATGGCTGCGCGCAGGGACTGGAACCCCGTCCCGGGGCTGGACGCCTGATGCAGTAGCAGCGGCGGGCAGCTCCCGGGTCACCCAAGGAGTATGCCCATGCAACGCCTCGCCTGGCTGCGCGTGCTGCAACGCAGCCGCCCCGCCCCCCGCCTCGATGACACCACCCGCCACCATGGCCTGACCCATGCCGTGAGCTCGGCACTGAGCGAGCGCCGCACCGACGTGCTGCGCCACCTGGTCGACCGCCATGCAGCGCCCCTCATGGCCAGCGCCATGGCCAATCTGAGCATCCGCCAGCGCGCCGATGCGCTGTCGCTGCTGACCCGCGAGCAGCGCAGCCGCATCGACAACCAGTTGCGCGCCGGCCAGGCGCAGCAGCCCTGGAGGCGATTCTGCATCTCCGGCAAGACACTGCACTGACAGGAGGCCGTGATGCAAACCCTCAAAAACCTGTTCCGTGCCTTCTTGCACAGCCACCGCCTGGCCGGCCTTTTCGGGCGTCGGCCGATGCCCGCTGGCGGCCCCTCCACCGCCGTCACCGTGCCACCGGCACAGGTACAGGCCCTGCAATCCGCCGCCTGCAGCCCCGTGGCTGCGCTGCTGCAGCAGCTGGACACATCGAGCCGGGGCCTGAGCCCCGAGCAGGCCCGGCAGCGCCAGCTGCGCCATGGGCCCAACGAGGTGGCGCATGAAAAGCCGCTGCCCGCATGGCAGCACCTGTGGCATTGCTACCGCAACCCCTTCAACCTGCTGCTGACGCTGCTGGCCGTGGTCTCCTATGTCACCGAGGACGAAAAGGCCACCATCGTCATCGCAAGCATGGTGCTGCTGTCCACACTGCTGCGCTTCGTGCAGGAGGGTCGCTCCCGGCGCGCCGCCGCGCGCCTGCAGGCCCTGGTCAGCAACCGCGTCACCGTGCGCCGCAGACCCGATGCACAGGCCGCAGACTTTCGCGACAGCGGCGGCGGCCATGACGCCTCGCTGTCCGAGCTGCCCATGCGCGAGCTGGTGCCCGGAGACATCGTGGCCCTGTCGGCCGGCGACATGATCCCGGCCGACTGCCGCCTGCTGTCCGCCAAGGACCTGTTCGTGAGCCAGGCAGCCATGACCGGCGAATCGCTGCCCGTGGAAAAGGATGCGCGTACCCTGGCTGCCCTGCAGGCGGGCCAGTTGCTGGAAGCCGGTAACCTGCTCTTCATGGGAACCAATGTGGTCTCGGGCTCGGCCATGGCCGTGGTCGTCGCCACGGGCAACCAGACCTATTTCGGCACGCTGGCAGCGCGCATCACGCACCAGGACCGCACGGCCACCGCCTTCGAGCAGGGCGTGAACAGCGTCAGCTGGCTGCTGATCCGCTTCGCGGCCGTGATGGTGCCCGTGGTGCTGTTCATCAACGGCTACACCAAGGGCGACTGGGGCGAGGCCTTTTTGTTCGCGCTGTCGGTGGCCGTGGGCCTGACGCCCGAGATGCTGCCCATGATCGTCACCTCCACGCTGGCCAAGGGTGCCGTGGTGCTGTCGCGCCAGAAGGTGATGGTCAAGCGCCTGGACGCGATCCAGAACTTCGGCGCCATGGACGTGCTGTGCACCGACAAGACCGGCACGCTGACCCAGGACCGCATCGCGCTGGAGCGCCACACCGATGTGCAGGGCCGCCCCAGCAACGAGGTGCTGCAGTTCGCCTACCTCAACAGCTACTACCAGACCGGGCTCAAGAACCTGCTGGACCGTGCCGTGCTCGAGCATGTGGAGCTGCGCACCCGGCTGCATGTCAACGAGGACTACCGCAAGGTCGACGAAATCCCCTTCGACTTCCAGCGCCGGCGCATGTCCGTGGTGGTAGCCGAGCGCGACCATCACCATGAGCTGATCTGCAAGGGCGCGGTCGAGGAAATCCTGCAGGTCTGCACACATATTCGAGACAGCGGGAGCGACGGTGACACGCGGCTGCCGCTCACGCCCGAGCGCCGCGAACAGGTGCGTGCCGTCACCGAAGGCCTCAACAGCGAGGGGCTGCGCGTGGTGGCCGTGGCCATGAAGGAAGTTGCGCCCGACAAGAACACCTACGGCATCGCAGACGAGTCCGGACTGACCCTGATCGGCTACGTGGCCTTTCTCGACCCGCCCAAGGAATCCACCCAGGCAGCCATTGCTGCGCTGCTGCAGCATGGTGTGACGGTCAAGGTGCTGACGGGCGACAACGAGCTGGTGGCACGCAAGGTCTGCCGCGACGTGGGTCTGCAGGTGGACGAGGCGATTGTCGGCAACGACATCGAAGCCATGGACGAGGAGCAGCTGCGCCGCACCGTGGAGTCACACCTGCTGTTCGCCCGCCTGACGCCGCTGCACAAGGAACGCATCGTGCGTGCGCTGCGCGCCAACGGTCATGTCACGGGCTTCATGGGCGATGGCATCAATGACGCGCCCGCGCTTCGCGCCGCCGATATCGGCATCAGCGTCGACAGCGGCGTGGACATCGCCCGCGAAGCGGCCGACATCATCTTGCTGGAGAAAAGCCTGATGGTGCTGGAGCAGGGCGTACTCGAAGGACGCCGCACCTTCAGCAATATGCTCAAGTACATCCGCATGACGGCCAGCTCCAACTTCGGCAACGTGTTCTCGGTGCTGATTGCCTCGGCCTTCATCCCCTTTCTGCCCATGCTGCCCATGCAGCTGCTGATGCAGAACCTGCTGTACGACCTGTCGCAGATCGCCATTCCCTTCGACAACGTGGACGAGGAAATGGTCGCGCGGCCGCTGCGCTGGAACCCTCAGGACCTGGGTCGCTTCATGCTCTTCTTCGGCCCCATCAGCTCGCTGTTCGACGTGCTCACCTTCGCGCTGATGTGGTTCGTCTTCCATGCCAGCACGGCCGCACAGCAAAGCCTGTTCCAATCGGGCTGGTTCGTGGTGGGGCTGCTGACGCAGACGCTGATCGTGCACATGATCCGCACGCCCAGGATTCCCTTTGTGCAAAGCCGTGCATCCTGGCCCTTGCTGGCCGCCACGGCGGCCATCATGGCCATAGGCATCTTCCTGCCCATGGGCCCGCTGGCCGGACATTTCAAGCTGCAGGCCCTGCCGCTCGGCTATTTCCCATGGCTCATCGTCATATTGCTGGCCTATGCTGTGCTGACCACGCTGCTCAAGCGCGTCTATATCCGCAAGTACGGCTGGTGAGCACCTGGCCGCTTCGCGTCTGCCCTGCGGGGCAGACGCGCCAACCCGGGCCGCATGTTTCATGAACCCAGACACCGCTCCATAAGCAATAACAATCGGAACTTCATGCAATCCCTACAGAACTTCAATCTGCTCGCCACGCTGAACACGGTGCTGTGCCTTGTCGTGGCCTTTGTCTGCGGCAGCATCATCGGCCTGGAGCGCCAGATACGCCAGCGCACGGCGGGCCTGCGCACCAATACCCTGGTCGCCGTGGGCGCGGCCGTGTTCGTCGACCTGGCCATGCGCGTCTCGGGAGCGGACGGCGCCACGCGTGTCATCTCCTATGTGGTTTCGGGCGTGGGCTTTCTGGGCGCGGGCGCCATCATGAAGGAAGGCGCCAACATCACGGGACTGAACACCGCCGCCACGTTGTGGGGCTCGGCCGCGGTGGGCGCCTGCGCGGGAGCGGGTCTGCTGCCCGAGGCCGGCATTGCCACCCTGTTCGTGCTGGCCAGCAACACCTTGCTGCGCCCCGTGGTCAACTACATCAACCGCCACCCCGTGGCCGAGCATGCCAGCGAGGCCACCTACTATGTCTATGTGATCTGCGGCCAGCAAGCCCAGGCCGATGTGCGCGAGGGCATGCAGGAGCTGCTGGAGGCGGCCAACTACCCGGTTCGCGCAGTCGAAAAGCACGAGATCCCGCCGCACAACACCGAAATCGAGGCCGAGCTGTTCGCCACGGCCGTGCATGCCGAGGAGCTGGACCAGGTGGTCACGCAGATCGAAGCCTTGCCCGGCGTGCTGCAGGCCTTCTGGAACGCCGGACCGCAGAATAATTGACCCCCTGAGCCGCTGCGCGGCCTCCCCCAAGGGGGACGACGCCCTCGCCGCGAGGCGGCTCTTGCTCGGCGTCTCTGGCCTTGACCGTGCTTTAACGACGCAGTGCTGCTTGAACCGCCGAATCGTCGCCGGGAGCCAGGCCCTGAGCCGCTACGCGGCTTCCCGTTGCACGTCGCCCCCAAGGGGGACGACGCCCTCGCCTAGGCGGCCCCGCCTGGGCGGCCCCGCTGCGAGGCGGCTCTTGCTCGGCGTCTCTGGCCTTGGCCGTGCCAGTTCTTGGCCACGCCGGTTTTAGCGGCAGCGCTTACGTGGCCGAATCGTCTGCGGGGGCCTGCAGGCCCAGATGGCGGTAGGCGGCCTGCGTGGCCATGCGCCCGCGCGGCGTGCGCTGCAAAAAGCCCTGCTGGATCAGATAGGGCTCGATCACATCCTCGATGGTGCCCGACTCTTCGCCGATGCTCGCCGCGATGTTGTCGAGGCCAACCGGGCCGCCATCGAAGCGATGCACCACGGCTTCGAGCAGCTTGCGGTCCATGATGTCAAAGCCCTGAGGGTCCACATCGAGCATGGCCAGCGCCTTGTCGGCAATCTCGCGCGTGATGCGGCCGTCGCCCTTGACATCGGCATAGTCGCGCACGCGGCGCAGCAGACGGTTGGCGATACGCGGCGTGCCGCGCGAGCGGCGCGCAATCTCGAAACAGCCTTCCTCGTCAATCGGGGCATTGAGCAAGCCTGCGCTGCGCTTGACGATGCGTGAGAGTTCCTCGGAGCTGTAGAACTCCAGCCGCGCCACGATGCCGAAGCGATCGCGCAGCGGATTGGTGAGCATGCCGGCGCGCGTGGTTGCCCCCACCAGCGTGAAGGGCTGCAGGTCAAGCTTGATGGAGCGTGCGGCCGGGCCTTCGCCGATCATGATGTCGATCTGATAGTCCTCCAGCGCCGGATAGAGGATTTCCTCGACCACCGGACTCAGGCGGTGAATCTCGTCGATGAACAGCACATCGTTGGGCTCGAGATTGGTGAGCAGCGCCGCCAGATCCTTGGGTTTTTCCAGCACCGGACCGCTGGTCTGGCGCAGGTTCACGCCCAGCTCCGCCGCGATGATGTGGGACAGCGTGGTCTTGCCCAGGCCTGGCGGGCCGAACAGCAGCACATGATCGAGGGCCTCGCTGCGCTTTTTGGCGGCGCCGATAAAGATCTCGAGCTGCTCGCGCGCCTTGGCCTGGCCCACATATTCGTCGAGCTGCTTGGGACGCAGGGCGCGCTCCAGCGCCTCTTCGCCCTGGGACGAATGCCCGGCCGAGACCATGCGCGGCGCAGCCGCCTCGGGGTCGGCGGCCGCGCTTCTGGCCTTGCGTGCAGGTGCGGGGCTGGCCGCAAATTCGTCCACATGAATCGTCATGGCGGCAATTGTGCCCCAAGCCAGGTCGGAGCACTGATCAAAAATACAGGGGAAAACAAAATCCCACAGTTGCAGCTCCCACATTGATGGCCGGCCCCGGGCTTTGCGCACAATGGCGGCAAAGACCTCAGGAGATTTTTCATGCGTATTCACACCCTGGCCTGCACGGCCGCCCTGCTTTGCCTGTCCGTCCCGGCCCAGGCCGCGCTCAAGCCCGGCGATGCTGCACCGAGCTTCAAGACGCCCGCAGCCGTCGCCGGCAAGGCCTTCGACTTCGATATGGCCGAGGCGCTCAAGAAAGGGCCGGTGGTGCTGTATTTCTTCCCCAAGGCCTTCACCCAGGGCTGCACGCTGGAAGCCCATGCCTTTGCCGAGGCCACGCCCCAGTTCGCTGCCATGAAAGCCACGGTGGTGGGCATGTCGCATGACGATATCGACACCCTCAAGCGCTTTTCCACCGAGGCCTGCCGCGACCAGTTTGCCGTGGCATCGGACCCGAAGGCCGTCACCATCAAGGCCTATGACGCGGGGGCTGCCGCCAACCCGGCCAGGGCCGACCGCATCTCCTATGTGGTGGGCCAGGACGGCAAGGTGAAGTTCGCCCTTGTCAGCAGCGACCCGCTGGCCCATGTGGAGCAGACCAAGGCCGCCGTCAGGCAGTTGCAGGGGAAATAGACCCGGCCCGGTCCGGCACTCCGTCACTGTGCCAGCCAGTTCCCGATCTGGCTGCTGAAGGTCCGGTCGAAGCGGCTGTAGACGTCGGAGCCGCCGCTGACCGTGCACGAGCTGCTGCCGCCGGACAGCGTGCCCACGACACGTCCGCCCGCAAACATGGCCGATCCGCTGCTGCCGCCTTCGGTCACGCCCTTGCTCCAGCCGACGTTCACGAAATCGCTCTGGGCATTGCCTGGGTTGCAGGTGATGCTGCCGGCACTCAAGCTGCAGTTTCGGTAGCTCTGCACCTGGCCTTCGCTGTATTTGAGCAAGTCGCCCTGCGGGTGATGCAGGCCGTAGATGGCCGTCCCCGTCACTGCCGTGCCTCTCGCATCCCAGCCGGCCAGCGTCGCACCGGCGGGCGCTGCGTCATTGAGCCGCATCAGCGTGGCATCGTGCGCCGCCGTGGCATACAGCAAGGTGGCGCCGCGCTGCAGCGCCGTGGTCTGGGCGCTGGGCTCGAAGCTGTTGCAGCTGGCCGAGCGGAAGAACCAGTCCGTGCGCAGCGAGGTGGCCGATGCCTGGGTCGATATGCAGTGATTGGCCGACAGGAAATACGGCGTTAAATCGCGCCGCGTGTTGTTCAGCAGGGAGCCCGTGCAGTAGTAGTAGCGGTTGTCTGAGCCCACATAGGTCATGCGCGCCACGGCATTGCGCTCGGTGGCGTACTGATCGGCGCAGCTGGCATCGAGCTCGCAACCCGCGGCATCGCCCACATTTCTGGGCACGAGACTATCGCGCAGCTCCAGCTCCACGGGCAGGGCCAGGTTGACATAGGCATGGGTGAGCGTGGGAATGGCAATGCGCAGCTGCGATGTCGACAGTCCCGCAGGCAGTGCAATCTCCAGCGTGACCTCATCGGCCCCCAGGTCGGGGGTCCACCAGATGCCGGCCGCCCGGGTATCGCCGTCGGCGCGGCGGTTGCGCGCAATGGCCTCGTTGACGGCCTTGCCAGTGGTCTCGAACCCGGTCTTGCTGCGATCCTTGCGGTACAGCCTGAGCTCGGCGGCATCGGGCATGGCATCGACCACCAGGCCCAGCCGCAGGCCATGGGCGCCGGCCGAGGTGATGCTGATCGCCGCCACCTGACCGCCCTCCGGGGTCTCGGACCAGCGCAGCGTGCGTGCCATATCGCCTGCGGACTGCAGCGATGACAGCGCCCGCGGCGCCCCTATCTGCATGGGCATGCCGGGCCTGGGCATGACCGGCGAAGGCGCGTCGCTCCACTGCGGCAATGCCAGATCGACGGCCTTGGGCCGCACGGCCACGGATGCCACGGCCACGCCTCTGGCCGAAGCCGCAGTCTGGGCGACAGGCACTATCAGCGAATCCAGCACATATGCTGTGGGCGGACCCGGTGGGGGACTGGTCTCTGAGACGCCCGCACCATTGCCGCCGCCGTTACCGACACCTGCGCCGCCAGGGCCCGGGTCCTGAACATTGCCTCCGCCTCCGCCTCCTCCGCCGCCGCAAGCGGTCAGCACCACCAGCATCAGGCTTGCGCATCGAGAGGAAACGCGCCTGCCCTGTATCCACCAATACATCTCGTGTTCTCCTGCCGTTCACGATCGGACTGGCACAGGGCCAGCGAAGCTATTTGGTCAAAGCCTTGAGCGCGAGCTTAATGCCCTCGCTCACCCCTACATCGGGTGGGAGTTTCTTGAGGGCGGCCGAGGCTTCCTTGTCGGAATAGCCCAGCGCCATCAGTGCCTGCTGGATATCGTTTTGCTCGTTGTTGTTGGCAAACAGCGACTGCGCACCGGTATCCGCGCCGATCTTGCCCTTGAGCTCCAGCAGCAGACGCTCGGCGGTTTTCTTGCCGATGCCGGGCACCTTGACCAATCGCCCTGCTTGCTGCTGCGATACCGCGTCCGCGAGATCATCGATGCTCATGCCGCTGAGCACGGCCAATGCCATGCGCGGTCCTATGCCGGTGATCTTGATGAGTTCGCGAAAAGTCTGACGCTCGCGGGCGGTTGCGAAGCCGAACAGCAGCTGGGCATCTTCCCGCACCACGAAATGGGTCAGCAGGGCCACCTTGGCGCCATTGGCGGGCAGGTTGTAGAAGGTGCTCATGGGCACCTGCACCTCATAGCCCACGCCGGCGCAGTCCACCAGGACTTCGGGCGGGTTTTTTTCCAGCAGCGTTCCAGTCAATTTGCCTATCATTGAAATCCTTTGCCGCACCGTGCGGCGATTCTTTTGAGAAATTATCCGCGTGATCCTGCGCCATACCTTCACTCCCCATAACAATACGCGCCTGACCCATCTCTGCGGCCCGGCGGATGCGCATCTGCGCACCATCGAAGTCGCGCTGGGCGTCAAGATCGCTCACCGTCACGAGCAGTTCAAGATCGACGGCCCCAAGGCCAAGGCCAATGAAGCGCTGGAGCTGCTGCAGGCGCTCTATGAGATCGCCGACTACGTGATTGCCGAGGATACGCTGCAGCTCATGCTGGCCGGCGATGTCGAGATGCTGGAAGCCGATCTGACGGCACCGCAGCTGACCACGCGCCGTGCCGATCTGCGCGCCCGCACGCCCAACCAGGCGCTGTATCTGGAAAACATCGCCAACCACGACATCAGCTTCGGCATCGGCCCGGCCGGCACGGGCAAGACCTATCTGGCCGTGGCCTGCGCCGTGGATGCGCTGGAGCGCAGCGCCGTGCAGCGCATCGTGCTGACCCGGCCCGCCGTGGAAGCTGGCGAACGCCTGGGCTTTCTGCCCGGCGACCTGACGCAGAAGGTGGACCCCTACCTGCGCCCGCTGTACGACGCACTCTACGATCTGATGGGCTACGAGAAGGTGCAGAAGGCCTTCGAGCGCAATGCGCTGGAGATCGCGCCGCTGGCCTTCATGCGCGGGCGCACGCTGAACAACGCCTTCGTGATCCTGGACGAGGCGCAGAACACCACGCCCGAGCAGATGAAGATGTTTCTGACCCGCATCGGCTTTGGCGCCAAGGCCGTGGTCACGGGCGATGTGAGCCAGGTCGACCTGCCCAAGGGAGCGCCCAGCGGTCTTGTCGATGCCGAGCGCGTGCTCAGGCGTGTCAAGGGCATCTCCATCAACCACTTCACCAGCGCCGACGTGGTGCGCCACCCGCTGGTGGCGCGCATCGTGGACGCCTACGATGCACGCGGGCGCGTGTCCGAAGGCACTTCGGCGCCCAAGCACCGCGCCAGCAGCCCGCGTACGGCCCGCTCGCTGCCCACGGCCGACGAGCTTTAATCAAAATCCATAGCTACTAGCACTTACCAAATAAGGGCTAAAAGCCAAAATGACCTTGAATCAACTGCAACTATCGCTGCAATTCGGCCCCAGCGCCGAGGCGGCCGCCCACCGCGAACTGCTCAGCCGCAGCCGCGTCACGCGCTGGATCCGCCATGCGCTGGCCGTGGATGCCGAGATCACGGTGCGCATCGTCGATGCCGAGGAAGGCCGCAAGCTCAACCGCGAGTACCGCAAAAAGGACTACGCGACCAATGTGCTGACCTTCGACTATCAGCAGGAGCCGTCCGTGATGGCCGATCTGGTGCTCTGCGCCCCCGTGGTGGAGCGCGAGGCCCAGGAGCAGAACAAGAGCCTGGAAGAGCATTACGCCCACCTGCTGGTGCATGGCACGCTGCATGCCCAGGGCTGGGACCACGAGACCAGCGAGGAAGACGCCGAAGAGATGGAGGCCTACGAGACCGACATCATGAAGGAGATGGGTTACGAGGACCCCTACGCCAAATAGCGGACAGGCATCGGCCCACGTGCCGTAGACTCCTGAAAACAGAGCTGCCTGCGCAGGTCAATCATGTATTTCAAAGGCTTTTAGCCTTGAAAATCAAGAATGACAGGCGCAGTCAGCTCTTTTTATGAGAGCACCCCGGCCGGGCTTACTCCACACTCAGGCCGATGCTGCGTACCAGTTGGGCCACGCGCACGTCTTCGGTCTTGATCTGTCTGGCAAACACCTGCTGGCCCTCGCCCACGGGAGTGATGCCCTGCTGCAGCAGGCTCTTGCGCAGCTCGGGGTCCTTGAGCGCCTTGTCAGTGTCCTGGGCGATGGTCTGGACCACGGCAGCCGGCGTGCCCTTGGGTGCGAACAGGCCGAACCAGGCGCCGGCCTCAAAGCCCTTGTAGTTCTCGGCCAGAGTCTGCACCTGGGGCAGCAGAGCATGACGCTGCAGGCCGGACACGGCCAGTGCCGTGAGCTTGCCGCTCTGGATCTGGGTGAGCGCCGGAGCGATCGCAATCAGCATCACATCGACCTGGCCGGCCAGCACATCCTGCAGACCCTGAGGACCGCCGCGATAGGGGATATGCGTGGCGAAAAAGCCTGCGCGCTGCTTGAACTGCTCCATGGCCAGGTGCTGGGCGCCGCCCGTGCCCGAGGAGGCGTAGTTGATCTTGCCCGGGTGCGATTTGGCGTAGGCCACAAAGTCCTGCAAGGTCTTGAAACCCCTCCTGGGGTTGGCCACCAGCACGAAGTCGGACTGGCCCAGCTTGGTCACCGGCACCAGGTCGTTCTTGACGTCATAGGGAAGATTGCGCTGCACATTGGGCATGATGGTGATGGCGCTGTCGCCGCCCACCAGCAAGGTGTAGCCATCGGGCTGGGCCTTGACCACGGAATCCACGGCCGAGACACCGCCGGCCGCGCCCTTGTTTTCCACCACGATGGCCTGCTTCCAGTCCCTGCCCACCAGATTGCCTACCTGGCGAGCCAGCAGATCCGGAGCGCTGCCAGGGCCGTTGGCCACCACCAGCCTGACCATGCGCGCCGGAAAGTCCGGCTGCTGTGCCATGGCTGCGCCCGATACACAGCTTGCGGCCAGCATGGTCCAAGCGGTGCGGGAGAGAAAACGGGGCAGATTCACGGCAAAACTCCTTAACTAAGGAGTTGATTGTCAAAACAATCACTTATTCCTCAAAATACTGTTTTCACATTCTTTTATTTCCAAAAATAATTAACTACGCAAGAAAAAGAAAAGAGGCGACACAGGCCAGCACCTAAGATCGACCCCAACCACAAGGCGCAAAGCCGATAGAGAAAATCAGGAGACAAGAACATGGAGAACCTGGGCCACCTCGCCCTTTTGCTGGCCGCAGCTTTCACGGCCGGCGCGCTCAACGCGGTCGCCGGCGGCGGCAGCTTTCTGACCCTTCCCGCGCTGGTCTTCACCGGCGTGCCGCCCGTGATTGCCAATGCCACGGGCACCGTGGCCCTGCTGCCGGGCTATATGGCGGGTGCATGGGGCTTCAAGGACGATATGCAGTCCCCGCCAGGCCTGTCCATGAAACAGGTGGTGGCGCTGTCCCTGATCGGCGGCTCTGCGGGTGCGGCGCTGCTGCTGTTCACGCCCGACGCCACCTTCCGCAAGGTCGTGCCCTGGCTGCTGCTGGCCGCCACCGCCATGTTCGCCTTCGGCCCGCAGTTGCGCGCCTGGGCTGCGGGCAAGAATGCCGCTCATGCCACCCCATCGATGGCCAAGGCCGCTGCAGGCATGCTGATCGTGGCCATCTATGGCGGCTACTTCAACGGCGGCCTGGGCATTTTGCTGCTGGCCTTGTTCGGCCTGCTGGGCCAGACCTCGCTCAACGCCATGAACGGCATGAAGAACCTAGTCTCGGCCCTGCTGACGGCGATTGCCGTGGTGATCTACGCCGTGGGCGGCATTGTGGAGTGGAAGCTGGCCCTGGTCATGATGGCGGCCGCCACCCTGGGCGGCTATCTGGGAGCGCGCGTGGCGCGCAGGATTGCGCCCCATGTCCTGCGCTGGGGCATTGTGGCCACGGGGCTGGTGATGGCAGGGCTGTTCTTCGCCAAAGGCTGAAGCGGCGTCCAAAGCAAAAAGCCTTCTCGTGACCGAGAAGGCTTTTTTGTGAGCATCCCGCGCTTTGTGGGAAAGCGCTGGAGATCAATTTGATGGACGGTGCTTAGAACGTGTTGACGTGCTTAGAGCAGCCGCGCCTTGACGGTCTTGCCCTTGACCTTGCCACCATTGAGCTTGGCGCAGGCCGCCGAGGCGATCTTGCGATCCACGGCCACATAGGTGGAAAAGTCGTTGACGCTGATCTTGCCGATCTGCTCGCGGCTGTAGCCGAAGTCGGCGCACATGGCGCCCATCACGTCGCCTGCGCGGATCTTTTCCTTGCGCCCGCCGATGATCTGGATGGTCATCATGGGCGGCAGCAGCTCGCCACCGGCGGCGGGCGTGAGCTCTTCCACGGGGAAGAACTGCGAAGCCCGGCCTTGCAGCTGCTCGATCTTGCCCACGCTGCCCATCTCGTCCATGGACACCAGATTCAGCGCCAGCCCTTCGGCATCGCCACGGCCCGTGCGGCCGATACGGTGGATATGAACCTCGGGGTCGGGCGTGACATCGACATTGATGACGGCCGACAGATCGGCAATGTCCAGGCCACGCGCCGCCACATCGGTAGCGACCAGCACGCTGCAGCTCTTGTTGGCAAACTGCACCAGCACCTCGTCGCGCTCGCGCTGCTCCAGCTCGCCGAAGAGGGCCAGAGCGCTGAAGCCCTGAGCCTGCAGCTCGCTCACCACGTCGCGGCATTGCTGCTTGGTGTTGCAAAAGGCAATGCTCGACTCGGGGCGGAAGTGCGCCAGCAGCTTGGCAACGGTGTCCACCTTGTCACGAGCGCCAACCTCGTACCAGCGCTGTGCGATCTTGCCGGCGCTGTGCTGGGTTGCGACCTTGACGGTCTGAGGATCGCGCATGAAGCGGCTGGCCAGCGAGGCAATGCCTTCGGGGTAGGTGGCCGAGAACAGCAAGGTCTGACGATCCGCCGGGCATTGGCGCACCACGGTTTCGATGTCGCCGAGAAAGCCCATGTCCAGCATGCGATCGGCCTCGTCCAGCACCAGGGTCTTGAGGTTGCCGATGTCGAGCTTGCCGCGCTCCATCAGATCCATCACGCGCCCGGGTGTACCGACGACGATGTGCGCGCCGTTTTCCAGCGAAGCGATCTGGTTGCGCGAGGGCACGCCGCCATAGACGGTGACGACCTTGATGTTGTCCTGCGCGCGCGCCAGGCGGCGGATCTCGGTGGCGACCTGGTCGGCCAGTTCGCGCGTGGGGCACAGCACCAGGGCCTGGACGGCAAACCAGCGCGGGTTCAGGCGGTCCACCATGGGCAGGCCGAAGGCAGCCGTCTTGCCGCTGCCGGTGCTGGCCTGGGCGATCAGGTCCTTGCCCTGCAGGGTCAACGGCAGGCTGGCGGCCTGGATGGGCGTCATCTGCGCATAGCCGAGCTGCTGGAGGTTGGCCAGCATTTCGGGGGACAGGGGCAGCGCCGAGAAAGCGGTGGAGTCAGAGGCCTGGGCGGCGCTGGTGGAGGTATTCATGGGAGCGGATTATCCCGGGCCTGCGCCGCAAAAGCCTTGAGCCATCGCTATTCACGGTGTCGTTTGCGGGTTGCCCCTCTTCAATTCGAGCCGGCCATGCTCCTAGTCTGAAAGCGCGGTCTTCAATGGCCGCCTCTGTTTGAAGCCAACCACAGACCCTCACATGCACCCTAGCCTTACCCGCAAGTTCTGCGCCGTCGCCACGCTGGCCTTCACCCTGGGCTCGACCCAGGCAGCAGAGCTGGATCCCCAGCCGCTCAAACCCCAGCTGCAGCAGCTGATCGCCCAGATGTATCCGCAGTTGCGCGGCATCTACGAAGACCTGCATGCCAACCCCGAGCTGGGCTTCCAGGAAACACGCACCGCCGCCAAGCTGGCTGCCGAGATGCGCAAGCTGGGCTTTGAAGTCACCGAGGGCATTGGCAAGACCGGCCTGGTCGCCATCTACCGCAATGGCGCGGGCCCCACCGTCATGGTACGCACCGAGCTGGACGCCCTGCCCATGGAGGAAAAAACCGGCCTGCCCTATGCGAGCAAGGCCAAGGCCCAGTACAACGGCAAGGAGAGCTTTGTCGCCCATAGCTGCGGCCACGACATGCACATGACCAGCTGGCTGGGCACTGCCCAGGCGCTGCTGGGCCTGAAGAAGCAATGGAAGGGCACGCTGATGTTCGTGGCCCAGCCGTCCGAGGAAACCGTGACCGGAGCCAAGGCCATGCTGGCCGACGGCCTGTTCCAGAAGTTCGGCAAGCCCGACTACGCCTTTGCGCTGCACACCGGCTCCATGCCTTATGGCACGGTGGGCTATGTGGCCGGGGCGGCGACCTCCAATTCGGACTCGCTGGACATCACGTTTCACGGTCGCGGCAGCCATGGCTCCATGCCCGACAAAGGCATAGACCCCGTGCTCATGGCCTCGCGCTTCGTGGTGAATGTGCAAGGCGTGATCAGCCGCGAAAAAGATCCCATGGAGTTCGGCGTGGTCACCGTGGGCGCCTTCAACTCGGGCAGCGCGGGCAATATCATTCCCGACCAGGCGCGGCTGCTCGGAACAATCCGCAGCTACAAGAGCGAGGTGCGCACAAAAATGCACGAAGGCATTGAGCGCACGGCCAAGGCCGAAGCCGCCATGTCGGGCGCTCCTGCACCCGAGGTCAAGCTGGTCAAGGGCTCGGATGCCGTGGTCAATGACGCGGCACTGGTAGGCCGCACGGTCAAGCTGTTCAAGGCCGCACTCGGCGACCGCAATGTGATCCCCATCTCACCCATCACGGCCAGCGAAGATTTCTCGGACTTCATCAATCAGGGCGTGCCATCCATGTTCTACACCCTGGGCGTGTACGACCCCAAGAAGGTGGCCGAGGCCAGTCAGCCCGGCGGCAAGCCGCTGCCCTTCAATCACTCACCCTTCTTCGCCCCAGAACCCGAACCCACGTTCAAGACCGGCGTGGAAACCATGACCCTGGCGGTCATGAACGTGATGCAGTAAGCAGCGTCACTGCATCTGCTGCAGATTGCCGATGCGCACCAGCATCTCGGTGAACATCTGCATGTCCGTGCGCAGATCCGGCAGCTCCTGGTACTCCAGCGCATTGTGGGCCGTGTACTTCTTGCCAGGCATGGCCGGGCCGAAGTTGATGGCGTTGGGCATGAGCTTGGCCGTGGTGCTGCCTGCGGTCGGCACGGGCCTGGCGTCCAGTCCCGTGGTGTCGCCAAAGATATTGAGCAGGGTGCTCAGCCATGCGCCCTTGGGATCGCGGGCCATCCAGTTGCCCTGGGTGTACTGCACGCTGACCGGCACCTTGGCCGCCTCACTCCAGCGGGCAATGCCCTGCTCCACCTCGGCGCGCAGTTGCTCCGGCGTCTTGCCTCGCGGCATGCGCGCATTGGCAGTCACCTCCAGCTTGCCGTCCGCGGACTTGATGAGATTGGGCGACAGCGTGAGCGGCCCCATGAAATCATCGGCATAGGCGATGCCCAGCTGCCGGCCCAGATAGTCCAGGCCGAACACGCCATTGATATAGCGCACGGCCTGGCTGTACTGATTGGGCTGCACCAGTGCTGCGCCCTGATCCGGCATCAGGCTCTGCTGCAGGAACAGCGCCAGGCGCGGCACGGGATTCACCCCTTCCTCGGGGCGCGAGCCGTGAGCGGAAGCACCGCTGACCTTGACCGTGACCTGCCCCTCGGCGCGCTGCACATCGATGGAGAACTTCCCCTGCGCCTCATGCCTGCGCACAAAGTCGTCCTTGTCCTTGGACAGCCGCTGCGCGATCTGATCCAGCGCAGCCGCATCGGTGGCAGAGACGGTGGCGGAGGCCGTCTGCGCAATGGAGTTGGCCGAGGCGGCGCCGGCCATGGCGGTGATGGCGGGCTTGGCGGCATCCACGGGAACATCCGCAAACAAGGCCTTGAGCGCGCCCGTGCCCTTTTCAGCGACCACGGCCGGGTACTTGCTGTCCAGCACGATGTTGTACTGCGGCAGCGAGGTCTTGCTCTGGTAGTACTTCATGGCATCGCCGCCGGTTTCCTCGGTGGTCTCTATCATCAGACGAATGCTGCGCGACAGCGGCAGACCGCTGTCCTTGACCGCCTTCATCGCATACAGCACGGTGGCGATGGAGCCCTTGTCGTCAATCGTGCCGCGCCCATAAAGCCGATCGCCCACGCGGGTGACCCGGAACGGATTGATCTGCTTGCCATCCAGTACCCACTCGGCAGCCACCACCGGCACCACATCGGCATGGGTCAGGATGCCGAACTCGGAGGCCTCGCTGGTGCGGCTCGCCGCATTGGCAGGCAGCGTCACTTCAAAGATGCGGTTGTCCACATTGCGAAAGCGCAGCCCGAACTCGGCTGCCATGGACGCAACGAGCTTGCCGAAATCCAGGATGGCCGGACTCTCATGCGCAGGCACCTTGGGATCGCGCACCGTGGGCAGCGCCACCATGCGCTGCAGGCTCTCCAGCACCGCCGTCTCTTGTGTCACACGGTTGTACACCCCCAGCAATCGGGCGATATCCGCGAGCTGGCCGTCCGACAGAGATTGGCCGAGCATGTAGCGCTGCACGGCTGCCGCCACGCCAGGCTCGGCCTTTGCAGCCTGCTGCGCAAAGGCCTTGAAGGATTCGGGCGGGGTCGCAGCGGATGACGCAATTAGTGCCTCCAACGCGGGTTTCTTCAAGGTCTGCGCCTGGATGGGCAGACTGGCGCCTGCAACCAGACTCAAGGTCAGGCTCGCAGCGAGGATCGGCAAAGAGGGCTTGCAGGATTTCTTCATGGACAGCTTTTGCAGGAATCGTTGTGGTGAATGTAGTCTCAGGCTTGACTTCGTCTATACCTGAGGCTCCATGCGCATGGGGATGGTCACGGGCCCGTCATTGACCAGATGCACCTGCATGTCGGCGGCGAACTCGCCGGTCTGCACCTGAGCGTGGGCAAGCCTGGCCTGGTTCACAAAGTAGTCGTAGAGGCGCCGACCTTCGCCAGGCTCGGCAGCTGCAGTGAAGCTGGGGCGATTGCCGCCCCTGGTGTCGGCCGCGAGCGTGAACTGGCTGACCACCAGCAGCCCTCCGCCAATGTCCTGCAGGCTTTTGTTCATCTTGCCGGCCTCGTCGCTGAATATGCGCAGCTTGAGCATCTTGGCCAGCAGCTTGTCGGCCTCGGCCTCGGTATCGCCGCGCTCGGCACAGACCAGCGCCAGCAAGCCCTGGTCGATCTGGCCCGTAATACGACCGCCGACCTCCACGCGCGCCTGCTTGACGCGCTGAATCACACTCATCATGTACTTAAACCTTCCTTGGCCGTGCCTTGTGCTGCGCCGCCCTGCTCTCCGTCAGCCACTTCGCTGACCGTGTTCATGCCCATGGGCAGCAGCTCGATGCGGGCATACAGGCCTGGAATGGCCTGCAGCAGCGCGGCTTCAATCTCGGAACGCAATTGTGCCGCTCGCTGCACGCTCCACTGGCCGGGAACATGCATGTGGAAGTCCACAAAGCTGCGCTCCCCCGCCTGGCGGCTGGAGATGTTGTCAAAGTTCACACCCTCGTTGCGCTTGGCATAGCCATCCAGCAAAGTGTCAATCCTGAGGCGCTGCGGCGCATCCAGCGCCTGATCCATCAGTCCTTGCGAGGACTGCCAGACCAGTTGCACACCCTGCACGCAGATATGCACAGCCACTGCCAGAGCCACCAGTGCATCCACCCACAGCCAGCCCGTCAAGGCGGCGGCCAGCAGCCCGACCACCACGCCCACCGAAGTCCAGACATCGGTCAGCAGATGCCGCGCATCGCCCTCCAGTGCCATGGAGCGGTATTTACGTGAAGAGCGCAACATGACCCAGGCCAGCAGCCCGTTGAAGACGGTGCTGAGTAGCGACAGCATCAGGCCCCAGCTCAGCTGCTCCAGGGGTTGCGGGTTCCACAGCCGCGACAGCGCCGCCCAGGCAATCGCCAGGCTGGCACCTATGACCAACACCCCCTCAAAACCGGCCGAGAAGTACTCCGCCTTGTAATGCCCATAAGGGTGTTCGGTATCCGCCGGTCGCTTGGCCACGGTCACCATGGTCAGAGCAAACATGGCTCCGGCCAGATTCACAAAGGACTCCAGCGCATCGGACAGCAGGCCTACCGAGCCGGTCAGCCACCAGGCCAGGGTCTTGAGCACAATGGTGAGCAGTGCCACCACTACGGACAGGCGCAGCAGATTGTGCGGCTGCAGCCATGTTGAAGAGCTTGAGAGGTCGGATTTGAGCATGTTCTGGTTCCTGAGCCTCTATATCACCAAGTGCTTTGATACATCAATAGTCTTTGCCAGTTGTCTGAAAAGCAATTCACAATCCCTTATCGTGATGGACATGTCATGGTCGAGGCTGACCTGATTCCTATATAAATACTCCCAGAGAAAAGGGAGGCGCATGCCTGATACGTTGATAGCACAGCAACCGAGGGATGAGGACGCCATTCTTCGACTGGTGGCCGATACAGCGCCCGCTATGCTGGCTTATTTTGATGCCGGCACACGCGCCTGTCGCTTTGCCAACGCGCGCTATGCAGAGCACTTTGGCCACACCATGCAAACCATAGTGGGCATGGACGTGCGTGACATCGTGGGCGAGCTGGTCTGGACACAGATCGAACCTTATCTGGACTCCGTGGCCGTCGACAACACCCAGACGCTGCGCTACACCCGCCAGGTCGAAAACGAGATTGGCCGGCTGCAACACATCGAGGCAGTACTGCGCCCTCATGAGGAAAAAGGCGTACTCAAAGGGGTCGTGGCGCTGATGACCGATGTCAGCCACCACCATCTGGCGACACAACAGATACGCGACAGCGAAGAGCGCATGCGCAAGTTTGCCGCCATCACCACCGAAGCCATCGTGCTGCATCGCGACGGCATCATCATGGACGGCAATGATGCGCTTTCCCGGCTGGTTGGCTACTCGCTTGGCGAGCTGCGCGGCACGCCGGTTCTCGATTACGTGGCGCCCGAGGCGCGTCTGCGAGCGCTGCAGAACATGCGCAGCGAGCGCGAAGATCGTCTTGAGTCCGTGGTCGTGCACAAGAACGGCCAACTCATCCCCGTCGAGATAGAGGCCTCCACCATGCCTGGAGAAAAGGACAGGCATCGCATCGTCCTGCTGCGCGACCTGACCGCAAACCTCCAGACCCGCCAGCGCATGGACTATCTGACCCAGCATGACCTGCTGACGCATCTGCCCAACCGGGCACGTCTGAACCATTTGCTGGCCGATGCCATCGCCAGGGCTGCCGGCGAGCAATCGCGGCTGGCGGTGCTGTCGCTGGACCTGGACCAATTCAAGTCGGTGAACGATTCGCTCAGTCATCAGGCTGGAGATCTGCTGCTGTGCGAGCTGGCGCAGCGGCTCAGAAGCACTGTAGGTGCTCAGGATATCGTGGCCCGCACCGGCAGCGACGACTTTGTGGTCGTGCTGCCAGACAACCCCGGCCTGCTGGAGACAGAGGCCCTGCTGGCACGACTGCGCGCGACTGCAGAGGCACCCTATCTGATAGAGGGCACCCAGTTGGTGATCTCCGTCAGTGTCGGCGTCGCCATGTATCCCAAGGACGGGAAATGCCCGGCATCCCTGCTGAGCAATGCCGAGGCTGCCATGCAGATGGCCAAGAGTCACGGCCGCAGCTTCTCCCAGTTCTACACTCCTGCACTCGAGAGCCGCGCAACACGCATGCTGATGCAGGAGCAGATGCTGCGCAACGCCGTGGAACGCGGTGAGTTCGAGCTGCATTACCAGCCACAGACTCTCATGCAGACGGGCGAGCTTTCAGGCTTCGAAGCCCTGGTGCGCTGGAAGCACCCGCACCGTGGCCTGGTCTCGCCCGACGAGTTCATCGGCTTTGCCGAAAACCGGGGGCTGATCGCAGCCGTGGACCGCTGGGTGCTCTATCAGGCCTGTCGTCAAGCCCGTGCCTGGCAGCAGCAAGGATTTCCCCCTATCCCTGTGGCAGTCAACCTGTCGGCACAGGAATTCCGCCAGCGCGATGTCGTCAAGGAAGTGGCACAGGCCCTGGCCGACACGGGGCTGGACGCCTGCTATCTGCACATCGAGGTCACAGAAACCACGCTGATGCTCTCGGGCAACCAGATGCAGCAGACTCTGCACGCCCTCAAGGCACTTGGCGTGGGACTGGCCATCGACGATTTCGGTACCGGCTACTCGTCTCTGGCCTATCTGCGCAAGCACCCCATAGACCGGCTCAAGATCGACCGCTCATTCGTGACCGATCTGCCCCACAACCCGGATGCCGCCGCCATTGTCAATGCCATCGTGCAGATGGGCCAGAGCCTGCATCTGGAGATTCTGGCCGAGGGTGTGGAAAGCACTGAACAGCTGCAACTTCTGAGAGAGATGGGCTGTGCCATGATGCAAGGGTTTCTCGTGTCAGCGCCATTACCTGCCGAGCAGGCTTCGGCATGGATGTCGCAACACTGTCAACTGCTACAAAGACAATAGTGCATGGCCTCGAATACACCGACACCCTCTCATAAAAGCAGCAGCATGTTCCATACGGATGCCCCTCAGGCATTGGCCCATGTGCAGCAGCTGTACCGCGAGCAAATCGACCATCTGCGAGCTGCCATGCAGCGTTTCGTGGCGGGTGAAACTCCGGCCGCGCCCATTCATGCCTACTACCCGTTTGTACGCATCAAGACCACCACGGTGGCGCAAGCCGATACCAAGCTGACCTACGGCTTTGTGGAAGGCCCAGGCACCTACGAGGCCACGCTGACCCGGCCCGACCTGTTTGCCAGCTACTTCGGCGAGCAACTGCGCCTGCTGATCCTGCACCACCAGGTCCCTATCGAAGTAGGCCTCAGCGACAAGCCCATCCCGATTCATTTCTCTTTCGCTGACAACGACCATATCGAAGGCTCGCTCTCGCCAGAGCGCCGCATGCTGATGCGCGATGTGTTCGATCTGCCGGATCTGGAGTCCATGGACGACGGCATCGCCAACGGCACCTGGCGCGCGGCGGCAGGCGAGGCCCTGCCTCTGTCGCTGTTCACCGCCCCGCGCGTGGATTACTCGCTGCATCGCCTGCGCCACTACACAGGCACGGCCCCCGACTGGTTTCAGAACTTCGTGCTGTTCACCAACTACCAGTTCTATATCGACGAATTCATCCGCCTGGGTCACGCCGAAATGGCCAAGGAGGACAGCGAATACATTGCCTTCGTCGAGCCTGGCAATGTGGTGACCCGCCGCGCAGGCCTGCCTGCAGAAGCCGTTGACGAACTTGGCACGGCGCCGCCGCGCCTGCCGCAGATGCCGGGCTACCACCTGGTGCGCACTGACAACAGCGGCATCACCATGGTCAACATCGGAGTGGGCCCGGCCAATGCCAAGACCATCACCGACCACATCGCCGTGCTGCGCCCTCATGCCTGGATGATGCTGGGCCACTGCGCGGGCCTGCGCAACAGCCAGCAACTGGGCGACTATGTACTGGCCCACGCCTATGTGCGTGAAGACCATGTGCTGGACGAAGAGCTTCCTCTGTGGGTGCCGATTCCTGCGCTGGCCGAAATCCAGGTCGCGCTGCAGCAGGCCGTGGCCGATGTCACGCAGATGGAGCGTGCCGACCTCAAGCGAATCATGCGCACCGGCACCGTGGCCAGCACCGATAACCGCAACTGGGAACTGCTGCCCGACAACCTGCCCCAGCGTCGCTTCAGCCAGAGCAGAGCCGTGGCGCTGGATATGGAGTCGGCCACCATTGCCGCCAACGGCTTCCGCTTCCGCGTGCCCTACGGCACCTTGCTGTGCGTGAGCGACAAGCCGCTGCACGGCGAGATCAAGCTGCCTGGCATGGCCAACCATTTCTATCGAGAGCGTGTGGACCAGCACCTGCGCATCGGCATGCGTGCCGTCGACATACTGCGCGAAGGCGGCTCCGACCGCCTGCACAGCCGCAAGCTGCGCAGCTTTGACGAAGTGGCCTTCCAGTAGAGCCCAGCCATGCCGGAGGCCGACCAGTTTTCCATGACATTGATGGTGGCCGTCAATTTGATGACGGTCGCTTTTGCACTGCCATGGTTTATGGGTCAGCAAATGAGCCGGGCAGCCAGAAATGCTCAGCAATTCCTGCTTTTGCAGGGGCTGGCCTGGCTGCTCGTCTTCTGCGCCGGCCATGTACTACCCTTCACATGGAATGCGCTGCTGTCGATCTCCAGCGCCGCTGTTGCAACCGGTGCACTGTGGCAGCTGCATAAAGCACTCAAGGGCTGGCTTGGACCTCGCAACAAGATACTCACCCGCTCCCTGGCCGTGCTGTGCCTGCTGACACTTGCGGGCGTGCTGGTTCTGATTGAGAGCAAGCCCTACCGGCTGGCTTGGTTCAATATCAGCTACGGCTTGAGCCTTGCCACCCTGGTCTGCCTGACCTTATCGCCGCAAACCAACTCCGCCACGGCCTGGCGATATCTGCTACTGGGTGCGGGCCTTTGCGTCGCCAGCATTCTGGTCATACGCGGCTACTTCACCTTGCACGCTCCCTGGCTGCACAGCTTTGCAGAGGAACCCAGTCCACATATGCTGCTTTCGTGGCTGATCCCCATAGGTTCAGCCATTTTTTTCGTATCGATCCTGATGGCTTGCCGTGACGAAGAAGTCCGTCAGCGATCTGCCAACGCACCAGAGGACAGCCTGACCGGCCTGCCGCTGCGCCAGGCCATCAAGAACCAGGCCCGCTTCATGCTTAACAGAGCTCGGCGCGAAGGCCTGCCTCTGGCCTTGATTCTGATCGACATGGATCACTTTTCCCGGGTCAACAGCCGCCATGGCTATCAGGCCGGAGATGCGGCGCTGCAGCTCATGTCACGCACTCTGCGAAAGCAGATGCGCGGCGACGAGGTCGTGGCCAGATGGCAGGGGGAATCCTTTTGCCTGCTGATTCACGCCGACCAATTGGGTGTCATGTCGCTGCTGACCCGCATCCAGTCCGCATTCCAGATCGGCGCGCAGTACGAACTGCAGATGGATCTGGACTTCAGCGCGGGTTGCGCCCTGGTCCCTTCAGCCTGGAGGAGCCTGAGCCTCAACGAGCTGGCCAGCCATGCCGGAGCCGCCCTGCAACAAGCCAAGAATCAGGGCCGGGGAAGGGTGGAATGCACCACTCTGACACCTCCGCCCGGCGAGGATCATGCCCCCTCCGACCTGACTCCGCTGGCCTGAGTCAGTACGTGGCCTTGATCAGATCTGCAGCCTTCTCGGCAATCATGATGGTCGGCGCATTCGTATTGCCGCTCACGATGCGCGGCATGACCGATGCATCGACCACGCGCAGCCCCTGCACACCATGCACCAGCAAGCGGGCATCAACCACATCCTTAGCGCCTGGCCCCATGCGGCAGCTGCCCACGGGGTGATAGATGGTGTCGGCGTAACGGCGGATGAACTGCTCGATCTCCTCGTCGCTGCGCGCGCCTGCCGAATACTCCAGCTCCCGCCCCTCGAAGCGGGCCAAGGCCGGCTGATCGAGAATTTCGCGCATGCGGCGTACGCCGTGCACCATGCGCTGCATGTCCTCGGCCTCGGCAAAGAAGGCCGGGTCTATGAGAGGCATGGTGCCCGCATCGGCAGAGGCGAGCTTCACGCTGCCCCGACTCCTTGGCTGCAGCAGGCAGACATGGCAGGAGTAGCCATGGCCCAACAAGGTCTTGCGGCCATGATCGACCAGTTTGCCCACCACAAAATGCAGCTGCAGATCGGGCACCGGCTCCTGGGGCCGGCTGCGGATAAAGCCGCCGGCTTCGGCGAAATTGCTGGT
This sequence comes from Comamonas testosteroni ATCC 11996, assembly GCF_000241525.1. Classification (GTDB taxonomy): domain Bacteria; phylum Pseudomonadota; class Gammaproteobacteria; order Burkholderiales; family Burkholderiaceae_C; genus Comamonas; species Comamonas testosteroni. Next base: position 105,083 of record NZ_AHIL01000011.1, read on the forward strand.
CAGCAGGCCCCGGCGCTCATGGCGCCAGCGACCCATGCCCTGCCAGACATTCCTGAGACCGGCGAGCGAAATGCCGAAGCTGTCCTTGAGCTGCGGGCCGTCCACCACCTGCACCACATCGGGATGGTCGTGCAGATGCTCACCCACTCCCGGCAGGTGGTGGACGACATCGATGCCCAGCTGCTGCAGATGCTCCCCCGGCCCTATGCCCGAGAGCATCAGCAGCTGCGGCGACTGCAGTGCGCCGGCACAGAGCAGGACCTCGCGCCGGCAGAGCAGTTGTCTGGCATGACCCCCCTGCACGTATTCCACGCCGACAGCCTTGCGCCCGTCCATCAGGATCCGCCGCACCTGGGCTGCGGTGATGATTTCCAGATTGGACCGGCTGCCGCGCACCGGCATCAGATAAGCCTTGGCCGCACTGCAGCGCTCGCCCTTGTGGTGCGTGACCTGATACAGACCCACGCCCTCCTGAGCTGTGCCGTTGAAGTCCGGATTGTGCGCATGACCGGCCTGCACGCCTGCGCGCACAAAGGCCTGCGCCAGCGGATTCGGGTCGCAGAGATCGCTGACATGCAAAGGGCCGCTTGCGCCATGCAGCACATCTGCACCGCGCGCATTGCATTCGGCCTTCAGAAAATAGGGCAGAACATCGCTCCAACCCCAGCCTGGATTGCCCTGAGCGCTCCAATATTCGTAGTCCGCGGGCTGGCCGCGCAGATAGATCATGGCATTGATGGAGCTGGAGCCGCCCAGCACCTTGCCGCGCGGCTGGTAGCCCCGCCGACCATTGAGGCCGGCCTGCGGCACTGTGCTCATGGCCCAGTTGAAGTTTTTCTGCTTGGCCATCAGCGCCAGCCCTGCCGGGCAGTGGATGAGCACGCTTTTGTCTTCGCCACCCGCCTCCAGCAAGGTCACGCTGACCTGCGGGTTCTCGCTGAGCCTGGCTGCCAGCACCGCACCAGCGGAGCCGCCTCCCACTACCAGATAGTCACGCATGTCCGCACTCCTTTTGCTGCAAATTCTGACCAGAGGTCTGTAGCGGCGAAACGCGGAAAAACACGGTCGTGCAGAAAAAACACTGTCATCGTGATGACTCTTAACACGCCAACCATGCCCGACTAGGGTCAAACCCGGTCAGAACCGGGATAACATTTTCCTGTTCAACCGCACTTATCTGAATGGAGACAAATAGATGGCAATCCAAACCGTAGGCATCATCGGCGCCGGCACCATGGGCAACGGCATCGCGCAGGCTTGCGCCGTGTCGGGCATCGACGTGGTGATGGTGGACATCTCCGAGGCCGCCGTGCAAAAAGGCCTGGCCACCGTGGCCGGCAGCCTGGACCGCCTGATCAAGAAGGAAAAGATCAGCGAAGCCGACAAGAGCGCAGCGCTGGCACGCATCAAGACCTCGACCAGCTACGACGATCTGAAGTCGGCACAGTTGGTGATCGAAGCCGCCACCGAGAATTACGAGCTCAAGGTCAAGATCCTCAAGCAGCTCGATACCCTGCTGGCACAGGACGTGATCGTTGCCACCAACACCTCGTCCATCTCCATCACCCAGCTGGCGGCCGCCACCCAGCGTGCCGACAAGTTCATCGGCATGCATTTCTTCAACCCCGTGCCCATGATGGCCCTGGTGGAGATCATCCGTGGCCTGCAGACCAGCGACGCCACCCACGATGCGGTCAAGGCCTTGTCGGAAAAACTGGGCAAGTCGCCCATCACCGTCAAGAACGCTCCCGGCTTTGTGGTCAACCGCATTCTGGTGCCCATGATCAACGAGGCCTTCCAGGTGCTCAGCGAAGGCACGGCCTCGGCCGAGGACATCGACGCCGGCATGAAGCTGGGCTGCAACCAGCCGATTGGCCCGCTGGCCCTGGCCGACATGATCGGTCTGGACGTCTGCCTGGCCGTGATGGAGGTCTATCTCAAGGAATTCGGCGACAGCAAGTACCGCCCCTGCTTCCTGCTGCGCGAAATGGTGGCCGCCGGCCGTCTGGGCCGCAAGACCGGCCAGGGCGTCTACACCTACTGATCTACGGTCGCTGGCTCGGTCAGGAAGCTAGGGCCAGCAAGGCCCACTCGCACTACTCCCGAACCTCTGCCAGCAGCCGACGCACAGCCATCGCCAGAGCCTGAGGCTCGCTGACCCAGAAATGGGTTGTTGCGCCCAGTCTTTGCGCCGCTTGCTTTAAGGTCTCCAGCACCCGCTCAGGCTGGGTGCTGGTCACGCGCACCTGGGCTGCGCCTCGGTAGCCCTGCGCCACCTGCAACTGCTCACCGGGCCAAAGGCTTAGCCGCAGCTCATCCTGCAATAGCTCAATGTCGATGGGTGGCTGCATCGCACGCTTGCCTTTTTGTCTGGGCAACTCAGGCAGCACCAACCGCGCGCTCACCTGCAGCTCAGCAGTATCCAAGGCCCCGACCGTCGCCCCCTGGCGATACGCGAGCACCGCAAGCCGCTTACGCCGGCTCAGGCCTGAGATCAGCACACAATCTGCAGCCACAGTCACTTCGGCCTCGGTCACCATCTGGGCAAAATGCGCTGCTTTCTTCTGCGCCACCACAGGGTCACCATCCCAGAACTGCAGCACCAGCCTCGGCGTCTGATGAATTTGCGCACCGAGCCGCTTCATCACCTCCAGCATGTTCTCGCTGCTGACAATATCAGAGTGCACTTCAACGGCCAGAGGGCGCCCATCAGCCAAAGATTCCAGCTTGCGCTTGCAAGCCTCCAGCTCGCCCTCTTGCCCCATCAGGCCCATGGCCAGCAACAGCGTATCGCCATAAACAAACGGCCGGGCCTGGAATTCATCAGCCCACTCGACTGCAGCGAGCTTGAGGGCTTCAGCTGCACCGGCGGTGCGCACTGCCGCCAGCAGCGTCACCTCATGGCTGTGTATGCCACCGGACATCGACGCTGCACCCTGCTTCCAGGCCAGCGCCCGCAGCTCGGGGAACTGGTCTTCCAGACCGTAGCCCATTGCCAGCACCGATCGGCCAATGGCCAGCAAATCGCGCGGCATCTCGCCATAGGCCAGCCCCGGCCCGGCCACGGCCTGCGCCTGAAAGAGCTGCTGCCATTCAGGTGCATAGTCTGCTTGCGGCCTCCAGGCTGGCAGCAGCTGCGCCAGATAGCTGTTGGCATCGCTAATGGTGTTGAACTTGGCCACCATCACACATTCGCCACTGTTATTGCCCGAAAACGCCTGCCACACCCGTATGGATGGCGCCGCGGCATGGGCGCGCTGCGCTTGCGGCACGCCAGCCCGTTTGCGGCCCGCACAGCCATGACGCAAACTGGGCTGGGCCAGACGCGAGCGCTGATGCTGCCAGCCCGCCAGAATCTCCTGCGCATTGCGCGCGGGCAGGCCGCCATCGTGGAACGAGCAACCCTGCATGCGCTGATCAGGAGTGATGGACACAAAATCCACGCCCGCGCCGCAGTCCCCGCTACCGTCCGCTCCATCAAACAAGCGAGGCAATGGAACGGTATCGCCAAAGCACACAGAAAGGCGGCAAGGCAGTGGAGCATCCTGCACCATGGCCGCCAGTTGCAGCCGCCCCTCAGCCGTCAAATGCCTGCGCATATCGGCACCGATATACGAGAGCAGCGACACATCGTGGCAACCCAGTGCCGCCAACTCCCCCAGCAGACTGGGCAGCATAGTCAGCACTGCCGCATCGACCAGCAGATTAGCGCCCCATCTTTGCCCATAGCTGGACAAAACCTGCGCCGTATCGCGCCAGCGCGGGTCGTCATAAAGAGAGATGCGCACCTGCCCCAAGCGGCCCGCATACGCCGCAAAGCTGCCTGGGCGAATCAGCAGGCCATTGGTGGTGACATTCAGCGCCAGCGGCGTGGTTTCATGCAACTGCTGAACCAGATCGGCAAAGCCGCGAAAGACAAAAGGCTCGCCGCCGCCAAACGCAACCTCCAACACACCGGCTGCGCTCAGGTCTTGCAGCACCTGCGCGGCGGAATCGACCGTCCATGCGCTCTCGCGCTGCACATCGCGTGAGCAGAAATCACAGCTCAGATTGCATTTATTGGTAATGCCAAACATGGCCACCCGGGGTGCCACGCGCTGCAGATGCCGGGTTTCAGCGTTTTCAATGCGGATGCTGGTGCCGCTTTCCGGGTGGAAACGCAGCAGCGCGCCATCCAGCGGGTAGTCTCTGAACAGTTGACGGTGCGGCGCTTCTGGCATCTTTTTTCCAATTCGTGGGATCACGCCCAAAGCATAGCTGCGTGCAAGGCGTTGGCGTTAACACCTAGCTCTGCAAGCGATGACTCGTCCTGTATGCGACTGCTGCAGAAACCGCTGCGGTCTATTGTTTTGCGCAGGAGATTCACCATGCAAATCGACATTCCCAACCCTGCGCCCGAGGGCTGTATTTCTTGTGAAGTCCGCGGCCATGTGCTGCTGATCGGCATCAACCGCCCGGCCAAGCGCAATGGCTGGACGCCAGCCATGTTCCAGCAACTGGCCCAGGCTTATACAAGGCTGGACGACGACCCGGAGTTGCGCGTGGGCCTGCTCCACGCCTTTGGCGAACACTTCACGGCGGGGCTGGACCTGCCCCTGATCGCCGAGTTCATGAAGAGCGGCCAGAAAGTCATTCCACCGGGCCTGGTGGAGCCGCATGACTATGGCCTGCCCGGCTACCGCCGCCGCACCAAGCCCATGGTGGCCGCCGTCAAAGGCATCTGCTTTACCGTTGGCATCGAGCTGATGCTGGGCGCCGATATCGTCGTCGCTGCCGACAGCAGCCGCTTTGCACAGATGGAAGTACAGCGCTGCATCATGCCCACGGGCGGTGCCACGCTGCGCATGCCCGAGCGCGCCGGCGTGGGCAATGCCATGCTGCATCTGCTGACCGGCGACGCGTTCGATGCAGCCGAAGCCCTGCGCTGCCACTTTGTGCAAAAAGTGGTGCCTGCGGGCCAGGAACTGGACGAGGCTTTTCGCATTGCCGAGCGCATTGCCGCACAGGCGCCGCAGGCCGTGGTGGCCACACGCCTCAATGTCCTCAAGGCCATAGAACTGGGCCAGGCCGCCGCCGTGGCCGATTTCATCCCCGTGCAGCAGCGCCTGGCCAGCAGCGAGGACGCCGCCGAAGGCGTGCGCTCCTTCGTCGAGAAACGCCCAGCACGTTTTACTGGTCGTTAATTCCAACTCCAAGAGGTGATGATGAGCTTGAAGTCTTTTACGCGAAAAACGCTTGTGCCACTTGCTCTGACAGCTATGGTTTCTGCAATCCATGCGCAGACTGCCGCACCCGCGCTGCCCGACCCGGCCAGCACCAGCGTGCAGGCCATGGGCTGGATGCAGGGCTTTCCGCCCGCTGCCGACAAGCTCATCACCTTCGACAACCCCGTGGGCAATACCTTCCCGCGCATACGCTGGACCTTCTCGCATATCCGCGAAATCACGCCCACGGCCAATGTCTGGCGCGGCCCGGGCGCTCCCAGCGCCCTGCGCTCGGCTCCGGTCGACATCGAGCAAGTGCGCTTCAAGGTCATGGGCACGGGCGAGGAGCTGACCTTTGCCCAGGCACTGGATCGCAACTACACCGACGGCATTCTGGTCATGCACAAGGGCCGCGTGATCTATGAGAAATATCTGGGTGCGCTGGAGCCGCAGCGCCCGCACCTGGCCATGTCGGTCACCAAGTCCTTTGTCGGAACCCTGGCCGCCCTGCTGGCCCACGAGGGCCTCATCAAGCCCGAAGCACCGGTGACCGACTATCTGCCCGAGATGAAGAACACCGCCTATGGCGACGCCACGGTGCGCCAGGTGATGGACATGACGATCGGCGTGAAGTACTCCGAGAACTACGCCGATCCCAAGGCCGAAGTCTGGGACTACGCCCGTGCCGGCGGCATGATGCCCCAGGGCAAGGACTATGCAGGCCCCAAGAGCTTCTACGAATTTCTGCAGACCCTGCAGAAAGAGGGCGAACATGACCAGGGCTTTGCCTACAAGACGGCCAACGCCGAGGTTCTGGCCTGGATCGTGCGCCGCGCCAGCGGCAAGCCTCTGGCCCAGCTGCTGTCCGAACGCATCTGGAGCCGAATCGGAGCGGAGCAAGACGCCTACTTCATGGTGGATCGCATAGGCACGGAATCGGGCGGCGGCGGCCTCAACACCACGCTGCGCGACCTGGCCCGCTTCGGCGAGTTGATGCGCAACGAAGGCCGCGCCGCCAGCGGCCAGCAGGTGCTGCCCAGGGCCGTGGTCCAGGACATCCGCCGCGGCGCCGACCCCGCCAAGTTTGTGAAGGCCGGTTATGCCACGCTGCCCGGCTGGTCGTATCGCAATATGTGGTGGGTCTCGCACAACCCCAACGGGGCCTATATGGCGCGCGGCATTCACGGTCAGGCCATCTATATCGACCCCAAGGCCCAGATGGTGGTGGTGCGCTATGCCTCCCACCCGATTGCGGGCAATGCGGGCATAGACCCGACCAGCCTGCCCATGTACCAGGCGCTGGCCGATGCACTGACCGCCCGTTAGACACGAGACAGCTTTAGCCGCAACAGGCTCCGCTCACGGAGCCTGTTTGCATTGCTCCGGACCTCTGCACTGTCTCCTGCGGCTTGGTGATCTGCAAATTAAATTGCACGCAATTAAATTGCCTGCAATAATTCAACTCATGCGATCCGCTAACGACCTTCTCCCCGACAGCTCCGAGCTGCTGCGCCTGGACAATCAGGTCTGCTTTGCGCTGTACTCGGCATCGCTGGCCATGACCAAGCTCTACAAACCCTTGCTGGATGCGATAGGCCTGACTTACCCTCAGTACCTGGTCATGCTGGTGCTCTGGGAAGGCGACCAGCTCACGGTCTCGGAACTGGGTGAGCGCCTTTATCTGGATTCAGGCACGCTGACGCCCTTGCTCAAGCGACTGGAGAGCGCAGGCCTGCTGGCACGTCAGCGCGATGCACAGGACGAGCGCCGTGTGCGCATCGCCCTCACGGATACTGGCCGGGCATTGCGCGCCGAGGCCGAAAAAATACCTGCCTGCGTGCTTCAGAGCACCCAGTGCACCCTGCCCGAACTGCAGGCTCTTACGGGCCAACTCAGCACACTGCGCGCACGGCTGGCACCGCGCCGCAGCCACTCCGGCTGATACCGGGGTGACGATTTCCTCCACCCGCCTGCACTGCCGGGCAATCTCGCAAAGGAAGACACCATGGCCCAACTCGACAAGGTTCTCTACACCGCCCACGCCCACACCACCGGCGGCCGCGAAGGCAATTCGCGCACCGATGATGGCCGCCTGGACATCCAGCTGAGCTCGCCCGGCGGCGCCGGCAAGGGCACCAACCCCGAGCAGCTGTTTGCCGCCGGCTACTCCGCCTGCTTTATCGGCGCCATGAAGGCCGTCGCCGCTCGCCAGAAGATCACCCTGCCTGCCGACCTGTCGGTAGACGCAGAAGTCGATCTGGGCCCCGTGGGTGAAGTGTTCGGCATTGCCGTGCGCATGAAGATCAGCCTGCCCGGCATGGACAAGGCTGCGGCCCAGCAACTGGTGGACGCTGCTCACCAGGTCTGCCCCTACTCCAACGCCACGCGCGGCAATATCGGCGTGACGCTGACCATCGCCTAAAGCGGCTCAGGCCACAGGGCACCGGGCGCAGCCACATAGCGCCCGGTGTCCAGTTCGAAGACGCCTTCAATCGTCAGCGGCCCGGCAATATCGGCCGCCGCATAGCGGGCCAGCGCCAACTCCCTTACCTCGACAACCGGCAAGTCCTGGATCAGTGCCAGCAACTTGTCCACCGCCTCTCGCAGCGGCCGGCGTCTCGCATAGTGGCCCAGGGTCACATGGGGTACATAGCGCCAGCCCGGCGCGGGCTCCACGGGCACCAGTGCCGTATGCAGGTGCTGCAGGCATTCCTGACCCTGACCTACGCCCAGATAAGGCACGGTGGTAAAGCTGCCAGCCCCCACTATCTGCACGGCAAAAGGGCTCAGCCGCAGGCTTTGCAGCATGGCGACATCGGCGCGCAGCGCCAGCCGGTCATATTCCCGCACCGCATGCTCATCCCCTCCCCCGCACAGCCCTCTATAGGCCAGCGTGATATGCGGCTGGCGCGCATGGCGCGGCAGCAGGGCATCACCGAGCCTGGACCTGGCCTGCTGCAGCACAGACTCCAGACCATGGCCTTGCAGCATCACCACCCAGACCGCACACCAGGGGCAGCCCTGATGCCACTCGGCAAAATCCCGGTCCTCGCAGGGCTGTGAAAGTGCTTCGCTCTCTTGCATGCGGGCAGTGTGCCAGCTTAGGCGACATGCACGGCGCCCGCTCGGTTTTCCAGAGATTTCCGGCCGCCAACATCCGCCAGAGAAACGGCAGCAGCTATCAAATCAAAAGCAATTTTGCCGACGCATGTGCCATGTCATCCGGTTCGCAAGAGCCTGTTTGAGCCCGACAATGCGGGGATGAGCGATACCCAAGACCCTTCTCACCCCTATGCGGACCTCACGCCGGACTGCGTGATCGATGCGCTGTGCAGCACGGGCCTTGTGCCGGACGGGCGGCTGACGGCGCTGAGCTCCTATGAAAACCGCGTCTATCTGGCCCACCAGGACGAGGGCGACAAGGTCGTCGCCAAGTTCTACCGCCCAGGCCGCTGGAGCCGTGCCCAGATCGAGGAAGAACATGCCTTCTCCCAGGAGCTGGCGGCTGGCGAGGTTCCCGTGGTGGCGCCGCTGGCGCTGCAAGGGCAGACCGTGCATGAGCATGCGGGCTTTCTGTTCAGCATCAGCCCCTGGCGCGGCGGGCGCCGCCCCGAGCTGGACGACTGGGAGGTGCTGGAATGGATAGGCCGTTTTCTGGCCCGTATCCACACCGTGGGGGCCGCCCAGCCCTTCACGCATCGCCCGGCGCTGAACCTGAAAAGCTTTGGCTACGAATCCATGCACTATCTGCTCGAACATGAGGTCGTCGCGCTCGAAGTGCGCAGCCGCTGGCAGCAGGCCTGCGACAAAGCTCTTTCATTGATAGCACCATCCGCAGATGGGTTAAGCGCTGCAGGCCATTTTGGCTTGCATTCTGCGACGCAGATTCGGTTGCATGGCGACTGCCACCCGGGAAACATTCTCTGGACGCCGCTGGATGACGAAGGCCACGGCGGCCCGCATTTTGTCGATCTCGACGATGCACGCAGCGGTCCTGCCGTGCAGGATCTGTGGATGCTGCTCTCGGGCGACCGGAGCCAGCAGACCCAGCAGCTGTCGGCCCTACTCGAAGGCTATGAGCAGTTCCGCAGCTTCGACCGGCGCGAGCTGGCACTGATCGAGCCGCTGCGCACTCTGCGCCTGCTGCATTACAGCGCCTGGCTGGCACGCCGCTGGCAGGACCCGATCTTTGCCATCAACTTCCCCTGGTTTGGCAGCACCGACTACTGGCAGGGCCAGGTGGACATGCTGAACGAACAGATCGAAGCCATGCAGCAGGAGCCGCTCTACGCCTAGGGCGGTCCATACCGGCAAAGAGCTAGCAGCGCCCTTGCAAGCGGCATTCGGGCACGAGCTGCCCGCGTGCATCGCGCCATTGCACGGCATCGCCGCTCTGCGCGGAGGCCGGCGGCGGCGCGGGCTGTGCCTCTGGTGCCTGCGGGCGATTGGGATCATGCAGCACGGTGGAGGATCCCACCCCGACACCCACACTGGCACCACCCACCCCGGTGGAAGCGCCAACGCCGGCACTGCCCAGCACCTGCCCGCGCTGGTTGACGCCTACGCCTACACCGACAGGCCCGACACCCGTGCCGACGCCTGCGCTGAGACCGCCGCTGCCAAGACCCACGCCCACGGAAAACGGCCCCACCGGAATCCCTACGCCCACTCCGGCCCCGACGGAGCCGCAGGCGGGCAAGACCAGCAACAGAGCGGCGGCGCAGACCGTGCTCAGGATTCTGTGATGACCGGGCTTGATGGTGGCGGGCATGGAATTCATCTCACTGACTCTCACTGACGTTTGACAGCCGCATTGTCACCGGCCGTGCCCGCAAAAAGGTTATCAATCAGTAGCTCAACCAGTGGCTTGAGGGCCAGCTTCTGCGAGCCCTCGGAGGCCAGCAGGTTGTTGTGCACCAGCGCCATCCAGAACGGGCTGGCCAGCAGCTGGGCACTGCGGCTGACCGAGCGGGTCCTGAGCTCCCCCTCTTTCACAGCCAGCGCCAGCAGATCCTGCACATAGTTCTGCCAGGCATCAAAAGCCAGCTCCTTGTACAGTCGGGCCAGCTCGGGCGCATGCCGTGCCTCGCTCAGAACCAGGCGTGCCAGCATGCCGCGCTCGCTGCTGTCCACGGCCTCCAGCGTCGGCAGCAGACTGCGGCGCAGCAAGGCGCGCACCGTCTCGCCCTTGCGGCGCCTGAGCGGCTGGTAGACGGCCGAATGCCGCAGCGCGTGCTCTACCACGCCCCGCAACAGCTCATCCTTGGATGGGTAGTAGAGATACAGAGTGCCCTTGGCCACCTGCGCGCGGCAGGCAATGCGCTCCATGGTGCTACGGGTCACACCACACTCCACGAACTCGGCCAGCGCGGCCTCCGCAATCTGCTGACGCGTCTGCGCCGTCTTGTCGAGACTAGGGCCACGCGTGCGCCGCTGACGCTTTGCCTGCGTGCCGATATCCGGGTCTGCACAAGGGGCAGCCGCCGCACCATCCGCCATGCGCTGAAATCCTTTTCTAGAATTCATAAAATTGACCAAATAGTCATTTTTAATAATTCTAGGTCAAGCCGACTTGCCCACACCGGACATGCGGATGACTGCCCCACCAAAGCTTTCCCAATGCAATCCCGTCTGAGTCCCTATGCCTGGGTGTGCTTTTCCATGTGCGTCGGCGTCATGGGAACGGCGCTTGCCAGCCCGCTCTACCCGCTCTACCAGCAGGCCTGGGGGCTGCAGCCCAGCCATATCACGCAGATTTTCGTGACCTATATGTTGGGCGCCTTGATCAGCCTGCTGTTTCTGGGCCGTCTGACCAACCTCTTCGGTTTTCTCAAAGTGCTGCGCCTGGGACTGATGGTGATGACCGTGGGCGTCATCGGCTCAGCCCTGTCCTGGAATGCCTGGAGCCTGGGCGCTTCCCGCTTCATCATCGGCCTGGCCTCGGGGTTGATCACCACCTCGGCCTCCATAGGCATGACCCAGCTCAACAACAAGGGCGACCTGCAGCGTGCGGCGGCAACCACCAGCCTGACGATTGCCTTCGGCTTCGGCCTGGGGCCCGTGGTGGGCGGCCTGATGGCGCAATGGGTGCAATTCCCCCTGATCAGCAGCTATCTGCCGCCCATCGCACTGAGCTTTCTGGGCATCCATGCGCTGTTCAAGATCCAGCTACCAGCGGCCAGCACGCCCGCCCACAGCGCGCCAGGCCTGACGCTGAAAGATGTACTTCCCAGCATCTCCCAGCCGCGCAAGCCTTTTCTCTACCACTATGCGCTGGGCTGCATGGCGGCGTTTTCCGCCTTCGGCATGTTCAGCCTGTTTGCCGCCATGGCCCCCAGCTTCATGGCCCAGATGCTGCCCTGGCATGGACCTGCAGTCTCGGGCCTGTCCATCGGCGTCATCCTGTTTCTGTCGGCCGGCATCCAGCTCATCGCCCGGCCCTATCCCACCAAGCGGCTGATCATCATCGGCTTCTTCGCCCTGGCGGCGACCAATGCCCTGCTGGTTCTCAATCTGTTTGCCGGCTCGCCATGGTTGTTCGCACTGAGTGTGCTGAGCATGTCCTGCGGTCATGCACTGTGCAATCTCTCGGGCATGGCCGTGGTCAACAAGGTCTCCAAGCCCGCCAACCGCACAGGCCTGCTTTCCACCTATCTGGTCGTGGGCTATGTAGGCACCATCGTCCCCATTCTGGGCATGGGCTGGCTGTCCGACCATATCGGGCTGACGGGCGCACTGATAGGCTTTTGCGCCTGTCTGGGCCTGCTGTCGGCATTGCTGGGCGTCATCAGCGCAAGAGCACGCGTGCTGCCCGTTCCGCGCCAGTAAGCCCGGCTATCTGAAATGCGGGCCAGCTCCCTGCGCCGCCAGACAGTCATGGTCGTTGCGCAACGGGCAGGCCTGCAGAGACAGGCAGCCGCAGCCTATGCAGGAGTCAAGCTGATCCCTGAGCTGGGTCAGCATGGCAATGCGTGCATCGAGCTGTGCCCGCCAATGCAAGGACAGGCGACTCCAGTCGGCCTTGCCAGGCACGCGGTTGGCCGGCAGATGGGCCAGTGCCTGCGCTATCTCGGCCAGGGGCACGCCCATGCGCTGAGCCACCTTGATCACGGCCACCCGCCTCAGCACCGCTCGCGCATAGCGGCGCTGGTTGCCTGCGGTGCGCGCACTCTCGATCAGGCCCTGCTTCTCATAGAAATGCAGGGCCGATACCGCCACCCCGCTGCGGCTGGCGACCTCTCCCACACTGAGATCCGGCATCCCCTCAGCCTCGGCCACCAGGCCGCTGCCGCATCCATTCATATCGCCAGCCTCTTCACACTGCACAGTCATCTCCCGCTGCTTCCCGTTGTCCCTGCCTGACCGCCATGACCGCAATCCTGTGTGGTCATACAAACCGCTTGACCTCAAGCTTAGTTGAGGTTGAACAATTCCAGCAGCTTCGGGAACAAAGGCCTACCGCTGACGGGCCCTGCCGAAGCCGCCTTGCCTGAAAGACTTTCATGGACGCCAAGCCCAGTTTCATTGCCCAAGCCCCCGCCCCGCAACCGCGCTATCTGCAGCCCACCGGTCTCTATGACAGCCTGCCCAATGGCTACACCCATGTGGTCACCGTCCAGGAGCCGCTGCGCTGGCTCTTCGTCTCGGGCCAGGGCGGAGAAAATGCCCAGGCCGAGCTGCCAGACAGCTTTGCCCTGCAGGCTGCGCAGGCTCTTGCCAATATCAAGACCGCCCTGGCCGCCGGTGGCGCGGACATGGGCCATGTGCTCAAGCTCACCGTGCTCATCGTCGATCATTCGCTGGAGCGCTTCGAGCACTGGCAAAGCGCCGTGAGACAGCATTGGGGCAGCGGCGAGCCCGGCGACAAGCGACCGCGCTTTCCGGCCTGCACGCTGATTCCCGTGCCCAAGCTGGCCCTGCCCGGCATGCTGATCGAGGTGGAGGCCACGGCGGCCCTCCCCATGGCGGTGGGTGCCAAAGCCGCCACTCCCGCCTGACACCCTTGCACCTGAGCGCCTCATGAAAACCACAACACCAGCGGCCACCACAGTCCTCTCCAGAACCACCCTGCTGCTCATGGCCACGGCCTGCGGCCTTTGCGCCGGAGCCAATTATTTCAATCAGCCCTTGCTCAACTCCATGGTCCAGCATCTGCAGATCAGCGATGCCCAGGCCTCCAGCACCGTGACCATGGCCCAGGTCTCCTACGGCCTGGGACTGCTGTTTCTGGTGCCGCTGGGCGATATGCTGGAGCGCCGCCGCCTGGTTCTGACCCTGATGCTGCTGGCCGCCTGCGGCATGCTGCTGTCGGGCATCAGCGGCCTGGCCGGCAGCTTCGCGCTGCTCGCCGCCGGCACCCTGATGGCCGGCGTGTTCTCGGTGGCCGCCCAGGTACTGGTGCCCATGGCCGCCACCTTTGCCGCGCCTGGCGCCAGCGGGCGTGCCGTCGGCCTGGTCATGAGCGGCCTGCTGATCGGCATTCTGGCCTCACGCAGCGTGGCGGGGATTCTGTCCGATCTGGGCGGCTGGAGCACCGTCTACTGGGTGGGGGCCATCAGCACTGCCTTCATGGCCGTGCTGCTGGCACGGGCCCTGCCCAAGGCGGCTCCCGCCGCTCCCGTCAGCTATGGCGAAGTCATGAAGTCCCTCGGAGACTTGCTGCTCCGGCATCCGCGCCTGCGCAGCCGTGCGCTGATTGGCGGCACCGGCTTTGCCACCGTGAGCGTACTGTTCTCCACCATGGCGCTGCTGCTGGCCGGGCCGGGCTTTGAACTCTCGGATCTGATGATCGGCCTGATCGGCATCGTGGGCATTGCCGGCGCACTGATGGCCAATGTGGCCGGACGCATGGCCGACAAGGGACTGGAGCAGTCCGCCACGCTGGCCGGCGCCATTCTGATGCTGCTGGGCTGGCTGTGCCTGTGGCTGGGCGGCAGCAGCATCTGGTGGTTTCTGCTGGGTCTGCTGGTGGTCGACGGCGCCTTGCAGGCCCTGCACATCAGCAACCAGAACGTGGTCTATGCATTGGCGCCCGAGGCCCGCTCGCGCATCAATGCCGTCTATATGACCACCTACTTTCTCGGCGCTTCCCTCGGCTCGGCACTGGGCTCGTGGGCCTGGCTGACCCATGGCTGGACCGGCACCAGCCTCATGGGTGGCCTGCTTGGCCTGCTCACCCTGGCCATGGTGCTCTGGGATCGCAGCCTGCTTGTACGTTCACGCAGTTAATCAATTTTGATAGCTGGTAGCGCCCTACCCATAAGCGATATAGCCAGAAATCATAAAAAATCCCCGCAGAGCCACCACTCTGCGGGGATTTTTATCGGAGTAACCGAACCGCTCAGGCCAGCAGCGCGTTCACACGCTTGACATAAGCAACCGGATCTTCGGGCATGCCGCCTTCGGCCAGCACAGCCTGGTCGAACAGAATCTGTGCCAGATCGTTGAAGTGGACGGAGCCGTCCAGCTTCTTGACCAAGGCGTGATCGGGGTTCACTTCCAGCACGGGCTTGGACTCGGGCGCGGCCTGGCCGGCCTGCTTGAGCAGGCGGGCCAGTTGCAGGCTCATGCCACCGTCGCTGACCACCAGACAAGCGGGTGAGTCGACCAAACGGCTGGTGGCACGCACGTCTTCGGCACGGTCCTTCAGGGCTTCCTTGAGCTTGGCCAGCACGGGCTTGAAGGCTTCGGCGGCTTCCTCGGCGGCCTTCTTCTCTTCCTCGTTCTGCAGCTTGCCCAGATCCACGGCGCCCTTGGCCACGGACTGCAGCGGCGTTCCGTCAAAGTCGTGCAGATAGTTGAGCGCCCACTCGTCCACGCGATCGGTCATCAGCAGGACTTCGATGCCCTTCTTCTTGAACACTTCGAGCTGCGGGCTGTTCTTGGCCGCAGCCAGGGTGTCGGCCGTGATGTAGTAGATCGCGTCCTGGCCTTCCTTCATGCGTGCCTTGTAGTCGGCAAACGAGGTATTAAGGCCTTCATGCGTGGTGGTGGCGAAACGCAGCAGCTTGGCAATGCGTTCCTTGTTGCCGAAGTCCTCGCCCAGACCTTCCTTGAGCACGGCGCCGAACTCGTTGTAGAACTGCGTGAACTTGCCTTCCTTGGCCTTGTCCTCTTCGCTGACGACATCCTGCACGCCATCCGCAGCCTCAGCTGCCGCTTCATGCTTGTCATGCCGTGCCAGGTCTTCCAGCATCGAGAGCACGCGCTTGGCCGAGCCGTCGCGGATCAGGCGCACATCGCGGCTTTCCTGCAGCAGCTCACGGCTCACGTTCAGCGGCAGGTCGGCAGAGTCGATCACGCCCTTCACAAAGCGCATGTACTGGGGCATCAGCGCCTCTGCATCGTCCATGATGAAGACGCGCTTCACATAGAGCTTGATGCCGGCATGCTTGTCACGCTGATACAGGTCGAACGGGGCCTTGGCGGGGATGTACAGCAGCTGCGTGTACTCGGTATTGCCTTCGACGCGGTTGTGGCTCCAGGTCAGCGGGTCCTCGAAGTCATGGCTGATGGCCTTGTAGAACTCCTTGTACTGCTCTTCCGTGATGTCCTTCTTGGCGCGGGTCCACAGGGCGCTGGCCTTGTTCACGGTTTCCCATTCGCCGGTCTTGACCATCTCGCCGGGCTGATCGTTCTCCCCGTCCTTCCACTCCTCCTTTTCCATCAGGATGGGCAGGCTGATGTGGTCGGAGTATTTGGAGATGACCTGCTTGAGCTTGTAGCCGTTGAGAAACTCCTCGGCGTCGTCACGCAGGTGCAGGATGATGCTGGTGCCGCGCTGGGGGCGTTCAATCTGCTCGATCTCGAAGTCGCCCGTGCCGCCGCTGATCCAGCGCACGCCCTCAGAAGCAGGTGCACCGGCGCGGCGGGTTTCCACGGTGATCTTGTCGGCCACGATGAAGCCCGAGTAAAAACCGACGCCAAACTGGCCGATCAGTTGCGAGTCGGCCTTCTGGTCGCCGCTGAGCTTTTCCATGAAAGCCTTGGTGCCGCTCTTGGCAATGGTGCCCAGATTGTCGATGGCTTCCTGCTCGCTCATGCCGATGCCGGTATCGGTGATGGTCAGGGTGCGGGCAGCCTTGTCAAAGGAAACGCGCACTTCCAGCTCGGGCTGATCACCGTAGAGGCTGGCGTCGCCCAGCGCTTCAAAGCGCAGCTTGTCGCAAGCATCCGAAGCATTGGAGATCAGCTCGCGCAGGAAGATTTCCTGGTTGGAATACAGCGAATGCGTGACCAGGTGCAGCAGCTGGGCCACTTCGGCCTGGAAGGAATGGGTTTGCTTAGTCATCGTTCTCAGGATACGGATGTCGTTGAACACAAAAACTGTCGTTTATACAAGTAGTGCAGAAGTGCGCAAATTCAAGAGCTCGTCATCAGTCTGCGGGTATCCATTGCCCGATCGGGTTGCATAGAGGTCTGACCGTCACAGCCTCAAGCTTCTGCGACGCTCCTTCTGCTTGCATGAGTGCTATTGACGAAAACCTATCAAACGCGTCAAAAAATAAACCAATAGTCAATCAACGCATTCAAATGAAGAATTCAATATTGATTTTCAAAATCACTTTTGAATACATGATTCATTTTTAGACAACAGAAGATTTCAAAAAACCAAATCACTAGGAAACGTTGATCAAAAGCAAGATCGAGAATTGCCTCTCACCCATACAAATTCAGAGCATATTTACAATTTCCTACATTTGCTCGGGCTTTTCTCCTACAAGACGAACTATTTCATCCTTATGAGAATTTTGAAACACCAGCTCTTTGCTAAAAATAAAAGGTAGATCTTCTTATGAATGTTTTTTGGTGAGATTCAGATATTCGAATTGAATTTTGATTTTCAAATCTTCCATGAAGCGATCCATGAGTTTTCTCAACTACCTTTTCCATATCTTGTCTTGACGCACTGAGTTGGCACAGCAGAGGTCCCTCTTCGCTTTGAAGGAGTCTTTATGCGTAGTCAACGCCCCGTTCTGTCAGGCATCGCAGCCATGCTGCTGGGCATAGCCACCACTGCCACTTTTGCCGAAACTGTCACCGGCTCGTTCAATGTCAAGGTCCAGGTGCTCAAAGCCTGCTCGGTCACGCCCACCAACCCGGCCGATATCGTTTTTGACACTGTAGACACCACGAGCACTACAGCCCAGAGCAAAACCACGTCGATTGCTGTTCAGTGCTCGAAGAGCACGCCTTACGAAATCGGCCTCACACCCTCTAACGCCAACACCACAGGCGCAGGGACCATGACCAAGGTCGGAGCCGCCTCGCCCACCGCTGACCAAAGGATTGCTTACCAAATCAATTCTCCGTCAAGCAACGCCTGGGGCAACAAGACGGGTGCTGGAGGCAATACCGTCACCGGGACAGGCACTGGCGCAGTACAAACCTATGTCGCAACTGCAGCAGTGGCAGGCACGGTCTGGAATGTCGAGCCTGGCAACTATGCTGACATAGTCACGGTGACCGTGACCTACTGATCAAGCCTGACGTACGGCCCCAAGCAGTGCAAAGGCCTTGGCATGATGCGTGCAGAGTCCGGTTATCGCAGGACTGACCAAAGCTTTGCATTTTCCAGTTGCTTCATGGTTGACAGCTTTGTGAGCAGCTTTCACAAAGCGCTTGCAACACGAATCACAAAACCAAAAGCTGAGCGTGACGAGGCGCTGGCCCGCACAAGGCAAACCGGCAGCGCGCCAAGAGCCGTGTTCGGTGATCAAAAAATGAGAAGTTGCGGAGGGACTCCATGCGTTTCATGCCTCAAAAACAGGGCTTCGTCGTTTCGCTGGCGGCGTGCGTGTTTTGTCACATGCCATTGGCATATGCGGGCGGACTGCAGGTGGCACCTGCATCCATACAGATGCCCATCAACAACAATGCCGCTGGCATCTGGCTGAGCAACACCAACTCTTCTCCTTTGACGGCCCAGATTCGGGTCTTCAAATGGTCACAAGCAGACGGGGAAGATCTCATGTCCTCCACCGCTCAGCTCACGATCAGCCCTCCAGTGGTGGAAATCCCGCCGGGAGGCAAGCAGCTTGTGCGCATCATCCGCACCGGCGCTGCACCCGCCATTGGCACGGAAACGGCTTACAGACTCATCGTTGACGAGCTGCCGGCCGAAGTGCCAGAAGCCCTGAGGCCGCCAACACCCACACCCTCCAGGCGAACCTTTGGTATGAACTTCTTGATGCGCTACTCCGTCCCGGTGTTTATCGGTGACGCCACAGACGACTCCATCAAAGATATCGGCTCACAGCTTGAGTGGTCTTCCCATAAAGATGACTCCACAGGACAGTGGATCGTGCGTGTCACCAACCACGCCTCTGTACGCGCCCAGCTTGCAGATCTCAGTGCAGTCACCACGGAGGGACAAACACGCCCTTTGATCAGCGGCATGCTCGGCTATGTGCTCCCCGGAAGCACCCGGCAATGGAAGCTCGCGGCTGCGCCCCGGGCGCAATCTCTCAAAGGTTTTCAGGCGCAGATCAACTCGGACACCCAGATGATCAAGCTTCAGCCGTGATCTTGTGCCATGCGCGAGCACCATGGCATTTAGCAGAAACGCTGCACTCATCCTTGGCACAGCGAGTTTGCTGGGCACATCCTGTGGCTGGGCCCAGACACAGAGCGATCCAGCCCCGGGCAGCAATCAACCCTTTCGCCTGTCGGATCTTGCACCGCTTGCGCCTCGGGCCTCTCTTGCCTCCAGAGAGGAAGGCATCGAGCTGATGCTCTCCGTGCAGCTCAACACCCGGGACTTCGGCCTGCAACCGGCCTTGCTGCGAGGCAAGCGCTTATCCATGCGCCGGGACACACTTGCCGTACTGGGCCTGAGAAACGAATCCCTACCCTCGCCTGCAGCGCAGACCTCCGCCCCAACCAATCCATGGATTGAACTGGATGCCATCGAGGAGCTGCAAATTCAGCTCAATATGGCGATGCAGAGTTTGACGCTGAACATTCCCTTCACGCGGCTGCAATGGGCCAGCGCCCAGCTTACCGCCAACGGCGTCCGAGGCCAGCCATCCCACAGCTCTCACGGCCTGCTGCTGAACTACGATGCCTATGGCTTTGATAGCAAGGGATCGCGCGCGCTGAGTGCGATTACCGAGTGGCGAGCCTTCATGGCGGACAAGGTGCTCGCGACGACCATGCTGTCCCAATTTTCGAGCACCAGCCAGCTGGGAACGAGCCATGATCAATTTCGCCAGGTACGACTGGATACGACCTACAGCCAGTCCTTTCCCAACCAGATGCTGACCTTTCGCCTCGGCGACACGCTGACCAGCATGCAGCCCTGGTCACGCGCCACGCGCATCGGCGGCATCCAGATTTCACGCAATTTTTCACTGCAGCCTTATCGCATCACATCACCCATGCCGGCGCTGATGGGCACCAGCGCATTGCCATCCGATATTGCGCTGTACATCAACGGGATCAAGCAATACCAGGGCACGGTGAATGCGGGCCCCTTCACTTTGAACACGCCGGTGGGCATCTCAGGAATGGGAAATGCACAGATTGTTCTGACCGATGCCTTGGGCCGCAACACCACTTTGCAATACAGCCTCTACGGCAGCACGCAATTGCTGGCCGAGGGTTTGAGCGATTGGTCTGTAGAGGCTGGCTGGGTGCGCAAGAACTACGGCTACGAGTCTTTCAGCTATGGCCGCGTCCCGGTCGTCAGCGGCTCCTGGAGCAGGGGTGTAAGCAACCAATTGACCGTACTCACGCATGCAGAGGCCACCTCGGGCTTGCTGAACCTTGGTGCTGGTGCGCATTGGCAGGCCGGGGCCTTTGGCGTGCTTTCTGCAGCCAGCGCCATCAGCCGTAAGGATGGCGAGGCTGGAGCGCTGGTCCAACTGGGGCACACCTGGAACAACCAATCGTTCTTCACCGCACTGCAAGGCATGCGCGCCAACCGCAGCTTCCGTGATGCGGCATCCTTGTATGACGTGGTTCGACCCAAGGCATCCGGGCGCGCCATGCTGGGGTACAACGATAAAAAACTGGGAGCGTTCAATATCGGCCTGCTGTACCTGTCCAGCTATGGCAACAAGACACAGCGCTATGCCACTGCAGGGTGGAGCCGTAACCTGGGAGGCCAAGGCGCCCTCAGCCTCAGTGTCAATCATGATCTGGACGATAGCCGCCAGAGCAATGTGCAACTGGCCTTGAGCTGGTTTCTCGATGGCAGGCTCAACCTGGGTGCCACGGCCAGCCGCCAGAACCAGCAGAGCCTGTTGAGTGCCTACGCCAGCCAATCCCGCGCCAACGATGGCGGCTGGGGCTGGAGTGTTGCCGCCCAGCACGGCGATGGCAATTCTGGCCAGGCACGAGCCGATTATCTGGCCCAGCATTTCGAAGCCAACGCATCCATCGCCAGCAACCGAGGCATCAGCAGCGCCTCCGCAGGAGCGTCTGGATCGCTCGTGCTGATGGACGGGCATCTGCTGGCCAGTCGTCGTATCTACGACGGCTTTGCCCTCGTCAGCACCAATGGACTTGCAAACATCCCCATCAAGCGGGAAAACAATTCTGCAGGGCAGACCAGCGAGCAAGGCTTGCTGCTGGTCACGCAACTCGGGGCTTATCGCAACAACAGGATTTCCATTGACCCCATGCAGCTTCCCGCACAATTCAAAGTGCCCCAGCCCGAGCTCAACATCGTCCCGACAGACAGGGCGGGAACACTGGTCAAGTTCGATCTGCAGCGCATTCGCTCAGCCAGCATCGTGCTGCACGATGCTTCGGGTCAGCCCGTTGCCACCGGCAGCCGTGCTGTCGTGCAAGATCACAGCAGGGACGCAGCGACGATCAGCAGCATCGTCGGCTATGACGGCATGGTGTACTTCGAGCAACTGGCTGCCGACAACCGTATCACGGTCAACCTGCCCGATGGAGGTCAATGCACTGCCCATGCCCGCTGGCCTGATACCGCTGAGTCCGTGAATGAAATTCCCGTGATAGGCCCGATCACCTGTCGATAAAGGTTGCGCCATGGAATTCCTTATCTCTCTGCTGAAACAGACCACCGTTCGCATGCTTCTCAGCCTTCTGGCCGTCTCCATGGTCTGGCTGCTTGTGCCAACAACCGCCAAGGCGCAGAACGTGGTGTGCAATACCTTCAGCATGCCGAATGTGAATTTCGGCAGCTTTACGCCATTTGATGCGCCAGCCAGCACCAGCGGACAGCTTTCCTTTCAGTGCTACAACACCACTATTAGCCTCTTAGGAATCACCTCCATCTATGCGGCCATTTGCATCAATTTTGGTGACGGCAGTGCAGGTGGAACGGCCGCTGCACGCAACATGAGCACGACAGGAAGCCTGACGCCGCTGCAGTACCAGATCTACCGCAGCGATGGCGCAGTCTGGGGCTCCTACAACCTGGCGGGCTCGTCGCCCCCTCAGATCGTGCTGCAACTCCCGTCAGCCTGGCTGGTCAATGGCGTCTTTGGTTCATACAACTACCAATCAGCCACCATACCGTTTACGGCAAACATCGGTTCCGGCCAGAGCACCACCATTCCCGGGGCCTACCGCAGCGATTTCAGCACAACCCAGGCCAGCATCATTGTCCGCACGGGCAGCAGCAACACGGTGACCTGCCTAGGCCAATCCACCAGCAGTGCCAACGTCGTGCTGAGCCAGGCCACCTTGTCATTCAGTGTCACGGCAACGGTGCAAAAAGCCTGCCAAATCCAGATCAGCAGCGCCAGCAATATGGATTTTGGCAATATCAATCCGCTGACAACAGGCCCCTTTGACACCAGCAGCAGCCTGAATGCCCGCTGCACCAGCACCACGCCCTACAACATCGCACTGGAACCCAGCGGAACACCGACTCCCACCGATGGCAAAGGCACACTGCGCAATGCCGGCACGGCAAGCAATAACCCGGACACCTATGTCAGCTACGGGCTATATCGCGATGCCGGACGCAGCCTGCCTTGGGGCAATGTCAGCAACAGCAATACCTTCGGTGGCACCGGTACGGGCTCGTACGCCGCAAGTCCCATCAACATATACGGGCGCATCAGCAACGGCAATGTCAGGCCCGGCTCATACACCGACAACGTGATTGTCAACGTCTTGTATTGAGAGCCAGGTCCCTTTTCATGTCGCCATGAAAAAAGCGCAAGCGCTTATTCAAAAAGAATAGCTACTTGCGCTTTCCAGCAAAGGGGTAGAGGCCATTTTCACTAAAAATAACGTCACCCTTTTCTGAGGGACTGCGAACAAAAGCCGCCTTGCGGCGAAGCTGACCGCCCCCCTTGGGGGAAGCGGCGGAGCCGCTCAGGGGGTATCAAAAGCTCTCATGCGCAGCCAGATAGCGCCATTGGCCGGTGGGCAGATTGCCCAGGGTCACCCCTCCGATGCGGATGCGCTTGAGGCCCACGACCTTGAGGCCGACCTGCTCGCACATGCGGCGAATCTGACGCTTCTTGCCTTCGGTCAGCACAAAGCGCAGCTGCTCGGGGTTCTGCCAGTCCACCTGGGCCGGCTTGAGCGGCTGCTCGTCCAGCGACAGGCCATGGCGCAGCAGGGCCAGCTTTTCCTCGGGGAAGACGGACTGCACATCCACGTCGCGGTCGCCGAAGGTCACGCGCACCAGATATTCCTTGTCGACTTCCGAGTCCTCGCCAATGATCTGGCGCGCCACGCGGCCGTCCTGGGTCAGCACCAGCAGGCCCACGGAGTCGATATCCAGACGACCGCAGGGAGCCAGGCCCTTGAGCTGGCTGAAGTTGAAGCGCGTCTTGCTGCGGTCTTCATTCCAGCGGTTCTCGTTGGTGATCAGCACCACGGCGGGCTCATGGCCGTCCTCGGCCTGACCGCTGACATAGCCCATGGGCTTGTTCAGCAGGATGGTGACCTGCTGGTCCTGGCGTTCCTGAGCCTTCTGGTCGATCTCGATCCTGTCGCCGGGCACCACGTTCTGGCCCATGGTTGCGACTTCGCCGTTGACCGTGACCCAGCCGTTTTCAACCCACTCGTCGGCTTCGCGACGCGAGCACAGGCCCATGTCGGCAATGCGCTTGTTGATGCGCACGGCACCGGGACGATCGTCCTGGCGCGCTTCGGCTTCGGGTGCGCGCTTGACGGGAATTGCACGGTCCGAGCCATCGGCAGCAGGACGGTAGGTGCGGATTCCGGTCGTCGGGCGGCGTGTGGCCTCCGACACAAACGAGCCGGGGATATGACGCTTTTCAGGCTCGCCACCACGCTCGTCGCGGCGGCTTTCGCGGCGTTCACCACGGCGCTCGTCATTGCGGCGGTCGTCACGATCAAAGGAGCGGCCTTCGGGACGGTCACCGTAGCCACGGTTCTGCGGACGGTCCCCAAAGTCACGGCCTTGCGGGCGATCACTACCACGGCGCTCGGCATCACGGGACTGGTATTCGCGGCGTTCGCCACCTTCGGAGCGGTCTGGGCGACCAAAACCACGGTTTTGCGGACGGTCACCAAATTCACGACCTTGAGGACGCTCATCGCGGCGGCCTTCAAAGCGATCACCGCCACGACGTTCGCCGTCACGAGGACGGAATTCACGGCGCTCGCCGCCTTCGGAACGCTCAAAGCGACCCTGGTCAGGACGGCCAAAACCGGACGAACGTGGACGCTCGCCAAAGTCACGGCCGCCTTGCGGACGGTCATCACGGCGGTCGTCACGAGGACGGAATTCGCGACGCTCTGCGCCTTCGGAGCGCTCAAAGCGGCCCTGGTCGGGGCGGCCAAAACCGGACGAACGTGGACGGTCACCAAAGTCACGGCCGCCTTGCGGACGGTCATCACGGCGGTCGTCACGGGGACGAAACTCGCGGCGCTCGCCACCGCGATCACCATCACGCGACTCGCCATAGGGGCGGAAACCGCGGTCACCGCCGCCAAAGCGGCGCTCGCCGCCTTCGGCAAAGCGGTCATCGCGATCAGCGCGGGGACGGCGCTCGTCGCGCTGCGAGAAGCCGCCGCGGCGTTCGCCATCGTCACGAGCAGGACGACCGCCGTCTGGGCGACCAAAGCCGGAAGCGCGAGGGCGCTCGTCGCGCTCGCGCTGAGGGCGTGCGCCACGCTCGCCACGCGGGCCTTCGCTGCGCGGGCCGCGATCGGAGCCGCCTGCGGGCCGGGGGCCACGGGCTGCCGCAGGCTTTTCGGCCTTGGCTGGCTTGGCCGGTGCACGCAAAACAGGGCGCGCCGACGAGGAATCCGAGGGCGCGGAGGATTTGCCAGCACCAGGGGCGCCGGACTCTTTAGGAGGTTTGACTGACATTTGGGCGTAATTGTCTCGCGACGCGCGGGCGCGAGGCGAGAGTTATCCACAATTCCAGCGCGGAGCTAGGTTATAGGACGTCCCTCAGGCAAGCGCCTTGCGCGACGCGCAGAACTCTCCATGCCGCAGTGCCTCCAGGTCCAGTACGCGCAGGCCGCCATACTCGATCTGTATCACGCGCTCGCGCTGCAGCACCGACAAGGCCTCGTTCACACGCTGGCGCGACAGGCCGACCAGATTGGCCAGTTCCTGCTGGGTGATACGCAGAATCTGCCCCACGCCAGGGTAGAGCAAGGGGTTGAACAAGGCGGCAAGGGTGCGCGCCACGCGCAGATCGGGATTGCTCATGCGGTCGATCTCGCGCGCTGCGATGAACTGGCCCAGCCGCTCGTTGAGCTGGTTCATTACAAAACGATTGAAGCCTATGGAGTGATCAAGCAGCCAGTGGAACATGTCTATGGGCAGGCCGCCCACAACGGTCTTGCGGATAGCCTGGACGTTGTAGCGATAGGGCTCGCGCTTGATGACCGTTCCCTCGCCAAACCAGCCGCCGGGCGGCAGCCCGGCCAGCGTCATGCTGACGCCGTCGGCGCTTTCGGTGTTCATCTTGAGCAGACCGTCGACCACGCCAAACCAGTAGGTAGGCGGGCGACCGGTGCGACAGACATAGTCACCCGGCTCGGCATCGCCAACGAGCAGCACGCGTGCCACGTTTTCACGCTCTATGGGCAACAGAACGGGCCACCAGGGAATGCCATCGAGTTCTGAGCTCAAAGGCTTGCGCCGCCTTTGATGCAGGGACAGTTCTTGACTCATGCCCAGAAGCATTGCCAAAGCCGCGCTGGCGCAACAGCGGGATTTCCACGAGGCAGCAAATGCGCCATTTTCAGCAGCATTTGTTACAGCGGATTTTCACTATGCAGGCTTTCCCTCAAATTGTCGTCAAACAGACATCCTGACGTCAAAGTCACTCATAGCATGTCTGCAAGACTTTCGTGAAGGGTAGCCACGGCGGCTCCAACCCCAACCAAGAGGATCAGGCATGACAACCACGTTCCCGCAACTGCTGCTCAAGCACGCGACAGAACGCCCCGATGCGCCCGCCCTGCGCGAGAAAGAGTATGGCATCTGGCAGACCTGGAGCTGGCGCGAAGCTGCGCAGACCGTACGCCACATGGCCTGCGGCCTGCGCGCGCTGGGGCTTGAAAGTGGCCAGAACCTGGCGTTCATCAGCGATAACCGGCCCCATGTCTACATGGGCTTTCTGGCCGTTCAGGCCTGTGGCGCAGTGCCTATTCCGCTGTACCAGGATGCCGTGGCCGCCGAGATGCGCTTTGTGATGGAGGACGCGGAGATCGCGTTTGCCTTCGCCGAGAACCAGGAACAGGTGGACAAGCTGCTGGAAGTTCGCGAGAGCGTTCCCGGAATTCGTCACATCATCTATGACGATCCGCGCGGCCTGCGCAAATATGATCAACCCGGCCTCGTCAGCACCGAGGAGCTGCTGGCCAAGGGCAAGGAATGGGATGCACAGCATCCGGGAGCCTATGAGGCCATGGTCCAGGCCATCTCGCCCGACGATGTCTCGGTCATCCTCTATACCTCGGGTACCACGGGCAAGCCCAAGGGGGTGTGCCAGACCCATGCCAGCTTTGGCGAATCCGCCCGCGGCGGCGTGCAGACCGATGGCCTGAATGCTTCGGACAATGTGATCTGCTATCTGCCGCCGGCCTGGGTGGGAGACCATCTGTTCTCGTTTGCGCAATGGCTGGTAGCGGGCTTCACCATCAACTGCCCGGAATCCGCCTCGACCATCGCCATCGACCTGCGCGAAATCGGTCCCAGCTACTACTTTGCTCCGCCACGCATATTCGAGGGCATGCTGACTTCGGTCTCCATCCGCATGGAAGATGCGTCGCCACTCAAGCAGTGGATGTATGCCAAGGCCATGGAGGTGGCTCGTCGCGTCGGTTCGGACATTCTGGACGGCAAGAACGTCGGTGCCGTGGATCGCCTCAAATACCGGTTGGGCAGCTTGTTCATCTACGGGCCGCTGCGCAATGCACTGGGCCTGTCGCGCATTCGCGTGGCCTATACGGCGGGTGCCGCCATCGGCCCCGAGCTGTTTCGCTTCTTCCGCTCCATCGGCATCAACCTCAAGCAGCTCTACGGCCAAACCGAAACCTGTGCCTATGTCTGCCTGCAGCGCGACCGCCAGGTGGAGCTCTCCAGCGTGGGCCAGGCGGCTCCGGGCATCGAGCTCAAGATTGCCGACAACGGCGAGGTGCTGGTCAAGGGCGTGTCCGTTCTCAAGGAGTACTACAAACGCCCCGACGCCACGGCCGAGGTGATCGACGCCAGCGGCTATTTCCATACCGGCGATGCCGGCGTGATCGATGCCAACGGCCAGCTGCGCATCATCGACCGTGCCAAGGATGTGGGCAAGACCAGCCGCGGCGCCATGTTCGCACCCAACTACATAGAGAACAAGCTCAAGTTCTTCCCGCATATCAAGGAAGCCGTGTGCTTCGGTCATGGCAAGGACGAGGTCTGCGCCTTCATCAATATCGACTACGAGGCCGTGGGCAATTGGGCCGAGCGCCAGGGTCTGCCCTACGGCGGCTATGTGGACCTGGCCAGCAAGGCCAAGGTGTTGGAGCTGGTGGCCGACTGCATAGACAAGGTCAACGCCGACCTGGCCAGCGAGCCCGGCATGGCCGACACCCAGGTGGCGCGCTTTCTGGTGCTGCACAAGGAGCTGGACCCCGATGACGACGAGCTGACCCGCACCCGCAAGGTGCGTCGCAACTTCATCGCCGACAAGTACGGCGTGCTGGTGGAGGCACTCTACACCGGCAAGCAGCAGCAGTTCATCGAGACCCTGGTGAAGTTCGAGGACGGCCGCACGGGCAGCGTCAGCGCCACGCTGACCATTGTCGACGCCAAGCTCCACCCGGCTTCGGCCAAGGCTGCCGCCTGAGAGGAATTTTCATGAATACAAGAACCAGCGGCGACGTGATCCTGGACATCAAGAACATCAGCCTGCGTTTCGGCGGCGTCAAGGCCTTGACCGATATCTCGTTCAACGTCAAAGAGCACGAAATCCGCTCCATCATCGGCCCCAACGGTGCCGGCAAGAGCTCCATGCTCAACTGCATCAACGGCGTCTACACGCCGTCCGAAGGCTCCATCACCTTTCGCGGCCAGACCTTCAGTCATATGAACAGCCGCCAGGTGGCCGAGATGGGTGTCGCACGCACCTTCCAGAACCTGGCACTGTTCAAGGGCATGAGCGTGATCGACAACATCATGACCGGCCGCAACCTCAAGATCAGGAGCAACATCCTCATGCAGGCCCTGCGTATCGGCCCTGCGCAGCGCGAGGAAATGCAGCACCGCGAGTTCGTCGAGCACATCATCGACTTTCTCGAAATCCAGGCCTATCGCAAGACTCCCGTGGGCCAGCTTCCCTACGGCCTGCAAAAGCGCGTGGACCTGGGCCGTGCGCTGGCCATGGAGCCGCAGGTGCTGCTGCTGGACGAACCCATGGCCGGCATGAACGTGGAAGAGAAGCAGGACATGTGCCGCTTCATCCTTGACGTGAACGAAGAGTTCGGCACCACCATCGTGCTCATCGAACACGATATGGGCGTGGTCATGGACATTTCGGACCGTGTCGTGGTGCTGGACTATGGCAAGAAGATCGGCGACGGCGCTCCCGATGAAGTACGCAACAACGAAGACGTGATCAGAGCCTACCTGGGCGCAGGCCACTGAAGGAGCAGTCATGGGATTTTTCTTAGAGACATTGTTCGGCGGCCTCATGGTGGGCACGCTGTACGCACTGATCGCCATCGGCTTTGTGCTGATCTTCAAGGCCTCTGGCGTCTTCAACTTTGCGCAAGGCGCCATGGTGCTGTTTTCGGCCCTGGCCATGGCGCGCTTCTCGCAGTGGATTCCCGGCTGGCTGGGCCTGGAGCCGGGACTGGTCGGCAATCTGCTGGCCATCGTCGTCACTCTGGCGCTGATGGTGGGCGTGGCCTGGGTGATCGAGCGTCTGGCCCTGCGCCATCTGGTCAATCAGGAGCCCATCACCTTGCTGATGGCCACGCTGGGCATTGCCTATTTGCTCGATGGTCTCGGCCCCATGGTCTTCGGCAGCGAGGTCTACAAGATTGACGTCGGCATGCCCAAGGACCCGGTCTTCATCATGAACAGCCTGTTTCAGGGCGGCGTGATGATCAGCCTGGAAGACCTGTATGCGGCCTGCATTGCAGCCATCCTGGTGATCTGCCTGAGCCTTTTCTTTCAGAAGACCAAGACCGGACGCGCGCTGCGCGCCGTGGCCGACGATCACCAGGCCGCTCAGTCCATCGGTATTCCGCTGTCGCGCATCTGGGTCATCGTCTGGTCGGTGGCCGGCGGCGTGGCTTTGGTCGTCGGCATCATCTGGGGCAGCAAGCTGGGCGTTCAGTATTCGCTGTCGCTGGTGGCCCTGAAGGCACTGCCTGTGGTGATTCTGGGCGGCCTGACCTCGCTGCCCGGCGCAATCATCGGCGGCCTGATCATCGGCGTGGGAGAGAAGCTCTCCGAGGTCTATATCGGCCCCATGGTGGGAGGCGGCATCGAGACCTGGTTTGCCTATGGTCTGGCCCTTTGCTTTTTGCTGGTTCGGCCACAAGGTCTGTTCGGCGACAAGATCATTGACCGCGTCTGAACGGGGAGAACAAGAAAATGTTTTATCGTGAAAACGGCCAGTTCAAGACCAGCTACGCAGCAGACCAGCAGATCTTTGGCGTCGCCCAGGACCGCTGGGTCATCCTGCTGGTGCTGGCCTTTGCCTTCCTTGCCATTCCCTTCATTGCCAGCGACTACACCTTTCAGGCGATTCTGATTCCCTTTGTCATCATGTCGCTGGCAGCGCTCGGACTCAATATTCTCGTCGGCTACTGCGGCCAGATTTCGCTGGGTACCGCCGCCTTCATGGCCGTGGGTGCCTATGCGGCCTACAACCTGCAGGCCCGCATTGAAGGCATGCCTTTGCTGGTAGCACTTCTGGGCGGCGGCGTGGTGGCAATGGCGTTCGGCGTGGTGTTCGGTCTGCCCAGCCTGCGCATTCGCGGCCTGTATCTGGCCGTGGCCACGCTGGCCGCCCAGTTCT
This sequence comes from Comamonas testosteroni ATCC 11996, assembly GCF_000241525.1. Classification (GTDB taxonomy): domain Bacteria; phylum Pseudomonadota; class Gammaproteobacteria; order Burkholderiales; family Burkholderiaceae_C; genus Comamonas; species Comamonas testosteroni. The sequence continues at coordinate 134,724 of NZ_AHIL01000011.1, forward strand.
TTGTCGACTGGCTGGCGACCCGCGCGGCCTGGGTGACGAACAACTCCTCTTCCGGCTCGGTCAGCGCCAAGCCGCTGGCCATTCTGGGCTGGGCCATCGACACGCCCATGGAAAAGTACCTGCTGTGCCTGGCGATTCTGTGTCTGCTCGGCCTGGCCGCCAAAAATCTGGTGCGCAGCTCGGTAGGTCGTGAATGGATGGCCATGCGCGACATGGATGTGGCCGCTGCAGTGATCGGCATTCGCCCCACCTACGCCAAGCTGTCGGCCTTTGCAGTCAGCAGCTTTATCGTCGGCGTGGCCGGCGCGCTCTGGGGCTTTGTCCACCTGGGTGCCTGGGAACCTGCAGCCTTCAGTCTGGATCGTTCGCTGCAACTGCTGTTCATGATCATCATCGGCGGCCTGGGCTCGGTCGTGGGCAGCATCTTCGGCGCCGCCTTCTTCGTGCTGCTGCCGCTGCTGCTCAACCAGGTGCCTCACTGGCTGGGCCTGCCACTATCCACGGCAACGGCAACCTATCTCGAGCACATGATTTTTGGTGCGCTCATCGTGTTCTTCCTGATTGTGGAACCCCACGGATTGGCCAAGCTCTGGGCCACGGCCCGTCAGAAGCTGCGCGTCTGGCCGTTCCCGCATTGAGCATGAAGCATCTGCTGAAACGCTGCAGGCCTTCCTCCGTGTGCACGGCCCCCTGGCTCAATGCCGCGCAGCGAGTCATGCAGGTTCATGGACCGTTGAGCTACCTCAGTATTCTTTTCTTCAAGACACCGCAGAGTGCCTGCAACCGGGACAGCGTCCCATACAACCCAAGGAGACAGTCGATGATGTTCAAGAAAGTTGCGATTGCTGCCGCTGCTGTTGCTGCAGGCATGGGAGCCTTGATGGCCTCGCCTGCGGCTCAGGCCCAGGAGCAGTTCGTGCCTCTGCTGGTGTATCGCACAGGCCAGTTCGCGCCCCTGGGCATTCCATGGGCGGATGGCAAGCAGGATTACCTCAAGCTGGTCAATGCCAAGGGTGGCGTCAACGGCGTGAAGATCAAGTTCGAGGAGTGCGAAACCGCCTATGACACGGCCAAGGGCGTGGAATGCTACGAGCGCCTCAAGAACAAGGATGGCGGCGCCTCCGGCTTTGACACCCAGTCCACCGGTATCACCTTTGCCGTGACCGACAAGGCCCCCGGTGACAAGGTGCCGGTGGTCACTCCGGGCTATGGCCTGTCCCAGTCCGTGGACGGCAAGGTCTTCGAGTGGAACTTCCCGCTGCTGGGCAACTACTGGACCGCCGCCGACTCCATCGTGCAGGACATCCTGAAGAAGGAAAAAGGCAGCCTCAAGGGCAAGAAGATCGCACTGGTCTATCACGACTCGCCTTATGGCAAGGAACCCATTCCGCTGCTGGAAAAGCGCGCAGCCAAGGACGGCTTTGAGCTGATCAAGCTGCCCGTGACCGCCCCCGGCGTGGAGCAAAAATCCACTTGGCTGCAGATCCGCCAGAGCCGCCCCGACTATGTGCTGCTGTGGTCGGCCGGCGTGATGACGCCCACGGCCGTGCGTGAGGCACAGGCCACGGGCTACCCACGCGAGAAGATGTACGCCGTGTGGTGGGGCGGCTCCGACCATGACGTGCGAGACATAGGCGCCGGAGCCAAGGGCTACAACACCGTGACCATTCACAACACGGCCGAAAGCGACAAGGTGCATGCGGATATCAAGTCCATGCTCTACGACAAGGGCCAGGGCACGGCCAAGGACGCCAAGGAGCTGGGCCAACTGGCACATACCCGCGGCATGGTGATCTCCATGCTGCAGGTCGAAGCCATCCGCACCGCACAGGAGAAGTTCGGCAAGGGCAAGGTCATGACACCCGAGCAGGTGCGCTGGGGCCTGGAGAACCTGAACATGACGCAGGAACGCCTGAACGAGCTGGGCTTCGGCAAGATCATCCGCCCCTTCAAGACCAGCTGCGAAAACCACCTGGGTGCCGACTGGGCGCGTATTGCCACCTGGGACGGCAGCAAGTTCAAGGTGAGCTCCGACTGGTACCAGGCCGACAAGTCCATGGTCGATCCGCTCTACAAAGAATTTGCGGACAAGTACGCCAAGGAAAAGAACGTCAAGGTAAGGACCTGCACCCCCTGAGGCGCTTCGCGCCTTCCCCCTCTCCGGCACCAAGTGCCTGAGGGGGGCTACATCCCCGCTGCGGGGCAAGCGGCCGGCATCGGCCCTTGCCTGATGTCTCTGACCAAGGCTCGCCTCGCCGCAACTGGATTGACAAAAATCAGCCTCAATCGCTTACCTAAAAAGCGTTTACAGCTATCTATTTTGAGTTACCAGGTGACCGCATGACCGATAACGCGCACACAGTTTCCACTTCCCCGCAGGCCACGCCCCTGGTGGAAGTCAATGGCATCGAGGTCATCTACAACCATGTGATCCTGGTGCTCAAGGGCGTCTCTCTGCAAGTGCCGCACCAGAGCATCGTGGCCCTGCTGGGCGGCAATGGCGCGGGCAAGACCACAACGCTGCGCGCCATCTCCAATCTACTCAAGGGCGAGCGCGGTGAAGTCACCAAGGGCGGCATCACGCTGGAGGGCGAGCAGATCGCCAACCTCTCGCCGGCCGACCTGGTCAAGCGCGGGGTGGTGCAGGTCATGGAAGGCCGGCACTGCTTTGCCCACCTGAGCATTGAAGAAAACCTGCTGACGGGCAGCTACACCCGCACGGACAAGGGCGAGATTGCTGCCAATCTCGAGAAGGTCTACAACTACTTCCCGCGCCTCAAGACCCGGCGCACCAGCCAGGCGGCCTATACCTCGGGCGGCGAGCAGCAGATGTGCGCCATCGGCCGCGCGCTGATGAGCAATCCGCGTATGGTTTTGCTGGACGAGCCCTCCATGGGCCTGGCGCCGCAGATCGTGGACGAGGTCTTTCACATCGTCAAAGACCTCAACAGCAAGGAAAAAGTCACCTTCCTGCTGGCCGAGCAGAACACCAATATGGCGCTTAAATACGCCGACTACGGCTACATCATGGAAAGCGGGCGCATCGTCATGGACGGCTCAGCCAAGGATCTGGCCAGCAACGAGGACGTCAAGGAGTTCTACCTGGGCGTGGGCGGCGGTGAGCGCAAGAGTTTCAAGGATGTGAAAAGCTACAAGCGTCGCAAGCGCTGGCTGGCGTAACGGATACCCCCTGAGCGGCTGCACCGCTTCCCCCAAGGGGGACGACAGCCTCGCTGCGCGGCGGCGCTTGCTCGCCGCCTCTCGCTGGGTGCAGGTCAGTTCTCAGAGCTAACGCCCATTGTTTTCCGTTTTGTTTGCAGATTTTCCCTACAGGATTTGCCATGAGTGACTTCTACGACTCCCTGGAAATACGCAGCCCTGATGAGCGCGAAGCGACATTGATGGCTGCATTGCCCGCGCAGATCGCCCATGCCCAGCAGCGCTCGGCTGCGTTTGCCGAGATCCTCAAGGGCGTGGATGCAACAAGCATCACGAACCGCAGCGCACTGGCGCAGCTCCCCGTCACCCGCAAGAGCGAACTGCTGGAGCGCCAGGCCGCGCTGCGCCCGCGCCAGATCTTCGGAGGTTTCAATGCCATTGGCCTGGGCCACGACATGCCCAGGCTGTTTGCCAGCCCCGGTCCCATCTACGAACCCGAAAGCCGTCGCACCGATTACTGGCGCATGGCCCGCTCCATGTACGCCGCAGGCTTCAGGGCCGGCGAGCTGGTGCACAACTGCTTCAGCTATCACTTCGTGCCCGCCGGATCGATGATGGAAACCGGTGCCCAGGCACTGGGTTGCACGGTGTTTGCAGGCGGCACGGGCCAGACCGAGCAGCAGGTGCAGGCCATGGCCGATCTGCGGCCAGCCGCCTATGTGGGCACGCCCAGCTTTCTGAAAATCATTGTGGAAAAGGCCCAGGAGATGGGAGTGAAGCTGCCCAGCCTGACCAAGGCCATGGTCAGCGGCGAAGCCTTTCCGCCTTCACTCAGCCAATGGATGCGCGAGCATGGCATCGACGCATACCAGAGCTACGGCACGGCCGATCTGGGCCTCATTGCCTATGAAACCAGCGCGCGCGAAGGCCTGGTTCTGGACGAGGGCGTGATCGTGGAGATCGTGCGCCCTGGAACCGGCGACCCTGTGGCCGAGGGCGAGGTGGGCGAGCTGGTCATCACCACGCTCAACCCCGACTATCCGCTGATCCGCTTCGGCACGGGCGATCTCTCGGCCTATCTTCCAGGAGCCTGCCCCACGGGCCGCACCAATGCCCGCATCAAAGGCTGGATGGGCCGCGCCGACCAGACCACCAAGGTCCGCGGCATGTTTGTGCATGCCAAACAGGTGGCTGAGGTCGCCAAGCGCTTTCCGCAGATCGCCAGGGCCAGGCTGGTGGTGACAGGTGAGATGGCCAACGACCAGATGCAGTTGCTGGTTGAAACCACAGAAACCGCGCCGGGCTTTGCCCTGCAGGTGATCGACGCCTTGCGCGAAGTCACCAAGCTGCGCGGCGAAGTGCAGATGGTATCTCCTGGCAGCCTGCCCAATGACGGCAAGGTGATCGAGGACGCGCGTTCCTATCAGTGAAGAGCAGCAGGCTTCGGCTGACTCTGCGGCCTAAAGGCTGTGCACCGGGACCAAGCCCCTGATCATGTGTCGCCAATACGCGACAGGCAACCAGTTTGCTTTAACGCAAATGCAATGTGATCGCCCGCTCCATCAAGGGATAACACTTAGAAAATAACAAAAACCCCACAGATTAGCGCTACCTAGAATCCGGCTTTACGTCACGAAAAGCGAACCGTCCTGGTCTGCTTGCACATTATTTTTAGGGAGACACTGTGAAAACTATTTTCAAGATCGCCACCATTGCTCTGGCTGCCACCGCTGCCATCAGCAGCCATGCCGACAGCTACCCTGCCGCTGGCAAGACGATCACGATCATTGTGCCTTTCACGGCAGGCGGCCCCACCGACAAGGTGGCACGCGACCTGGCCGAATCCATGCGCAAGCAGCTGAACAACGCCACCATCGTCATCGACAACGCAGACGGTGCCGGCAGCACGATTGGCACGGCCAAGGCAGCACGCGCACGCAATGACGGCTACACGCTGCTGCTGACGCATATCGGCATGTCCACCATCCCGACGCTGTACCGCAAGCTGTCCTTCAACGTGCTCAACGACTTCGAGTACGCCGGCATCATCAACGATGTGCCCATGACACTGATCGGTCGCCCCACCCTGCCCGCCAAGAACTTCGCCGAAGTCAAGGACTGGGTCAGCAAGAACCAGGGCAAGGTGAATCTGGCCAACGCCGGCGTGGGCTCGGCCTCGCACCTGTGCGGCCTGATGTTCCAGGCCTCGCTGCAGCAGGACATGACGCCCGTTCCCTACAAGGGTGCAGCTCCTGCGATTGCCGACCTGATGGGCAACCAGGTGGACCTGCTGTGCGACCAGACCACCAACACCACTTCGCAGATTGCCGCCAAGAAGGTCCAGGCCTATGCCGTGACCACTGCCAAGCCTCTGACCACGCCTGCACTCAAGGACCTGCCCACGCTGCAATCCCTGGGTCTGAAGGACTTCAACGTGACCATCTGGCACGGTCTGTACGCCCCCAAGGGCACGCCTGCCGATGTGGTGCAAAAGATCAACGAAGCCATGAAGGCTTCGCTCAAGGACCCCGAGTTCATCAAGCGCCAGGAAGCCCTGGGTGCCGTGATTGCCACGGACGACCGCACCAACCCTGCCGGCCACAAAAAGTTTGTGGAGTCTGAAATCGCCAAGTGGGGCAAGGTCATCAAGGCCGCCGGCATCTACGCCGACTGACAGGGCGCGAGCTCGTAAAAAACAGAAAGCCTGCATCTGCAGGCTTTTTTTTGGGGTGCCCGGAAGGGGATGGAACTTACCAGGTCACTTCCTTGCCGTCGGCGGCACTGCGCCTGAGCATGTCGACAAAAGGCACGATGCGTTGGCCCAGGGCCACGCTGTCCTGGCTCGCAGGCGCGGCATCTTCGTCCTGCGCGTCGTCTTCCGGCTGCTTGCGCCTAACTGCCTCCTCGGCGGCAGCCGCCTCCAGCGCGGCAATGGCGGCTGGAATCTGCTCCACGGTGATGATGCCGTGTACCTCGTCGGGCGACTTGCCGATGATTTCCAGCAGCTTGCGGCCGTTGGCGTCCAGCATGATGAGGTCTGCCGTGGCACGCGATTTGAATTTGTAGGGCATGGAGCGGTTCCTTCAACGGTAGATGTATTCGCGGTTAAAAGGATAGCCGCTCTGCGCACCGGTCATCGCGCCGCTGCGCAGATCGCCATCAGGTTTGCTGCACAGCATCTGATGCAGCGCAATCCAGCCATGCTCGAAGCCCATGGCCGATCCTGCCAGATAGAGGCGGTAAGCACGCAGCGCCTTAGCGGCTTTTTCCTCGTCATACTGGGTCTGCAAAATGGCCTGTGCCTCGCCCAGCCGGGACTCCAGCGTATCCGACCAGGCCCATAGCGTGCGTGCATAGTGTGGGCGCAAGTTTTCGGTGTCCACCATCTCCAGCCCGCTGGCAGCCAGGTCATGCAGCACGCGGCTGACATGCATGAGTTCGCCTCCGGGAAAGATGTAGCGGTTGATGAACTCGCCCATGCCGGCGCCCAGCTCCACATTGCTGACGCCGCCCGCCGTGATGCCATGGACCAATGCAAGACCGCCAGGCCTGAGCATGGAATAAATGGTTTCGAAGTATTCCTCCAGATTGGCGCTGCCCACGTGCTCGAACATGCCGACCGAGCCGATCTTGTCGAACGGCTCCACATCACCCATTTGCCGGTAATCACGCAGCTCGACCTGGACCTTGCCCTGCAGGCCCTTCTCGGAGATCAGGCGCTGCACATGCTCGAACTGGTTGCGCGACAGCGTGATGCCATGGGCCTGAACACCGTAATACTCGGCCGCCCAGAAGATCAACCCGCCCCAACCGGAACCTATGTCCCAGAAGCGCTCTCCGGGCTGGAGCTTGAGCTTTTTGCAGATGTGATCGAGTTTGGCCTCCTGCGCCTGCGCCAGGCTCATGCCCTGCTCTTTGTAGTAAGCGCAGGAATAGACGCGGCGCGGGTCCAGCCACAGCGCGTAGAAGTCGTCGGAGAGATCGTAATGAAACTGAATCTGCTCGGCATCGCGGGTCAGCGTGTGCATGGCCAGCGACCTGGCCTTGGAGACCGTCTGCCCCAGCCAAGAGGGCGTATGACTGACCGGATCACCGCGCAGCAGCCCGGCCGCTGCCGTCATGATGTCGCGGGAGCTGCCCTTGACCTCCACCCAGCCCTCGACGATGGCCGACCCAATCGAGCCGATCTGACCATCCAGCAGCGCCGCAACAGCCTTGGGAGAGCGAAAAATGAGTTGAACCGCACTGTGTTCAGGCCCGATATGCTCGCCCGAGGGAAGCTGTATCGATGCAGTCACAGGAAGTCTTGCTAGCAGCGGCTCCAATGTGCTCAACAGGTTTTTCATGAAAACCATTGTTCACATCGACTATGGCAGGGTCAAGACGGAAAACATCCCTGCCTAAAACTGCCTCCAGGTCTGGCAGAGGATCAGTTGCGGGCTTTCACCAGCCTGTCGTAGGCCTTGAGGGTGGCTGGGGCCACAGACTGCAGCACTTGTTCATAAGCCGTCTTGTGACGCGCCAGCAAGCGCATGGAGGCAACGGTGCGGCTGCGGCAGAACCAGTGGCAAGTGTGCTGCATCAGCATCAGCTCAGCCGTCATGGTGAAGGCTCGGCGCTTGCGCTCTTCCTCGTCGGCCGCATCACCCACACGGGCAGCCGCCAGCGCCTGGGCATGAAGCTTCATGGTCTCGCGCACATCCATGGTGGCCGAAGGCAGAACCCGGGTCATATAGGGCAGCGCCAGCGGCAGGGTGCTGGCGCGCGTCTGCTCGGGCGGCAAGGTGGCGAATTCATCCGCGAAACGCTGAAACTGGCTCACCAGACTGCTCTCGGTATTGGCCAGCACGGGCCAGATCTGTTCACGCCTCTGCGCATCCTTCTCGCCGATGACACGCAGATATCCCTCCATCAGATTGGCCATGAGCTTCTCGATCTGAAAGCGTGCCAGATGCTGGGCCAGAAGCTGGGTGTGCTGACGCTGCTCCTGCTTCTTGAGCACGTAGAGCACGGTGGTGACAATGATGGCGAGCGTTAGAAAATCCATGAAGCGAAACCAGACAGGCGGACAAGCGCAATGAGAAAAAGGATGAGTGTAGTCAGCCTGAGGGCTTTGCTGGGAATTAGTGCCGCAATTGCAGGCCTGACGGGCTGCAGCAGCGCCGGCTATTACTGGCAAGGTTTCAAGGGGCAGATGCAGATTCTTCAGGCCGCACGACCTATTGATGACTGGCTCGCCGAAGACAGCACCTCCGCAGCACTGCGTCAGCGTCTGCAGACCGCGCAACAGATGCGCCGCTTCGCCAGCCGGGAGCTGGCTCTGCCCGACAACGCCAGCTACACCCGCTACGCCCAGCTGCAGCGTCCGTTTGCGGTCTGGAACGTGGTGGCAGCCCCGGCCTACAGCCTGGAGATGCACCAATGGTGCTTTCCCGTCACCGGCTGCATTGCCTACCGAGGCTACTTCAGCAAGAGCGACGCACAGGCGCAGGCACAAACGCTTCAGTCCCTGGGGTTGGAAACCAGCGTCTATGGCGTGCCTGCCTACTCCACGCTGGGCTATCTGAACTGGCTGGGCGGCGACCCCTTGCTCAGCACCTTCACTTCCTGGCAGGAGGGTGACTTTGCCGGCTTGCTGTTCCACGAACTGGCCCACCAGCTGCTGTATGTGAAGAACGACACGGCCTTCAACGAATCCTTTGCCACCACGGTGGAACGCATGGCCACACCTTTGTGGCTGCACAGCCATGCCAGCGCCGCCACACAGCAACGCTGGCAGCAGAGCCTGCAGCGGCGCGAGCTATGGCAGCAGCTGACGCGCGAGACCCGTCAGCGCCTGCAACAGATTTATGAACAGAAAAATGCTGAAGCCTTTGATGCCAAAGCGCTGGAAGCCATCAAAAGCAAAGTATTTGACGAATTCCGTGCCACTTATGCGCAGCTCAGAACGCAATGGATTGCCACTGACGAGCCCCTGCTGACCAGCTTCGCCCTGCGCGAGCAGTATTACCGGCGCCTGACCCAGACCGATGAATGGGTGGCGCAGGCCAATAACGCCAGTTTCGGAGCCCTTGCCGCCTATGACGACTGGGTGCCGGCCATGACTCGCTGGTGGCTGCAGCTGCGCGGCGAAGGCCCGGCCACTCCAGAGACCTGGCGCGGCTTCTATACCCAGATGCGCGAGCTGGCAGCCTTGCCTGCTGAAGAACGCAAGCTGCGGCTATGCGCCCAATGGGGAGAAGCGGCAAAAACAGCGACTCAGTGCCAATAAATACGTCAAATTGACATAAAACAATTTTTTACACGGGTTAGCCATATAGGAGGTTTCAGCGGTTTTTAAGAAAGTCTCGCCAGACTTCTCCGATACCTATTTTTTGCCCTCTGCCGTGGCTACCCAAGACTCCGTTTCTACCCCATTTTTCAAGGGGTTTTTTCAACCTCGAACGCCTCAGTTCATCGCTCTGGCCCTGGCCATCTGGCTGACACTGACGGCCAACTGGGCCCTGTGGCTGCGCCTGCCTTCCCTGGACGGCTATCACGGCAGTCTGGCCCTGCTTGCCCTGCGGGTTGTGCCGCTGGTGCTGGGTGCCAGCCTTCTGCTGACCTCTTTGTTTGCCTGGCCGCGCTTTACCAAGCCCCTCTGGGTTGCGCTGCTGCTGGTGGCGGCCAGTTCCCAGTACTTCATGGTCAGCTACGGCACCGTGATGGACAAGGGCATGATTCACAACATCCTACAGACCGATGCGCGCGAAAGCTCGGACTTGTTCAACATCAAGCTGCTGGCCGAGGTGTTGATCATCGCCATACTGCCTGCCATCTGGCTGTGGAAAACCCCGCTCAAGCGTGCTAACAGCGCCTGGCGCAATATGCTGCGCACCGCATTGCTGCTGCTGGGCGGCATTGCCCTGATAGCCGCATCGCTGGCCGTTTCGTACCGTGATCTGGCCCCCGTGGTGCGCAACAATCTTTGGCTACGCTACATGATCAACCCGATCAACCCCGTGCTGTCCGCTGCCTCGGTGGCGCTGGACCCCATACTCAACAAGCCCAGGCCCTTTGTCACTATCACTGGTGGCGCAGCTCTGGGTGCCAGCTATGCGGCAGCCCAGAAACCGCCGCTGCTGGTTCTGGTGGTCGGCGAGACTGCACGCTCAAAGAACTTCAGCCTCAACGGTTATGAGCGCGATACCAACCCTGAGCTGGCCAAGCGCGACGTGCTGAGCTGGCGCAATGCCCGCTCCTGCGGCACCAGCACCCGCGAATCGGTGCCCTGCATGTTCTCCAACCTGGGCCGTGAAGGCTTTTACGCCTCCAAGGTCGAGCATGACAACCTGCTTGACGTACTGCAGGCCGCCGGACTGGCCGTGCTCTGGGTGGACAATCAGGCAGGCTGCAAAGGCGTGTGCAAGCGCATCCCCATGGCCGATACCGCCGACAGCGTGAATACGCCGGCCGGCAAGGCGCTGTGCGCCCAGGATGGCGAATGCCTGGATGCACTGCTGCTCAGCGGCCTGGACGAGCGCATCGCCAAGCTGGACCCCGCACGCCGCGCAAAGGGCCTGGTACTGGTCATGCACCAGATGGGTAGTCACGGCCCCGATTACTTCAAGCGCTCCACGGCAGACCTCAAGGCGTTCAAGCCCGAGTGCGCCACCAATGCCCTGTCAAGCTGCTCGCAACAAAGCGTGGTCAATGTCTACGACAACTCCATTCGCTATACCGACCACTTCCTGGCCCAGACCATAGACTGGCTCAAGACCCAGCAAAACCAGTTTGAAACCGGCATGTTCTACATGTCAGACCATGGCGAATCGCTGGGCGAGCTCGGTGTCTATTTGCACGGCATGCCTTACGCCATGGCACCCGACAATCAAAAACATGTGCCCATGATTGCCTGGCTGGGAACGCTGGGTGCTCGCACCGGCCTGAATCAGACCTGCCTGAGCAAGACGCTGGACCAGCCGCTCTCGCATGACAACCTGTTTCATACAGTAATGGGTCTGATGGATGTCACCTCACCGACCTACAAGCAGCCACTGGATGCATTTGCCAGCTGCCGCACGGCCAGCTAGGCATTGACTACAAAGCACAAAAAGGCCAGCCGGATCAATGATCCGGCTGGCCTTTCTCGTTTTCAGGTGCTGCGCTCAGAAACAGTGCATCACTCGCCCTGAGAGCCGCGACGCGCCCAGCCAGTGGTGTGCTTTTCCAGCAGATTGAACAACTCGTACATCACCATGGCCATGGCCCCCACCACGATCAGCCCCGCAAAGGCCAGGCCCATCTGCATGGAAGATCCGGCTGAGACCAGCAGATAGCCGATACCCTCGTTGGCAGCCGTCATCTCGCTGACCGTGGTGCCGACGAAGGCCAGCGTGATCGCGACCTTGAGCGAGCCGTAGAAATACGGCAGGGAGCGCGGCAGACCGACCTTGATCAGCACGTCCCAGCGCTTGGCCCCCAGCACACGCAGCACATCCTCCAGTTCGGGCTCCAGCGTGGCAAGCCCCGTGGCGATATTGACCATGATGGGGAAGAAGCTGATCAGAAAGGCCGTAAGAATGGCCGGGCCTGCGCCGATGCCGAACCAGACCACCAGAATCGGCACGAACGCTGCCTTGGGCAAGGCGTTGAAAGCCGTCATCAGCGGATAGAAGGCTGCATAGGCCAGACGCGAGGAGCCGATCAGAAACCCAAGCAGTACGCCAACCACGATCGCCAAGGCAAAACCTGCCATAGTCACCCAGTAGGTGCGCCAGGCATGCATGGCAATCGTGCCCGCAAACTCATAGAGCTGATGGCCTATGGCCCAGGGGCTTGGGAAGATGAATTCCGAGACGCCGAAGCCCGAACAGATGATCTGCCAGAGCAGGACGATCAGCAGCAACAGCAGCCAGGGGGCCCAGCGCTCGGCGGTTTTTTGATGTTTCATGGAGCGCCTTATTGAAGAATGGCTGCAGCGGTGTCGGTGCCGCTTTTGCGCAGGGCGCCGATATGGCCGCGCAGCTCGTAGACGATGTCCGAGAACTCGGGGGTGTAGGTGACCTCCAGATCGCGCGGGCGCGGCAGGTCGATGTCGCGGCGCACCACGAAGCGGCCCGGGCTCTTGCTCATCACATAGACGGTATCGGCCAGGAACACGCTCTCGCGCAAATCATGCGTGACCAGGATCACATTGAACTTCTGCTCGGCCTGCAGGTCGCGCAAAATGCACCACAGCTCTTCGCGTGTGAAGGCGTCGAGCGCGCCAAAGGGCTCGTCGAGCAGCAGCATCTGCGGCTCGTGAATCAGGGCGCGGCAGATGCTGGCGCGCTGCTGCATGCCGCCGGAAAGCTGCCAGGGAAACTTGCGCTCATACCCTGCCAGGCCCACCTTGCCCAGCAGCTCGATGGCACGTGCCTCGTATTCCTTGCGCTTTTGCTTGAACTGCGAACGGTGCGGCTCCACGATCTCCAGCGGCAGCAGCACATTGTCCAGCGTGGTGCGCCAGGGCAGCAGCGAGGACGACTGGAAAGCCATGCCCGAGATCTTGAGCGGCCCGGTCACTCGCTGGCCATCGACCGTGATGCGCCCCATGGACGGCATCTTCAGGCCCGTCGTAAGCTTCATGAACGTGGACTTTCCACAGCCCGAGGGACCGACGATGGCAATGAACTCGCCGCGCTGTACCGTGAGGTCGATGGCCTCCACCGCAAAGTGGTTGGCCTGCAGCAGCTCTTCGTTATAGGCCAGCCAGACGTCCTTGAATTCGACAAATGGCCGGGCAGCTTCTGTATCTGATGACTTCATAAAACAAGGCTGTAGCGCCTGCCTCACAAGCGCATCCAGCTATCAATCAATGAGCAATTACTTTTTAGGGAAGACGTCCAGATCCGCGACGGGCGGCAGGAAGCGGCCATTCCAGAGCGTCTCGGGGTTCACGCGTGTCTTGGTCGCATAGACGTCCGAGATCTGGGAAGCCATCAGTGCCATGCGTGTGGGGCTGACCTGGCCAAAGCCCTCGCCGCGCGCATCGGCGGTGTTGATCACCGTGTCGATCGCCAGCTGCAGACGACGGGTCTCGAGCGCCGAGTTGACGATGCCGTCGCGCTCCTTCACATAGGCGATGGCACTGCCGGGATTGGCCATGACCTCCTTGGCGCCCTTGCTGAAGGCCTTGAGGAAGGAACGCACGGCTTCGGGGTTCTCGCGCACCAGCTTGGCGCTGGCGATGATGGCGTTGCCATAGAGCTTGACGCCGTTGTCGGCGAACGGCATGACCGTCACATCGGCGGCCTTGACGCCGCGCGCCTCCAGGTTCAGCAGCGAGGTAAAGGTAAAGCCCGTGATGGCATCGATATCGCCGCGCACCAGCATGGTCTCGCGCAGCGGCGGATCCATTGTGGTCCATTGCACATCGCCGACCTTGTTGGCCTTGGCAAACAACGGAAAGCCGCGTCGGCCTGCATCAAAGACCGGCGCTCCCAGCTTCTTGCCCGTCAGGTCCGCCGGCTTGGCGATGGCGCTCTTCTTGAGCGCCATGACCGAGGCCGGCGTGTTGTTGTAGACCATCATCACGGCCACGGGCTTGTCCTTGACTTCGGGGTTGTTGGCATGAAACTCCATGAGCGCGGCCAGATCGGCAAAGCCCATGTCGTAGGAGCCCGATGCCACGCGCTGGATGGCGCCGCCCGAGCCGCTGCCGGCATCCACCGTCACATTGAGCCCCGCAGCCTGGAAATAGCCCTTGGCGACTGGCTGCAGAAATAGCGCCGCAGGTCCTTCAAAACGCCAGTCGAGCTGAAATTTGATAGGCGTTGCGGCAAAGGCTGCCGTGGCGCTGGCAAAGCTGCCCAGGGCCAGAACGGATTGCAGAAACAGGCGCTTGGTTTGCATGGTGGCTTCCCTCTCTCTATGTCAATGAATTGCGGTTGAATGCGTGCCGGGGCTCAGACCTTCCAGGCGCCCTGGTGCGAACTGCTGGCCTCTTCGATCAAGGCCGGCCCAATGCATTCGATGGCGTGCGACGCGGCCTGAAACACATCGCGGCAGGACAGCTCTGCATCCTTCTGATCGAGCCGCTCGCCACGGAACACGCGCAGCCGCTCGGCATCGATGCCATAGACCACGCGGCCGATGGCGGACCAGAAGATGGCACCAGCGCACATCACGCAGGGCTCGGCCGAGGAATACAGCGTGGCGCGCGTCAGTTCATCGCGTGAATGCAGGGGGCTGGCCAGGCGGATGGCGGACAGCTCGGCATGGGCCGTGCAATCGCCGCTTTCGCCGTTGGCATTGCTGGCCCGGGCCAGCACGCGTCCGTCGGCCGCCACGATCAGTGAGCCAAACGGACGGTTGCCGCGCTCGCGCGCCATATCGGCAAGCGCAATGGCTTCACGCAGATAGCGGCCATCGCTGTCGTTCAATGTCTGGGCTTGAGGCAGAGACATGGAGGCTTCCTCCTCAGGCCTTGAGCATGCGCGCCGACCTGGCGGGCAGCATGCTGCTGTTGAACAGTGCGTCGGCAGACGGCGTGGTCTTGAGCGCAAAGGTCTGCACCACGCTGTCTAGCTGCTGCTCCATCAAACGCTTGCTGAAGTCGCCCAGTCCATGGCTTTTCGTGTCTGCCGCAGCCACGTACTGCGCGGTGATGGACCAGCGCTCCAGCTCCAGCCTCTCATCGAGAATCGGCTCACGCTGGCGCACGGCGGCAATGCCTGCTGCGGGGTTGGCAAGGCATTCCACAATCGCACGGTTGGTGGCGCGCAGGAAAGCGGCTACGACCTGCGGCTTCTCGGCGATCAGCTGGCTGGACGCCAGGATCGCATTGCCATACAGATGAACGCCGGCATCGCTATAGCGCAGTATGGAAAGCCCCTCGGGCTTGAGGCGCGCAAACAGAGATACCGCCGAGTCATGGAAATAGGTGGCGGCATCCACATCGCCACGCACCATGACGTTGTCGCGTGCCGAGAACTCCGTCGTCGACCAGGCGAAAAGGTCGGCGGGCAGGTTCTTGCGCCGCGCCACCATGGGCCAGGCACGGCGCGTGGACTCCACCGCCGCTGCTGCCACCTTCTTGCCCCTAAGGCTTGCGAAGTCCGGCGTGATGCCTCTGTCCTTGCGTCCGATGATCACAAACGGCGCGCGGTTGTAGTACTGGTAGACGGCCTGCACGCGCGGCGTGCCGGTGTTCTGCGCATTGAACTCGATCAGCGAACTGATATCACCCAGTCCGAGCTGGTAGGCACCGCTGGCGATACGAGTAATCGAAGCCACCGAGCCCGACCCTACGTCCAGACTCACATCCAGCCCCTCATCGCGGTAGTAGCCGTTTTGCTGGGCCAGAAAAAACGGTGCGGTCTGGCCGTTGACGCGGAAATCCAGCGTGAATTTCAGAGGTGTCAGCGACTTTCCCTGGGCATGCACCCAGGGCGCACTGCACAAAGGCAAAGCAGCAAGAAATTGGCGACGTTGCATGAAGGAACTCTCAGGTCTCTGGCGACAGGATTGCCGGCGGCGGCAGCCACTGGCAGGACTTGAGCAATTTCCGGGCACTGCACACAGAGGCAGGCTGAACGCTTCTACTCGTTCAACCTTCTAGCAATTGGCGTGCCTGCTTTTGCTTACCGCTTGCAGCGGTATCAACAAGGTGCACGTCCGAGCCGCGCATGCATGGATTCATGCACGCCAGTGCACCAGTTTGAAGCCATGCACCAAAACCAAGAGTGCGCGTTCCCTGGTAAATGACTGGCACGCTGTTTGCTGCACTCAAATCAAGAGTAGAAGCGTTCAGCACGGTGCTCTGGCCCTTGTCGGTCAGCAGCTTCGCGGGTCATTGCTCTTGAAGTGGGTGCGGCACACAGCCGCGCCTGGTATCCACACTTCAGATGCCCGCCACACCAAGCCGCAGAGGCAACACCGGCGCCTGAAGTCATTGCAAGAGAAATTCCTATGCAAACCACGAACAGCCACTCTTACAGCCTTGGCGAGCTGGACAAGGAGGCCCGTATGGGCGGGCAAGGCGCAGAAACTTCGGCGCGCGAAGTTCGCGTCATAGACATCAGCGACTTCGAGCAGCGCAAGCAGGAGATTGCCGAGCAGATCTGGAGCGCTTCGGTGGAAATCGGCTTCTTCCAGGTGTCCGGCCACGGCATAGCCCAGGCCGATATCGACGCTGCATTCGGCAGGGCCGAACAGCTGTTTGCCCTGCCGCCCGAAACCAAGGCGCAATGGCCGCTATCGCGCAACGCAGGCTGGGAGCACAAGGCGCAGATCCGCCCCTCCACGCGCACCCCCGACCAAAAGGAGTCCTATCAGGTCACGCGTCCCCGCATGCAGGGTCTGTGGCCCAGCGAGCAGGAGCTGCCGGGATTCCAGCAGGCCACGCTGGCCTTCGAGCACCAGTGCTGGCAGGTGGGCATGCAGTTGCTGTCCTGCTTTGCCTACAAGCTGGGCTTTGATGAGGAGTTCTTCACCCGCGCACATGACCCCGCCGTGCCCAGCTACCAGAGTACGCTGCGCATGCTGCATTACTTTGCCGTGGACCCTGCTCTCAAGGACGAAATCGGCCTGTGGCGTGCAGGCGCACATACGGACTTCGACTGCCTGACGCTGTTGTTCCAGCGCGCCGGCCAGGGTGGGCTACAGGTGCTGCCTGGCAAGGAGGCAGATGCCCAGCAATGGACGCCCGTGAAGCCCGTGGATGGCGTCATCACCTGCAATATCGGCGACATGCTGATGCGCTGGAGCGACGACCAGTTGCCCAGCAACTTCCACCGCGTGCGCAACCCCCAGCCCCATGAGTACCAGGGCGCACGCTACAGCCTGGCCTTCTTCTGCCAGGCCAATGAGGATGCGGTGATCGAAGGGCCGGCCCAGAAATATCCGCCCATCACGGGAGCGGAATACCTGCGCCAGCGCATCAGTGCCAATTTTTCGAACCGGTACTGAGACCCTCTGAGCAGCCCTGCCGCGTCCCCCAAGGGAACGGGGCGGCGCTTCCTCAATACTCCTTTGAGGGTGCACCAGCCCCCGTCTTTAGCGCAGTGTGATGTGGTCTGAATTGAAACGACAAGGCCCCGGAATCCGGGGCCGTGTCGGCAATCAGGGGGGAGCAGATCAGCGCAGCGACTCGATGAGATCGATGTACTGCTGCTTGGCTTCATCCGACGTCGTACCTTCCAGCTTGGCCCAGGCATCCCACTTGGCGCGCGCCACCATGTCGGTGAAGCTGGGCTTCTTGGCTTCGTTGTCGCCTTCGGTGGCCTGCTTGTACAAGGCATAGATCCTGAGCAAGGTGGCGTTGTCAGGACGCTCGCCGAGTGAGGTGGAATTCTTGACGGTTTCTTCGAACCGGGCGTTGAGATCGGACATGAAAGGTCTCCTGGGCTTTAATAGTCGAGGTCAGTGTAGCCAAAAAAACGTCAAATTAGAACGACCGTTCTTTTTATTTCACAAAGTACCGAGACGCCTGCATGCGAGCAGCCCTTTGTGGCACGCTAGCCCTCCAATCCGCCTCTTCGTGATTCGCCCAACGGGCAGCCTTCAGAACATCATGCGCAGACCCAGATCAAAGCCCAGCGCACTGCGCGGCTGCATGTCGGGGCTGCTGCTATAGGCCGGCTGCGGCATGATGACCGGGCTGCTGACGGCCAGCGGCGTCACACCCATCACCGCAGGATTGCTGTGTCCATTGCTCACGCTGATACGTGACACCGTGGTGTAGAGCGCCGTACGTTTGGAGAGGTTATGCACATAACCCAAGGCCAGCTTGTTCACCGATGCGTCGCCAGTTCCCTGCCCATTTTTGAATTGCACCCTGGCCACCGACGCCCTGAACTGATGCAGTCCGACAGGGATTTGCACACCAGCCAGAAGCCCGTCATAGCGGTCTGTGGCCCGCACATCGCTGCGCGCATTGCGCACTTGCGACCACTCGCCCAACACGCGGACCGGACCGAAGTTGTACGAGCCTCCCAGGTTCAGGGACTTGATGGTTTCCTTGCGGCCGTTGAAAGTGCCCAGCATGCTTTCGCCATATCCCAGCGCAATATCGGTGGGGCCATTGGCCCAGCCTATGCGGCCTCCCGCATAGCGGCCGCGCCTGGCATCATTTTCCGGGAAGGCATACATCAGCTGACCATAAAGTCCACCCAGCCCTGTCGGCAGGTGGTAGCCGATGGAATTGTTGGCGCGCAGATAATTGTCCGTACCTGCCGACAAACCGTTTCCCAGCAAGCGCTCGAGCAGCGTGCCGCTGCTCTGCGTACTCAGTGCACGGTTGATGGCCAGGTTGCTGCTGACCACCGCCAGCAAATTGACGCCCACGCCGTTGACGGAATAGGGATCAAAAGCCCAGTCATTCAGAAACGACGGCGTGTGATCGCGCCCAAGGCGCAGCTCGCCCCAATTGCCCGCCAGGCTGACGGTCGAGCGTCGCCCAAAGTTCAGCGCGCCGCCGCCCGTGTCGTTGGTCACAGGCGCTTCCAGCCACATACTGGCAGACATTCCAGCACCCAGATCTTCAACGGCACGAACACCCAGACGGCTGGCCAGATTACCCGATGGTGACAGCGCCCAGAGACCTTGGCTGGCCGTGCGACCGGAGCCATCCCAGGAATTGCTGCGCACCATGTAGCGGCTGACGCCTGCATCCATGACACCGAACAGCGTCACAGATGACTGAGCGCTGGCCAGACTGCTTGCGGACAGGGCAAAAAAACTCCAGATATAGCGTGGAATACGTGGCATGTCATGTCTCCTTTTCGTTATGAATTCGCGGTCTTGATCCGCGAAGTCACTCTAGAAAAGGAAGGCTGCAGCTCTTGTGCAGTTGATGCCATTCATTGCTTATTTGGTGCCATCTGCCCAAGGTGAAATCCCTAGGAATGTCGCCCCGCCGCATGGCCAATGTCAGACAGAAAAAAGCCGGCGCCTTGACAAAGGAGCCGGCACAGATCTTCGCAATGGCTTTAAGCGCCCAACATTTGCACCCTGCAGCTCATGGCACGAGTACCGTGGCCCCCACGGTCTTGCGAGCTTCCAATGCGCGATGGGCTTGTGCCGCCTCGGCCAATGCAAACTCCTGCTGCGGCTCGCTCACAATGCGCCCTGCCAGCACGTGCTCGAACAGCTCTGCAGCCATCTCCAGCATATGTGAGCGGGGCTGGATGTAATGCATCATGGCCGGCCGGGTCATCCAGATCGAGCCTTTGGCGGCCAGCAGCGATGAGTCCACCACCACGGAGCCGGAAGAAGTTCCGTTGCTGACCAGCGAGCCACGCGGCTGTAGGCAATCGAGCGAATCCATCAGTGTGTCCTTGCCTACCGAATCAAAGACCACGGAAACGCCCTTGCCTGCCGTGATTTCCTTCACTCGCTCGACGATGTTTTCGCGCGAAGTCACGATGGTGTGCGCGCATCCGTTCGCTCTGGCCAGTTCGGCCTTCTCATCCGTGCTGACCGTACCAATCATGTTGACCCCCATGGCGCGGGCCCACTGACAGGCAATCAGACCTACGCCTCCGGCAGCTGCGTGGTAGAGAATTGTTTCACCGCCCTGCAGCGGATAGACCTGACGGAACAGATACTGGGCCGTCATGCCTTTCATCATGAGCGTGGCTGCAGCACGGTCTGAAATTCCGTCGGGCAGCGGAATCAGCACTTCTGCAGGCATCACACGCGCCTGTGCATAAGCGCCTTGCGGACCGATCAGATAGCCAACGCGGTCACCCACCCGGATATCCGTCACACCTGATCCGACGGCCTCGACCACGCCGACGGCATCCGAGCCCAGTCCGTTGGGCAAGGCCAGCGGGTAACGCCCGGAGCGGAAGTACACATCAATGAAGTTGAGCGCGATATAGCTATGCCGCACACGCGCCTGGCCTGGGCCGGGGTCTCCCACGGCAACGTTTTCCAGTCGCAGAACTTCTGGACCGCCAGTCTCGTAAAAGCGAATGGCCTGAGTCATGAAATGCTCCTGTCTCTATTGTTCACAGCAAGATGCAGCAAGCGCTGCAAAGCAAAAGCCCGTGCGTCCTCAGTCGCAGACATGTCCGGACCGATTGACGAGCCGATTCAGTTCAGCTTGATGCCGAAATTCCTGACGATCTCACCGTTGCGCTGGTATTCGGCCTGCAGATCGGTAGACAGCTGCTCCAGAGTGCGCTCCTGCTTGATGGGCTCGAAGCCGGTGGACAGATAGCGGGCCTGCACCGCCTGGCTGGCGTTGACCTTCTGCAGCGTGGCATTGATCTTCTCCAGCAACGGCTGCGGCGTCTTTGCCGAAGCAAACACACCCGCCCAGTTGCTGAAATCAAGCTCCGGATAACCGACCTCGGCCATCGTCGGCACATTGGGAAAATCGGGCAGTCGGCTCTTGTAAGCAACGGCCAGCAACTTGACCTTGCCGCTGGGAACCAGCGGTTTGGTGGTAACGGAGCCATCGAACATCAGCGGAATCTGATTGCCCATGATTTGTGCCAATGCTGGTGCAGAGCCTGGAAATGGCACATGCTGCATATCCAGGCCGGCCTTCTGATTCAGGATCGCCCCTGCGTATTGCGATGCCGTCCCCTGGCTGTAGGAGGCAAAGGACAGCTGACCCGGATGGGCCTTGATATAGGCAATGGCCTCCTTGGCATCCTTGGCCGGGAACTGAGGCGAAGCAATGAACACCATGACGGAGCGTGCCATCTGCGAGACGGGTCTGACATCCTTCATGGCATCAAAGCCCCCCTTGAGCACATGAGGAACCTCGGTCAGGATATTGGTCACCGTCACCAACAGGGTATTGCCGTCTGAGGGCTGGGACAGCATGTATTTCACCGCCATGGCACCGCCGGCACCGGGGCGGTTTTCGACCACCACTGGCTGCTTGAGCTCATGCGCCAGCTGATCGCTGATGATGCGCGCAAACACATCGATCGTGCCACCGGGCGGGGCAGGAACAATAAGCTTGACAGGCTTGTCGGTAAACGCGAGGGCGCTGCCAAGCGGCAAAGCAGCAGCCAGAGCCATGGATAAAAGAACGGGAATGCGTTGCATCGTGCGCTCCTTTGACCTCAGGCGACTTTGCGCAGAAAACCCTGCTGAGCACCGTTGCGATTCGGAGCAAAGCCGTTCCTTGCCAGGCTCTCCTCCACCGTGTCGTAGAACACGCCGATCTGGCAGATCTCGCGCGCCTGGGCAGGAGTGGCGATAGGGCGGCTGCATTCCTTGGCAATGCGCACCAGTTGCTCGATCTGCTCCACCGTACCCATTTTTCGGGTTCGGGTTTGATTCCAGAGATTGTCTTCGGTGCCGCAGCGCACATGCAGGCCCATGGCAATGCCCATGAGATTGATGGGCAGCACGTTCAGCACCGAGGCCTCTACCGTGAGCACCGCACCGTCGGGCACGGCGCGCACAAAATTGGCCAGGCTGTAGACGCTTGGCTGGTCCATGCCGCCGCCGATGGCCACCCAGTTCAGCACCAGCGGACCTTTGTAGATGCCGCGACGCATCAGCCGCTCAACCGACTCGAAGCTGTTGATGTTGTAGCACTGGAAAGCACTCTGAATGCCGGCCGCACTCAGGCGGCGTATATGTTCTTCGGCCCAGCCTGGCTGTGCTGGAACGGTCATTTCCTTGTAGGCATTGAACACCGCAGGGTCCTCCATCGAAGTGCCCTGGATATCCCGCGCATCGAACTGCTCCAAAATGTTCATCTGCGAGGTATTGATGGTCACCGTCACCTGATCGGGCTTGGGGTCCAGCTCGGCCAACATGTGGCGGGTATCGTCAGACAGCCATTTGGCGGCCGCGCCATCGGTTTCGGGTGCAAAACTGATCGACCCACCCACCTGAATGATCATGTCCGGGACGCGGGCACGCACGCCGGCAATCAACTCGTTGAACTTGGAAAGCCGCTTGCTGCCGCGACCGTCGAGCTCACGCACATGCAGGTGCAGCACCTGGGCACCGGCGTTGTAGCAGTCCACGGCTTTTTGAATCTGCTCTTCCATCGTGACGGGAATTTCGCCGGGGAAGTCCTCAGGCAGCCACGAAGGCGCATAAGGAGCTGCAGTGATGATGAGAGGCTGCTGATTTTCGGCAACCAGGTGACCGTCGAGGAAATTCATGATGGTGTCTCCGTTGTTATATGAATGCCATGCCCGCGCTCAGAGCCTTGCGTACAGCTGTGCTTGCGTCGCACCGCTCGGTCAGGTTCTGCGCCTTGCCACGGGCGTCTTCCGATGCTCAAAAAGTCGGTGTGCCAATGATTCCCGCGCGCTCCATCTTTCGATAGCTGGGCGGGTAGTCCATCACCGCGTAATGCTGTGTCGCCCGGTTGTCCCAGATGGCGATGCTGCCGGGCTCCCAGCGCCAGCGGACCTGGTACTCGGGGATCGCGGCCTGGCTGATCAAGAACTGCAGCAGACTGGATGAGCCCTGGGTGAAGTCCTGGCCCACACGCACATTGGCGGGCGTGTGGAAGTTCGTGAAATGAGTGGTGAAGCCGCTGACAAACAGCACTTTTTCACCGGTTTCCGGGTGTGTGCGCACCACCGGGTGCTCCGCATCCGGAAACTGCGCCTTGAGGGCCAGACGCTTTTCCGCAGGCATGGCAGCGCCAAAGGTGCACTCAATGCTGTGGCGTGCCCGCAGCGGGGCTATCACGTCCTTGATGTGCGATGGAAGCATCTCGTAAGCCAGCGCCATATTGGCCCACATGGTGTCGCCGCCAACCGGCGGACATTCGACGCAGCGCAGCACACAGCCCATGGGCGGCACCTCGCGCCAGGTGGCATCGCAATGCCAGGAGTTTTCATACCGGTCCAGCGGCTTGTCCGGCGTCTTGTAGATCTGCACCAGGCCGGGATGCTCGGGGTCGCTGCCGACCACCGGGTGATCCTCCAGCTCGCCAAAGCGCCGGGCAAAACCGACATGCTCGGCGCGACTGATACTCTGGCGACGCAAAAACAGTACCTTGTACTTGAGCAAGGCCGCCTTTATCTCTGCGAAAAGCCCGTCATCGTGCAGCGCATCCGCCAGTTGCACATCGACCAACTCCGCGCCTATGGCACAGGTCAGAGGGTTTATCTGCATAACTGTCTCCTACCTTTTTTTGAACCCAGGCTTGTTGCAGGTCACTGCCGCCCGGTAAGTCCACTGTAGAAAACCTGTGTCACATAGGTTGTGCATTTCATGCCGCACCTTATGCATCTCATGCCAGAATTTCCACGCCTCTATGCATGGAGCAGTCATGGTCACTTTTGTGCGCGCGGCATCTCTTACAAATTTCTCGGAACTCTTCAGCGAGCTGGGTGGAGACCCTGATGCGGCATTGCGTCGCGCGGGGCTACGACCCGCCGTGGTGCGCGAACAGGACCAGCTGATTGATGCGCTGACGGCCGGGCGCTTGCTGGAAGAAGCTGCAAGCATCACTGGTTGCGAAAACTTCGGCCTGCGCATGGCCCAATCGCGGCAGGTTTCAAACTTCGGTGTCGTCAGCCTTTTGTTGCTGCACCAGCCCACCTTGCGCAAGGTGCTGAGTACGCTGATCGAGCATGTGCACATGCTCAATGAGTCGCTGGTGATTCATATGGACGACGCCAATGGCGTCGTGGTATTGCGCGAAGAGCTCACCCTGCCGGAGGCGCTTCCGCAATCCATGGAGCTGGCAATCGGCGTGCTGTTTCGCACCTGCAATCTGCTGCTGCATGAGCAATGGCGCCCGCAGCGCGTCTGCTTCAGCCACCCCGCGCCCGGCGACACCAGCCTGCACAAGCAGATGTTTCGTTGCCGCGTGGAGTTTGATGCCGACTTCAACGGCATTGTGTTTCGCACCGAGGACCTGGATGCTCCTAACCCCTTGGCCGACCCGGTTCTGGTGCGCTATGCCAAGACGATGGTGGACACCACGCAGCAGGACCGTCAGGCCTCCATCGGCCAGCAGGTGCGCAAGGCCATCTACCTCATGCTGCCGTCGGGAAATGCCACCTGCATCTGCGTGGCCCAAGGTCTGGGGCGCAGCGTACGGACCCTGCAGCGCGAGCTTGACAGTGAAGGCCTGAGCTTTACCAACCTGCTGCAGGAGGTTCGCTCGGATCTTGCCCAGCGCTATGTGCGCAACCCTGACTACCCCGTGGGCCAGATCGCCTCCATGTTGGGCTACAACAGCCACAGTGCCTTCACACGCTGGTTCAGCTCGCTCTTTGGCTGCCCGCCCGAGGTCTGGCGTGAAAGAAATCTTCCACCCAGGACCCAAGCCTTCAAGCGCGCGTAGGCTGGTCCAGCCAGCGCTGGGCCAGCTTGACCCAGAAAGTCGCGCCCAGCGGAATCAGCGCATCGTTGAAGTCGTAGCTGGGGTTGTGCAAGGTGCAGGGACCACCGCCATGCCCCAGGGCACGGTGATCACCATCGCCGTTGGCGATAAAGCAGTAGGCGCCGGGCTTTTCCAGCAGCATGAATGCAAAGTCCTCGGCCCCCATGGACGGCTCTTGCGGCACCACACCGGCATCGCCCAGAATCTCGCGCATCACGGCCTGGGCAAATTCGGCCTCGGGGGCCGTGTTGATGGTGGGCGGGTAGTTGCGCACGAACTCGAACGTGCATTGCGTGCCATGAGCTGCACAGACGGCCTCGCTGATCTGCTGCATGCGCTGCTCGATGAGGTCCAGCACCTCCAGCGTGAAGGTACGCACCGTGCCCTGCAGCTCCACGCTGTCCGGCACGACGTTGGTAGCCTCGCCGGCATGGACCATGGTGACCGACACCACGCCCGCCTCAATGGGCTTGACGTTACGGCTGACGATAGTCTGGAAAGCCATGATGAGCTGGGCCGCCACGGGTACCGGATCCACCACCATATGCGGCATGGCCGCGTGGCCGCCCTTGCCGCGCACCACGATCCTGAATTCGTTGCTGGATGCCATGGCAGGCCCGGCCCCCACGGCCATCGTTCCGGCCTTCATGCCCGGCCAGTTGTGCATGCCAAACACGGCCTGCATGGGGAACTGCCTGAACAATCCGTCGTTGACCATCTCGCGGGCGCCGCCACCACCTTCCTCGGCTGGCTGGAAGATGGTGTAGACCGTACCCTCGAAGCTGTCGCGATGCGCGGCCAGATATTGCGCCGCCGCCAGCAGCATGGCCGTGTGGCCGTCGTGACCGCAGGCATGCATCTTGCCCGCATGGCGGCTGGCATGGTCAAAGGTGTTGAACTCCTGCATGGGCAGGGCATCCATATCGGCACGCAGGCCGATGGCACGGCCGCTCTTGCCGCCGTCGCGGCCATGGATGATGCCCACCACACCGGTCTTGCCCAGACCGCGATGGATCGCTATGCCCCATTGCTCCAGCTTCGCCGCGACCAGATCCGAGGTCCGTATTTCCTCAAAACACAGCTCGGGGTGGGCGTGGATATCGCGACGCAGCGCGGCAATGTCAGGGGCGCTTGCTTGAAGTTCGGGCAGCAGGGCCATGCGCTCTCTCCTTGGGGTCATCAATGGCAAAGATGCCATGATGGCCCAAAGCGAGAGAGCCTGCGCCCTGCACGCCTCTAAGCCTCACACGCGGACCTTGCCGTCGCCTGTGAGCATGGACAGCTCGACAAAACGCGGCTTGCCGGCCTGTGGGCGGAAGGCGATGGGAAAACCCGCCACCTGCTGACCGTTCATGGCCTCCAGCGCCGCCACTAGTCCTTCGCGATTCAGACGGCCGGCGGCAGCGGCAGATTTCAGCGCCTCGCCCACGACACGTGCGGCCAGATAACCCTCCATGCTCGAGTAATCGGGCTGCAGCGACGCACCGCTTTTCTGCAGGGCAGCCTGAAACTCGCGTGCCAGCGGATGCGAGGTCTTGAACGGCGATGGCACGACCTGAGTGACCACCACCCCCTCGGCCTCCTTGCCCAAGGCCTGGGCCAGTGCCGAGGTGCCCACGAAGGAGACGTTGTAGAACTGCCCACCATAGCCAGCCTGGCGGGCCGCACGCACAAAGGCAGCGCTAGCCGCATAGGTGCCGACCTGCACGATGACATCGGCGCCCAGCGGCACCAGAGTCCTGACCGCTTTGGCCACATCCTGAGAGTTTCGCTCAACCGTCGCAGAACCCACGGGCTTGAGGCCATGGCCTTGCAGCGCCTGCGTCACACCCTCGAGACCGGACTGGCCATAGGCATCGTTCTGGTGAAACACCGCGATCTTCTGAAGGCCAAGGGAGACCAGTTGCCTGACCATGAGCGCGGTCTCGTCGGCATAGGAGGCACGCAGATTGAAGACCGTCTGCGCCAGCTTGGGGTCGCGCAGGCCGGCGCCCCCCGTCAGTGGAGCAATCAGTGGCAGCTTGGCTTTCTGCAGCAAAGGCAGTGCGGCCATGCTGGTGGGCGTTCCCAGATAGCCGAACAAGGCCATTACATCGTCGGCAATGAACTTCCGGGTATTGGCCACGCAGCGCTCGGGTTCGTAACCGTCGTCCAGCGTGCGCAGCTCCACCTGGCGGCGGCCGATGCCGCCCTGAGCATTGAGCTGATCGAAGTACAGCTTGGCGCCCTGCACAAACTGCATACCCAGCTGCACTGAAGGGCCGCTCAGCGCGCAGGACTGCCCAAGCACAATGGGCCCGCTCGAATCCTGGGCATAACTGGCGCCGGTCCAGTTCCCGGCGGCCACAACTGCGCCAGCAGTCATGAATTGACGACGATTCCACTCCACTCTCTTGTCCTGCATTGCTCTCGATCTCTCTCTACGGGCTACTCATTGCCACGGGCTGGATCAGCCCGTTCCTGGGGTCTTGCATCTCAGGTTTTTTGACATGGATGCGCGCCGCATAATAGGCCCACAAAATGGTCTTCAGCCGCAAACCGCTCCAGATTTTTCGAGCCCACGACATGCCTCATATCGTTCAAGTACGCGGCGCCTGCCCGCATGACTGCCCGGACACCTGCGCCCTGGTCACCACGGTGATCGATGGCACGGCCACCAAGGTGCAAGGCAATGCAGAACACGCTCACACGGGAGGTGTGCTCTGCGCCAAGGTCAGCAAGTACACCGAACGCACCTACCACGCTGGGCGAGTGCTGCAGCCTCTCAAACGCAGCGGCCCCAAAGGAAGCGGCCATTTCACCCCCGTGAGCTGGGACGAAGCCCTCGGCGATATCGCACAGCGCCTGCACGGCATCGCTCGGCGCGCGCCCGAAGCCATACTGCCCTACAGCTATGCCGGCACCATGGGACTGGTGCAGAGCGAGAGCATGGACCGGCGCTTTTTCCACCAGCTGGGCTCCAGCCTGCTGGATCGCACCATCTGCGCCAGCGCCGGCAGCGAGGCGCTGACCGCCACCTATGGCGGCAAACTGGGCATGCGTGTGGAGTTCTTTGCCGAAAGCAAGCTGATCCTGATCTGGGGCAGCAACAGCATTGCCAGCAATCTTCATTTCTGGCGCTATGCGCAGGAAGCCAAGCGCCAGGGCGCCAAGCTGATCTGCATAGACCCGCGCAAGAGTGAAACCGCCGACAAATGCCACGAGCACCTGCAACTGCTGCCCGGCACCGATGCGGCGCTGGCTCTGGCGCTGATGCACGAGCTGATCGTGCACGGCTGGCTGGACCATGACTACCTTGCCCAACACACCCTGGGCTGGGACGCACTCAAGGCCAGAGCCTTGCAATGGCCGCCCGAGCGTGCGGCCCTGATCTGCGGCCTGACGGTGGCGCAGATCCAGTCTTTGGCTCGTGATTACGGCACGACCAGGCCAGCGGCGATTCGCCTCAATTACGGCATGCAGCGCGCACGCGGCGGCGGCAATGCCGTGCGCGCCGTGGCCTGTTTGCCGGCTCTTGTCGGCGCCTGGCGCCACCGCGCGGGCGGGCTGCTGCTGTCTGCCTCGGGCGTCTCGCCTTTCAAGCGGGCTTCTCTTCAGATGCCGCAGTTGCTGGGAGAGCGTCGCCCACGCACGCTGAACATGAGCCAGATTGGCGATGTGCTGCTGCATGAGGGCGATGCCGGCTTCGGCCCCAAGGTGGAAGCCGTCGTGGTCTACAACAGCAATCCCGTGGCGGTGGCGCCAGAGTCGGCCAAGGTGGCTGCGGGCTTTGCGCGCGAAGATCTGTTCACCGTGGTTCTCGAGCATTTCATGACCGACACCGCAGACCATGCCGACTACGTGCTGCCTGCCACCACGCAGCTAGAGCATTGGGACATCCACGGCAGCTACGGTCATACCGATGTGCTGCTGAATCGCCCAGCGATCGAGCCCCAAGGTCAGGCGCGCAGCAATGCACAGATCTTTCGCGATCTGGCCATGCATATGGCCAGGCTGGACTCCGCTTTTGCAGCAGCATGTTTTTCCGAGTCTGATGAAACTCTATGTCGCACAGCAGTCTCGGGCACAGCTATTGATTTTGAAGTGCTGCTGCAACAGGGCTTTGCCCATATCCCGCTGCCCGATGCGCCGTTTGCCGAAGGCGGCTTTGCCACACCATCGGGCAAATGCGAATTCGACAACCCCGCCCTGGCCCGGTTGGGCATCAACACCTTGCCCGACTATCTGCCCAATTACGAGCCGCCCACGACGGCCTACCCGCTGGCCATGATCTCGCCACCCGCACGCAACTTTCTCAACAGCAGCTTTGCCAATGTGGCCAGTCTGGCCCGCATGGAAGAGCGTCCGCTGCTGGAGATGCACCCCGATGATGCAGCTGCGCGCGGCATTGCCGACGGTGACCAGCTGCGAGTGTTCAACCAGCGCGGCGAGCATGTCTGCCACGCCGCCGTCAACGGCCGCGCTCGCACCGGCGTGGTTGTGGGCCTGGGCATCTGGTGGCGCAAGCAGGGAGCCAACGGCACGAATGTGAATGAGCTGACGCATCAGCAGCTCACCGATATTGGCCGGGCGCCCTGCTTCTACGACTGCGCGGTACAGGTGGAAAAGTTCAAGGAGTTGTCAGCCTGACGCTGCTGCATTGTGGTTGACCATGAGCAGGGCCACGGCGCAAGCAACCATAATGCAGACACTCAATGAATATGCGGCCAGGGTCTGAGCCTGTCAGAGCACACAGGTACAGCGCAGAGCCGCCCTGCTCTCGCGACATCATCTGTGAAGAAATCTCTCCCCTGGCAACGCCGCCTCGCACCGACCCGACTTGACCTGCGCCGCCTGATTCTGGTCCTGACCATCTGCAGCGCGCTGATCCCGTTTCTCAACACTTTCTATGCCGGCTATCTGGTGCAGCGCCAGCAACTGATCGACAACACGCTCGAGGGTCACCATGCCTATGCGACCAAGCTGGCGCAGAGCACGGATGATTTTCTGCAATCCGCCCTGCAGCAGCTGGAATACAGCGCCAATCTGATGGGTGCACACATGAATGACGTGGACTATCTGGCCAAGGAGGCCACGCGTCTGCGCCTGCAAACCAAGAGCTTCAACTCCGTCACCATCATCGACCCCACGGGCTATGTGCTGGCCACATCGCCCGAAACCCTGCAGATCAAGGGTAAGACGCTGCAAAGTGCCGGGGTGACACAGACCTTGAGCACTCGTGGGCCCGTCATCAGCCAGCCCTACATGTCAATGGCCGGCAACTACATCGTCTTTGTATCGCAGCCCATTTTCGACCCTCAGGGCGAATTCCTGGGAGCGGTAGGCGGCAGCATCTACCTCAAGGAAGACAGCATCCTCGACACCCTGCTGGGCTCGCACTTCTACCAGGATGGCACCTATGTCTACGTGGTGGACCAGAACAGGCACATCATCTATCACCCCGACAACCACCGTATCGGCGATCAGGTGATCAACAACGATGTCATCAACTCCGTGATCCGGGGCGAGTCGGGTACGGCGCCGGTCGTCAACAGCAAGGGCGTGGAAATGCTGGCCGGCTATGCCGTCATCCATGCTTCGGGCTGGGGCATTGTGGCCCAGCGTCCCAAGGCTGCCACGCTGGCCCCGCTCAACAAGCTGATGCGCTCCGTGCTCTACAAGACCCTGCCCATCGCCCTGCTGATGCTGGTGGTCATCTGGTGGAGCGCGCGCCGCATTGCCAGCCCGCTGCGCCAACTGGCCAACGGCGCGCACGATATGGATAAGCCCGAGACGGCGCAGAACATTCAGGCCGTCAAGTCATGGTACTTCGAGTCCTACGAGCTCAAGAAAGCCATGCTCAAGGGCCTTGGCCTGCTGCAGCGCAATATCACCAAGCTGCGCGAGGACGTGAACACCGATCCGCTGACCGGCCTTGGCAATCGCCGCCATCTGGAGGCCGCCATCGGCGCCTTCCAGGCTCAGGCGCTGCCGTTCTCGGTGATTGCCATCGACATCGATCACTTCAAGCATATCAATGACGGCTTTGGCCACGATACAGGCGACGAGGTGCTCAAACAGCTCGCACGCACCATGCGCGAGGTCTCGCGTGTCGATGACCTGCCCTGTCGAGTGGGTGGCGAGGAGTTTCTGCTGCTGCTGCCCGGCACGGTGCTGGAGGCCGCCGCCCATGTCGCCGAGCGCCTGCGCCAGATGGTCGAGAAGATGGAGATACAGCCTGTGGGCCATATCACCATCTCGCTGGGCGTGGCCCACTGGCCCGACAGCGACCCCGATATCAAGGCCGTCTTCCAGCAGGCCGATGTCATGCTCTACGCGGCCAAGCGGGGTGGACGCAATCGTGTCATGGTCAGTGAGGCCAGCGAGCCTCCCAGCGAGCTCTGAGCCCGGCAGAGCCGTAGTTCAGTCCCCCACTTTCAAGGCGTATCCGCTGTCACAGCCGATACGCTTTTTTGCAGCTCATTGTGTGACTCCGTTGCACCAATTTGGTCATTAATGCTTCAAATTAGTGAGCATGCACCATACAAGTTAAGGGGATTGAACACAGGTTGACCTGAAATACATAACAAGCCACTGATTTCATTGAACTAATGCCCTGAGCCCCAGCCCTGGCACAGCTCTTGCTGAAAACCCTTGCCCCGCAGCCCCGGATGGACAGCGGAATACACAACAGCAAAGGAATTTCAGATGCCAGAGCCAAGCAAGCATGTCAGTCGCAGACAACTGCTCTCGATGATCGGAAAGGTCGCGGGCGGCAGTGCCATGTATCAAGCCATGAGTTCACTGGGATATGCCGCCGAATCGCATTACAGCGGTCCGGTCAAGCTCGGCAACGCCAGACCTGGTGCATCGGTTCTGGTGCTGGGCGCTGGCCTGGCAGGCATGGTGGCAGCCCACGAATTGCGTGCGGCCGGCTACAAGGTGCAGTTGCTTGAATACCAGAGTCGAGCCGGCGGCCGCTGCTGGACGCTGCGCGGCGGCGATGAGTTCAGCGAACTCGACGGTACACGTCAGAAAGTGGGCTTTGCCAAGGGCAACTACTTCAACCCCGGCCCCTGGCGCGTGCCCTATCACCATCATGCGATGCTGGACTACTACAAGCGCTTCGGCATCAAGCTAGAAGCCTTCAACCAGGTCAACTACAACGCCTATCTGCACAACAGCAAGGCCCTGGCTGGCAACCCGCAGCGCTTTCGCCATGTGCAGACCGATGTCTACGGCCATGTGGCCGAGCTGCTATCCAAGGCTACCAATCAGGGCGCGCTGGACCAGAGCGTCAGCCGGGAAGACAAGGAACGCCTGCTGGAGAGTCTGAAGGCCTGGGGCGTGCTGGACAAGGAGTACCGCTACCGCGCCAGCAATGCGGTCAGCGATTTCCGTGGCTACGACATCGACCCAGGCGGCGGCATGATGGCGCTGGCCAAACCTTCGACGCCCATGGGCCTGCACGAGCTGCTTGAATCCAATCTGTGGCGCCAGATGGGCGTGGGCAATATCTACGAATTCCACAGCACCATCTTCCAGCCCGAAGGCGGCATGGACATGCTGGCCCAGGCCATGGCACGCGATCTGGGCTCTGCCATCCGCTACAACGCCAAGGTCACCAGGATCGCCCAGAACGACAAGGGCGTGATCGTGGACTATGTGGACGCCCTCAAGCCCGGCGCCGCGCTGCAGGCCCGCGCCGACTGGTGCGTGTGCACGATTCCACTGTCCATTCTGAGCCAGATCGAAGTGCAGGCCGGAAGCGCCATGCAGAACGCGATTGCTGCCGTGCCCTACGGCAGCTCCATGAAAGTCGGACTGGAGTTCAAGCGCCGCTTCTGGGAAGAGGATGAGCGAATCTACGGCGGCATCAGCTACACCGACCTGCCGATCCAGCAGATCTCCTACCCCTCCACCGGCTATATGGGCCGCGGCCCCGCCGTGCTGCTGGGCGCCTATGCATTCGAGAACTCCAACAGCTACCGCTTCTCCTCACTCAAGCCGGCCGAGCGCGTTCGCCTGGCGCTGGAGTACGGCGCGCAGATCCATCCGCAATACAAGCAGGAGTTTCTCAACGGGGTATCGGTCGCCTGGCATCGCATGCCCTGGATCAACGGCTGCTTTGGCAACTGGACCGATGCACTGCGCGAGCAGCACTACAAGGATCTGGCCCAGATCGACGGTCGCCTGGTGCTGGCGGGCGAGCATGTCTCTTACATCCCCGCCTGGCAGGAAGGTGCCGTGCTGTCCT
Source organism: Comamonas testosteroni ATCC 11996 (assembly GCF_000241525.1). GTDB lineage: Bacteria > Pseudomonadota > Gammaproteobacteria > Burkholderiales > Burkholderiaceae_C > Comamonas > Comamonas testosteroni. The sequence continues at coordinate 167,411 of NZ_AHIL01000011.1, forward strand.
CGCTGGACGCAATCCAGCGTCTGCACGCCAAGGCCTCCAGTCTCTGATCGCCCATGTCTGCCACAAGGAACTTCACCATGCACACATTGCACCGTCTTTGCGCCGCTTGCGCCCTGGCCCTGGGTTTCTCCGGTGCCGTCCTGGCCCAATCACAGGGCGTGAAAACCCAGGATGTGAAAAACCTGCAAACGCTGCAGTCTGCCGCCGTTCTTTCCATCTCGCCCGCAGATACCCAGGCGTTGATGCAGAACTTCTCGGCAGTCCGTCCACGCTTCAGCCAGAACGGCGGAGAGACCCTGTACCAGGCCATCTGCCAGGGCTGCCACATGGTCAAGGGCGAAGGCGCCAAGGGAGCGGGCTTCTACCCTGCGCTGGCCTCCAACCCCAAGCTGGCAGCCGCTGCCTACCCGGCCTCGGTCGTCATGAACGGCCTGCACGGCATGCCGTCCTTTGCCAGCAAGCTGTCCGACGAGCAGATTGCCGACGTCGTGAACTATGTGCGCAGCAACTTCGGCAATCAGTACCCGGACAAGCTGTCTGCCGCCGACGTCAAACCCTTTCGCGTAACACCATAAATCCATTCAGGAGAGCACATGAACGCTCCATCCATCTTCAAGACCGCCACCACTGCCGCCCTGCTGGGAGCGGCAGTCCTGCTCACCGGCTGCGCTGCCACCACCTCCGGAAGTGGCGATGTCCTGCGTTACAGGACACCGGGCTCGACCTTCCCCATTGCTGCGGCCGTGGAGATTCCCACCGATGCACGCACTGTCTATCTCTCCGGCAAGGTACCGCCCGTGGTGGACAAATCCAAGCCCGCCACTGATCCTGCGGCCTACGGCGGCGATACCGAGGGTCAGACCGTCGCCATCCTCAAGGGCCTGGAAGATCAACTCAAGGGCATGAATCTCGGCATGAGCGATGTGGTGAAAATGCAGGTCTTCCTGGTGGCCGACCCCGCCAAGGGCAACAAGATGGACTTTGCCGGCTTCATGCGTGGCTACACCCAGTTCTTTGGCACGGCCGCCCAGCCCAACCTGCCCGCACGCTCAGCCTTCCAGATTGCAGCCCTGGCCAACCCGGCCTGGTATGTGGAAATCGAGGTCGTGGCAGTGCGTGCCGCCAAGCCCGTCAAGTGATGCAACGACCTCTGCTCCAGTCTCTGGAAAAATAAACCGGGTGGCATTCATCGCCTGTCCCGTCAGCGATGAATGCCGATTCCAGCGCCGCTCAGTGGGGGGAGCCCGTTTCCTGCTGGGTGCTGCGCGCATCGAGCGCCAGGAAGTGATGGACCACGGGCTTGTCCGGCCCCTGGTGGTAGCGCAAAGCAGCGGCCTGCAGGTCGGCGTCGGCCTTGGACACACGACCATGCTGGCGCAGATGCTCGGCCCAGGACTCGACCAGGAACCACTCGATCACCCGACCCGGCTCGCCGGTGTGCTCGGCCACGCCCCAGGCATAGGCACCGTCACGACGGCGCTCCTGGGCCACTTGCTGCATGGCCTGGAAAAAGGCGGCCAGGTCTTGATGCGCAATCCGGTACTCGACCTGAATCATGACCGGGCCACGATCGTGGGCCAGGGGTGCGGCCAGCAAAGGCTCGGGCCAGTGGTTTGACGGCTGCAGATCGGCCTCGCCGGTGGGCAGCTTGACGCGGTGGAAGACCAGGGACACAAGCACCAGGCCCACGGCTCCGATCAGCAGCGTGACCGGCAGGCCCAACTGGCCGGCGATCAGGCCCCAGCCCAGGCTGCCCAGGGCCATGGCGCCGTTGAACACCATCAGGTAGATGGCGAGACCCCGGCCACGCACCCAGTTGGGCAGCACCGCCTGGGCCACCCCGTTGAGCGTGGTCAGCGCAACAATCCAGCCCAGACCGAGTACCAGCATCAGCGCCACTGCAGCCCACTGGGGCGGCGCCAGGCTCAGCACTGCCATCACCACGGCACTGACCACCGAGGCCAACAGCACCAGACCGTCGGTGTCGAGGCGCTTGCGCAGCTTGGGCAGCAGCACGGCGCCCAGGATGGCACCGGCCCCCACAGCGCCCAGCATCACACCGTAGAAACCGGCCGTTCCGCCCAGCATGCGGCGTGCCACCAGGGGCAGCAAGGCCCAGACCGAACTGGCGAACAGGAAAAATACCGCAGCGCGCAGCAGCACCACATGCAGTTCGCGGCTGGCACGGGCATAACGCACACCGGCCCGGAAGGCACCGAAGAACTGCTCGTTGAGCGCCGAGGCCTCGGCCTTGGGGCGTTTCCACCAGATAAGGGCAGCGATCACGAACACATAGCTGAGCACGTCGAGGCCGTAGGCGGCGGCCGCACCGAAGCTGGCCAGCAGCAGGCCGCCGGCGGCTGGGCCGATGGCGCGGGCGATGTTGATGCCAAGGGAGTTCAGGGCCACGGCGCTTTTCAGCTCGCTGCGCGGCACCAGCTCGGGCACGATGGACTGCCAGGTCGGGCCCATGAGGGCGGCGCCGATGCCGCCCACAAAAGTCAGGGCCACCAGGTATTCCACCGTGAGAGTGTTGGTCTGTGCCAGCACCAGCAGCGTGCCGCTCACGGCGCCCAGCAGCACCTGCACGCCGATGAGGAAACGGCGGCGGTCCAGGATGTCGGACAGCACACCGGCGGGAATCGCCAGCAGGAAGACCGGCAGCGTGGCCGCCGTCTGGATCAGCGCGACGGCCGTGGGACTGGACGAGAGTTCGGTCACCATCCAGGCGCTGGCCACATCGCGCATGAAGCTGCCGATGTTGCCCAGCACCGTGGCGGCCCACAGCACGGCGAAGACGGGAATGGCGAGCGGCGCGAAGCTGCCCGAGTTTTTGGTGGTGGTGGTGTTATCCGGCACGGTGGCCTCCCAGGTCGTGCCAGGCGACGAGCAGCATGCCGCCCACCAGGCCCCAATGTTCAAAAAATGCGTTGGCGCTGCGCTGGCGCTCGGCCTGCGGCGCCGCCCAGAAGCGGTCGGCCAGGAAGGCAGCGGCCACGGTGAAGATCGCCAGCGCCAGGGCGCCCGCCCAGCGGTACCAGCCCGACACAATCAGCGCTGAAGCACCCAACTGCAGCGCGATGGTGGCCACCGTGATGGGCACGGCCGGCGCCAGACCGAACTGGCGCATCTCGGCGACCGCCCCGCGGAAGTTGCGGGCCTTGTCCACCCCGCCCTGCAGGTAGGCGGCGCACAGGCACAGCAGGGCCAGCGACTGCACCCAGGGTGCGGTGGCGGCAGAGCGCAGCGCCTCACCCATGTCACACCGCCCAGCAGGCGCAGCCCAGCGCGCCCCAGAAGCCCTTGAGATCGGCCACGGGCAGCTTGCTGCTCCACGCCGTAGCGTGGGCGTGGCCGTGCATGTTGCAGTTGCTGTCGCAGGCGCAGCTGGCGGCGGCATGGCGCATCACGGACTGCAGCGGCGCGCCTTCCTGCACACCCCAGGCGCCATAGCCCTTGAAGGTGCGCACGGGCGACCAGTCGGGCATGGCCAGCGGCGGGGCCGATTCGTCGAAGTCGGCAAAGGCGCCGGCGCCGTAGACCACCTTGCCGCCCACCACGGTGAGCAGGGCCGAGATATCGGCGATGTCAGACTCGGGGCAGGCGAAGAAGTCGCGGTCGGGCACGATGAGGTCGGCCAGCTGGCCAACCTGGATGCGGCCCTTCTTGCCCTGTTCGTTACTGAACCAGGTCACGTTTTCGGTCCACATGCACAAGGCCTGGTCACGGCTCAGACAGTTGCGCTGGGGGGTGAGCTGTAGGCCGCCCACAGTCTTGCCAGTGATGAGCCAGGACAGCGAGACCCAGGGGTTGTAGCTGGCGACGCGGGTAGCGTCGGTGCCGGCGGACACGTTCACGCCCTTTTCCAGCATGCGCTTGACGGGGGGCGTGGCTTCGGCCGCAGCCGCGCCGTAGCGCTCGACGAAATATTCGCCCTGGTAGGCCATGCGGTGCTGCACGGCCACGCCGCCTCCCAGGGCCGCGATGCGGTCTATGGACTTCTCGGAAATGGTTTCGGCATGGTCGAAGAACCAGTTCAGGCCGGCCAGGGGCGTGTCCTCGTTTACCTTCTCGAACACATTGAGCGCACGGTCGATGGTCTCGTCATAGGTAGCGTGCATACGCCAGGGCCAGCGGTTCTGGGCCAGGATGCGCACCACCTCTTCGAGTTCGCCTTCCATACCAGGCGCCAGCTCGGGCTGGGGCTGGCGGAAGTCCTCGAAGTCGGCGGCCGAGAACACCAGCATCTCGCCCGCGCCGTTGTGGCGGAAGTAGTCTGTGCCCTGCTTGTACTGCGAGGTAGAGGTCCAGCGCAGAAAGTCGTCCTTCTCTTCCTTGGGCTTTTGCGTGAACAGGTTGTAGGCCAGGCGGATGGTGAGCTGGTCGGCATCGGCCAGCTCCTGGATCACGTCGTAGTCATCGGGGTAGTTCTGCATGCCGCCGCCAGCGTCGATGGCGCCGGTCACACCGAGGCGGTTGAGTTCGCGCATGAAGTGGCGCGTGGAATTGACCTGGTAGTCACGCGGCAGCTTGGGGCCCTTGGCCAGCGTGGCATAGAGGATGGACGCATTGGGCTTGGCCAGCAGTAGCCCCGTGGGATTGCCGGCGCTGTCGCGCAGGATCTGGCCACCGGGCGGCTCGGGCGTGTCCTTGGTGTAGCCCACGGCGCGCAGGGCGGCTGCGTTGAGCAGGGCACGGTCGTACAGATGCAGGATGAAGACCGGAGTGTCGGGCGCCACGGCGTTCAGCTCGGCCAGCGTGGGCAGGCGCTTTTCCACGAACTGGTGCTCGGTGAAGCCGCCCACCACACGCACCCACTGGGGGGCGGGTGTCACGTCCACCTGGGCCTTGAGCATGGCCATGGCATCGGCCAGGCTCTTCACGCCGTCCCAGCGCAGCTCCATGTTGAAGTTCAGGCCACCACGGATCAAGTGCAGATGGTTGTCGATGAGCCCGGGCAGCGCACTGCGCCCGCCCAGATCGATACGCTTGGTCTGCGGGCCGGCCAGGGGCAGGACCTCGCGGTCGCTGCCGACGGCGCTGAAGCGGCCCTGGCTCACGGCCACGGCCGTGGCCGTGGGCTTGCTGCGGTCCAGGGTGGTGAAGCGGCCGTTGAACAGGATCAGATCGGGAGTGGTGGGCTGGGTCATGACGGTCTCAGGAAGTTCGGCGGCGCAAAGACTGCGCCGGGTTTCGTGGCAAGCAGGTAGATGGTGCGCTTTTTCAGCCTTCGTGGGCGCCGAACATGGTCTTGGCGTAGGTGATGCCGATGCCGTAGCCGCCGCCCAGCTTCTTGGCGATGCCTGTGGTCATGTCATAAGTCTCGGTGCGGGCCCAGTCGCGCTGCATTTCCAGCAGGTACTGCAGCGAGGTGATGGGCTGGGCTCCCGCCTGCACCATGCGGTCCATGGCGCGGTTGTGCGCTTCGGTGGAGATGTCGCCGCAGGCGTCGGCGATCACGAAGACTTCAAAGCCTTGGTCCAGGGCCGACAAGGCCGGGCCGACGATGCACACGCTGGTCCACAGACCAGCCAGCACGATGCGAGGCTTGCCGATCTCGTTGACCTTGTCGATCACGGCCTGGTCTTCCCAGGTATTCATCGAGGTGCGGTCCAGCAGGGCCTGGCCAGGGAAAGGCGAAGTCACTTCCTCGAACATGGGGCCGGAGAAGCTCTTCTCGGCCACGGTGGTCAGGATGGTGGAGGCCCCGAAACCGGCGGCGGCCGACGCGACCAGGGCGGCGTTGGAGCGCAGCTGCACGGGATCGATGGAGTGCGTGGCAAAGGCCATCTGCGACTGGAAGTCGATCATGATCAGCGTGTGGTCATGGGGGTTGAGCAGCTTGGCACCGGGCTTGGCGACGGCGACGGGATGGGCGATGGAGGCATTGGCGTTGGTCATGGTGAAACTCCTGGGTAAAAGGTGAGCGAGAGGCTGCAGGGAAAACAAGAAAGCAGAATGAAAACCGGAATGTGAAAACTGTTGCTTACAAGGTGGGCAGTTCGCGGGGACGCAGATCAAAGACCAGCACCTCGGCGTCTTCACCCTGATCGAAGCGCAGGGCCCCGGCGTTGCGAATGCGGGCTCCGTCGCCTTCGGACAGGCGCTCACCGTTCACGCTGAGACTGCCGCGGGCCACATGCACATAGACATGGCGCTCGGGCCCCACATCCAGCTCGGCGGATTCAGCGCCATCGAACAGGCCGGCATAGACTCGGGCGTCCTGGCGCACGGCCAGGGTGCCGTCTGCGCCTTCGGGGGCAATGATCAGGCGCAGGCGGCCGCGCTTGTCGGCATCGTCCACATGGACCTGCTGATAGCGTGGAGCGGCGCCGCGTTCGGCGGGCACGATCCAGATCTGCAGAAAGTGCACCGGGTCCTGGGTCGAGTGGTTGAATTCGCTGTGCTCCACGCCGGTGCCGGCGCTCATCATCTGCACGTCGCCGGGACGGATCACCGAGCCCGTACCCATGGAGTCCTTGTGCTCCAGGGCGCCGTCGAGCACATAGGAGAAGATTTCCATGTCGCGGTGGCCGTGGGTGCCAAAGCCCTGACCGGGGGACACATGGTCGTCATTGATGACCAGCAGATCCGAAAAGCCTTGCTGGTTGGCATCGCGGTAGTGGCCGAAGGAGAAGGTGTGGCGCGATTGCAGCCAGCCATGGTTGGCGCGACCGCGGTGGTTGGATGGGCGAACTTCAAGCATTTCTATCTCCTAAACAATCGATGGTGTTCACACTTCCTGCGGCTGGCCTGTCTGCCTTTTTCTGCTGCATTCCGTGTGGCGATGAATGAAGTATCCGTGGCCTGATATGCGGTTATGCTGAAAGAAAATCTTCTCAATCATCGATAATTTCGATGATTATTTTTCAGGCACCCCAATATGCTCAAACTCTCTCTGGAAGCCATCGAACTGGTGGACAACATTGCGCGCCATGGCTCGTTCGCCGGTGCGGCAGAGCGCCTGCACAAAGTACCGTCAACCATTTCCTATGCCGTCTCCAAGCTCGAGGAACAGCTGGGTCTGAACCTGTTTGTGCGCAACGGCCCGCGCGTCAGTCTCACGCCAGCGGGCGAAGAACTGCTCAAGGAAGGGCGCTGGCTGCTGGCGGCCGCGCGTCAGCTCGAATCGCGGCTGCGCCAGATCGCCACGGGCTTCGAGACCGAAGTGCGCCTGGTGCATGACTCGTTGATCCCCACCAGCGCCTTCGGCGCCGACATTCAGGCCTTCGAGGCGCTGAACAGCGGCACGCGTCTGCGCATCGGCAGTGAGACGCTGACCGGCACCTGGGAAGCCCTGCGCGAAGGCCGAGCCGACCTTATCGTGGCCGCGGGCGAAGGCCCGGCCGGCGGCGGCCACAAGGCCGTGGCCGTGGGCCAGCTCGATTTCGTGTTCTGCGTGACGGCCAGCCACCCGCTGGCGCGCTTGGGCCGGCCACTGGCGCGCAGCGACCTGCTGGAACACACCGCCGTGGTGGTGGGTGACGGCGCGCGCTCGCTGACCGACCGCACCGTGGGCCTGCTCACCGGCCAGCGACGCATCACCGTGCCGAGCATGCAGGCCAAGATCGAATGCCAGGCCGCCGGGCTGGGCCACGGCTTTGTGCCGCGCGCCTGCGTGCGTGTGGAGCTGGAGACTGGGGTGCTGGTGGAACTGGCGGTGGAAGAGCCGCGCCCGCCCGAAACCTTCTGGCTGGCCTGGCGCAGCGATGCCCGCGGCCGGGCCCAGCAATGGTGGCGCGAGCGCCTCAGCCGCCCACTGCTGCCGGGCATACTGCCCTATTGAAAACGGCCCTGCAACGCAAGGAGGCAGGGCCGTGGTGATGCGCGCCGACGAGGTCTACGGCAACGGCTCAAGCCATGCCCAGGACCTCGCGAAGCTCAGGAAAAGGTCGATCAGTCCAGCTTCACGCCTGCCGCCTTGATGACCTCACCCCAACGCTTGGCTTCGTTGCGTGCCAGTTGGTGGAACTGCTCGGGCGTACCAGGTAGGGCTTCCATGCCGAAGTCGGCCATGCGCTTGACCACATCGGGGTCCTTGAACGCTTTTTGCAGGTCTGCATTGAGGCGCTGCACGATGGCTGGCGGCAATCCCTTGGGACCCAGAATGCCCTGGAAGGCGTAGACCTCGGAATCCTTGAGACCCAGCTCGGCCAGCGTAGGCACGTTGGGAAGATTGGGCACGCGCTTGGCCGTGCCTATGGCCAGGGCTCGCACCTTGCCGGACTGAATCACGGGCAGGCCCGATGCCAGATCCAGGAACATGCAAGGCACCTGGCCGCCCATCACATCGGCCAGAGCGGGCGCGGCGCCCTTGTAGGGGATATGGGTCAGGCTGGTGCCGGTGCGGTTCTTGAACAACTCCATGGCCAGATGGTGGGGCGAGCCATTGCCGGGCGAGGCATAGTTGAGCTTGCCGGGGTTGGCCTTGGCATAGGCCAGGAATTCCTTGAAATCCTTGGCTTCGAACGCGGGGTTGACCACCAGCGCCATGGGGAAGCGGCTGATGCCGCCCACATAGGTGAAATCCTTGTCGGGGCTGAAGGGAAGCTTGCTGAACAAGTGTTCGTTGAACGCCAGGATGGCGTTGTCGGCCGACATGATGGTGTAGCCATCGGGCTTGGCCGAGGCAACGAGCTGGCCACCAATATTGGTCGAGGCGCCGGGACGGTTGTCCACCACGATGGTCTGGTTCAGCGTCTTGCGCATGGACTCGGCCACGGTGCGGGCCAACACATCGGTGCCGCCTCCTGGTGGGTAGGGCACAACCCAGCGCACGGGGTTGGCAGGCCAGTCCTGCGCCATGGCGAAGGGGGATGCAGCAGCAGCCGAGCTGGCTGCCACGGCAGCCAGGAATTGACGACGATCCATCGTTTGTCTCCTTGAGGGTGATGTAGGGGGGTGTGGAATGATTTTTGGACCCCGCCAAGCTGCCTGCTTTTTAGAATTGATAGCAGCTTGCGCTTGTCTCTATTCGGTTTTAATCGGTTTTGACTCCGATTTCTGTATGGGTGGCAGTTTGAAGCCCACGCGCTCGACCTGATAGCCTTTTTGCCGCAGCAGCTCGGGCAGGCCCATGGGCCCGACCATATGCAGCGCGCCCACGGCAGCAAACACCGTCTTGCCCTGTTTGAGCTGGTTCGCAATGCCTTGCGCCATGCCTGGATTGCGTCCCTCCATCAGGCGCGCGTATTTAAGCCGGTCACGCTCGGTCTTGATGCAGTCACACCAATCGGCATAGTTCTCCAGCTGTCTTTCATTGCCGCTGGCCCAGATATTCGCCAGCTGCTGCAGGATTTGCGGGGACTTGGGATCTTCGAGCTGCTCCAGCCCCTCACGCACGCTCTCCTGGACCTCGAGAGGGTCGTCGGAAAGCAGCTCCTCAAGCTGGGTCTGCGCCGACTCCAGCCCCAGCACAGGCTTGTGCACGGCACCGGCCAGGCTTGCCAGTTGCAGATCGGCACCAAACTCGGCCATCAGCCCATACCTGCGGCCTAGTTGACTGACCAGCCCCAACAGCTGGGCGTCCGGACGTTGCGTGCTCAGATGCTCGGCACAGGCCTGCTTTCGCTGCTGCGCCAGCCTGGCCTCAAGCTCTGCGGGCAGCGCAGGGGCGTCGACACGAGCCTGGAAGCCTTCGATCAATTGCTGCATGACCTGCGGATTCAGCACATCGAGCTCCAGCGCCAGCAAATCCGTCGCAACCATGGCACGCAAGATGGTGCGGCCGGGCAAGATCCACTCCCGCTTGCCCACATGCAAAGTGCCGTAAAGCCAGCTGGTGCGCTCGCCATCCTGCACGCGCCAGAGCAGGCCTCTGTCCTGCATCTGGGGGGCCATGGCCTGCACTTCGGCCGGCGTTGGCGGGCTGAACGACGGCGGGCAACTGCCAGCAGGTTCGGCTGCCGGCTCTGCCGCCATGGACAGGCCCGTCAACAAAGCGAGCGCCATGGCCGGCACGGCCTTCAGAGGCAAGATCCAGCGCGAGAGATTAAGACTTGGCATGGGCATGACGGCGGCAACGAGGGCTTAGTCCTCAGAGATATCCACAGGCTGAGCTTCGGGCAAGTCATCCTTGCTGCCGCCGGGCGGCGCAATGTTCTGGTCGATGGCGCCGAAGATGCTCTGGCCGTCCTTGCCCTTCATCTCGATGCGAATGGTGTCGCCAAACTGCATGAACTCGGTCTTGGGCGCGCCGTCCTGAATGGTCTCTATGCAGCGCTTTTCGGCGATGCAGCTATAGCCCTTGGGCCATTCCGTGCGCTTGTTCTTGCCGCTGCCGGTCTCCACACCCTTGTTGCTCACCGTGCCGCTGCCCACGATGGAGCCGGCACGTACATTGCGGGTCTTGGCGATATGGGCGATCAGCTGGCCAAAGTGAAAAGTCATCTCCTCGCCCGCATCGCACATGCCGACCTTGCGGCCGTTCCAGGTGCTCTGCAGCGTCAGATGCAGACGGCCGCTCTTCCAGGCATCGCCCAGCTCGTCCAGTGTCACGGCCACGGGGCTGAAGGCGGTGGCGGGCTTGCTCTGGAAGAAACCGAAGCCCTTGGCCAGTTCGCCGGGAATCAGATTGCGCAGGCTCACGTCATTGGCCAGCATGACGAGACGGATGCCGTCGAGTGCATCCCTGGCATCCGTGCCCATCGGCACGTCGCCGGTAACGACGGCGATCTCTGCCTCGAAATCGATGCCCATGGCCGTGCTGGGCACGATCACATCGTCGCAGGGGCCGATGAAGTCATCACTGCCGCCCTGGTACATCAGCGGATCGGTGTAGAAGTTGGCCGGCACCTCGGCATTGCGCGCCTTGCGTACCAGCTCCACATGGTTGATATAGGCCGAGCCATCGGCCCACTGATAAGCTCGCGGCAGCGGTGCCATGCATCGCTGGGGATCGAATGGAAACGCGTGGCGGGCCTTGCCGTGATTGAGCTCGTGCGACAGATCCTGCAGCTGGGGGGCCATATAGCTCCAGTCGTCCAGCACCTGCTGCATGCGATTGGCAATGCCGGTGGCATAGCAGGCCTGGCTCAGGTCGCGCGAGACCACGACCAGTTGCCCGTCGCGCGAGCCATCCTTGTAGGTTGCCAGTTTCATTCTCTGTCCCTCTGCTCACGGCAGCGGTGCTGGCACAATGCCTGACAACGCTAGCCAAAATTACGATTGGTTAAATTGATTTAACTAAACAAAACACGATTCTATTGCAATGGAAAAGGAACGCGCAGGGATTCAGTCGGTCGAAGTGGGTTTCTCCCTCGTCGAGGCGCTGGCACAGGCCAGCGGACCGCTGATGCTCAAGGATGTCGCCGCCGCCGCCGGCATGAGTGCCGCCAAGGCTCACCGCTATCTGGTGAGCTTTCAGCGCATCGGACTGGTGACGCAGGACGAGCGCAATTCGCGCTACGACCTGGGTCCTGCGGCGCTCAAGATCGGCCTGGCCTCGCTGGCCCGCCTCGACCCGGTGCGTCTGGCGCGTGAACGCATTCCGGCACTGCTTGAGACCCTCAACCACACGCTGGCCATCGCCGTCTGGGGCAACCATGGCCCGACCATCGTGCATTGGGAGGAGTCGGCGCAATCCGTCACCGCCAATCTGCGCCTGGGAGACGTCATGCCCATGCTGGCATCAGCAACGGGGCGCTGCTTCGGTGCCTGGCTGCCGCGCGAGGCGACGGCCGCGTTGCTGGAGCCCGAGATCGAGCGTGCGCGCAAGGCCAGACGCCAGGACCTGCCCCAGACCGAAGAGGCAGTTGCGAACATGCTGGCCGAAGTCCGGGCGCGCGGCACGGCCCGCGTGGTCGACACCGTGCTGCCGGGCATCGTGGCTTTTTGCGTGCCGGTCTTCGACGCGTCCGGTCATATCGTGCTAGGGCTCATGACCCTGGGCTCTCTGGCGACTTTCGACCCCGAATATGGTGGAGCCATTGACGCGCCGCTGCAGGCTGCTGCCCGCCAGCTGTCCAGCGATCTGGGCTGGCGCGCAGACCAGTCACACTGACATCCGTACTCTCCAAGTCACGCTCATGGGCCGCACCCTTCAGGCAAGCCAGACACGCAAAGTACTGCTACCCGTCACCGGCGTAGTGCTGGCAGCCCATGGGCTGCTGCTCTGGGGGCTGCCCGAGCTGAGCCAGCCAGACAAGGCCGTCGACGCCCAGATTGTGATGGAGACACGCATGCTTCAGGCACCGCCTGCCCCACCACCGCCTGCTCCGCCTCCGCCCCCAAAATCGCCACCATCGCCGCCAAAGCCCCGACCGGCTCCCAAGCCGCGTGCTCCAGCCCCTACACCCGTTCCAAGCCCTGCTCCGGCGGAGCCAGAATTGGACCAAAATCAGCCTTCGGAGCAGAACCAACAAGCGCATTCAGCTCCAGAAACAGAAGCACCTTCGCCGCCCCCTGCACCAGAGCCTGCTGCCACTCCGATGCCCGAACCGGAGGCTGAGCCACCCGAAGCCAATGGTGCGGACACGGCCCGCCCCATCCGGGTCACCCCCGCAGGCGCGCCCCCGCTGCCGCCCGGCACGGTGCTGCCCGTGACGCTGCCTAACTCCGCCACGCTGGAGTTCAATGCCTCGGGTCAGATCAAGGGTTTTCAATACTCGGCCGGCGCACAGCTGCAGTGGCAGCATGACGGCCAGTATTACCAGGCCAGGCAGTCGATCAGCATGTTCTTGCTGGGCGAGCGCGCCCAGACCAGCGAGGGGCTGATCACGCCCAAGGGCCTGCAGCCGCTCAACTTCAGCGACAAAGGGCGCAAAACCCAGTCCGCCGCCTTTGACGTGGCCAGCGGCAAGGCGCACTACAGCGGCGGCCAGCCCGATGCGGCCATTGGCGATGGCGTGCAGGACCGCCTCAGCGTGTTTCTGCAGCTCTCGGCCCTGATGGCTGCCGCCCCCGAAAAATATCCGCCAGGCACACTGATAGAGCTGACCACCAGCAGCGCACGCTCGGCCGTGCGCTGGCAGTTCCGCGTGGGTGCCAGCGAGGCGCTGGAGCTGCCGTTTGGCAGTGTCATGGCGCTGCGCCTGGACAAGCTGCCCGGCAAAAGCAGCAGCGACCAGCACGGTTCGGTCTGGCTGGCACCGTCCATGCAATACCTGCCCGTGCGCATCAAGCTCACCCAGGGGCAAGACGACTTTGTCGATCTGCAGCTCAAGAAATATCTGCCCACGCCGCAATAGCCTCCATGCTGCACCCTGGCGTAAACCCCGGGACCACCGCGCCCAAAGCGCTTACTCACCTCCCAGCCAAGGCCTGCAACCTGCATCGGCTCGGGCTGAACGCTGTCGCGCCGTTCAAGGACTTGCCTACTACAGATCGGGAAAGCCGGTTGCCCACAACCATGTCAAATCCATGGAATACTGTGCCCAAGTGCCAAGAGCAGGCATTTCCACCTTGAAATGCGGCACCCTGTCGCCATATCCATGGCAGGCATGCTCATAACGGAAGTGAAAGGAGGAACACCATGCAAATGCTTTACGACTCTGAATCCTTTGCGGTGCTCCATCTGCGTCCCGATATGGAAGCAGACGCTCCGGCAGGCAAAGCCAAGGCCGAGACCGAGCAAGCCCATCAACTGCCCCGCCACGGCTTCGAGATCGTGGACAAGCGCTCGGGCAAGGAGGTGTATCTGGATGGCTCCTGGGCCGAAATGTTCCAGAAGCAGATCCTCGCCTGGCAGCAGGACGCCCCCACCGAGGAAGAGGTGGAGGAAATTCTCGATACCTACACGGGCCTGGCCCAGCAGCCGGTCATCATTCACTGAACACCCCCGCAAAAAAGCCACTCTTTCGAGTGGCTTTTTTGATGTCTGGGAACACGCTGAAGTGCCTGTCGGAAAAGCGCGATCCGCTATGGCTTTCTGCACAGCAGCATCAACACGCCGGCAGGCAGCAGGCAGCCAAAAAAGCCCAGCAGCCCCCCTCCCGCACCCAGCGTCAGCCAGTAGACCCAGTCAATGCCCTGCTCTGCGCAGTGAATCTCGCACTGAGGGTTGTGCTCCCAGGCCACCCACATCAGAAGTCCGGCCACTACAAAGCCGACGCAGGCGCTGATGATCAGGATCGGCTTCCAGGGATTTCGCCTGCCGCGGATCATGGCCTCGCCCCCGGCAGCGCTCTGTTCAGCCACCGGTACAGCGGCGCCACCAGCAGCAGTACGGCAATCAGCCGGCAGACCTGGAAGGCCGTGACCACGGGAACGCCCAGTTGCAGTACCTTGGCGGTGATGGCCATCTCGGTAATGCCGCCCGGCGATGTGCCCAGCAGCAAGGTCACCCAGGGCAGGCCTGTGGCACCGTGCAGCAGCCAGGCAAAGCCCGCGCAGACTGCCATCAAGCCGACGGTACCCAGCGCCACCATGCCCAGCCAGCGCGGAGCCGTATGCAGGAATTCACGTCGAAAGCGCACTCCCAGGCTGACGCCGATCACCAGTTGGGCCGCATTCATCAGCCATTGCGGCACAGCGGACAGCTCCAGGCCTGCCATGGTCAAGCCCATGGATACGGCCAGCGCGCCGAGAAACCAGGGGTTGGCACGCCTGAGCTTGAGCATCAGCAGTGCCCCCGCGCCAGTGGCCAGCGCCAGCCAGGCAAAGCCCGGCCATTGCACATTGCGCACGCTGGGCAGCGTCAGGCCGGGGTCTCCCTGCAGCCCCGCCCATTGCAAGGCAAAAGGAATGCTTACCGTGACTATCACCAGCCGCAGGCTATGCGCCGCAGCAACCAGATCGGTGCGTGCATGCTCACGCTCTGCAAGCAGCGTCATCTCCGAGGCCGCGCCTATCGCACCCGAGAAATAGGTCGTGGCGCGCAGGCGCTCTTTATCCATGCCCGGCTGCACCAGCATGGAGGCCGCCTGCACGCGATACAGCCAGCGCCCGAAGACCCAGCCCAGCAGCAAGGCCCAGGCAATGGCCAGCGCAATCGCCCACCACAGGCCTGCCACCAGCTCGGTCACGGCAGGCGTGAAATACAGGCCCAGTGCGCCGCCTATCGTCCACTGCCCCAGATCACGCAACCTGGCCCAGCTTTGGGTGGGCGCTCCACCAATCGATAGCATGGAGATCGAAATCAGCGGCCCCAGCATCCACGGCAGCGGCGTATGCAGCATCAGACAGAGCTGGGCGGCCAACCAGGCCAGCAGCAGGGTAGCGGCCACACGGGCCAGAAACGCGGGGGGAAGCAATACGGACATGTGCACGGGAATCCGGCAAGGCACGACAATGGACGCGCGACAGGGGCAATGCCCCGCAGTATCGCGGTAAAACTCGGTGGGCAAAGCCGGTACGAAATCTACAGCTACGAAGCCATGCCCCGTCTCAGACGAACGCAATCAGCTCATATGTGGACTTTCATTTCTGCGGCGCAGCCGCGCCAGCGCTTCAATCGTTTCAATCCTTCGGCCATGACGGCTCTTGCCGGCGCCCTGCTGCTGGGCGGCTGTGCCCATCAAAGCGCTCGGTTGACCTCCGACACAGAATGGCAGCGGACACTGGGCCAATGGGCCGGAACACCGATCATTCTGCTCGGCGAGCAGCATGACCAGATCGCCCATCACCAGTGGGAAGCCTCTACCGTGCGCCACCTGGCAGCGCAAGACAGGCTCGCAGCCCTGGTGGTCGAGATGGCCCCTGCAGGCGGCAGCACCCGGGGCCTTCCCGCATCGGCCAGCGACGAGGAGGTGAAGACCGCTCTTCAATGGGCTCAGGGCGGCGGCCCGGGCGGCTGGCCCTGGCAGGACTATGGTCCGGTGGTGATGGCTGCCGTGAAAGCCGGCGTGCCCGTGCTCGGCGGCAATCTGCCGCGTCCCCGGATGAAGCAGGCCATGGGCGAGTCCCGCTACGACGCACACCTGCCGGCTGCGGGCTGGCAGCTGCAGCTCGATGCCATCAAGGACGGCCACTGCGGCCTGCTGCCCGAATCGCAGTTCGCGCCCATGGCCCGCATTCAGCTGGCCCGCGACGAAGCCATGGCCGGGGTGACTGAAACAGCGGTGCGCGAGCTGGGCCAGCCCGGCAAAAGCGTGCTGCTGGTGGCGGGCCGTGGTCATGTGCGCAGCGATATCGGCGTGCCGACCTGGCTACCTGGCGACTTCAAGCAAAAAGTGGCGATAGCCCAATCAGACAAGGCTCAGACTGCTATCACGATGAAAGCAGACAAGCAGCTGACGCTGGAAGGCAATGCCTCCGAAGACCAATGCCAGCAACTGCGCGAACAATGGAAAAACAAACCAGCGCCCAAGCCTTGACAGGCTGATGCAGCGCTGGCGATCCTCAGTCCACGGTTGCGACAGACACCAGCGGCTGCCCCTCACGCGTCTTTTCCAGCAGGCGCGTGAAGTCTTCGGCCGGCAAGGGCCGGCTGCAGAAATAGCCCTGAAAGTAGTCACAGCCTTTTTGCTGCAAGAACGTCAGCTGCTCCTGGGTTTCCACGCCTTCGGCCAGGACCTTCAGACCCATGGCATGACCCAGGGCAATGACCGAGCTGCTGATGGTCATGTCGTCCGCGCTGTGCGGAATGTCGCGGATAAAGCCCTGGTCGATCTTGAGCAGATCAAGCGGAAAGCGCTTGAGGTGCGCCAGTGAGGAATAGCCGGTGCCAAAGTCATCAATGGCCAGGCGCAGGCCCAGTTCGCGCAGGCGGTTGAGCACGGCCAACGCCTCTTCGGGCTTTTCGGCCAGTGCACTTTCGGTGATCTCCAGCTCCAGCAAGCTGGCCGGAAAACCCGACTTGTTGAGCGCATCGGCCGTGGCACCGGCAATATCGGTCAGCAAAAACTGATGCAGCGAGACATTGACCGCAATCGTCAGATCAGGCAGGCCCGCAGCACGCCATTGCTGGCCCTGACGGCAGGCCTCACCCAGCACCCACAGACCCAGCGGGCCGATGACGCCCGAGTTTTCCGCCACGGGAATGAAACGGGCCGGCGAGATCAGGCCTTCCTCTGGGTCCAGCCAGCGCAACAGGGCTTCAGCCCCCATCAGGCGTCCCGTCGCCAGCTCAATCTGTGGCTGGTAATACAGACGCATATGGCCCAGCTCCAGCGCACGGCGCAGGCGCGCCTCCAGCGCCAGGCGCTCGCGGGCGGCCTGGGTCATGTTTTCATGGAAGAAGCACCAGGCATTGGAGCCTCTGGCCTTGGCCCCATACACCGCCGCATGGGCGCCCTGCAGCAGATCGTCGGCTGTCAATGCATGGTCGGGATACAGACAGATGCCTGCGCTGACGCTGACCACCACGGACAGACCATCTGGCGTGGTCCAGGGCTGGCCGGCGGCGGCCATCAGGCGTTCGGCCACGTCCACCGCGCTGTCACGACCGCAAATAGATTGCGCCACCACGCAGATTTCATCGCCCGCCAGGCGGCCAATGATGTCGCCGTGCCGCAAAGCACCCTGCATCTGCACAGCCACATGCCTGAGCACCTCGTCGCCGATGGAGTGGCCATAGCTGTCGTTCACGTCCTTGAAGCGGTCGATATTGAACAGCAACACGGCCATGCGACGGTTGGTGCTCTGACTCAGCTCCACCGCCTCACCCAGCATGCGCGTGAACTGAGAGCGGTTGGGCAGACCGGTCAAGGTGTCGCGATGGGCCAGAAACTCCAGCTGCTGCTCGCGCGCCTTCTCGGCCGAGATATCGGTGAACATGCAGACGTAATGCGTGACCTTGTCGTTGGCATCCTTGACCGCACTCAGCGACATGCGCTCGGGAAAGACCTCTCCATTCTTGCGCCGATTCCAGATTTCGCCCTGCCAGTGCCCTGTGGCATGCATGCTGGCCCACATGGCGTCATAGAAAGCCTTGTCATGTCGGCCGGACTTGAACATGCGCGGCGTCTTGCCCAGCATTTCCGCTTCGCTGAAGCCCAGCAGTTGCGTGAAGGCGTGGTTGACCGAGAGAATCCGGCTGTGTGCATCGGTTACCACCACGCCCTCGATGGTGTTGTCCACCACCGTGGAGGCCAGACGGCTGCGCTCATCGGCCTCACGACTCGCAGTCTGGTCGGAGAGCAGGCCCGAGATTCGTATCAGGCGTCCGCTCTCATCCTTGTAGGCCTGGCCGCGTGCGCGGAACCAGCGATACAGACCGTCAAAGCACAGCAGACGTGCCGTCAGCACCAGCATGCTTCCCTGCTCCAGCGCCTGCTGGGCCTGGGCGCGCGCGCCTGCGGCATCTTCGGGATGCAGGCGCTGTTGGAAATCGAACTCGCGAGCCAGATCCTGGCCCTGGTAGCGCAGCAAGGCGCTCATGCCCGTGGAGAAGTTCAGCCGCTGCTCCAGCGCATCCCATTCCCACACGCCATTGCCGCTGCCCTCCAGCGCCAGGCGCAACATGGTCTCGCTGCGCACCATGGCATTGCGCGCGCTCACCATCTCGCTGAGATCCTGCAACACGCAGACCAGGGCCACCGGCCCATCCACACCCGATGCCGCCACGCGACTGGTTGTGCACAGCACGGGCGTAACCTTGCCGGTGCCGGCATGCACGCATTGACGCAGCACCTGGAAGTAATCAGTGCTGCCGTCCAGCAGGCGCTGCAGCTGCAGAGCAACCTCGTCCTGGTCATTCACCGGCACCAGAACGCGAAAATCCTGACCGCGCAGCGACTCCACGCTGCGGCCCAGCCAACCCGCCAGCTTGGCATTGGCCCAGACAATCTCTGCCCCGCCCACATGCACGCGAGCCATTCCGGCCGGTGCGTGACGCACCACCAACTCCAGCTCCTGCGCCGTCTCCCGGCCACGCTGGTCGGCGCGCGCCTTGCGCTGCATGAACCAAAGTGCAACCAGCGCTGTCGCCAGCAACCAAACAATGAACAGGCCTATCTGCCAACGCAGCGACTGTCGATTCAGCGATACATCAAAATAGCCGAGCACGCCCGCCTGCGCCCCCAACCAAAGCATCCCCACGCACAAATAGAGGGTGACAATCACCCAGGGTGTGAGCGCAGAATGCCCCTCCTCGCTTTTCATGAATTTCCTTTGTCCGCAGGGTCCTCGCCTTGCTGCGACAATTGCCGAGCTATGACCCAAGCCTATATTTTGACTTTATCCTGCCCAGACCGACTGGGCCTGGTGCATGCCGTTTCCGGATTCTTGCTTGAACAAGGCGGCAATATTGAAGAAGCAGCGCAGTACAACGACCCGGTGACCGGCCTGTTCTTCATGCGCGTGCAGTTTGCCTGCGATGGCAAAGACGCCGCCGCTCTAAAGGCATCCGTTGCCGAATTAGCTGATCAATATCAAATGCAGTGGAGTTTGCACTCCAAGGCCGAGCGCATCAAGACCGTCATCATGGTCAGCAAGGAAGGCCACTGCCTCAACGATCTGCTGTTCCGCTGGAAGTCGGGCCTGCTGCCTATCGAGATCAAGGCCATCATCAGCAACCACCGCGAGTTCTATCAGCTGGCGGCCAGCTACAACATCCCCTTCCATCACATTCCCGTGACTGCCGCGACCAAGGCCCAGGCCGAAGAGCGCCAGTACGAGATCATTGAGGAAGAAGGCGCCGAGCTGGTGGTGCTGGCGCGCTACATGCAGGTGCTGTCCAACGACCTTTGCAAAAAGCTGGCCGGCCGCGCCATCAATATCCACCACAGCTTCCTGCCCAGCTTCAAGGGCGCCAAGCCCTACTACCAGGCGCATGACCGCGGCGTGAAGCTGATCGGCGCCACCGCCCACTATGTGACGGCCGACCTCGACGAGGGCCCGATCATCGAGCAGGACGTGGCACGCGCCGACCACACCGACACCGTGGAAGACCTGACGGCCCGCGGCCGCGACACCGAGAGCCAGGTTCTGGCCCGTGCCGTGAAGTGGCATAGCGAGCGCCGCGTCATTCTCAACGGTCACAAGACCGTGGTGTTCCGCTAAATCCCTGGGCTTGGGATTGATCATATGACCCGCAGCCCCGGCGCCTTGAACAGCATTACGGCCAGGCGGATTCCGCCGATACAGTGCCTGCTCACCTTCGAGGCTCTGGCGCGGCTGCGCTCGGTCACGTTGACGGCGGAGGAGCTGTGCGTCACGCCCAGCGCCGTCAGCCACCGGGTCAAGCAGCTGGAGCAGATTCTGGGCGCGCGGCTGTTCGGCCGCACGGATTTCTCGCTGACCACGGACGGCAGCTCCTATCTGGCCCATGTGCGTGAAGGCCTGGGCGCCTTGCAACGCTTTCCAGGAGCATCGGCCTCGCCTGGGCGCAGACGCCTGAAGCTGGCCGTCACCCCCACTTTTGCACGCGTGATCCTGATCCCGCGCCTGCGCCAGTTCACCGAGGCCTATCCGGAGATCGACATTGCGCTGCAGGTATCGATTCCGCTGCTGGATGTGATCGGCGAGGATGCCGACCTGATGGTGCGCTTCGGCGCCGGCCACTATGCCGATGTGGAGCACATCGAGCTGGCCCGCGACACGGTCACGCCGCTGGCATCGCCCAGCTTCATCCGCGAACATGGCCCGTTCGAGCGCCCTGAAGACCTGGAAGGCATGCCGCTGCTGCGCAGCCCGCTGGAGCCCTGGCGCACCTGGTTCGCCACCACCGGCCTCGACATGGCCGAGCCCAACGAAGGCTCGCAGTTCAACGATATCGGTCTGATGTGCGACGCCGCATCGGCCAGCATGGGCATAGCCCTGGTACGTCACAAGCTCGGCGCCCCCTGGCTGGAAAACGGAACGCTGGTACGCCTTTTCGATGTCGATGCACCCAGCCCGCATGCCCACTACCTGTGCTGGAAGACCGGCATCATGGACCGCTGGGAATGCGCTGCCTTCGCTGAGTGGCTACGCAAGGCAATGGGCTGAGCTGCAACCCCAGCGGCTTCGCTGTGGCGCAGCTCTTGCTCGCCGCCCCTGGCCCGACGAGCAGCTCGTTGCACGGGCTGCTCGATGGATAACGAAGATGGAGCACTCACGGCATGAACCTGCAGCCCAGGCTTTACCCCGGCCTTGACCAGAACCAGGCACTCAACAGCGAAGCGTCTTCGCTGCTCATCCGCGCCCTGGCCGGCACGGGCAAGACGACCACGCTGGCCATCAAGGCCGCCGACCTGATCCGAACCCAGGGCGCACGCAACGTGCTGATGCTGGCCTACTCGGCGGCCGGCATCAAGGCCATTCAGGCTCGCCTGGACCGCCTCTGCACCGTGTGTCTCGAAGGCCTGCATCTGCTCACTCTGGAGCAGTTTTGCACGCGGATACTCGAAGAGCAGGGGGACCCTGTACCCATGCTCTCCTCCGGCCTGGAGAAGAATTTGCTCATCCAGCAGGCGCATGAAGCGCTGTCGCAAGAGGCCGAGCGGCATGCCGAGCTCGGCATACCCGAGCTGGCGGACTACTTCGCCCGGCCTCTGGACATCAGTGCCTTCCTCGCTTTCGAGGCCCAGGCCAAGCAGTGCATGCTGGAACTCGACATCGACGACAGCGGCCTCGGCGCGCTGGCATATTGCCGAGACAACGCCCTGGACTACGGCCTGTACCGACTGCTGCGCAGCTATGAGCGGCTGCGCGCGGGCCCCACCCAGGAGCCGCTGTTCTATGCACCCGGCGACTGCACCTATGCGCTGGCCTGCCAGCTGGCCGCACTGGACTTCGATGCCGATTTCCCTCTGCTGCAGGGTCGCTTCGAAGCCGTGCTGTTCGACGAACTGCAGGACCTGGACGAGGCCGCGCTGCTGGTGCTGCGCCATCTGGCGCGCGACAATGGGCGCTTCATCGGTGTCGGCGACTTCAACCAGCACATCCTGCCGGGCGCCTCCTCCATCTTTGGCGACAGCGCCCAGCGCATACTGCAGGAGCTGCCCGCGGGCACCGGCCAGGCCACGCTCAACACGACCTATCGCTTCGGCCCCGTCATCTGCGAGAAACTGAACCGGCTCTTCGGCGTGGAGTTCGAAGCCCACTACCGCAACGCCTCGGCCTGGTTCGAACATCGCCATGGCGATGACGAGGACTGCGCCCGGCAATTGCTGGATATTCATGCCGCTGTGGCCCACCTGCCCCGCAAACCGCAGGACCCGCCAGCCGTGCTGCGTGTCATCCTGCATTCGCCCGAAGATTCGGTACTGCTTGAATGGCTGTTCGCCCACGAGGGCGTGCACTATGCCTGCAAAGGCATGCAGCGCTTCTACCAGCGCCGCGAAATCGCCCTGGTGCTGGCCATGCTATGGGCCATGCAGGGCTGCAGCGGCGGCGCGCTGCTCTCGCAAGGTATTCTGAACAGCGCAGCCGAAGGCCTGATGCGTTACGTGCGCCATGCCAGCCCGCCCGACCGGGATCTGCTGGCCAACGGCCTGTTCGACATGACTGCACTGGGCGACGCCCCGCCGGAGTCCGACACGCTGCGCATTGCCGCCGAACTCATGGGACAGCAAGCCGCCATGCGCCGCTTCCTCGCCGCCTACATCGCACCAGACTCCCCCTGTGCCCGGTTGCTGGCCCTGCCCGCCGACCAGTGCGCCGATGCGGGCCAGTTGCTCCGGCACCCTCTGTTGCGACAGTTCTTTGCCCAGGCCCCCATCAGCCAGGACGAACTGCGCCAGTGTCTGGCCAGCCTGCAGGCGCTGTCGCGCATCTGCACCGGGCTTTCCGTCGATGAATTCCTTGGCCGCCTCAGCCTCATGGTCCAGTCGAGCATCGCGCAGCATCAGCGCCATGAAAAACCCAGCTTGCAACTGCTCACGGTAGAACGCAGCAAAGGCCATGAATACGAGTATGTGGCCGTACCCTTCGTCAATCCCGGGCACTTCTCGCCCAACGCGAACGACCCACAACGCAACATGCTCTACGTCGCCATGACCCGTGCCAGCAAGCGCCTGTGGATGCTGGAAAGCAGATGACGGCGCAAGGCCATGGGGCGATGCAGATCAAGCCCGTATCTCATAAGCGGGTCAAAACACCATAACGTCGCCCGCAGCCGACATAGCCACAGTTGCCCTCTCCCACCCTTGTTGCAGCCCTTTCACCATGGACTCACAACAACGAGGAGGAGACCCATGCAAACCCCATTGCGCTGCGCCTGGCTGCTGGCCACCGGCATCACCGCCAGCCTGACCCTGCATGCGCAGGAGAACAACCTCACCATAGGCGCCAGCTTGCCGCTGTCAGGCTCGCAGGCCGAGGCCGGCAAGGAAGGCCTGAGCATCATGCAGGCGCAGGTGGAGGCATTCAACAAGCAGGGAGGCCTGGGCGGCAAAGCTTTGACACTCAAGGTGCTGGATGATGGCTACGAGCCACAGCGCGCCGCCGGCAATGCACGTCAGCTGATCCAGGAAGGAGCCCTGGCCCTGCTCAATTGCTGGGGAACTGCCAGTTGCACAGCCATGCAACCCGAGGTTCAGCAAGGCCAGACGGCCCTGGTGGGCGTGATTGCCGGAGCCGGCAGCATGCGCCAGCAGCCGGGCCGTTTCGTCTATCCGCTGCGCGCCAGCACCCAGGCTGAAATCGCGGCTATGCTGCAGCAGATGCAGACCATAGGTCTGCGGCGGATCGCCATCGTTCACCAGAACGACGGCTTCGGCAAAGACAGCCTGCAAATTGCCCTGACCGCCTTTGCCGCCAAGGACCTCAAACCCGTCATCACGCTGGCAGTGGAAGCATCGGGTAGCAACACCCCGGACCTGGCCAGGCAGCTGGCCGCCCTGCCCGATCTCCAAGGCGTCATCGTGCTGGCGGGCGCCCCCGCCACCATAGGTCTGATCACCATGGCCAGACAGACTCATGTCACGGTACCGTTCTACAACCTGGCCGCCCAGGCCAACCGTGCCGTGGTGCAAGGGCTGGGCCCTTATACGCGCGGCATCGCCTTCACCACCCTGGTGCCCAGTCCCTGGAAGGGTGCGGTTCCGGCCATCAAGGACTACCAGCAGCTCCTCGGCCACAGCGGCATGCCGCCTGCCTCCTATCTGGGCCTGGAAGTCTTTCTCAACACCCGAACCCTGCTGGATGCGCTGCGTAAAGCTGCGCCCACAAGCAATCGAGCGGGCCTGCTGACCGCCCTCGACGCCATGGGCGAGATTCGCTACGGCACCATGCATCTGCGCTTCACACCGCCTCGCACCGGCTCCAGCTATGTGGGGTTGACCATGATTGATGCAAGCGGCCATTTCAGAGAATAAATCGACTCCATCGCTTACCCATAAATCGGTTGATGCTCTTATTTCTAAAGCATTCATGACTGTCATCGCAAAGCATTTCAAGCAGCTTTGCAATAAAGCTCACACCAAGGCGCGGGCGCATCCCCTACATTTGCAGGCATGACGTCCGCCAGCACATTCACCGATCTCGTCGCCACCTCCAGCACGGCGGCCAACGCCGCGCATCACCTGCCCGAGCCGTCCGAGCGCGCCAGGCGCCAGGCCGAGGTGCTGGCAGCACTGCGCCCCCATGTGCCGGCGCATGCCCTGCTCTATCAGAGCGAAGACACCACACCCTATGAATGCGACGGACTGACGGCCTACCGCCAGCGCCCGCTGCTGGTCTGCCTGCCCGAGACTTATGCACAGGTGCAGGCCGTGCTCAAGGCCTGCCATGCCATAGCGGCCCCCGTCATTGCGCGCGGCGCGGGCACCGGACTTTCGGGCGGCGCCATGCCTCACCCCATGGGCGTGACGCTGTCGCTGGCCAAATTCAACAAGATTCTCAAGGTCGATGCCTACAGCCGCACGGCCCTGGTGCAGTGCGGCGTGCGCAACCTCGCCATCAGCGAAGCCGCTGCCCCCTACGGTCTGTACTATGCGCCCGACCCCAGCAGCCAGATCGCCTGCACCATCGGCGGCAACGTGGCCGAGAACTCGGGCGGCGTGCACTGCCTCAAGTACGGACTCACGGTGCACAACGTCCTCAAGGTCAAGGGCTTCAGCATCGAAGGCGATCCCGTCGAATTCGGCTCGGATGCACTCGACACCCCCGGCCTGGACTTGCTGGCCATCATGATAGGCAGCGAGGGCATGCTGGCCGTGGTGACCGAGGTCACTGTCAAGCTCGTGCCCAAGCCCCAGCTGGCGCGCTGCATCATGGCCAGCTTCGACGATGTGCGCAAAGCTGGCGACGCAGTGGCTGCGGTGATCGCGGCCGGCATCATTCCGGCCGGGCTGGAAATGATGGACAAGCCCATGACGGCTGCCGTGGAAGACTTTGTGCGTGCCGGCTACGACCTCACGGCTGAAGCCATCTTGCTGTGCGAGAGCGACGGCACGCCCGAGGAGGTCGAGGAAGAAATCGCCCGCATGAGCGAAGTTCTGCGCCACGCCGGCGCCACGGCCATCACCGTCAGCGAAAGCGAGGAAGAGCGTCTGCGCTTCTGGAGCGGGCGCAAGAACGCCTTCCCCGCCAGCGGCCGCATCAGCCCCGATTACATGTGCATGGACTCCACCATTCCACGCAAGCGTCTGGCCGACATCCTGCTGGCGATTCAGGAGATGGAGAAGAAATACCAGCTGCGCTGCGCCAATGTGTTCCACGCTGGCGACGGCAATCTGCATCCTTTGATCCTGTTCGATGCCAACAACCCCGACGAACTGCACCGCTGCGAGCTGTTCGGCGCCGACATTCTGGAAACCAGCGTTGCCATGGGCGGCACGGTGACGGGAGAGCATGGTGTCGGGGTGGAGAAGCTCAACAGCATGTGCACCCAGTTCACCACGGCCGAGAACGCCCAGATGTTCGCGCTCAAGGCGGCGTTTGATCCGCAATCGCTGCTCAACCCCGGCAAGGTGATTCCCACGCTCAACCGCTGCGCCGAGTACGGCAAGATGCTGGTGCGCGGCGGACAGATTGCCCATCCCGATCTGTCGCGCTTTTAACCTCCAGGAGAGCCATGCAGCGCAAATACCGGTTGATTCTGAGTCTGTCTGCGCTGCTGCTCATGGCTGCCAGCCCAGGTGCGCATGCGCGCGGCTATGCCTCCACTGGCAAATGCGGTATCTATCCGCGCCTGGCCATCACCAGCCCCGCCGGCACCTGCGTGGGGCTGATTGCCGACGAAGCCCACGGCCTGCGCTTTCCGCGTCGCGTGCTGGAAATTGCGCCTGGCCGTATCTGGGTGCTGGACATGGGCAACTGGATGCCCCAGGTGGGCCAGCTGATCGAGCTGCGCCTACCGCCAGACGCGGCGACTCCCGCCAATGCCAACACCACGGCCAAGGCCGTGGAAGCCCGGGTGCTGCTGAGCAAGCTCAACTATCCTTCGGGAATGGCGCGCGGACCTGACGGCAAAATCTATATCGGCGAGGCCGACAAGATATGGCGCGCTGCGGTGCCTGCACTCGGACAGACACCTCAGCCCGAGATGCTTGCCAGCGGCCTGCCGGCCGACGGCGCCCATCTGCTCAAGGAGCTGGCGTTTGCGCCGGACGGCAGCCTCTACGTCAATATGGGATCGGCCACCGATGCCTGCCGGGGTGAAGACCAGAAGCAACCTGTGCCCTGCCCCGAGCGCAGCACGGCCATGCCGCGCGCTGCCGTCTGGCGCCTGGTGCTGCAGGCTGGCAAGCAGCCCGTCAAGGAATTCAAACCCTTTGCCAGCGGCCTGCGCAACTCCATGGCGCTGGCCGTGATGCCTGACGGCCCTGCAGCTGGCACCGTCTGGCAAGGCGAAAACAATATCGACTACCGCGACCCCAAACAGCCGCCGGAAGAGCTCAACCTGCTGCGCGCCGGTGCCGACTACGGTTGGCCTTACTGCATAGGCGCACGCCAGAACGCACAAGGCTATGAAAAGCGCTTTGACTGCAGCAGGACCGAGGCGCCGCATATGCTCTGGCCCGCCCATGTGGCTCCGCTGCAAATGCTGGCCACGCCTGCGGGCAGCGCGTTTGGCGGGCAATTGCTGGTGGCCTGGCACGGCCAGCGCGCAGACGGTCAACGCATCGTGGGCTTTGCGCGGGATGGCAAGGGCCGCCCCTCAGGCAAGCCCATTCAATGGCTGAGCAACTGGGATGCCAGGCACGGACTGCGCCCCGGCGGCCGCCCCACGGGCATGGACATCGATCATGCAGGCCGCCTGCTGGTGGTGGAGGACTTCAACCGCAGCCTGCTAATGCTGATGAGTGAAGCGGGCACGGCGCCAAGACCCAGGTAACCCAGCTAACCCGGGCAAGGCGCTCAGTTCGACAGATCGCGCCCGCGCGCCAGAAACCTCGCGTACTCCTCGTCGGGGACAAACAGGCCTCCCGTGGTCCAGACGATATGTGTGGCGCTTGCCATGTGCGGCAGCAGCTTCTGGCGCTGCAGATAGTCCTGACCCGCAGCACTTTCCAGCAGGGCGCGCGGACCGCCAAATCCCGCTGCCGCCGATGGCTCGATCTGCAGCCCCTCTCTATCCTTCAGCAGGTACAGATGGCGAAACAGGGTTTCGTCCTCCACCGTGAACACGCCACCGAGAAAGCCACGCACCACGTTGGCAGCCAGCTCCGATGCACGCGGCACGGCCAGGCCATCGGCCTCGGTCTGGTTGTTCAGGCCCAGCTCATAGACCGAAGGATGGGCTTCCAGACCAGGCAGCGCTGCAGCACCGGCCAGCATCTCCACCATGAAGCAGGGCGACTGCACGGGCTCGGCAAAAAAACAATGCACATGCGGCCCGAACGCCTGCTGCAGACCCAGGGCCACGCCACCGGGTGCGCCCCCCACGCCGCAGGGAATATAGACAAACAAAGGATGCGTTTCATCCACAGCAATCTTGTTCTCTGCAAGTTGCGCGACCAAGTGCGGAGCCGCCGCCGCATAGCCAAGCAGCAGCGAAAGCGAGTGCTCGTCATCCACAAAGTGACAGTGCGCATCCTGGTCGGCCAGCTCACGGCCTGCAGAAACGGCCTGGGCATAGTCACCGGCATGCTCCACCACCTGCACGCCACGGGCTCGCAGGCGCTGCTTTTTCCACTCTTTGGCATCGGCAGACATATGGACCGTCGCCTTGAAGCCCAGGCCCGAAGCCATGACGCCAATCGACAGGCCCAGATTGCCGGTGGAGCCTACCGCCACCTGATACCGGGCGAACATCGCACGCGCAGCATCGCAGGCCAGCTGCAGATAGTCGCCATCGGCCAGCAGGCCATGCTGCAAAGCGATCTGCTCCGCATACTCCAGCACCTCATGCACGCCACCGCGCGCCTTGATGGAGCCCGCTACTGGCAGGCTGTGATCGGCCTTGAGCCACAGCCGACCCAGTTGCTCGGGCAGCTGCAAAGCCTGCTGCATCTGCGGCACGGGAAACAGCGCCGACTCAATACGTCCGCCAGACGCCTGCAGCTCTGGAAACAGCCGCGCCAGCAAGGGTGCAAAGCGTACAAAACGCTGTACAGCCTGCTGAACCTCGACTGCGTCTATAGCGTGTGTGGAACGAACCCCTTCGCTGCGCCCGGCCCATAGCGTGGGCCGGGCATCACGCAGGTCTTCAACAAGGTCGCGCAGTGCGAAGAAAGTCATGGCGGGCATCCATCGTCATACAAGAGCGCCATATTAGGGCCAATGGTGCATGCCAGACAGGTCCGCAAAGCGCAGCATGGTCGCTATACCTCGCCCATGGCAGGGTCGCTGATCGTGTGCTGACCGGTTTCCACGCGACCGGCAAAGCGCCGGTAGTACGCCGGATCGCTGTTGCAGGTCACGGCAAAGTCATACCACTGGCCGTTGGCCTTCAGCTCCCAATGCCTCTCGGCACTGGAAGCCGCGCCAACTTCCACCGTCCACGGGCCGTCGCTGCGGTAGGCCATGGGCGTGATGGTGAACACTGCAGCCTGAGCGCCCTTGTTCATCAGATCCACGTAGACGTTGCCATTGGCGATGTCGTAGCAGACACGCACCTCGGGGGCAGCCTGTGTACTGCCCAGGCGATTCAGGTCGCCCTTGAAGTGGCGGTGAAAACCGTTGGGGCCCAGCACCCAGAGGTCGTACTTGCCGAAGTTGTCACGCACGGCATCCCAGGTATCGGACAGCGTCTTGCCCGCTTCCACCATATAGCGGCGTGGCGTGCGATCGAGCTTGTAGCGGTCGTAGACATGGAAGACGGCCGCCTGCGTTCCGGTGTTGGCAAACACCAGCTCCACCTGGCTGTTGGCCTGACAGCGCGCACTGGTGTGCAGCTCGTAGGGCAAGGCGCGCGACGGACGCGTACCGACTGCCTGCAAAGGCAGTTGCATGTCGCGCGGCACCGGCACTGCAGGCAGCTTTTGCTGATCGGCACGCAGCTGGTCGGCGACACCGCGTGTGGATCTCCCGGCCAGCACGGGCAGTGTCTCGTTGTTCGGAGTCTTGAAGTTGAAGGTGCTCAGAAGATCTCCACATACCGCACGACGGAACGGGCTGATATTGGGCTCCTGCACGCCAAAGCGAGCCTCCAGAAAACGCAGCACCGACGTATGGTCGAACACCTGCGAGTTGACCCAGCCACCACGACTCCAGGGCGAGATCACATACAGCGGAACGCGCGGCCCGGGACCATAGACACGGCCATCGGGGGCCGGCTGGCTGCGGCTGCCCGCCGGTGCGCCATGCGTGAAGTACTCGGCCTGCAGATCGGCTTGCGGCAGCGTGGTCTTGCCTGCATAGGTCTTGTCGGCGTTCTGCGATGGCGCCGAGGGCGAAGGCATATGGTCGAAGTAGCCGTCGTTCTCATCGAAGTTGACCAGCAGCACGGTCTTGCTCCAGACCTCGGGATTGGCCGTCAGCGCGTCCAGTACCTCCTGCAAAAACCAGGCGCCCTGCACAGGGCTTGATGGGCCGGGATGCTCGCAATAGATGGACGGTGCATTGACCCAGGACACCTGCGGCAGCTTGCCTTCGCGGATATCGCGCTTGAAGGCGTCCAGGTATTCCTCAGGCTTGTTGCCGGGCAAGGTGTTGGCAACGCCTTTGTACAGCGGATTGGCAGCGTTGTCGCTGGCCGCATCATAGGCGTGATAGGGCAAGGCCTGGCCGGTGTTGGTATACGGCGCATTGGGCGCACCGCCGCTGGAGACAGGAAAGCCGGAGGCCAGATTCGCCCGGCGAAAGTTCTGGAACGCCCCCAGCATGTTGTCGCCCCACTCGTCGGGCATGTTCTGGTAGCTGATCCAGCTCACCCCGGCTTCCTGCAGCCGCTCGGCATAGGTCTTCCATGTGTAGCCGGTGTTGGCATCGCTGGGCACGCCGTTGATGGCATCCCACTCGTTATTCACGAAGGCCACGTTCTGCGGTATGGCACCGTTGGTGCCTGTCATGTGAAATGACCGATTGGCGTCGGTGCCGGTGTGCATGGCGCAGTGGTAGGCATCGCAGATCGTGAAGGCATTGGCCAGCGCGAACTGGTAGGGCAGCTCCTGCTCCTTGAAATAGCCCATGGAGGTGTCCGTCTTGGCCACTGGCCAGCGCGACATGCGGCCGTTGTCCCAGGCCTGCTGACTGTCCAGCCAGGAATGGGGAGTGCCGGAAACGCGCTGCGCATTGTTGGCCGTTCCGTCCAGATGATAGGGCGTGATGACCGTGCCGTTGGTACGCTCCTGCTGCCAGACCTTGCGGCCGTTGGGCATGGGAATCGTCATCCGGTCGCCAAAGCCGCGCACTCCCTTGAGCGTGCCGAAGTACTGGTCGAAGGAACGGTTTTCCTGCATCAGGATCACCACATGCTGCACATCCATGACCGTGCCCGTGGCATTGTTGGCAGGAATGGCCAGCGCACGGCGGATGCTGGGAGGAAAGGCGGCCAGTGCGGCAGCAGAAAAGGCGGCGTTCTTGCCGGCCTGCAAAAGATTGCGTCGCGAAATCATGGTAGGGCGTCTTGTCTGTCACTGCGCTCAGGGAGCACAGCGCATCTCCGGCTTGGCCGGCTCGGTGGGGGTCGTGGGATTGGTGGGATTGGTGGGGGTCGTCGGGGCAGGCGGGCTGTCATCGCTGCCACCACAGGCGGCCAGCGTGGCGGCCGTCAGGCACACGAGCGCCAGCGCCTTGATCAAACGCTTGTTTTGCATGGAGTCTTTCGCTTGGATGTCGACAGGTTTCGACCGGCAAGAATCTAGGCAAAGCTCGTGTCATCCCGATGACGCCCGTGTTTCAGTACGTTTCTTCGCATCGGGCCAGCGCTCAAGATTCGCGAGCCTTGCCCGGCACGAAGCGCCATGCAAAAAGGGCCGATGCATTCGCATCGGCCCTGTGCAGAAAACATCGGAACGCCAGTCAGAACGCTGGCGCTTGCACGGCTACTGGCGCTTCTGGTAACCAAGTCTGTACAGCAGCGGAAGCACCAGCAGCGTCAGCACCGTGGACGAGAGAATGCCGCCAATCACCACCGTGGCCAGCGGCCTTTGCACCTCTGCCCCCGTTCCCGTGGCAATCGCCATGGGCACAAAGCCCAGCGATGCCACCAGAGCCGTCATCAACACGGGACGCAGGCGCGTGAGCGCCCCTACGGTGACGGCCTGTTCAACGCCCATGCCCTGCTCGCGCAGCGAACGGATATAGGCAATCATCACAAGGCCGTTGAGCACGGCCACGCCGCAGAGTGCGATAAAGCCGATGGCCGCCGAAATGGACAGCGGAATTCCGCGCAGCCACAGCGCCGCAATCCCGCCCGTCAATGCAAACGGAATGCCGGTGAAGACGATGAGACCGTCGCGTACATTGCCGAACATGGCAAACAACAGCGTGAACACCAGCACCAGCGCCACGGGCACCACGATCATCAGACGCTGGCGGGCCGACTCCAGGTTCTCGAAGGTTCCGCCCCAGCGTGTCCAGTAACCTGCAGGCAGCGCAACGCCTTCGAGTTCCTGCTGAGCCTGTGCCACGAAGGAGCCGATATCGCGCCCGCGCACGTTGGCGCTGACCACGATGCGGCGCTTGCCGTCCTCGCGGCTGACTTGGTTGGGGCCCGGTGCCAGCTCCACCGTCGCCACCGATGACAGCGGCACAAAGCCCAGACGCCCGTCGCCGCCGCGCGGCAGCGCAATCGGCAGGCGGCCTATGCTGTCTACATCGCTGCGCATGGCCTCGGGCAGACGCACCTGGATCGCGAAACGTCGATCTCCCTCGAATACCGTGCCGGCCTCGCGCCCGCCGAATGCTGTGCTGATGGCATCTTGCACATCGCCCATGTTCAGACCGTAGCGCGAGGCTTTTTCGCGGTCGATCTGCACCGTGAGCATGGGCAGGCCCGTGGTCTGCTCGACCTTGACCTCGGAAGCGCCAGGAATCTTCTGCAGCATGGCGGCCACGGCCTGCGCGGACTTTTCCAGCTGAGCCATGTCGTCGCCGAAGATCTTGACGGCCACATCGCTGCGCACGCCCGAGATCAGCTCATTGAAGCGCAGCTGAATCGGCTGCGAGAACTCGTAGTTGCTGCCCGGAATCCTTTCCACAGCCTCTTGTACGGCAGCCAGCAGATCGTCACGCGAGCGCGCCGGATCGGGCCATTGCTCACGCGGTTTGAGCATGATGTAGCCGTCCGAAATATTGGGCGGCATGGGGTCGGAGGCGATCTCTGCCGTGCCGGTGCGCGCAAACACACGCTCGATTTCAGGGAACTGCCTTTTGAGCTCGCTCTCGATCTGCATCTGCATCTGCACCGACTGCGTAAGGCTTGTTCCCGGTATGCGCAACGCCTGGATCGCAAAGTCACCTTCATTGAGATTGGGCGCAAACTCGCTGCCCATGCGCGTAGCCAGCAACAGACTCAGGGCGACGATGACACTGGCCGCCGTCAACACCACTGCAGGTGCACGCATGACCTTGTCCAGCACCGGCGCGTAGGCACGGCGCGCCCACTCCATCAGACGGTTTTCCTTCTCGGCCACCTTGTCGCCCATGAACAGCGCAATCGCGGCAGGGATGAAGGTGATAGACAGCAGCATGGCACCCAGCAGCGCGATCACCACCGTCAGCGCCATGGGGTGGAACATCTTTCCTTCCACACCGGTGAGCGCAAAAATGGGCAGATAGACCACCATGATGATGAGCTGACCGAACAGCAGCGGACGCCGTGCCTCCCTGGCTGCCGCAAACACTTCCTCGAAACGTTCGCTGCGGGTCAAAGATCGGCCTGCTGCGGCCTGCGCATGGGCCAGACGGCGCACGCAGTTCTCCACGATCACCACCGCGCCGTCAATGATGATGCCGAAGTCCAGCGCCCCAAGGCTCATCAGGTTGGCGCTGACGCGCATCTGCACCATGCCCGTGAAGGTGAACAGCATGGACAGCGGAATGATGAGCGCCGTGATCAGCGCTGCCCGCAGATTGCCCAGGAACAGGAACAGAATCGCCACGACCAGCGCCGCGCCTTCGATCAGGTTCTTCTTGACCGTGGCAATGGCTTTGTCCACCAGATTGGTGCGGTCGTACACCGTCACGGCCTTCACGCCGGGCGGCAGGCTTTTGTTGATCACCTGCATGCGCTCATGCACCGCCTGCGCCACTGCGCGGCTGTTCTCGCCAATCAGCATGAACACCGTACCCAGCACCACTTCGCGACCATTGTCCGTGGCAGCCCCCGTGCGCAGCTCGCGGCCCAGGCCCACATCGGCCAGATCGCGCACGCGAATCGGCTGGCCTTGCGCCGACCCCACGATGACTTCGCGAATATCGGCAATGCCCCCCACCTGCCCCGGTGCGCGGATCAGATACTGCTCGCCCTGGCGCTCGATGTAGCCGGCGCCCACATTGGCGTTGTTGCGCTCCAGCGCCGCGACGATGTCGGCCAGCGTGAAACCATAGGCCGCCAGCTTTTGCGGCTGCGGCGCCACCAGATATTCCTTGGCGAAGCCGCCAATGGAGTTGATCTCGGTCACGCCCGCCACATTGCGCAGCTGGGGCTTGATGACCCAGTCCTGGATCTCGCGCAGATCCATGGGTGTATAGGGCGAACCGTCAGGCTTGGTGGCGCCCTCATCGGCCTCCACGGTCCACAGATAGATCTCGCCCAGCCCCGTGGAGATAGGCCCCAGCGCAGGCGCGACGCCCGCCGGCAGGGCGTCGCGCGCCTGCTGCATGCGCTCGTTAACCAACTGGCGTGCAAAGTAGATGTCCGTGCCGTCCTTGAACACCACGGTCACCTGGGACAGGCCGTAGCGCGACAGCGAGCGGGTCTGCTCCAGCCCCGGCAGGCCGGCCATCACGGTCTCTATGGGAAAGGTGACGCGCTGCTCGGTCTCCAGCGGCGAATAACCGGGCGCCGAGGTATTGATCTGCACCTGCACATTGGTGATGTCGGGCACGGCATCGATGGGCAGGCGCTGGTAGTTGTAGATGCCAAGGCCCACCAGGGCCAGCGTGGCCAGCATGACCAGCCAGCGCTGGGCAATGGCAAAGCGGATGATGCGCTCAAACATTCAAACTCCAAATATCTTCATCTGCCCTGTCACACTGGCGCAATCCAAACCAGAGACACCGAGCAAGAGCCGCCTCGCGGCGGGGCCGCCCAGGCGAGGGGGTCGTCCCCCTTGGGGGAAGGCGCGCAGCGCCTCAGGGGGCAATCAATGCACATGCTCGGCCGTTGCCTTGCCAAGCTCGGACTTCAGGACGAAGGCCCCGTCCTTCACATAGCGCTGACCTGTACTCAGGCCCTGCAGCACTTCGGTGTTCTGGCCATCGGTCTTGCCCAGCTTCAGGGCCTGCGCCTTGAAGCCGCCGTCCACCGGCACAAACACCACGGGCTTGTCGCCGTCGATCTTCTGGATGGCCGCACTGGCCACCGTCACCGCTGCCTTCTGGCCGGATGCCGTCAGATCCACATTCACGAAGAGGCCCGGACGCCAGACGCCATCCGGGTTGTCCAGGGTGATGCGTGCCGGTGCCGTGCGGGTTTCCTGCCCTATCAAGGCGCCCACATAGGCCACCGTCCCCGTGGCTTTCGATTCAAAGGCCGTCGCACGCACAGTGGCCTGTTCGCCCACGCGCACAAAGGGCAGGTCGCTGGCTGCCACCTTCATTTCGGCCCAGACCGAACGCAGATCGGAGATGGTGAACACGGCCGTGCTGTCCTGTACGGCCTCACCCACGGAGAGATGCTTTTCCACCACCACCCCATCGAAGGGAGCGCGCAGCTCGAAGCGGTTCAGCGCCCCGGCAGAGCCTGAGCCGGCACCGATCGCAGCCAGCTTCTGCTGCGCATTGGCGAACGCGATCTCGGCCTCGCGCAGTGCCTGCTGGGCCTGCTGGGCCTGCAGATAATCCTGCTCGGCCGAGATCTTTTCCTGCCACAGCTGCTTTTCGCGCTGATAGGTGGTGCCCGCCAGTGCGAGACGCTTTTGCGCGGCCATCAGCTCGCTGCGCTGCTCGGATACCGCAGGGCTGGTGAGGGTGGCCAGCAACTGCCCCTTCTTCACCACCTGCCCCAGATTGGCCGCCACGCTCTGCGCCACGCCCGCCACCCGCGGCACCACATGGGCCGTTCTGTCCTCGTTGAAGCGAATCTCGCCCGGCAACTGCAGCATGCTGGCTATCAACGCCGGGCCGGCCTCGGCCAGCGCCACGCCCGCAGCCCTGGCACGCTCTGCATCGAGTTTGAGCAGGCCCTCATCCTCATGAGCGGATTCGGGCTTGACTGCGGGTTTTCCGGTGCTGGCAGCCTGTTCATGCCCAGGCTCGCTGCCATGGTCATGCCCCTCTTTTTCGTCATGTTCATGCCCGTTCTTTTCTTCATGGGCATGACTCTTGTCTGCAGCGCCGTGATCATGGCCTTCGGCGCTTACAGCCGCTGGCTGCGTACCGTAGACAATGGCTGCAGCAGCGGCCGCACCCAGCGCCAGGATGATGGCAATGGCAATCGCCGTGCGGCGGGGCTTAGGGGATGTGGAATTCATGATGCGTGCTTGTTCTTACTCAAGACCGGGCACATCGCCCAGTTGGCGGGTGATGTCGGCAGCCGCCTGATGGGTTGCCACCAGCTGCTCCAGATAGAGGCTACGTGCCTCGGCCAGCGTGCGCTGGGCATCCAGCACTTCCAGATAGCTGAACTTGCCCAGGGCAAAGCCCTTGGCAGCGACTTCGTAAGCAGATTCGGCCGCCGGCAAGACCTGCTGCGCCAGTTGCTCGGCCTGGGCCCGGCTGGTCTGCAGCTGCTCGCGTTGCTGCTGCAACTGTGCGTACATTTGCTGGCGCGTGGCCAGCATTTCGTCCTCGGACTTGTCGGCCAGACGCAGTGCCTGCAGCTGATTGCCGCGGTTGCTGTCCAGAATCGGCAGCGGCACCGAGATACCCACTACCAGCTGATTGCGCCCCACTTCCTGTGCACGCTTCATGCCCAGGCTCACGCTGGGGTCAGGCAGGCGCCTGGCACGCTCGAGCTCGGCGACGGACCTGGCTTGAAAAACGGCCTGCTGCGCGCGCAGCATCTGCGGTGAATGCTCCAGCTTTTCCAGCATCAAGCCTTCATCGGGCAGCACCGGCAGTTGCGCCAGCTCCCCCACCGCGCTGCCAAATGCCGCAGGCTGCGCTCCCCACAGCGCCGCCAGCTGCTGACGTGCCACACGCAGACCGGAGCGCGCTTGCACCAGCGCCAGCTCGGCACTGCTCTCGGCCACACGGGCCTTGGTTTCCTCAAGCGGGGCCACCTTGCCTGCCAGCACGCGCTTGGCCGCAGCATCGCGGGCACTGCTGGCAATCTCCAGCGTCTTCTGATGCAGCTGCACGCGTTGCTGGCCGGCCAGCACATTGGCAAATGCCGTGCGCACATCGGCACGCAGGCCGGCCTGCGCGGCTTCCAGCTCGGCCCGGGCCAGTTCGCGACCATGCTCGGCCGCCTTCATGCGGGCCTCGCGCTTGCCGCCGATCTCTATGGACTGGTTCCATTGCAGGGTCATGGAGCGGGTTTCGCGGCGCGTGTCTTCCTGAGAATAGGCCAGCTCGGGATTGGGTCTGGCGCGACTCTGGATCAACGCCCCCTCGCTGGCCGCCAGAGCCTGCGCTGCCGCTCGCAGACTGGGGTTGTGTTCCATGGCCAGCGACAGTGCGGCCTGCAGGCTGATGGGAGCTGCTGTTGCTGTTGCTGTTGCTGTTGCTGTTGCTGTTGCTGTTGCTGTTGCTGTTGCTGTTGCTGTTGCTGTTGCTGGCGCAGCTTGTTGCGCCCAGGCACAAGGCACAAAAAGGCCCAAACCGCTGCCCAGCAACGCAGCGGCCGCCTTGGTGATGAATGTCATGGTGATGCTCCGCCGGCATGCCTGCCCTTCCATTGGCAGTCTTGTGCAAGCGGAGCAAATCTAGTCTCGTAGACCCCACAGGGTTCTGACCTCAAGATGACAAATTTGTCATCTTCGCAAACAACCGACTTGCTCGACAATCTGCGCATGAAGCTTCTAGTCATCGAGGACGAAACCAAACTCGCCGAGTACCTGCAAAAAGGCCTGGGCGAGGAAGGCTTTGTGGTCGATGCCGCGCACAACGGCATTGACGGCCTGCATCTGGCCACCGAGCAGCCTTACGATCTCATCATTCTGGACGGCATGCTGCCCGGCATAGACGGCCTGGCCGTGCTGGCGGCTCTGCGCCAGTCCCGCCAGACGCCGGTGCTCATGCTCACGGCCCGCGCCCAGGTGGAAGACCGCGTCAAAGGGCTGCAGGCCGGCGCCGATGACTATCTGGTCAAGCCTTTTGCATTTTCAGAGCTGGTGGCCCGCATTCATGCACTGCTGCGCCGCGGCCTGCAGGCTCAGGCCACGCCCGAAGCCACGGTACTGCGCATGGCCGATCTGGAGCTGGATCTGCTGCGTCACCGCGCCACGCGTGCGGGCCAGCGGCTGGACCTGACGGCCAAGGAATTCAATCTGCTGAGTCTGTTGCTGCGGCGCCAGGGCGAAGTGCTGTCGCGTACCGAGCTGGCCTCCCAGGTCTGGGACATGAATTTCGACAGCGAAACCAATGTCGTCGAGGTCGCCGTGCGCCGCCTGCGTCTCAAGCTCGACGCGCCCTTCGAGCTGCCCCTGCTGCACACGGTGCGCGGCATGGGCTATGTGCTGGAGCTTCGCCTTGATGTCTGATGGCCGGTGCTTACCATTCGCGTAGAGCGATCAGCTCCTCCACATCCGCATCTTCAAAACCATAAGCCTTGGCAATGGCCTCGAAGTCAGCTGCAATGCATTCACGTGCCGCCGTTTCTAGCTCACTGCCCTGCTCTTCGAACTCCTGCTGAAGATCGTTGAAACGCTCGGTCGCAGCATGGCTCAATCGATACAGCTGCTCCAGATTCTGCGGCTTTTGCTGCTCGATCTGCAGACACAGTTCGCGCAGAATATCCTCGCCCTTGCGCACCAGCTCTTCGGGGAAATAGCTGTCCTCGTACATCTCCAGCAAGAAGGCGTAGTTGTTCATGATGGCGTTATCAAGACTCATGATCCATTCCTTTTCCAGCAAACCGCAAACGATGAATCGTCCAGCATAGCAGCCACTCATGACCGCTGATCACGCCTCTCCAAGCACTCCTCAGATCCCGAACCTGAGCCGGCGGCTGTCACGCTCGCTGGCCCTGCAGACCATGCTGGGCCTGGGCCTGGTCTGCGTGGCCGTTTACTGGGGCAGCTGGCTGGCCCTGGCCCAGCGCCAGCAGGAAAGCCTGGAGCAAAAGCAAGTCACCGTCACCCATCTTCTGCAACAGGCGCGTGCCAATCGCTCCGCGTCCAGCATGCAGCACATGCTGTCCGACTTTCTCACGGGCCACGAGGATATGTCGATCCGCGTCAGCTATGCCAGTGGCGCGCTGCTGTTCGAGAAACTGCACCAGCCCCTCGACGATGTTCACAGCGCCCGGCGCAGCTTCAGCGTCGTGCTGCCGGCCCATGTGGATCCGCAGGAGCAGCAGGTCGTGCAGGTGCTGCTGATGCTGGACCGCCGCCCCGACGATGCCCTGCTGCGCCAGCTGGCCTGGATTCTGGGCCTTGCTGCCGTCAGCGGTGCGCTGCTGGTGTCGCTGCTCAGTGCCTGGCTGGTGCGCCGCGGGCTGGCGCCCCTGCATTCGCTGGTCGAGCAGACCCGGCAACTGGGTGCCAAGGATCTCACGCACGACTGGCAGACCAGACTTGACGACAGCAACCAGCCCCAGGAGCTACGCCCGCTGATTGCCCAGTTCAACGCGCTGCTGGAGCGGCTGGCCGTGGCCTACCGCCAGATGGAGGCCTTCAACGCCGATGTGGCCCATGAGCTCAACACCCCGCTGACCACACTCATCAGCAGCTGCGAGCTGGCTCTGCGCAAGCCCCGCGATGCGGGCGAGCTGCGCGACATCCTGGCCTCCAATCTGGAGGATCTGCAGCGCATGGCCGGCATCGTGGCGGATATGCTTTTTCTCTCTCACGCCGATCGCGGCGAGAGCGCGCACCGCATTCAGGTGGCCAGCCTGGCCAGCCTCGCGCACGAAGTGGTGGACTACCACGAGGCCGCGCTGCAGGAGGCCGATCTGCAGGTGCGGGTACAGGGCGATGCACAGGCCCAGGTCGATGCGCGTTTACTGCGCCGGGCGCTGTCCAATCTGCTGGGCAATGCCACCCGCTATGCCACACCGGGAAGCCACATAGAAATACAGATCAGCTCGCCGCAGGCCGGCCAGGTCACGCTGGCGGTGCAGAACCAGGGGCAGGCCATTTCAGCCGAGCATCTGTCCAGGCTGTTTGACCGCTTCTACCGTGCAGACGCTGCCCGCAGCCAGGCCGATCGCAACCACGGCCTGGGCCTGTCCATCGTGGCCGCCATTGCACGCATGCACGGCGGACAGGCGTTTGCACGCTCCGACCTGTCCGTCACCAGCATCGGGCTGAGTCTGCCTGCGGACCTTAACGCATCAGCCCAGGCACCTGTTTCCGGAAGCAACCAGGCGTAAATGCCGGGGATGCCCACAAGCAGCACCGCGCGGGGATGACATGGAGCTGCGCGTCCCGGCCGCAAGATGGCCGGCCGTGTATCGCAGAAAGGAAACACCATGCATTGCTTGAGAAACGCTGCCTGCCTGGCCCTGGCCGCCAGCGCAGCTCTCGGCCTGCCCGCTCTGGCTCAGGGCCGGATTCCCGATATGCAGCAGGCCGGCGCCCTGCGCTACAGCTGCGGCGGCATAGGCGAGGACGAATCCACGCTCATGCGCGCCGCGATGAAGGACTACCCGCTGTCGCTGCTGTTTGCGCAAAAGGACGGCGCCTATCTGGCCAACGTGGCGGTCGAGGTCAGCTCAGCCAAGGACAGCAGCCGCTTCACGGCCAACGGCCCGGTCTGTCTGATCCAGCTGCCCGCCGGCAGCTACAAGATCACGGCCACCACCAAGGAAGGCAGCAGCCAGACCCAGGCGGCAGAGATCGGCAAGGGCCCGCATCAGCTGGACTTTCGCTACTAGCGGCAAGCCGCCGGCAGGCACCGGCAATGCCCCGGGCCTGTTCAGGGGCGATGCGCGCGGACGGGCTCG
This sequence comes from Comamonas testosteroni ATCC 11996, assembly GCF_000241525.1. Classification (GTDB taxonomy): domain Bacteria; phylum Pseudomonadota; class Gammaproteobacteria; order Burkholderiales; family Burkholderiaceae_C; genus Comamonas; species Comamonas testosteroni. The sequence continues at coordinate 207,759 of NZ_AHIL01000011.1, forward strand.
GCCGGGCCCTGCAATGAGGACAATAAGCGCCATGTCCCAAGATCAAGACGCATCCACCTATCAGGCCCATCTGCAGGCCGGCAACGCGCTGGTGCAGCAGGCCCAGAAGATTGCCACGCAGGACTTCGAGCAGGCCCGCGCATTCTGGCAGGCCGCCGGCAAGGAGTTCTATCTGGCTCACAAGGCCGATATGAGCGAGCCCGAAGCCGCCTTCCGCCTGGCACAGGCCTGGATGGCCGAGGCCCATGCCTTGCAAAAGGAAGAGAACAAGAACGCGCTGGTCATGTGGGCCAACGCCGCTGCGCAATGCGAGCTGGCCTTTGACCTGGAGCCCGAGAACGGCCGCATCGCCATGACGGCCGCCAGCTGCCATCTGTTTGCCGGCCAGGCCGATGCCGCCAAGGCCTGGCAGCTGATTGGCAAGCAGCTGCTGCCGCCCGAGCCTTCGGAGCCCGCTGCCTGATACTTTTGATAGCTTGCTGCGCTTAATAAAAAAGGGTTTCAATGCTTTTATGCATTGAAACCCTTTATTCATTGGCGAAAGCAGCTATTAACTTTGCTGTCTTTCGCGGAGCCTAGCGCTCGAATGCAGCGCGAATCTGCTGCGCATTGGCCCGCATGGCCTGGGGGCCGCTGCTGCCCAGCAAATACCAGAGCTGCGGATCGACGAACACCACTTGCTGCCTGCGGCCTGCACGGGTGTTCTTGATGGTGTCGTTGTCGAACAGCTCCCGCGACGGCACGACCGGCTTGCCGTCCTTGTCCCGGGTGCTGCCCGTGCCCGCATTGCGGTCGATCACGAACAGCCACTCGGGGTCAATCCTGGCGATATCTTCCATCTTCAGCGCAATGCCGCGCGCCTGCGCCGGATCTGCGGGCAAGGCGGGCTTGACGCCCAGCACGTCATGCAGCAGACCGAAGCGCGAGCCCGGGGTCTGTCCGCTCATATTCCGGTTGACGGCCAGCACCAGCAGGCCTGGCGCGGCCTTGGCCGCGGCAGCGCGGGTGGCCTGCACATCGCTGCGCACCTGCTGCATGAGCTGCGCGCCCTCATCCTGCTTGCCCCACAGGCTGGCCAGTGCGGTCACGTTGCGCTGCATATCGCCCAGCAAGTCCTGGCCCGAGGTGCTCAGGTCCAGCGTGGGCGCGATACGGCTCAGCGTTTCGTACTTGCTGGCCGAGCGGCCGGCCACCACGATCAGATCGGGGCGGATGCGGCTCAGCGCCTCGTAGTCGGGCTCGAACAGCGAGCCCGCCACCTGGTAACGGGCATCGGCGTAGCCGGCCAGATAGGCCGGGAAATGGGCCTTGGGCACGCCCGCCACCGGCAGCTTGAGCGCCTGCATGGTGTCCAGCGAAGCCAGGTCGTACACCACCACGCGCTGAGGAGCCAGGGGAAGCTCGGTCACGCCCCTGGCATGCTCGACCTGGATACGGGCGGGCTGGGTCGCATACGGCAAGGCCTGCGGCGTTTGCGCCCAGGCGGCGCCGGCCATCATCAGCAGTGCCACAGTGGTGGCGCGACGGCTGATCAGTTGTTGCATGAAGTACCTTGAAAAGCGGAAACAGAAGAAAAGTCGGCAGCCGGTTGCCGCGCATCCCGGCAACGGCTGCGATGACCAGGATCAGAACTTGACGTTCATGCCCAGCCAGTAGCGACGCCCATCAAGCACGGTGTCGTAATTGACACCGTCATAGATGACCTGCTTGTCCAGCAGGTTGTAGATGCCCGCGTACAGCGTGACGGTCTTGTTGAGCTTGTAGGAGCCGCCCAGATCCAGCATGGTGTAGCTCTTCTGGGTGAAGCTGCCCGAGGACGCTCCGCCCGTGGGGGCGCTTTCCTTGCCGCGGTAGGACGCCTTGAGCCAGCCGTTGAGCTGCCCCGTGGGGCTCCAGTCCAGCGAGACATTGAACAGATGGCGCGGCAGCTGGTTCAGCGGCATGCCGGCAAACTCGCCGCTCTTTTGCTCGGACTTGGTGAAGGTGTAGTTGGTCTTCAGGCGCAGCGCCCTGCTCAGTTGGGTGCCCAGCGAAGCCTCCAGGCCGCGCGTGATGGCGTTGTCCACATTGATGTTCGTGGTGGGCACGCGGCCCGAGCTGTTGAGCGGGCCGCAGCTGGGGCAGGCCACGCGGGTGATCTTGTCCTCGAACTCGTTGTCGAACACCGTCAGCCCCGCCGTGGTGCCGGCGCCGCTGTCGTAGAGCACGCCGATTTCCTTGGTCAGCGAGGTCTCGGGCTTCAGATCGGGATTGCCGTAGATATTGCCGCCACGGCTGCTCTGGCCCCAGTCACCCACGGTCTGGCGCAGCGACGGCGCGCGAAAGCCCGTGGAGACACCGCCCTTGACCGTCCACTGCGGGGCCAGATTCCACACACCATACAGGCGCGGGCTGACCTGGCCGCCGGCCTGGCTGTCGTGGTCGTAGCGCAGGCCACCGGTCAGTGCAAAGTCCTTGTGCAGACGCCACTCGTCCTCGGCAAACACCGCCCACTGGCTGCGGTTGATGCTGGTGCGGCTGGCATTGGGCAAGGTGTTGGTGGTGGTGTCCGTCAGGTCCTGCTCGTTGTAGCTCACGCCCGTGGTCAGCAGATGGCTTGCCCCAAGCGGCGTCACCCAGCTGCTGTTGAACACCGTGTTCTTGATGGTCATGTCGCGCGACAGGTTGCGCGTCTTTTCCTGCTGCAGATAGGTGTCCGAGGACGCCCAGCCCCAGCGGCCCTTGTGCTGCAGCGAGAAGTTGTCGCGCTCGAACTTGCGGTCGCTGAGTGCTGCCGTGGCCGCCAGCGTCTTGCCCGGCGTCGAGGTGAAGTGCTGCTTGCCCGTGCCCAGCTCGGCAATGATGTCGTGGTCCTTGTTGGGCGTCAGCGCAAGCTTGACGTTGAGCGCGCGGTTGTCGTAGTCGTTGTAGCCGTTGAGGATGTTGTCCTCGCCGCGCTTGTTGTAGTTGCCGTAGATGCTCAGCCCCAGCAGATCGGTCTGTATGGGGCCGGACAGATAGAAATTGCTCTGGTAGATATTGCCCGAGGAAGAGCGCTCCTGCAGTGTGGCCTCGGTGCGGATGGAGCCCATCCACTGTTTGGCCACCTTGCGCGTGATGATGTTGATCACGCCGCCCATGGCGTCCGAGCCGTAGAGCGAGGACATGGGGCCGCGCACCACCTCGATGCGCTCTATCGCCTCCAGCGGCGGCACCCAGCTCTGGTCGGTTCCGGTGGAGCCGTTGGCCTGGGTTTCTCGGGTGTTGGTGCGCTTGCCGTCCACCAGGATCAGCGTGTAGTTCACGCCCATGCCGCGCAGGCTGATGTCGTTGGAATTGTTGTCCGAAGGCACCAGATTCACGCCGGGCACGTCGCGCAGCGCATCGTGCAGATTGTTGTAGCTGCCTTTTTCCAGCTCTTCACGGGTGATGACGGAAATCGAGGCCGGCGCATCCTTGATCTCCTGCTCGAAGCCCGAGGCCGTCACCACCACAGTCTCCAGAGATTTCTCCTGAGCCGCCGTCAGCCCGTGGGTCAGCAGGCCGGCAGCCGCCAGCGCCATGCCCAGCATGGGACGCAGCGACCGGCAGGCTGTGGACAAAGGACGGGAAGACGAAGAGGCGCAGGCCGTGGCGAAGCCTGCAGCAGCGGCTGCATGAATTTGCATGATGAGTTTGGAAAAAGATGCACATCGACCAGGCACGGCTGCGCCCCATGGCGAGAGCCATGGACAACAGGTACAGGTCAGCGAAGCATTCGCGCTGTTGGAGTGATGAAGAAGGCAATCACGATCTGCGCATGAGATCGTCCTGGCTACACCATGCAGCGGGGCATGGCGGCATGCGGCCATTCAATGGGCATGCCTGGCTGAGTCAAAGATTACCGCAAGGTCTTCTTGTTGCGAATAGTTCTCATTGTAACCGTAACCAACAGACCTTCCAAAGAATTTTTACTGTTAAGTACTTTGACAAGGACTGACCAGCGCCGACTGGCACCGGCATGCGGCTCATAGAGCTTTATCCCAGCCAGGCCAGCAGGCTGCGCCACAAGGCTGCGGCATGCGAGATCAGAAACAGCAGCAAGCCGATGGCGCCGCCCACCAGCGTGCCGTTGATGCGTATGTACTGCAGATCCTTGCCGATATGCGCCTCGATCAGCGTGGCCAGCTGCTCGGCATCCCAGCGCTGCACGGTGTCCGCAATATGGCGGGCGATGAACTGCGAGACATCAGGCGCCAGCGTGGTCGCCCAGCGCTTGAGACGCTCATTCATGGACTCGCGCAGCGCCTCGTCATGCGCCAGCGCCTGGCCCAGCCAGCGCCCCATCACGGCGGCGCGCCGCGCCATGGCCGAATTCTCGTCGGCCAGATCGCGCTCCAGCCGGGCACGCCAGCCGGCCCATAGCTCGCGCAGATAGACAGCCAGCTTCTCGTCATGCAGCAGATAGTTGCGCAGTTTCTCCACCCTCTCGGCGTAGGCCGGGTCGTTCTGCAGACCGTCGATCAGGCGCTGTATGGAGCCGTCGAAGGCCTGGCGCAAACGGTGGCCGGGGTTCTGGGCCACGTCCTGCAGCAGGCTGTCCAGAGCGCTGGCAATCAGGCTCGCGCCCTTGTCGCTGAGCCAGTCGGTTGGCAGCATTTTTTCCTTGATCGGGTGCTCGCGCTTGAGCCAGACCACGATGGTCTGCGCGATCAGCACATGGGTCTGGTCCTGGCGCAGCACGCGGCTGATGCGCGCCAGCACATCGTCGAGCACCTCCTGGTGGCGCCCGCCCGCCGTCAGCCCCGACAGCAGCGAAGCGGCCGCGCGCGACAGATCCACATGCTGCATCACGGCCTTGAGCGACTGGGTCAGAAACTTCTCCACCTGCTTGTCCTGCACCATCTCCAGCGCGGCCAGCGCCAGCCGCGCCACCTGCCTGCCCAGCAGCTGGCTGTTGGCTGGGGCCGTCAGCCAGTCGGCCAGCGCCTGGGCCGGGTTGTTGCGCTCGATCAACGCCACCAGCGAGGGCGCGTCGAGAAACTTGTCGCGCACGAAAGTGGCCAGGTTGCGCCCTATGCGATCCTTGTTGCGCGGGATGATGGCCGTGTGCCGCCCCACCAGCGGCAGCGGAATATGGCGAAACAGCGCCGAGACCGCAAACCAGTCGGCCAGTGCCCCCACCATGGCAGCCTCGCAGATGGCCCGCAGACACACCAGCCACAGCGGCACGGCCTGGCCCTCCAGTCCCCAGCGCGAGCCTGCCAGCGCCGTGGCGATGAAGCCGGCCGTCACCAGCAGCAGCAAAATCAGCGGCAGCCGCTTGGCGCGCTGCAGGGACAGGCGTTGTTCTTCGGTGAGCATGGCGCAAGCATAGGCGAGTCGGGCCGGCTCGCCTATGCCCACGGCCCCGATGGCCGCGCATGGCCAGCGCTGCACCATTGCAGCGACAGACGGCAGGCTTTTGCAATTGCACCGAAAATAGCGCTCTTGTATTGCCTGACTCTCGAGAAATCATGACCGAAGCCACCCGCCCCGAACTGCCCGACCATCTGTCCGTTGACCCTCGCAGCCCCCACCATGTGGCCGCCGTGTTCGAGCACGACATCGGCATCCGCTTCAACGGCAAGGATCGCTTTGACGTCGAGGAATACTGCGTCAGCGAAGGCTGGGTCAAGGTGCCCGCCGGCAAGACCCTGGACCGCAAGGGCAAGCCCCTGCTGATCAAGCTCAAGGGCACGGTCGAAGCGTACTACCGTTGAGCGCCTGGGCGGTGCCGCCCACCAGGCCCTTGCTCGATGTATCTCACTGGGCAATCGCCCAGTTCAAAGAGCAATGAGTCCAATCGCCGCCTCAATAAAGAGAGCTGCTTGCGCTTTATTTAAATGGATTTCAAATGCTTTAAGCACTGAAACCTAGTAATAACATGCGCTAGCAGCTCTTTTTTTATGAGCATCCATTGGTTTGCAGATCACAGCGCTCAAAACCGGCGCGCCCAAAACGAGGGACGCCGAGCAAGGGCCTAGGCAAAGCCGCTCAGGGGGTGCGATAACGTCAAGCCAGGGCTTCGGCCGGGCCGAAGAACTCGTAGTGCACCTGGGCGTCGGGCACGCCCAGCTCGCGCAGCGACTGCTTGACACTGCGCATGAAACCGCGCGGGCCCAGGAAGTAGACATCGGCATCGCGCGACTCGGGCAGCCACTGGGCCAGTCGCTCGGTGCTCAGCAGGCCCTGGGCATCCACCTCGTCGCCCGCGTCCGCCTGGTCGTAGCAATAGCGGCGTGTGAGCTGCTCGTGGCTGCTGGCCAGCGCATCGATCTTCTCGCGAAAGGCGTGCACGCCGCGATCACGCGCGCAGTGGATGAAGGTGATCTCGCGCCCCGTGGGCAGCGCGGCCTGCAGCATGGGCAGCGTGGGCGTGATGCCCACACCGCCGCTGATCAGCACCAGGGGCCTGGCGGCGGCCTGCAGGGTGAAATGGCCGGCAGGCGGGAACAGCTCCAGCGTATCGCCCACTTGCAGCTGGTCGTGCAGATGGTTGGAGACCTTGCCGCCCGCCTCTCGCTTGACGCTGATGCGATAGCTCTTGCCGTTGGTCGGCGCCGACAGCGAATAGTTGCGGCGCTGCTCCAGGCCGTCGACCACCACGCGCAGGCCGATGTACTGGCCGGGCTGATGGGTGATCACCGCGCCGCCGTCCGCCGGCTCCAGGTAGAACGAGGTGATCTCGGCCGATTCGGCCTGCTTTTGCACCAGCTTGAAGGCGCGCGCACCGCGCCAGCCGCCTTCGGCCGCCGCCGTCTGCTCATACACGCTGCGCTCGGCCGCGATCAGGATATCGGCCAGCTGCTGATAGGCTGCGGCCCAGGCGGCGATCACCTCATCCGTGGCGATCTCGGCGCCCAGCACCTCACGAATGGCGCGCAGCAGGCAGGCACCCACGATGGGGTAATGCTCGGCCTGCACCTGCAGCGCCACATGCTTGTTGATGATCTGGGCGGGCAGATTGCCCAGGTTTTCCAGGCGGTCGATGTTCTTGGCATACATCAGCACGCTGTGCGCCAGAGCGCGTGGCTGGGCACCGCTTTGCTGGTGCGCCTGATTGAACAGCGGGCGCACCTCGGGGTATTCGCCCAGCATGGTCTGGTAGAAATGCGTGATCAGCGCCTCGCCGCCGGTTTCCAGCAGCGGTACGGTGGCCTTGACGATCTCGCGTTGACGTTCGGTAAGCATGTAAATCTCCTGGTTGCTGCCTTGCCAGCTGCAAGGCTTGAACGGACAAATGCAAACGGCATGCCAGCATCAAGACCATTGCAAAGCAATGGCTTGCAGAAATATGAGTCAATATGACATTGCTCAATTGATGTCTTTTTGACACCAAACGCTGTCGTTATGACAACATCCCACATTCTCAACGCCGTCAGCCCGCTGATCGCCGATCTGGCCCAGGACCTGTCCGAGCGCGAACGTCTGCGCCGTCTGCTTGCCGCACTGCGCAACCTGTTGCCCGCCGATGCCGTCGCCCTGCTGAAGCTGGAGGGCGAATGGCTGCGCCCCATGGCGATCGACGGCCTGATGCCGGACACGCTGGGCCGGCGCTTTCGTCTGGCCGAGCACCCGCGCTTTGCCCAGTTGCTGGCGGCCGGCCAGGCCATGCGCTTCGAGCCCGACAGCCCCCTGCCCGACCCCTATGACGGGCTGGTGGCGCACAAGGGCCAGGCCATCACCGAGCTGCATGTGCATGACTGCATGGGCTGCGTGCTGCAACTGGGCGGCCTGCCCTGGGGCCTGCTGACGCTGGATGCACTGGAGCCGGGCCGGTTTGCCGATCCTGCGGCGCTGGCCATGCTGCAGGCCTTCAGCAATCTGGCTGCGGCCACCGTGGCCACGGCCGAACGCGTGCACCAGTTGGCCCAGCTCGCGCGCGGTGCCACGGGCCCGGCCGGCGCTGCCGCCGCGCCCGAGCGCGCACTGCAGGGTGCAAGCCCCGTCATGCGCCAGCTGCAAAAAGACATTGCCCTGGTCGCCGCCAGCGATCTTTGCGTGCTCGTCACCGGCGAGACCGGCACCGGCAAGGAACTGGTGGCCCAGGCCGTGCATGCGCAGTCGGGCCGGGCCGACAAGCCCATGATCAGCATCAACTGCGCGGCCCTGCCCGACAATCTGGTCGAGAGCGAGCTGTTCGGCCATGTACGCGGGGCCTTCACGGGAGCGCTGAGCGAGCGCAGCGGCAAGTTCGAGCAGGCGCATCAGGGCACGCTGTTTCTGGACGAGGTCGGCGAACTCTCGCTGCCTGTACAGGCCAAGCTGCTGCGCGTGCTGCAAAGCGGCCAGCTGCAGCGCCTGGGCTCGGACCGGGAGCACCATGTGGATGTGCGCGTGATCGCCGCCACCAACCGCGATCTGGCTGCAGAAGTCGGCGCCGGGCGCATGCGCGCGGACTTCTATCACCGCCTCAACGTCTATCCGCTCAATGTGCCGCCGCTGCGCGAGCGCGACAGCGATGTGCTGCAGCTGGCGGGCTATTTCCTCGAGGAGAACCGCTCCAGGCTCAGGCTGGGCGGTCTGCGCCTGGATGCGGCCGCACAGGCGGCCTTGCTCAATCGCAGCTGGAGCGGCAATGTACGCGAGCTCGAGCACTGCATCAGCCGCGCCGTGCTCAGGGCCCTGAGCCGCCATGACGGCAGTGCCAGCCGCGCCGGCGCCAGGCTGCGCATCGTGACGCTGGGGCTGGCCGATCTCTGGGAGCGGGCCGAGGCACCAGCCACCGAACAGGCCCCTGCGTCCATGGACCCGGCCACACCGACGGCTGCGCCCGAGGCCGGCCTGCGCGCCGCCGTCAGCGCCTATGAACGCCAGCTGGTCAGCTCCAGCCTGGCCCGCCACCAGGGCAGCTGGGCCGCCGCAGCGCGCGAGCTGCAGCTCGATCGTGCCAATCTGCAGCGCCTGGCCAAGCGGCTGGAGATCGACAGGCCTTGATCAGCGGCCCTGGATGCCCAGCAGCTCCACATCGAAGTTCAGCGTGGCATTGGGCGGCACGGCACGGCCCGCGCCGCGTGAGCCGTAGGCAATGGCTGGCGGGCAGGTGAACTTGGCCTTGCCGCCGACCTTCATCTTCTGCACGCCCTCGGTCCAGCAGGGGATCACGCCATTGAGCGGGAACTCGATGGGCTGCTTGCGGGCATAGGAGCTGTCGAACTCCTTGCCGGTATCGGGGAAGTAGCCGCGGTAATGCACCTTGACAGTATCCGTCGCCTTGGGACTGGGCCCGCTGCCTTCGACCTGGCTTTCATAGATCAGCCCGCTGGCGGTGGTGACCGGCGCAGCATGAACCACTGCGCCAGCACCCATGGCCCATACAAGACCGATCACGGAGATTGCTTTTTTCATATCGGATGCGCTGAATGAACAAAACCCGACTGTAGTACGAAGTCGGGTCGAAAAAATGTCATGGCTGCATTGCCGCCGGCCGCAGGGCCTCAGCTGCGGGCAATGCCGATATCGTCCAGCGCCTTGGACAGATGCGCCACGGAGCGATCCGAGTCATGCCATTTATCCAGGCCGAACAGGCCGACGCGGAAAGTCTTGAAGTCCGGGCCTTCATCGCATTGCAGCGGAACGCCCGAGGCGGTCTGCAGGCCCACCTTGAGGAAGGCGCGGCCGCTCTGGATTTCCGGGTCGGTGGTGTAGCTGACGACCACGCCAGGGGCCTTGTAGCCCTCGGCAGCCACGCTGGGAAAGCCGCGCGACTGCAGCAGCTCGCGCACCTTGCGCCCCAGCTCCATCTGTTCTTCGCGCACCTTGGCAAAGCCGTACTCGCGCGTCTCCAGCATCACGTCGCGCAGGCGCAGCAGCGCATCCGTGGGCATGGTGGTGTGATAGGCATGCTGGCCTTTTTCGTAACCCTCGGCAATCTGCATCCACTTCTTCAGGTCGCAGGAGAAGCTGGAGCTTTGCGTGTGCTCTATGGCCTCGCGGGCGCGCGCCGAGAGCATGACCATGGCGCAGCAAGGCGAGCTGCTCCAGCCCTTTTGCGGCGCCGAGATCAGCACGTCCACGCCGGTTTTCTCCATATCGACCCACATGGCGCCGGAGGCCACGCAATCGAGCACGAACAGCGCGCCGACCTCGTGTGCGGCGTCGGCGACGGTGCGCAGGTATTCGTCGGGCAGCATGATGCCGCTGGCCGTTTCCACATGCGGGGCAAACACCACCTTGGGACGCTCCACACGAATGGTCTCGGCCACATCGGCTGCCGGACATGGCGCCCATGGATCCTGGCTGCCCTCGCCCTGCTTGCGCGCCTTGCAGACCACGGAGCCGCCGCCCAGGCCCGCATCGGCGTCGAAGATCTGCGTCCAGCGGTAGCTGAACCAGCCGTTGCGCACGATCAGCACCCGCTCGCGGTTGGCGAACTGGCGCGCCACGGCCTCCATGCCGAAAGTGCCGCTGCCTGGAATCAGCACGGCCGTGTTGGCGTGATAGACATCCTTGAGCATGCCCAGGATGTCCTGCATCACACCCACGAATTTCTTGGACATGTGGTTGAGCGCTCTATCGGTGTAGACCACCGAGAATTCAAGCAGGCCATCGGGATCGACGTCGGGCAAAAGTCCGGGCATGGGATATCTCCAATCGCAAATACTGGGCAATCAAAAACACCCCGGAGCAGCCGTCGGGCCGCCGGGGCGCTGGTGCAAGACATTCAGCTTAGCATGAGCCGGAATATGGTTTTGCGTATGGAGTTCATATCAAAAACATGAGCATCAAGCGCTTTGCATATTGGAGATTGAAGCCGATTAGATGCTGAAACCTTGATACCTCCATCAGCGTTTACCATGTGTCCACAAAGCGGCCTTCACCCTCGCGCAGGCGCGCACCGGCCAGGCCGCGCACCAGCCAGGCGCGGGTCTCCGCGGGGTCGATGACGGCATCGACTTCCAGCGTGGCAGCCATGTGCATGGCCTCGCCATGCGCGTATTGCTGGGCCAGCAGCTTCTGAAACAGCGCCTCGCGCTCAGCGCCCTCGGGCAGGGCTTCGAGCTCCTTGCGAAAGCCCAGCCGCACCGCGCCCTCCAGGCCCATGGCGCCGAACTCTCCCGTGGGCCAGGCCACATTGAAGATGGGCGCATGAAAGCTGCCCGCCGTCATGCCCATGGCGCCCAGGCCATAGCCCTTGCGCAGCACCACGCTGAAGTACGGGACGCGCAGCTTGGCCGCCATGACGAACAGCCGGCTGACATGGCGCACCTGGGCGGTTTTCTCGATCTCCGGCCCCACCATGAAGCCGGGCGTGTCGACCAGGCTGACGATGGCGATGCCGTGGGCATTGCACAGCTGCATGAAGCGCGCCGCCTTGTCGGCCGCATCGGCATCGATGGCACCGCCCAGATGCCCAGGGTTGTTGGCCATCAGCCCCACGGGCCGGCCCTCGATGCGTGCCAGTGCCGTGTGGATGCCGGCGCCGAAGCCAGCTCTCAGCATCAGCAGGCTGCCCTCGTCCACCAGCCCGGCCATGGCGGCGCGGGTGTCGTAGGCGCGCAGGCGGTTCTCGGGCACGACCTGGCGCAGCAGGCGCTGATCGGGCTCGGACCATTGGTCGATGCGCCCCTGGAAGAAGGACAGATAGTGCCTGGCCGCAGCCACGGCCTGGGCCTCGTCGTCGACCAGGATGTCGATCACGCCGTTGGCATGCTGCACGCTGGCGGGGCCGACTTCCTCGGGCCGGAAGACGCCCAGCCCGCCGCCCTCGATCATGGCCGGTCCGCCCATGCCGATATTGCTGCTGCGCGTGGCGATGATCACATCGCTGCAACCCAGCAGCGCGGCATTGCCAGCAAAGCAGCGGCCGTGGGTAATGCCTACCACGGGCACCTGACCCGAGAGCGCCGCATAGGCCGCGAAGGTATGCACATGCAGGCCCGCGACCACGGGTGTGTCGGTATCGCCGGGCCGGCCGCCGCCGCCTTCGGCAAACAGCACCACGGGCAGCTTCTGCTGCAGCGCGATGCCCAGCATGCGGTCGGTCTTGGCGTGATTGCGCGCGCCCTGGGTGCCGGCCAGCACCGTGGCGTCATAGGACATGATCACGGCGCGCGACCGCTCCGTGCCGAACTGGGCTGCATTGATGGAGCCCATGCCCGTCACCATGCCGTCGGCCGGCGTGTTGGCCACCAGATCGTCGAGGCTGCGCCTGCGTGTCTGCGCGGCAATCGCCAGCGCCCCGTACTCGATGAAGCTGCCTTCATCACAGAGATCGGCAATGTTCTCGCGCGCGCTGCGGCTGCCCTGGCCATGGCGCCTGGCCATGGCGCCTGGCCGCGCTGCATCGAGCGTGAAAGCATGGCGATCCTTGACGCGCTGCAGATCGGCCCGGATCTGGTCGGGGTCCTGCAGCTGCGCCTGCACCTCGGCATGCGCGGCCTCGCCCTGTGCGGGCGCGAGCACCAGCAAGGCCTGGTCCTGCGCCACATAGCTGCCCGGCTCTGCCAGCAGTTGCAAGACATTGCCTGCGGCCTGGGCCAGCAGCACATGCTGCATCTTCATGGCTTCGAGAATGCCCAGCTCGGCGCCCTTGGCCACCTGCTCGCCCACAGCCACGGACCACTGCACGACCCTGGCCGGCATGGGGGCCAGCACAGCATTTTCAGGAGCTTGTTGCGCTTGAAGCGCCTTACTTTCAGCCTCAAAAGTATTTGAATTTATTGAATGATTTGCGCTTGAAGCTATCCTTTTTGTAGCCTCCACCAGTTGCGGCAGGACCTCCTCCAGCCAGCGCGTGTGCACCGTCTGAGCCTGCATCTCGGGCCGCAGGGCCAGGGCCTGCAGCAGCGGCAAGTTGGTGGCCAGGCCCACGATGCGGCAGTCGGCCAGCGCGCGCCGGGAGCGGCGCAGCACATCGTCGAAATGCGGCGCGTTGCTGTGCACGACGAGCTTGGCGAGCAGCGTGTCGTAATGCGGCGACGGACTGCCCCCCTGCTGCGCATGACCGTCCAGGCGTATGCCCGGGCCTTGCGGCCAGTGCAGTTCGGCAATGCGGCCGCCGCCAGGGCGGGAGTGGCCCTGGGCATCCAGGGTTTCGGCATTGATGCGCCACTGCATGGCATAGCCGCGCGGCCGGGGCGGGGCATTCACATTCAGGCCCAGGTCGGAGAAATGCTCGCCCGCCGCAATGCGGATCTGGGCCTGCACCAGATCGACGCCAAAGACCTCTTCGGTAATCGTATGCTCCACCTGCAGACGCGGGTTGGCCTCGATGAACACATAGGGCAGGGACTCGGACTGCAGATCGACCAGAAACTCGAACGTTCCCAGGCTCTCGTAGCGCAGCCTGGCTGCCATGCGCAGCGCATCTTCGGTGATGCGCTCGCGCAGCGGCTGCGTCAGGCTGGGACTGGGTGCAATCTCCACCAGCTTCTGAAAGCGCCGCTGCAGCGTGCATTCGCGCTCGCCCAGCGCCATCGGCCATTCGCTGCCGTCGCCCAGCAGCTGGATCTCGATGTGGCGCGCGCCGCTCATCAGCCGCTCGACATAGACGCCATCCACGCCGAAGGCCGCCTGCGCCTCGCTGCGGCAGCGCTGGTAGGCGGCCGCCACCTCGCCAGCCTCGGTGACCGCACGCATGCCGCGACCGCCGCCGCCGCCAATCGCCTTGATCATGATGCCGCTGGCACCGTCGGCCTGCTGGCGCGCAAAGAACTGCTGGGCCTGCTCCAGCGTCACGGCCTCGGTGCTGCCGGGCATCAGGGGCACGCCGCATTGCTGCGCCAGCGCACGGGCTCTGGCCTTGTCGCCAAGCAGCGCCAGCTGCTCGGGCGTCGGGCCGATAAAGCGCAGCCCGGCTGCCGCACAGGCGCGCGCAAAGTCCGCGTTCTCGCTGAGAAAACCATAGCCCGGGTGCAGCGCGTCACAACCGTGCTGCTGCGCGATACGCAGCAGATGCACGCCATCGAGATAGGCACCCGGGCCGCTGGCTCCCAGTGCCTGCGCCTCGTCTGCGGCCTGTACATGCGGGGCCTGTGCATCATCGGCGGCGTACACCGCCAGGCTGGCAATGCCCAGCTCCTGCAGCGCTCGGATGATGCGCAGGGCGATTTCACCGCGGTTGGCGATCAGGACTTTCTTGAACATAGGACTCTCGTTTGAATAGCTTCTAGCACTCACCAACCAAGGGGTTCACCCACTTTTGGCGCAATGACTCAGGGAATGTCTCTGAGCAATCTGCGCAACACCTTGCCAGCGCCGGTGGCCGGCAAGGCATCGATGAAGCGCACCTCGCGCGGAGCCTTGTAGCTGGCCATGTTTTCCTTGCTCCAGGCCAGCAGCCCGTCCGCCTCCAGGCTTTGCCCGGCCTTGCGCACGATGAAGGCGCGCACGACCTCGCCTTTCTGGGCATCGGCAACACCGATCACGGCCGCCTGAGCGATGGCCGGATGCTTGATCAGAATGGTCTCCACCTCCTCGGGGAAGACGCTGTAGCCCGAGACCTTGATCATCTCCTTGAAGCGGCCGATGAAGGTCAGATAGCCGTCCGCATCGAACTTGCCCATATCGCCGGTATGCACCCAGCCGTCCTTGAGCGTCCTGGCCGTGGCCTCGGGCTTGTTCCAGTAGCCCTTGAAGTTGCCCGGGCCGCGAATGATGATTTCGCCCACCTCGCCTGCCGCCAGCGGTGCGCCGGTCTCCGGATCTATCACCCGGATTTCGTTGCCCGGCGCGGGCTTGCCATGGGTGCCCCAGCGGATGGCATCGCCCGGCATGAAGGTATCCATGGTGTGGGTTTCGGACAGGCCGTAGGCCGCCTCGCTGGAGATGGCATTGGGTGCGAACCGGCGCCACTGCTGCGCCAGGTCCTCGGTGTAGGTGATGCCGAAGCTGGTGACGGTATTGCGGCGCAGCGCACTGAAATCCATCTTCTCCACGCCGGGCACCTGCATCAGCGCCACATTCATGGGCGCGATGCTGTACCACCAGCTGACGCGATAGCGCTCCAGCGCCTGCGCCACGGCCAGCGGATCGAAGCGATGCAGCAGCACGCAGGGCGCCCCCGAATGCACGGGCATGTTCACGCCCATGGACATGCCGGCGATGTGATAGAGCGGCGCCACGGCCAGCAGGACATCCTCGGCGCTGACCCCGGTCACCCGGGACGCACCGGCGGTCTTGTATGCGGCCGCGCCAAAGCTCAGCATAGCGCCCTTGGGCAGGCCCGTGGTCCCCGAGGTATAGGTCATCAGCGCCACCTCGTCCATGTCCACCTCGACATGGGAAGGCCTGGCGCCGCTGTGCATGAGATCCCAGAACGACGTCACATCGGCGGGCAGCTGCCGCACGGGGGCCTGCAGCTCGGCAGGCAGGGGCAGCGTGGGCGCTGCGGGCAACCAGTCGCCGTAGCGCACGGCCAGCACATGCTGCAGCGCGGTGCTGCCGCGCACCTTGTCCACCACGGGCAGCAGCACATCGGCCGCAATGATGATCCGTGCCTGCAGATCGTTGAGCTGGTATTCGAGCTCGTGCTCCTTGTTCAACGGCCCGCAGGGGCAGACGATGGCTCCGATCTTCTGCACCGCGTAGTGCGCCACGATGTACTGCGGGCAGTTGTTCATGAACAGGGCGACGGGCTCGCCGGGCTTCACGCCCAGTTGCTGCAGATGCGCGGCCACGGCATCGCTGGCCTCATCCACCTGGCGCCAGCTGATGTGCTGTCCGTACCAGATATAGGCATCGCGCTCGGGATGCTGGCGCGCATTGCGGCGCAAGGCCTCATGCAGGGGAATGAGGATTTCGGATTCAGCCATGGTTGTCTCCTGGGTGTCTCGTGAAAACCGAGGTCTGGAGCCACTTTGCGGGCTTTCTCAGGGATTGCCTTAGGGCAATCTGCTGCTCGGCGTCTTGTCAATGTATACCTGCCGGTAGAACAATGCTACCCATTGGTATAACGAATGCGACACGCGCAAACCCTCATGCCTGCCACGCCCAGAAAGACCGAAAAAAAGCCGGCTGCGCCAGTGGCGCCGCACGGCCGCCAGCGCCTGCCCACGGCAGGCTCCGACGAGAAGCGCGAGCGCATTCTCAAGGCCGCCGAAGCCTTGTTCGATCGCTATGGCTATGCCAACACCACCATCGAGCAGATCGTGCAGGCGCTGGGCGTGACCAAGCCTTTTGTCTACTACTACTTCCGCAACAAGCAGGAGATCTTCGAGACCTTGTGCTGGGCTCCGACCGAGGCCTGCTTCACGGTGCTGGACTTTGCGGCCGACGACCCGCGCCCCGCGCATGAGAAAGCCGTGGACGGCCTGCAGCGCCTGATCGCCGCCACCATCGCGCACTACCCGGCGGGCTTTTTCCCCTACCGCGAGCCGCAGGCCTTCAGCCCGGCCTATCTCAAGGCCTCCCGCAATGTGGCCCAGCAGTTCTACAGGCAGTTCTGCGCCCTGCTCGACGAAGGCCGCGCCAGCGGGCATTTCGACTTCCGCGACACCCGCATCACGGCCCAGGCGGCCTGCAGCCTGCCGGGCTTTCTCTACAACTGGTACCAGCCCGGCGGCAAGCTGGGGCCGGCCGAGATGGTGGTCGAGCTCACCGATCTGGCCTCGCGCGTGCTGGGCCTGCGCAATCCTGCACCTGCACCTGCACCTGCACCTGCACCTGCACCTGCACCACGCAAGCGCGCGAGCCGCACTGCGCCGCCACCGCAAGACCCTTCGCCCCCCAGGCGCCGCAAGAGCGCTTCCTCCACCAGCCACAGCGCCAGCTGAGAGCCCCTGCGGCCAAGGCGCCATTCCAACTCCCTGGAGACAACACCATGTCCGTTCGCTTCTCAGCCATTGCGCTGGCCGCCGGTCTTTGCGCCGGCAGCGTATCCGCCCAGACGGCTGAGCCGTTCAAGATCGCATTCATCGACCCGCTCTCCGGCCCGTTTGCCAATGTGGGTGAAGTCATGCGCAACCATGTGCTCTATGCCGTCGATGACGTGAACGCCAAGGGCGGCCTCTACAACGGCGCCAAGTTCCAGCTGCTGCAGTTCGACAGCAAGCTCTCGGCCCAGGAGAGCCAGAGCGCGCTGCAGGCCGCCATTGACCAGGGCGCGCGCGTGGTGGTGACGGGGGGCTCGGGCTCTTCGGTGGTCACGGCCCTGGTGCAGGCAGCATCGCGCTACAACCAGCGCAATCCAGGCAAGGAGGTGCTAGTACTCAACCACAGCTCGATCGATCCCGAACTGACCGGCAAGTCCTGCAGCTTCTGGCATTTCATGTTCGATGCCAACACGGCCATGCGCATGCAGGCCATCGCCAACTACATCAAGACCCAGCCCCAGATCCGCAAGGTCTTTCTGCTCAACCAGGACTATGCCCATGGCAAGCAATGGGCCAGCTTCGGGCGCAGCATGGTCGGCAAGGCAAGACCCGATGTGCAGTTCGTGGGCGAGACCCTGCACCCCATGGGCCGCATCAAGGACTTTGCGCCCTATGTGGCCAAGATCAAGGAAGTCGGAACCGATTCCATCATCACCGGCAACTGGGGCCAGGATCTGGCATTGCTGCTCAAGTCCGCCGGAGACTCGGGCTACGACCTGCGCTACTTCAACCACAGCGCAGGCGGCTTTCCGGGCACCGTGACCTCCATTTCCCAGGCCAGGATCGGCCAGGTGACCTGGGTCGCAGAATGGCACCCCGGCATGGCCGACCGCGCCCAGGCCGACGCCCGCGCCAGAGAGTACAAGGCCAGGATGAGCCAGGACTTTCTGGCCCCGCGCATGGACCTGGTGCCGCGCATGCTGGCCGCTGCCATGGCCAAGGCACAGTCCACCGAGCCCGTGAAAATTGCCAAGGCCATGGAGGACATGTCCATGGACACTGTCTTCGGCCCCGTCAAGATGCGCGGCAAGGACCATCAGCTGCTGCTGCCCCAGGTCGTCAACACCATCGCCCCCGTGGATGGCAAGCTGGTCAAAACCGGCTGGGAAGGCACGAACTACGGTTTCAGAACCGACGCTGTCTATTCCGCCCAGCAGCTTGACCTACCGACCGAATGCCAGATGAAGCGACCTTGAGCAAAAGACTGCAACACAGCAACTGAAGCTTGAAACCGGCGCGCACCAAGCCAGAGACAGCGAGCAAGAGCCGCCTCGCAGCGAGGCTGTCGTCCTCCCTCCCGAAGAGAGAGGGGGAAGCCGCTACGCGGCTCAGGGGGTGGGCGTACCGTAGGTACGCCTTCCAAATATCCCGCTGCCCACGCGCACCATGGTGCTGCCCGCTGCCACGGCGGCGTCCAGATCGCCGGTCATGCCCATGGACAGCGTGTCGAAATGCTCCAGCCCCGCGAGGCCACTGGCCTTGATGGACTCAAAAACAGCCTTGGCCTTTTTGTGGACTGCGCATTGCGCCTCGAAATCAGGAGCATCGTCAGGAATGCTCATGATGCCGCGCAGCTGTAGATTGGGCAGCTTCACCATGGCTTGGGCCAGCTCCAGGGCTTGCTCGGCCATGACGCCGGACTTGGTGGCGCCGCCATCCACATTGACCTGGATGCAGACATTGAGCCGTGCCATGCCCAGGGGGCGCTGGGCCGAAAGACGCTCGGCGATCTTGAGCCGGTCCACGGTCTGGGCCCAGTCGAAATTCTCGGCCACCAGCCGCGTCTTGTTGCTCTGGATGGGGCCTATGCAATGCCATTGCAGCGCCTCGCCGCCCGCCAGCTGCATGGCGCGCACGGCGGCAATTTTCTCCACCGCCTCCTGGATATAGTTCTCGCCAAAGCTGCGCTGGCCGGCCAGCACCGCCTCGCGCACCGTATCCGCGCCGAAGGTCTTGGAAACGGCCAGCAGTTGCACCGATGTCACGGGCCGGCTTGCACTGGCGCAAGCGGCTGCAATGCGGGCATGAATCTGCCCCAGATTGTTTTCAATCGTCGTCATAATTGGCGCCAGAGTATCAAACCAGAGAGGGATCTCCGTGGATATCACGCAATTGCTGGCATTCAGTGTCAAGAACAAGGCTTCGGACTTGCATTTGTCGGCAGGCCTGCCCCCCATGATTCGCGTCCACGGCGATGTGCGCCGCATCAACATCGATCCGCTGGACCACAAGACCGTGCACGCCATGGTCTACGACATCATGAGCGATGCCCAGCGCAAGCAGTACGAAGAGTTTCTGGAAGTGGACTTTTCGTTCGAAATCGAAGGCCTGGCCCGGTTTCGTGTCAACGCCTTCAACCAGAACCGCGGCGCGGCGGCCGTGTTCCGTACCATTCCCAGCAAGATCCTGACACTGGAACAGCTCAACGCCCCCAAGATCTTCGCCGACCTGGCCCTGAAGCCGCGCGGCCTGGTGCTGGTGACCGGCCCCACGGGCTCGGGCAAGTCCACCACGCTGGCCGCCATGGTCAACTATCTCAACGAGACCGAGTACGGCCACATCCTGACGGTGGAAGACCCCATCGAATTCGTGCACGAGTCCAAGAAATGCCTGATCAACCAGCGCGAAGTCGGCCCCATGACGCTGTCGTTCGCGGCAGCCCTGAAGTCCGCGCTGCGTGAAGATCCGGACGCGATCCTGGTCGGCGAAATGCGAGACCTGGAAACCATCCGCCTGGCCATGACTGCGGCCGAAACCGGTCACCTGGTGTTCGGCACGCTGCACACCTCGTCGGCGGCCAAGACCATCGACCGTATCATCGACGTGTTCCCGGCCGATGAAAAGGAAATGGTGCGCGCCATGCTGTCCGAGTCGCTGCAGGCCGTGATCTCACAGACGCTTTGCAAGACCAAGGACGGCCAGGGCCGGGTGGCCGCGCACGAGATCATGCTGGGCACGCCCGCCATCCGCAACCTGATCCGCGAAGCCAAGGTGGCGCAGATGTACTCCACCATCCAGACCAGCCAGAACATGGGCATGCAGACCCTGGACCAGAACCTGACCGATCTGGTGCGCCGCAACCTCATCAGCCCGGCCGAAGCGCGCAGCAAGGCGAAGATTCCCGAAAATTTCCCTGGATAAGGTTCCCCCTGAGCGGCTTTGCCGCTTCCCCCTGAGGGGGACGACAGCCTTTGCTGCGGGACGGCCCTTGCTGGCTGCCTCTCGCTTGGGCCGTGCCAATTTTTAAGAGTGGTCTTTGCTTGCGACCACTGGACAAGGAGTGATCATGGAACGCGATCAGGCCAGTAAATTCATCAACGATCTGCTCAAGCTCATGGTCAGCCGCAACGGCAGCGACCTGTTCATCACGGCGGAGTTTCCGCCTGCCATCAAGATTGACGGCAAGGTCACCAAGGTCTCGCCCCAGCCGCTGAGCCAGCTGCATACGCTGGCCCTGGCGCGCTCCATCATGAACGACAGGCAGGTGGCGGACTTCGAGCACACCAAGGAGTGCAACTTCGCCATCTCGCCGGCCGGTGTGGGGCGCTTCCGTGTCAATGCCTTCATGCAGCAGGGCAAGGTCGGCATGGTGCTGCGTACCATTCCCACCACCCTGCCCACGATTGACGGCCTGGGCGTGCCGCAGGTGCTCAAGGAAGTGACCATGACCAAGCGCGGCCTGTGCATCCTGGTGGGCGCGACGGGCTCGGGCAAGTCCACCACGCTGGCCGCCATGGTGGACTGGCGCAACGAGAACTCCTTCGGCCACATCATCACGGTGGAAGACCCCGTGGAATTCGTGCACCCGCACAAGAACTGCGTGGTCACGCAACGCGAGGTGGGGCTGGATACGGACAGCTGGGAAGCGGCGCTCAAGAACACGCTGCGCCAGGCTCCCGATGTGATTTTGATGGGCGAAATCCGCGACCGCGAAACCATGGAGCACGCGATTGCGTTCTCGGAAACGGGCCATCTGTGTCTGGCCACGCTGCATGCTAACAGTGCCAACCAGGCGCTGGACCGCATCGTCAACTTCTTCCCCGAAGAACGCCGTCCACAGCTGCTGATGGATGTGTCGCTGAACCTGCGGGCCCTCATCTCCCAGCGTCTGATTCCCAAGCAGGACAGCAAGGGCCGTGTCGCCGCCATCGAGGTGATGCTCAACTCTCCGCTGATTGCCGACCTGATCTTCAAGGGCGAGGTCGTCGAGATCAAGGAGATCATGAAGAAAAGCCGCAATATCGGCATGCAGACCTTTGACCAGGCGCTGTTCGACCTGTTCGAATCCAATCTCATCACCTACGAAGATGCGCTGCGCAATGCAGACTCGGTCAACGACCTGCGTCTGCAGATCAAGCTCAACAGCCAGCGCGCCCGGACTCTGGACCTGGCAGCCGGCACAGAACATCTGACCATCGTCTAACCCCAAGGCGCCGGCATCTCCTCCCACAGGTGGAGCGCTGGCTTTGCTGTGGGGCGGCAGGGCCGCCCAGGACCCTGCTCTACGCCAAGGCCATGCACTGCGGCGCTACCATGATCGAACTGTTCCGCACCCAGTCTTAGAGGATTTCATGAGCACAGCCACCATCGCCTCCCGCAGCTACGCACCCTGCACTTCCACTCCTGTGGCCTTTCTGGGTCTGGGTGTCATGGGCTATCCCATGGCCGGGCACCTGGCTGCGGCTGGCCATCAGGTCACGGTCTACAACCGCACGACCACCAAGGCCGAAGCCTGGGTCGAGGAATTTGTCGGCGGCCGCCATGCGGCCACGCCCCGTGAAGCCGTCAAGGGCGCACGCATGGTCTTCTCCTGCGTGGGCAACGATGACGACCTGCGCTCCATTGTGCTGGGCGACGACGGCGCCTTTGCGGGCATGGAGCCTGGCGCCATCTTTGTCGATCACACCACGGCCTCGGCCCAGGTGGCGCGCGAGCTGTATGCCGAAGCACGCAAACGCGGCCTGCACTTCATGGATGCCCCGGTATCGGGTGGTCAGGCCGGTGCGGTCAACGGTCAGCTCACTGTCATGTGCGGTGGCGATCAGGAGGTATTCGACCAGGTGGCACCGGTGGCTGATGCCTTCTCGCGCGCCTTTACCTATATGGGTGCCAGCGGCAGCGGTCAACTGACCAAGATGGTCAATCAGATCTGCATTGCGGGCCTGGTCCAGGGGCTGTCCGAAGCCATTGCCTTTGGCCTGCGCGCCGACCTGGACGTGGAGAAGGTCCTCGACGTGATCGGCAAGGGCGCCGCCCAGAGCTGGCAGATGGACAATCGCGGCAAGACCATGGCCGTGGGGAAGTTCGACTTCGGCTTTGCCGTGGACTGGATGCGCAAGGATCTGGGGCTGGTGCTGGCCGAGGCCCAGCGCAATGGCGCACGCCTTCCCGTCACCGCGCTGGTGGACCAGTTCTATGCCGATGTACAGGCCATGGGCGGCAATCGCTGGGATACTTCCAGCCTGATCCAGCGCTTGCGCTGAGCCGCTGCGCCATGAAAAAAGCCGGACTCGGGTCCGGCTTTTTTGTGGCCCTCAGTTCGCCTCAGTTCATGCTGGAGCGGTCCTCGACCACAGGGGCTGCCTTGGACGTTGCAGCAGCCAGCTCATCTTCGGAGATGACCTCAAACAGGCGCACAACCTTGCTCACATCGTTGACGCCACGGGCGATCTCGGCAGCCCGCTTGGATTCACGCGGCGTGACTATGCCCATCAGATAGACCACGTTGTTCTCGGTCACGACCTTGATGGCCGAGGATGAAATGTCCTTGGCGTTGACCAGACTGGCCTTGACCTTGGTCGTGATCAGAGAATCCTGGGAGCGCTGACCCAGAGTGGCCGTGAAAGGCACGACCTCGATCTCGTTGTAGACCTGGCGCACGGTGGATTGTTCGCGCACCAGCTTCTCGATGGTCGCCTTGTCCGTCGCATTGCCTGCCTGGCCGGTCAGCAGCACCACTCGGTTGTAGCTGGTGGCGCTGACGCGGGCCTTCTCGCCCATCACCTCGCTGATGCGATTGCCGGCACGCAGCTCTATGCCCTGGTCCTCCACCTGTGTGCCGGTGGTGCGCCTGTCCACTGCCGACATGCCCGCCACGGCGGCACCACCGCCCACCAGAGCCACACAACCGCTCAAGGCACCGCCCAGAGCGGCAACGGTCAGGGCCGCGCATGCAACACGGGTCCACTTCAACTTCATAAAGGCATCTCCTGGTCACCAAGCAGTTGAGAGTCCACACCGTCGGCCAGACAGTGCAGGATCAAGGTATGGGTTTCGCGCACACGCGCCGCACGGTCGTGGGGCACGCAGATCAGCACATCGGTCTCGCGCACGGCGGAGGCCAGATTTCCGCCGGTGCGGCCTGTCAACACCACGGCCATCATGTCGCGCTCGTGGGCGGCTTCAAGAGCCTCCAGCACAGCCGTATCGTTGCCGGTCACCGACATGAGCAGCAGCAGATCGCCGGGTTGCCCCAGCGCCCGCACCTGACGCGCCAGATACTGGCTGGCATTGCCGCCCGAACCCGTCGCCCCCACGCTGCCCAGCAGGCCGCCATCGGAAGTCAGGGCCACGGCCGCCAGCTCGGGACGATCGCGCTCGAACCCTGTCACGCACAGGGAGGCAAATAACTGGGCATCGCTGGCCGAAACGCCCGTACCGCAGGCCAGCACCTTGCCGCCGCCCGTCACGCAGGCCAGCATGGCCTGTACGGCGGAAGCAATAGGTTGGCTCAGCGCCTGGGCGGCCTGGTACTTCAGGTCGGCACTGTCGATGAAATGCTGTTGAATTCGTTGCTCTAGCATGGAGGCCCGATGATACCCGCCACCTGTTATCTCTTTGGTAGCAAACCGTTATTTGCGCATCAGTGTTGCGCACAACTATGACGCGGCGACTAAAGCGCCTCGAATGCCGCTTGGAGCCACTCTATGCGCATCTGGTTCCCGGAGCTGTCGACCAGCACCACATCAAAGCGGCATGGCGGCGCTGCCGCAAGCCTCATCAGATAGTGCCTGGCGGCCAGCACGATGCGCTGCTGCTTGAGGCGGCCGATGCTGCCGGCTGCACCGCCGAAGCGCTCGGTGTTGCGGCTGCGGACTTCGACGAACACCAAAGACCCGTCGCGGTCACGCAGGATCAGGTCGATTTCGCCGCCACCACGGCCCGGCGTCCGATAATTGCGCTCGACAAGCTTCAGGCCTCGCGTCTGCAAATGTGCCAACGCAGCATCCTCGGCCTGTTGCCCGCGTGCGGTTGTGCTTTGCGCCGGCTTGGGCCGCTTTCCAAGGAAATCCATTGACTACCTCTTTCGCCTCTGCACTGACTGCCGCACATGACGCGGCCGCTTCCCAGCATTATCCGCAGGCAGCCCTGTATGTGGTGGCGACGCCGATTGGCAATCTGGCCGACATCAGCCTGCGCTCGCTGCATGTGCTGCAGATCGTGGACTGCATCGCCTGCGAAGACACGCGCCACACCCAGGGCATGCTGCGCAGCTACGGGCTGGACCGCCCCGGCAGCCAGTTGCTGGCCGTGCATCAGCATAACGAGGCAGAAGCCGCCCAGCAGGTGATCGAGCGCCTGCAGCAAGGCCAGCGCATCGCCTATGTCAGCGATGCGGGCACGCCCGGCGTCAGCGACCCGGGCGCGCGCCTGTGCGCAGCGCTGCAGGCCGTGGGTCTGCGCAGCATTCCGCTGCCCGGCGCCAGCAGCGTGACATCGGCCATCAGCGTGGCCGGTGCCGTCACGCCGGCACAGGGCGAAAACGGCTTTGTGTTTGCCGGCTTCCTGCCCACCAAGAATGCCGAACGACTCGCCGCCGTGCAAAAACTGGCCGACCAGCCGCGTTGCACCGTGCTGCTCGAAGCCCCGCACCGCATCATCGAGCTGGCCCAGGCTCTGGCCCTGCTGGGCGAGCGCCGCGTCACGCTGGCGCGCGAGATCACCAAGCAGTTTGAAGACATCGCGAGCATGCCGGCCCACGAGCTGGCCGCCTGGCTGCAGGCCTCGCCGCAGCGTGTCAAGGGCGAGTTCGCCATCGTGCTGCACCCTGTGGCGGTGCAACAGGAGTCGGGCGAGCCCGAGCGCGTGCTCAAGCTGCTGCTGGCCGAGTTACCGACCAAGACGGCCGTGAAACTGGCCGCCGAAATCACGGGAGCCAGCCGCAACACGCTCTACGACCGGGCGCTGGAGCTCAAGCGGGCCGCCGAAGAAGAATAAGCACGTCAACCGAGCGCGGTACAAACCGGAGATGCCTGGCAAGGGCTACCTCGCAGCGCAGGTGCCGCCCCCTTTGGGGGAAGCCGTGCAGCAGCTCAGGGGGCTTCGAGTTCAGGCATAGGCCAGACCGGTGGCCACGCCGCCGAACAGGTCGCCCTCGACCTGCGGCACATCGGGGAAAGCGACGCGCAGCGCATCGCGCAGGGTACGCAGGGCCGACGAGCCGCCGGTCAGATAGATGGCGTCTGGTGCCGCCACGCCGGCCTGGCGCACACAGTCCTGCGCACATTCGACCACCTGCAGCAGCAAGGCCTGCAACTGCTCCTGCAGAACCTCCGGGGAGATGGCCGCTGGCAGGTCTTGCTCCAGCCAGTCCAGAGCAATGGCCGAGGGCGCATGGCTTTGCGAAGCCGCAATCTTGGCCTGCTCCACCGCATCGGCCAGCCTATGGCCTTCACGCCAATCCAGTACCTTCATCAGGCGCTGGTGCAGTTGCTGATCGCTGTAATCGCTCTTGAGACCACGCGCCGAAGCCAGGGCCTTGGCCGTGTACAGCCACTGGATCAGATGCCAGGTGGAGAGATCGAAGAACACGCTGCTGGGCACCTCGCGCCCGCTGGGTCCGATGTGCTTGTAGCCCAGCAGCGGCATGACCTGAGCCACATTGAGGCGATGGTCGAAATCCGTGCCTCCGATATGCACGCCGGTGGTGGCCAGAATGTCCTGAGTACGGTCGGCATGCCCGGCCTGTTGCGGGCCCAGACGCACCACCGTGAAGTCCGAGGTGCCGCCGCCGATATCGACCACCAGCACCAGTTGCTCCTCGCTCAGGCGCTGCTCGTAGTCCAGCGCCGCCGCAATCGGCTCCAGCTGAAAGCTGACTTCGCCAAGGCCCGCGGCGCGCGCCGCAGCGGCCAGGGCATCCTGCGCCTGGCGGTCTCGCTGCGGGTGCTCGTCGACAAAATGCACGGGACGCCCCAGCACCACACGCTCCGGCAGACGGCCGTCCAGCGCCCGGCGCGCCTGATCGGCCACGCGCTTGAGAAAGATCGCGATGATGTCCTGATAGCTGACAAGCTGCTCGTGCACCGCAGTCTTTTCCAGCAACAGGCTGCTGCCCAGCAGGCTTTTGAGGGAACGCATCAGACGCCCTTCCTCGCCTGCCAGATACTGCTGCATGGCATCGCGACCGAAATGCGTGCTGTGCTCTTCGGTATTGAAGAACAGTGCCGTTGGCATGCCGGTGGCAGCGCCTTCCAGCGGCAGCAGACTGGCGGTCTTGCCAGGCAGGCGATAGGCGGCAGCAGAGTTGGAGGTTCCGAAATCGATGCCCAGAGTGGCAGGCGTGAGAGCTGTAGTCATGGAAGGCGGCGCTGCACCGCGCCGGCCCGCAAAGGCTGACGCGGCCGCAACGAAAACGCCCACCGAAGTGGGCATGGGTGTCAGCGGGGGCGCTATTCTAGCGCCCCTGTTATTGGGCCTAGGCGGCGGCGGTTTCCCGCTCGCTGCCGGAATGCAGTGCCAGTTCAATGCGCACCCCGTGGGTGGCAACTTCGTCCAGTTCCCGTGCTACCGCCTGCTGCGGCACCGACAGCACAATGGCATAAGGGCCTTCGCCGCGAGTGGCCAGTCTTTGGGCCAGGAAGCCTGCAGCCTGTACGGGTGCGGCCAGCACCAGCTCGGTGGTGCCCAGACCCAGCGATACCTGCTGCGTGCTGCCGTCGGCCGAGACCCGCAGCGCGCTGACATCCACGCCTTCGCCGAGCAATGCCCGCCAGCGCGCCAGGCTGGACTGCAGGTCCTGCACTGCCACTTCCAGACGGGCCACGCCGGTCGCGCCGTTGGGATGCACGCGGGCCTGGCCTTCGGGCACGCGTAGGGCACGCGGCGTCAGGTCGCCGCACAGAAACGGCAGATCCTGGCTGTGGGCGCGTGCATTGCGCCAGCGCAGCTGCTCTCCATCGGGACGCAGACGTCCGCCCTCATAAGGTGCTTCATAGCCCAGGCCACGCGCCTGGGCCGCTGCCACCACGGCGCCGGTCTCGGAAGGCAGCAGCGCGAAGTCGACCAGCCCCTCGCCGTGCTGCTGCAACTGCTGCCACCAGCGCTCCTCGGGCGCAGGCGCACGCCAGGCAATGAGTTCGAAATAGACGCCGTCGGCAAAGACCACCAGGGCGTTGTGCGTGGAGCGGCCCGGGTGCTCGCCGCCGCGCAGCACGTTGAAACCCAGGGACTGATAGTCGGCAATCGTGCGCTCCAGGTCCTGGACCGCGATGACGATATGGTCGAGTGGCAGGCTCATGCAAAAGTCTTTCTAAAGGTTATCAGGCCGCCAGGCGCTCGGGCGCGCTGGAGTCGGTATGACGCACTTCGGCGCGGATGGACTGGGGGCTGCGCAGCAGGTTGAGGATGGGGCAGGTTCGCTCCACGGCCTCGAACAGTGCATCGATCTCGGCGCGGCTGGCCGGCGAATCGATATGCACGGTGTAACCGATATCGTGCGGCCAGATCGGCGTCGCTTCGTGGCCGGGCTTGCCGCCGCGCGGGTCGATGATGCCCGTGACCTCGACTTCGAGGCTCTCCAGCGGCACCTGGCGCTCGGCCGCCTGGATCAGAAAGATATGGGTCACGCAGGTGCCCAGCACGCCCAGTTGCAGCTCGGGCGAGCTCGGGCCGAGGTTGTAGCCCGCGAAGTCGGGCGGGCTGTCGCTGATGACCTGGTGTTCGCGGATGCGCAGGCGGCGCACGCCGCTGCGCCCCTCGGCACGCACGCTGGCCTTGAGTCTGGCGGCCTGGGCCGTGCCCGCCTCGATGGCGGCGCTGCGTGCCAGCACGGCCGCGCGTTTTTCGGAAAGATATTCGTTGAGATGACTCATGAGCGGGCTTTCGATAAAGGAATGCCAGGCCATTGTTGTGAGAGCGGCGCGTCGGGCCAACAAAGGAATTCGTCTGCGCTTATGCGCGTAGCAAATATGCAGGTTCACGCTGCTTAGTTGTTTTTCGCATAACGATGCTACTCAATATATGAGCACGAATATTTGGCGTCAATAGCATGAGAACCATGAATCCGGTCGGTCGCTGCGGCGATGCGTCCGGAACCTGAATTTTCAGCGCCATGCGGCGACGAGGTATGAACGTGTTTTTCCCTTCGCAGACGGATCCATCGATAAAACAGCCAGTGAACAGGTCGGCCAAACGCCGGGCCCTGTGGGCCGCAGTGGCGGTACTGACGGGCGGCATGCTGCTGGCCGGCTGCTCCAGGCAATCCGGCACGGCCCAGGCCGATGCATCGGCCAAGCCGGTCCAGGGCGGCACCCTGGTCTACCTCGAACAGCAGGCACACACCAATCTCTATCCGCCTGCGGGGGGCTTTTATCCCAACGGCGGCGTGCTCAACCAGATCACGGACAAGCTGACCTATCAGGACCCCGAGACACTGGAGATCCAGCCCTGGATCGCCGAGTCCTGGACCGTGAACGCCGACGCCACCGAGTACAGCTTCAAGCTGCGCTCCGGCGTGAGCTTCTCGGACGGATCGCCGCTGGACGCGGCCGCCGTGGCGCGTAACTTCGACACCTACGGCCTGGGCAACAAGGCGCTCAAGCAACCGGTCTCCGAGGTCATCAACAATTACGAGCGCAGCGAAGTCGTCGATCCGCTGACCGTGAAATTCTTCTTCAAGAAACCCTCGCCAGGCTTTCTCCAGGGCACTTCGGTGATCGGCTCGGGCCTGGTCTCGCCGGCCACGCTGGATCGTCCATTCGAGGAGCTTGGCGATGCCACGCGCATCATAGGTTCGGGCCCCTTCGTGGTGGCCAGCGAGACCCTGGGCAAGGAGCTGGTGCTCAAGGCGCGCAAGGACTACAGCTGGGGCCCGGCCAAGCTGGCCCACCAGGGCCGCGCACGCCTGGATGAAGTCAAGTTCATCGTCACGCCCGAGGACAGCGTGCGCATAGGCGCACTGCTGGCCGGCCAGGCCGGCTTCATCCGCCAGGTCCAGGCCTATGACGAAAAGCGCGTGGAGCAGCAGAAGTTCGCCATCTATGCGCCGTCCACGCGCGGCGTGAACAACAGCATCGCCATCCGTCCCGACAACGCCCTGGTGGCCGACCTCAAGGTGCGCCAGGCCCTGCTGCATGGCACCAATACCAAGGAGATCGTCGAAACCCTCTTCTCGCCGCGCTACCCGCAGGCACGCTCGGTGATCGCCTCCACGGCAGCCGGCTATGTGGACCTGTCGGCCAAGCTGGTCTTTGACGAGGCCAAGGCCAGACAATTGCTCGACGAGGCCGGCTGGAGCCTGGGCGCCAACGGCCTGCGCCAGAAGAACGGCCAGGACTTCGTGCTCTCGACCTACGAATCCCTGCCCCAGCCGCAGAACAAGGAGACCTTGCAGCTCGTGGCCCAGCAATGGGCCAGGTTGGGCATCAAGCTCAATGTGCTGGCCGGAGACTCGGGCAGCCGCACGGTGGACACGCTGGACCCCGACAAGACCGGCGTGCTGCCGGGCATGGTGGGCCGCGCCGATCCCGACGTGATCAAGAGCAACTACTACCCAAGCAACCGCAATGTGCTGCTGCAAAAAGGCGGTGTGAGCCAGAAGGTCAAGTCCTTCGAGGACGGCAAGCTCAACCGCCTGTTCGATGCCATCGCGGCCGAGACCGATGCCAACCGGCGCCTGGCGCTGACCGGCGATGTGCAGAACTATCTGATCGATCAGGCCTATGTGATCCCGATCTTCGAGGAACCCCAGGCCTTCGCGGGTGCGACCTGGGTGCGTGAGGTGGGCTTCGAGGCCGTGGGCCGCCCCAGCTTCTACAGCACCTGGCTGGCCAAGCGCTGAGTGCGCACCGATCAAGGAGGCGCACCCATGCCACGCCGCTATCTGCTTGGCCGCATCGCACAGGCCGCCCTGGTGCTGTGGGCGGCTTTCACGGCCTCTTTCATCCTGCTGCAGCTGCTGCCGGGCGACGCCGTGCTGATCAAGTTCCTGAACCCCGAGCTGGGCCTGGGCCCGCAGGAGATCGCCGACATCCGCGCCGCCTATGGTGCCGACCAGCCCGTCTGGCAGCAATACCTGCACACGCTGGCTCAGTTCCTCACGGGCCATTTCGGCTACTCGCTGCAGGCCGGCGTGCCCGTGAGCCAGGGCCTGGCCACCAGTCTGCCGCCAACGCTGCGCCTGGCGGCCCTGGGCTTTTCCACGGCGGCGCTGCTGGCCATCGCTCTGGCGGCCGCAGCCAGCCTCGCGCCTCTGGCCTGGCTGCGCAATGCCCTGCAAGCCCTGCCCTCGGTCTTCGTCTCCGTGCCCGTTTTCTGGCTGGGCATCATGCTGATCCAGGTGCTGTCCTTCCGTCTGGGCTGGATTCCCGTCATCAATCCCGGTCCCTGGGAAGGTCTGGTCCTTCCCACGCTGACGCTGGCCGTCCCGATTTCGGCGCCACTGGCCCAGATCCTGCTGCGCAATATCGACACCGTGCTGGCCCAACCCTTCGTGGCCGTGGCGCGCGCCAAGGGCGCCTCTCGCGCCTGGGTGCTGCTGCACCATGTGGCGCGCAATGCCTTGCTGCCGACCTTGACGATTGCCGGCGTGCTGTTCGGCGAGCTGCTGGCCGGTGCCGTGGTCACCGAGGCCGTGTTCGGCCTCAACGGCCTGGGCACGCTGACCCAGCAGGCCGTGGGCAACCAGGACACGGCCGTGCTCCAGGCCGTGGTCGTCGTCTCGGCCGCCGCCTTCGTGCTCATCAACCTCGCCGTGGACCTGCTCTACCCGCTGCTCGATCCTCGTTTGCGTCATTCTGTGGAGAACCGGGCATGAATACCGCCGTCTCGACCGCCATTCCCAAGCCCCTGGCATCCGGCGTCGCATCGTCCGCAGCGCCCAGGCTGGCGCCCTCGCCGGCACCGGCACCGGCACCGGCCGCAAAAAGCCTGCGCCCCGCCCTGACCGATCTGCAAAGGCTCAGGCGCCTGCCGCCCACGCTGGCCCTGGCATGGCTGGTGATTGCCACCGCCGCGCTGTGGGCCCTGGTTCCGGGCTGGTTTGCCCATCAGAACCCCGTCGTCGGCCAGGCCGGCCAGCAGTTGCTGGAGCCCGGCCTCGCGCACTGGCTGGGCACGGATGCGCTGGGGCGTGATCTCTGGGCCCGCGTGGTGCATGGCTCGGTGCACTCCTTGTCGGGTGCTTTCCTCGCCGTGGCCGTGGGCCTGGTGGCGGGCACGCTGATCGGCCTGCTGGCCGGTGCCGCGGGCGGCCGTGTCGATGATGCTCTGATGCGCTTCGTCGACGTGCTGCTGGCCGTGCCCTCGCTGCTGCTGTCGCTGACCATCATCATCTTGCTGGGCTTTGGCACCATCAATGCGGCCATCGCCGTGGGGGTGGCATCCGTGGCCGGCTTCGCGCGCCTGGTGCGCTCGGAAGTGGTTCGCGTGCGGCGCTCCGACTATGTGGAGGCGGCCTTCGGCAGCGGCGGACGCTTTGCCGCCGTGCTGTGGCGCCATGTGCTGCCCAATTCGCTGACCTCGGTGGTAGCCCTGGCCGCGCTGCAGTTCGGCTCGGCCATCCTGTCGATTTCCACGCTGGGCTTTCTGGGCTACGGCGCGCCGCCGCCCACGCCCGAATGGGGTCTGCTGATCGCTGAAGGGCGCAACTACATCGCCACCGCCTGGTGGCTGACCACGGCGCCGGGCCTGGTCGTGGTGGCCGTGGTGCTGGCCGCCAACCGCATCGGCGCCTCCTTCGCGCGGAGGTCGGTATGAGCGCCCTGCTGCAAGACCGCCCTGCCACCGCAATCCCTGCCGCAACCGCAGCCCCGCTGCTTGAGGTCCAGAATCTGGTCATCGCCTACCGCGACCACAGCGGCCAGGAACAGCGCGTGGTCCACGGCCTGTCGTTTTCCGTGGCGCCCGGCGAGGTCGTGGCCCTGGTCGGCGAATCGGGCTCGGGCAAGACCACAACGGCCCAGGCCGTGATCGGACTGCTGGCCGACAACGGGCGCCGCGAGCAAGGCAGCATCCGGCTGCAGGGCACCGAGGTCTCGGACTGGAGTGCCGCGCGCTGGAACAGCATTCGCGGCCGCGTGATCAGCCTTGTGCCCCAGGATCCGACCACCTCGCTCAACCCCGTGCGCACCGTGGGCGACCAGGTCGGCGAAATCCTGCGTATTCACGGCTTGCGCGACCGCTCCGCCATCGAGACGCGCGTGATCGACCTGCTGACACGCGTGGGCCTGTCACAGCCCGCCCTGCGCGCGCGCCAGTATCCGCACGAGCTGTCGGGCGGCATGCGCCAGCGCGTGCTGATCGCCATCGCCATCGCGCTGCGGCCTGCGCTAATCATCGCCGACGAGCCCACCAGCGCGCTGGATGTCACTGTGCAGCGGCGCATCCTGGATCTGATCGACGAGCTGCGCCGCGAAACCGGCACCGCTGTGTTGCTGGTCACCCACGACCTGGGCGTGGCGGCCGACCGCGCGCATCGCCTCATCGTCATGCAGGGCGGCCGCATCCAGGAACAAGGCCCGACACTGGAGCTTCTGCGCAATCCGCAAAGCGCCTATACGCGCCGCTTGCTGTCTGATGCTCCGTCGCTCACGCACGCCCCTCGTCGCACTGCGCCATCGGCGGCGGCCGCTGCCCAAGACTGGGCCATCGAGGTCGAGGACCTGGTCCACGACTTCCATGCCCCCGGCCAGGGGGGCGGCGTTTTCCGCGCCGTGGACGGCGTGTCGCTGCGCCTGCGCCGGGGCTCCACGCATGCCATCGTCGGCGAGTCGGGCTCGGGCAAGACCACGACCATACGCGACATCGTGGGCCTGGCACGCCCTACATCGGGACGCATCCGCATCGCCGGCGCCGAACTCACGGGCCTGCGCGGCGAGGCCCTGCGCCAGCTGCGGCGCAAGGTCCAGCTGGTCTACCAGAACCCGTTCAGCTCGCTGGACCCGCGCCAGCGTGTCTTCGACATCATCGAGGAGCCGCTGCTCAACTTCGAGCCGCTGCCGCCCCAGGAACGACGCCAGCGCGTGCATGACATGCTGGAGCGCGTGGGCCTGCCGGCCGCCGTGCTCGAACGGCGCCCGCATGCGCTCTCGGGCGGCCAGCGCCAGCGCGTGGCGATTGCACGCGCCCTGGTGCTGCAACCCGAGGTGGTGGTGCTGGACGAGGCCGTTTCGGCACTGGACGTGACCGTACAGGCCCAGATCCTGGCCCTGCTCGCGCAGCTGCAGCAGGACCTGGGCCTGAGCTATCTCTTCATCTCGCACGACCTTGCCGTGGTGCGCCAGATCGCCGACACGGTGTCGGTGCTGCGCGCAGGCAAGGTGGTGGACGCAGGCAGCGTCGAGGACGTGTTCCTGCACCCCACCAGCGACTACACGCGCGAACTCATGGACGCCATTCCCGGCAAAAGGAGCATTGATTTTGTCCCCCACCCCGCCTGACACTCTTGCTCGCGCGCGCCCTGCACCGCGCCTGGGCTTCTTCAGCCGCCTGCTCGATGAGGTGCCGGCCGGCGAACGCTACCGTCTCGTGACCGAGCAAATCGCCCATGCCGAAGCCCAGGGTTTCGACTCGGCCTGGATCGCCCAGCATCATTTCCACGAAAGCGAGGGCGGCCTGCCCTCGCCCTTTGTCTTTCTGTCGCATGTGGCGGCCCGCACGCGGCGCATCCGTCTGGGCACGGGTGTGGTCACGCTGCCGCTGGAAAACGCGCTGCGCGTGGCCGAGGATGCGGCCGTGCTGGACCTGCTGTCTGGCGGCCGCCTCGAAGTGGGCCTGGGCACAGGCGGCACGGCAGAGTCCTTCGAGGCCTTCGGCGTCACAGGCAGCGAGCGCGGCGCGGTCTTTGCGCGCAACTTCGCCATGCTGCGGGATGCCTGGGCCGGGCGCGAGCTGGCAGGCGGCGTGCGCCTGTACCCCGCAGCCCCGCAGTTGCTGGAGCGCGTCTGGCAGGCCACGTTCTCGGTCGAGGGCGGGGCACGCGCCGGCGCCAACGGGGACGGCTTGATGCTCTCTCGCACCCAGCCCCGACCCGAAGGCCGACCCCGGGCCACGCTGTCCGAGATACAGAACCCCATCATCGAGGCCTATCTCGCGGCCTTGCCCGCAGGGCGCGCACCGCGCATCCTGGCCTCGCGCACGCTGCTGGTTGCCGACAGGCGCGAACAGGCACTGCAATGGGCCGAGGCCGGTCTGCGCCGTTCGGCCCAGCGTCATGCGGCCCTTGCCTCATCCGCGTCCACGCAATGGGCAACGCGCGTCGATCCGCAGGCGCCGCTGCAGCAGCTCATTGAAGCCTATGACGTGCATGTGGGCACGCCCGAGGAGGTGATCGCCTCGCTGCGCGCCGACACGGCGCTGGCGCAAGCCACCGACATCGTGTTCCAGGTCCACTCCATCGACCCGCCGCACCAGGGCATTCTGCGCTCCATCGAGCTGACGGCAGCCGTCGTGGCGCCGGCTCTGGGCTGGCGCCGCAGCGAGGCCCCCACAGGCGCTTCCCAGCCCCTTGTCCAGACCGAACTGCTTCAAGCCGCATGATCATGAGCAACACCGCACAGACCCGCTTTCCCGAAGATGTGATCGACCACCTCGCCGACATCGCTGCAGGCAGCACGCTGGATCAGGTGCGCCGCCACCGCAGCGAGGCTCGCACCCAGGCCCAGCAAAGCTTTGCCGCGCTGTTCACCCCCGCCGAGCCCGTTGCAGGAACCGTCTCGCTGCGGGAGCGCCTGACGCTGGCTGCCTTCACGGCAGGCCTGCACGGCGAGCCACGCAGCACGGCCTTCTACACACGCTCCCTGGCGGACGAGGATGCCGATCTTGCCGATGCCGTGAGCTCGGAAGTGGTGCGCGGGCGCGCTGCCAGCCTGCAGCCCGGCAGCGGCCCGCACGGCCCCTACGGGATCTATCCGGCCGGGCCCTTGAGCCGCGAGGACCAGAGCGGCCCCAGCTACGCCGTGGACCCGGCGCATGCGGCCTTGCTGGGCCCGCGCCTGAGCGCCGCGCTGGCCCATGCCCATCTGCTGGCCTACCACCCACGCGATGCGAGTGCCCAGGCCCTGCTGGCGCTGCAGCAGGCCGGCTGGAGCGAGACCGATATCGTCATCCTGTCCCAGCTCGCCTCTTTCCTGTCCTTCCAGATCCGCCTCGTGGCGGGGCTACGCGTGCTCGGAGCACGAGCTGCAGCCGCCACGGCATCTTCCACCATCGCCCTTCAAGCCCAGCCATGACCACTACGCACAACACCTCCCCCCAGGTCTTCACCCAGGAACAGCTCGACTGGCAGCCGTGGATAGCTCCGCTGCAGGAGAGCGAGCTGAGCGAGCGCCACCATGCGGGGCTTGTGGACGCGGCGCGCGCGCGTTCACCCTATTTCCGGCTGCTGGCGCGCGACCCCGACACACTGGGAGCACGCACGCGCACCGACAAGGACATCTTCTACAACCCCAACGCCGGCCTGCCGCGCGCCGAGCGTGAACTGGCAGCAGCTGCAACCTCACGCACCAACGGCTGCATCTACTGCGCTTCGGTACATGCGCGCTTTGCCACGCATTTCTCGCATCGCACTGCCGATGTGCAGCGCCTGCTCGATGAAGGTCCGGGCACCGACCTGGGCCCTCGCTGGAATGCCATCGTCGCCGCCGCCGTGGCCTTGACGCAGACACCGCCCGCGCTGGAATCCAGCCATATAGATGCGCTGCTCGCCGCCGGCCTCGACGACGCGGCCATCTCCGATGCCCTGCAAGGCACGGCTTTCTTCAACTGGGCCAACCGGCTCATGCTGTCTCTGGGCGAGCCCCTGCATACGGCCACCTGAGGCCGCAGGTCACCACAGCCCCAGCAACTTCCACCAGGCACTGCCGACGACAGCAAAGATCAGCAACTCCAGCACGCACATCGCGGCCCCCACACGCCACCAGACACCCAGAGTCACATAGCCGCTGCCGAAGATGATGGGCGATGTGCCGGTCGCGTAGTGCGTCAACGTCATCATGATGGCCGAGCCGGCCGTCATCATCAGCATAAAGGGCACGACGTAGTCGGCTGGGATCAGTTGCGCCCCCACGGTCAGAAAGGCCAGCATCATGGCGCTGATATGGGCCGTGGTGCTGGCAAACAGATAGTGCGAGAAAACGAAGATGCCCACCAGAATGGCAGCCACGGGCAGCCAGTCCAGGCCGCTGGCGACGATGGCATTCTTCAAGCCCTCGGCAAACCAGGCAACCACCCCCAGCTTGTTGAGCTGCTCGGCCAGCATGACCAGGGCACCGAACCAGATCAGGGTGTCCCAGGCGCTTTTCTCGGACAGCACGTCATCCCAATCGATGGTCCCCGTGATGATCAAGGCGAACAAACCGAGAAAAGCCACCACGGTCGGGTCCAGCGTGAAAGCCGGACCAAACAGCATCTGCGGCACATTCGCCCACAGCAACAGCATCCCGCCGAAAGTCCCGAGCATCACCCGCTCCTTGCCTGACAGCGGCCCCATGCGGGCCATCTCGGCACGCGCGTACTCCACGGCATTGGGCGTGGCCTTGAGTTCGGGTGGCGACAGCAGATAGACCGCCAACGGCATCAACAGCAGACACAGCAAGCCTGGCAGCAGCATGTACAGCGCCCAGCTTGTCCAGCTCAGATGCAGGGACTGGCCCGTGGCCTTGGCCACCAGGTCCACAACCAGAGGATTGGGCGCCGTAGCGGTCAGAAACATGGCCGAGGTGATCGGGTTGGAGTGGTAGTTGACCAGTGCCAGATAGGTCCCGACCTTGCCCTGCGTACCCTTGGCCGGGTCCGACTCGAAGGCATTGGCAATGGACTTCATGATCGGATGCACGATGCCGCCGCCGCGCGCCGTGTTGCTGGGCGTGAACGGGGCCAGCACCAACTCGCAGATCGCAAGTCCGTAACCTATGCCTATGGTGCGCTTGCCCATCAGCGCAATGAACAGCAATCCGATGCGGTTGCCGAGCCCCGTTTTCTTGAGGCCGCGCGAGATCAGAACAGCCACCACGATCAGCCAGATCAGGGGATTCGCAAAGCTGCTCAGCGCATCCGTGATCGCCCCCTTGGAGGAACTGGAGGTCACCTGGGACAGCGACACGATGACAATCGCCATCAACGCCATCACGCCTATGGGCATGACCTTGAGAATGATCGCCACGATGGTCGTCAGAAAGATGGCCACCAGCTGCCATGCCTTGGCATCCAGCCCGGCCGGCACCGGCGTCAGCAGCAGACCAATCAGCACCAGAGTGGCAACCAGTGCAGGCACCAGCCGAAACGGCACGGCCGATTTGAGGTAGCGGAACATCGAGACGATTTTCTCGAACATACAAGTCCTTTTCTTTACCTGCAGCGCATCGAGACACCATACCTCAGCTCGGAGAATTCCAGGAGACACGGACGGGCATTGGTGGTCAGGTCGCAGACTGGCATCATGATGCAGTGCCGCACGGTCGCGACCCCAGGCCGACCTTCACCTTGCCGGCATTTGATAAGCATCAAGACTTGTAGAAGCAAAACCAACGGCCGGACCCGGGGTATGCCAGCATCCGGGTCTGGGACAGACGTCCATGGATTGAGCAGGAGAGCCACCCTACATGCCAGCGAATCGATTCTTGCCCGATGAATGGGAAAACCGCCTTGAGGCAATAGACCTGGAGATCCTGCATCAGGCAGCTATCTGCAGGATCCGGCTGCTCGACCCCGGTGCCGTGGAGCGCGTGCTGGCCAATGATGCCGGCATCTGCGGTGCCGAACATGACACGGCATTCAGGACCTTGCGCGGCCTGCTCTATCTGCACTACACCGAGGTACTGCATATCAGCGAGGTGCTGAGCCCGGAGATCGCCCAGGTGATCGCCGACCGCGTACGCGAGCACCTGCGCCGTCGCTCAGGCACGCAGTCAGGGGTATGACGAGCTAAGGCGGGTGCTGCCTTCTGGCCCATGGAGAAAATGGACAAAAAAAAGGTCACGACAATGTCGTGACCTTTTTCAATTTGGTTGCGCGAGAAGGATTTGAACCTCCGACCTTTGGGTTATGAGCCCAACGAGCTACCAGACTGCTCCATCGCGCGGTATTTCCAAATTATAGCAGGCTTTGCAGCCTGCCCTGGCTTATTCAGCTGCTGCAGCGGCTTCTTCAGCGCGCTCGACCAGTTCCACATAGGCCATGGGAGCGTTGTCGCCCACGCGGAAGCCCATCTTCAGGATACGTGTGTAGCCACCGGGACGCTGAGCGTTGCGGGGACCCAGCACATTGAACAGCTTGGTCACGCTGTCGCGGTCGCGCAGGCGGTCGAAAGCCAGACGGCGGTTAGCCACGGTATCAACCTTGGCCAGAGTGATCATGGGCTCGATCACGCGGCGCAGTTCCTTGGCCTTGGGGACCGTGGTCTTGATTGCTTCGTGCTCGATCAGCGAGTTCATCATGTTCTGCAGCATTGCCTTGCGGTGTGCAGAAGTGCGGTTCAGTTTGCGGAGGCCGTTGCCGTGACGCATGGTGCTTTTCCTTTGCTCCCCGTTTTTATCCGGAGATCTTTTCTAAATTAAATCAGGCAGCCGTATCAGGTACTGCCCGAGGCACTTGGACTTTGCCAGATCAACTCTAGCAAAGTCCTCTATTGTAGCAATTAACGCTTTTCCAGGCCAGCTGGTGGCCAGTTTTCAAGCTTCATGCCCAGAGTCAGACCGCGGGAAGCCAGAACTTCCTTGATCTCGTTGAGCGACTTACGACCCAGGTTAGGAGTCTTGAGCAGCTCGTTTTCGGTACGCTGGATGAGGTCACCGATGTAGTAGATGTTCTCTGCCTTGAGGCAGTTGGCAGAACGCACGGTGAGCTCGAGCTCGTCCACAGGACGCAGCAGGATGGGATCGAACGACGTGGCAGCGCCGCGGCCACCGGCAGGAGCGTCGAACACGCTGGCGATATCGCCACCGTCGAGCTGGGCAAACACTGCCAGTTGCTCCACCAGGATCTTGGCAGATGCACGCACTGCGTCTTCAGCGGTGATGGCACCGTTGGTCTCGATTTCCAGAACCAGCTTGTCCAAATCGGTACGCTGTTCCACACGTGCGGATTCGACAGCGTAGCTCACGCGCTTGACGGGCGAGAACGAGGCGTCGAGCACGATACGGCCGATCGACTTGGTCGATTCGTCACCGTAGCGGCGCACGTTGCCGGGCACATAGCCGCGGCCCTTTTCCACCTTGATCTGCATGTCCAGCTTGCCGCCTTGCGACAGATGGGCGATCACATGATCAGGGTTGACGATTTCTACGTCGTGGGGGGTCTGAATGTCACGCGCAGTGACAACACCTTCGCCATCCTTGCGCAGGCTCAGGGTGACTTCGTCACGGTTGTGCAACTTGAACACCACACCCTTGAGGTTCAGCAGGATGTTGGTCACATCTTCCTGGACACCGTCGATGGAGGAGTACTCATGCAGCACTCCAGCAATCGTCACTTCCGTCGCTGCGTAACCCACCATGGAGGAGAGCAGAACACGGCGCAGGGCATTGCCCAGCGTATGACCGTAGCCACGCTCAAACGGCTCCAGAACAACCTTGGCACGATTGTGACCAAGTTGCTCGACATTGATTGTCTTGGGCTTCAGCAAATTCGTTTGCATGCAGACTTCCTCTCAATACCCTCGGCTCGTTACACCGGTAAGGCTGGTGAAGCACCCACGGCGCGATGCCTCGCGCCGTGGGGACGGTTTACAGAAATGTCGCTGCTAAAGATTAACGCGAGTACAACTCAACGATCAGGGATTCGTTGATGTCAGCTGCGAATTCATCGCGGTCAGGAGACTTCTTGAAAGTACCTTCTGCCTTGTCAGCAGACACTTCAACCCATGCGGGGAAGCCCACTTGAGCCGCCAGTTGCAGAGCCTCGACCACGCGAGCTTGCTTCTTGGACTTTTCACGCAGAGCAACCACGTCGCCTTCCTTCACGGAGAAAGAAGGAATGTTCACGGACTGGCCGTTCACAGTGATAGCCTTGTGCGACACCAGCTGACGTGCTTCAGCGCGAGTGGAGCCGAAGCCCATGCGGTACACAACGTTGTCCAGACGCGATTCCAGCAGCGACAGCAGGTTGGCACCAGTGTTGCCACGCTTGCGGTCAGCAGCTTCGAAGTAGCGGCGGAATTGCTTCTCCAGCACGCCGTACATGCGCTTGACCTTCTGCTTTTCGCGCAGTTGCAGACCGTAGTCGGAAGTGCGCTGACCGGAAGTGCGGCCATGCTGACCAGGCTTGGTGTCGAACTTTGCCTTGTCTGCGATGGAGCGACGGGCGCTCTTCAGGAACAGATCGGTGCCTTCGCGGCGGGAGAGTTTTGCCTTAGGGCCAATATAGCGTGCCACTTGATTTCCTTTGTGTCATCTACCGTGCGCAAACACGGGAGCCGCCCGCGATGCAAATGCACCTGGGCGGCGGTGGGCTTGGTAAAAAATTAGATACGACGACGCTTTTGAGGGCGGCAGCCGTTGTGGGGAACCGGAGTCACGTCCGAGATGGAAGTGATACGGATACCCAGAGCACCCAGGGCGCGAACCGAGGATTCACGGCCAGGACCGGGACCCTTGATTTCGACTTCCAGGTTCTTGATGCCCTGTTCGATAGCAGCACGACCGGCCACTTCCGAAGCAACCTGAGCAGCAAAGGGAGTCGACTTACGCGAACCCTTGAAGCCCTGGCCACCCGACGAAGCCCACGACAGAGCGTTGCCTTGACGGTCGGTGATGGTGATGATCGTGTTGTTGAACGAAGCGTGCACGTGCGCGATACCGTCAGAAATATTCTTACGGACCTTCTTGCGAACGCGAGCAGCTGCGTTGTTTGCGGGAGACTTAGCCATAATGATCTTTCAATCTCTTATTTCTTCAGAGCCGCTGCACCCTTGCGCGGACCCTTGCGAGTACGGGCGTTCGTGCGGGTACGTTGACCGCGCATGGGCAGGCCGCGACGATGACGGAAACCGCGGTAGCAACCGATGTCCATCAAACGCTTGATGTTCATGGTGGTTTCGCGACGCAGATCACCTTCCAGAGTCATGGGATTCAGGAAGTCACGGATCTTTTCCAGATCAGCGTCCGTCAGGTCCTTGACCTTCTTGGAATACTCGATACCGCATGCTTCGCAGATTTTGCGAGCTGTAGTGCGACCGATGCCGAAGATGGCGGTCAGGCCGATTTCAGCATGCTTGTGCGGCGGGATGTTAATGCCAGCAATACGTGCCATATTAGTCCTCTAATGCTTTCAATCAACCTTGGCGCTGCTTGTGGCGCTGGTCAGTGCAGATCACGCGCACAACACCTTTGCGGCGGATGATCTTGCAGTTACGGCAGATTTTCTTGACCGAAGCCGAAACTCTCATTCTTTTCTCCTAAAACTTTCCATCCACTATCGGCCTATCGACCGGGAAACAATGCCCGCGATAGATCGATGGGCGTCTACTAACTTTTGGCAGGCTGCCCCCTTGGGCAGCCTTGTCATCAAATACCAGCCTTAAAGTTCGCTTTTTTCAGGAGCGACTCGTATTGCTGCGACATCACGTAGTTCTGCACTTGCGCCATGAAGTCCATTGTCACGACCACGATGATCAGCAACGATGTACCACCGAAGTAGAACGGAACGTTGTACTTCAGGATCAGGAATTCGGGCAACAAGCACACGAAGGTAATGTAGATCGCGCCAGCCAGGGTCAGGCGAACCAGAATCTTGTCAATGTAGCGGGCTGTCTGTTCGCCAGGACGAATCC
This sequence comes from Comamonas testosteroni ATCC 11996, assembly GCF_000241525.1. Classification (GTDB taxonomy): domain Bacteria; phylum Pseudomonadota; class Gammaproteobacteria; order Burkholderiales; family Burkholderiaceae_C; genus Comamonas; species Comamonas testosteroni. The sequence continues at coordinate 249,558 of NZ_AHIL01000011.1, forward strand.
CGGGGATGAAAGCGCCACTCTTCTTCAGGTTGTCGGCAGTTTCCCGGCTGTTGAAAACCAGGGCCGTATAGAAGAAGCAGAAGAAAATGATCGCGGCAGCATAAAGGATGACATAGATTGGCTGACCAGGGGTCAACGTGCTCGCAATATCCTTCAGCCAGCGCATGGATTCTCCTGCACTGAACCAATTCACCACCGTAGCGGGCAGCAAGATGATCGACGAAGCGAAGATGGGAGGAATCACACCTGCCATGTTCAGCTTCAGTGGCAAGTGCGAAGACTGACCACCGTACACCTTGTTGCCGACTTGTCGGCGTGCGTAATTCACCAAGATCTTGCGTTGACCTCGTTCGACATACACGACGAAATACGTCACGGCTGCCACAACGAGAACAATGAAGATTGCCGCCAGAATGCTCATGGCACCGGTGCGCACCAGTTCCAGCAGACCGCCGATAGAGCTCGGCAGGCCTGCGGCGATACCGCCAAAGATCAGTATCGAAATACCGTTGCCCAGACCACGTTCAGTGATCTGTTCACCGAGCCACATCAGGAACAGGGTACCGGCCGTGAGACTGACCACCGCAGTCATGCGGAAGCCAAAACCAGGGTTCAGAACCAAGCCTGCGGAGCTTTCCAGGGCAACAGCAATTCCCAAGGACTGAAACAGCGCCAGGCCCAGAGTGCCGTAGCGGGTGTACTGGGTAATCTTGCGACGACCCGCTTCACCTTCCTTTTTCATCTGCTCGAATGTCGGGACCACGTAGGTCATGAGCTGCATGATGATCGATGCCGAGATGTACGGCATGATCCCCAGTGCGAACACTGTGAAGCGCGAGAGCGCTCCACCCGAGAACATATTGAACAGATTGAGAATGCCGCCCTGCTGGCCAGAGAACAGCTGCTGCAGCTGCGCTGGATCGATGCCCGGAACGGGGATATGCGCCCCGATGCGGTATACGACCAGCGCAAGCAACAGAAAAACCAGACGACGACGCAGGTCGCCGAATTTTCCAGTCTTTGCAATTTGAGCTGCGCTAGTAGCCACGGATGTCTTCTTTCAGAACTTTAATCAGGCGATGCTGCCACCGGCAGCTTCGATGGCAGCCTTGGCACCGGCGGTAGCGCCGATACCGTTGAGCTTGACAGCCTTAGTCAGTTCACCGCTCTTGATGATCTTCACCACCTTAGCGATAGAGCCAACCAGACCGGCTTGCTTCAGAGCAGCCAGATCGACTTCGGCCAGGCCGAGCTTATCCAGCTCGGACAGGGTCACTTCTGCATTGAACTTCAGCAGATGCGACTTGAAGCCACGCTTGGGCAGGCGACGCTGCAGAGGCATCTGACCGCCTTCGAAGCCCACCTTGTGGTAGCCACCCGAACGCGACTTCTGACCCTTGTGACCGCGACCGGCAGTCTTACCCAGACCAGAACCGATACCGCGACCCACGCGACGCTTGGCGTGCTTGGCGCCGTCTGCAGGCTTGATGCTATTGAGTTCCATCATCAATCCTTTCAGAGAACCTTCACCAAGTAGGCGATCTTGTTAATCATGCCGCGCACTTCAGGAGTGTCCTGCAGTTCGCTGACGCTGTTCAGCTTGCGCAGACCCAGGCCACGCACAGTCGCACGGTGCGACTCTTTGGTGCCGATGGGGCTACGAACCAGCTGAATCTTGACAGTTTGTTGTGTTGTCATGTGCTGGACTCCGATCAGGCGGTGAAGATGTCTTCGACCGACTTGCCGCGCTTTGCTGCCACGTTCGCAGGGGTCGTGGAGTTCTTCAAAGCGTCGAAAGTTGCGCGAACCATGTTGTAGGGGTTCGACGAACCGTGGCTCTTGGCCACGATGTCGGTGATACCCACCACTTCAAAAACAGCGCGCATAGGGCCGCCAGCAATGATGCCGGTACCCTTGGGAGCTGGGTGCAGCTCGACCTTGGCAGCGCCGTGATGGCCCTTCACCGAGTGGTGAATGGTGCCGCTCTTCAGTGCAACCTTCATCAGGTTGCGACGGCATTCTTCCATCGCTTTTTGCACGGCAGCAGGCACTTCCTTGGACTTGCCCTTACCCATGCCAACGCGACCGTCACCGTCGCCAACCACGGTCAGTGCAGCGAAGCCGAGAATACGACCACCCTTCACAACCTTGGTGACGCGGTTGACCGCGATCATTTTTTCGCGCAGACCGTCGTCACGACCTTCGTCTTGCACTTTGGGGGAAAATTTAGCCATTTGTATCCGCTCCGCTTAGAACTGCAGGCCCGCTTCGCGAGCGGCTTCTGCCAAAGCCTTCACGCGGCCGTGGTATGCAAAACCGGCGCGGTCGAAAGCCACTTTCTCAACGCCAGCAGCCTTAGCCTTCTCAGCAATGCGCTTGCCGATCAGCGTGGCGGCGGCCACGTTGCCACCCTTGCCAGCGGCGCCGAGTTGCGAACGCACTTCGACTTCTGCAGTGGAGGCCGAAGCCAGCACGGTAGTGCCGTCTTCCGAAACCACGGAGGCGTAGATATGGAGATTGGTGCGGTTCACGCTCAGACGTGCAACGCCTTGCTGGGCAATGCGGATGCGAGTCTGACGGGCACGGCGCAGACGCTGCTCTTTCTTGTTCAACATCATGCAGCTCCTTACTTCTTCTTGGTCTCTTTGATCACGACCTTCTCATTCGCATAGCGAATGCCCTTGCCCTTGTAAGGCTCGGGAGGACGAACGGCACGGATCTCAGCAGCCAATTGACCGACCACTTGACGGTCAGCACCCTTGATCACGATTTCAGTCGGAGTGGGGGTAGCGACAGTGATGCCGGCAGGCATCTCGAAGTTGACGGGGTGCGAGAAGCCCACAGCCAGGTTCAGCTTGGAACCTTGTGCAGCGGCCTTGTAGCCCACGCCAATCAGCGTCAGCTTCTTCTCGAAGCCTTCAGTCACGCCCTTGACCATGTTGTTGACCAGCTGGCGGATGGTACCGGCCAGAGCGTCAGCTTCACGGGAGTCGTTGGCGGGAGCAAAGGACAGCTTGCCGTCGTTGTTGCCGATAGTCACCAGGCCGTTCAGAGCCAGCGACAGATCGCCGCCCTTGCCCTTGACCTTGATGGTTCCAGCGTTGATGGACACATCCACACCTGCGGGGATGGTCACAATAGCTTTTGCTACGCGAGACATTTCAGTATTTCTCCTTAATGTCCGTTAGGCCACATAGCACAGCACTTCACCGCCGATACCGGCAGCACGTGCTTTGCGATCAGTCATCACGCCCTTGGGAGTAGTGACGATGGCCACACCCAGGCCGTTCTGGACCTGAGGGATTGCGTGACGACCCTTGTACACGCGCAGGCCGGGACGGCTCACACGTTCGATACGTTCGATCACAGGGCGACCGGCGTAGTACTTCAGGGTAATTTCGAGTTCGGACTTGCCACCTTCGGACTTCACTTCGAAGCCGTCGATATAGCCTTCTTCCTTCAGCACTTGTGCGATGGCAACCTTGACCTTGGAGGAAGGAGCCGACACAGTGGCCTTGGAGACCAGTTGTGCATTGCGGATGCGGGTCAGCAAGTCAGCGATGGGATCACTCATGCTCATGTTTAATCTCTCCTGCTTGCTTACCAGCTGGCCTTGGTGACACCGGGGATGTCGCCAGCAAAGGCCAATTCACGCACCTTGGCACGACCCAGACCGAATTGGCGGAAGGTACCGCGAGGACGGCCAGTGATCTCGCAACGGTTACGCTGGCGAGTGGGGTTCGAGTTACGGGGCAGCTTCTGCAGACCCAGGCGAGCGGCATCGCGCTCTTCGTCGGAACGCTTCACGTCGCCGGCGATTGCCTTCAGTTCTGCATACTTGGCAGCATACTTGGCTGCCAGCTTTTCGCGCTTCAGTTCGCGCTGAATCATTGCTACTTTAGCCATGCGCCACCTCAGTTCTTGAAGGGGAATTTGAAAGCGGCGAGCAGTGCCTTGCACTCTTCGTCGTTCTTCGCTGTTGTCGTGATGCTGATGTTCAGACCACGCAGAGCGTCCACCTTGTCGTACTCGATTTCGGGGAAGATGATTTGTTCTTTGACGCCAACGTTGTAGTTGCCGCGACCGTCGAACGAACGACCCGAAATACCACGGAAGTCACGCACGCGGGGCAGAGCCACGGTCACGAAACGGTCCAGGAATTCGTACATCTGAACGCCACGCAGGGTCACCATGCAGCCGATAGCCTGGCCTTCGCGGATCTTGAAACCAGCGATAGCCTTCTTGGCCTTGGTCACCACAGGCTTCTGACCAGCAATCTTGGTCAGGTCAGCCACGGCGTTGTCCATCACCTTCTTGTCGGCCACGGCTTCGCTCACACCCATGTTCAGAGTGATCTTGGTCAGACGGGGCACTTCCATAGCGGAGGTGTAGCCGAACTTTTCTTTCAGTTCAGCCGCGATCTTTTCGCGATAGAGTTTTTGCAGTCGTGCCATGTGTTACTCCTTAGGCGGCGATTTCAGCGCCATTGGACTTGAACACGCGAACACGTGTGCCGTCGGCGTTCACCTTGATGCCCACGCGATCGGCCTTGCCGGTCGCTGCATTGAAGATAGCCACGTTGGATTGGTGGATAGGCATGGCCTTTTCCACGATACCGCCGGTGGTGCCCTTCATGGGGTTAGGCTTGGTGTGCTTCTTGACCAGGTTGATACCGTCCACGATCACGTGGGAGTCATCCTTGCGCAGAGAAACCACGCCACGCTTGCCCTTGTCACGGCCGGTCAGCACGATAACTTCGTCGCCCTTGCGAATCTTGTTCATGGTGCTATTCCTTTAGAGAACTTCAGGGGCCAGCGACACGATCTTCATGAACTTTTCGGTACGCAGTTCACGAGTCACGGGGCCAAAGATGCGGGTGCCGATAGGCTCCAGCTTGGCGTTCAGCAGCACGGCGGCATTGCCGTCGAACTTCACGAGCGAACCGTCTGCACGACGGATGCCCTTGGCGGTGCGCACAACCACAGCACTGTAGATCTCGCCTTTTTTGACGCGACCACGAGGAGCTGCTTCCTTGACGCTCACCTTGATGATGTCGCCAACACTTGCGTAGCGACGATGAGAACCGCCCAGCACCTTAATGCACTGAACAGACTTCGCGCCGGTGTTGTCGGCAACCTCTAACCGAGATTCTGTTTGGATCATTTCAATATTCCCAACTTGCTCCAGCAACGCTCGACAGCCCCAGAGTCTTCTCAAGGGCTGATCAAGCAGCCGGTCAGTCTTGGGCCCGTCGTCCACCTTCCGGACCATTCCGGAAGGCTTCCCGCTGGGCAGAAAGTTCCACGCTTTTAAACGTGAAGCAGGAGATTGTCGCAGGAAATCCTTTGTGCGTCAAGCGTTTAGCCTGCAATACCCGCACTGATTTCACTGACGGAAAGCCTGGCAAACAGGTCTATCGCACTTGCAACCAAAACAATAGCACGCAGCGCGCTTACACCATTGATTTCAAACAATAAATCATCTGAAATCAAGAGATAGAAAGCGCTGATAGCTCACATTTTCACAAGGCCTGCGGATCGCAGCCTGTTGCCCGCACGCCACTCCCTGCAGCGCGGCCGCGCAGATCAGCCCTGAGCGGGCAGATATTGGCGGGTCAGCGCCAGGAAGTCGTTGAGATACACATCCTGCCCCAGCTCCTCGGTCAGGATGGCTGCAACGCGGGGCGCGATCTCGGCCGCCTTGCGGGCATCAAGAAAGAGCAGACGGCTGCGGCGCGCCAGCATGTCCTCGACGGTACGCGCGTACTCAAAGCGGGCGGCAAAGCGCACCATGGCCTCGGAAAGACCGTCCATCAGCCAGTTCTGCGCGCCCGGCAAGGCCGCCACGGCGGCGGCATCCGTGCCGTAGGAGTGCAGCCCCTGGCTCTGGTTCATGCTGTGCGTGACTGCGGCTTCGGCCGGCGCACCGACCAGGGGCAGGTTCACGGTCACCCCGGCAGGGCGGCTGGGCAGACGGCCGATCTGGAAGCATTCGGCCAGCACATCCTCGGACATGGCCCGGTACGTCGTCCATTTGCCGCCAGTGACGGTCACCAGACCCGTCTTGCTGGCCATCACCGTGTGCTCGCGGCTGATCTTCTTGGTGTTCTCGCCATCGTCGTCCTGCGGCTTGACCAGCGGGCGCAGGCCCACCCACATGCTGCGCACATCGGCCAGCGTGGGCTGGCGATTCAGATACTTGCCGGCCTCGCCGAGAATGAAGTCCAGCTCCTCGGGGAAAGGAAGGGGTTCGCGCGCCAGATCGTGACGCGGCGTGTCGGTGGTTCCCAGAATGACCTTGCCCAGCCACGGCACGGCAAACAGCACGCGGCCATCGGCCGTCTTGGGGATCAGCAGCGCATGATCCGTGGGCAGAAACTCGCGGTCCACCACCACGTGCACGCCCTGGCTGGGCGCAACCATGGGCTTGACGGGCTTGCCCTGGGCCTCGGCATCCTGCTGGCGGAACAGATCCACCCAGGGCCCCGTGGCATTGACCACGCACTTGGCACGCACGGTGAAGTTGCGACCCGATTCCGCATCGCGGCAGATCAGTCCGGCAATCTGGTCGTTTTCATAGATCAGCTTTTCTGCCGGGCAGTAATTGATCAGCAAAGCGCCCTTGGCCGCTGCGGTACGCGCCAGCGCCAGCGCCAGGCGCGCATCATCAAACTGGCCATCCCAGTACTTGACCCCGCCCTTGAGACCTTTTTGCTGCACCGTGGGCAGATATTTCACGGTCTTGGCGCTGGAGAGGAATTCGGTCGAGCCCAGACCGGCCTTGCCGGCCAGCGCGTCGTACATCTTGAGGCCGATGCCGTAGAACGGCGTATCCAGCAGCTTGTACGAGGGCATCACAAAGGCCAGCGGCTGGGCCAGATGCGGTGCGTTGTGCAACAGGGTCGTGCGCTCATGCAGCGCTTCGCGCACCAGGGAGATATTGCCCTGCGCCAGATAGCGCACGCCGCCGTGCACCAGCTTGGTGGCACGCGAGGAGGTTCCCTTGGCGAAGTCCAGCGATTCCAGCAGCAAAACCTTGAAGCCGCGTGCCGCCGCATCCACCGCCACGCCAAGCCCCGTGGCACCACCGCCCACGATGGCCAGATCGAAGCTTTCTGTCTGCGCCAGGCGCTCCAGCAGCTGAGCACGTGTTGTAGCCAAGGGTTGAGTGGACTGGTTCATGGAACGACTTCTGCGGTGATCGCCGCGCCGCCATCATCCAGCGATGAGACGCGCACAGCAAAGAACAAATTTCAGATCGAATATTTTCGCTCTTTTTCGCTTTTAGTGCATTGCAAATCCCAAATATCGATTCGTTTTTGCGCGATTCAAGACAAAACCACCGATCCGGCGCCGCTCCAGCCAGGCCGCAACATCAGCAATCGGTGCGCTTGCACACTCTCGATGCATGAACTGCATTCTTCTTGCCGTGCCAATTGTTACTGCTGCAACAACTCACCACGATGACATATAACCGCAGCTTGCTGTCAGACTTCAGACTCGGCGCGGATTCATTTTTGTTTTTTACCGGGCAATTCCATAGAAAATCACCCTATTAGAGGTTCGTTTGGATTCGCTCACAATCCCTGCACTGCCCGCTGCGGCTGGCGCTCTCGTCTGTAGAGCTCTTCGCCTGCAGGCCCGTCCATGCGCCAATAGCACCTATATAACCAGTCACCAGTCATGAACAGCAATCCCCGCCAGTTGCAGCTTGTCGAAGAAGTCCGCGCCCGCCAATCCACCTCGGTAGAGCAACTGGCCGAAATCCTCGGGGTCACGCTGCAGACCGTGCGCCGCGACATCCAGAAGCTGGCCGATGCCGGCTTGCTGGTGCGCTTTCATGGCGGCGTGCGCGTGCCCAGCGCCACCGTGGAGAACCTGGCCCATACCCAGCGCCAGGTGCTGCACGCCGAAGGCAAGATGCGCATTGCGCGCGCCATCGCCGAGGCCATTCCCAACGGCTGCTCGCTGATTCTCAACATCGGCACCACCACCGAAGCGGTGGCCCAGGCTCTGCTGCAGCACAAGGGGCTGCGCGTCATCACCAACAATCTCAATGTCGCCGCCATCCTCAGCAGCAATGCCGATTGCGAGGTCATCGTCGCGGGCGGCGTGGTGCGCACACGCGACCGTGGCATCGTGGGCGAGGCCGCCGTGGACTTCATGCGCCAGTTCAAAGTCGACATTGCCGTGATCGGCATCTCGGCCATCGAATCCGACGGCAGCCTGCGCGATTTCGACCTGCGCGAGGTCAAGGTGGCCCAGACCATCATCGGCCAGTCGCGCGAAGTCTGGCTGGCGGCCGATCACAGCAAGTTCAGCCGTCAGGCCATGGTGGAGCTGGCCCGACTGAACCAGATCGACCGCCTGTTCACCGACGTTGCGCCCTCCGCCCCCTTCGATGCCCTGTTGCGCGATGCCGAGGTGCAATGCACCATCGCCCAATGAATGCTGCCCCCTATCTGATCCGTCCCGCGCTGCCCGAAGATGCAGCAGGCATTGCCGGACTGCTGCATGACATCGGCTGGTTCCAGGCCTACGAAAGTCATTCGGCGTCCCAGAACACCCAGGCCGTGAGGGCGCTGCTGGACGAGCTACAGGCCGGGCCGGAGCGCTCTTTGATGCTGGTGGCGCAAGACGCTCAGCAACGCATTCACGGCTACTGCGCCGTGCACTGGCTGCCGGTCGCCGTGCAGCAAGGCTGGGAGGCCTATGTGAGCGAGCTGTTTGTCGCCGAAGCAGCACGCGGCGCCGGCCTGGGCCAGCAGCTGCTGGATGCCGCCACACAGGCTGCGCGCGAGCGCCGCTGCATACGCATCTGGCTGGTCAACAACCGCGAGCGCCCTTCCTATGTGCGCGGCTTCTACTCCCGCCAGGGCTGGAGCGAGCAGGCCGAAATGGCGCGCTTTGTGCTCCCCCTCTGAATCACGGACATTCCATGACAACCTATCTGCTCGCCCTGGACCAGGGCACCTCCAGCTCCCGCTCCATCGTCTTCGACACGCAAGGCCGCATCGTGGCATCGGCTCAGCTGGAGCTGCCGCAGATCTATCCGCAGCCGGGCTGGGTAGAGCATGACCCGCGCGAGATCTGGCGCACCCAGCTGAGCACCGCCAAAGAGGCGCTGGCCAAGGCGGGCCTCAAGGCTGGCGATATCCGCTCGGTGGGCATTACCAACCAGCGCGAAACCACCATCGTCTGGAACCGCAAGACCGGCGCCCCCATTCACCATGGCATCGTCTGGCAGGACCGCCGCGCCGAACCCACCTGCGTGCAGCTGCGCGAAGCCGGTCACAGCGACGCCATTCTGCGCAAAACCGGCCTGCGCATCGATGCCTATTTTTCGGGCACCAAGCTCAAATGGCTGCTGGACAACGTGCCCGGCGCACGCGCCGCAGCGCAGGCCGGCGAGCTGGCCTTCGGCACGGTGGATTGCTGGCTGATCTGGCAGTTGACGGGCGGCAAGCGCCATGTCACCGATGTGAGCAACGCCAGCCGCACCATGCTCTTCAATGTGCACAGCAACCAGTGGGATACCGATCTGCTGGCCCTGCTGGACATTCCTGCGTGTCTGATGCCAGAAGTCCTGCCCTCGGCTGCCGATTTCGGCCAGACGGCCAACGAAGTGCTGGGCGGCTCCATCAATATCGGTGGCGTGGCCGGCGACCAGCAAAGCGCACTGTTCGGCCAGGCCTGCTTCGACGCCGGCATGGCCAAGAACACCTATGGCACGGGTTGCTTCATGCTCATGCATACGGGCAGCAGCTTCCAGACCTCGAGCAACGGTCTGCTGACCACCTCGGCCGCCCAGGCGAGCCGTCAGCCTCAGTTTGCGCTGGAAGGCAGCGTCTTCGTCGGCGGTGCCGTGGTGCAGTGGCTGCGCGACGGCCTGCAGGCCATCGAGCACAGCGGCCAGGTGCAGCAACTGGCCGAAAGCGTGCCCGACAGCGGCGGCGTGATGCTGGTGCCGGCCTTCACCGGCCTGGGCGCCCCCTACTGGAAGCCCGATGCGCGCGGCACCATCACCGGCCTGACGCGCGGCACGACAATGGCCCATATCGCCCGCGCGGCCCTGGAATCCATTGCCTACCAGAGTGCGGCCCTGCTCGGCGCCATGAGCCGCGACGCCGTGGCCACGGGCGGCACGCCGGTCAGCGAGCTGCGTGTGGATGGCGGCGCCTGCGTGAACAATCTGCTGATGCAGTTCCAGGCCGACCTGCTGGGCATTCCCGTGGTGCGCCCGGCCTGCGTGGAGACCACGGCCCTGGGCGCTGCCTATCTGGCGGGCCTGTCCAGCGGCGTCTATCAGAGCACCGAGGAGCTGTCGGCATTGTGGAAGGCCGAGCGCCGCTTCCTGCCCACCCTTGGCAAGGACCGCGCCGACGAGCTGATGCAGCGCTGGGAGCAAGCCGTGCGCCAGACCACGGCGCAGTAAAGCCGCTGCGCTGGGCGCTGGCCAGGCAAGCGCTCAAGCCCTCAAAGAACCATCAAAAAAGGGATGCCAAGGCATCCCTTTTTGCTTGTGCAGCGGCCGCGCTCAACGCTCAGTCTTCATCACCCAGCAGCGCCTTGTGGATCACGGCACCGATGATGGCGCCCACGATGGGAGCCAGCCAAAACAGCCACAGTTGCTCCAGGGCGATGGCCGGCCCGAACAGCGCCGGGCCGGTGCTGCGAGCGGGGTTGACCGAGGTATTGGTCACGGGGATGGAGATCAGATGGATCAGCGTCAGGCACAGGCCGATGCTCATGCCCGCAAAGCCCACCGCGGCCTTCTTGGTGGTGGAGCCCAGGATCACCAGCAGAAACACGGCGGTCAGCACCACTTCGGTCACCAGCGCAGCCGCCATATTGAACTTGCCTGGCGAGTGCTCGCCATAGCCGTTGGTGGCCAGATCGGCCACCTGGGCGCCGACCTTGCCACTGGCAATGAAGTACAGCGCGGCGGCCGCCACAATGGCACCCAGCACCTGGGCAATGATGTAGCCGGGCAGCTCGGCAAAGCGAAAACGCCCCGCCACTGCCAGACCGACGGAGACCGCAGGGTTGAAGTGGCCGCCGGAGACGGGACCGAAGGCGTAAGCGCCCGTCAGCACCGTCAGGCCGAAGGCAAAGGACACGCCCAGCAGGCCGATGCCCACTTCGGGAAATGCCGCTGCCAGCACCGCGCTGCCGCAACCGCCAAACGTCAACCAGAAAGTCCCCAGAAACTCCGCCGACCATTTTTTGACATTGGATGCCATGATTGCTCCCTATTTCCGATGGCGTTGTCCGTGCCGCCCCACGCGGCACAGAGCCGCTGGCATCTTAGAAAACGATCGGCGAAAAGTACAAGGCACAAATGTGAACAATCCACGACAGCTCTGCCTTTGGGGCCTCTCGCTGATCTGCGCCGGCCTTGCTGCCTGCACGACGAAACCGGTCGCACCCCACCGCATCTGCAGCACATCCCAGGCCCGACCCTGGTCCCTGCTCGGGGAAATCCGCTGGCAGCATGACAAGCTGTTTGCCGACACGCCGGTGGGCGGTCTGTCGTCGATCGACTATGACGCGGGCAGCCATCTGTACTACCTGGTCAGCGACGACCGCTCCGCCCACGGGCCGGCGCGCTTTTACACGGCGCGCATCGAATACGACGCCAGCGGCCTGCATCAGGTCAGAGTGCACGATGCGCGGCCGATGCTCAGCTCCGCCCAGGCCCCCTACCCCAGCCACCGCCAGTCCGTGCCCGGCATCGCGACGCCCGATGCGGAAGCCCTGCGCGTGCTGCCAGGAGGACAGTCCCTGCTGTGGAGCAGCGAGGGCGACTTCGCACGCGGATTCGGCCCGCAATTGCTGCAATCAGGCACGGACGGACGCTGGCAGCGCGAATGGCCGCTGCCGCCCGAGCTGCGCCTGCCGGCCAGCAAGTCCCAGGGGCCGCGCAGCAACTTCACGCTCGAAGGCATGGCGCTGAGCGAAGATGGTGCAACGCTCTGGCTGGCCATGGAGGCAGCGCTCAGACAAGACGGCCCCCTGCCCGCTGCTGACCACCTGGGCGGCCCAGTTCGCATCACCACCTATGACATGGGCACGCGGCAGCCCGTACGCCAGCTGGCCTACCAGCCCGATGCACTGCCTGCCGGCCTGTGGCTGCAACGCGGTGCCATCAACGGCATCAGCGCCGTGCTGGCCGACGGCCCTGAACATCTGCTGGTGCTGGAGCGCTCCTTTGCGCCACCGCTGCGCTTCGGCGCCCGCATCTACCGCATCAGCACCCGTGCCGACGCAAGCAGCGATACGCTGGGCCAAACCCGGCTCGTGCCGGGCAGCTACCGCCCTGCAGACAAGGAATTGCTGCTGGACCTGGCCGATGCCGGCCTGCGCTCCGTAGACAACCTGGAGGGCATGAGCTGGGGGCCGCCGCTGCCCGATGGTCGGCGCGTGCTGCTGCTGGTCAGCGACAACAACTTCAACCCCGCCGAAGTCACCCAGTTCATCGCCCTGAGCGAGGAGCGCGGCCGCTGCGCAGCAGGTTTATAGTGCCGTTGTGCGCCTGGAATCCGAATACAGGCTTGCCCACTTGCTGCATCGCAGAGCGAATCGAACCATCATGAGCCAGACCGACCACTCGACCTCCGTTTTCCCTCCCATCGCCTTTATCGGCGGCGGCAACATGGCCAGCGCCATCATCGGCGGCCTGATCCGCCAGGGCGTTCCGGCCAGCAGCATCACCGTGGTCGAGCCTTTTGAAGCCACACGTGCTGCGATCAAGACCAGCTTCGGCATCGACGCCCTGCCCGCCGCCACCGAGGCCCTGCAAAGCGCCCAGCTAGTGGTCTGGGCCGTCAAGCCCCAGAGCTTCAAGGAAGCGGCCGCTCCCGTTGCCGCCCACACCCGCAACGCCCTGCACCTGAGCGTGGCTGCCGGCATCACCACCGACAGCATTGCGGCCTGGACCGGCACCCGCCGCATCGTGCGCGCCATGCCCAATACCCCGGCCCTGGTGGGCAAGGGCATGACGGGCCTGTTCGCCCGCCCCGAGGTCGATGCCCAGGGCAAGGCCCTGATCGAGACCGTGATCGGCAGCACCGGCGAACTCAGCTGGGTGGACAAAGAAGCACATCTGGATGCCGTGACGGCGATCTCCGGCTCCGGACCGGCCTATGTATTCCTGTTCCTCGAAGCCATGACCCAGGCGGGCGTCGACATGGGCCTCAGCGCCGAGCAAAGCTACAAGCTGGCCGTGGCCACGTTTGCGGGCGGCTCGGAACTGGCGGCACGCTCCAGCGAGAGCGCCGAAGTGCTGCGCCAGCGCGTGACCAGCAAGGGCGGCACCACCTATGCGGCCATCACGCATATGCAGGAGCAAAAGCTGCCCGAGCATTTCATCGAGGCCATGCGCAAGGCCCAGGTCCGCGCACAGGAGCTGGCCGCCGAGTTCGGCAAATAAAAAAACCG
>NZ_AHIL01000010.1 GCF_000241525.1 Comamonas testosteroni ATCC 11996
TTCGTTGGCAAATCGCGGTCGAAGGTCAGGCCTGCTTCCACGTGGTCCAGGTGCAGCTGCATCAGCTGCACCGCATGTTCGGCATCGCCCGCAGCCAGCGCGGTCACGATGTCGGCATGTTCTTCGTGCGAATGCTCGGCCGCCGATGCAGACTGGTACATCAGGGTGATCAATGCGCAGCGGGAAATCAGCTCGCCCAGCAGCTGAGCCAGCACCTCGTTGCCCATGAGTTCGGCCATGCGCACGTGGAAGTCGCCCAGCAGCTCGGTGCGCTGGCCCACGTCATTGGCTTCCATGGCCTTCTTCTCGGCAGCCACATGCTGCTTGAGGGCGCGAATCTTGGCGGCGCTGCTTTGCTTGACAAAGCTGCGCACCATCTCGGCCTCGAGCATGCGGCGCACGGCAAACACCTGGCGTGCCTCGTCCACAGAAGGCGTGGCCACAAAGGCGCCGCGGGCGGGCTCGAGCCGGATGAGACGGTTTTGCGAAAGCTGAAACAGGGCCTGGCGCACCAGGGTGCGGGAAACTCCAAAGTGGTCGGCCAACTTTTGCTCGGCCAGCTTGGTGCCGGGCATCAGGCGATGCTCGACGATGGCCTTGGTCAGGCTTTCGACAATGAAACTGGTGGTGGAAGTTTCCATAAATCCATCATAGCGGTTGAAGACAAGTTTTGTATACAGTTTCTGTTCACCAAACATGGTGTTTGTATCGATGTTCAGGCGCAGAAAGCTGTGCGCAAGCGCGCAAACCCAATGGGAGCAAGGGCTTGCAACATTGGTATTGCAAAGATCAGCAGTGTTGTGACTGGGGGCCCTCTGTAAGGGAAAAAAGCCCGAATGCACAATGCGCAGCTATGCAAGCACAGAATACATCCTCGCGCGCGCAGGCCGCGGCAACGCCTGTTCCCCAGCAAGACCCGGCTGGCTTTCTGCGTCATCTGTATGACGTGGCGGTGCGCAATGCCCTGCCCATCGAGGGTCTGGCGCGTCATCTGCCCAAGCCGCCCAAGGGCCGCACGCTGGTGCTGGGTGCCGGCAAGGCCGGCGGCTCCATGGCGCAGGCGCTGGAAGCTCTGTGGCCGCAGGATGCCCCTCTGTCGGGCCTGGTCGTGACGCGCTATGCGCATATTCCCCCACGCCCCGAAGGGCTGGCCCAGCGCCTGGAGGTGGTGGAAGCCGCCCACCCGGTGCCGGACGCGGCCGGTCTGGCTGCGGCCGAGCGCATTCTGGCGCTGACCGAGGGGCTGACGGCCGACGATCTGGTGATCTGCCTGATCTCGGGCGGCGGCTCCTCCCTGCTGACGCTTCCTGCCGAAGGCATCGACCTGGCCGAGAAGCAGCGCATCAACAAGGCGCTGCTGGAAAGCGGCGCGGCGATTGGCGAGATGAACTGCGTGCGCAAGCACCTCTCGCGCATCAAGGGCGGTCGTCTGGCCGCTGCCTGCCATCCTGCCAAGGTGGTGACGCTGACCATCAGCGATGTGCCCGGCGACGATCCTTCTGTGATCGCCAGCGGACCCACGGTGCCGGACGCGTCGACCTGTGCCGACGCACTGGCCATCCTGGACCGCTACCAGATCGGCATTCCCGAGTCCGTGCGCGCTGCGCTGCAAGCCGGCGAGCTGGAGACGCCCAAGCCCGGCGATGCCCGCTTCGAAGGCCATGAGGTGCATCTGATCGCCACGCCGCAGCAGTCGCTGGAAGCGGCGGCAGCCGCCGCCCGCGCGGCAGGCATTGCCGTGCATGTGCTGTCCGACGAGATGGAAGGCGAGTCGCGCGAGGTGGGCAAGGTCCATGCGGCGCTGGCGCGTGCCGTGGCCAGGCATGATCAGCCTTTTGCCAGGCCCTGCGTGATTCTCTCGGGGGGCGAGACCACGGTGACCATCCGTCCGCGTCAGCCCGGTGCCGCCAAGGGGCGCGGCGGGCGTGCCGGCGAGTTCTGCCTGGGTCTGGTCCAGGCCCTGCAGGGTCAGGAAAAGGTCTGGGCGCTGGCCGCCGATACCGACGGCATCGACGGTGTCGAGGACAACGCGGGAGCCCGTGTCTCGCCCTGCACGCTCAGGCGCGCGGCAGAGCTGAGCCTGCGCATCAGCGATCACCTGGACCGCAACGATGCCTATGGCTACTTTGAAGCGCTGGGTGACCTGGTCATCACCGGCCCCACCCACACCAATGTGAACGACTTCCGCGCAATTCTGATTCTTTGAAACCATCAAATTGAATAGCTGCTTGCGTAGGCTATTCAATGGTTTCAAATAGAAAAATATCTGCAGCTGCCGCTCATCAAGCGGTAGCTGCTATTTTTTATATAGCTGCGGTGTAAAGCTGGCGCTACCCATCCCAGTGCTCCGAGCAAGAGCCGCCTCGCGGCGAGGAGCAGTCCCCCTCCGTTAGCGCGCAGCGCGTACAGAGAGGGGGGAAGGCGCGAAGCGCCTCAGAGGGAGCTAGCCCCCTCTTGGCAGATCCTCCCACCAGGCATCGTCAAATTTGCCCTGAAGGAAGGCGATGAAGGACTGCACCTTCTGCGGCACCAGGCGCGGCGAGGGGTAGACGGCGTGGATTTCCTGCTCGGGCAGGCGGCAGGTCTTGAGCACTTCCACCACGCGGCCGTCCTTGAGCGAGTCCTGGGCCACGTAGCGCGGCAGGGCCGCAATGCCCATGTGCGAGCGGGCCGCGGCCAGCAGGGCCGAGAGATTGTTGGAGCGCAGCCGTCCGGTGACGGGAATCGACACCGGCTCGCCGCTGGCATTGCGCAGGCGCCAGATATCGTTGCCCTGCACGCTGCTGTAGATCAGCGTGGAATGCTCCTTGAGATCCGAGGGACGGCGCGGCGTGCCGTGCTTGCGCAGATAGGTGTTGGACGCTACCAGCACCCAGGGGTTGACGCCCAGCATGCGCGCGCCCAGCGAGGAGTCGGCCAGCTTGCCCAGGCGCAGCGCCACGTCGATGCCGTTGGCCACCAGATCGGTGTAGCGGTCCTCGAAGCTCAGATCGACCTGCACCTGTGGGTTGTGCTTCATGAAATCCATGGCCAGCGGAATGAGTACACGGCGCCCGAAGGCCACCGAGCTGCCGATGCGCAGCTGACCCTGGACCTGGGTCTGGCGCACCTTGACCACGTTCTCCGCCTCGGCCACGTCGCTGACGATGATCTTGCACTTTTCGTAGTACAGCGCGCCGGCTTCGGTCAGGCTCACGCCGCGCGTGTTGCGGTTGAGCAGGCGCACCTTGAGGCGCGCCTCCATGGCCGCGACCTGCTTGGTCACGGTGGGCTGGGTGGTGGCGAATTCCTGTGCGACCTTGGTGAAGCTGCCGGTCTCCACCACGCGCACAAACATGTGCATTGCGTCGAGTCTGTCCATGGATCTGTCTCCTATTTATTCTTGGGTGGAATAAATTTTATGGTCTGAGAGCGGCTTCCAGCAAGCAAAGGTCTTGACTAAAGTTCAACCAAGTTTTTAGGAGACCCTCATGGCCAAAATGAAAGCAATCGACGCCGCAGTCCTGGTGCTCGAAAAAGAAGGTGTAACCGTGACGTTTGGTGTGCCCGGCGCGGCCATCAACCCGCTGTACGCTGCAATGAAGAACCACGGCGGCATCGGTCACATTCTGGCCCGTCACGTTGAAGGCGCCAGCCACATGGCCGAAGGCTACACCCGTGCTGTGGCCGGCAATATCGGCGTGTGTATCGGCACCAGCGGCCCCGCCGGCACCGACATGATCACCGGTCTGTATTCGGCCAGCGCCGACTCCATTCCAATCCTGTGCATCACCGGCCAGGCTCCCCGCTCGCGTCTGCACAAGGAAGATTTCCAGGCCGTGGACATCGCCTCCATCGCCAAGCCCGTGACCAAGTGGGCCACTACCGTGCTGGAACCCGCCCAGGTGCCGCGTGCCTTCCAGCAGGCCTTCCACCTGATGCGCTCCGGCCGCCCAGGCCCCGTGCTGATCGACCTGCCCATCGACGTGCAGCTGGCCGAGATCGAATTCGATATCGACACCTATGAGCCCCTGGCCGCCTACAAGCCAGCCGCTTCGCGCAAGCAGGCCGAGAAGGCCATCGAGATGCTCAACGAATCCGAGCGTCCCCTGCTGGTCTCCGGCGGCGGTGTGATCAACGCCGATGCTTCCGATCTGATGGTCGAGCTGGCCGAGATCCTGAACGTGCCCGTGATCCCCACCCTGATGGGCTGGGGTACCATCCCCGACGATCACCCCCTGATGGTCGGCATGTGCGGTCTGCAGACCAGCCACCGTTACGGCAACGCCAACATGCTGGCTTCGGACTTCGTGTTCGGTATCGGCAACCGCTGGGCCAACCGCCACACCGGCTCGGTCGAGGTCTACACCAAGGGCCGCAAGTTCATCCACGTGGACATCGAGCCCACGCAGATCGGCCGCGTGTTCGCGCCTGACTACGGCATCGTCTCCGACGCCAAGGCCGCTCTGGAGCAATTCGTTGCCGTTGCCAAGGAGTGGAAGGCTGCCGGCAAGCTCAAGTGCCGCAAGGCCTGGGTGGCCGAGTGCCAGGGTCGCAAGAACAGCGTCGAGTACCTGCGCAAGACCAACTTCGACAACGTGCCGATGAAGCCCCAGCGCGTCTACCAGTGCATGAACCGCACCCTGGATCGCGACACCACCTATGTGTCCACCATCGGTCTGTCGCAGATCGCCGGTGCCCAGTTCCTGCACGTGTACAAGCCCCGCAACTGGATCAACTGCGGCCAGGCCGGCCCTCTGGGCTGGACCACTCCTGCCGCCCTGGGCGTGCGCGTGGCTGACCCCCAGCGCAAGATCGTGGCGCTGTCCGGCGACTACGACTTCCAGTTCATGATCGAAGAGCTGGCCGTGGGCGCTCAGTTCAAGCTGCCCTATGTTCACGTGCTGGTGAACAACAGCTATCTGGGTCTGATCCGCCAGGCACAGCGCGCTTTCTCGATCGACTATTGCGTGCAATTGGCGTTCGACAATATCAACATGGATGAGGGTGATGCGACCCGCGGCTACGGCGTTGACCATGTTAAGGTCGTTGAAGGTCTGGGTTGCAAGGCGATTCGCGTTCATCGCGCCGAAGACTTTGCCCCCGCCATGCAGCAGGCCGAAGCCTGGATGGCCGAGCACAAGACCCCTGTGGTGATCGAGTGCATCCTGGAGCGTGTGACCAACATCTCCATGGGCGCCGAAATCGACAACGTGGTCGAGTTCGAAGACCTGGCAACCGAAAAGGCCGACGCGCCCAGCGCACTGGCCCTGCTGGACTGATAGGAAAACTCACCCTGAGCGGCTGTGCCTAGGCGGCCCCGCCGCTTCCCCCTCTCTGCGGGAGGGGGACGACGCCTTCGCTGCGGGGCGGCGCGGCCGGCTCAGGCCCTTGCTGGGCGTCCGCCAGCCCCACTATTAACGATTACCGGAGACTTTTATCATGCCCCGTTTTGCAGCCAACCTGAGCATGTTGTTCACCGAGGTGCCTTTCCTCGAGCGTTTTGAGCGTGCCGCAAACGCAGGCTTTGAAGCCGTGGAATTTCTCTTCCCCTACGCTCATACCGTGGAAGAAATCAAGGAGCGTCTGGACGCCACCGGCCTGAAGATTGTTCTGCACAACCTGCCCGCTGGTGACTGGGACGCGGGCGAGCGCGGCATTGCCTGCGACCCCAAGCGCGTGGATGAGTTCCGCGCTGGCGTGGCCAAGGCCGTGACCTATGCCCACGCCCTGGGTGTGCCCCAGCTCAACTGCCTGGCCGGCAAGGTTCCTGCTGGTGTTGACGCTGCCGTGGTGCGCCGCACTTTCGTGGAAAACCTGCGCTTTGCCGCTGCCGCCCTGAGCGCCGCCAACATCCGCCTGCTCATCGAGCCGATCAACCCCTTCGACATCCCCGGCTTCTACCTGAACCGCACGGATGAAGCGCTGTCCATCCTGGACGAAGTGGGTGCGCCCAACGCCTTTGTGCAGTACGACATCTACCACGCCCAGCGCGTGGAAGGCGAGCTGGCTGCCACCATGCAAAAGCAGCTGGGCCGCATCGGTCACATCCAGCTGGCCGACAACCCTGGTCGTAACGAACCGGGCACGGGCGAGATCAACTACCCCTTCCTGTTCGCACACCTGGATCGCATCGGCTACGACGGCTGGGTCGGCTGCGAATACAAGCCCGCCAACGGCACCGAGTCCGGTCTGGGCTGGCTGCAGAAGATCGGCGGCTGGAGCAAGGTCGCAGTGGCTGCCTGAATGGATGAAAAGGCCTGTGGCGCCTGCTCGCAAAGCGCCATCGGCCATCGAATTTGAGTATCAAGAAAACTGAGGAGTACAACCATGAACGCATCGTCTCTCAAGCTGGGCTTTATCGGTCTGGGCATCATGGGTGCGCCCATGTGCGGCCACCTGATTGCGGCCGGCCACCAGCTGTTCGTCAACACCGTGGGCAAGGTGCCTGCCAACATCGCCGAAACCAGCGCCACCCAGTGCACCACCGCTCGCGGTGTGGCCGAGCGTGCCGACATCATCTTCATCATGGTGCCCGACACTCCCGACGTGGAGAAGGTGCTGTTCGGTGAAGACGGCGTGGCAGCTGGCCTCAAGGGCAGCTCCGGCAAGATCGTGGTCGACATGTCCTCCATCTCGCCCGTGGCCACCAAGGACTTCGCCAAGCGCATCGAAGCTGCTGGCGCCCAGTACCTGGACGCTCCCGTCTCCGGCGGTGAAGTCGGTGCCAAGAACGGCACCCTGTCCATCATGGTCGGCGGCCCCGATGCCGCTTTCGAGCGCGTCAAGCCCCTGTTCGACAAGATGGGCAAGAACATCACCCTGGTGGGCGGCAACGGCGACGGCCAGACAGCCAAGGTGGCCAACCAGATCATCGTGGCGCTGAACATCGAAGCCGTGGCCGAAGCCCTGCTGTTTGCATCGCGCGCCGGTGCAGATCCTGCCCGCGTGCGTGAAGCCCTGCTGGGCGGCTTTGCCTCTTCCAAGATCCTGGAAGTGCATGCCGAACGCATGATCAAGCGCACTTTCGACCCTGGCTTCCGCATTGCCCTGCACCAGAAGGACCTGAACCTGGCCCTGTCCAGCGCACGTCAGCTGGGCGTGTCTCTGCCCAACACTGCTCAGGCACAGGAACTGTTCAACAGCTGCGTGGCCCACGGCGGCGCGGGCTGGGATCATTCCGGCATGGTGCGTGCCCTGGAAATCCAGGCCAACTTCGAAATCGGTCAGAAGGCTGAATAAGAGCGACGAACACGACCCGGCAAACCGAAGGTTTGCGGTTGAGACGAGGCGCGAAGCCGCAGGCAGTACAGAAGTACGGCAAGGCTTCGCCACGACGTATCAAGGGTTGTGTGGGAGGCTCTGAGAACTAAGGTGGGGAGGGCGGCCACTGGCCACGCGTACGGCCAGCAGCCGCCTCAAGTGAAAGCCGCGCTCGGGGGAGCGCGGCTTTTTTTGTTCAGCGTCAGTACCCCATGGTCTTTCCGTCAGGGTTGCGCGGGTCCGAGGCACCGCGCAGCAGGCCGTCACGGATCTCGATGGTCTGCGTGCGGCCCATGGATGCCTTCAGTGCCACCTTGTGGCCCCATTGCCTGAGCAGGGCCAGCGTATCGGGGCTGAAGCCCTTTTCAACGCGCAGCTCGTCAGGCGTCCACTGGTGGTGAAAGCGCGGGGTGGCTGCCGCTTCTGCCGGGTTCATGCCGAAGTCGATGTGATTGACGACCTGTTGCAGCACCGTGGTGATGATGCGCGCTCCGCCCGGACTGCCGGTGACCAGAACCGGCTTGCCGTCCTTGAGCACCAGGGTCGGTGTCATCGATGACAGCGGCCGCTTGCCAGCCTGCACGGCATTCGCATCGCCGCCCACCAGGCCATAGGCATTGGCCACGCCGGGCTTGGCCGAGAAATCGTCCATCTCGTTGTTGAGCAAGATCCCCGTGCCCCTGGCGACGATGCCGCTGCCGAAATTGGTGTTCAGCGTGTAGGTCACGGCCACCGCATTGCCGGCCTTGTCCACCACGGAGTAATGGGTGGTCTGGTCGCTTTCATAAGGCTGGGGCCTGCCGGGCCGGATGTCCTTGGCGGGCCTGGCCTGCTGGGGCTTGATGCTTGCGGCCAGCTCGCTGGCATAGCTCTTGGAGATCAGTCCCTTGAGCGGAATCTTCACGAAGTCCGGGTCGCCCAGATACTCCGAGCGATCGGCATAGGCGAGCTTCATGGCCTCGGTCATGTAGTGCACGCTTTGCGCGCTGTCGGCACCCCATTGATTCATGGGCCAGCGCTCCATCATGTTCAGGATCTGAATCAGATGCGCGCCGCCCGAGGAGGGCGGAGGCATGGTCACGATCTGGTAGCCACGGTAGCTGCCGCGTATGGGTTCGCGCTCGGCCACCTTGTAGTCGCGCAGGTCCTGCAGGCTGAGGGCATTGGCGTGCGGCGCCATCTCCGCCACGATCTTCTGCGCGATTGCTCCCTGATAGAAGGCCTTGGCGCCTTGCTGGCTGATCAGGCGCAGGGACTGCGCCAGATCCTTTTGCACCAGCCTCTGGCCGGTTTGCAGCGGCGCGCCGTTCTTCCAGAAAACGGCCTGGGTGGCGGGCCAGCGGCCCATGTTCTTTTTTTCCTGATCCAGAGTCTTGGCCAGGGTGACGCTGACAGGATAGCCCTTGTCCGCCAGCGCAATCGCCGGAGCCATGACCCTGGCCAGAGGCATGCTGCCCCAGCGCGACAGCGCATGCGTCATGCCTGCCACGGTGCCGGGCACACCCACGGCGTAGTGGGTGTAGAGCGATTTCCCGTCGACGACCTTGCCGCCGGCATCCAGATACATATTGCGTGACGCACCCCTGGGGGCCACTTCGCGGAAGTCCAGTGCAATGTCCTTGCCGCTCCTGGCGTCGTGCACCATCATGAAGCCGCCGCCGCCGATATTGCCGGCATTGGGCAGGGCCACGGCCAGCGCAAAGCCTACGGCCACGGCGGCATCGACGGCATTGCCGCCCGCCTTGAGAATGTCCACGCCGATCTGCGTGGCCAGCTCCTGCTCCGAGGCTACCATGCCGTTCTTGGCGATGACGGGGTGAAAGACATCCAGCTCGAAGTCATAGGCGGCAGCGGCTGCATGGGCGGCTGCGGTCTGGACGACGGCAGGCGCTGCCGCCTGATCAGTGGCATCGCTACGGATGGCCGCGCGTTCGTTGCTGGCGGGCTCTAGCGTGGCCGTGCTGCTGCAGGCGCTCAGGCCGGCCAGAGCGATGAGCAGGCTGGCTGCCAGGGCGGTGGTGCGCAATTGCATGCGTTGTCTCCTGTTCGCTTGATGAATCGGGCCAGTGTATAGAGGCTGAAAAAGACGCCAACCGGGCAGAGCTGGCTATGTGCCTGAAAGTCAAGGCAGAAAAGCCTTTGATGGAGTACAGAAACTGTATACACTTTAGCGATCAAAGCGCTGCGCTCACGCGCGGGGAGGCTTTGTGATGGCATAGATGTTTCAGGGCTTGCGCAAACAGGAATGCAACAACGGCCTGCCTTCTGGGGCGTCGTCCTGCCTGAACCCGTTTTGCGTAAGTCGTGTGTTTGATACAACCAAGGGCAGTGGCAAACTGCCTGTGAGGAGATTTCCATGGGCCTGAGCACCCACGTTCTCGACACCATGAATGGCTGCCCCGCCGCAGGCATGGCTGTCGAGCTGTTTTCCACCGAAGGCGACAAGGCCACGCTGATCAAGAGCTTGGTGCTCAATCATGACGGCCGCACCGATGCGCCGCTGTTCGACAACAACACGCTCAAGGTCGGCACCTACCGCCTGACCTTCGATGTTGCGGCCTACTTCAAGGCCCGTGGCGTGCAGCTGCCGGAACCCAGCTTTCTGAACAAGGTGAGCCTGGACTTCGGCGTGGCCAATGTGGAGCAGCACTACCACGTGCCTTTGCTGGTCAGCCCCTGGAGCTACTCCACTTATCGCGGCTCCTGAGCGGGACGTGAGTCTCTCGACCAGGGAGACATGGCAAAAACAAGAGCGGCTTGCGCACGTCATTTCAAGGTTTCAGCATTAAAAGGCATTGAAACCAAGAGATGACAGGCGCAAGCCGCTCCTGTTTTTTAAGACCTATTTGCCCTTGGAATAAGCCATTGCCACGACCAGGGCGCTCACGAAATAAAAGGCCTGCAGCTCCAGCGCCCAGCCGCCGGTACTGTTGAGCATCAGAATCTGCCGGGTGTGCATCAGCGCAAATGCCACCACCATATTCACCGCGATCACCAGTGCGGCGGGTACCACCCACAGGCCCACCAGCAACAGCAAAGGCGCGACCACTTCGCCCAGATAGACCGCATACGCCAGAAATCCCGGTGCACCCAGACTCTCGATCTTCGCCTCGATGCTGCCTATGCCATAACGAATCTTGGCCCAGCCGTGCAGCAGCATGAGCAAGGCCAGGGTGACACGCAGCACAACCAGAGCTGCCTTGGGGTGGTGAAAGTAATTCCAGAACTTCATGAATTTCCTGTCGTCCGCGCGATGCTTATATCAACAATGCTAGCGCCTGTTTCGGACAATTCGTCTGATTGCCTATGGATGGGGCCAAGTGTTGTCTTGTGTTCATGTTGTAGGTCTTTTTCGACAACTGCGCTTGCCTTCTGTAGGCCAATGGCGCAAGCTGTAACCGCTGAGTTTTATCGGCAACGCTGCGCACTAGCATCGTGCCAACCCTGTTTCTGACAGCTTTGCATCGGGGGGATGTGCAAAAGCGACTCAATGTCGGACTGCAGGACCTTCTACCTCTGAAATGTGTCTACACATTCATCCCATGAAAGGATATAGGTATGCGTCAAATTTCTCTGCGTTCTGTTGCGATGGCTGCTGCACTGGCTGCCGGTGCCATGACCATGACGGCCTGCACCACGACCAAGCCTGACACGGCATCGGCTCCCCGTGCCGATTCCACAACGGTCAATACCCGTGCCAATGCAGCTCTGGAGCGCCTGTACCAGACCGCACCAGGATCCAAGGAGATGGTGCAACGCGCCAAGGGTGTGCTGATCTTCCCGTCGGTGATTGGCGGCAGCTTTGTGGTGGGGGTCGAGCATGGCCGCGGCGTGCTGCGCGTGGGCGGTCACAACCGTGGTTTCTACAGCACGACAGCGGCCTCTATCGGATGGCAAGCTGGCGGTCAGTCCAAGGCTGTGATCTATGTGTTCAACACACAGGAAGCTCTGGACAAGTTCCTCAAGAGCGACGGCTGGTCCGTGGGGGCTGATGCCACCGTGGCCGCAGGCAAGATCGGTGCCAACGGCAGCGTGGACACCACGACCGCCCAGGCTCCGGTCACCAGCTATGTGCTGACCAACGCGGGTCTGGAAGCGGGCGTATCGCTGCAGGGCACCAAGATCACCAAGGTGGTCGAATAAGCCTCGCCTGGCTTGTCGCAACAAAAACCGGCCTTGGCCGGTTTTTTGTTGTCCGATGCAGCTCGCTGCATCGCTGTGAGCTTTTACTGGCCCAGCTGACCTTCGGTCAGGGTGTCGAGCTGGAAGCGTCCCGACTTGTCCCACAGCCAGGTGTCGGTATAGGTCACGCTGCGGCCCGCAGCAGGGAAGGGGGCAGCGGAGCGCACGGCTCGCTCGATCTCGGCCACCACTTCGGGGGCATGGCTTGGCTTGCGCATCCAGTGCAGGTTTTTCACGCGGCCCTGGCCGTCAAGCTGAACTTGGAGCACGCCGATCGCATACAGCATGGGCGGCAGCATGCCCTGGTAGATGCGGCCGGAGTTGCGTTCATATAGATGCTGGGCAGCCTGCTTGCGATAGCCGGGGCTGGCCTTGTCGGCAGGCGTCGTACCGATGGATGGGCTTTGAGGTGCGATCTGACAGGCGGTCAGCACCGCTGCAACGGCAGCCATCATCCCGGTCCGCAGCCACTTCAGGGGACGGCGGGCTGGTGTGGCGCGGGTGGGGTCGTGGGTTTCAGACATGCCGCCAAGCGTAGCCGCAAATGGACGGAGGCAGCTGCCTGGGGGCGCAATTCTGACGCCTCCTCGTGAAAAATCTGCAACGACTCGTCAAATCCGGTTCAGATATGCATCCGATTAATGTGCTCATACGCTTGTCTGTCTATTGCGACTCGCAAAATGCATGAACATCGGTCATCAAAGCAATCGGCGTTCGGTCATGTGGAGTGAAACACAGCAAGGAATCTTGAACCGTCTGGCGCAGCAGCCGCTGTGCTGGGTGCAGGTACATGCCACTCGTGGCTCCGTTCCCCGTGAGGAGGGGGCCTGGATGGCTGTGTTTGCCGATGAGGTGATGGGGACGATCGGTGGTGGTCATCTGGAGTGGCAGGCCATTGCCCAGGCTCGCCAGTTGCTGGCGCAGTGGGACGCAGACCCCTCAGCCTTGCGCGAGCATATCCAGCGGTATGCGCTTGGCCCCAGTCTGGGCCAATGCTGCGGCGGTGCCTTGGAGCTGCACTTTGCATGGTTTGATGCCCGCGATGCCCAACGTCTGCGAGCCTTGATGCCCGAGCCGTCGCAGTGTGTGGCCTTGTTCGGCGCGGGCCATGTGGGGCATGCGCTGGTGCGCATCTTGCGCAGCTTGCCGTACCGCGTGGTCTGGGTGGACAGCCGCGATGCAGTCTTTCCCGTGGAAGAGCAGATAGGTGTGCAGTGCGAGCATTCCGATCCGGTGCAGGCTGCGGTGGCACAGCTGCCGCCGCAGTCGCAGGTGCTCATCATGAGCTTCAGCCATGCCGAAGACCTGGAGGTTGTGGGGCAATGCCTGCTGCGCCAGCGTGAGCGAGGAGATCTGCCTTTTGTGGGGTTGATTGGCAGCAAGACCAAATGGGCCAGTTTCAGCAGCCGCCTGCGCAGTCGAGGGTTCAGCGATGCAGAGCTGGCTCACATCACCTGCCCGATCGGCGTGCCGGGAATTACCGGCAAGGAGCCCGAGGTGATCGCTGTGGCGGTGGCTGCACAGCTTCTGCAGCGCTTGTCTGCGAGCTGATGGTGCAATGAATGCCCTGATCTGGGGCGTGTTGCCGTAAACATGCTGTTACCTGCCCTAAAAATCAGGCCCGATCCTTGCATATCGCTCTTGTATTAGGGAAATCTCTAGGATGGTTTATCCCTGATTCGAGAGTTGTGGCAGCAAAAATTGCATACACTTTCGGTCGACAGAATGGTCGCAGCGGTGCCCCGTGTGTAACGTCCGGGAGCGCGGCCTTTTCTTCTGCTCAGAGCGCCCGCAGTGGTGAGCAGGTTGTTCGGCAGCCCCACGCTGCCAAGGTTGAGAGCTATGGAAAGCTACATTCTCGACTGGGCCGGCCTGCTGTTGCGGTGGCTCCACGTCATTACCGCGATCGCCTGGGTCGGTTCCTCCTTCTACTTTGTGTTCCTGGACAGCAGCTTGACGCCGCCCGTGGATGACGACCTGAAAAAGCAGGGCGTTAACGGCGAACTCTGGGCTGTGCACGGTGGCGGTTTCTACCACCCCGTCAAGTTCAATGTGTCTCCTCCCAAGATGCCGGATCACCTGCACTGGTTCTACTGGGAAAGCTACACCACGTGGCTGTCCGGTTTTGCCCTGCTGACGGTCTCCTACCTCTGGAACGCCAATATCTATCTGGTCACTCCCGGCGACCCCAATGCCATGAGCACCGGCGCCGCTGTGGCTTCGGCTCTGGGCTTCCTGGTGGTCTTCTGGCTGCTGTATGACTTCATCTGCCGCACCTTCGGCCAGAAGAAGAATGGCGACGCCACCGTCGGTGCCATGGTTCTGGTCCTGGTGTGTATCGCCGCCTACCTGGCCTGCCACATCTTCCCCGGCCAGGCAGCCTTCCTGCTGATGGGCGCGATGATCGCGACGTCCATGAGCGCCAACGTGTTCTTCTGGATCATCCCTGGCCAGCGCAAGGTGGTGGCTTCGCTCAAGGCTGGTGAGCCTGTGGACCCTCGTCACGGCCAACGTGCCAAGCAGCGCAGCGTGCACAACACGTATTTCACGCTGCCCGTGCTGTTCGCCATGCTGTCCAATCACTATGGCTGGTTGTACAGCCACAAGCTGAACTGGCTGGTGCTGATCGGCATGATGTTTGCCGGCGCTGCCATTCGCCAGTTCTTCGTGATGCGCCATGGCTACAAGCTCGGTCGCAACAGCCACCCCTGGCCTTACGCTGCTGTCGGCGTAGCTGCTCTGCTGGCCGTGTTTGTCTGGCTCAAGCCTGCTCCTGTGGCTGCAACCGCTCCTGTTGCTGCAGCGCCTGCCGCTCCAGCTCCTGCAGCACCCGCTGCCACTGCCGAGCCAGCGGCTCCCGCCGCTGAAGGCGCAGCACCGGCAGCCGCAGCACCGGCCGCTGCTGGTGGCGAAGGCTTTGCCAAGGTCAATGCCATCTTCCAGCAGCATTGTGTGGTGTGCCACGGCACTGCCATCCAGCAAAAGGCGGTCCGTCTGGACTCCCCCGAAGCAGTGAAGTCGCACGCCCAGCAGATCTACCAGCAGGTGGTTCAGCTGAAGAAAATGCCTTTTGGCAATCCTGGCGCACTGTCCGAGGACGAGCGCAACCTGATCAAGACCTGGTACGAGTCCGGCGCTGCCGTGAACTGATCATCAGCTGTTGTTCTGGGTAATCAAAGTCGTCAACTGGAAACTAAAGTCGTAAACATCGACCTGGCATCCATGCGGCTTTCCTGGAGGGGGCGCGGCATCAAAGTCGTCAACTCCCTTCCCTAATAGAAAAAGCGCTCGTTGTGAGCGCTTTTTCTATTGAAGATTCAATGGGCTGGATTCACGAGCGTAGCGCAAGCGTGGGACCCCCCGTGAATAAATCCGAGAACACCCCTGAGGCCGTATGCAGTCGCTCAACTCAAAGATGCCTATGACTGCCAGTGCCCAAAGCAGTCATTTGAGCGCGACTGCCATGGAGGTCTGCTTTAAAGCTCAAAGCAGTCACTGGACTGTCACGAATTCCAGGTGCCCTTTTTTGCCTGCATCGAACCGGTGCTTTCGACCCATAGCGGTCCTAGCAATAGCGTATAAACAGGCTTTGGCAGAAGGTCCGAATGAATCAAGAAACCAATAAATATGTTGTACAAGCTATTGCTGAGTACGCCCTATTTCTTGAGTTCTCAGGAGAAGATGTGCTCTCACCTGATGCAGCAATTCAAGCAATGGAGCAATTGGCTGCAACTCTGCAGATGGCAGATGAAGAAACCAAGTCTTCGCTGTGTTTGCAGTTTGAAACCCTTGCTGCGAAGTCTTCCGGGCAGCAGTCCACTTTCCTTCGGGGGCTGAGTGAGGCTCTGGGTCTAGCAAAGGGCTGAGCGTTACCTGTACGGCTGCTTCTGGCCGGTGGCGGCTGTCGCTGTTCGGCCCAAAGTAGGTATTCAAGTTGACTTGCCCTTACTGGCTGCAACTGTAAGTGGCTGAATTTTCCCTGCCAAGGCCGCATGCATTAGCCGTTGAAACGTTGGGCAATCAAGATGGTTTTTCTCGGGGCAGTTGGCTGCATGTCGTAAGCCGTCACGCACTGCCTTTAATTGCTTGATGGATCTCTCTACTAGATCGGCCTTGGCGAGCAACATTTCTCTAGGTACCTGAATGTTCCCATCAAGAGGCAACATTGCTCTAATTTCGTCGAGTGAGAACCCTGCTGCCCGTCCGAGAGCGATGACCGATAAGTGCTCTAGAACTTGAGCATCAAACAGTCGCCGCTGACCATGTCTCCCGATAGAGCGGATCAACCCTTTCTCTTCATAGAAACGAAGTGTTGGTGCAGATAGTCCTGTTCGTTTTGCTACTTCTGTGATGTCCATATTCAGGTCTTGCGCTCAAGTGCACTTGAGCTTTTACAGTGGTTCACATCACTGTAAATCACCAGAAGCAATACGAAAAAATGACTACGCTGACAAACGGTTGGACGCTGATTTTTGGTCTTGGCGTTGGCGCAACATTACTGATGGACTTGTGGTCTGCCGTGCTCCGTCGCATGGGAATAGCCACCTTGAACTACGCAATGCTTGGACGCTGGTGCCTTCACTGGCGCAACGGTATCTGGTTTCACAAGTCAGTCAAAGAGGCTCAACCAATGGGCGGCGAAAATGTCGTTGGCTGGACGCTGCACTATCTGACAGGAATTGCTTTCGCGCAGGTATTTGTGCTCGTTACAGGGCGCCAGTGGATAGAAGTGCCTGCCTTGGCTCCAGCGCTGATTTTTGGCGTGGCGACAGTGCTTTTCCCGTGGACCGTCTTGCAACCAGCGCTAGGGGCTGGATTCGCAAGTGCGAAAACACCTCGTCCATGGCTCAGCCGCGTAGTGAGTCTGGCGACGCATCTGGTTTTTGGAGCCAGCCTATACCTTTGCGCCAGAGCCTTCATGGCACTTTAACGACTGCTTCTAGGCGGTAGCAGCCAGCCACCGAGGGCTGCTCGCGCCCCAGAGCGGTCATGCACTAATGCCTGAATTAAGCTGAGCCGCGAAGCGGCTTCGGCTTGAATGAATTGTTATGTTGCATCCGCGTGCTCCTCAAGGGCCTTGAGCACCTCCAGCGTGATCTCCGCTGGATTGCCGTACGTTCCGTTGAAAGCCAACTGAAGCTCATCATCGAGCACGTTAAATTGATAGTAGACATCGTCGGGAAGGCTAGTTGTTTGAGCTACACGCATGGCAGCGAGAGTCGCCTCTTCTACGGTTACGTCCCCAGCCTTGAGTTGGACAAGTATGTCGGCCAAGAGGAGCCTGCCCGCAGCCTGCTGATCTCCACCGTGGGCTGCGGCTTGGAGCGCATCCATGGCGCTGTTGTGATCATTGGCAATTGCAATCTCAATGACCTCAAAGGGGGGCTCGTCTAACGCTTCAATGATAGAAAAGGCCCAATCCTTGCTTCTTTGAAGCGGCAACACGCCAACAGCGACTCCAGCCCAAAAGTATGAGCAGATCGTTCCTTGCGTAACGCTCGTGGGAAACTCTCTGTGCGACATAACTAAATTTTGAAGACATGCAGCAGGTAAGCTTAGTTCGCCTAATGCTGTATGAGCTTAGTAGGAAGGTCTGAATGACCGCTCTTGGCCGATCTGCGACTGTCGCCGACCGACCCGGCGCGGCCGTTCACCGAGATACTTTAGTGATGCATTACTAGGTTGAAACCTTCCTGAGGCGATGGCTCAACAAAGTGTTTTGTGATCTGCTCAAACTGCTCATCCGTTGCCTGAAATGGATGATCTCCAGACGAATTCCGAAGACGCAACCGCTGTTTGCATTCTTCGTCCGACACATTGAGGAAATGCAAGTAGTGGGATGCTCCCGCATTTTCAAAAATTCGGCGTCCCCACGCCCTCGCGCTGAGAGTATTGAAAGGGAAGTCCAGCACTACGGAGGTTCCTGACTTGAGAAGGTCAACGACATGCATCTCCATGGCTAATCGCAGGCGGCTCGATAGCCTTACGTAGTCTGTGACGGAGCGAAGCTCGTCAGGATAGAGCTGAGCCAACCAACCATCCTCACTAATGAGCACGGTCTGCGGATTGGATGCGAGTTGTCTGGCAAGTGTGGATTTGCCCGCAGCAATCTTTCCGCTGATGAGGTGAAGCAAGCCGATCCTGGACTGGATGGCAAAAGCTTGTCCAGCATGAGTGAAGTCCATTCTTCCATCTCCTTTTAACGGTGCCCCGGAGACAGAAAACCCACCTCCAGGGTGGGTTGCATGGCTACATGGTCGCGAGCTATCCCACCTTCAATTTGAAGATGGCAATAATTCGCTTGGTAACATTTCGAGCCATGGGAGCATGCTAGCAGAAGACGCGCGCAAAGCTCGATCTGAAGCAGCTACTCTTGGCCAATTTGAGCGGCGGCATGCGACCCCCTGCCGTCAATTGAGCTGTCACCGGCAGTGTCTGCTGTGCAGTGATTGCAATCATTCGCATGCAGGGACGGAGTTCATGGTGCGTGGCATGAAGCTGTTATCGGCTCAGCCAAGTCCACCAACCACCTCATGACACTCCTCGGCTGCTCGAGCCTGCAGAGCAGGATCTCTGCGGGGCGCACGCTCATACCTTGGCGAGGAAGGCCGCCGCATCACCCGCTTCACACTTCCAGTCTGCGAAGACCCCAACCAGATTGCATTCCACGCAGTGGCAAGCGATGTAGTACCAGCGCACGTCATGTGTGCCCTCGTACACGGAGACGCCGGACACCAGCTCGAACACCTCGTTCTCGCACACGCACTCGTGCGCCTCGGGGGCGGCCTCGTCAACGTAGTCCGCGCTGTCGCCCATCAGGTGTTTCTGCCCGCAGTCGGTGCAGGTGCGGATTGCCACGCCGGCTTCTTCATCGGTTTGCAGCGCAAAAGTCCGGCACCCGCAATTGCATTTGGACGAGGCAAACCGGACGGCCTCATGGCGATTTGCAACGCTGTAGCTGCGCAGTTCGGCTTGGGTGTCGCCGGACGTCGTTCCGTACCAGAACTCGCCCTTCTTCGTCAGTGCCATTGATGCTGTTCCATTCTTCAAGGTGGGCTTCCCGGCAGACCTGACGCCAGGCTTGCCCCGATCATCCGGATTTTGCCTCAAGGCACGGTGAATCGTCGTCAAGGGGCCGGGTCGGGGTGCTCTCCGACAAGGGCTGCGGAAATCCTTGAATGCCGATTCTTGGAGAGTACAGCCAGAGTCCATCAAGTTCAGCTGTTGATCGCCGCCGATATTCGGTGTTGAAGCCCTACGTCAGCTCTCAGCTGTGGATTCAAGTGCTCATATCGTTCCGAGAAAGCGGTTAAGTCTTGGGGTCTGGCCTGCTTTCGAGTAGCCGCAGGGCTCCTGCTATCAAGGCTTGAGTTCCTTCAATCAGTTCTGCCTCCATTTCTGTCTCTTGCAGCTGCCAGTCTGCTTCCTCAAGCGGCTCCAGGCGGGCTGCGGCATACACCGTGTCGGCTGCAGAGATGCAAAAGAAGGTCACGGTGGAGAGCAGCCAGCGTGATTGTTCCTTGGTGATGCCGTAGGCCTGTGCAATATGGGCCTGATGGGCGCTGATCTTCTCCAGCATGGCCGGTGTGGCCGCCAGGCGGCGAATCACGAAGGGAGTGACGCCGGGGTGCGCTTTTACGAACTGGCGTGTGGACGCAGTGAACCCCATGAGGTATTGCTCTAGCCCGATCTGCTGCGGGCTTGTTGCCTGCGGCAACTCCCAGCGCTTGAAGATTTCCTCTGCAATCAGGTGCTTGAGTGCTTCCAGGCTTGGCACATGCTTGTAGAGCGCCATGTGGCTGACGCCCAGTGCAGCGGCAACGCCGACAAACGTAATGCCTGGAAGGCCGATGGAAATTCCGGCGTCTGCAATTTTCTCTCTGGTGATGGAGCGTGGTCTCCCACGAGTCGAGGGCTTGGATGTGTGGGGCATACGCTTGTTCTCAGTCTTTGGGCGAGATTGTCGGTGATTCACATTACTTGTCGTAGACCTATTGCTTGAATTGTTTTGAATTAGTTTATCATCATGCAACTAATTCGCATCTAGCTTCTCGTTCGCATCTTTGCGAGAGATAGCCTTCTTCCATATTGAATGTCTACCTCTGAATCGCTTGCAGTTGCTGCCGGACCCGCGCAGCCGATCGCTCGGATATTCGCGCCTGTTCGCGGGCGCTTGATGCTTGCCGGTCTGAGCGCTGCGGTTGGCACCATGTTCACGCTGGTGCCACTGGCGGTCATCGCGCATATCGTCAAGCAGGCCTTGCTTGATGACTTGGGTGGCATATGGGTCAGCATCGCTGTCGGAGTGCTGTGCATGTTCGTGGGCATGGGTTTGGTGATCGTCGCCGAGCTGATCGCGCATCTGGCAGACAACCGCCTCACTCACGATCTGCGCATTGCTGTAATCAAGCGGCTATCGCAAGTGCCTCTGGGCTGGTTTACGGCCCGCGCTTCGGGGGAGGTCAAGCAGGCGCTGCAGGACGATATCGCGACGTTGCACAGCTTGACGGCGCATTTCTATACCGCCGTGGGGCGTGCGGCCGGGGCGATTGTGATTGCAGTGATTTATCTGTTTGTGCTGGATTGGCGCATGGCGATCTTTGCGCTTCTGCCATTTCCCGGATTCTTCGTTTTTCTCCAGCGCGCAATGAAAGCCAGCAATGCGCACATGCAGGAGTTCGTTGCACGGCTGGGGCGGATCAACAGCGCTACGGTGGAGTTCGCGGGCGGGATTCCGGTCATCAAGGCCTTTGGTGGAGCGAGTCCGGTCCACGCCGGTTACAGAGATGCCGTGGATGGATTTGCCAGTGCCTTTACGGATTTCACTCGCCCGCTGGTGATCTCCATGGCTCGTGCGCATGCATTGATTGCGCCTGTGACCGTACTGGGTGTGGTGCTGGCTTTTGGCGCTGCGTTTGTCGCCATGGGCTGGATGCAGCCTCTTGATGTATTGCCGTTCGCACTTGTCGCGCCTGGTATTTGTGCGCCACTTTTGCTTTTGCATACCTTGCTGCATGACCTGCAAGGTGCTACCGGTGCGGCCCAGCGCGTGCTGGCATTGCTGGACACTCCGGTGCTGCCGCAACCGGCGCCGGGGCTGCCATCGAATCCTGAAGGCAATGCAGTGCGTTTCGAGCAAGTGGGTTATGCGTATGCGGCAGAGCATCAGGTGCTGTCCGGCATCAGCTTCGACATGCAGCCCGGCACCGTCACGGCCGTGGTCGGCCCTTCGGGTTCCGGGAAATCCACGCTGGCACGTTTGCTGTTGCGGTTTTTCGATCCCTCAGAAGGGCGCATCACCCTGGGTGGAGTCGATTTGCGGCAGATCACCAGCACAACCCTGTATCAACGCATTGGCTTTGTACTGCAGGAAGTGCAGCTGATTCACGCCAGTGTGCGCGAGAACATTGCACTGGCTCGTCCATCGGCCACTATTGAGGAAATCGAGGCCGCAGCCCGCGCAGCCCACATCCACGATCGCATTCTGGCGTTGCCGCGTGGCTACGACTCCGTGGTTGGCGAAGATGCGCAGCTCTCCGGTGGTGAGCGCCAGCGCCTGAGCATTGCCCGGGCAGTGCTGCTGGATCCGCCCATTCTCGTGCTGGATGAAGCTACCGCATCTGCAGATGTGGAAAGCGAAGCCTTCATTCAGGACGCACTTTCGCGCTTTGCACGCGGGCGCACCTTGCTGGTGATTGCACACCGGCTCGACACCATCGTGCATGCGGATCGCATTCTGGTGCTGCGCGAGGGAGAGATTGCCGAGCAAGGCAGACATGCGCAACTGCTGGCTGAAGACGGTCTCTATGCGCGGCTATGGCAGCTTGGTGCGTATGCCAGCCCGATGCCAAAGAGTGAGCTGACATGTTGAAGACCTTTTTGAAGTTGCTGGGTGATGATGCACGCCTGCTGCGCCGTTATGCATGGATGGCTGTGGCCTACGGTGTGCTGTGTGGTCTGACGATGGCGGCGTTGCAACCGCTGCTGACGCATTGGTTGCAAGGTGACTGGCGTGCAGCCATGGGCTGGCTTTGCGTGCTGCTGCTGGGCGTGCTGCTGTCATGGATGGCCAGACGTGTAGTGGAGCAGGCGGGCATCCGTGTCGGCGTGGCGGTTCTGCAAAGCGGACGCCATCGCCTGGGCCTCCATATGGCGAGCCTGCCTATAGGCTGGTATACGCCCAAAAAT
Organism: Comamonas testosteroni ATCC 11996; assembly: GCF_000241525.1. Taxonomy (GTDB): domain Bacteria; phylum Pseudomonadota; class Gammaproteobacteria; order Burkholderiales; family Burkholderiaceae_C; genus Comamonas; species Comamonas testosteroni. The sequence continues at coordinate 21,613 of NZ_AHIL01000010.1, forward strand.
ACCGCGCGCATCGGCCATGTGGTGACGCAGGGGATGATGGGCATCGCGCAATTGCCAGCGCATGTTTTCACTCCGCTCATCAGTGGTGCGGCCACGGCCGTGATCGTGTTGGTGGCATTGCTGGTTGTGAGTCCGGTCCTGGGGCTCACTGCGCTGATTGCGCTGCCATTGCTTGCAGGATCGTTCGCATTGACCTCGTCGATGTCGGCGCGCGCCAATGCCGCTTTCCAGCGTGACTTTGCCCAAGCCAGTCAGCGTGTGGTGGAGTTTGCGCAGGCCCAATCCGTGCTGCGCGCGTTCAGCGGAGATGGCCGCAGCACACGCTTTGTGGAGCAGGCCATCACCGAGCAACGTCAATCCGGACTGCAGCTGGTGGTGTTGTCATCGCTGTCCTCCGTATTCTGTGTATGGACCGTGCAGCTGATCTTTGCCGTGCTGCTGGTGGTCGCGATATCCGGTTTGAACGCAGCATCCGGTGGCTCTTTGTCCACAGCGCAAATCATTGCCTTGACGGTTGCGTTATTGCTTGTGGTGCGTTTTATCGAGCCCTTGCAGGAAATCGCCGGCTACGCAGAAGTGCTTAGGAGTGCAGGCTCGCAGCTGCAAGCAGTGCAGGAGCTATTTGCCGTGCAGCCGCTGCCGCAACCGAAGCAGGCAGCTCTTGTCGGCGATTCTTCCGTGGAGTTGCGTGATGTGCGGTTTCAATATCCCGGGTCTGCAAATGAAGTGCTGCACGGTGTGAGCTTGCATGTGCCGCCGCGCAGCATGACGGCGCTGATAGGTGCATCTGGTTCCGGCAAGTCCACGGTGATGCGACTGATCGCCCGTTTCTTTGATGCCACGCAGGGCGAGGTCTTGATCGCAGGCGTGGATGTCCGTGACATTGGCGATGCGCAACTGGCCGGGCAAATCAGCCAGATCTTTCAGGATAGCTATCTGCTTGGCGGCAGCATTGCCGACAACATCCGCATTGGCAAATCGGACGCCAGCGACGCGCAAGTTCTGCAAGCTGCGCATCAGGCCGGGCTTGATGAAGTCATTGCGCGATTGCCAGACGGGGTGCTGACGATGGTGGGCGAAAACGGAGCACGTCTTTCCGGAGGCGAACGACAGCGCATAGCGATTGCCCGGGCCTTGATCAAGGAGTCCCCCATCCTGCTGGTGGATGAAGCCACTGCTGCGCTGGACGCAGAGAACCAGTCCATCATCGCTCAAACACTTGCACGGCTGAAGGGGCAGCGCACGCTCATCGTGATCGCACACCAGCTCTCCACCATTGCCATGGCCGATCAGATTGTGGTGCTGGAAGGCGGCGGTGTGGTAGAGAGCGGATCACCTGCGCAGTTGAAGGCAAGGCAGGGGCGCTATGCCCAGTTGCTTGCGCAGAGCCGCGCTGCCAAAGGCTGGCGCATGGACGCCGTGCAGATGTCCGGGGATGCCGTGTGATGCGCAAGCGTTGGTTGCTGGTGTTTGCTGTGCTGTGCGTGGTGTCCGTTCTGCTGGGGGCGCGGCAGATGGTGTGGTCGGATCTGCTTTCATTCTCCGGCGATGCCTGGCTCACCCTGACTGCAAGCCGCTTGCCGCGTTTGGCGGCGCTGGTGCTTACGGGGGCGGGTCTGTCGGTGTGCGGCGTGATCCTGCAGCACATCGTGCGCAACAAGTTTGTGGAGCCGGGCACCACAGGAGGGCTGGATGCGGCCAAGCTCGGTATCTTGGTGGCGCTGACCGTGATGCCTGCTGCGGGAACCTTGAGCCGGATGCTGTTTGCGCTGGTGTTCTGCCTGATGGCAAGTCTGCTGTTCATTGCCGTGATCCGGCGCATCCAGTTTCGCAATCTGGTGCTGGTGCCCGTCGTCGGTCTGATGTACGGCAGCGTGCTCACCTCCATTGCCGAGTTCTATGCATACAGCCACAACATCCTGCAAAGCATGCAGGGCTGGTTGCTGGGTGATTTTTCCCGCGTGGTGCAAGGCCATTACGAGATTCTCTACCTCATTTTTCCGGTGGTGATACTGGCCTATCTGTATGCGCACCGCTTCACTGTGCTTGGCATGGGCGAAGACATGGCCACGAGTCTGGGCCTGGGTTATGCAGCCACGGCCATCATCGGTTTGGTGCTGGTGGCATTGACGATTTCAGCCACGGTGATTGCGGTGGGGGCGATTCCTTTTGTGGGCCTTGTCGTGCCCCAGCTGGTTGCCATGCGCTGTGGTGAGAACTTGCGACGCACATTGCCACTGGTGGCTTTGGGAGGTGCATCCCTGCTGCTGGTCTGCGACATTGCAGGCCGCCTGGTGATGTACCCGTTCGAGGTGCCTATCGGCCTTACTGCCGGTGCGGTGGGCGGTGTGATGTTCCTGGCGCTGATTGTGCGGGGACTTCGCTGATGCACATGTCGTTGACCAAGACCTGCTGGTTTGCAGCGCTGTCGATTGCACTACTGGTGCTTGCTTTTGTGCTGCTGGGCTCCGGACTGGATACGGATTATGTGATCCCCAAGCGCCTTGTACGCCTTGCATCGATTGTCATTGGCGGCATCTGCGTGGCTGTGTCGGCCATAGTGTTTCAGGCGCTGGTGAACAACCGCATTCTGACGCCCTCCATCATGGGTTACGAGGCTGTGTATCTGCTGTGGCAGGCCATGCTGCTGTTGCTGCTGGGTACACATGGCTTGAGCATGCTTGGCGTACACGGGAACTTCCTCGTCTCCGTGCTGCTGATGCTGACCTATTCATGGGCACTTCAATGGTGGCTGTTGCGCCGCGGCCGCAATGATGTCTATGTGTTGCTGCTGCTCGGTCTGGTGCTGACCATGGTGATTGGCACGTTCACCCAGTTTGTACAACTGCGCATCAGCCCCGGCGAGTTCGCAGTGTTTCAGGGCGTGAGCTACACATCTTTCAATCGTGCCAAGCCGCAGACTTTGCTCTATGCCGGCATTGCGGTGGCGGTTGCCTGTGCCGTGGTCCGCAAGACGTTGGCGGTGCTGGATGTGCTGGCTCTGGGGCGTGAGCAGGCCATTTCTCTGGGCGTGCCGCATGGCCGGTATTTGCAGCTCTACCTGGCGCTGATCGCCATTTTGGTGGCGCTGTCCACCAGCCTTGTGGGACCCACGGCCTTCATGGGCATCTTTGTGGCCAACATCGTCTACGCCCTGGTGCCGAATGCACGCCACCGCGTCACGCTGCCGCTGGGGTGTGCGGTTGCCATTGCCATTTTTCTTGCCGCTCAACTGCTGGTTGAGCATGTTTTCAACTACAAGACCACCGTCAGCATTCTGGTGAATCTGGTGTGCGGTGTGTATTTCCTGGCACTGATTGTGCGCAAACGGGGTGCAGCATGATGGGTGTCAACCATCTTTCCAAACAATATGGCGGCAGGACGGTGTTGTCAGACGTGAGCGTGGAGTTTCCTGCTCAGCGCGTCACATCGCTGATCGGACCCAATGGTGCGGGGAAGTCCACGCTGCTCATGCTGATGGCACGCTTGCTGGAGCCCAGCAGCGGTGCGATTCAGTGGCAGGCACGTGACGTCAGCCGAATTCCCGTTGCCGAATACGCACGGCATGTTGCCACGCTGCGTCAGGCCCCCGGCTTCAATATGCGCCTGACGGTGGAAGAGCTGGTCGCTTTTGGACGTTTCCCGCATAGCCGTGGCGCGCTGACTGTTCAGGATCGCCGAGCCATGGATGAGGCAATCGCCTTTCTGTCTTTGGAGTCGCTGCGTCACGCTTTCATCGATGAAATCAGTGGCGGTCAGCGGCAGATGGCATTTCTCGCAATGACGATTGCGCAGCAGACAGATGTGCTGCTGCTTGACGAGCCACTCAACAACCTCGACATGAGGCACGCCGTACAGATCATGCGCGCACTGCGTCGCCTCTGCGACGAGCAGGGCCGCACCGTGATTCTGGTGATTCACGACATCAACTTTGCGGTCAATTACTCGGACCACATAGTCGCTCTCAAGAACGGAGCCCTGCGCTTTTGCGGCCCCGCTCAGGACGTGGTGACCGAGACGCGCATGGCCGATCTGTACGAGCTGGATTTCGAGATCACGCGCAATCAGCGTGGCTGTTTCTGCAATTACTTCACATCCAGGGAAGATCACTCATGAATTCGTTGCGCAGGCAACTCCTGCTCTCTGCTGCCGGCATGGCGGCTTTGTCCTCCGCGCCCGGCATGGCTCACGCCTATGAGCCTATTTCCATCCGTCACAAACTGGGCACCACGCTTATCAAGCGTCTGCCGCAGCGTGTGGCTGCGCTGGAGATGAACGAGGTGGACTTCCTCGATCAGCTTGGCGTGCCCGTTGCGGGAATGGTGAAGGACTACGTTCCCCATTTCCTCGCCAAGTACAAGGGCGACGCCAGGGTGCAGGATCTCGGCGCCATCGTACAGCCCAATCTGGAGCGTGTGCACGCGCTGCGGCCGGATCTCATCCTGATGACATCGCTGCAGGCCGGCAAATACGAGGAGCTGGCTGAAATTGCCCCCGCCTTGTACTACGAGGTGGACTTCAAGAACAGCGAGAAGGGACATATCGAAGTCGTGAAGAACCATCTACTGACCCTGGGCCGCATATTCAACAGGGAAGGGCTTGCCAGCGCCAAGGCTGCAGAGCTGGATGCACAGGTCCAACAGGTGCGGCGCATCACGCAAGGTCGGCCGGAGCGGGCCATGATCGTGTTGCACAACAACGGAGCTTTCAGCTCTTTCGGTCTGCAATCGCGTTACGGCTTCGTGTTCAGCGCGCTGGGCGTGAAGCCCGCAAGCTCTGCGCTGGAAACCAGTCTGCATGGGCAACCCATCTCCAGCGAATTCATCCAGCAGGCGGATCCGGAGATCCTTTATGTGGTGGATCGCACTGCGGTGATGGAGCGCCGCCCCGTCATCAATGCCGATGGCATTGCCAATCCCTTGCTGCGCCAGACCAAGGCCTGGAAGAACGGTCGCGTGGTGTTTGTCGATGCAGATGCCTGGTACACCACAGGCGCCAGCCCAAGCTCACTGAAGCTGATGTTTAGCGATGTGCTCAAGGGCTATTCGCGCTGATTGCTTCTTTATTTGTCGTAGCCAGGTTCATACCCAGCCAGCAGTTCTATTAAGCATGCGGTGCAAAAACGTCATGCATGTATCGACAGGAATCGGGTATGCCCAAGAACCCAGGTCTCATTTCACAAAACTCTCTGACGACTCCTCCATTTGCGCGCCGGCGCAGCGTGATGTGCCCCTATGTGCTGCTGGGACTGGCCATGGGCAGTCAACTGGCGGGCGCGGCGCACGCCCAAGTGCAGACCAGCGATGCCGAGGCCACTCTGCCACAGGTCACTGTGCAAGAAAAAGTCGCTCCCGTTACCGCTCCCTATGCGGGGGGGCAGGTCAATTCCGGCGGTCGTGTCGGCCTGTTGGGAGACAAGGACTTCATGGAGACGCCCTTCAACACCATCAGCTATACCGAAAAGTTCACGCAGGATCGTCAGGCACAGACCATTACCGATGTGATCTCAGCCACCGATCCCACGGTGTTCAGCAATGGGGTTGCAGCGTCATGGAGCGAGAACTACTCGATTCGCGGTTTCTTTTCGGGCAGCTCTGACATGACGCTGGGCGGTCTCTATGGCATGGCACCGTACTACCGCACCACGCCGGAGATGTTCGAGCGCATCGAAGTCCTCAAAGGACCGTCCGCATTGCTCAATGGCATGCCCCCTGGAGGATCAGTGGGGGGATCCGTCAACCTGGTTCCCAAACGCGCTGCCAGCGATCCCATCACGCGGCTGACTACCACCTATATGTCGGATTCGCAGTTTGGCGGCCATATTGATCTGGGACGCAGATTTGGCGCAGACAAGCAGTTCGGCATCCGCTTCAATGGTGTTTACCGTGGAGGTGAAGGGGCGGTAAACCAGCAGGACAAGAAATCCAGGCTTGCTTCGCTGGGTCTTGACTGGCGCGGCGATCGAGCCCGGATCTCCGCCGACTTCTACTCCAGCGATGACCGCGTGAACGGCGTGACACGAGGTATCAGTCTGGCCCCGGGTGTAGCCATTCCCAGGCCGCCCAAGCCTGAGACCTTGCTGAACCCCAACTGGTCGCATGTGCACAACCAGGACAAGGCGGCGATGGTGCGCGGTGAATTCGATGTGAACGATCAGGTAATGGCTTACGCGGCCTTCGGCGTCAGCAAAACCGACTATGAATACAACGGCGCGATGTCGGCTCAGGTGCTCAACGCTGCGGGCGATTTCAAGACCTCTATGGGACAACTGGCCTTCGAGCAGAAAAAGCGTTCGGCTGAAATTGGTCTCAAGGGAAGGCTCCAGACCGGAGCCATCAAGCATCAATGGGCGCTTAATGCAACGCACTATGCTCACAAGCAGGACGACTATGGACGCCGCAGCGTGCCGGGTGCAGACTGGACCACCAACCTCTACAACCCGGTCTGGGGGCCGGAAGCGCCCTTTGTTGCGCCGCACATCTCACACACCGAGGTGCGCCTGAGCAGCTATGGTCTGGCGGACACCATGTCATTTGCCGAAGATCGCGTGCAACTCACCCTGGGTGTGCGCCGCCAGCAAGTGGTCAGCGACGCCTTCAGCATCACCACGGGGGCGCGGACCTCGCGATATGACCAAAGTGCCACATCGCCTGCTGCGGCATTGCTGTTCAGGGCGACGGAGCATGTTTCGGCCTATGCCAATTACATCGAAGGCCTGAGCCAGGGCGCAACCGCACCAATGACCGCTGCAAACGCGGGTGAAGTGTTTGCGCCTTACAAGACCAAGCAGAAAGAAGTGGGTGTCAAACTTGATCTTGGGGAATTCGCGCACACGCTCAGTCTGTTCGAGATCACACGCCCCAGCAGCTATACGGACCCGGTCACCAATATCTTCTCGTTCGGCGGGGAGCAGCGCAATCGCGGCATCGAATGGGGTTTCTGGGGATCACCGCTGCGTGGCGTACGCATGATGGGCGGGATTGCCTACACCGCCCCCAAGCTGACGCAGACTGCAGGCGGTGTCAATCAGGGCAAAGTAGCCACGGGTGTACCCAAGCTGCAAGGAAAATTGGGTGCTGAATGGGATGTTCCTGCCATTCCCGGGCTGACTGTTACGGGTAATGCAACGGCGGTGTCCAAGCAATATATCAGTGCGGACAACAGCCTTTGGGCGGCAGGTCGTGTGACCTACGACCTCGGTGCACGCTATGCAACCAAGGTCGCCGGCAACCCAGTCACGTTTCGTGCGACGGTGCTGAACGTTTCCAACAAGGCCTATTGGGGCATGCCACTGCTGTCCAGCTTGGCACTGGGGGCCCCACGCACGCTTGCACTGTCGGCAACGGTTGACTTCTGACGCGAGCGTGCTGGAGGGGGGGCTGGAGTTTGCAGCCAGGCCTCTGGTCTCCAGGTCGACGACGCTCTTGCTAATTCCGAACAGATACGGATCCGAGATCCTTTGACGACGGCCGCGCAGCGAATGCATCTGTGCGACCGCTTTTCATGTCTGCGATGACGCCCGGCCGGACCGGATCTGGCCTGGCAGAGGGCCGTGCCCGCTGGGCGGTGGGGCTTCTTAATAAGTGAGAATGGGTATCATTTATGTAGAATCGTTGCATTTCCAATGCACGAGAGACTTCGGTGCCCATCCACGCCAACAGCATCGCCAGTGAAGCACTTGGCAGCATGTACACACTGCACAACCGCTGGCTGATCTCCTGGCTGCAGCGCAAGCTTGGTGACCGCTGCGATGCGGCAGACATTGCGCAGGACACATTCACGCGCATTTGGACAACGGCCAGAACGCAAGCAATCGAAGACATCAGAGAGCCCAGGGCTTATCTGACAACCGTTGCCAGGCGATTGATGATCAATCACCTGGAACGCCGCTCGCTTGAACAGGCATATCTTGCCTCCTTGCAGCTGTTGCCTGAGGCCACAGCGCTCTCCGCGGAGGCCCGAGCCATCTTGCTGGAGACCCTGGAAGAGCTGGATGCATTGCTGGGAGAGCTTCCAACGAAAGTTCGCACTGCATTCCTGCTTTCACAGCTCGAAGGGCTTGCTTATGAGGAGATCGCCACGCAGATGCAAGTAAGCGTGCGTACGGTCACCCGCTATATGGCGCAAGGCTTCCGGCAATGCCTGCGTGTGATGCTGGATGCCTGAAATGAGTGCAATCGATGCAAGCATTCTCGATGAGGCCGCTCAATGGCTGGCTCGCCGGCATGCATCGGACTTCAGCGAAGCTGAGCAGGCCGAGCTTGCTCGATGGCGCAGCCTCAGTGCAACTCACGAGGAAATCTGGCAACGCATAGAGCAGCTGAAATTCCGAATGGATAGTGTTCCTTCGGCAGTTGGCATGGCCGTTCTGGATCGTCCACGTGCTGCAGGAAATCGCCGGCAGATTCTGCGTGCATCGGCACTCGCTCTGGCAACTCCAATGCTTGGCTGGCTCTCCTACCGCTATCTGCCATGGCACATCTGGAATGCGGACTTCAGAACAGCAACAGGCGAGCGACGCGAACTGACCTTGGCTGACAACAGTCAGGTGCTGTTGAATACGGCTTCCGCAATAAGCGTTCAGTTCGATGGCAAAGAACGTCTGATCCAGCATCTTGCTGGTGAGATTCTGGTGGAAACCGCACACCTGAGCGAATACAAGACTTTGCCCTTTGTTGTCCAGACTGCCGATGGGCGGCTGCAGGCACTGGGCACCAAATTCATCGTTCGAAAGCATGCGCGAAGCACGACGTTGTCGGTGCTGCAAGGCGCGGTGCAGGTCATGCCTGCGCATTCCAGGCAATCCCTTGTCGTGCAGGCTGGCGAGCAAGTGAACTTCGATGCTCACAAGGCGGGGGCCTTCACTTCGCTGCCGCCCCACGCCGATGCCTGGACTCGGGGTGTGTTGTATGCCGAGAACATGCGCCTGGCTGACTTCCTGGAGGAGTTGCAGCGCTATCGCGAAGGAATCCTGCGCTGTGATCCAAGTGCTGCTGAGCTGCTCGTGTCTGGCACATTCCATTTGCGCGATACAGATCGCATTCTCGAGTTGCTGGCTCGGACCATGCCAATCCATAGGCAGCAACGCACCCGTTACTGGATAACCGTCACGCGTTCCTGAAGTTTCTCAGGATCTGGCTCTCGCATGCCGTCCTCCGAAATTCAGGTGGCAGCGATGACTCTGTCAAATCGCTGTCCTGTTTTTCAATCTCGCCTGTCAAGTGCATCAAGCCCCGTTTATTGACAGCCAAGAGGATTGAGCAGATGCCTGAAAAATACGTCCGGAAACTCAACAGGAACGCCAAAGCGACGCGACAGCACCCGGTCGCAACGGCAGTCGGAGGAATTCTTGTTGCCATCGTCGGCACAACCGCTATCGGTTTGCTCATGCCAGCGGCTTACGCTGCAGATCAGGTTACCAGTCCTGCGCAGAAGTCCTATCAGGTATCCGCTGGCCCGCTCGGTCCTGCACTGATGGATTTTGCAGCTCAGGCAGGCATCAATCTCAGCGTGGACCTGAGCAGACTCAAGGACAAGCGTACAGCCGGCCTGTCTGGTTTCCACACCGTCGATAGCGGTTTTGCACATTTGCTGGAAAGCTCGGGACTGAATGCACTTCGTCTAAGTGAAGGCAACTATGCACTGGAAGTCCCGGGGACCACCAAGGCATCCATCGAGCAAAAGAGCAGTGCTTCCGTGCCCGCCAGCGACCAAGGCTCTCCCGAACTTGCCGCCGTTACGGTGATGGCACGTACCCAGAATAATCTCGTTGCGCCGTCTAGGCAGGTCAGTATTCTCGAAGGTGAAGAAGTTCAGCAACTTCGGCAAGGCTCCGACAGTCTGGCAACCATGCTCAGCAAAGTCGTCCCAGGGATGGCAGATTCCAGCCACACAATCACCGACTATGGGCAGACTCTGCGTGGCCGGAACATGCTTGTCCTCGTGGACGGCGTTCCGCTGAACACCAATCGCGACTCATCCAGAAACCTCGCCAACATCAACCCAGCGGACATCGAACAGATCGAGGTGCTTCGCGGCAGCAGCGCCATCTACGGCAGCGGCGCAGCAGGCGGCATCATCTCTGTGCGTACCAAACGCCCATCGGGCGAGACCAAAGCAGAGACCATAGTGACGGGATCTGCACCGCTGTCCAAACTCAGAGGCGCCGGGCTTGGAGCTGAAATCCAGCACTATCTTTCTGGCGGCGGCGATGTGGTCGACTATTCCGTCAGCCTGGGCGCCAAGCATGTCGGAGGCTCATTCGATGCCAAGGGGCGCCGCATTGCACCCGAGCCTAGCCAGGGAGACTTGTTCGACTCCGATATTTACAACGCGTCCGCCAAGATCGGCTTCAAGCTGGACGCAAATCAACGGCTTCAGTTCTCCGCGAGCCATTACAACGCCAGCCAGGACACCGACTATGCATCCGATCCGTCAGTGGCCCGCTTGCCCGCAGGTACGGCTGCAGCCAGGCCTATCAAGGGCTTGGTACTTGCAGATCAAAACCAGATCAAGAACACCATGCTGGGTCTTGACTATGAGAACCGCGATCTCGCGGGCAGCGCCGTGGCGGCTCAACTCTATTACCGGGATTTTTATACGCGCTTTGCGCCCTTCGATGCGCGCGCCGTTCCTGTGCGAGGCGCCAACGTCGATCAGTCGATGCAGAACTCCGATGTGTTCGGTGGTCGCCTGACCATCAAAACACCTCTCGGACAAGAGAAGAACACCTTGCTGATCTGGGGAGCGGACTTCAATCACGAGCGCACCGACATGCCGATCGATATCTTTGATCCCAAGGCCTATGACGCCAGTGGAGGTCTGGTGTTCAACAAGATTGGCCGCTTGATCTATATGCCTCAGGTCACGACCCGAAGCATTGGCGCCTTTGCCCAGTTGCAACACAAATTCAGCGATCAGTGGTCTGTGGAGGGCGGGGCGCGCTACGACCGAGCTCAGGCCAGCTTCAACGACTTCACCCCTTTGTCGCAATCGAAATTGCCCAGCCCCCAGTCCGTGGCTGGCGGTACCGTTAAATATGGCTCATGGTCTTACAACCTGGGCACGGTTTTTGCACCTGTCAAGGGGCACGAGTTCTATGCGTCCTACAGCCAGGGCTTTGAGCTGCCGGATATCGGGGTCGTGGTACGCAATGCCACAGCGGGCTTCAACATCGACAACTCCAACCTGCAGGCAGTCAAAACAGATACCGTAGAAGTCGGTTGGCGCGGGAAGTTTTCCAACGTCATTGCCAACCTGGGAGCCTTTCAATCGAGCTCCGACCTCGGCGCCGTGCAGAGCTTCAACAACGGACTCACGCTGCTGCGAACCAAAGAAAAAATCCGGGGGATCGAAGGTGGCCTCGACTACTTCAGCGACGATGACCGCTGGAGCAGCGGTGGGAGCATTACCTGGATGAAGGGTCGTGAACTCCCGCAGGGCTCAAGCCTTTATCAAGACATGACGGGCTATCGTATTCCGCCCCTCAAACTGACTGCCTATGTGGAATACCGTCCCAATGCCAGCTGGAGCCACCGCATCCAGGCAAGCACATATGCCTCCAAGGATTACCGCCTGGATGGCAAGACCAGCTTTGGGCGCCATGACACCAGAGGCTACACCACAGTGGACTTGATCAGCCAATGGAAAATCGATTCCAAGAACCGCGTATCGCTCGGTGTGGAAAACCTGCTCAACCGCAACTACTTCCCGCTATACAGCCAGCTGCTTCGCAATAACAACAACACCAGCCGCCTGCCTGCAGCGGGCACGGTATTGCGAGTCAGCTATGCACACACTTGGTAGATGCGCGTCATACCAGCCGATCGAAGAATGGCGATGATTTGCGACAGCAGCGCCTGATCTGATTGAGCTGTTTTGATGGCGAGGCACTGCATCTGCTGCCTGCCGCATTCTTGACAGCGTTCCCTGAGAGTCTGCCGCCCTTAGCTGAACTCCTGCGTCCGGTAAGGAATGACAGCTATCGGCAACCCATGGTCGACGGGCAAAAAGATGCAGCGATATGAGGCGCCTGGACGTGTCTGTTTCAGGGGGCTGAATGGTGTTTACGACGTTGTCGATCTGGAGCATCGACTTGTCAGGTGCAAAGGGCCTGGCTTGTTGACTTGGCTCAATATGAGCTGGGGCAAAGCCCGGCACAGTGTGGCGCATATGTTCACCATGCCCTCCATGTCGCAAATCGCTTCCACGTTTGGGCAGCCTGAGAGCTTTGCTCCAGGCTCTTGGCTCAGGCAACGTCGCCAACCCCTCGATTCGGTGCTGTATCTGGAAAGCGGCAGCGTGATGCTCGGGGTCGGGCAGGATTCAGCCATGCGCCATCAGCTGGGGCAGGTGGAAGGGCCGACTTGGCTGGATGCCGCTTTTGCGCTGCAAGAGCGTCCTTCCTGCCTCGATATGCAGGCGCAGACGGCTGGGCGCATCTACGTCATTCCGCTGGCGCGCTTTCTAAGCTCTGTGGCGGAGCTCGCTCCTGCCGTGCAGCACTTGCTCAAAGATCTGGCCGGGGCCTATTGCGCGCAGACCGAGCTGGCGGTCAGTCGCCTGGCTCAGGACGCCGAAGCTCGCTGCGCCCAGTGGCTGCTGAACCATGCGAGCCCGGGGGGAAATGGCAATGCCCTGCATGTCACGCTCAAGGCACGCAAGCGCCTGATTGCAGCGCAACTGGGTATTGCGCCGGAAACATTCTCGCGCGTGCTCAGGCAGTTGCGAGAGCATGGGCTGATTGCCGGGCGAGGCAATGTCATTGAATTACCCAAGCCCGGCGCACTGGAGGTGCTGGCGCTGGGGTAAATACCGGGCCGGGTTGCAGGCCATGCAGCGCTTGGCTTGTGCTCTGAGCAGGAGCTTGCGGCGTAGCATTTGTCGACAATCTCCGGGGTTTCCTCTCGTTGGGTTGCAGACATCGGCTCTCTATATTGAGGCCCATGTCAGATGCTGTCTTCTCCCTGCAAGCAGAGCCGCCATGGGTTGCACCGTCGCAGCCAGAGGAGGTTGCTGCCGCGCCACAGTCTGGGCGGATACGCATAGGCCCGGGCCCCATGCTGCGCAGCATGGTGCTTGTTGCCATGATTGCCGTGCTGCTGGTTGGAGCTGGCGCTGCGGGCTGGGTGGCTTATTCCCTGCGTCGGGCGGTCATGGACGGAGCGCTGCCGGCACAGACCAAAGCGTTGGAATACGCGGTTCGTTCGCTGGCCTTCAGAGTCGAGCAGCAGCAAAAACCCCTACATAGTCTGTCCTCTGTGCTGGCGGGCCATATGCATGATTCTCAGGAGTCACTGCAGGCCATGCTCAAGCAGCCCACCTCCATGGCACAGCAGTATGAGCAACTTCAACTGGCTGATGGAAAAGGGCAGTTGCTGGTCAATTTGCATCAGGAGCAGGCGCTGGCCGCAGAACAGCTTGAAGAGCCGCTGCGCGAAGTGCTCAAGCGGTCATTGGCAGAGGGCAAGCCGATCACTCAAGCCTGGGTGCGTCCCGGTGATGCGGGCCTGCAGCTGGAGTTTCAGAATGTCGTGCCGGTGCGTGATCTGCAAGGCAAGTTGCAGGGCGTTCTTGGCGGTAGCTACCGGACGCCTTTGTCAGTGTTGTTTTCACTGGAAGTCGCCTCTGCCGAAGCGGGTAGCCAGCTGCTGCTGATCGACCGTGACCTGCGTCCGCTGGCTCTCAGCAGCAAAGGGCAGTGGCAATTGCCCCCTGCCTTGGCCGATGCTGCGCTGCCTCGCGGGCTGGATCAAGCTTGGCTCAAGACCGCTCAGACCGGTGCGGTCAGTGAGCAGAGAAATAACCAACTCTGGAGCGCCATGCCGCTGCCTTGGGCGCAATGGACTCTGCTGAAAGTCAGCAACGTTCAGGAATGGGTGCCGGGAGTCTCGGTCAAGATGATGGGCTGGCTGGCCACGGCCCTGCTGGTACTGGCTGGACTGCTTGGAGCGGTGCTTTGCCTGATCGCCTATCCGCTGACGGCCTTGTTTCGCTCGGCAGAGCAGGCTTCTCGACGCGGGCTGATGCTGGAAGTGGACTCGGCCAGCCGCAGGGGCAACTGGTGGCATGGCCTGTCCGATCATGACTGGGGAGAGGCCCAGACCCTGCGCACTGCATTGCAGGCCCTGGGCGGTGGATATGAGGCGCATGGCGAGCTGGAGCGTGATTTGCAGATGCAGTTGCAGACGTTGATGGACTATGCCCCCGTAGGTTTGATCGTGACGCATGGCTCAACGGTGCAGCGTGTGGGCATGCAGGCCGCCAGAGTACTTGGCTATCAGCCTCAGGAAATGCAGGGCCTGGCGGTGCGTGGTCTGTGTGCCAGCGATGCCGACTATGAGGATCTGATGGGGCGGGTCCGGCGGGCTCTGGATACATATGGACAGTTTGATAGCGAAGTCTGCTTGGTACGCAAGGATGCAAGGCCGGTATGGGTGCGAATTCACGGTCAGAGCATGCAGCGCATGCACAGGGCCTGGGAGCAGTCGGGCAAGGCGCTGGATGGTCAATACCTGGTCTGGGAGCTGGAGGATGTGACCACGCAGCGGCAGTTGCGCGAGCAATCGAGCTGGAAAGCCATGCACGATCCCTTGACCCGCCTGCCCAACCGAACGGCGTTTGCTCTGCGGCTCAAGGAATGGCTGCGCGAATATACGACTCCCGACTATCTGGAGAGCCTGGGAGGTGCGAATGTGACCGCCCGTTCGCAGAGCGAGCCCAAAGCGCATGGCATCGTGCTGTATGTAGACCTGGACCACTTCTCTCAGGTCAATCGCCAGGGCGGGCGTGAAGTGGGTGACGAGGTGCTCGGCCATATTGCGCGCCTGATCGAGTCCACGGTGCGGCCCCATGGCTGGGTGGCCAGGGTTGGAGGCGATGAATTTGCCATTCTCATGGCCGGAATCAGCCGTGAGGAGGGAATGCGCCATGCTCAGCTGCTGTGCATGGCCATCCAGGACTGGGAGGGGTCCTACCAGGGGCAGCGCTATATGTTGAGCGCCAGCATCGGCATGTTGCTGCTGGATGCCAGCTACCACACGGCGGCCAGCGCCTTCAAGGGGGCCGATATGGCCTGCTACGCCGCCAAGCGCAAGGGGCGCAACCGTGTGGAAGTGATGACCGCAGCAGTCTGAGTCGGATTGCGCATGCTGAGTTCAAGGCAGATATGACAGCCTAGAGGGCAATCCCTTGGCTGCTCAAAGGGGCTGACTGAGTTACGCTCTGCGGCTGCTTTGTATACAAAAATGGATGAGGCTGGCCGTGCCACAGCGCCCGGATGCCCATGATCTATGCGTGACCAGACCTTGTTCGACAAGATAGATTTGCACCTGATCAGGGTGCTGCACACGGTGCTGACGGAGCGCAGCGTCTCCCGTGCGGCGCTGCGGCTGGGCATGCACCAGCCGGCGGTGTCTGCAGCCCTGCGGCGTCTGCGCGAGCTCGCTGGCGACCCTTTGCTGGTGCGTTCCGGGGCACAGATGCAGCCTACCGATGTGGGGCTGCGCATGGTGCAACCCTCGGCAGACATCCTGCGTGCAGCCGAGGGGCTGTTCAGCGATGCGCGGCAGTTTGACCCGCGCACCTCGACTCGTACTTTCCGCATTGCGGCCAGCGACTATCTGGATCCCCAGTTCCTGCCACGGCTGATGTCGGCCATGAAGGCCCAGGCCCCGCATTGTCCGGTGGACTTCCTGCCGCTGAGCGCCGAGGCGCATTACGAGGGGCAACTGGCCGATGGCGAGATCGACGTCGTCATCGGAAACTGGCCGCAGCCTCCGGAGGGCCTGCACATGGCCAAGCTGTTCGAGGACGAGGTGGTCTGTCTGGTCAGTCCCAAGCATCCGGCAGTGCGCAGGGGCTGGGATGTGCAGCAATGGCTGCAGGCCGAACACATTGCGCCAACCCCGGCCTATCCCGGTGCCCTGGGCGTGATAGATGAGCAGTTGGCAGGCATGGGTTTGAGCCGCCAGGTGGTGGCACGCTGCGCGCATTTCAGTCTGATTCCCGACATGGTGGCATCAAGCTTGCTTGTCATGACCTCGGGCAGATTGTTCTGTGAGCGCTTCAGCGAACGTCTGTCCCTGGCCATACTGCCTTGCCCTGTGGAATTCCCTCCGCTGGTCTATTACCAGCTCTGGCATGCGCGTTCGCATGCTGGTGCCGCCACACGCTGGCTGCGAGAGGTGGTTCGCAATGTTGCACTAACGCTGCGAAATCAATAGCTTGTATCGTATTCCTGTTCAGCGCGTAGAGCCTGTTTGAGTCAATTTGTTATTTGAATTGAGAGACAATCCAGCGATGAATCCCCCCCCGACACATTCCCCATCTGCGAGTGCGCCTGCGCGTTTGCAGTTGGAGGGTATTACCAAGCGGTACCCGGCTGTGGTTGCAAACAGCAAGGTATCGCTGAAAGTTAAGCCCGGCGAGATCCACGCCATTCTGGGCGAAAACGGCGCTGGCAAGTCCACGCTGATGAAGATCATCTACGGTGCGGTCAAGCCTGACGAGGGAGCCATTCTGGTCGACGGCAAGCCGGTGCAGATCCGCAATCCGCAGGAAGCCCGGGCACTGGGCATTGCCATGGTGTTCCAGCATTTCAGCCTGTTCGACACTCTGACCGTGGCCGAGAACGTCTGGCTGGGCCTGGACAAGAGCATTGCACTGGCCAAGGTGATCGAGAACATTCAGGCCACGGCCCGTGATTACGGGCTGGAGGTGGACCCGCATCGTCCCGTTCACACGCTTTCCGTCGGCGAAATGCAGCGCGTGGAAATCATCCGCGCCCTGTTGACCAATCCCCGGGTGCTGATTCTGGACGAACCCACCTCGGTGCTCACGCCCCAGGCCGTGGAGATGCTGTTTGTGGTGCTGCGCCGCCTGGCCGCGGAAGGTTGCTCCATCCTCTATATCAGCCACAAGCTGCATGAAATCCGCTCGCTGTGCACGGCCTGTACGGTGCTGCGCGGCGGTGTGGTGACGGGGGAGTGCAACCCAGCCAACGAGACCAATGCTTCGCTGTCGCGCATGATGATCGGCTCGGAGCCGCCGGAGCTGGAGCACCGCACGGCGAATACCGGCGATACCGTGCTGCGTGTGCAGGGCCTGTCGCTCAGAAGCCAGGATCCCTTCGGTGTCGATCTGCAGAGCATTGCGCTGCAGGTGCGTGCGGGCGAAGTCGTCGGCATTGCAGGCGTCTCCGGCAACGGCCAGAAAGAGCTGATGTATGCGCTGTCCGGCGAGGACACACGCGCCGAGGCAGAGGCCGTGCAGTTGCTGGGCAAGGGCGTGGGACGCATGGGGCCGAGCCGGCGCCGTGGCATGGGCCTGCATTTCGTGCCGGAAGAGCGGCTGGGGCGCGGGGCCGTGCCCAGCATGGGCCTGGCCCACAACCTGTTGCTGACGCGCAAGACCGCAGTCGGCAAGGGCGGCTGGATTCGCATGGCTGCGCTTCAGTCGCAGGCGCGGGACATCATCGGGCGTTTCAACGTCAAGGCCGGCGGCCCGAACTCGGCCGCGCAGTCGCTGTCGGGCGGCAATCTGCAGAAGTTCATCGTGGGTCGTGAAATTGATGCCAAGCCGCGTCTGCTCATCATTTCTCAGCCCACCTGGGGGGTGGATGTGGGGGCTGCTGCGCAGATTCGGGGCGAGATTCTCAAGCTGCGCGACCAGGGTTGCGCCGTGCTGGTGGTCAGCGAGGAGTTGGACGAGTTGTTTGAGATTTGTGACCGCCTGCATGTGGTGGCCAAGGGCCGCCTGAGTCCTTCGGTGGATAGAACAGCTGCCACTGTGCAGCAGATTGGTGAATGGATGAGCGGGCTGTGGGATGCGTCGGCGGTGCAGGGAGGTGCCCATGCTTAAGCTGGAACAACGTCCCCAGGCGTCCAAGTTCTGGACCTATGGCTCGCCAATTCTGGCGTTGCTGATCACCGTGCTGGTCGGGGTCTGCCTGTTCGCCCTGCTGGGCAAGGATCCGGTCAAGGGCTTGCAGGCCTTTTTCTGGGAACCCATCAGATCGGGCTATGCCCTGGGTGAGCTGGCTGTCAAGGCCACGCCTTTGCTGCTGATTGCGCTGGGGCTGGCCGTATGCTTTCGCTCCAATGTCTGGAATATCGGTGCCGAAGGCCAGTTCGTCATCGGGGCGGTGGCTGCAGGAGGCATTGCCTTGCTGGCAGACAAGACCACAGGGCCCTGGATCGTGCCGGCTATCCTGATCGCCGGCATGCTGGGTGGCATGCTCTGGGCGGGCATCGTGGCCTTGCTGCGCGACCGCTTCAACGCCAACGAAATTCTGGTCAGCCTGATGCTGGTCTATGTGGGCACGCTGGTGCTGGGCTATCTGGTCTATGGGCCCTGGAAGGACCCCATGGGATACAACTTCCCGCAGACCAAGAGCTTTGAGCGCGTCACGCAGATTCCTCGGCTGGTGCAGGGAATGCGCATGAATATCGGCGTCATCATCTCGCTGGTGGGAGCCGGCCTGCTGTGGGCATTTCTGTTTCGCACGCGTGCGGGTTTCGCGTTGCAAGTCGGCGGCCTGGCGCCGTCGGCGGCACGCTATGCCGGCTTTTCCTCGCGCAAGGCTCTGTGGACGGCGCTGCTGATTTCTGGCGCCACAGCCGGTCTGGCGGGAGCGCTGGAAGTCGCTGGCCCTCTGGGTCAGCTCACGCCCTATGTGCCCGCCGGCTACGGCTTTGCGGCCATCATCGTGGCCTTTGTGGGGCGCCTGCATCCTGTGGGCATGATTTTCTCGGCCATTCTCATGAGCATGTTTTATATCGGTGGCGAGCTGGCGCAGTCGCGTCTGGGCCTGCCCAAGGCGCTGACCGGCGTCTTCCAGGGGCTGTTGCTGTTCGCGCTGCTGGCCTGCGACACGCTGGTGGCCTATCGCATCCGCTGGGTGGCGAAAAAAGCCGGCAGCGCCATTTCTGCAGTGAAGGGAGCCTGATCCATGGAATCCTATGCACTGCTGCTGGGCTCCACCCTCAGCGCCGGCACCGTTCTGGCGCTGGCGGCCCTGGGCCTGCTGATCAATGAAAAATCGGGCATCGTCAATCTCGGTGCCGAAGGCATGATGCTCTGCGCCGCCATTGCCGGTTTTGCTGCTACGGTGCACACCGGCAACACCTGGATGGGCTTTGGTGCGGGCATGCTGGCAGGGGCCTTGCTGGCCGCCATCTTCGGGGGACTGGTGATCTGGTTCAACACCAACCAGTATGCAACCGGTCTTGCGCTTTCGCTGTTCGGCGCGGGCTTCTCGGCATTCGTGGGCCTGGGCTATGTGCAGGCCAAGCTGCCAGAGCTGCCCAAGTACTCCATCCCGGGTCTGGCAGATCTGCCGCTCGTGGGTCCGGCCTTGTTCACGCTGCACCCGCTGGTCTACGGCGCCATCGTGCTGGCCGCCCTGATGGTCTGGTTTCTGTACCGCACGCGTGCGGGCCTGGTGTTGCGTTCGGTCGGCGAGTCGCCCTCGTCAGCCCATGCCCTGGGCTACCCTGTGCGCCGCATCCGTCTGATGGCCGTGATGTTTGGCGGTGCCATGTGCGGTCTGGCGGGTGCTTTCATCTCGGTGGTCTACACGCCGCTGTGGGTGGAGAACATGGTTTCGGGCCGAGGCTGGATCGCTTTGGCGCTGACGACTTTCGCGACCTGGCGGCCGGCTCGTGTTCTGCTGGGCGCCTATCTGTTTGGCGGCGTGACCATGTTGCAGTTCCATCTGCAGGCCACTGGGGTTCAGGTGCCCAGCCAGATTCTGTCCATGCTGCCCTACCTGGCCACCATCGTGGTGCTGGTGCTGATCTCGCGTAATCCGACCTGGATTCGAGCCAATATGCCGGCTTCCCTGGGAAAACCCTTCTACCCTGGAGCGTGATGCCCAAATGTGGTGCAATCCGTTTTTCAAAAATAATGAGAGGACAACTTCAATGACAACTCTGGGCAAACGCGCTCTGATCAAGATGATCGGCCTGTCGGCTGTTTCCATGGCTGTGCTGACCGCTTGCGGCAAGAAGGAGGAAGCACCTGCAGCTCCCGCCGCCGCACCTGCGGCAGCTCCTGCTGCCGACAAGCTCAAGATCGGCTTCATGTATGTGAGCCCCATCGGCGACGGCGGCTGGACCTATCAGCACGAACTGGGCCGCAAGGCCATCCAGGAGAAGTTCGGCGACAAGATCGAGACTTCCATGGTCGAGAGCGTGCCAGAGTCTGCAGACGCCGAGCGCGTGATGCGCGACATGATCGGCCAGGGCAACAAGCTGGTCTTCGCCACCAGCTTCGGCTATCAGGACTTTGTGCAAAAGGTCGCCGCAGACGTCAAGGATGTGAAGTTCGAACACGCCACCGGCTACAAGACGGCCGACAACGCAGCCGTGTACGACACCAAGACCTTTGAAGGCGCTTATCTGGCCGGCATCGTGGCAGGTGCCATGACCAAGACCAAGACCGTGGGCGTGGTGGCTTCGGTGCCAATCCCCGAAGTGGTGCGCAACATCAACAGCTTTGTGCTGGGCGCCCAGAGCATCGATCCCTCCATCAAGGCCAAGGTGGTCTGGGTGAACGAGTGGTTTGCTCCTCCCAAGGAATCCGAAGCCGCCAACAGCCTGATCAACGGCGGCGTGGACGTGATGTACCAGAACACCAACTCTCCCGCCGTGCTGAAGACGGCTGAAGAGCGCGGCGCTCGTGCCTTCGGCAAGGACGGCGACATGAGCGGCTTCGCGCCCAAGGCTCATCTGGGCTCGGCCGTGATCGACTGGACTCCCTACTACAGCAAGGTGGTGGAGGACACGCTGGCCGGCAAGTGGCAGACCGGCAACTTCTGGTGGGGTGTGAAGGAAGGCGCCATCGACCTGAAGAAGATCGCTGACGACGTACCCCAGGAAATCAAGGACAAGGTTGAGAAGGCTCGCGCCGGCCTGAAGGACGGCTCCTTCGCCGTCTGGACAGGTCCCATCAAGGACAACACAGGCAAGGAATTGCTGGAAGCCGGCAAGGTTGCCGATGATGCCTGGCTGCGCAGCATCAACTTCTATGTGAACGGTATCGAGGGCAAGGTGCCCGGTGCCAAATAAGCACTGTTTGCGGGGCGCCTGAGCAGCGTCCGATCAAAGGCCCTGAGGGGCCTTTCTTTTTGCGCTGTCGTTTTCAGGATACCTATCTGCAATTTGGCGCAGTTTATGCATATATTGCCCAAGGTGTAACCGGTACCCATGGGATTGCGCTCCTATCGGTTTCAAACCTCACTCTTTGTTCCAAGGAAACTTTAATGACTGATTTGCACAAGCGTTCATTGATCAAGGTCGCCGCACTGACGGCTATTGCCTCGGCCGCTCTCGTAGGCTGCGGCAAGAAGGAGGAAGCAACTGCGCCGGCAGCAGCCCCCGCTGCCGCTCCTGCAGCCGCTGCTCCGGAACCCCTGAAGATTGCTTTTGCTTATGTCGGCCCGGTGGGCGACGGTGGCTGGTCCTTTGCCCATGACCAGGCCCGCAAGGCCCTGGAAAAAGAGTTCGGTGACAAGATCAAGACCAGCTATGTGGAGAGCGTGCCCGAGGGCGCCGATGCCGAGCGCGTGCTGCGCGACATGGCTTCGCAGGGCAACAAGCTGGTGTTCGGAACCACCTTCGGCTATATGGACGTGATCCAGAAACTGGCCCCCGAGTTCGCCGACGTGAAGTGGGAGCACGCCACCGGCTACAAGACCGCGGCCAATGTCAGCACCTATGACAGCCGCACTTACGAAGGTGCCTATCTGGCCGGCATCATTGCCGGTGGTATGACCAAGTCCAACACCCTGGGCGTGGTGGGCTCGGTGCCGATTCCCGAGGTGATCCGCAATATCAACAGCTTCACGCTGGGTGCCCAGTCCGTGAATCCCAAGATCAAGACCAAGGTGGTCTGGGTCAACGAATGGTTCAGCCCTCCCAAGGAGACTGAAGCTGCGACCAGCCTGATCAATGGCGGCGCCGACATCCTGTTCCAGAACACCGATTCACCCGCAGTGCTGAAGACGGCCGAGGAAAAGGGCAAGCGTGCCTTCGGCTGGGATTCGGACATGACGGCCTACGGTCCCAAGGCTCACCTGGGCTCGTCCATCATCAACTGGGCTCCTTACTACATCGATTCCACCCGCAGCGCGCTGGAAGGAAAGTGGAGCAGCCGTCAGACCTGGTGGGGCGTCAAGGAGGGTGTGATCGACATCGTGTCCCTGGCTGACGACATTCCTGCCGAACTCAAGGCAAAGGTTGAGGACGTGAAAAAGGGACTGAAGGAAGGTACATTCACCATCTGGAAGGGCCCTATCACCGGCCAGGACGGCAAGGAGCTGATCGCTGCCGACAAGGTTGCCGATGACGGTTTCCTCAAGGGCATCAATTTCTACGTCAAGGGCGTGGAAGGCAAAGTGCCAGGTGGCGACGCCAAGTAAGCACTGCTGATCAGGCATCGCGCCGCCTCGCCGCACCGATTGCGGCCTGTGGCGCATGTCTTCAAGGCAGACCCCGGAGTTTGCCGGGTAGTGTTGGCTGTTAGCAGTCGTCCAGACACGACTTGCAGCGACAGGGCCGCCGCAGAGCGGCCCTTTGTATTTCGATAATGACGAGTATCCCCATGACTGAACGTACCCTCTGGCATCCTGTTGCCCAATCCTCCGATGTGGTGAGCGCGCCGTTTTCCGTGCTGCTGCTGGAACAGCCGCTGGTGCTGTGGCGCAATGCAGAGGGACTGGTTCAGTCCTTTGTGGACCGCTGCCCGCATCGCGGTGCACGCCTGTCCATGGGCCGTGTGGAGAACGGGCATCTGGAGTGCCCCTATCACGGCTGGCAATTCTCCTCGGGTGGCCAGTGCGTGAAAGTGCCAGCAGTGCCCGATTTCACGCCCCCTGCATCGCAGCGCGTGCAGGCTTTCGAGGTGCAGGAAGCCTATGGCCTGATCTGGGTACGGCTTGAGCCTTCCGACAGCCAGCTGCCGGTGTTCGCGGCAGAGACGGACGAGCATCTGCGCAAGGTGAACTGCGGGCCTTACGATGTGGCAGCCAGTGCGCCGCGCATCATCGAGAACTTCCTTGACATGTCCCACTTCGGCTTTGTGCACGAAGGCTGGCTGGGCAGCCGTGATGCCACAGCCATTGCCGCCTACAAGGTGGAGACCACTGCCACCGGCGTGCTGGCGACGGGTTGCAAGGCCGTGCAGCCCCAGTCCAATCTGCACTCCACCCAGGCGGCTGAGGTGGAGTACACCTACGAGGTGACTGCCGCCTACACCGCCGTGCTGACCAAGATTCCGGAAGAGGGCAGCTCCAAGCAGGGCTGGCGCGAGCAGATCGGCCTGTTCATCTGCCCCGTCACTCCTGAAACCAGCCGTGTCTGGTTCCGACTGGCGGTCGCGGACTTTGAATCGACCGACGAGCAGTTGCAGACCTTCCAGCACACCATCTTTGTGCAGGACCAGCCGGTGCTGGAGTCGCAGCTGCCCAAGGCACTGCCACTGGACCCCCGTGCGGAAATGCACTCGGCGGCTGATCGCATGTCGTCGGCCTATCGCCGCTTCCTGAAGGCCCAGGCGATCGCCTTCGGAACCTGCTGAGACCGCCCCGGGAGGCTTTGCCGCCTGCCTCGGTCGGGCGTCCATGAGGCTCGCCGGTAGGCTGCTCCACGGGCTTGCGGTCGCAAGGCCGAAGTCGCAGACCTGTCGGGGCTGGCCATATGGCCTGAGCTGTGCCGGTTTGATAGGCTAGAGATTGATCGGCGCGTAGCGCCAAGGAGAATAAAGATGAACACCGTGCCTGCCGTAGATGCTTCCCGTCTGCCACAGCTGCTGCGCGCCATGCCCAAGGCAGAGCTGCATATGCATATTGAGGGCTCGCTGGAGCCCGAGCTGATTTTTGCGCTGGCGCAGCGCAACCAGATACCCCTGGCCTATGACAGCGTGGAGGCTCTGCGTGCGGCCTATGCCTTTACAGATCTGCAGAGCTTTCTGGACATCTATTACGCGGGTGCCAGCGTGCTGCTGCATGAGCAGGATTTCTACGACATGGCGCGCGCCTATCTGGATCGTGCCGTGGCCGACAATGTGGTGCACACGGAAATCTTCTTTGACCCGCAGACCCACACCGAACGCGGAGTGGCCATGGAGACCGTCATCAACGGTCTGTACCGGGCCTGCCGTGACGCGCAGATCGAGCAGGGCATTTCCTCCTCGCTGATCCTGAGCTTTCTGCGCCACCTGAGCGAGGAAAGCGCATTGCAGACGCTGGATGCCGCGCTGCCGCTGCGTGATCGCTTCATCGGCGTGGGGCTGGACAGCAGCGAGCTGGGCAATCCGCCCGAGAAGTTCACCCGCGTTTTTGAACGCTGCAAGCAGCTGGGCCTGCGCCTGGTGGCCCATGCCGGGGAGGAGGGGCCGCCCGCCTATATCTGGGGCGCACTGGATGTGCTGAATGTGGAGCGCATAGACCATGGCGTGCAGTCCGAGCAGGATGCGCTGCTGATGCAGAGGCTGGTCAAGGAGCAGATTCCGCTGACAGTCTGCCCGTTGTCCAATCTCAAGCTCTGCGTGATCAAGGACCTGGCCGATCACAATCTGCCGCGGTTGCTGGCGGCCGGACTCAAGGTCATGATCAACTCGGATGACCCGGCCTATTTCGGCGGCTATGTCAACGAGAACTACACCCAGCTCTTTGCCGCCACGGGCATGGGCGCGCCCGAGGCCTACCAGCTGGCGCGCAACAGCCTGGAAGCGAGCTTTGCCAGCCAGGCGCAGAAGCAGGAGTGGATTGCTCGCCTCGACGAAGTGTTTCGGGAATATGCCGCCGCTTGACGAAGTGACTGCTGAGCGGCGCAGCGGCCGTCTTCACGAGCGCCGATAGCCTGGGGTGCGGCGATTGAAAGCCCGGTTGAAGTGATTCAGCCGGGCTTTCTTTGTGTGGAGCGGCGAAGGGCCAGAGCAGGCAAAGGTCCGGTGGCCATGCGCCTCGTGGTGTCGCCGCGCAGATGCTCGAACAGCAGATCGACCGCCTGCTGGGCGATGTCCTCCAGATGCAGGTCCAGTGCCGTCAGTGGCGGCTCGCAGCTGCGCGCACGCAGGCCGTCGTAGCGCGTGGCCAGCATCAGATCTTCGGGAATGCGCAGGCCTGCCTGCTGGGCGTAGCGGGCGGCGCCCACGGCAAAGGCATCGACCATGACTAGCAGGGCATCGAGCTCGGGGTGTTCGCCCAGCAGTTGCTGGGCTGCGGCATGGCCGCCGTCCTCGCCTTCGGCCTCGTCCATGCGCAACACCACAGGCCGCATGCCATGACCGGCTGCCATGGCTGCATAGGCCTGCTCGGCCTGACTGTAGGAGGTGCGCTCTGAAGCTCCGACCACCAGTCCGATCTGCCTGGCTCCGGCCGCCAGCATATGCGTGAGCAGCATCTGCGTGGCGGGACCCGACAGCAGATCGACATAGGGCACGTTGACATTGTCGCCGCCTGGGCGGCCGATGGACACCACGGGCAGGCCCTGCTGAAGCAGCTCTGCCAGCTGGGGGTCGCCGGCCTGCGGCTCTATGACCAGGGCGCCGTCGATGTCGAGCAGGTTCAGCGAAGTCTGGCCGGGCTTGTGGGGCGGAACGAGCGCCATGACCAGGCCGCGCTCAAGCGCCGATGAGGCCGCGACAGCTGCCACTTCCATGAAGAACCCCAGCCGCGACGGCCCGCCCGAGACCGTGAACGGCATGGACGACATCAGCGCAATCATGCTGGCGCCGCCTGTGCGCAGGCGCTGCGCATGGCGATTGGGCCGGTAGCCAAGGCTGCGCGCAGCTTCCTCCACCTTCAGGCGTGTGGCCGGGTCGACCTGACCGCGGCCATTGAGCGCGTGCGAGACCGTGGTGCGTGAAACACCGGCCTCGCGGGCCACGTCGGAGATGGTGATGCGTTGGCTGGGCATGTCGGCCATGGAATTCCTCAAGAGTGCGGGCGGTCATTGCGAAACGCACGGCAGGCATTGCAGAAGTTTTTGTATACTTTACTTCGCCCAAATCGATTTGGTTAATTTTGAATTGCATCAATTATTCGTGAATGAGATTGATGGAATGCAAGTGCCAAATCGATTTTCTTTTTTGGAAACGATATCGCCTTGCCGGCCGGTCGAAGTGCCGGTCGACGTGCAGATATCCGAGCGCTGCCCCGGTTGTCGGGCAGCGCTGCGAGTCAATTGCGACCGGAGTGCTGGCCTGCCGCCGCTTCGGTCTGCTCACTGGAGAATGAATGTGCCCAAATCGGATTTGAGCCGGCGCAGCTTTTTGAAGGCTGCGGCCGCCCTGGGGGTGGTTGCCGCAGTGCGTCCGCTGGAGCTGGCGCTGGCGCAGATGGTCGAGCCGGCAAACGGTCAGGACGCTGGCTGGATGGACGGAGGCCGGCTGCGCTACCGCCGCGACGGCATGGCCAAGGTCACGGGCCAGAAGCTGTTTGCCATCGACCTGCGCGCGCGCGACATGGCGGGCTGGCCCGACAGGCAGTCCCATGCGCTTTTGATCATGGTTCCGCGTGCCGACCGCACCTACGAAGGTCTGGACCTGTCCGTGCTGGGCAAGGACTTTGCTCCCGATGTGCTGGTGGATGCCGAGCGCGCCGAGGCCGATGGCGTGCACATGCCCGAGCCGGGTTTTTACGGCAGCTACTTCTTGCCCAAGGGCCAGGTCTCGCCCATGCTGGGCCAGCCCGTGGCCCTGGGCATCTGGCACGACTACGAGCGCTACCGTGAAGCCGTGCGCCTGCTGCGTTTCAACGAAGGCATCTTCCGGTGGGGCGCAGCCGCCACACCGCCCAGACGCAAGCCCTATGTGGCCGCGCGCTATGTGCGCATGGGAGCCGACAGGCATGACGAGCCCGATCTGTACGCGCCGCTGTACAACGGTATCGTGCGCCCGCAGCTGACAGGCCCCGAGCTGCAATGGCCCGGCGTGGACGATGCCAAGCATGGCAAGGCCATGCAGTACTCGGCCCAGATCCAGCAATGGCTCAAGCAGCCGCCCGAGGGCACCAAGGTCTTCTCGCGCGACTACCACAGCCAGTCCATGGACCCTGCCGCGCTGGAGCCTGAAAACGGCCTGGCCTGGTATGAAGAGGGCAGGGGCGTGATGCATATGGTGGGCGCCACCCAGGCGCCCTACGCCACGGCGGGCCATGTGGTCGGCATGGTCAAGGCCAGCCGCTTTGCGCTCAAGGAAATGGATTATCTGAGCGCCTACACCGTGGGCTACGGGCAGAAGGAGCACCACTCCTTCCCGTTCTACGTGGGTCTGGCGGCGCTGTATGCGCAAGGCCGCCCGGTGCGGCTGGCGCTGGATCGCTGGCAGCATTTCCAGTTCGCGCTCAAGCGACACCCGTTTGACCTTAAGACCACGATTGCCGTGGATGCCGAGGGGCAGTTCCAGGCCTTCTCGGTGGATATGCGCGGCGACGGCGGCGGCACGATGAACTTCAGCCCCTCGGTGGGCACGCTCGGTGTCGCGTCTTCGCAGTCGGTGTACTACTTTCCCAAGAGCAATCTGTCGGTGGCCGTCTTCCCCAGCAGCGAGGTCACGGCAGGGTCGGTGCGCGGCTACGGCACGCTGCAGTCCATGGCTCCGACCGAAATGCTGGTCGATGAAATTGCCGAGCGGATCGGCATGGATGCCATCGCGCTGCGCCAGAAGAATATGCTGCGTACAGGTTTGCGCAACACCCAGGGCGCCGTGCCTGCGGGCCAGTTGCGCATTGGCGAGATTCTGGCCCTGGCCGCCAAGGACCCGGTGTGGGTGAACCGTGCCCAACGCAAGGCCGAGTACGAGGCCGCCAATCCCGGCATGCGCTACGGTGTGGGTTTTGCCTCGGTGCAAAAAAGCTTTGGTACCGCCGGCGAAGCCGCGCTGGCATTGATCGAGCTATCGCCCGAAGGCAAGCTCAAGATGAAGCACATCACGGCAGAAATCGGCACCGGCACCACTACGGCGCAGATGCTGGCGGCAGAGCCCTTTCTCGGCCGCCCTGTGGACGAGGTGGAGTTTGCGGCGCAGAAATGGCCCGAGATGCCCGTGCATACGCAGGAGCAACCCAACTCCACACCCCAGGCCGATGAGGATCGCCAGTCGCAGGACCCGTACTGGGTGCCTAGCTTCACTTCGCCGCAATCGGCCTCCAATTCTGCCTACTACTTCACCCACACCACGCGCCAGGCCGCCAAGCTGCTGCTGGCCCATGGTCTGTGGCCTGCGGCGCTGTCCATCTGGGGCAACCCGTTTGGCGGGCCGCTGCAGGGCATGCCGGTCTCGCTCGATGAAGCCGAGTGGAAGGATGGCAAGCTGGTGGCCGGAGCCATGGAGCCCTTGACGCTGGAGCGCCTGGCCGCACGCGCCCATGAGCTGGGTCTGGTCACCGGTGTCTGCGTCCACACCTTCAATCGCCGCTCCTGGGCCAGTGCCGAGTTCGAGCTGGGCGGCAAGCGCTTTGCTGCCGAGATCGATGCGCTGTCCGTTCGCTTTGGTAATGGTGCCGATGCGGCCAAAAAGGCCGCGATGGACAGTGCCGGCTATGCCTTCCAGCCGCGCGTCAAGGTCAGCTATCCGCCGGTGCACCGTCTGGCGGCGGGCGCGGTGTACTACGCGCCTTGCGCCACGCTAGTGGAGTTGGCCGTATCCACGGGCACCGGCAAGGTGACGCTGCTGGGGCACAAGACCTGGCTGGAATGCGGCTCGCAGATCGTGCCGGAGCTGGTCTCGGGGCAGTTGCAGGGCGGCGTGGCCATGGGTATCGGCCACGCCCTGTACGAAGAGCTGCCCCTGGGGCCGAGCGGCCCCGGCAACGGCAGCTGGAACTTCAACCGCTACCACCTGCCGCGCGCCAGTGAACTGGCTGTGTGGACGGCCGAGGGCCATGTGCTGCCTCCGGTCTCGCGCACCGACCCGCCCAAGGGCATGGCCGAAGTGGTGATGATTCCCGTCGTCGCTGCCTGCGCCAATGCTGTGGCCCATGCCACCGGCAAGCGCTTCTATCAACTGCCGCTGAGCGCGGAGCGAATCAAAAAGGCATTGTGATGCAGCAACGTATCCAGTTTTCCGCCACCATCAACGGTCAAAAGACCGGCCCGCATGAGCTGCCCAAGGATCTGATGATGATCGAGTTCCTGCAGGAATATGCGGGCTTGAACGGTACGCGCCTTGGCTGCGGTCAAGGTGTGTGCCGCGCCTGCACCATCATCGTGGACGAGCCCGGCAAGGGCTCGCACACCGTGCCCGCCTGCGTGACTGGCGTGGCCTGGCTCAATGGCAAAAGCCTGCGCACCATCGAAGGCGCGGCCAGCACCGATGACAAGGGCCAGATCACGGCCTCTGCCGTGCAAAAAGCATTCCTCGAGCATTTCTCGTTTCAGTGCGGCTATTGCACACCGGGTTTTGTGAACTCGGCCACCGTGCTGATGGAGCAACTGCATGCCAGGCCCGTGGATGCCAACGCTGTGGAAGAAGCCGTGGAAGCCGCGCTGGACAAGCATATCTGTCGCTGTACCGGCTATGTGCGCTACTACCACGCCGTGCGCGACCTGATTCTGGCCACGCCAGGCCTGACCACGGGCCAGCGCACGCGGGAGGTCAGCCGTCATGGATAAAGCTCAACGCAGCAAGTTCACCAAGATCGCCGCAGGCCTTGCCGCCGCAGCCGTGGTGGTGCTGGGCGGCATGTATATCGCGGGCAGTGCAAGCGGCAGCGTGCCGCCTGCCACGGTGGACTTTGCCAACATCAGCGCCGAGCAAAAGCAGAAGCTGTTCGACCGCGGCCTGCAGGTGTTTCGCGCTGCCGACTGCGCGGCCTGCCACAGCTCGCCCACCACGGGCGCTGAGCTGGCCGGCGGCATGGCCATGGTCACGCCCATGGGCACGCTGTACGGCACGAATATCTCGCCCTCGAGGGAGCATGGCATAGGCCAGTGGTCGGCCGACGATCTGTATCGCGCCGTGGCGCGCGGCATGGCACCGGGGCGCAAGAACCTGTACCCCGCCATGCCTTATGCCAGCTACCACGACATCACGCGCGCCGATGTCGATGCGCTCTGGGTCTGGCTGCAGGCCCAGCCTGCGGTGGAGGTGGCCAACCGCCAGCCTGAGATGAACTTCCCGTTCAGCATCCGCCCCGGTCTGGCGCTGTGGAATGCGCTGGAGCGTCCTGCGGGCGAACCAGCCTCCGAGGCAGCCAATACGCTCGATCGCGGTGCTTATCTGGTTAATACCCTGGGTCACTGCGGCGAATGCCACACACCGCGCACCAGCAGCTTTGCCATGGACCTCAGCAAGTCGCTGGCGGGCAATGTGATCGAAGGCGCTTACGCCCCCGACCTGCGCCCCAAGGCCATGGCCGAGCGCGGCTGGAGCGAGCAGGACCTGGTGCAGTTTCTGCGCACCGGCCTCTCGCCCCAGGGTGTGATGACCATGGGCATGTTCCCCGTGCTCCAGCATTCGAGTGCGCATATGGAGGAAGCCGACCTCAAGGCCATGGCCGCCTATCTGATGCAGGGTGAGAAGCCCTCAGTCAAGCTAGCGGCCGAAGCGCCTCAGACCCCGACCTCGGCCAATGGCGAACGCATCTACGTCGGTCTGTGCGCAGGCTGCCACGGCGTCGATGGTCAGGGTCAGCCGCATTCCTCGCTGCGCCTCGACACCAACACCACGGCCATGTTCCCCACGCCGCTGAATCTGGTGCGCGTGATCCGCGAAGGCCTGCCCGAGCGCGATCTGGCCCATGGCGAGCGCATGCAGGCGATGCCCGGTTTTGCCGATCAGCTCAGCCACGAAGACATGGCCGATCTGGTGAACTACATGCGCCTGCGCTGGGGCCGCCAGAAGGGCGATGTGACGCCGGCGCAGGTGGCTGATGTGATCAAGAGCGCTGAATCCCACTAAAGCAGGGGTTTCAAGCAAAAAGAGCTGCCAGCGCTTATCCATCAAGCGCTGGCAGCTCTTTTTTAATAGTGATTCGATTCAGGCGAATTCGGCTTTGATTTTCTCGGCCAGCTCGCCCAGCACGGCAAAGCCCGGTTCCTCGCGCTGCCAGACCACGGACAGGCCATCGCCCTCGAAGCGCGGCAGCACATGCAGGTGAAAGTGAAACACTGTCTGCCCTGCCGGCGCGCCATTGGCCTGGAAGATATTGATGCCGTCGGGATCGAAGGCCTTGTTCACTGCGGCCGCCACGCGCTGGGCCGTCTGCATCACTGCGCCGGCTTCCTCGGGCGTCAGCTCCAGCAGATTGACG
The DNA here is from genome assembly GCF_000241525.1 of Comamonas testosteroni ATCC 11996. Lineage (GTDB taxonomy): Bacteria > Pseudomonadota > Gammaproteobacteria > Burkholderiales > Burkholderiaceae_C > Comamonas > Comamonas testosteroni. The sequence goes on from NZ_AHIL01000010.1 coordinate 52,868, forward strand.
GCATGGCGCTTGCTGGCCACCAGCACATGGCCTCGCGTGGCCTGACCGATGTCCATGAAGGCGATGGTCAAATCGTCCTCATAGATCTTGGCCGATGGAATCTCCCCTTTGACGAGCTTGCAGAAAATGCACTCGCCAGGGGGCGAGTGGTCTACAAACATGGGCATGACGCTCTCCTTTTTTATGGTTCAAGCGCTCCATCTTAGAGGCAGAGCGGTTTCAGGACCGCGTCGCGCGCAGGCAGTCGCGGGTGATCTCGGCCATGGATGTCGCGCCCAGCATGGCCATATTGCGATCCACCTCGTCACGCAGCAAGGTGATGGCGTGATCCACGCCCTGCGCACCGCCCACGGCAGCGGCATACATGAAGGGGCGGCCCAGGAACACCATGCGCGCGCCCAAGGCCACGGCCTTGAGCACATCGCTGCCGCGGCGTATGCCGCTGTCCATCATCACGGCCGTGCGGTGGCCCACGCGGTCCACCACATAGGGCAGCATCTGCAGAGGGGCAACCACGCCATCGAGCTGGCGGCCGCCGTGGTTGGAGACCACGATGCCTTGCGCGCCGATATCGGCGGCCATCACGGCATCGTCTTCGTTGAGGATGCCCTTGATGATGAGGTTGCCCTTCCAGCGCTGGCGAATGCGTTCGATGTTCTTCCAGTTCAGGTGGTCGCGGCCCGAGGTGTCGCGGATGGCGGTGCCCGACAGCAAAGGCGCGCCGCGCGTGGCAAACGAATTCTCGAAGTGCGGCATGCCGTGGTTGATCAGCGTGCGCAGCATGGTGCCCAGCATCCAGCGCGGGCGGGTGATGCCGTCATAAGCCAGGCGCAGCGAGGGGCGCAGAGGCATCGAGAAGCCGGTGCGCACATTGTTTTCGCGGTTGGCCCAGACGGGGATGTCCACGGTGATCACCAGGGTGCCGAAGCCAGCGGCTTCGATGCGCTCGATCAGACCGTCGATGCGCGTGGTGTCGCCGGGCAGATAGGCCTGGAACCAGGTCGACGGTGCAGCCTTGGCCACTTCTTCCATGGGGATCAGGGAGGTGCCGCTCATGATGGCGGGAATGCGGCTGGCAGCCGCCGTCTGCGCCAGCACCAGATCACCGCGGTAGGCAGAGATGGCGCTGATGCCCACTGGGGCCACGCCAAATGGCGAGTCCCAGGTCTGGCCGAACAGCTCGACCTTCTGGTTGCGCTTGGACACGTCCACCATGACCCTGGAGCTGAAGCCGTATTGCTGGAAGCTGTCACGGTTGGCCTGCAGCGAGACGCAGTCTTCGGCGGCGCCGGAGACATAGCCAAACAGAGGGCGGGGCAGGTGCTTGCGTGCGGCGGCCTCGAAGTCATGCAGCGACAGGATGCTCTGCAGGTGACGGGGAAGCCCTGCGCGTTGGCCGTAGGCGGCTTGCGCTTTGGGAGCGGGGGCTGCGTTTGCAGCAGGGGCTTGTGACGATGCCATGGTAGGGCGCCTCGGGAGCGAAATTCAGGGGTTTAACTGGCTACGCCCCCGCACACTTGCGGTGCACGGGGGCGTGACAGAAACATCAGGTGTTCAAGGTTTACTGAGCGAATGTACCGCGCTGACGCATCAGCTCGCGGTGCAGTTGCTCGTTACGCTCGAACGGTGCGCGGCCGTGCACATAGAAGTAGTTGTTCAGAACCACCAGGTCGCCGGCGGGCAGGCTGACGGTGCGGGTGCCGGACGAATTTTCCATCGATTCCGACAGGTTCTGCAGATATTCGGCTTCGGCGTCGTTGGCCGGTTGCACGAACTGGTCGATGAAGGAGATCGACAGGCCGAACTCGCCGTGGAAGAACACGGGGCGCTCGACGCGCTCGTTCACGTTCTTGGAGCCCGGAGCCTTGTACAGCAGGGGCCTGGCGCCCAGCGGGTCCTTCACGAAGCGCTCCAGCTCGCTCCAGTCGTCCAGGTGCAGAAAGCGCGACTCGCCACCCACGGCGTTCTGCTCGTCGAACTTCATCATTAGCAGCCAGTCGGTGGCTTCGGTCACGAAGGTGCCGTCGGTGTGCATGGTGAACAGGCGGTAGGCCTGGCGCAGATACGAGTCGCTGGCGTCGGTGTGCTTGACCAGGAAACGTGCGTAGTACTTGTTGGACATGGAGTCGTGGTTGGCCGGGCCCAGGATGTGGCCGATGGCGGTGCCGAACTTCACGTAGTCGTCGCTATCCTGACTCACGCCTTCCAGGCCCAGCACAAAGCCGCCATGCCTGCGGTCCTTGATGATGTTCACCAGGGTCTGGCCAAAGTCGGCACCCATGTGGGCCTTCAGGCGGCGCGCCAGGTGAAAGCGCATGAAAGGCACGTACTCAAGGTTCTGCACGTCGATATCGCGCACGTCGGCCAGGAAGGCGTTCAGTGCATCGGCGTTCAGGCTCAGTTTGAGCAGGCGGGAATGCTCGGGGTGAGTACTGATCTCGTAGGCGGCAGGCTGGATCAGGTGCTGGGGGGTCGTAGCGTTCATGGTGGGTGGGTGCTTCAATCAGGAATGGTGTGATTGAACACTTCTTGTTTGATACGATCTACGGGGTTAAATGCATTTTTTGATAAGAAATTCAGATTAAAAATCATGCTCAGCTACCGCCAACTCGAGCACTTCGTCACCGTGGCCCAGGAACTGCATTTCTCGCGTGCCGCCGACAAGCTGGGCGTGGCCCAGTCCGCCGTCAGCGTGCAGGTGCAGCAGCTGGAGCAGCAGCTGGGCGTGCGCCTGCTGCAGCGCAACAAGCGCAAGCCCATCACGCTGACCGATGCGGGGGAGCTGCTTTATGACGAGGCCGTGGCCGTGCTGCGCCATATGGAGCGGGCCCAGCAGATCGGGCAACTGGCGGCCCAGGGCATGAGCGGCCATGTCAAGCTGGGCTATATCTCCTCGTCCGTGACCTCGGGTGTGCTGGCGCGCATGCTCACGCAGTTCCGCCCCGGCCATGAGCAGGTGCATATGCAGGTGCTGGCCATGGAGACGCCGCGCCAGCTGCAGGCGCTGCAGCAGGGCGAGATCGATGCTGGTCTGCTGCGGCCGCGCCGGCGCTACCCCGAGGGGGTCAAGGCGGTCATCGTGCACAGCGAGCCCTTCATGGTGGCTCTGGCCGAGAACCACCCGCTGGCACGCCATGAATCCATCAGCGTGGCCGATCTGCGCGGCCAGACCTTTATTGCGCCGCAGTTCATCAACGAAAGCGAAGGCTTTGCCGAGGTGCTGGCGCGGCTGGCCGAGACGGCCGGGTTTTCGGCACGCGAGGCCTATCGCGTCAACGACTTCGTTACGGCGACCAGCCTGGCGGCCGCGGGCTACGGCATTGTGGTGCTGCCCGAGTCGAACCGCCTGCTCAATCAGCCGGGCGTGGCCTTCAGGCCGCTGCGCGACTTCAAGGAAAGCGTGCACATGGCGCTGGCCTACCGCGAGCGCGAGAACTCGCCTGCGGTGCGCGCCTTTCTGGCCGTGGCCAGAAGCTGCGCCGCGTAGCCATGCGGCTGCGGGCAGTGGGAAGCTTCGGGTTCAGACCTTTTGATCTGTCTAAAATGATAGCTTATGGCTCCTGTTAATATTAAATTTCAGATATAAAAGGCATTGAAATTTAAGCACAGTAAGCGCAATAAGCTTTGTTATTGATAGCGTGAGCGCTGGCCTGTGCGCAGCCATATAGCCTCTATAAGCGCAGCCGTGTTCCGCACGCAAGAGCGGGCGCGTAAGCTCTGGTCCATGAAAATCTATCGTAGTGCCCTGCTGCGCTTCGCCGATGACGGCCAAGCGGTTTATGACTCCGACGCCTTGCTGGCGATTGCTCCCGATGCCGCGGGCGTGCAGCGCGTGGTGGCTGCGGGCAGCTGGCAGGCGCTGGCCGACCAGTATCTTGAGCGCGAAGGCGTGCAAGTCATTCACCTGCCCGGCAAGCTGCTGGCACCGGGCTTTGTCGACCTGCACATCCACTACCCGCAGACCGATGTGATCGGCGCACCGGCCCCAGGCCTGCTGCCCTGGCTGGAGAACTACACCTTCCCGCATGAGTCACGCTTCCACGACAGCGAATATGCCGATGGCGTGGCCGATTTCTTCATGAACGAGCTGCTGCGCAACGGCGTGACCACGGCGCTGGCCTTTGCAACCTCGCATCCGACATCGGTGGATGCCATCATGACGGCAGCGCAAAAGCGCAGCATGCGCATGATTGCCGGCAAGGTGCTGCAGGACCGCAACAGCCCCGATGGCGTGCGCGACGACACCGAGCAAAGCCTGATCGATACCGAGACGCTGATCCAGCGCTGGCATGGCGTGGACCGCCTGGGTTATGCGATCACGCCGCGCTTTGCACCCACCAGCACCGAAGCGCAGCTGCGCGGTGCGGGCGAGCTGGCGGCCAGGTACGGCGATGTCTGGATTCAGTCCCATGTGGCAGAGAACCTGGACGAGATTGCCTGGGTCAAGGAACTGTTCCCCGAGTCACGCAGCTATCTGGCCGTCTATGACGACTTCGGCCTGATGCGCGAGCGCGCCGTCTATGCGCACAGCATCTGGCTCGATGAAACCGACCGCCAGCTCATGCACGACACGCGCTCGGCAGCGGCCATCAGCCCGACCAGCAACCAGTTTCTGGCCAGCGGCTATTTCGACTACCTCAAGGCCGATGAGGCCGGCATGCTTTACGGCCTGGCCAGCGACGTGGGCGGCGGCATGAGCTTCTCGCCGTTTCGCACCATGCAGGCCGCCTATGTGGTGGGGCGCGAAGGCCATGCCAAGCAGGGCCAGAGCCTGTCGCCGCAGAACCTGTGGTGGCAGCACACGGCAGGCGCTGCGCGTGCGCTCGGTCTGCAGGGCGTGATCGGCAATCTGCAGCCGGGCTGCGAGGCCGACCTGGTCGTCATCAACCCCGGCTGCACGCCGCTGCTGGCGCGCAAGACGGCCCAGGCACGCAATCTGGACGAGCTGCTGTTTGCCATGATCATCCTCGGAGATGACCGCCTGATTGAGCAAACCATTGTTTCTCAAGCAAAATAGCGGTCTTGCGCTTGATTTGTGAGCGCACAACGCTATGAAAAATCAAGCGATACAGGACTTCTAATGAGCATCAAGAGCGACAAATGGATCCGTCAGATGGCGGAGCAGCACGGCATGATCGAGCCTTTCGAGCCTGGCCAGGTGCGCCAGGTCGACGGCAAGAAGATCATCAGCTACGGCACTTCGAGCTATGGCTACGACATCCGCTGCGCCCGCGAATTCAAGGTCTTCACGAATATCCACAGCACGGTGGTGGACCCCAAGAATTTTGACGAGAAGAGCTTTGTCGACTTTGAGGGCGACTACTGCATCATCCCGCCCAACAGCTTTGCGCTGGCCCGCACGGTCGAGTACTTCCGCATTCCCCGCGACGTGCTGACCGTCTGCCTGGGCAAGAGCACTTATGCGCGCTGCGGCATCATCGTCAACGTGACGCCCTTCGAGCCCGAGTGGGAAGGCTATGTGACGCTGGAGTTCTCCAACACCACGCCGCTGCCGGCCAAGATCTATGCAGGCGAAGGCTGCGCCCAGGTGCTGTTTTTCCAGGGCGACGAGCAATGCGAAGTCAGCTACAAGGACCGCAACGGCAAGTACCAGGGCCAGCATGGCGTGACCCTGCCCAAGGCCTGAGGCCTGTTGCTTCGCCAAGAAAGCCCGCTGCGGATACGGCGGGCTTTTTGCTTTCCTGGGCTGCCGGACCAGATCAGGCGGCTGCCGCTTCGAGCGCCGGCCAGTCCAGATTGCAGTGCGCGCCCACGCTGGCATGGCGCTGCAGCGCCGCGTCCACCATCAGTCTGCACAGGGCCAGCTGGTTGCGTAGTGCTGGGTCGGCACCGCGCCATTGGGCGCGCCACAGCACCAGTTGCTTGGCCGCCGCAATCAGGCTGTGGTTGCTGCGCACAATGCCCACGTTGTGCAGCATGAGCTGCTGCAGCGACTGCCGCATCTCCTGCTGGCTTTCAGCGCTCAGGTTCTTGCCGGGCTTGCGCGGCCTGCCATGAATGGCAGCAGGTTTGTGCAGGGGCTGCTCGGCCATGCGCAGCGCGGCAGACCTGCCCATGACCACGCACTCCAGCAGCGAGTTGCTGGCCAGGCGGTTGGCTCCATGCAGGCCGGTGCGGGCCACCTCGCCAATCGCCCATAGCCCGGCCACGGCAGTGCGACCGTCCACATGGGCCTGCACGCCGCCGCAGGCATAGTGGGCGCAGGGGGCGACAGGGATGGCCTGGGTGGCGATGTCTATGCCGTGCGCCGCGCACAGCGCCATGACGCCGGGGAAATGCTGCTCCAGCCAGTCGCGGCTGCGGTGTGTGATGTCCAGCAGCACATGGGGCAACTGGTGGGCGCGCATTTCGCGGTCGATGGCGCGGGCCACGATATCGCGCGGTGCCAGCTCTGCGCGCGGGTCATGGCGCAGCATGAAGCGCTCGCCGGGCCGGCCTTGCTGGTCCGGCAGGCACAGCAGGGCTCCTTCGCCGCGCAGCGCTTCCGAGACCAGGCCCACGGACCGGCCGCCCACCTGCAAGGCTGTGGGATGAAACTGCATGAACTCCAGGTCGCGCACGACACAGCCCGCACGCCAGGCCATGGCAATGCCGTCGCCGGTTGCCGTGGCCGGATTGGTGGTGCTGGGGTAGATCTGGCCCATGCCGCCCGTGGCCAGCACCGTATGGCTGGCCAGCATGGGCTGCTGCTGGCCATCGGCATTGCGCACGCTGGCGCCCACGCAGCGCTGCTGAGCGTCCTGCAGCAGTTCCATGGCAGTGCAATGCTGCAGCAAGGTGATGTGCTTCAGATCTTGGCAGGCCTGCAGCAAGGTCTGGTGCACGGCCTGCCCGGTGCGGTCGGCCGCATGCACAATGCGCCGCGCGCTGTGGCCGCCTTCGCGTGTCAGGTGCAGGCGGGCGTCGGCATCGGTGCTGAAGGGCACGCCCAGGGCTTGCAGCCAGGCGATCGCCTGAGGGCCTTGCTCCAGGATGCGGCGCACGGCGCCTTCGTCGCAGAGGCCGGCACCGGCGATCAGCGTGTCCTGAACATGCGCTTCCAGGCTGTCGGCGGGATCCAGCACGGCGGCAACGCCGCCTTGGGCCCAGGCGCTGGCGCATTCGCTGGCACTGCTTTTGCTGAGCACGGTAATGCGCAGTGTGCTGGGCAGGCTGAGTGCCAGCGTCAGGCCGGCCAGTCCGCAGCCGATGATGAGCACATCGCTGCAAGTCTGAGATTGGGGCATGGTGCTTGTCCTCGCTCAGGCCGGACCGAAGTTCTGGAACAGGGCCGCGTCGCGTTCCAGCTCGCCGCTGGCGCGTACCGGCTGGCGCTGGGCAGCGGCAAAATCCAGCATGCGCTGTATGGGCCTGCGGGCGGCCAGGCCCAGCGCCGGATCAAGCTCGATGGCACCGCTGCCTTGCAGCAGGGTCCGCTCCACGCCCGGCAGGCTGTTCATGGCCATCCAGGGGCAGAAGGCACAGCTTTTGCAACTGCCGCCCGTGCCCGCCGTCGGGGCAGCCAGAAAGTGCTTGCCCGGATAGCGCTGGCGCATGTCGTGAAGAATGCCCTGGTCGGTGGCGACGATGAAGGTGTCGGTGGGCAGCTTGCCCACGGCGGCAATCAGCTGGGTGGTGGAGCCCACCACATCGGCCAGTGCCGTGACTGCGGCCGGCGATTCGGGATGAACCAGAATCGCGGCCTCGGGGTGGGCGCTGGCCAGGGCTTGCAGCTCGTCGGCCTTGAATTCGTCGTGGACCACGCAACTGCCCTGCCACAGCAGCATGTCGGCACCGGTCTGCTGCTGGATATGGCTGCCCAGATGGCGGTCGGGTGCCCACAGGATTTTCTCGCCGCGTGCGTGCAGGGCGGCCACGATGTCCTGCCCTACCGAAGAGGTGACCACCCAGTCGGCCCGGGCTTTCACGGCAGCGCTGGTATTGGCATAGACGACCACGGTGCGATCGGGATGGGCATCGCAGAACTGGCTGAATTCATCGGCCGGGCAGCCCAGGTCCAGCGAGCAGGTGGCATCGCCGTCGGGCATGAGCACGGTTTTCTCGGGGCTCAGGATCTTGGCGGTCTCGCCCATGAAGCGCACGCCGGCCACGATCAGGGTCCTGGCGGGATGGTTGGCGCCAAAGCGTGCCATCTCCAGCGAGTCGCCCACGCAGCCGCCGGTATCGCGTGCGAAGTCCTGCAGCGCACCGTCCACATAGTAGTGGGCAACCATGACGGCATTGCGCTCCTTGAGCAAGGCCTTGATGCGCTGCGCCGTCTCGCGCTGCTGCTGGCGGTCCTGCTGCGGCAGCACCCTGGCCCAGGCCTGGCCTGTGCTGCACTGGGGGTTGCTGCCAAGGGCGGGCTGGTCGAATTCCACGGTTTTGATCGTCATCGTCTCCATCCTGAGTTGTGCTGTTAAATGTTTATACTCAATCTGAGTATTATTAAAACCGCTTTTTTTGAATTTGTCACCAGGGAGACAAATTAGCCTGGATGGCGTCGCTTTTCAGTGCAGTCAGTGCTAGGGAAAGCAATCCCGAAAATGGATGGATTGCTTATTCATCAATGACTTGATGCTTCTGAAAAATGAGCGAATGGGGGTGTTCAGGCGGGCTGTCTGAGCAGATGCTGGCGCAGGGCCAGGCGGGTGGCGGCCAGATCCCAGCCGCCCCAGCCGCAGGATTTGAAGAGCACAGGCTTCGTGGGGCGCGACCAGTCCTGTTGCACCACGGTGGCCAGCGTGGGCAGGGTGTTGACCTCGATGCCGGCCTGCAGCAGGTCGCCGGCCTCGTGCGCGGCATCGGCGGTGTCGACGATGATCTGGCCCTGGTGCACAAAGCGCCGGCACAACTCGGGAGCCAGCTCCACCATTTGCGGCGTGAAGGCGCCGACCGCGCAGACAAAGGCATCGGGTCTTGCCGCCTCATGCAGCACCACGGCCTGTGCGGGCGTGCAGGTCACGATCAGCGGACAGTGCCGGGCGGCTTCCTCCAGGTCGTCGGCGATGCGCGCATGCAGACCCAGGTCGCGGGCCTGGTCTGCAAGCCGCTGCGCGCTGCTGGCGCTGCGCGAGTGAATCCAGACCTCCTGCGTGCCAAGGCCATGGGCAAAAGCCTGCAGATGGGCGCTGCCCTGCACGCCGGCGCCGACGATGAGCAGCGGGCCTTGGGGCTTGGGGGCCAGGCGACGCGCTGCCAGCAGCGATACGGCTGCGGTGCGTCTGGCCGTGACGGTGGGGCCGTCCAGAATCAGCTGACGCACTCCTGTTGATGCATCAAAAACCACGATATCGCCCTGAATGGTTGGTCTGCCCACCTGGGCGTTGCCTGGCGTGAAGCTGATGAGCTTGGTCATGACTACCTGGCCATCGGTGGCCGGCATGCAGAACAGGCAATTGCCCGCAGCCGTCGGCATGACGATGCGTGGTGGAACCGAGACACTGCAACTGTTTTGCAGCTGGTGCAAAAGTGCTTCGATCTCATCGGCCAGGTCGGTCCATGGCAGCAGTGCGGCAGTGGCGCGGGCGTCCAGAGACGCTGTCGAGGGCTGGGTCTGGGCATTCATGGGCAGTCGTATAGGAGCAGCGGACAAGCCTGTGAGCTTACAGAATTGCAAGCCCGGCCCGATGTTGACCGACAGAATGTCGCAGCACGAACGCTTCTGGCGAAGGCTGCCAGCGCGCACAATAGCCACTGTCTTATTCATCGATTCTGTCGCACACATGTTTGGCTTTTCTCCCCGCTCCGGGCAACGCAAGGACCCTACCTGGACACAAGCGCCTTCCAGCCGTGGTCATGTCGAGCCTGTCTGGCGGGATGGCGGCTCGGCTGCGAGTTATGAGCCGACCCAGCAGCAGGCGACAGCACCGCGCAAATCCTCTTCGGCCAAGCTCTGGGCATCGGCCGTCCTGGCGGTGGTGGGCCTGCTGGCAGTGGCCTTTCTGTTTCTGAGCATGGTCGATGTGGTGGAGGAACAGGTAGCCCGCAACCAGCCTCAGTCCGCGCCTGGCGCGCCGGGCGTGAGCCAGATCTCCGCGCCTGCCGGCCGCTGAACACCAGTCCAAACGTCAACAATGCTGCGCTGCAGCTTGACTGGGCCGGCAAAAGCACAGCTTGATACCTCCAGTCGAGGCCGCAACCCTTAATATCGCCACCCGGCGCAGGCCGTGTGCAACACAGCAAAGGAGTAAGCACCATGAGATGGGAAGGTAACCGCGAGTCGGACAACGTCGAGGATCGCCGTGGAGACGGTGGTAGTGGTGGCGGTGGTTTCCCCATTGGTGGTCGCAGCATCGGCATCGGCACCGTGGTGCTGGCGCTGATTGGGTGGGGCGTGTTCGGCATCAACCCGCTGACCACGATTGGCGTGCTCTCCGGTGGTGGCTCGCCGCAGGTGCAGCAGGCTCCGGCGCATCGCCCGGCCGGCGATGACCAGGGGGCCAAGTTTGTCTCCACGGTGCTGGCTTCTACCGAGGATGTCTGGACCCAGATCTTCCGTGAAGGCGGTGCTCAGTATCAGAACCCCAAGCTGGTGCTGTTCACAGGCGTGACGCGCACGGCCTGCGGCACGGGGCAGTCGGCCATGGGGCCGTTTTACTGCCCGGGCGACCGCAAGGTCTATCTGGACATGGACTTCTTCAACACCATGAGTCGCCAGCTTGGCGCTCCCGGTGAGTTCGCGCGCGCCTATGTGGTGGCCCACGAGGTCGGCCATCATGTGCAGAACCTGCTGGGTATCTCGGGCAAGGTGGACAGCATGCGGGGCCGTGTCAGCGAGCGCGAGCAAAATGCCATGTCCGTGCGCTTGGAGCTGCAGGCCGACTGCCTGGCCGGCATCTGGGCCAACAAGTCGCAGCAGGCCAAGAGCTGGCTGGAGCAGGGCGATATCGAGTCGGCGATGAATGCCGCACAGCAGATCGGCGACGACAAGCTGCAGCGTGAAGCCACGGGCACGGTGCGTCCCGACAGCTTTACCCACGGCTCCAGCGCCCAGCGTGTGCGCTGGTTCACCCAGGGCTACAAGAGCGGCAGCGTCAAGGCCTGCGACACCTTCGCAGCTCAGTCGCTTTGAGCCGCAGGCTGGTCTGAACCAGGCGTGTGCACTGTCACACGCCTTTGTTTTTGGAGCGGCAGAATTCAAAACTCGGGTTATCCCGATAGATTGCACGGGATATTGGCAAGGCTTTTTTTGCCCTCAAACAGAGGGAGCGAAGGCTTTGCGCCTGCAGAAAATCACAAAGCCAACGCGAAAAACCCACTCGGTGCGACAATAACGCCCTCAATGACAAGCTCTTTCTCCAATCTTCACTTGGCTGAGCCCCTGGCACGCGCAGTGGCCGACATGGGCTATGAGTCCATGACTCCGATTCAGGCGCAGGCCATTCCGGTGGTATTGACCGGCAAGGACGTCATGGGCGCAGCCCAGACTGGCACTGGCAAGACGGCGGCTTTTTCCCTGCCTCTGCTGCAGCGTCTGATGCGCCATGAAAACGCCTCCGCGTCGCCTGCCCGCCACCCTGTGCGTGCCCTGGTGCTGCTGCCCACGCGTGAGCTGGCCGACCAGGTGGCGCAACAGATTGCCCTGTACGCCAAGCACACCAAGCTGCGCAGCACCGTGGTGTTTGGCGGCATGGATATGAAGCCCCAGACCATCGAGCTGAAAAAAGGCGTCGAGGTGCTGGTGGCTACACCCGGCCGTCTGCTGGACCATATCGAAGCCAAGAATGTGGTGCTCAATCAGGTGGAGTATGTGGTGCTGGACGAGGCCGACCGCATGCTGGATATCGGCTTTCTGCCCGATCTGCAGCGCATCCTCTCCTATCTGCCCAAGAGCCGCACCACGCTGCTGTTCTCGGCCACGTTCTCACCCGAGATCAAGCGTCTGGCCGGCAGCTATCTGCAGGATCCGGTGACCATCGAGGTGGCTCGCCCCAATGAGACCGCATCCACGGTGGAGCAGCGCTTCTACAAGGTCACGGATGACGACAAGCGCTATGCGATTCGTTCCGTGCTCAAGGAGCGCGACATTCGCCAGGCCTTCATCTTCTCCAACAGCAAGCTGGGCTGCGCGCGCCTGACGCGTGCCCTGGAGCGTGACGGTCTGCGCGCCGCCGCACTGCATGGCGACAAGAGCCAGGACGAGCGCCTGAAGGCGCTGGAAGCCTTCAAGGCCGGTGAGGTGGATCTGCTGGTCTGTACCGATGTGGCTGCGCGCGGTCTGGACATCAAGGATGTGCCCGCCGTGTTCAACTACGACGTGCCTTTCAACGCCGAAGACTATGTGCACCGCATCGGCCGTACCGGCCGAGCTGGCGCATCGGGCCTGGCCGTGACCCTGGTGACCGATCATGACAGCCGCAATGTGGCCGACATCGAAAAGCTGATCAAGAAGAAGATCGACGTCGAACCTGCGCCCATGCTGGATTTGCGTCCCCCACGCCGCAGCCGCAGCGATGAGGAATACCGTCCACGTCGTGAACGCGAATTCGATGCAGCGCCCCGTGGCGGCTATGCGCATCGTCCTTCGCGCATGGCTCAGCGCCCTGCCAACGTGGATCCCTTCTTTGACAAGCCCTACGAGGCCAGCAGCGTGGCCGAGACCGCATCCTGGGACAGCAAGCATGTCGCCCCGGTCAAGAGCGCGAGCATCAAGCCCAAGCGCAAGGTCGCTGCCTTGTTCAGAGCGCCTGTAGTGGCTTCCTGAGCACCGGGTCGTCGCGCCACAAGAAACGCCTGCGGATGCAGGCGTTTCTTTTTTGAAGCTTCAGCCCTTGGCGCCAGGCACCTGGGCCTGCGGGCACTGCAGCTGTATCAGCTCTCGCTCGTCCATGCGTTCTGCGATTCTCATCATGCTGAGGCAGCCGCCCCAGACGCAACCGGTGTCCATGGCCATCAGATCGGGCCGGTTGATATGGCCCAGCGTGGACCAGTGACCAAAAGCCATGGGCGTATCTGCAGTGAGCCGGCCCGGCACATCGAACCAGGGCATCTGCCCTTCGGGAGCGTGATCGGCGGATTCAGCGCTCTCAAAATCCATGACGCCGTCGGCACTGCAAAAACGCAGACGGGTAAAGGCGTTGACGATGCAGCGCAGTCTGTCATCGCCTTGCAGGTCGGCGGACCAGTGGTCGGGCTGGTTGCCGTACATATTCTGCAAAAAGCGCGCATAGTCGGCATGCTGGAGAACGGCCTGAACTTCGGCGCTCAAGGCCATGGCATCGTGCAAGCTCCATTGAGGAAGCACGCCTGCATGCACCATGAGAAGGTTCTCACCCAGCGCATTGGTGTGCAGCCGGGCCAGAGGTTGCTGGCGCAGCCAGTGCAGCAGGGCATCGCAATCGGGTGCGCTCAGAACCTGGGCCAGAGTGTCGCGCTTGCTTTGACGGCGAAGGCCTCGCGCTGCAGCCAGCAGGTGCAGGTCGTGATTGCCGAGCAGAGGGCGAATGGCATCACCGGCCAGCATGCAGCGGCGCAATACCTCGGCGGATTTGGGGCCGCGATTGACAAGGTCGCCGAGCACGTAAAGTGTGTCCCGACTTGCGGAAAAATCCACGGTTTGCAATAAGCGCTCGAAGGCGTCATCGCAGCCCTGGATGTCTCCGATACAGTAAAGTGCCATGGTCTTCTTTCTGATGGACGAGTCAGGGATTTTCTGCTGTTTGCATTGCTGACACTGCTCAACGGGGTGTTTGCAATGTCGAAATTGCCATTGGCCTTGCGGTTGCAGGGCAAGATTGCCGGCTTTGGCAGAGCTCGTGAGCAAGGACGCCCAAGCGGTGCTGGAGTTGCTTGCGATCCCATGCAGTTTCTGTCTTCCGTGCAGCTTGGATTACCTCCAGCGGGTGCTCGGCTGTATTTTTTGGGAGGGGGCGAACAGAGATGGATTGTCCATTTGCTCGATATCTCCGGGAATATCGGAAAAGATAGCAACCATTTCGACAAAGACTATCGTCGTAACTGCTATTACATTTATAACGATTATCTTTGGAGATCTGGCTCAAAAGCGTATCGGGCAGCCCTATCCAGAGCTGGTTTCTGCATGGCAAGGCGCTCCATGGTCTGGGTTGCGTCTACTGCAAAGTCCTTTGTGCGTTTGTTGTCATTTTCAACGCATGTCATATTGACTTTGCTGCGGATTAGTGATTTTTCCCGTGCTGCAATGACCGAGGAAGTAGCCGCAGCTGGTTTGGAGCAGGGGCGTCAGCCAGGCTTGATAGAGGTGCCTGAGCATCAGGAAGCATAAAAGTATTTCATTTAGACGATATTTATTTGACGTATTTGATGCTTTTTGTGCCGATATGTATTGCCAGGATGGCGAAATGTCGATGCCTCGGGTTCTGCAGGCCTGCGCCTGGCTGTTGCCCGGATGCAGGGATGGGAAGACATTCCAGGCTTTCGCATGCTGCGGCTCGCTGGACGAGATGCAGGGCATCATTGGCGCGCCCAAGAGGCCGGTTGTCGGTGAGAAAGCACAAGACCTGCTGGGAGAGCAGGCGCTGGCTTTTCAGTTTTTTCCCCAGACCTTGTGCGAGATGAGGTGGCTGGAGCAACTTCCTGCCAAAGCAGGGGTATTGTGTTTGTCGTCGAGGAATATGGGGCGCAGCAGAGCATCACGACGCCGCGTGATTGGCTCTCAGTCAGTGCCAGAGAGCTTTGCTTCTTGGGCGAGTCTGAGGCTTGGTCAACTCGCAAGGAAGACCGGCTCTGACTGCTCAAAGGTCTGGTGCCTATTTCTGAATTGAAGGCTGGGTGGACTATTTGAGTATTGCCGGGCGAAGGCAAGGGAGCGCCATAACACTCTGGCCGCTTTATTCCTCGTCAAAGCAGCCATTTGCCCGTTCTGGGCGAGAAGGTCTTGTGCGGCGCCGGGATATTGAGACGATTGATTTGGATGAAGGCGTACCT
>NZ_AHIL01000009.1 GCF_000241525.1 Comamonas testosteroni ATCC 11996
TCTACCGTCGGGTAGCCTCGAGCGATGAGTCAGTCTCTGCATTCCAAGTCCCGCTATCGCACAAACAACTGGAAGCAGTACCACGCTGCGCTCAAAGCGCGAGGCTCCTTGACTTTTTGGTTGGACAAGGGTATGACATGGTTTGCCGCTAACAGCGGCAAACGCGGGCGTAGCCCGCAGTTCTCGGATGCAACTATCCAGTTCTGCCTGACCATCAAGAACCTGTTTGGCTTGGCCTTGCGACAGACACCGGCTTTGTGCAATTGCTGTTGGCTTTGCCTGGACTGCCATGGCCTGTTCCAGACTTCAGTACGCTACGTCGCAGACAACGCAGTCTGGATGTGCAAGTGGCATATCGCCCCAGTTCGTGTGGACTGAATTTGCTGCACGCCTGCACGGGCATAAAGTTCCTGGGCGAAGGCGAATGGAAGTGCAAAAGCATGGCGCGGAACGTCGACGTCAACGGCGCAATCTGCACATCGGCATTGATGCCCAGACGCTGCAGGTGCGAGCCATCTGCGTGACCTCCAACAACGTCAGCGATGCGGTGGTAGTGCCACACTTGTTGGTACAACTGCCGGCAGATGAGTCATTGCTGAGCGTTACCGGTTATGGTGCCTGTGGCACAAAGCCTGTGTATGCCGCAGTGATGAAGCGCAATGCCATGCCCATCATCCCTCCGCGAAAGAATGCCCGGATGCGCAAAGGCACTGCCTTTGCGCACCGCAATGCGGCGATTGCCGCATGCAGGCGCTTTGGACGCAAGCTATGGAGGAGTTGGAGTGGGTATCACCAGCCCAGCCTAGTGGAGACCAAGATGCACTGCATTAAACGCTTGGGCGAGCGGGTCATGTCTAGAACCTTCGAGCGCCAGGTCAACGAACTACACATCCGAGCCGCCATTCTCAATCGGTTCACTGAACTGGGTTGTCCGCAAACAGTGGTTGTGGCATAGCCACGTCTGGGGTCAGGGGAAGCTTGACTTGGCATTGATTTATGCAACAGCGCCTCTCTGAAGGGGTGTTGTAGCGGTTGCACATCAACCGCCCTCTGCGTCCCTGAACTCCGCATCGAGCTCGCGCCAATACTTGGCCATGGTCAATCGTGCCTCCTCCATCGACTCTGGTTGCATTGCACGATGAATGCACTCGCTCGGGGACTCATCGACCGGCAGCGCTAGTCGCGCATACCAGGCACAGCGTTTGATAATCGCGCCCGCATATCGGCGCATCTCTTCCGTGATCCACTCACCTTGCTCTATGAGGCCAGCCTCCGCCGCGAGCGCATTCAGCACTGCAACCCTGGATTTTGAGCGGCTGCAGCTATCGGCCTGTCTGAGTTTCTCCAAGGGCTCAGGCAACATCGCACGCTCGACGTATTCCCTCGGAGATTCCGCAAGCTCAACAGCCTTGTAGGCATTTCGACAGCAGCGATCAACGATCGCGCCGGCAAACTCGCGCATCTGCTCGGTGATCCACTCGCCTCGAGGGATGAGGCCGAACTCCGCCGCGAGTGCATTCAGCACCGCCACATTGGATTTCGGCTGCGGCATCAGCGAGGTGTAGAACTCTCGCTCCACATTTCCAAACTCCCCGTCGTCATCCTTGAAATCATCTTCAGAATCGGTCATGGGGGACCTCCTTTAACCTGGCTCTCTATTGGACTCCAGATCAGCCTCGCCTTCAAATTTACTGTGCGAATAAACAGTATTTTTGAAAAAAGGGCTCGAAATGTCATCGACCAACGGATACCTCCTGCATGTGACCGGACCGGAGCTTGGGGCGGCGCTTAAGACTCTGCCCATGGCTGGCCGCGAGTCGCCTGCATCGATCACCACCGACATTGACACAATGATGCCGGGGCGCGTGCGCCTGACCTACGCACTACACAAATCCAATATGCACCGGTGGGCCACCCAGTACTTCTGGGGGACTGTCCACGCCGAAGTGCTCTCAACGCTCAGCCCTGACGAAGTGAAAGATGAAATGCTGGCTGGGCGCTCGTTAATGGGCACTGCATCGACGATCCGGCCATGGATCGGCATCTTCTGGGTGTAATGGCGTGAGCGACGCATTCCTCTGGTGCGCCGCAAGTTCTCCAGAAGCTCCTTCTTCAAGGCCCCGCGTGTTTGGACGAAGAGCGTGCGGTAGATGGCTTCGTGAGACACCTGCATATCCTTTGCGCCCGGGTAAGTTCGTTTGAGCCATCCTGCTATTTGCTCAGGTGACCATTGACTCTGCAATTTACCCGCCACGATCTGCGCCAACGCAGTATTGCAGGCCAACTTGCACGTCTTTGGGCGGTGCGCTCGCTGCCAGGCTGCCTCATCTGCTTTTGTAGCTCGGTAGCAGGTGTTGCCGCCATTGCGCATGAGTTCTCGACTGATGGTGGATGCTGCTCGCTTCAAGCGCCTGGCAACGCAGCGGATGGATTCACCTGCGGCCAAGCTGCGCGATATTTCCTCGCGCTCAGCCAGAGCGGCCGATGCCTTGCTGGCGGGCGGATGCCCCCTGTCGCACTCAGGGTGTTGTGAATCGAGGTGCGCGGTCGCTCAAACAGCTTGCCGATCTCGTGCAAGCTATCGCCGGCTTTCAAACGATCCCACATCAGGGCCTTCTGAGCTTCGGTGTAGTAAATCCGCGGTCTTTGCTTCATGCCAGCACTCCATCCGCCAGAGGCAGTCATTGTGTTGCATTGACCAGTTGAATCCACAGTCGTGAGCAGCCCTCGGTGGCTGGCTGCTATCCGCCAACCTGGGACTGTCGCTGACCGCCACTAAGGCGACCTTGCCTGTTTAAATCCAGCGCTTTGCTGCTACCTCTGATGGGCATCCATTGGGCACGCGAGCGCCAATGAGGTTGGCCGATACATAGCTTCCGATTACAGCAATCACGAGCTGTACTGCTTGTCCTGCGTACGGAACAAAATGCCATGAAAGATTAAACAGAATAAGCGTAGCCAAGCCAGTAAAAATGCCAAGGACGAAGCCCTGCTTGTACAAGAAAAGTGTTTGCCCAAGGCAAGGCACTTTCTGCAAAACTTCACCTCGAAGACGTTGCAATAGAGACACGGTCACTCCAGTGATATTTGGCATTCATTGTGAAATTCATCCGCAACCGAAGTCAACAACCCAATGACCGCTCATGGCTGGCAGCAGCCAGCCACCGAGGGCTGCTCACGACCCTAAGCAGGCAAAAGCAGCCCACTTCGTTAATAGTCAATCCAGTGGTCGAAGCATCGCTGCAACGGGAAGCACTCTAGGGGCGTCACCTTCAAATCCACAAACCTCTATCCCGCTAAGCAGGCCTCCGCTTTCATATATGAATGCGCCAGCCAATTGATCTTGATCGTTAAAAAGAAAGTCTCCCAAGATATGCACGCCTGGAGGAGCCGGATTGTGGCCATCCAGCTGAAAGTCAATGCTGGCGCAACCGCATACACAACGCCAAGGCGTAACTTGCAAAGATTCAAGTTGCCCAAGAAATGCCTTTGCTTCGGGGACTCCGTTCTCTAGCATCCAGCGAGCCAGCGACATTTCTGCAACCGTTAGAGAGCGATTCATTTCTAAGCCATATGGAGAGATCAACGCATCCAGTCTAACGTTCCCTCGGAACCGTTGTGAGGGAGCAGAGCGACTGCTACTGGCCGAAAGGAGCCTGCCAGGGAGTGACCTCGGTAGCCAGGGATGATTATCTTCTCAGTCAATCCTTGATCGGAGCTGTTGCCGCTCTGATAGCGCGCATTTGGCACAGATGATCAATGTTGCCGGCACATCCATTTCAACCGCACCTACAAAAACGGAGGTGCTCGACTGCTATGTCTTTGAATCGTTGCAGAAAGAGCGCTCAATGACCGAGGGCTGGCTGCATCGCTACAACCACCATCGCCCACATGAATCGCCAGACCGGACTCCTCCGGTCCCGTATCGTGTCAAACGTTTCCCCAACCTCGGCTTGCAGGTGGCGCGGGGAAACGAGGAGGCTTCACTGACCTACCGGGGCGCCGCCTTGATCGCAGCATTCAGGGTAGTCCACAGCTCCTTGGTGACGGGCACCATGTCCTGCCTGAAGTACCACCAGAAGTGACCGCCCACGTAATTCGGAGTGGTGATCTTCATCGTGTAATAACGGGTCAGGTACTCGGCCTTCTTGGTTTTGCGTGAGGTACCCACTTCCCCAAACCCGATCTTGGAATTGGGGAACATCACGCGCAGCTTATCGAACACCTGCTGCCAGTTGGGCTTGAGTCCATTGCAGTCATCCTCGTAGTAGGAAATCCAGACGTAATCCAGACCCTGCTTCATGTAGGCAGGGACATTGGCCTCGGCCCACTTGAACATTTCATTGGCAGGTTTCGACCAGCAATCTTGGTTGTAGTAGAGCGTGACCGCAGCCGCCTTGTTCTGTGACTTCACGATGTTGTAGGCGTTGGTCATCTTCGCCACCACATCGGCATTGGCCCCCAGCCACTCGCCGTTGACCTCGTTGGCTACTTCCCAAATATCCACGACATCCGACAACGCATTGAGGTATTGATTAGTCCGTTGTATGTATGCATCCACGCTGTACTGCTTGACGTAGTACGAGTCCAAGATCTCACCCATCACATAGGAAACTTTGGAGATTTCCACTGCTGGCTTGCGGTAATAGTCCGGGTTGACGAACTCATCGAAGACGATGCGCGTGGTGGGCCGGTAGGCCAGCGACGATAGGCTGCGCGTGATGTCATTAAGCCTGCTCACATCGTCCACGGTGACGCCGTAGATAGGGGTTGGGACTATGCGGCCCGAGGGCACGCTGGTCTGAGCAGATACGACGGAGCACAGCGAGGCAATGCACAATGGGATAAACGCTTTCATGCGGTATCCCCCAATGAAGGGTTCAATGAATTTTTTCACTTGGATCAATATGAATCGAGGCATGGCGAGGGTAGGATGTGACTGCTTCTAGCTGGCAGCACCGGCTTAGACCGCCCCTCAGTTGACGCTCGATAATTAGCTAAACGGGCGACTTTAGTCCGTGAAGTTTGGCTAACAGTAGCCAAATGAAACGAACACGCTCCATGAGCCTGCACACATATCGAGCTCGCAGCTACTCGACCCTTGTTGACGCGCTCAATGCTATGCGGCAGCTACCGGTCAATGAGTTGATTGCCAGAGTTGACTTGATGTTTGGGTAATGTGGGTGAGCCCTAAACATGAAGCGTTACGTTTGTTGCCTGCGGTATGAGCCGTTTTCAAAATGAGCGCATCGAGGAAAGCGTCATCGCGCGGTCGCCAGGCGCATGAGATGAAAGGTGCTTTACGTGGCTGCTTGTCCTTCACTTCTCAGTCCTCTTTGGGCGTTTTCAGCCAAAGGCGTCAAGGTGCACGTGCCACTGGATTACGCAGTCCGCTGCGGCCACTCAAGGCTCAATATCTAGCCTGCAGAGAAAAACCTGGATCTGGAGCACCCCAATTGAAATCGCCCTCAACGCCACGGGCGTGATGATTGCGGTCGATGAGACGGAAATGCCTCTGGTGGAAGGCCACTGACAGGGTGTCAAGCCGTAGCCGCTCCTCTGCTACATTCCCTTTCACAGGAGGAATGAGAGGATGAAAGCTATTCAGGGCACTGCCGCGCTGCTGGTCGCATTACTCTGTGGACCACATTTGCACGCGCAGCAGATCACCGGGAATGAGCTGCATCAATGGCTCTCTGAAACACAAAAATCTCAAGCGGGTATCGCGCTGGACCACCAACAGGTCAGTATTGCGCGGGGGTATGTATTGGGAGTTGCCGAAACACTGGTGTCGTCCAAAGCCATTTGCATACCAGACGGCATCACACGCGACCAAATCTTGGACATCATTCCTATGATGCTTTACGCCAAGCCGCAGCTTAGGCACATGAATGCCAACTCACTGGTCTCAAGGGCGTTGCAAGATGTCTTCCCTTGCAAGCCAAGATAGATGGCAACTGCTCTGCTGCATTCCTTGACCAGTTTGCGTTCGACTGCGTCACGTACTGTAGCTAGATCGCTGCGATCTGGTTGCGGGTATTCGCGGCCCCGGCCAACCCAGCCTGGAGCGCCCGCGTCTCCCGAACTCATACCTCCCTCAACACAAGCTTAGAAACGGGCGATACGCTTGCCCAGGATCACGGACAGCTCGCACATCACATCGAGTTGGCGACGCATGCGAGACTGCTCTTCGGGGTCCAACTGGCGGAACAAGGCATTGCGCAGCATGAACTCATCCAGCTTGGTGATACGAATGTCCGTTTCCTGCTTTTCATCCAGCACGCGCTGCTGGTGGGGTGACGGCCCACTGGCGCTGGCAGTGCTGCCATTGATGCAGTGCTCCAGCATCGCCTTGGCCTGGCCGAAGTACAGCAGATTCGTGCCCGTGGGGCTCATGCAAGCGTGTAGCTAGCGGGTGAATGTGATGCCACGGTCCGGCGCAAAGTCAGCCGGCAGCGGCCAGGACAAGAAGCGGCCGACCAATTGCTCCGTGATCGCAATTTTGCTCATCGGGTTTCCTTGGTTTGGGGGATCACTGGCCAGGCTGCGCGGCACCTTGCTGCATCAACTGCGTGGCCA
The DNA here is from genome assembly GCF_000241525.1 of Comamonas testosteroni ATCC 11996. Taxonomy (GTDB): domain Bacteria; phylum Pseudomonadota; class Gammaproteobacteria; order Burkholderiales; family Burkholderiaceae_C; genus Comamonas; species Comamonas testosteroni. The sequence goes on from NZ_AHIL01000009.1 coordinate 6,580, forward strand.
TCAGTTCGGATTGCCAGCTCCGTGTACCGCTGGCAGCACTGTCCGAATACTTTTCCGAGGGCTCGGGCGTACTCGATGAGAGCTGCGGGGGGGCGTCAGCAAGTCGCTGCTCGGCACTCAGATGCTGGTGAATGCCCAGCAGCGCCAGCATTGATACGAGAGCTTTTTTCATGCCCAGGAGTTCTCCGGAGCAGAACTCAACGACCGAACCCTAGAGGGGTGCAACGAATATCGATCTACGGCCAGAAGTAATCCTTATCGTTTCTAGACATACCGCAACAATGCGCGGCAAATCAGTTGGAAATGTAGAACGTCTATCTAGCACCATGCTAGCCTTGCCTCGATAAGTCTTGAACAAGCCCGAATGTGCTGGAGCCGCCTGCGGTGAACGAACCAGAGCTATTGCGTGCATCTGTTTCTGCACTCTGCTCTGGTTCTGCCGGCCATCGAGCCAACCGGAGTGCTGTCTTGCGCCGTTCCATTCTTCTTGTCCTTGCTTCTTTCTTTGTGATTTGGGCAGTGGAGGCTTTTTGGCTCTCACCGTCGCCACCTGGTGACCTGCTGTGGGTGATGCGGCAAGAAGGCATGCTGCTTACCGGCATTCTGGCTTTGGGGGCCATGACGGCCATCATGGTTTTAGCCTTACGCCCTCGCTGGGTGGAGTCGCCTTTGGGCGGCATGGATAAGGCATACCGGTTGCACAAATGGCTGGGCATCATTGCCATTACGTTGAGCTTGGCGCATTGGCTGGCCAAGCAGTCCAAGCCCCTCATCGCGACGGCTATTGGCAGCACTGGCAGGCTGGCCAAAGTACCCGTGCCCGAGTGGGTCAGCCTCCTAAAGCCCTATGCCAAAACCTTGGGCGAATGGACCTTTTATGCATTGATCCTGATGCTGGTCATTACGCTTGCTCGTCGCTCAGTGCCATACAAGCGCTGGTACTGGTTTCATCGATTCATGCCTCTGGCGTATCTGATATTGGTGTTCCATGGCATTGTGCTGACTCCTCCTGGCTACTGGAGTGGTGTGGGCGGCTGGCTGCTGGCGTTGACTATGGCCCTCGGCGTCGTCGCCGCCGCGATGCAACTGGTGCGTGACCTGCGGTCGCGCTATCCCCATGCGGGCACCGTACTGTCATTCACGCAGCTTGGCGATGTGCTGGAGCTGCAGTGCCGTATGGATGATTCCTGGCCGGGCCATGCTGCGGGGCAATTCGCCTTTTTGCGCTTGGCAGGGGAGCAAGAGGCGCACCCGTTCACGCTGTCCGATGCCGACCAGCAAGATCATGTCGTGCGCTTTCACATCAAACAACTGGGCGACTGGACTCGCAGCCTGCCCAAGCGCCTGCAGCCCGGTATCGTTGTGGAGCTGGACGGTCCTTATGGTCGCTTTGTGCCTCCGGATCACGACGATGGTGCCGTGCACGTATGGGTTGGCGCCGGCGTTGGCGCGACTCCTTTTCTATCGTGGCTAGGCCAACTACACCATGACGGCCATGCTCCCCAGGCCTGGCTGCAATACGCCTGCCAGCATGCGGTCGACCCCCTTGCTCAAGCGCTGAAAGAGGCTGCTGCGCTTCATCCGGATGTGCATCTGGATATCTTTGCCGACGGCCATCGCTGGACGCCCAAAGAGGTGCTTCAACGTTATCGTGCCGACAAGCCATTACGGGTGTGGTTCTGTGGTCCTGCAGCCATGGGCGAGCAATTAGAGCTGACCCTCAAGCAATCGCTACCAGCGGATTCCTGGCAACTTCACAGAGAACACTTTGAGTTTCGGTGAGCACGGAATAAAACTATCGCGGGAGAAATTCACCAGACCAGCCAGAGCGTCAGCCTGGATTGAATCGTCACCAGGCACTCCTCACTGATCAATCGATCCGCTATAGCTCCAGCCAATGCCGCCAGTGATACCTGCCGAAGCGGACACCTTGCTCCAGGCGCTGGTCACGCGCTGCGCCGATGTCGTGAGGCCAATCTTGGCTGCCTCCAGGCGCACAGCATTGCTCTGGATCGCCACATCCGCATTGAGCTTGGCTGTCTGCAGGGCGTTGTTGCATAACTCCAGCTTCGCAGTGCAGCAGGCTTGCCAGATGAGTGAGTCGAGCTGGGGGCGCAAGCGTTAGCGCACCACAAACAGGAAGGTGTACAACGCAGCATTGAAGGCCGAGGCGTGAAGGCCCGAGGCGACTTGACCATCTGGCTGGACCAGGGCATGCCGTGGTTCGCCCCTCCAAGCGGCAAGCGTGGTCGCAATCGCGCTTTCTCAAATGCTGCCATCCAGTTTTGTCTGACCATCAAATGTCTGTTCGGCTATGAGCCCGATGGCGCGTTCCTGATCGAGGACGCCGAGTACACCCAGGAAACAGAGGCGCTGCGTGACCTCGGTTTCATTGAGTGATCTTTGCCCGCCCCGCGCGGGCTCTCTCTTATCAGCCACCCCTGAGGTGGTTTTTTTTGTGCCTGGAGATTCTGCAATGTGCGCGTTTAGCCAGTATGCGGCCTGCCTGCGCCTTCCCCCGCAGGGCTATAGCGGGACCATCAACGATAGAAAATTAGAATCAATATGTATCGGCCAATAGAAAATACTGACAAGGCCAACCGTTTGTGAAAGCATTCACCTTAAGTAATGTCTTTGAATGAGCGCAGCTACTCAGATGTGAGAGAAGCCTCTTTAAGCCACCCTCCACAGGGTGGCTTTTTTTGCACCAAAGTCAGAGCCATCCGGTGTGGCCACTCAGGCAGGTACGGCAACTCAGGAATGGGCCTGGACTGCCGTCAATTAGGAACTCGACGCATCTGCGTCGTGGCGACAGTAGTCACACCAGATGCCCCCCCACTTTCGTGTAAGCCGAACTCGTATTGATCGCCCTAAAAGCATCATGCAGAATTCGCCCCATCTACCTGTTATGCCGGGCCTGGGCTTCTCTCCTCCCTCCCTCTCACCTTCTTTCCCAAGCACGACCCAAAAGGTCACCGGCACTCTATTCAAGCCCGCAGCAACCGCTCGCGGGCTTTTTCTTTGCCCTCAGGAGACTCCATGCATTCGACCCCAAATTCCGAAGCCCCGGCGACCCGAACCACCCGCGCCGTTCTGCGCCTTGCGGTCAGCCCCCCCCCCCGGAAACGTTTTCATCACCAATGCGGGCAGAACTCGCCTGGTGGATGATGGGGGTTTCCTCCAGAGTGGGCACAGTGCAGGCCTACGGAAACGCCATAGATCCCTGGGCGGCTGCCGAAGCGATGCACAGCCTCTCTTGATCAACACCCCAGCCCGCAGCCGCGGGCTTTTCTCATTCTGGGAGCCACCAAATGCAAGATAGAAGCCCATTCGCGCACTACAGCGGCGTATTGTCAGAGGCTATGCGGGAGCGCGCGGCAGCCAATGTCCCCGCCTCTGAAGCAGTTGCACTCAACGAGTGCCTGAAACACTGCGATCAGCGCTTGATCGTTGCAGACGTTGGCAAATGGTCATGGAGCCCCGAGCCTTGAGTGCAGCGCTGTACTACTTCCAGTTGGTGGTGCGGTAGCGGGACTTGGGCGACGCGGGCTGACTCTTCGCCTGCGGCTACCCGAGGGCAGCAGGCGATTTATGCAGCAACGCCTAGGGATAAACCAGACGTTCCATTTCCAAAAAATTATAAAAATCAATCACTTGCCAAGCGATCTTGGCAGGGGTTAAGCAGCACATCCTCCAAACAAGGTATGCCTTGCACAGACCTGCTCTCCATCATGAACCGAGTATTTCACCGTTCATACAACAAGCTATTGCAAGGAGCGCAGATGATTGATTTCACACAGAAAACGGTACTGGTAACCGGGGGCGGATCCGGCATCGGGCGTGCCACCGCCGAGGCGTTTGGCTCAGCAGGTGCCCGTGTGGTGGTGGCAGAGATCAATCCCGAACTTGCCGATGAAGTGCGCAATCAGCTGCAGCAAGCCGGGGTCGAAGCGCTGGTGGTGCAGGCCGATGTCACACTCCGCGCCGACGTGGCGCGAATGGTGGACACCATTGAGCAGCGCTTTGGCGGTCTAGATGTGCTGATCAATAACGTAGGCGACTATCTAGTCTCCAAGCCGTTCGAGCAGTTCAGCGACGAGGAAATTGACCGCCTCTACAGCCTAAACCTGCGCCATATCTTTGATGTCACGCGCGCCATGCTGCCGCTGCTGCGCAAGCAGGGTGCAGGCGCGAGCATCATCAGCCTGTCCTCCATCGAAGGGCTGCGTGGTGCACCAACCTGCGCCATCTATGCGGCCTTCAAGGCGGCGGTGGGTGGCTTTACCCGCACGCTGGCGCTGGAGCTGGCGCCCGAAGGCATTCGCGCCAACGAGATTGCTCTGGAGACCACCGAAACCCGGCAAGTGCCCGTCAGTCTGGCCATACCCGATGCCAACAAACACCATATTCCGCGCTGGATTCCGCTGGGCCGGTTTGGCCAGCCACAAGACTGCGCAGGAGCCGCCCTGTACCTGGCCAGCCCGCTGGCAGCGTGGGTGACCGGCAGCACGCTCACAGTCGATGGCGGCGCCATGGCAGCTGGCGGCTGGATGCGCGACCCCAGCTGCGCCTGGACCACCATCCCCGTCATTACTGGTAACGGCTTTATCGACGCCAGCCAGGGCGCGCCCGCACAGCTGCGGCCCGAGGCCCAGCCCGCCTGAGCACTTTTCTCTCGTTGATTTCACACAGGACAATTCATGAATATTCTGATCGTTGGCGGCACCGGCCTGCTGGGCGGCCACGCCGCGCTTTACCTGCACTCCCTGGGCCATCAGGTCACCATCGCCGCACGCAGGCCTGCGCCAGCAGCCACGCCCATGGCCCAGCTGCCTTTTGTGTCCATCGACTTTGTGGCCGGCAACGCGCGCAAGGAAGACCTGCAAGGCTTTGACGCCATGGTCTTTGCCGCAGGCAATGACATCCGCCATGTGCCACCCGAGGCCGATGCTCCCGCCCACTGGCTGCACGCCAATGGCGAGGCCCTGCCCCGCTTCTTTGCGCTGGCCCGCGAAGCAGGCATCCGCAAAGCCGTGCTGATCGGCAGCTTCTACCCGCATGTGGCCCCCGAGCTGGCCGAAAGCGATCCGTATGTGCGTTCTCGCTATCTGGCTTGCACGGGAGCACGCGCACTAGCCGCGCCAGGCTTCGAGGTCTGCAGCCTGAACGCACCCTTCATGGTGGGTGCTGTGCCCGGTTTGCCCAGTCCCATTTTTGAGGCCTACACCGCCTACGCACAGGGCAAGATGGGCGATATGCCGATCTTCGGGCCCACGGGAGGCACCAACTTCATGTCCGCACAGTCGCTGTCCGAAGCCGTAGCTGCGGCTCTGGAACATGGCGAATCGGGCCAAGCCTATCTGGTGGGCGATGAAAACCTGAGCTTTGCCGAGTTCTTCACACTGTTCTTCAAAAGCCTGGGTAGCGACACCGTGGTGCCCGCGCTGGATCAAAGCCACCCCATGCTGCCGGACGAGGTTCTGTCGGCCGGTCGTGGCACGCCGGTGCGCTACGAAGCTGATCCTCGTCTGCAGTACCGCCGCGGCGACGTGACCCGAGCCGTGCAGGAAGCCGTAGACCAGGTACTGACAGGCCAGTTGCAAGCGGCCTGATCGCTAAAAACATAGCAAAACACGGTGTAGCCAGGCGTTGTTGCACCTATCCCTAGCCTGCATGCAGCAATAGCCGCATGCAGGCGCTTCGGTTGCAAGCTATGGAAAAACTAGAGTAGTGACTACCGGCGCAGCTTGGTCGAGACCAAGATGAACCGAACATTCGAGCTGCCATCCTCACGGTGCAGGAGCCACTGGGACATTCGGACCTGAGCACGATGATGAACTACGCCCATGTCCTGAAGGTCGCTGTCCCGCCCATTGGATGCCTTGGTGCTGCACGTGCAGTCTGGCTGAGTGACGGGTTTCGAGCTTCTAGCTGAACAGCCGCTCCGGGTCGATCGCACCAGTGCGGCACAGGTAAAAGCGGTCACCCGAAATTCGTGAAAGTTTAGCGACTGCTTTTAGGCTTGGGGCGGACCTCTGAGGTCACGCTCCAATGAATGCTATGGGCACTTGCAGTCGTTGGCATCTTCGAGTTGAGCGACAGTCGACAGACTAGACCTCCCGTTCGCGGCCTCGTGCTGAACGGGGCTGCTTCTGGCCGAACGCAGCCATAACAGGCTGAGGTGGTCGGTTCAATGAGAACGCCCAATTCGACCCGTTTCTCACGGTGGGTATCGATTGACGGGAATATTTGTTCCATTGGACACATCCAATGCGTAGATCCATTGATTGCGAAGGAGTGAATCATGGGCATGGAGCACAGCAAAATCCTCGAACGCGAAGAGGTTGCACAGGGTACGATGGCATTCCATCTCGCCAAACCTGCGGGGTTTGATTTCCGCCCTGGACAGGCGTTTGAAATCCAGCTTCCGGGCGCGGCCCCCGGAGAGAGCAAAGAGGAGCGATGTCACGCATTCTCCATTGTCAGCGCGCCACACGAGAGTGAATTAGTGTTTGCCACGCGGATGAGGGACAGTGTTTACAAACGCGCTTTGGCAGCTCTGCCCGTAGGTGCTGAGTTGGATATCGATGGACCATTTGGTTCGCTTACCTTGCACAAAAACACGGCGCGAGCGGGTGTGCTCATCGCCGGTGGGATTGGCGTGACGCCGTTCATGAGCATGTTGCGAAACGCTGCAATGCAGCAGTCACAGCAGGATTTGCTTTTGCTGTATTCCAATCGTCGTCCGGAAGATTCGGCGTTTCTCTCTGAGCTTCAAGCTCTTGAAAGGACGAATCCCAAATTCCGGCTCAAGGCCACCATGACGGATATGGCGCACTCTGCCGTGGATTGGAGTGGTGATACACAAACGATCGATAGAGAGTGGCTCCAGCAGGCCATTGAGGGCTTGGCTAATCCGATCTTTTATGTTGCTGGCCCACCTTCCATGGTGGCAGCAATGCAGCAGTTGCTGCTATCAGCCGGCATTGATGAGGACGATGTGCGTAGTGAGGAGTTCTTTGGATATTGAATAAGGGAAAAGTCTGCCATGACGCATTTGGATGCAGCCGCTTGGCATACCTCGCCAGGCTCCTACCAGTGCAGATAGAACATGGCCTTGGCCAGCAGGACAATGACCAGCACATGGCAGAACACGCTCAGATGCAATCGGTGCGAGCGTCGTCCATCAAGTTGCCCTTGGCGGCGCCACCACATGGCGCTGGCGAAGTGCGCAAGCACGCTGAGCGCCAGAGCAATCTTGAGCACCATCAGCATGCCGGTACTGCTGGCCAATGGGTGCGCCAGTACCGAGCGATGCTGCCAGGCCAAGCCTGCTCCCGCAAAATACAGCACTAGCAACACCCAGGGTATGACGACGGTGGCGCGTGTCCCCAACGCCTGCTCCACGGGGAGCATGTGCTGCCGCGGCACCCGGCTGTGCACATTGGCCAGCAGCACGACTTCGAAGAACACTGTGCCTGCAAACGCCACGGCGGCCAGCAGGTGCAGTGTGATCAGCAGGCCATAGCTCATGTCTGAGCCTCCTCTCCTGACAGTCGTCTGGCAGGAATCAACGGCACTGCGCTGACAAACGTTGGCGGCATCAGGTCCGCAAGAGTGAATCCATCTAGATGCGCCATGAAGCTGTGCAAAGCTCCTTGCAACATGCCAGCGAGGCGGCAGTCGCCGGTCAGCGTGCACCGGCTGTCGCTGCCAAAGCACTCCACCAGCGTGAAGTCGGACTCTAGTCCACGTATCACTGCACCGATATGGATCTGCTTAGGTTCACGGGCGAGGCGCATGCCTCCGCCTTTGCCACGTACCGTCTCTATCCAGCCCTGCAGGGCCAGTTGATGCGTCACTTTCATCAGATTTGCCTCGGAAATGCTGTAAGCCTGCGCAACCTCGGAAATCGTGCACAGGCGCTCTGGCCGCTGGGCCACATGCATGAGCAGCCGCAGCGCATAGTCGGTCATCAGGGTTAGACGCATTGAGTGATCTCGTTCAAACAGATTTTCTGGACTTGCTGACGACATGTCCTGACGGCTGAGCCGCTGAGAGTCCAGCTGGTGGCAGGCGCGGCCGAATCAGCAAGGGCACAAATCGCCACAGGTACAAAGCAAATGCCAGCACCCATGCAAGCGCCGAGGCGTGCAACGCGGCTTGAGGGAGCCCCGCAGGCAGAAGCGCCAGCAGGCGCAGCAAAGCGGCGGCAAGCACCAGCACATACATGACTACGATGCTCCCATCGGCGCGCAATGGTCGCCCCAGATGGCCCAAAGCCGTACGTGTCACCATGCCGATTATCAGCACCGCAAAGCCGGCCACACCGATCACATGGACCGGCCAGGCCAAGCGCAGTACCCAGTTGCTCGCCTGGAGCGCTGCCACCAGCAGGCCCGCGCCCAAGGCCGCATGACCCAGATACAGAATCCACAGCAACGGCACCTGACGCACAGCCCAGGGTTTCCAGGCCAACACCTGCCATAGGGTGATGAGTCCCGTGACAGCCAATGCGGTCACCATACCCGGCACCCATCCCAGCAACAGGCAGACAATGCCAAGCACGCCAGTCCAGAGTTGCCACTGCCCGCTGGCCGTATGCATGGGAATCTGCAGATCCGTCACCGCCCGCATAGCGAAGAATGGAATAACGCGCCGCGCCACCAGTAGTGCAATCACAGCCATGCACAGCAGCCCTGCATAGAGGTAATGCATCAGCGTTGCGTAGTCGCTGCCTTGCCATACCGAGCGCAGAAAGAGTGCATCGGCCACGCCCAGACCTGACACCAGCAGCGGCAGGCCGTAATTGCGTCGGCTGCGTGCTGCATAGATCACCCGGCCAAGCACTACGGCAGCGGCGGCGAAAAACAGCAGTTCACACACTACGGCAAAAGCAAAAGCTGTATCACCCACCACCAGGAAACCCACGCGCGCCAGCAGCCACAGTACGCACAACCCGCCCAGCGCCCGGCCCTGAATAGGGTTGCTTCCGGTCCAGTTACTAGCCGCCGTGAGCAGAAAGCCCACGGCAATCGTCGCCACAAAGGCCCACAACATCTCGTGCGCATGCCACAGCACGCCGCCCAAACGCCCCGCAAGCCACTGTGGCGCGAAAACCCACAACGCGACAGACACCGCAGCCCACAGACAACCGGCCATGTACAAGGGCCTGAAGCCAAGCTCCAGTAAGGCTTTCCACTGGGGTGCAGGAGCCTTGGGTTGGGGCACAGACCGCATCGGCTCCTCGATCTGCAGCAGCTCAGACATGGCTCACCACCGCCGGTAGTGCCTTGGGATCACGGCTCATCTGGTAGCCCGACCACAGGCTCTGTGCAATACGGCGCGCCGCCTGCCATGCTTGATCGGCCATGGCGCGGTTGGGTTGCTCGGCCAGCGTGATCTCGAACAGGCCCAGCCAGCGCTCAAACAGCTCCAGGCTTAGACCCGGTAGCGCAGCATGCTTGGGCATAGGGGCCCCTGAAAAGCGTGCTGTGCGCCGCAAAATGGCCGACCAGAAATCCACCAGCTTGGTCAGATGATGGTCCCAGTCCGCTATACGTGCATCGAAGATGGGGCCTAGCACCTCGTCCTGGCGTATTCGCGCATAGAAGGAGTGCACCAAGCTGACGACTTCCTCTTCAGTGCAAAGCTCATGAATCCTCATTGCACAATTCCTTTCGCAGCCGTTACATCACATAAGATTCATCAATTATGTATCTTATGACCAGGCATGTAGCCAGGTGCATGGTGTGTTGTTGCATAAATCTGGCCTGGGTCTGATATGCAACAACGTCTATCTCCGGCACCAGAATAAAAGCCCCAGGTTCGCAAGAGCCTGGGGCTTTTTCTTCTGCTATGTCTCGGTTTCATCACGATTTGCGCATAAAAGAACAATGCTTTATAATTTCAGGCTTGCTGCGTGGCACTTGCCCTGCGCAGTATCTCTCAGGCAGTTCTCACGTTGCCCACGCTTGGCTCCATACAGCCAAGGCACTCCATGGCAAGAAGCATAGGCCACCCGCAAGCGGCTGGCCTATTTGATCTTGGCTCATCAGAGCTGGATTCCTTCATTTTCATTGGTCGGCATGCCCTTGCCTGGGTTTGTGCCGCCCGTTGACTCGATATGCACACAGAACAAATCACAGAGCGTGTCGGCAACTACATTGTGACTGCCCTCACCCAAATGACTCACTCCGGCAAGATTGCTGCAGCGGTTTCCATCCGACGCGGAACCTATGACCGGATTTTCAGGTTTATCCGCCAGTTCGACACCCCGGATATGGCCAGCAAGTATGCCCTCGCCGAGGGGCGCAGCATGGTGCTGGACAACCAGTTGAACTGACCTCTTCGTAGAAAGGAAATATTTTGGCCAAAGAAGAATTGATTGAAATGCAAGGCAGAGTGGACGAGGTTTTGCCGGACGCCCGCTTTCGTGTGACGCTGGACAACGGCCACCAGCTGATTGCCTATTCCGGCGGCAAGATGCGCAAGCACCGTATTCGCGTGCTGGCAGGCGACAAGGTAACGCTGGAGATGTCTCCCTATGATCTGAACAAGGGTCGCCTGACCTTCCGTCATATCGAGCGTTCCAACAACAGCAACCCTGCGCCTCAGCAGCGCCGTCACTAAACCTCAGCGGTTGATATGGTGCGCTACGACGGCCACCAGCCCTGACATGGGGCTTGTGCCAGCTGCAGGATCACGGTGCCGCGCAAGCACCCGGCCTGCAGCTCAATTGCAAGCCCTGCCGGCTCCAGATCCAGATCGCAGCGCTCAGCTTTGAGCTCTTCGACGCTCGCACTGCTTTCAGCGCGTGTCGACATGGATCGCTGAAGCACTCTCACGCCATTTGCTTGAGATTCCCACATCCAGCCTGACCAGCCTGGCATCAGGCGTGCACAAAGTCCGCCACCAGTCATGGGTGGCGTTGCTACCGCCGGCCTCATCCCAGCTCCAGCCCCTCACGGCAAGTGTTGAACTTCCTTGTAGATAGGTGACCTTCCAGCGTGTAGCGCTGGCGTCGATGCAGGTCATAACCATCAGAGCCAGCATCAACAATGCATCTACAGGATGCCCTATCGTGAATCATGCGATAGGCCAACCTGCCTGCCTTCGCGGGCACCAGTGTTCAGGCCAGATATTCGCAGGAAACCGCTAGCCGGCTTCGGTGCATTTGCTGTGTCCTGCGTGGTTGCGGACATGCCCAACGTCCTTGCCATGGCGCGACAGACACCTCCAGGCAAGGTTCCCCTTTGGCAAGACTACGGATTCGAAATGACGGCTCGCGCCCTCAGATTGCTTGAAGGTCGTCAAAGGATCCGAGAGAGCAGCTCCGACAGCTCAGCACTCGGCACGATTGCGCCCAGCCGCCTTGGCCCGATACAGGGCTTGATCGGCCGCTTCAACCAGATCCAGCGGACTCGCCAGTCCATGTCTGCCCCGTATGCTTGCCGCGCCTATGCTCACTGTGACATGGCCGAACTGGCTGGACTCATGGGCAATGCCGAGTCCTCGTATGCACTTCAGCAACTCCTCGGCAACGCGCATGGCCCCCTCCAGCGCGGTATTGGGAAGAATGATGGCAAGCTCCTCCCCGCCGTAACGCGCTGCCAGATCACCTGAGCGCTTGGCCGAAAGCTCCAGCTGCCGCGACACCGCTTTCAGGCATTCGTCGCCGGCGACATGACCATATCGATCATTGAAGCCCTTGAAATGATCCAGATCAATGAGCAAAAGCGAGAGTGCCGTCCCCTCGCGTGCGGCACGGCGGATCTCCAGTTGCAGCACCTCATCGAAGCGTCGCCGGTTCGCCAGCCCTGTCAACGAATCCTGGGTGGCCAGCCGCTCCAGCTCGAGGTTGGCATCCAGTAACTTCTCACGCACTGCCATCAAGGATGTCTCTGCCTGCGCACGCTGTCGGATGAGCAAGATCAGACGCCAGCCTATCAGTGTGACAACTGCCAGCAGACCTAGCACCACACCCGCCGTCAGCAGCGCCTGGCTTCGCCAGGCTTGCAGTGCCTCATACCGCCCCCGGGCCACCACCGTGAAAATGGGGTAACGCTCATTGCTCTTGAAGGCATATAGCCTTTCCGTTCCATCTATGCCGGACTCAAAAGACGCCGTTCCGGATTTCAGGTTGGAGTAGTAGCGCAGAAAGTTGGGGGAGCGAGAGAAGTCGCGCCCCAGATCCTGCTCACGAAATGGATAGCGCACAAGCAACTGTCCGCCGGTCGTTGCCAGTCCAATAGACCCTTGCTCGCCGACATCGATCTTGCCGAACAAGTGCAGAAAGTTCTCTATCCCCAGCACGACAACGATGACCCCGGCAAAGTCGCCCTCTTTGCTCTCAAATCGCCGGCTGATGGTAAGCCCCCATTCACCCGTAGAGCGGCTGCGTATGGGCGCACCGATGAAGATCTCGTGCGACGGGTTATCCCGGTGATATGAAAAAAAGCGACGGTCGGCGCTGTTGGCTCCGTCGACAAATTTCCCTCTCGATGACATGAGCCATTTACCGCTCGCATCGATGACGAGCAATTCATTGAGCTGGGAAAGCAGATGCTCCTGGCGACCGACCAGCTGTTGCATGCGGACCAGATGCTCGGGCGTGGTGCCCTCCACCTCCAGGCGCTCAAGCATGCCGAGCAGCAGCATGGAGCTCTGGGTAAAGACGCCCTCGGCATAGGTGTTCAGCGTCTGCGCAAGATTGCGATTATTCGTATCGATCTCGCTCAAGGTGCGCTGATGCGCCGACCAGATTTGCCAGCTGGTGGCCACCATTACAGAGACCCAGATTACCAGCAACAGACTGGTCGCCAGTTGAGCATCGCGCTTGGCAGTCAGAACTTTGCGCACGCCATCACGAATGGTGACGCCGGTCTCCCTCTTCTTCTTTCGACACCACACCTCAACATTCCTCTCATCGTCAACCTGGCAAGAGCGGCACTTTTGCATTGCCTGCAGTTCCCCTGCTCAGATTGGACAGGGTCGGGACGAATTTTCCACCATCTCGTGAAACGACATGGGACAAAGCAGCAGACGAAGCAGAATCTGAGGCCACGGCTCAATCGCTGCCAACGGGGCCGCAGCGAACATTGCTGCCCAAAGAAACTCCGGCACAGCTCCCTGGCCTGCCACGATGGCCAGGGCGGCCAGGGCCGTGGCAGCACCTGCCAGACTGTGCCTGGTGCCCGACAGAAGACATTCAGGCTCTGCCTGCCCGGCTTGCTAATGGGAACAGCAGGCAGACGGGTGATCCATCCAGTCAGCAGGAGATGGGATCGGTCCCCTACGGAACCATTGATCCGGCGATAGACGGCACCAGCGCCGAGCCATCTCTTGCCAGCACGCGCCAGCTACCGCAACCAAGGCAACACCATCAGCAAGCATCTGCCCGGAAAGCAGCCGCCACGGCCCAGACTTGCAATCCAGCCGTTCGAAGCCTCTTCTGGCGAAGACATGCCGCGATAGGAAAAAGGCGATCTGGCCCAAAGCGGTCTTGCGAGACGCAGCCAATTCCTGCGCCGGTTTGCGAGATCAATGTCCGGCCCTTGACGCCATGGCATTCAAGGGCTGCGTCTACCACGGTCCAGATCAATGCAGCCATCCATTGCTCAGCTATATTTTTAATAGCATTCTTCGATTGAATTTACTTAATTTCAGATAGAAATCATTTCAAAACTGAAGTAGCTCAAGCGCAAGCCGCTCTCTTTTATATATGAACCAGCACCTCACGCACGTCCGGCGCACAGCCACAGCACAAGTCTCGCTCATGAATTGATACAGTCTCTTCGGTGCATTGCGCTTATGCTCGCAGCGTTTTGAAACCGATGCGGCCATGGCTCGGACCATGGACTGCCCCACCCACAATGAAGAAAATCCTTGCTCTTGTTTCCATCTGCCTGCCTGTGGTGCTGATTGCCACGCCACTGAGCAGCCAGGCACATGATCGCCATCACCACCATCACCACAAGCGCGAGCACAAGGAGGAGTACTGGGACGGCCACTGCAAAGTGGAGCGCAAGTGGAAGAGCAATGGCGAGTACAAGGAAAAGCGCAAGTGCAGAAACCGTCCAGATGCCTACTATGCGCCGCAACCGGTTTATGTAGCCCCGCCCCTGCCGGTATATGTCGCGCCGCAACCGCAAGGGCTAGTGATTGATTCACGCATCGTGCTCAGGCCCTGAGCCGCTATTGGCCCAGCAGACCGACCGCCTCCTCTGCGATCAGATCCCAGACCAGATGCGCGACAGGCGATAGCTCACGCTGCTGGCGCTTGACCAGCATGATGCTGCGCTGCACCTTGGGCACCAGGGCACGGCTGACCAAAGCGGCACTGCCAGCTGCCGCAGTCGTAGCAGTCCGAGCGGCCCAGGCTGCGGGAATGGCCAGACGCGGCACCACGCTCAAACCCAGACCTTGCTGCACCATGCTGTAGATGGTGGCCGTATGCCCCACCTCCTGCACCACCGATGCAGCCGCGCCATGCGCCTGCAGCGCCGCATCGATCAGGCGGCGGCTGCCTGATGCATGATCGAGCAGCACCAGGGATTCACCGGCCAGCTGTGCCCAGTGCACCTCCTTCTTGCGCGCCAGGCCATGCGAGGAAAGGCAGACCAGACAAAAGGGCTCGGTCAGAATGGTCTGTGCGTGCAGATCCTGTTTCTCGGATGGGTCGATCACCACACCAAAATCTACTTCCCCGCTGCGCACGCTGAGCAGCACATCGCTTTGAATGCGATCGAGCAGCTGGATATTGACGCCTGGCGACTGCTGTCTGCCACGCGCAATGCATTGCGGCAGCAGGTTGGCGGAAAGCGTGGGACTGCTGGCCACCTTCACGCGGCCCTTGCGCTGTGTCGCCAGGCCTTGCACTTCGAGCAGGCAGGCATCGAGATCCTCGAGCACCCGCGAGAGATTGCCCAGCAGCAGACGGCCGGCTTCGGTCAGCTCCACCTCACGCGTGGTTCGATGCAGCAAAAGCAAGCCCATGGCCTGCTCCAGGTCCGTCACATTGCGGCTGATGGCAGGCTGGGTCAAGGCCAGGGCATCGGCAGCGCGGCTGAAGCTGCTGCTTTGAGCCACTGCCACAAAGGCACGCAGTTGGCGCAGGCTGATATTCATATCAAAAAATTATAGGTCTATCGAATAAATCCATTTCTCTTTTAAATGGATTGCGTGTCCAATACGCAGCCATCGCGCACCGGCCCGGTGCCTTGCATGAATGGCTTCCGCTCAAGAATATGTCTCGCCCCCGCTTTGTCCCCGATAACTTCACGCTGGCACTGATTGCCACCGTCGTCCTCGCCAGCTTTCTGCCTGCATCCGGCCAGTTCGCCGAATATGTGGAGCTTGTCACCACAGGCATCGTCAGCCTGCTGTTCTTTCTGCATGGCGCCAAACTCTCGCGCCAAGCCATCCTCGCAGGCATAGGTCACTGGCGTCTGCATGTATGGATCTTCATCGCCACCTTTGTGCTGTTCCCCGTGCTGGGGCTGGCACTGCGCCCGGTGCTCTCGCCTCTGGTCACCACCGAGATGTATATCGGCGTGCTGTTTCTTTGCACCCTGCCCGCCACGGTGCAATCGGCGATTGCCTTCACCTCCATGGCGCGCGGCAATGTGCCTGCCGCCGTGTGCAGTGCATCGGCCTCTACCCTGCTGGGCATTCTGGTCACGCCGATTCTGGTGAGCCTGATCCTGCACAAGAATGCGGAAGGCGGCGATGCATTGCATGCCATCGGCAAGATTGCCATGACGCTGCTTCTGCCCTTTGTCATTGGCCATCTGATGCGCCCCGTGATCGGCGGCTTCCTGCAGCGTCGCGCCTCCATCATCAAGCTGGTGGACCAGGGCTCCATCCTGTTTGTGGTCTACGCAGCCTTCAGCGCTGCGGTCATCAGCGGCCTGTGGAAGCAGACTCCGATTCCCTCACTGCTGGGCTTGATCGTGCTGTGCTGCATTCTGCTGGCCGTCGTACTCTTCATCACCACCTGGGGCGCACGTCGCCTGGGCTTCAGCAAGGAAGATGAGATCACGCTGGTCTTCTGCGGCTCCAAGAAAAGCATGGTCAGCGGCATTCCCATGGCCAACGTGCTCTTTCCCGCCGCATCCGTGGGCGCCATTGTGCTGCCGCTGATGCTGTTCCACCAGATCCAGCTCATGGTCTGCGCCGTGCTGGCACAGCGCTATGCCAGGCGCGTGCAGATTGCCGATGAGAGCGCGCCTCATTAAGAGTAGCTGACCCATAAAAAGGGGCGCCTTGTGCGCCCCTTTTTTCCTTACTTGGACGACCCGCCGTTTCAGGCCGCCAGCGTCAACGCATTGTGCTTGTGCAGCAGCTGTGCGGTTTCCGCATTGACGGAATCGTTCACCACCACCTGGATCCCCAGCCCTGTCGCGGTCTCCACAATGGCTTGCAGCAGATGCAGGGCACCTGGGCTTTGAGCAGCCTGCTCCGAGAACTCGCTGCCCAGCTTCACATAGCGCAGCGGCAAGGTGTGGAGCTTGGTCAGGCCCATGGGTTGCTGATCCAGACGACGCAGTCCGACGCCGACACCGGCCAGTGCCATGGCCCGGCAGAAGTCGGCCACCTCATCGGGGTAGGCCGTCAGTCCATGGGCATCGAGTTCCAGACAGAGCAAGGACAGGCGATGTCCCCACTTCGGCGCACTCAGCTCCTCACGCAGTCGGCCCAGGAAGTCCGGCTGGGCCAGCGAGGGCAAGGAGATTCGAATGACCAGCTCGCAGTCGTTCTGTTCAAGGCACGCAGCCCCGAGAGCCACTGCTCGCAAATCAAACTCTGCCGACAAGCCCAGACGCACGGCCACCGGCAGGAACAGCGACCCCATCAAGGTCTCGCCTGCCGCAGTGCGCAGCGAGAGCGACGCTTCGCCACGCTCCTGCACGCCATTGCGCCCCTTGAACTGCAGCGGCTGAACGGACAGGGAAAGTGCATCCTGCGCTTCCAGTGCCGCAATCAGCATCTGACGCCACAAGGTTTCACCGGCCAGGTCGGAGACCACCTCGTCATCCCCGTAGGCCACATATTCCACCTCGGCCTGGCCCGAACTCTCCGCACGCATCAAACCGTAGTCCAATCGTGCAAGCACACCGGTCACCGAGCTCGATGCAGAGTAATCAGTCAAGGCAAAGCTCCAGCGGCACCACTGACCATTGCTCAGGGTCACGCGCATGGACAGCAGCACCTGCCGGATATGCTGCACCAGAGACATGGCCTGAGGTCCGGCCAGGGCCGGCATGAGCACCACAAAGTCCGAGCCATTGAGGCGTGCCAGCTGAGCCTTGCACTCGGCATGACCCTTCAACACCTGATTGACCTGCTCGCCCATCGCCGCCAGCCAGGCATCGGCACTGGCTCGGGACATCTGCGCATTCAGAGCCAGCAGATCACGCTGCCTGAACAGCATCACATGGCCATGTGCCGCAGCGCCATCAGCTCCGCTCAGCGCGCGACGCAACTCATTGACAAAGTACTTGCGATTGGGCAGCTGAGTAACCGGATCACGATTGACCTCCAGCTCCAGTGATTCGATGCGCTCCATTTGCTCCTGCGCCGTAGCCTGCACCCGCTCCCGGGTGTCTGCAATGGCGCTGAGTACGGGCACCAGCTCGGCCACTGCGGCCCTGGCGGGCTTCGCCGGGCCCTCACTGCCGGCCTGCCGTCCAATCGCCTGAACCTGGGCCGAGATTTCCTGCTGCAAGACCTTGCGAAACCATCTGAACAGCAATACTACAAAGAAAGCCCAGGCCAACCCGGCCAGCACCACCACACCCGCCAGGCGCACGCTGCTGCCCCACAGTGCCTGGCTCGCATAGCTGTTGTCCACAACCAGCGTCAACTGCCCAACCTGCTTCCAGCCATCGCTGATCACGCGCTCCGCCTTTGGCGAGCGCAGCGGCAGCATCTCGACAAACCACGGCGGAGCACCACTGTCTTTGAGCTTCGCAGCAGGGGCAGAACTATCTGCAGTGCTGTTATCGCGCTGGCGCTCGAACAAGGTTTCGCCCTGGGGCGAGGCCAGGCGAATCAGCTTGAACTGCCCGCCATCGAACAAGGCCATCATCAGCAGCTCCTGAGTGACCGGGTCCTGATTGGCCGGCTGCGACAGCGACAAGGCCAGCGACGAGGCGGCATTCTCGCTCTCGGACTGCAACTGCCCGTCCAGATACTGGCGTGCAGCACCGATGCTGAAAGCCAGGGTGCCAATCAGGATGGCCACGATGGCCACCGTCACGCTGATCAAAAGTTGTTTCAACAACGACATCTTGCTGCCTTATCTGTGTCGACCATTCAATAGGGCTTCGCTGCCTGCAGCGCGAAACATGGCATTCATGGCAAAAAACCCTCCTGTTTCATGCGCGCCAGCAGATCGCGCCAGCGCGTGATCCTGTCCACCGAAGCAGGCTGTGCACCTGCGACATATACACCCTGGGCATTGAAGCTGAACACAGGAGTCAAGTCCTTGCGCTGGCTGGCCGGCATGATGTTGTCCAGCAGGCTGTCCAGCACCAGCGGCTCCGCTGCAGGCGTCTCGTAATAGCCCAGCACCATATGCGCGATGCTCTGCGTGCTGCCTGCACCGCCCAGCCGGGCACGCACATAGATCAGGCGCAGTCTCTCGACCGCCACGCCAAGGCGCAGCAGCGAGAAATACTTGCCGATAACGTAGTCCTCGCAGTCGCCCGCACCCTTGCCCAGCGTCTCCAGCGGCGTGGCCCAATAGTCGGGCTGGGACCAGAGCATGCTGTCCTCTGATTGCAGTACGGCGCGATTCCAGAAGGTATTGACGGCCGACAACTGCTGCTGCAGCGGCCTGTCTTTCTGGGCCTGCAGCATGACCTGCCACTGGTTCAGCCTCTGGACGCCTGCGCTGCCATAACGGGACTGCATGCTGCTGTGCAGCCGCTCAGCATCGAAATCCAGCGCCGCGGCGTCAAACCCGCGCTGCAGCGCCCAGCCCCCGACAAGCGCCGAGCCATACAAAAGCATGTCTCTGCGCGACAGGCGCTGCGGTTTTTCCACGGCATGTGGAAACAGAAGGCTGGGCGAAGTGCTCAATCGAGTTGCCGGAAGAGCAGGCACCCAAGACAGAATCTGCTTGAAGCGCCTGTGAATATTGTGATGACTGCTATGAAGCTTGATGGTTCGACGAGAACACAGTCAAGATTCAATGCTCACAAATGTAACCAATCAAGCAAGCTCTTGAAACAACCTGCCGATCACTGCCGAGCGAAGAGGCAGAAGACTTGATACTCCAAGACTTCTGCCTGACCTTGCCGGGGCTGTTTATCAGCTGTGGTCGATCTTGAGCTTGCCTTGATCGATCAGTTCCTTGATCAAGGCGTTCTGGTCTGCCGTGGTGGTCAACGAGTGCCCAGCGGTGAGATCCACTCCCTTGAACGTGATCAGCTGATCGTAGTTGGAGCCTGTAGCACCCAGATTCCCATCGGTGGAGACCTTGAGCACGGTATCTGCACCACTCTTGGAGAAATTCAGGAACTGAGACAGATCCGAACTCTTCTCCTCCCCTTGGAGCAGATCGTGCAGGTCCAGCACATCATTGCCATTGACGTCAGAGCCGCCCTTGCCAAAGTCATTGATCACATCCTTGGCAGGAGCCGCAGTGGTTCCCTGATCACCCTTGAGCCACAGGAAAATATCATCTCCTTCGCCGCCAATCAGGGTGTCATCGCCCTTGCCGCCGACCAGCACGTCATTGCCCTTGCCGCCGTTCAGCGTGTCGTTGCCGGAGCCAGCCATCAGGATTTCGCTATCGTTGGTGCCCACCAGATGGTCACCCGACTGGTAGCTTACTGAGACATTAGCGCTGTCGCTGTGACCGTCGGCTGTCTGTATGGTGTACGAGCCATTTGCTGTGGAACCATCCAGGTTTACGCCGCTGTAGTCGATATTCATCGTCAGGGTGTAGGTCTCTGCGGCGTTGGAGCCATTTCCGTTGTCGAGAACGTTAACGACGTGGATCTCATAGTCGCCCGACTCCGTCACCGGGATTTTGCCGCCACTCGGGACGACGGTATATTGATCGCCCGAGCCGGCTAGGCGGTACTCCACCCTGATCCAACCGTTGTTCAGGTTGTGGCTCAGCGTCAACACCTCGCCGGCAACCAGTGAGATCTTCAGCAGATCCTGATCGTTGCCGCCATTGGCCCCCACGCTCGCCAGATAGCCGTTGACCTTCACCTCGGCCTGGTTCGCACTTCCGCCCGCCTTCGAGAAGTCGCCGCGCACGATCGAGAGCTCCTTGTTCGAGGTGCTGTTGCCTGAACTCGAGAAGGGATAGGTCTTCACAGTGCTGCGTGTGAAGTCCTTGCCTTGATCCCAGCCCGTATTCACCGTCAGCGGACCCATCGTCAGCGCACCAGTGCCGCGCACGTCGTTGGCCAGCAGCGACCCCGATTGCACCGTGAGCTGCGTGCTCAGAATGTTGGTGATGATCTTGTCGTCCACCGCGTCCGGGGTCTGGTACACCGGTGGCGTCACGTTGACCGTGATGCTGGAGCTTGCCTTGTCGCCGTCGCCGTCCTGCACCGTGAACTGGATGGTGTCGGTGCCAGCCGTCTTCGGCACGTAGCGGTAGTTGCCCAGATTGTCGCCAGCCATGTCAAGCGTGAACTTGCCATGCGCGGTGGTCACTGTCAGTTCGGACGTGGCTGCGTCGAAGCTGTACGTGGCCCCCGAGGTGGCGGTCACCTTGTTGGTCGCCGCATCGTAGTTGTACGTCTTGCCTTCGATGACCAGCTGCGTGATGCGCGCGCCGCTCAGGTCGGCGCCCAGCGTGCCGCCCGCGGCGATGTCGCCGTTGATGGGTGGCGCGATGGTGCCGTCGATCGCAGCGTCCAGACCGTTCAGGTTCGTCACCAGTATGGTGTTGCTGTCGCCGGGACGGTCTGGATTGTAGGAGACCGGATCAATGTAGCCACCGGTCGCGCTTGTGCCCAGTCCAATGCCGTAGGAGTTGATATGGTTGGCGGTGAGGAACTTCTCCCAGGTCGTCTGCAGTGAGGAACCGACAGCGCCATTCACGGGCTCCCCATCCGTGAAGAAGTAGGAGATGTTCTGAACGTTAGTGCCTTCCAGCTTGCCCGTCGGGGAGTTGTCCCAGGCGGCCATGGCCTTGTTCAACGCGTCTTGGTAGTTGGTGCCACCACCAGACACGAGGGCATTGACGAACGCCTTGGCTTCCGCCAGAGACATCCAGCCGCTGCCCTTTTGCGTGGCGCTGCTGTTGAACTCCAGAACCAGAACGCGCACGTCGCCGGCCTCGCCGTACTTGTCGAGCAGGCTGTTGACCGAGGACTTCAGCACGGCCAGGCGGGACAATTGTGTCGAACCGTTGTACACGCCGCTGCCGTCCTTCATGCTGCCGGACGTATCCAGCGTCAGCATGATGTTGGTGCCGTGCGAAGACAGCGCCGAGCTTTCCGCGATCGGTTTGAGGCTGGGGGCCGTGTCGGTGATCAGCACGCCCAGGTCGCCCGTTGCCTTGCCGCCGAACTTGTCTTCCACCGTAATCTGGAAGTGGTCCTGCACGTTGGTGTCGTCACCGGTGTGCGACTGTGGGCCGCTGCTCTGGTAGGTGTAGCTGACCTTGCCGGTCGTCGGGTCGTATCCGGTCAGCGTCAGCGTACCTTTGCTGGTCGTCAGCGTGACCGGATTGTTCACCAGGTCGGCCAGACGGTCCAGCGTCAGGGACGCGTCGGCGTTGCCCGGGCCGTCGAGCGTCAGCGACTTCAGGCCTGCGCTCGCGGTGATCGTGAACGTGCCGCTACCGGAGGCCAGAGCTTCCGAGACGCTGATGGCGCCCGGCGCAGCGAGGTTGTAGTCCTCGATGTTGACGCTGGGAGCAGGAGGCTCCACACCCGCCACTTCGAAGTGGCCAGCGGTGGAGTCACCATCGGCATCCGTCACCTTGTAGTTGAAATCGAGCTTGCCGTCCGCGGTGCCTTGCATCGGCTGGTATTGATAGAACTCCCACTTGCCGGTGGCCGGCGTCAAGCGCATCTCGAAGATGAGATTGCCCGACGGGTCGCGGCCTTCGATCAGATTGCCGTTGCTCAGCGTCGTCGTGATGTTCGCGCCGTCGCGCGTCTTCAGGCCGCCTTCCGCACCCGTCAGTTCCAGACGACCTGCGCCGTCGGCGCCGTAGCCGTAATTCAGCGTGCCTTCGCCGTAGGCGATAGCCTGGACAGTATTGCTACCCAGGAAGGTGATGCCGGTGACGGTGAAGTCGCTATTGTCGCTGGACGAGTTCTTGTGGTTGTCCGTGGCCGAAATCACGATCGTGTCGAAACCGCCTTCTTCGACGCGGAAGTTCGCCGCATAGTCGCCGCCGTTCTGGTCGGAGGTGAAGGTGCGTTCGGCGATCAACACGCCATTGCGGTAGAACTTCGCGACGCCGCTTTCCACCTCGCCGCCGTACATGGCGCCGAAATCGATAGTGGCGCCATAGGCAACCTTGCCACCAGTCAGGCGTATGGTCAGTTCTTCGGACGCGCCCTTGCCATCCGGTCCAACGCGGTAGTCGATTTCGTTGGCGATGTTGTGATACGGCGCATCCTTGCTTGCGACACCCAGGCCGGTCTTGCTTTGGTTGACATTGGCGTCGATCAGCGTCAAGTCAGACTTGGACGTGAAGCCCTTGGCCGTGACTTCAATCGCGCCATTGCCGAAGGTCATCTTCATCTGGTTGGTGCTGGTCTGGGAACCAGCGAAGCTCACCTTGCCCGTGTAGACGTCGGGGATGTTCGCGGTCTGCACCGAGACGGGGTCGTTCGGTTGCACCACTGGCGAGTCGTCCTCGATCGTGATGTTGATGCTGCTGGACACCGCCGGATTGACGCCATCCGACACCTTGACGCCGACCGACAGGCCCAGTGTGTCTTCACGCGAGGTGTCGGGGTGATCGACCGGAGCCAGCAGCTTCACGTTGTAGGCGCCGTTATCGTCGATCTTGATGACGATGGCGTCCGTGCCGCCCGCGCGGCCCGTCAGCGTGTGTCCATTGTCGGACAGCGCCCAGACTATGGGCGTGCCGTGGGACGTCAGGGCGCCATTGGCGGGCGCAACCAGCGTAATGCTGTAGGTGGCGTTGTTGTCGTCGGTGATCGACAGTTGGCCGTTCGCCTGGGGCGAATCGGTCGTATCCGATGTGCCGTTGCTGTCTTTGATGCCACCAGCCAAGCCTTCTTCGGAGACGGCCGTGCTTCCACCTCCAACGACAGGCGGCTTGTTGATGTCGACGATTGCGGCATTGCCGCTATCCGTGATGCCCGGGGGCAGCGCGGTGCCGCTGGCGGTGGCGCCGGTCAGCGTCGCCGTCAAGGTCATGCTCTCACGGCCTTCGTAGACGCCATCGGGCGTGGTCGGAACCGTGACCACGATGCCGCCTGTGGTGCCCGCGGGCACCTTGAAGCTGTAGGTGCCGTCGGCGTTGGCAGTGACGGTGACGGACTGGCCGCCGATGCTGACAGTGGGAACACCATGGTCAGCCGCAGTGATCTCGCCGCCGAGCTTGAAGGTCAGCGTGGTTTCGGCATCAACTGCCTTGTCCAGGCTGACGTTGAAGTTCGCTGCGTTGCCTTCGATGACATCGCCCGCATCCTTGACATCCAGCTT
>NZ_AHIL01000008.1 GCF_000241525.1 Comamonas testosteroni ATCC 11996
GTTAGATTAGTTGGGTTAGCCATCCAGACACATCGCAATGAAAGAAAAAATCAACTTCATTGAGAGGGAGCGCCTCTACCGACATGAACTCAAACGCCGCCGCGTTAAATTTCTGCCCATGCAGGTACTGCGCCGGGTCTTCAAGGCAGCAGGAGTCTAGCCAGCGCTGAAGCCAGCCATCCACCTGCCGTGCCCAAACCAAAAAGCGCTCCCTTGGAGCGCTTTTTTGTGGCACGAAGCAATAGGCTTATTCCACCGTGACCGACTTGGCCAGGTTGCGCGGCTTGTCCACATCGGTGCCGCGTGCCACCGCCGTGTGATAGGCCAGCAGCTGCAGCGGCACCACGTGCAGGATGGGGCTCAGGGCACCATAGTTCTCGGGCATGCGAATCACATGCATGCCTTCGCTGCTTTCGATATTGGTCTTGGCATCGGCCAGCACATAGAGAACACCGCCGCGGGCACGCACTTCCTGCATATTGCTCTTGAGCTTTTCCAGCAGTTCGTCGTTGGGCGCCACGGTGACCACAGGCATCTGGCTGTCCACCAGTGCCAGCGGGCCATGCTTGAGCTCACCGGCGGGATAGGCCTCGGCGTGGATGTAGCTGATTTCCTTGAGCTTGAGCGCACCTTCCAGTGCAATGGGGTAGTGAATGCCGCGACCCAGGAACAGCGCATTTTCCTTTTTGGCGAAGTCTTCAGCCCAGCTGATGATTTGCGGCTCCAGCGCCAGCACGGATTGCAGTGCAACGGGAAGGTGGCGCATGGCAGTCAGATATTGCTGCTCCTTCTCTTCGGTGAGACGACCCTTGGACTGAGCCAGCGCCAGCGTCAGCAGGAACAGACCTGCAAGCTGTGTCGTGAAGGCCTTGGTCGATGCCACGCCGATTTCCACGCCGGCGCGCGTGATATAGGCCAGCTCGCACTCGCGCACCATGGCGCTGGTGGCCACATTGCAGATGGTCAGGCTGTGCTTCATGCCCAGGCTCTGGGCATGGCGCAGGGCCGCCAGCGTGTCGGCCGTCTCGCCCGACTGGCTGATGGTCACGATCAGCGTCTTGGGATCGGGCACGCTGGTGCGGTAGCGGTACTCGCTGGCCACTTCCACATTGCAGGGAATACCGGCAATCGCCTCTATCCAGTACTTGGCCGTGCAGCCGCTGTAATAGCTGGTGCCGCAGGCCAGAATCAGGACCCGGTCAATCTCCTTGAATACTCGCCAGGCCGCCGCGCCGGTCTTGCCTTCCGAAGTGACCCCGTCAAACAGCTCGGGGGCAATGTTCTTGAGGCCTTCCAGCGTATCGCCCAAAGCGCGCGGCTGCTCGAAGATTTCCTTCTGCATATAGTGGCGATAAGGGCCCAGTTCGGCTGCGCCGCTGTGTGCCATCACGGTTCTGACCGGCCGCTGCTGCTCTGTCAGGCGCTCGCCGCTCTTGCTGATGACCCAGTAGCGTCCCGGCTGCAGATCGATCAGATCGCCCTCTTCCAGGTACACGATCTGGTCGGTCACACCCGCCAGCGCCATTGCATCGCTGGCCAGGAAGTGTTCTGCGCCGTCCTTGCCCACACCCAGAATCAGCGGCGAGCCGGCACGAGCACCCACCACACGGCGAGGCTCATCCCGGTGCATCACGCCAATCGCATAGGCGCCATGCAGGCGAGCCGTGGCGGCCTGCACCGCTTCGAAAAGATCGCCGTTGTAGAGGCTGTCCACCAGATGGGCAATGACCTCGGTGTCGGTCTGGCTGGCAAATACATAGCCCTTGGCCTGCAACTCGGCACGCAGGGCTTCGTAGTTCTCGATGATGCCGTTGTGCACCAGTGCCACCCGTGCCGGCGCATCGGCATCGGCCACGGGCGAGATGCCGGGGCCATGGCTGAAGTGGGGGTGGGCATTGCGCACCGCAGGCTCGCCGTGAGTCGCCCAGCGGGTATGGGCAATGCCGGTGAAACCTTCCACATGCTCGGTCTTGACCTGCTCCATCAGCTCGGCCACGCGGGCTGTGGAGCGCGCACGCTGCAAGCCCTGGCTCAAGCCATTGGCATCTGCTGCCTGTACAGCCACACCACAGGAGTCATAACCGCGATACTCAAGTCGCTGCAGACCCTGGACCAGAACCGGAACGATATTGCGATGAGACACCGCAGCAACAATGCCACACATAGAGGTACACCTTAGGTTGTTTGAGCGAGCATGCTAACGGTTGCAATAAGAAATTTTCAATCAATAAGAACAACGCAATGACTGAAAATTTCATCAAATCATAATATTGAATATTTATTCAATAAAATTCATTTAAATGAATGAAAATTCCATCAACCTGGACGACATCGACCTGCAACTGCTACGGCAATTGCAGCTGGATGCCAGCCTGAGCAACCAGGCCCTGGCCCGGCATCTCGACCTGTCTGCCCCTACCTGCCTGCGCCGGGTCAAGCGCCTGCAGGAGCTGGGCCTGATCGAGAAACAGGTCGCCATCCTCAGCAGCGAACACATCGCCCGCCTCACCGGTCATGGCCTGCAGGCCATTGTGGAAGTCTCGCTGGACCGGCAGGACAGCAGCTCACTGCTGCAATTCGAGCACAAAGCCGTGGCCGAGCCCGGCGTGCAGCAATGCTGGCGCGTCTCTCCCGGCCCCGACTTCATCCTCGTCATTGCCAGCATCGATATGCCAGCCTACCTGGCATTGAGCCAGAAGCTGTTCACGCAGGATGCCAATGTGCGCAATGTCAAAGCCTTCTTCAGCATCAAGCGGGCCAAATTCACTACCGCACTGCCCTTGCCCGTCCCCAATCACTAGTGACTTGCACGCCTTTATTTTTGAGCTGCCATGTGTGGTGCGGATGCCGCGCAAGCTCCTCAATAATTGATACAAATTGTATTAATTAGATTATTCTCGCAACCTTGACTTAAGCCAATTCCACCAGATGCCCTTGCATCGAGATATTCACCGCCGGACCTACCCTCTACGCGCCTCTTATATGGCACTGGGCGGAGCAGTGGTGGCTGCAAGCCTGTCATATCTCCCGACCAATCTCGCCTGGTGGGCATTCACGGCGGTCAGTGCGCTGCTATGGCCGCATATTGCTTTTTTGCATTCAAGCCGGCAACAGGATCAGTTCCATGCGGAGTATTTCAATTCTCTGATAGATGCGCTGATCGTCGGCTGCTGGATTTCTCTGATGCACTGGAGCCTGCTGCCCAGCATCTGCATTCTGGCCATCGGCGTGGCCGACCGCTTCTATACCGGTTTGAAGCGCCGCTGGCTGCCTTCCTTGATCGCGCTGCTGTGCGGCATGCTGTTCATGAGCATCGCCATAACGCCCACCCCGCAATGGGACGCACCACTGGCGGTGCAGCTCAGCCTGCTGCCGCTGATCATTTTGCACAGCGCCTATGCAAGCTGGTCCAACAGCCGAATGCTCAAGACTCTGGCCAGGCAGAACCTGCAGCTCAAGTTACTGGGGCGCATTGATCCGCTGACCACGGTATACAGCCGCGATTACTGGTGGAAAAAAGCCCGTGCCGCGCTGCACCAGCACCGCACCGTCAAGGAGCAGACCTGCCTGCTGGTGATTGACATTGACCGTTTCAAAAGCGTGAATGATCTGTACGGCCATATTGTGGGCGACGAAGTTTTGAAAATGATCGGGCTGGCGATTAGAAACAGCCTGCGCAGCAACGATATTGCAGGGCGCTACGGCGGCGATGAATTCACCGTGCTTTGCAAACACACCACGGCCAAGGAGGCATATTCGGTCGCCATGCGTATTTGCGAAAAAATTGCGCAGATACGCATTCGCGAATATCCACAGCTGCACATCAGCGCAAGCATCGGCGTTGCCGCAGCCGATGACAGTTTTGGCTCGGTGACCGAATGGATCAAAGCGGCCGACAGCGCGCTCTACAGCGCCAAGAGCGGCGGGCGCGACCAGGTGATGGATGCCACGCAGCAACCCGAGCGGCAGCACAGTCCCTCGACCATGCCCATGCGACCGGAATCCACGCGAATCAGCCCGGCGAGTTCCGGACAGGAAAGCCTGGACCGCGACGTGGTCTGACCACTCAGGGCAGGCAGGTGGGCCAGTGCATCTGCAACTGGCATCCCGCATTGAGCTGAGCCTGGATTTCCGCCTCGCCGCCATGGCGACGACAGACGTCGCGCACCAGCGCCAGGCCGATGCCCAGACCCTCGAACTCGGCTTCGCGATGCATGCGCTGAAAGACGCCAAACAGCTTGCCCGCGCGCGCCTGCTCGAAGCCGACTCCGTTGTCCGTCACCGAGACGCAGCAACCGCCTTGCCCGTCACGCTGCACATCGACCTGAATGCGTGCCAGCGGCATGGCGCGCGTGAACTTGATGGCATTGGCGAGAGCTGCGCTCAAAGCCTGCTCCAGCAGATGAGGATCTGCCAGCAACATGGGCGCTGCAGCAGGCAGACACCACTCGATGCTTCGGCCTTGCGAGTCCGCCTGCAAACGCTGCCCAATACCGAGCAGCAAGGCCTGCAAGTCCACGGGCTGCGGCTGCAGCACATGGCGCTGGGCCCGTGCCAGCTGCAGCAAACCGTCGAACATGGCCGCCATGCGCTGGGCGGACTGGTCCATGGTCTGCAAAAAGCTGCGCGCCTCTTCCAGGTCCTCGACACCAGGGCTGGGGGACTGCAGCAATTCCGCAATCAACGGGTTGAAAGCCAGCAGATGGCGCAGCGGGGCCCGCAGATCATGCGAAACCGCATGCACCCATTCCTGCTGGGCCGAGCGCAAGGCAGCCAGCTCGGCCTCGCGCCTCGCAAGCAGCGCCAGCGCCTCGTCCAAAGTCCGAGGCACCTTGCTTTCAACCACTGGCTGCATGGGTTCCATCAGGCTTTGGGCAGCTTCTCGGGGCGCTTCCAGTTGCGGATGCTGACCTGCCTGCCGCGTCCTACCGTCAACGCTCCTGCCTCGGTGTTCTTGGTCACGGTGGAGCCACCGCCCACCGTGCCGCCGGCGGCAATCGTCACGGGAGCCACCAGCACGCAGTTGCTGCCGATATGCACATCGGCCTCGATCACGGTGCGGTGCTTGTTCACACCGTCATAGTTGGCGGTGATGCTGCCTGCACCATAGTTCACGCGCTCGCCCACCGTGGCATCGCCCAGATAGGCCAGGTGATTGGCCTTGGCACCGTCGGCCAGGACGGAGTTCTTCACTTCCACGAAGTTGCCGATATGCACTTCGCGGCCCAGCCTGGCGCCGGGGCGCAGGCGGGCAAACGGGCCGACCAGCGCGCCCTGGCCCACTTCCACACCGGCCTTCTCGCCATCGATGTGGGTGAAGGGGTGGATCACGGCATCGTCGGCAATGCTCACATTGCTGAGGTGGCAGTTGGCGCCGATCCTGGCGCCGGCACCAATCGTCACCTTGCCGGCAAAGATGCAGTTCACGTCGATTTCCACATCCTGGCCGCAGCTCAGGCTGGCCTTGGTGCCGCGAGCATCGTCACGCAGGTCGAAGCGCGCAGGATCGGCCATGCGCACGCCCTGCTCCATCAGCCCACGCGCCTGGCGCAGCTGGTGAGCCCGCTCCAGCTCTGCCAGTTGCAGCGGACTGTTGACGCCCGCCACCTGCAGCGCATCGGCGATGCGGTGGCCCACCACGGGCACGCCGTCGGCCACGGCCATGGCGACGATATCGGTCAGGTAGTACTCGCCCTGGGCATTGTTGTTGTCGAGCTTGGCCAGCCATGCCGTCAGATGCCTGGCGGGCACGGCCATGATGCCGCTGTAGATCTCGGTGATGGCGCGCTCGGCTTCACTGGCATCCTTTTGCTCGACGATGCGCTGCACCGTGCCGGCATCGTTTCGCACGATGCGGCCGTAGCCCGTGGGATCGACCATGGTCACGGTCAGCAGCGCCATCTTGTCGCTGCCCGCAGCATCGAGCAGACCTTGCAGCGTGTCGGCCTGGGTCAGCGGCACATCACCCGACAGCACCACGACCAGGCCATCGTCCTTGAGCGCAGGCACGGCCTGCTGCACGGCATGGCCGGTGCCCAGCTGGGGCTCCTGGCGCACAAACTTCAGGTCCATTGCACCATGGGTGCCATCCGCGCCACTCGCGCCATTGGCAGCGGCGATGGCCGCTTCCACTTCCGCAGCACCATGGCCCGTCACCACCACGGCCGAGCGAGCCTTGAGCTGAGCAGCGGTATCCAGCACATGCTGCAACAGGGCGCGACCAGCCAGCTTTTGCAGCACCTTGGGATGGCGGCTTTTCATGCGGGTGCCTTTGCCGGCAGCCATGACGACGATGTCCAGAGGTGCAGTCATATTGATTTGTGGGATGAAAACCGCCTGATTATCGACCCATAGCCGTGCTCGGCAACTGCAAGCGCAGGCAACAGTGGCCGCAAACGCCTTATGCTTTGCCTGCCATGCCTCATGCAACCACCAGCCCCACTCCGCTGCTTCGCACCCGCGCCGTCGGCGCCGGCCATCTGCGCGCCTTTGTGGCCGTAGCCCGACACCTGAACTTTCGTGCCGCAGCCGACGAGCTGGCACTGACCCAATCTGCCGTCAGCCGCCAGATCCAGTCGCTGGAAGACGAGGTTGGCATCCCGCTGTTCCTGCGCCATTCGCGCGCCGTGGAACTGACGGGTGCCGGCGCCCAGCTGCTGCATGCCGTGCAACCTGCATTGGAGTCGATCGACGCCACCGTGCGCCAGATCCGCCAGACCGTGGGCCGCAAGAGCGTGGCCATCACCACCTGGGCCAGCTTTGCCGCCATGTGGCTGATTCCGCGCCTGGAGGCTTTCCAGCGCGCCTATCCCGATATCGACATTCGCATAGACACGGGCGATGCCGTGGTGGATCTGGATACCACCGATGTGGACCTGGCCATACGCTACAGCGCCGGAGTCTCCGATGCCGCGGCAAAGGCCCTGTTTGGCGAAGAGCTGGTGCTGGTCGCAAGCCCTGCCCTGCTCAGGAGCGGCCCCGCCGTGCGCAGCCCCGCCGATGCGGCCCGCTACACCTTGATTGAAACCGGCGACGTGCACCGCATGCCCCAGCTGGAGTGGCTGAGCTGGCAGCGCTGGTTTGCCGCCAACGGCTGCGACCAGCTGCAGCCGCCGCGCTGGCTGTACTTCAACTACGCCCACCAGATCGTGCAGGCCGCGCTGGCGGGCCAGGGTCTGGCCATCGCGCGCCTGCCGCTGGTGGCCGATGCGCTGGCGGCCGGCACCCTGATCGAGGTATTGCCAGAGCATCGCCTGGCATCGCCGCTGTCGTACTGGCTGCTGCAAGGCCCGCGCAGCAGCGAGCGGCCCGAAGTGCAGGCCTTCTGTCAGTGGCTGATGAACGAAGCCCTGCAGACCCGCAACGCCATGCAGGGTGCGAGCCAGCAGGCTCAATAAAAAAGAGAGCTACTCACGCATGATCTGCAACGATTTCAAATACAAAGTGATTTGAAACGTAGATGTATCAAGCGTAAACAGCTCTCATTTTTACTACCCCCACTTTGGGCCACGCCACAGCGGCAAAAGTCTTGCCCTGTGGCGCTCAGCACAAAAGAGGCGAACGAGGCGAGGCGCCCCTGGGCGCTCAGCTCAGCGTGACGCGTGCAAACTTGCGCTTGCCCACCTGCAGCACAAAAGTGCCGGCATCCAGCTTCAGTGCGCGGTCGCTGATGACGTTGCCGTCAACGCGCACACCTCCGCCATCGATCAGACGGTTGGCTTCGCCGGTCGATGCAGCCAGATTGGCCTGCTTGACCAGCGCACCGATGCCCAACGGAGCGCCGGGCAGGCTGATTTCAGGGATGTCATCGGGGATGCCGCCCTTGGAGCGATTGATGAAATCCTGCTCGGCCGCATCGGCAGCTTCGGCACTGTGAAAGCGCGCGGTGATCTCCTTGGCCAGAGCCACCTTGGCATGCTTGGGGTTGCCGCCGGCCTCGATCTCGGCCCTGAGAGCGGCGATCTCGGCCAGGCTCTTGAAGGACAGCAGCGTGTACCAGTCCCACATCAGCTCGTCCGAGATCGACAGCACCTTGGCGAACATGGTGTTGGCGTCCTCGGTGATGCCGATGTAGTTGTTCTTGGACTTGGACATCTTGTGCACACCGTCCAGGCCCACCAGCAGAGGCATTGTGAGCACACACTGCTGCTCCTGACCATACTCGGCCTGCAGATGCCTGCCCATCATCAGGTTGAACTTCTGATCGGTGCCGCCCAGCTCCAGGTCGGACTTGAGCGCCACCGAGTCATAGCCCTGCAGCAGCGGGTAGAGAAACTCGTGCAGGCTGATGGAGCTGCCGTCGGTGAAACGCGTATGGAAGTCGTTGCGCTCCATCATGCGCGCCACCGTGTACTTGGCCGACAGCTGGATCATGCCGCGCGCGCCCAGCTGGTCGCACCACTCGCTGTTGTAGCGCACCTCGGTCCTGGCCGGGTCCAGCACCTTGGCGGCCTGGGTGTAATAGGTCTCGGCGTTCACCTTGATCTGCTCGGCCGTCAGCGGCGGGCGCGTGGAGTTGCGGCCCGAAGGGTCGCCGATCAGCGTGGTGAAGTCGCCGATCAGGAAGATCACCTGATGGCCCAGATCCTGCAGCTGGCGCATCTTGTTGAGCACCACGGTATGGCCCAGGTGAATGTCGGGAGCTGTCGGATCCAGACCCAGCTTGATGCGCAGGGGCACGCCGGTGGCTTCGGACCTGGCCAGCTTCTGGACCCACTCGTCCTTGGGCAGCAGCTCATCGACTCCACGCAGAGTGACTTCCAGCGCCTGGTTCACTCTGTCGGTCACGGGAAAACTTGTAACAGCAGATTGATTCATAAGGGTTTTTCGGCAGGCGAGGTAGGACGCGGCCGATATACTTGGAGGTTTGGTGTTACGGTCAATTCTAGACTGCTCCCTCATAAAGACCTCTTTGGATGGACTTATGGCACGGTAGAGCTGCTGGAGACGTGTCAGTCGTAACAAATACCAACTCCACCGACACGCTTTCCCAAGGATTTGATGTTTTGATGACTGGCTTGAAAAATGCCGGCGGTGCTCTGCTTGCGCGGCTGACATCGGCTCTGCAAAAACACCCCAAGCGCGCCACGGCGGCGCTGGCGACTGTTTTGCTGACCGGTGGCAGCGGCGCCTTCGCAGTGGCCAGCCTGGGCCCCGACCCCGCCGACCTCCCCGTACGCACACTGACCGAACCCGTCACCTCCCTGGCCGCCGGCCAGGATCTGGCCGATCTGACGGATCTGCAGTCCTTCTCCCTGTACCGCTCCGAATACACCCGCAGCAACGACACCACCGAGTCGCTGCTGCAGCGCCTTGGCATTGCCGACCCGCAGGCTGCAGCCTTCATGCGCAGCAACGAAGCCGTGCGCCAGAACGTGCTGGGCCGCGCCGGCCGACTGGTGTCAGCGGAGACCACGCCCGACCAGCAGCTGAGCCAGCTGACCGTGCGCTGGGCCCCCAGCGAAGACGGCAGCTTTCAGCGCCTGACCGTGGAACGCGTGGACGGCAAGCTGCAGTCCAAGATCGAGACCGGCAAGCTCACGGCCAGCCCCCGCCTCGCGGGTGGCGTGATTCGCTCCTCCTTCTTTGCCGCCACGGATGCTTCTGACATTCCCGACAGTGTCTCCATGCAGATGGCCGACATCTTCCAGGGCGAGCTGGACTTCCGCCGCGGCCTGCGCAAGGGCGACCGTTTTGCCGTGGTCTATGAATCGCTGGAAGCCGACGGCGAGCCACTGCGCGCCGGCCGCGTGCTGAGCACCGAGTTCTACAACAATGGCAAGTCGCATCAGGCCATGTGGTTCCAGGAAGCCGGCAAGAAAGGCGCCTACTACACGCTGGACGGCAAGAGCCTGCGCCAGGCCTATCTGAACTACCCCGTGGAGTTCTCGCGCATCAGCAGCGGTTTTTCCATGCGCGTCCACCCCATCCAGAAAACCTGGCGCGCTCATCTGGGCACCGACTTCGCTGCCCCCACGGGCACCAAGGTGCGCACCGTGGGCGACGGCGTCGTGTCCTTTGCCGGCGTACAAAACGGTTACGGCAATGTGATCTTTGTCGATCACGCCAACCAGCACACCACCGTGTATGCCCACCTGAGCCGCATCGACGTCAAGCACGGTCAACGCGTGGACCAGGGCGACATCATCGGCGCCGTGGGCTCCACAGGCTGGGCCACCGGCCCTCACCTGCACTTCGAGTTCCGCGACAAGGGCGAGCAGCGCGACCCGCTGACCATTGCCCAGATCACCGATGCGGCCCAGCCCATCTCCAAGGCCGCCCGCCCGGCCTTCGAGCAGCAGGCAGCGCAGATGCGCATCGAACTCAACGCCGGCACACAGTCGTTCGCCGTGGCCAGCGTACGCTGATCCACTGCCGCGAAACAACCTGAGGGCTGCAAATTGCAGCCCTTTTTCATTGGCGCATCAGGATCGTTTGCAGCGACCGCCAGGAAAGCCGCAAACGCTACAGCTAAGATAGTAAACCGCACGCCAACCCGTCTTATCTGCCATGCCCAATGCCATTGAACAAGCCGCTCAAAGCTCCCTCTATATCGGCCTGATGTCCGGTACATCGCTGGACGGCGTCGACGGGGTTCTTGTGGACTTCAGCCAGGGAACGCGAGTGCTGCAACATGCCAGCTGCGGCTTCGACGCGGCGTTGCGCGCCGAGTTGCTGGCCCTCAACACCACTGGCGGCCAGGATGAGCTGCATCGCGCCGCCCTGGCCGCCAATGCACTGGTGCGCCACTATGCACAGGTGGTGCAGCAACTGCTGACTGCAGCCGGCGTCCAGGCCAGGCAGATCGCGGCCATAGGCGCCCATGGCCAGACTGTGCGCCACCGTCCGCAGATGTTCGATGGCACGGGCTATACGCTGCAGCTCAACAGTCCCGCCCTGCTGGCCGAGCTGACCCGCATCACCGTCGTCGCGGACCTGCGCAGCCGCGATGTGGCGGCGGGTGGCCAGGGTGCGCCGCTGGTGCCGGCATTTCATCAAAGCGTGTTTGGCAAGCCCGGGGAAACAGCCCTGGTGCTCAATATCGGCGGCATTGCCAATCTCAGCGTGCTGGGTGCCGACGGCTCGGTGCTGGGCTTCGATACCGGCACCGGCAATGCGCTGATGGACGGCTGGTGCCTGCGCCATACCGGCAAGAGCTATGACGAGAGCGGCCGGTGGGCCGCCAGCGGCAAGGTCCTGCCCGATCTGCTGGCCGCCATGCTGGGCGATCCCTATCTGGCCCAGGAGCCGCCCAAGAGCACGGGGCGCGATCTGTTTCACGCCGACTGGCTGCAGCGGCATCTGCAGCAGCATCCGGCGCAGGCCGCCGCAGTCGATGTACAGGCGACCCTGACCGAATTCACGGCCGCCAGCTGCGCCCATGCTGTGCAGCGTTTCGGCAGAGGCGGCACCGAGCTGCTGGTATGCGGCGGCGGTGCACTGAACACCTATCTGATGCAACGCCTGGCCGCCCTGCTGCCGGGCGTGAAGGTGAGTTCCACGGCAGAGCACGGCCTGCCCCCGCTGGAGGTGGAAGCCGCCGCCTTTGCCTGGCTGGCACGCCAATGCCTGCTGGGCCTGCCCGGCAATCTGGCCAGCGTGACGGGCGCCAGCGGTCCGCGCATTCTGGGCGCCATCCACCCCGCTTGAAGCGCAGACGCCGGCCCGCCTGCAGGCTCAGGCCGCTACTGCGGCATCCGCCTGCGCCTTGTGCTGCACGGCCGGCAGATCGGGCAAGCCGAAATGACCGCGCAGCGTGCTGCTCTGGTAGTCGCTGCGAAACAGCCCGCGCTTGCGCAAGATGGGCACGACCTCGCTGGCAAACAGCTCCAGCTGCTGCGTGATCACCGGTGGCATCACATTGAAGCCATCGGCGGCGCCAGTGCGGAACCAGTCTTCGATGGTGTCCGCCACCTGCTCGGGCGTGCCGGCGATCGCCAGATGCCCGCGCGCCCCTGCCAGTCGCTTGAGCAACTGGCGCAGCGTGAGCCCATCGCGCAGCGTGGTCTCCACATAACCCATGGCGCGGCTCCTGGAAGCCTCCACCTGCGCGGGGTCCGGAAAGTCGTCGCGCGTCAGGCGGCGGTCCAGCGGCAGGCCGCTGAAATCATGGCCGCCAAAGCGGGCCGACAGGCGCCCCAGTCCCACGTCGATGCTGGTCAGACTGTCGAGCTCCTCCCACACCTGACGGGCTTCGTACTCCGTGGAGCCGATCGCGGCGCTGATGCCCGGCAGGATCACGATGCCCTCGGCACTGCGCCCCAGGGACTTCGCCTGTCCCTTGATATCGGCATAAAAGCCTTGCGCCGACTCCTTGCTGCCATGCGCCGTGAATATGGCCTCGGCCCATTGCGCGGCAAAGGCCCGGCCGGTGTCGGACTGCCCGGCCTGCACCAGCACCGGACGGCCCTGGGGACTGCCTGGCACATTCAGCGGTCCGCGCGTACGGATATGCGTGCCCGCATAGTTGACGGGGCGCACCTGGCCGATGTCCAGGTACTGACCCGATGCGGCATCGTCCACCACCGCAGCGCCCGGAAAGCTGCGCCACAGCGCATCCACTGCGGCCACGAATTCCTCGGCGATGCGGTAGCGCTCGGCATGCTCCACGTTCTCTTGCAGCCCGTAGTTTTCACCGGCCCTGGGCAGCCAGGAGGTCACGATATTCCAGCCTGCCCGGCCCTTGGACAGGTGATCCAGCGTGGCGAACTGCCGCGCCAGCGTATAGGGCAGGCTGTAGGTGGTGGAAGCCGTTCCGATCAGCCCGATACGCTCGGTATGCTGCGCCAGCGCCGCCAGCAGCAGCAACGGTTCGAGCTGGCCCGAAGAGGCCATTTGCCCGCTGTCGGGCCCGACCAGCCCGTCGGCCAGAAACACGGCATCGAACTTGGCAGCCTCGGCAATGCGGGCGGCATCCACATACAGTTGCAGATCGGTCAGTGCCTTGGGATTGGCGCCGGGGTGACGCCAGGCACCTTCATGGTGGCCTCGCGTCATCAGAAACAGGTTCAGGTGTAGTTGTCGCGTCATGGCAAGCTTCTTTCAGACAAATTCGGCTTCCACTCCCAGACTGCGCAGCAAGGTCGCGCGCAGCTGCATGAAAGCGGGGTGATCGGGTCGCCGCGGATGGGCCAGATCCAGCGCATGGTCTTCGGCGATCTTTCCGTCCCTGAGCACCAGAATCCGGTCTGCCAGCAGCAGGGACTCGTCCACATCGTGGGTGACCAGGATCACCGTCGGACGTATGCGCTCCACCATGCGCCGCAGCAGGCCCTGCATGCGCATGCGGGTCAGGGCATCCAGGGCCCCAAAAGGCTCGTCGGCCAGCAGCACATGGGGCTCGCGCAGCAAGGAGCGAGCCAGTGCCGCCCTTTGCTTTTGCCCACCGGACAAAGTGGCAGGCCAGGCTGCGGCCTTGTCTTCCAGGCCGACCTCGCGCAGCAATTGCAATGCGGCGGAACGGGCCGCCTGCGCGTCCAGCCCCAGCGTCAGGTTGTCCAGCACCGTGAGCCAGGGCAGCAGGCGCGAATCCTGGAACAGGACGGAGACCTTGCCATGCGCAACTGCCGCGCCCGAACTCCGGGCCTCGGCATCGAGGCTGGCCAGCGCACGCAGCAGCGTGGTCTTGCCCGAGCCCGACTCCCCCAGCAGTGCCACGAACTGCCCGGGTGCGATATCGAGATGGACGTCATCGAGCACCTGCTTGCCTTGAAAGCTGCGACTGAAGCCGTGCAGTTGCACGGAACCGGTCAATGATGAATGGCTCATGATCCCAGCGACCTCCGGTAGGACAGCACGCGCGCCTCCAGGCGCCGCACCGCGGTGTCCGACAGCAGACCCAGCAGCGCGTAGATCAGAATGCCCACCACGATCACATCGGTCTGCCCCCAATCGCGTGCGCGGTTCATCAAGTAACCGATACCCGTCTGCGTGTTGATCAGCTCCAGCACCACCAGCGCCGTCCAGCACAGCGAGACCGCCATGCGCAGGCCGACAAAAAAGCCTGGCAAGGCTCCCGGCAGGGCCACCTTGCGAATGAACTCGGCACGCGACAGTCCCAGCGTCTGCGCAAGCTCCACATGACCGATGTCTATGCTGCGCAGCGCTGCATGCGTGTTGATGTAGATGGGAATCAGCACGGCGGTAAAGATGAGGAAGACCTTCATCGCCTCGCCTATGCCCAGCCAGATGATGGCCAGCGGAATCAGCGCCAGCGTGGGAACGGCCCGCTTGATCTGCACCAGGCCATCGATCAGGGCCTCGCCGCTGCGGCTCAGTCCGGCGACCAGCGCCAGCAGCACGCCCACCACAATGCCCAGAAACAGCCCCGTGTAGGCGCGTCCGGCCGAAGCCAGCAGATGCGGCAGCAGGCTTCCGTCGAGGGCCATTTCATAGCCTGTGCGCAGGGCCTGCGACGGTGCGGTCAGCGTCTCGGGCGAGAGATAGCCCAGGCGCGACGCCGCCTCCCATACCAGCAGCAGCAGGGCCGGCCCGGCCAGCAGCATGCCCGGCGACAGGCGGGCAGGCACCAGCGCCGGGGCTTTGCGGTGTGGCGCGGCGAGCGGCGATCCAGTCTGAGACTGCCAGCCGGCCAAGCGCGCTTCCAGAGGAATCGGTGTCATCACGGCAACTCCTCAGCGATTGGCGACGATCACGCCGTCATAGCTCGCCACAAAGGAGTCCCTGGCATCCAGACGCTGGGGCAGACTGCCGGCGCTGTGCAGGATGTCGATGAGCTTCTGGTGGTGAGGCTGAGCCTGTGCAGCGGTCTGGAACTCGAGCGGAGCCTGCGCAGCCTGGATGGCAGCCGCACTCTCGGCATCGAGACGCTGGAAGTTGCGCAGGTAATGCTGCTCCCATTCCTTGCGATGGGTATTGCTCCAGCGTCCCGCGCGCACGAAGGAGGCCAGGAATTCGCGGATGGCCTCGGCCTTCTGCGGATCGGCCAGCACCTCCGGACGGGCATAGATATAGGAAGTGGAAGGCAGCAGCTGACGCTCCAGTGGATCAGGCACCACACGCGCACCGATCTGCCTGGACAGCCGCGTGACATGCGGCTCGGCAATGGTGGCGACATCCACGGCCCGGGCGCGCAAGGCATCGTTGAGCTCGGCCACGCGCAGATGCACCAACGTGACATCCTTGAGCGTCAGGCCCGCCCGATTCAGCGCCTCGATCAGAAAAACCTGGCGCCCCGAGCCTTCGACATAGCTCACGCGCTTGCCACGCAGATCACTCAGGCGCTCCACCCCCGCGCCGGCATGCTGGAGCAAACGATATTCAGCTCTGGCCCGGGTGAAAGTCGCGATGATGGGCAGGTTCACGCCTGCGGCCCGCGCCTGTATGGGGGGCGTGTCACCGACATAAGCCATGTCCAGCGCCCCGGCGCGGATGGCCTCGAAGATGGCCGGACCGCCGGCAAAATTGGGCAGCTCCAGCTGAAAGCCGGTCTTCTTGCGTTCGCCGCTTGCATCCAGCAGATGGCGAATCAGCTCGCTCTGGTCAGCGACGACCAGCCTGGTCTTGGCGTCCACCGCAGCATGCGCAGCACCGGTGATGCCGGCTGCCGCCATTGCCAGCCATGAAGGCCCGGCCAGCAGAAATCGACGCTTGTCCACTTTCTTCTCCCATGAATGCAATGGGGCAGATGCTAGGGAGCCGTCGATCGATTCAAAAATATTGATTTCAAATTTGGAAACAACCAACTCATCCGAGCGCCGGTGCCGGTCCAGCGGACGCACATGGATTTCGCTGTGCTGTCAGGCACTTAAGACGGCAGGCGTCCATCGAGGCCAGGCGCACGAACGCACAACAAGCTTTGATTCAGCAATATGCTCATGAAATCAATGTTGTAGAAGCCCGGGGAAATGGGCGCCCGCCCGGGCCTCTGCCCATCAAGGCACAGGCCATCGGCAGGCCTGATGCTCGCAATGCAAAAAAGCAGCCCGACCCACCAGTAGCCGGACTGCTTTTTCGCATCTTGGATGTCCTGCCCGGCTGGCTCCTTCGAGCCATGCCGGGTTCGATCAGCGCCTGAAGACTCAGTGACCGCCGACGTAGATGAACTTGAACAGGAACAGGGCAGCAATCACCCACATGATCCAGTGCACCTCCTTGACCTTGCCCGTGAACAGCTTGAGCACGGCATAGGTGATGAAGCCGAAGGCCAGACCGTTGGCGATGGAGTAGGTGAAAGGCATCATCAGCGCGGTGACGACTGCCGGTATGGCTTCGGTGGTTTCATCCCACTGCACTTCCGTCAGATCACGCAGCATCAGGCAGGCCACGAACAGCAGCGCAGGTGCGGTGGCATAGCCGGGCACCACACCGGCCAGCGGCGCGATGAACAGACAGGCCAGGAACAGCATGGCAACCGTGAGAGCCGTCAGGCCCGTACGACCGCCAGCCTGCACACCGGCAGCGCTTTCCACATAGGCGGTGGTGCTGGAAGTACCCAGGATGGAGCCCACGAAAATCGCGCCCGAATCGGCCAGCAGCGAGCGGTTGAAACGTCCCATGCGCTCAGGCACCAGCAGGCCGGCGCGGCGCGCCACGCCCATCAGCGTGCCGGTGGCGTCAAACAGCTCCACCAGGAAGAACACCAGCACCACATTGAGGAAGCCCGTGGTCAGCGCCGTCTTGATGTCGAGCTTCATGAAGGTGGGCTCGATGGAGGGAGGCGCCGAGAAGATGCCGTGGAAGGTGTTGCCGCCAAAGAAGAACGAGGCCACGGTCACGGCCAGAATACCGATCAGCAATGCGCCCGGCACCTTGAGGCGGTCCAGCACCACGATCAGCAAAAAGCCCAGCAGCGCCATGATGACCTCGGGCTTGTGCAGATCGCCCAGCGTCACATAGGTGTTCTGGTCGGCAGCAACCACACCGGCGGTCTTGAGCGCGATCAGCGCCAGGAACAGTCCCAGCCCGACGGTGATGGACACACGTATGGACTGCGGTATGCCCTTGATGATGAGCTCACGCAAGCCCAGCATCGTGCAGATCAGGAACAGACATCCCGAGACGAACACCGCACCCAGGGCAGCCTCCCACGTATAGCCCATCTTGAGCACCACCACGTAGGCAAAATAGGCGTTCAGCCCCATGCCCGGCGCCAGCGCAATCGGGTAGTTGGCATACAGCGCCATGATGGTCGAGCCCAGCGCTGCGATCAGGCAGGTGGCGACAAAGACCGAGCCCTTTGGCATGCCCGCATCCCCCAGAATGGAGGGGTTGACGAACATGATGTAGGCCATTGAAAGAAAGGTCGTCAGCCCTGCGACCAGTTCCGTGCGCACATTGGTGTTGTGCTCCCTGAGTTTGAATATCCGCTCTGTCCAGTTCATTGCATAGTCTCCGTGTTGTTTTGCATGCGAGGCGCAACGCGAGGAACGCGCCCGGTCCTGCGCCGCCAAATGAGCGGCGCAGCACATGGCCTTGCCCCGCGGCAAACAGCCATGACTCAAATGGCTGCCGCCCCGCAAGGCGACAACACCTGTGAGGAAAAACTAGCCAGTGTGCCCTTGAACGGCTTCCACTGCGCGCAGGATGGCTTCTGACGTGGCAGGCGCCTGCAGTGGAGGGTTCATGCGGTGCTCTCCGGCGGCCGACACCGCATCGCGAATCGCGAAGAACACCGAGAACGGCAGCAGCAGCGGCGGCTCGCCAACGGCCTTGCTGCGGTGGATGGAGTCTTCATAGTTGTCACCCTCGAACAGGCGCACATTGAAGACCGGCGGGCAGTCATTGGCAGTAGGAATCTTGTAGGTACTGGGCGCGTGGGTCGTGAGCTTTCCGGTTTGCGGATGCCAGACCAGCTCTTCGGTGGTCAGCCAGCCCATGCCCTGGATAAAGGCGCCCTCCACCTGGCCCACATCGACGGCCGGGTTCAGCGAGCGGCCCACGTCATGCAGCACATCGGCGCGCAACAGCTTCCATTCCCCCGTCAACGTATCGATGACCACTTCGCTGACGGCCGCGCCATAGGCAAAGTAGAAGAAGGGGTGGCCCTTCATGCGCTTGCCGTCCCAGTGCAGACCGGGCGTCGCATAGAAGCCATCCGACCACAGCTGCACACGCTGCAGATAGGCGGCGCGCACCAGCTCGGCAAACGGCACATTCTGGCCATTGACCTGCACCGCATTGTTGGCAAAGCGCACGTCATGCGCTTCGCCGCCATGCAGGCGCGCGGCGCATTCGGCCAGACGCTCGCGCAGCTGGCGTGCGGCATCCTGTGCGGCCTTGCCGTTGAGGTCGGCCCCCGTCGAGGCCGCCGTGGCCGAGGTGTTGGCCACCTTGCTCGTATCGGTGGCCGTCACGCGCACATTCTCGAAGGCCACGCCCAGCTCATGCGCCACCACCTGCGCCACTTTGGTGTTCAGGCCCTGGCCCATTTCGGTGCCGCCATGGTTGACGAGAATCGAGCCATCGGTATAGATATGGACCAGTGCGCCGGCCTGGTTGAAGTGGGCCACATTGAAGGAGATGCCGAACTTCAGCGGTGTCAGCGCCAGGCCGCGCTTGAGCACGGCACTGCCGGCGTTGAAGGCATTCACGGCCGCTCGGCGCGCACGGTAGTCGCTGGACTCCTCCAGCTCGGCCACCAGCTCGTGAATCACGTTATCGGTCACGACCTGCTCATAGGGCGTGATGTTGCGCTCGCCCTTGCCGTAGAAGTTGACGCGCCGCACATCAAGCGGATCACGCCCCAGACTGCGGGCCACCGTATCCAGAATGTTCTCGATGGCAATCGCGCCCTGAGGTCCGCCAAAGCCACGGAAAGCCGTATTGCTCTGGGTGTTGGTCTTGCCCATATAGCCGTGCATGAGCACATCGGGCAGCCAGTAGGTATTGTCGAAATGGCACAGCGCACGCGTCATCACCGGCGCCGAAAGATCGGCAGAGTGACCGGCACGCGAGACCATGGAGATCTCGGCTCCCAGCACGCGGCCTTCATCGTCATAGCCCACTTCGTACTCATACCAGAAGCAGTGACGGCGACCGGTGATCATGAAGTCGTCGTCGCGGTCCAGGCGCAGCTTGACCGGCTTTTGCAGCCGGGTGGCCGCCACGGCCGCCACGCAGGCAAACAGCGCCGACTGCGATTCCTTGCCGCCGAAGCCGCCGCCCATGCGCCGGCATTCCACATGCACGCTGTGCGAAGCCACGCCCAGAGCATGTGCCACCAGATGCTGCATCTCGCTGGGATGCTGGGTGGAGCAATGAATATGCACGGCCCCGTCTTCCTTGGGCGTGGCGTAGCTGATCTGTCCTTCCAGATAGAACTGCTCCTGCCCGCCCACATCGAAGGAGCCCTTGAGGCGGTGCGGCGCGGCATCCATGGCGGCGCGCGCGCCGCCTTCGCGGGTGCTGCGCTCCAGGTGCATGGGCGGCATCACATACTGCCCCAGCTCATGGGCCTTGCGCGGCGTCAGCACGGGCGCCAGCTCGCTGATGGTGGCCGCAGCCTTGGCCAGGGCGGCCGCACGTCTTGCCGCATCCCGCGAGCGGGCAATCACGGCGAACAGGGGCTGGCCTACGTAGCGGATCTCGCCATCGCAGAGGATGGGGTCGTCATGAATGATGGAGCCGCAGTCGTTGACGCCGGGAATATCTGCCGCCGTGATCACGTCCACCACTTCGGGCATGGCCCGCACGGCCTCCAGCGCCAGCGCCGTCAAACGGCCGTGGGCCACGGGAGAGAGGCCCAGGGCGCAATGCAGCGTGCCTTCCAGCTCGGGCAGGTCGTCGATATAGGCGGCCTCGCCGGCCACATGCAGGTGTGCGGACTCATGCTTGCGGCTGACACCCACGCGCGCGCCCTGATCGTGAGCCTTGGCCTCGGTCACTTCGTCGATACGATAGGCCTGATTCTTGCGGTAATCGGCAAAGGCTTCCGCCACCAACTCATTCGTCAATTCGAGGGGGTTGTTCATTTCAGACTCCTTGCTCCACGGCGGCGGGAACGACATGGGGCATCACGCTCCAGACACTGGTTGCATCAGTGCCCTGCGGCTGATCGGCGCGGGTTTCCAGCCACAGACGCTGGATCAGGTTCTGCGCCACCTTGAGGCGGTAATCGGCGCTGGCGCGCATATCGCTCATGGGCTTGAAATCCTGGGCCAGTGCGGCCTGCGCGGCCTTCACGTTTTCAAGGCTCCAGGGCTTGCCCAGCAGGGCCGATTCGGCGGCCGCCGCTCTTTTGACCGTGGCGGCCATGCCGCCAAAAGCCAGTCGGATGGATTGCACGATCTCGCCATCGAGCTCGATGGCAAAGCCGGCGCACAGGGCCGAGATATCGCAGTCGAAGCGCTTGCTGATCTTGTAGCCGCGCACCTGGCGCTGCATGGCCGCCAGCG
This sequence comes from Comamonas testosteroni ATCC 11996, assembly GCF_000241525.1. Lineage (GTDB taxonomy): Bacteria > Pseudomonadota > Gammaproteobacteria > Burkholderiales > Burkholderiaceae_C > Comamonas > Comamonas testosteroni. The sequence goes on from NZ_AHIL01000008.1 coordinate 20,355, forward strand.
GCACCGCCAGGGCCTGCACGAACTCGCCTGCCTCCAGCTGGTTCTTCATATAGTCCAGATAGAACTCCGTCAGCGGCATGCGGCGCACGCGCTCGCCCTTGCGCAACTCGATCTGGGCATCCAGCGCCATCAGCACCGGCGGCGAATCGCCGATCGGCGAGCCGTTGGCCACATTGCCGCCCATGGTCCCCGCGTGGCGGATGGGCGTGGAGGCAAAGCGCAGCCAGACATCGGTCAGACTGGGCCAGCGCTGCACCAGCGCGCTCCAGGCCGATTCCAGCGAAGCCCCGGCACCGATGTACAGCTCGCCGCCCTCGGCGTCGGGCCGCACTTCGATGCGCTTCATCTCGGCCACGTCGCCGACGTAAATCATGTCGCCCAGATCGCGGAACTGCTTGTTGACCCAGAGCCCCACATCGGTGGAGCCTGCCACGATGCGCGCCTTGGGCTTGGCCTCGCACAGGCTGGCCAGATCCGCCAGCGTGCGCGGAGCATGGAAGAAGTCGGTGCGCAGGCCCTGGGGCGCCGCATAGTTCAGCCCTGCATTGCCGGCCTGCAGGCCTTGCAGTGCAGCCACCACGGGCGCCGTATCCAGACGCACGGCAGGCAGATCGAACATGCGCTGACCGGCATCGAGAATCGGGCGGTAGCCCGTGCAGCGGCACAGATTTCCCGAGAGCTCGTCGGCCAGTTGCTGACGCGTGGGCTCGCTGCCCTGCTGCTGGTGATGCTCATAGGCCGACCACAGCGTCATCACGATGCCTGGCGTGCAGAAGCCGCATTGCGAGCCATGGCACTCCACCATGGCCTGCTGTACCGGATGCAGACTTTGCGGGCCTGCGGGCTTGCCGGCGCAGGCAGACTTGCCCGCGCACTGGCTCTTGAGGTCTTCCACCGTGAACAAGGCCTTGCCATGCAGGCTGGGCAGAAACTGAATGCAGGCATTGACGGTCTGCAGGCGCAGGCCGTTGACGGCCTCGGTATCGCCGGCTTCGGCCAGCTCGCCGATGACTACCGTGCAGGCACCGCAGTCGCCTTCGTTGCAGCCTTCCTTGGTGCCGGTGCAATGGGCATCCTCGCGCAGCCATTGGAGCACGGAGCGTGTGGGGTGCGGGCCTTGCACCTCCACCACCTCGCCGCGGTGGAAGAAGCGTATCGGTTGAGAGTTCTGACTGGTGCTCATGATCGTGGGACAGGGTGAGATTGAATGCCTGCATGCAAGATGCATTCCAAACGCAGCATTCGTCAAGATCGAAGGCTACGCCTGCAGGGGCAGCTTCTCATACAGACGCGCTCATAGGGGCTATGTAGCGCGTCATATATCCGTGACCAAAATCAAGGGAGAACCCGTACAAAACCCGGCTCCCTACGGGTAACTACCAGGAAGTGGGAGCCGAGTCGCGCTACTTAATCAATAGCTAATAGCGCCTTCCAATAAACAATTTCATAGATAAAACTATCTTAAATCGTTTATTGACAATCGCTATAAGCTATCAAATTTTCAGGCGTCGCCACCATCCGGAGCCGGGCGCACGGGCTCGTCGGCATCGAGCTGACTGAACACCAGTGTTGCCGCCAGCGTCATCAGCGCCACCGTCACAAAGGTGGCGCGAATGGCCTGCATGCGCTCGTCGCTGTGCGCCGGCCACATATCGCTGAAGCCCGTCAGCAAGGCGCCGGCCAGGGCCACGCCCATGCTCATGGCCAGCATCTGCACCATGGACAGCAGGCTGTTGCCGCTGCTGGCAGACTCGCCCTCCATATCCTTGAGCGTGACCGAATTCATGGCCGAGAACTGCATGGAGTTGAAGCCGCCGAAGATGAACAGCTGCACCAGAAGCAACCAGACCGGCGTTCCCGGCACCACCAGCCCGAAGGAAGCCAGCATCACCGCCAGCATCACCGAGTTGACCTGCAGCACGCGCTTGTAGCCAAAGCGCTGCACCGTGCGCACGGCAATGCGCTTGACCAGCATGCTGCCGGTGACGGTGGCCAGCATCATCAGACCCGCGTTCATGGGCGACATCTTGAGGCCGACCTGCAGCATCAGCGGGATCAGGAACGGCGCGGCGCCGCTGCCGAAACGGGTGAACAGATTGCCCAGCAGACCCACTCGCAGCGAGCGCACCTTGAACAGGCCTGGCGGGAACAGCGGCTCATCCACGCGCAGCGCATGCATCCAGTAGCTGGCCAGGCTGGCCAGGCCGAACACCATGAGCACCACCACCAGCGCCATGCCCAGCCCCATGCCGGACAGGCCGTCCAGCGCGATTGAAATAGCCACCATGCCGAAGGCCAGCATGGCATAGCCCGTGCCGTCAAAGCGGTGCACGGCCACGGGCGCGCTGCGCGGGAACCAGCGCCAGGTCGCCCACAGCCCGATCAGTCCCACGGGCACATTGATCCAGAAGATCCAGTGCCAGCTGGCGTACTCCACCATCCAGCCGCCCAGGGTAGGCCCCAGCAGCGGGCCGACCTGGCCCGGTATGGCAATAAAGCTCATGGCGCGGATGAACTCGCCACGCGGATAGGTGCGCAGCACGGCCAGCCGCCCCACGGGCAGCATCATGGCCCCGCCCACGCCCTGCACCACGCGTGCCGCGATCAGAAACGGCAGGCTGGGCGAGAGCGCGCACAGCACCGAACCCAGCACAAACAGGCCGATCGCCCAGCCGTAGACGCGCCGCGTGCCAAAGCGGTCGGCCACCCAGCCCGTGGCCGGGATCAGCATGGCCGTGGTCAGCGCATAGGCCACGATGACGGACTGCATCTTCATCGGGCTCTCGCCCAGCTCGGTCGCCATCGCCGGCAAGGCCGTGTTGAGAATGGTCGCGTCCAGCGACTGCATGAAAAAGCCTATGGCCACCAGCCACAGCAGTCTTTCTTTGTGGGGGGCACTATGGTGCGCGGCGGGCATCTCACCCATGGGCAGCTCCGGAACAAGGCGGCACGGCAACAAAAAAGCCGCTGACTCGCAGCGGCTTAAGCAATATGCGAACGCCAGACCACAGCGGCCGGCGCGCAGACAATCATTCGACTCAGACCGAGAAGCTGGAACCGCAGCCGCAGGTGGTCGAGGCGTTGGGGTTCTTGATCACGAACTGAGCGCCCTGCAGATCTTCCTTGTAGTCGATCTCGGCACCCACCAGGTATTGATAGCTCATGGAGTCGATCAGCAGCGAGACACCGTTCTTGGTCATGGTGGTGTCGTCGTCGTTGGTGATCTCGTCGAAGGTGAAACCGTACTGGAAACCGGAGCAGCCACCACCTTGCACAAAAACGCGCAGCTTCAGATCGGGATTGCCTTCTTCGGCAATCAGGTCGGCCACCTTGGCAGCAGCGCTGTCGGTGAAGACGATGGGGGAAGGCATTTCGGTGGTCGTGGTTTCAGCAACGGCGCTCATGGCATTACTCCGTAGTTTCTTGATTGCCTGAAATGGTACAGCAAGGGGCTCGGGAATACCGGCCGTATCTCTTTGTCGCCAGTGCAAGTGGGGGCTTTGCGCAAGCGCTGGACAAGGCGCATGCCGCCCATGAAAAAACCGCCAGGAACTTGCATTCGAGGCGGTTTTTTCGTGAAAAGACTCCGAAGAGTCTTTCCTGCAGGGGACGCGGATTAACGCTTCGAGAACTGCTTGGCGCGGCGTGCGGAGTGCAGACCGACCTTCTTACGTTCGACTTCACGAGCGTCGCGAGTCACGAAGCCGGCTTGGCTCAGTGCAGGCTTCAGAGCTGCGTCATAGTCGATCAGGGCACGAGTGATGCCGTGACGGGTTGCACCGGCTTGACCGGATTCGCCGCCGCCATGGACGTTCACTTGAATGTCGAAAGTCTCCAGGTTCTCAGTCAGAACCAGGGGTTGCTTTGCGATCATGATGGAGGTTTCGCGACCGAAGTACTGCTGAATGTCCTTGCCATTCACAGTAATCTTGCCGGAGCCCTTCTTCAGAAACACGCGAGCGACGCTGGACTTGCGACGGCCTGTGCCATTGTTCCAATCACCAATCATCTAGGTCTCCTTAGATTTCCAGAGCCTTAGGCTGCTGTGCGGTATGGGGGTGCTCAGCACCGCCGTAAACCTTCAGCTTCTTGATCATGGCGTAGCCCAGAGGACCCTTGGGCAGCATGCCCTTGACGGCCTTCTCGAGAGCACGGCCAGGGAACTTGGCTTGCAGGTCGCGGAAGTTGGTAGCAGTGATGCCACCGGGGAAACCGGAGTGACGGTAGTACACCTTGTCCAGGTTCTTGGTACCAGTGACCTTGAGCTTGGAGGCGTTGATGATGACGATGTAGTCACCGGTGTCAACGTGAGGTGTGTAAATGGCCTTGTGCTTGCCGCGCAGACGGAGTGCCACTTCGCTGGCGACACGTCCGAGCACCTTATCGGTGGCGTCAATCACAAACCACTCGTGTTGCACCTCAGCGGGCTTTGCGCTGAATGTAGACATGAGTTTTCTCTTTCAAGAAGGTTTGGCGGTCCCTTTTCCGCGGTCGGTGCTTCTTCTTGAAAAAGACAGGTCTTTTAAAGGAAGCCTCTTAGGCGGGGTTACTCGGACCAATTTAAACTTGGCCCAAGCCTTCGCCGCGGGAACCATAAAATCGCTGCGAAGCCCGCCATTATACAAAAACGCCAGAATCTGCGTGTTTTCGTGCAGCAGCCTGTTGTGAAACAGCCCCTAGCGCCTGTTTCTCCCTCTGCACCCAGGCGCCGACAGCCTTTAAAGACCACAGGGTAAAAAGTGCTGTTCCCCTCTTGCCCTGCTGGTTACCATCCATCTCTATGTTCAGTTACCGCCACGCCTTCCATGCAGGCAATCACGCCGATGTGCTCAAGCACACTGTTCTGATTGCCACCGTGCAATACCTCACGCAAAAAGAGGCTGCGCTGACGGTGCTCGACACCCACGGCGGAGCCGGCCTGTACCGCCTGGACGGCGACTACGCCAGCAAGAGCGGCGAGGCCGAAGAAGGCGTGCTGCGCCTGGCCGCCACCAAGGAGGCCGAGCTGGCCCCGGTGCTGCAGGACTATCTGCAGATGGTGCGCCGCTTCAACCAGGGCAATGCCATCCGCAACTATCCCGGCTCGCCCTTCATCGCCCAGGCACTGCTGCGCGGTCATGACCGTCTCAAGGCCTTCGAGCTGCACCCCACGGACATGCGCTCGCTGACCGGCAACATGGCCCAGCTGGAAGTCAGGCGTCAGGTCGCCATCCTGCACGAGGATGGCTTTGAAGGCGTGAAGAAATTCCTGCCTCCACCATCGCGCCGTGCCTTGCTGCTGTGCGATCCGAGCTACGAATTGAAGACCGACTACGGCCGCGTGCTGGACATGGCGGCGGACGGCCTCAAGCGCTTTCCCACGGGCACTTACGCTGTCTGGTACCCCATCATCCCGCGCCCCGAAGCCCATGATCTGCCCAAGCGTCTCAAGACCATGGCCACCAAGGCCGGCAAGAGCTGGCTGCATGCCACGCTCACGGTCAAGAGCAACAAGACCTCGGAACGCGGTGGTCTGCCCGCCAGCGGCATGTTCCTGATCAACCCGCCGTTCAATCTCAAGGATCAGCTCAAGCCCGCCATGCCGCAGCTGGTCAAGCTGCTGGGTCAGGACAGCAATGCAGGATTCACGCTGGAGTCTGGCGGCTGACTGCGCGGCTGCGGGTCGGCTCTTGCCGACCTTTTTTGCCGGCCCTCTGCAGTCCGGGCGCACCGGCTTTGCAGGCGGCGCGTCGCCTTCAACCAGCAATAAAGATTCAGCGCTTGCGCTTGGCGGTCTGGGAGACCTTGCGCGCGGGCTGATTCGCGGACGCCGCGCGCGTCTTGGCGGCTGCAGCGCCCTGCGCCACACTGGGGTGACGCTTTCGGCTTGACGCATTGAGCGTGGCCGGGCACTCGTCTTCGTCGGCGTCCAGCTGCCACAGCTCCACGGGCTTGATGCCCAGGCCGAGCATGCCCAGCTCCTGGGCCGCGGCCTTGCTCAGGTCGATGACGCGACCGGGCGCGAAGGGGCCTCGGTCATTGATACGCACCACCACGCTCTTGCCGGTCACGGAGCTACGCACGCAAACGCGCGTCCCGAAAGGCAGGGTCTTGTGCGCTGCCGTCATGTCCATGCTGTCAAAGCGCTCGCCGCTGGCCGTCTTGCGGCCGTGGAACTGCTCGCCATACCAGGAGGCCAGGCCCGCCTGGTCGCTTTCACGCGGAGGGCTCAGTTCGTACTTGCTGCTGTCTTCTGGCAGGTCTGCCTTGTCGGCATCCGCAGGCTTGTTGGCCTTGACGCCCAGGCCTTTGTCGCGATAGTTGCTGCGCGCATAGGCGTCGGGCAGCAGGGGGGCGGAGACACTGGGCTGCGCGCCCTTTTTTCGGGGCTGGCTCTGAACGACGGGGGGCTGCTCCTCGGGCTTTTCCTGCAGTGGAGCACAACCGGCCATGGTCGCGGTAACGACGGCAAGACCTATCCACTGACAACAACGCAAGCGCCAAAATTTCGGTTGCACGGGCGCAATCTCCTTGAAAGCTCAAGTGAGAGCCGCCCAAGACCGGCCGCCTCGCGGCCGGCAAGCTTTTGGCTTACAGACCCAGACGGTCGCAGATCTCCAGAGTGGCGACGCTCTGGTTCATCGTATAGAAGTGCAGCCCGGGAGCACCCTGGCTGCGCAACTGCTCGCATAGATGAGTCACGACATCCAGACCGAACGCACGAATGGAAGCGGTGTCATCTCCGAACGCCTGCAGACGCAGACGAATCCAGCGCGGAATCTCGGCACCACATGCATCCGAGAAGCGCATCAGCTGTGTAGAGCTGGTAATAGGCATGATTCCTGGCACGACCGGCACGTCGAGCCCCAGAGCCCTCACCTCATCGACAAAGCGCATGTATGCGTCGGCATTGTAGAAGTATTGCGTGATGGCGGAATCTGCACCAGCGCGCACTTTAGCAACAAATGCGTCCAGATCGCTGCGAGGGGACTTTGCTTGAGGGTGAGTTTCGGGATAGGCGGCCACTTCGATGTGAAACCAGTCGCCGAACCCCTGACGCACGAAAGCCACCAGATCGCTGGCGTACTGGAACTCGCCGCCCAGGCCGTAGCCGCTGGGCAGGTCGCCGCGCAAGGCGACGATACGCTTGACGCCCATGGCCTTGAGTTCGTTCAGCTCGGCGCGCACTTTTTCATGCGTGGCGCCGATGCAGGAGAAGTGCGAGGCCGCGCCCACACCCTCGTTCTGAATGTCGCGCACCATGGTGAAGGTGCCGGCCTGGGTGGAGCCGCCCGCGCCATAGGTCACGGAGCAGAACTCGGGCTTGCGCGCATACAGGGCCTGGCGCACGCCCACATGCTTGGCAGCGCCTTCGGGCGTCTTGGTGGGGAAAAACTCGAAGCTGACGGGAAAGCTCATGGCGGTCTATGTCTCTGAATCCTGGGTCATAGGCGGGCTCCGAAGGCTCGGCACCCGCCACGCTTTTTTACTCAACGCTCAACGTTCGTTGCGTTTTTTCTGCTTGCTGCGGCCCGGGCCGGGCTGACCGAAGCTGGCCACCTCGGGGTCCTCATACAGTTCCTGCTTGGCGCGCTGGGCCTTGATGTCGGCACGCGAAGGGCGCTTGGCGGCCGCCTTGACAGCAGGCCTGGCCGCAGCCGATTCGTCTGCAACAGCCGGGGCCGGCGCCTTGACTTCAGCGCCCTGCTGGGCCCAGACAAAGAATTCGTGATTGCCGTCGCCGCCTTCAATGGACGAGTCCAGCCACTGCTTGACGCTCAGCCCCAGATCGCCGAGGCAGTCGCGAATGCGCTTTTCGACCTCGGCGTACAAGGCCGGGTCGCGCACGATGCCGCCCTTGCCGATCTGGCCGGGCTGCAGCTCGAACTGGGGCTTGACCAACATCAGCAACTGGCCATGGGGCTTGAGCACCTGCACCACGGCAGGCAGCACCAGGGTCAGCGAGATGAAGGACAGATCGCCGGTCACGAAATCAAATGCCGGGGTGATGTCGATATTTTCGGTGCCGGGCTTGCGGCGCAACTCCACCGGAGCCAGCCCTTCGGCCCGGGCCTTGGCCTTGGCGGCGCGCTCGGCCTTGAAGCTCTCGACATCCTGCTCCTTGGCATCGTCGCTGTCGTCATAGTCCTCATCGACCTGACCGCCGTTGCGCATCCAGGCATAGGGGGCGACGGGCTGGGTGTCGTTGTCCTCTTCTTCCTCGATGACTTCGCACAGCGCTTCGTCGCAGGCCTTTTCCAGCAGCTCGGGCGTCAGCGCGCGGGCATTGAAGCCCTCGACGCAGACCACGCGCTCGTCATTCTTCAGGCGCTCGTGCAGCTGGCCATGACCCACGTCGATGCCGATGACCTGGGTCGCACCGGCCTGCAGCAGGCAATCGGTAAAGCCGCCCGTGCTCTGGCCCACGTCCAGACAGCGCAAGCCCTTGACGCTCAGGCCGGTCGCGGCCAGCGCGCCCTCGAGCTTGAGTCCACCGCGCGAGATGTATTTGGCCTCGGCGGCGTCCAGCAGCTGCAGCTCGGCACCGGCAGGAATCTCGTCGCCGTTCTTGGCCACCTTCTTCCATGGCGCCAACGGCGTCAGGCGCCACTCCACACCCGAGGCGATCAGGCGCTGGGCCTGGGAACGGGTGGCAGCATGACCTGCTTCAACCAAAAAAACATCTGCGCGCATAGCGTCGCTTCCTTTGAAATAAACCGGCGCCAGGCGCTGCACAAAGATGCAGCGGGCAAAAGAAATCTTTTTAGATAGCTGCATTCGCTTGATACATCTTGATTTCAGATAAATATTCACCTGAAATCTATATATGACGTGCGCAAGAAGCTATTAAATTTAAACCACGACAGCCGCTCACTAATACTGGCAGAGCCTAGCAAAGTGACAGCGAGCAAGCGCCGCCGCGCAGCAAAGCTGTCGTCCCCCTCCCCTAGCGCGCAGCGCGTAGAGAGAGGGGGAAGGCGCAAAGCGCCTCAGGGGGTGCTATTAATAGCGATAAGTTTCAGGCTTGTAAGGGCCTTGCTTGCTCACGCCGATATAGGCGGCTTGCTCGTCGCTCAGCTCGGTCAGCATGGCGCCCACCTTCTTCAGGTGCAGGCGTGCGACCTTTTCGTCCAGCACCTTGGGCAGCACATAGACCTTGCCCACTTCGTAGGCGTCGGGGCGGGTGAACAGCTCGATCTGCGCCAGGGTCTGGTTGGCAAACGAGTTGGACATCACGAAGCTGGGGTGGCCGGTGGCGCAACCCAGGTTCACCAGACGGCCCTTGGCCAGCAGGATGATCTTCTTGCCGTCGGGGAAGGTGATGTGGTCGACCTGGGGCTTGATCTCTTCCCACTCGTACTTCTCGATCGAAGCCACATCGATTTCGTTGTCGAAGTGACCGATGTTGCAGACGATGGCCTCATCCTTCATGGCAACCATGTGCTCGTGGCGGATGATGTCCTTGTTGCCGGTGGTGGTCACGAAGATGTCGCACTTGTCGGCGGCATATTCCATGGTCACTACACGATAGCCTTCCATGGCGGCCTGCAGTGCATTGATGGGGTCGATCTCGGTCACCCACACTTGAGCGCGCAGCGCAGACAGCGCCTGGGCGCAGCCCTTGCCTACGTCGCCGTAACCGGCGACCACGGCAACCTTGCCGGCGATCATCACGTCGGTGGCGCGCTTGATGCCGTCCACCAGCGATTCACGGCAGCCGTACAGGTTGTCGAACTTGGACTTGGTCACCGAGTCATTCACATTGATCGCGCGGAACAGCAGGCTGCCGTTGGCAGACATTTCGTTCAGGCGGTGCACGCCAGTGGTGGTTTCTTCGGTCACGCCCAGGATCTGGGCCGACTTGCGGCTGTACCAGGTGGGGTCCACGGCCAGCTTGGCCTTGATGGCGGCGAAGACGATGCGCTCTTCTTCCGAGCCGGGGTTGGCCAGCACGGACAGGTCCTTCTCGGCGCGCTTGCCCAGGTGCATGAGCATGGTGGCATCGCCGCCGTCGTCCAGGATCATGTTGGGGCCTTCGCCTTCGGTGCCGGCGGCGCCGAATTCAAAGATGGAGTGGGTGTAGTTCCAGTAGTCTTCCAGCGACTCGCCCTTGATGGCGTAGACAGGCACGCCGGTTTCGGCGATGGCAGCTGCTGCGTGGTCCTGGGTCGAGAAGATGTTGCACGAAGCCCAGCGCACTTGTGCGCCCAGAGCCGTCAGCGTCTCGATCAGCACGGCCGTCTGGATGGTCATGTGCAGCGAGCCCGTGATGCGCGCGCCCTTCAGGGGCTGGGCAGCAGCGAACTCTTCACGCACAGCCATCAGACCGGGCATTTCGGTTTCGGCGATCTTGATTTCCTTGCGGCCCCAGGCAGCCAGGGAAATATCGGTAATGGCCGAATCAGCGGGGTTGAAGCGCACGGCAGCGTTCATGGTTTTCTCCAAATCTTGAATGAAAAACCACGTTCTGCAGCAGAGGGGGAATGAACCGGCTCACCGCACAGAAAGCGTGGGCGAGCGTCGTTGCGGGATGAAATCCGAGCCTCACGCCCCGCGCAGACCAGCTCATGGCTGGCCGGGGGAACGCTGCAACGCTCCTCGGATGGACGGCGATTATAAAGGAATCAGCCTTCCAGGCCCACCAAGCGATAACCGACTTGCAACTCGGTTACCAGATGCCGGGGCTGGGCCGGATCGCTCTCCAGCTTCTGGCGCAGATTGGCCATGTGCACGCGCAGATAGTGAGGGCGATCCAGATATTCTGCCCCCCATACCTGCAGCAGCAGCTGGCGATGCGTCAGCACCTTGCCATGGCCGGCAATCAGGGCCGCCAGCAGACGAAACTCTATGGGTGTGAGGTGCACGGCCACACCGTCACGCCTGACATCGTGCGTCGCCAGATCCACCACCAGAGCACCGAAACGCGCACAACTGCCGGGCTTGTCTGACGCCGACGCCTGCTGGCGGCGGCGCAGCATCACGCGCAGCCTGGCCAGCAGCTCTGGCACGCCAAAGGGCTTGGTCAGGTAGTCATCAGCCCCGGCGTCCAGCGCCGCCACCTTTTCCTCCTCCCGCTCGCGCGCGGACAGGATCAGAATCGGCAGCTGGCTCCAGCTGCGCAGCTCGGCAATCACGGTCTTGCCATCCGCATCGGGTAGGCCCAGATCCAGCACCACGGCATCGGGCTGGCGGCTGGCGGCCTCGATCAGGCCGCGCCTGGCGGTTTCTGACTCGAATACCTGCCAGCCTTCGTCCTCCAGTGCCAGGCGCACAAAGCGGCGGATGCTGGCGTCGTCTTCAATCAGCAAGATGCGGGGTGCGGCGCTTGTCATGTTCGGATTTGCATGTGATGCACGGGATTGTCGGCTCATTCGTCCATGGCCGGCTGCTCCGGCACGGGCAGATGTACGCTGAAAATGGTGCCCGGCCCGGGGTCTGCCACCGCCACCCGCAATCTGCCGCCATGGGCCTGCACGATGCGCTGCGCCAGCGCCAGTCCGAGCCCCATGCCGAACACGGCACTCTCCGCCTGCCCGCGGGTAAAGGGTTCGAACAACTGCTCGGGCGAAAGATGCACTGGCAGGCCCGGCCCCGCGTCCTGCACGCTCAGCACACAGTCGCCATCGGCCACGCTCGCTGTCACGGTGATCGTCGTGCCTTCGGGCGTGTACTTGATGGCGTTGTCCAGCAGATTGACCAGCACACGCTCCATGAGCACGGCATCGAGCTGCAGCAAGGGCAGATCGGCCGGCAGCGCGGTCTGCAGCGCATGAGCGGCCAGTCGCTCGCGCATCTGCGCCAGCGCGCTGCCCACCAGCTCGTCCACCGGCAGCCATTCACGCTTGAGCTGCACGCCGCCTTGCTGCAGGCGCGCCATGGCCAGCAGGTTGTCCACCAGTTGCTGCAGCGCCTGCGCCTGATTGCGGATCTGCACCAGCATGTGATGCGCCGGCCCCTGGGGCGCATGCGGCAAGGCCGCCTGGGCCGCGCCCAGGATGCCCGTCAGCGGCGTGCGCAGATCGTGCGAGACGGCCGAGAGCAAGGTGTTGCGCATGCGCTCGCCCTCCATGGCGATCTGGGTCTGCTGCGCCACCTCCACAAAATGCACACGCTCCAAGGCCAGGGCGATCTGGCTGGCACAGGCATCGAGCAGGCGGCGCTCCTCGGGCACCCGCAACTTCTGCGGCGCACGCAGCTGCAGCACCAGCACGCCGCGCGAGCGCACGGGCGCCATCAGCGGCACATAAAGCGCCGGCGCGGCGGCCAGGGTATCGGTGCCGTGGCCGGCCATCTGGCCATGCTCCATGCTCCAGCGGCCCACGCTGGTGTCGATCTGACCTTCGCTGCCCTGCACCAGCTGCAAGCGCTCATCGGCATCGGGCACCAGCAGCCCGGTCTGGGCATCAAAAACGCCTGAAATCGTAGCCAGCGCGATCTGCGTGACCTGCTCCTGCGTCAGCGCACCCGACAGGTCACGCGCCAGCCTGGCCAGCGCGCCGGCCCGCCTTTCGCGCTCTGCGGCCACGCGCGCCTCGTGGCGCAGCCGCGCCGTCAGCTGGCCGCAGACCAGGGCCACACCCAGCATCAGGCTGAAGGTGAACAGGTATTGCGTATCGTTGACGCTGAAGGAGTTTCGCGGCGGCACAAAGTAGAAATCGAACAGCAGCACCGACAGCAGGGCCGCCCATGCACCAGGGCCGCGCCCCCAGCGCACGGCGGACAGCACCACCACCAGCAGGAAAAGCATGACCACATTGGCCGGGTCGAACACCTGCAGCAGCAGCTCCGCCACCGCTGTAGCGGCCAGGCATGCCAGGGTCACGCCTGCATAGCCCTTCCACGGAATGGCCTTTTCACGCGCCACCGGCAATCGCAAGGTGCTGTCGTTCTTGCTTTGCTTGACCGACAGCAGCAGCACGTCCAGGCCGGGATCCAGCGCCGCAATCTGTTCGGACAGGCTGGGGGCACGCCAGCGCAGCCAGCGGCTCAAAGGTTCATGCACACGCGCCAGCACCAGATGACTGGCATTGCGCTCGCGCGCAAAGTCCACCAGAGCCTGGGCCACATGGGCACCGGGAATGGTGGCCGTTTCCGCGCCCAGACGCGCGGCCAGCGCCAGGGTCTTGAGCACGGCCTCCTGCGCTGCCCGAGGCCGATGCTGGCGTTCCGGCGCATCCACATAGACCACCACCCAGTCAGCCTCCAGCCGCCTTGCCAGGCGTGCCACCTGGCGCACCAGGGCATCGTCACCGGCGCGGCCGCCCACGCCCACCAGCAGGCGCTCGCGCGTGGGCCAGACATCGCCGATGGAGCGCTCGCGGCGATAGTCGCGCATGTCTTCATCGACACGATCGGCCGTGCGGCGCAAGGCCAGCTCGCGCAGCGCCAGCAAATTGCCCTGGCGAAAGAAATTGCGCGAGGCCCGCTCGGCCTGCTCCAGCGGATAGACCTTGCCCGACTTGAGGCGCTTGAGCAGCTCCTCGGGCGGGATATCGACGACGATGACCTCGTCGGCATCGTCAAAGATATGGTCGGGCACGGTCTCATGGACCTGTATGCCCACAATGCCGCCCACCACATCGTTGAGGCTTTCCAGATGCTGAACGTTGAGCGTGGTCCACACCTCGATACCCGCCTCCAGCAGCTCCTGCACATCCTGCCAGCGCTTGGGGTGGCGTGAGCCGCTCACATTGCTGTGCGCCAGCTCGTCGAGCAGCAGCACCTCCGGGCGGCGTTGCAAAGCTGCATCGAGGTCGAACTCGTCCAGCTGCCTGCCCTGGTAGGCCAGCGTGCGACGCGGCAGCAGCTCCAGGTCATGCAGTTGCTGCTCGGTCTCGGCACGGCCATGCGTCTCCACCAGCCCCACCAGAACCTTGCGCCCGGCCTGCCGCTCGCGCTGCGCGGCCGCCAGCATGGAATAGGTCTTGCCCACTCCGGCATTGGAGCCAAAGTAGATGCGCAGCTTGCCGAGATGAGCGCGCTGCCGATCTGCCTGCAGTTGAGCGACCAGCGCATCGGGGTCGGGGCGCTGCGCGGCGGATGAGGGTGTGGATGAAGGCATCAGGCGATCAGCGTATCACTCAAGTGCGGTCAGAACCCGGCACTCAGGCCCAGCAGCCAGCCGCTGCGCGCCAGATCACGCCATTGGCCGCGACTGTTGACGGCGCTGTAGTACCTGGCATCGGCCGAGGTACCCGCGTAGGCAAGCGATGCTGTCCATGGACCCCAGGCCCTGGATAGCGAGATGCGCCAGTCGGCATAGGAAACATCGCTGTAGTTGCGCACCCAGGTATAGCCGCCATGCAGGCCCAAGGTGGCGAGATCGCCCAGCGGATGCTGATAGTTCAGATCCAGATACTGGCTGCCGCGGCTGCTGCCTGCTGGTCGCAGCGCAGTGGCGAACGCCGAGTCGGCGGTACTCTCGCCCAGTCCGAAATAAGGCGTCAGTGCCACAGACCATTTGAGGCTCAGGCCACCATGAGTCGCCCCCAGATAGAGCTCGGTGGTGTCAAAGCGTTTGCTGCTGCCATCGCTTGCGCCCAGGCGGGCGCCGGGATAGCGGTACTGCAAGAGCCCGGCATCCAGCAGCCAGTCAGGCACAAGCTCGCCGCGCCAGCCACCATAGATATCGTGCTCCAGTCCCTGGCCCCGGCCGTAGCTGTTGGTAGAGACATTGGACAGCGACGTGCCCACATAAAAGCCCTTGGGCAAGGCCAGCTCCACTGCGCCCTGAACTGCCGCACCTTGCCAGGTCTGCGAGATGCCGCGAAAGCGGTAGTCACTGATCAGGCTCAGCGAGCCGGTCAAGGAAGACTTGCTGTCGGCCTGCACAGCAGCTGTGACTTCAGCAGCAGATGGCGCTTTTGTTTCCTCGGCAGCAGAGGGTTTTACACAGCTCAAGGCAATCATCAGCAACGCGGAGCTGACGACCCAGGAACGCGATGCGTGAAATGTTTTTTGGGGATGGGAGAAACGCATGATGATGAAGCAAACAGATCAGACTTGCCGCGCCCGCAGGGAACGCGGACAAGCCACAAAGACGAGAAAGCAAGGCCTGAATAGGACCTAGACGAGGCCCAGCACGGTCAGCAGCATGTCGATGAGCTTGATGCCCACAAACGGCACGATCAGCCCGCCCAGGCCATAGATCAGCAGGTTTCGGCGCAGCAGCAGGGCCGCACCCACGGCGCGATACTGCACACCACGCAAGGCCAGCGGCACCAGGGCGATGATGATCAGTGCATTGAAGATCACGGCGCTCAGGATGGCGGAATCTGCGCTGTGCAGCTGCATCACGTTGAGCGCAGCCAGTTGCGGATAAGTGCCCACAAAGGCGGCAGGAATGATGGCGAAGTACTTGGCCACATCATTGGCAATGCTGAAGGTAGTCAACGCGCCGCGCGTCATCAGCATCTGCTTGCCGGTTTCCACCACCTCAATCAGCTTGGTGGGGTTGGAGTCCAGATCCACCATGTTGCCGGCCTCTTTGGCAGCCTGGGTTCCGCTGTTCATGGCCACGGCCACATCGGCCTGGGCCAGGGCCGGAGCATCGTTGGTGCCGTCCCCCGTCATGGCTACCAGGCGGCCCGCCGCCTGGTGCGAGCGGATCAGCTGCAACTTGTCTTCGGGCCGGGCCTCGGCCAGGTAATCATCCACCCCTGCCTCGGCGGCAATGGCGGCTGCCGTCAGCGGGTTGTCGCCCGTCACCATCACTGTCTTTATGCCCATGCGGCGCAGTTCGGCAAAGCGCTCGCGCATGCCTGGCTTGACGATGTCCTTGAGCTCGATCACGCCCAGCACCTTGGCGCCATCGGCCACCACCAAAGGCGTGCTGCCCTTGCGCGAGACGTTGTCCACGGACAGTTGTACCTGAGCCGGGAAGCTGCCTCCCAGCGCCTCGACATGCCGGCGCACGGCATCGGCGGCGCCCTTGCGCAAGCTGCGCAAGCCTTGCGGGCTCTGCAGGTCCACCCCACTCATACGCGTCTGTGCGGTAAAGGGCACGAACTCGCCCGGGAAATCCGCACTGCTGCGATCGGGCAGGCCATGGCGCTCCCTGGCCAGAGCCACCACGCTGCGGCCTTCAGGTGTCTCATCTGCCAGAGACGACAGCTGTGCGGCTTCGGCCAGTTGCGCGGCGTTCACTCCGGGGGCCGGCAGAAACTCGCTGGCCTGGCGGTTGCCCAGGGTGATGGTGCCGGTCTTGTCCAGCAGCAGCACGTCCACATCACCGGCAGCCTCCACGGCCCGGCCCGAAGTGGCGATGACATTGGCCTGCATCATGCGGCTCATGCCGGCCACACCGATGGCCGACAACAGGCCGCCAATCGTGGTCGGAATCAGGCAGACCAGCAGCGCAATCAGCACGGCAATACCGACCACCGAGCCCGTTCCAGCCTGTGACACCGCAAAGGCCGAGAAGGGCCACAGCGTGACAATGACCAGCAGGAAGACCAGCGTCAGCCCCACGAGCAAAATCGTCAGCGCCATCTCGTTCGGAGTCTTCTGGCGCTTGGCCGACTCGACCATGGAGATCATGCGATCCAGGAACGACTCGCCGGGGTTGACCGTGACTTCCACCACCAGCCAGTCCGACAGCACGCGCGTGCCGCCGGTCACCGACGAGAAGTCGCCTCCGGCCTCGCGGATCACGGGCGCGGATTCGCCGGTGATCGCGCTTTCGTCCACCGAAGCAACGCCCTCGATCACCGTGCCGTCAAGCGCAATCGTGTCGCCGGCTTCCACAAAGATGACCACGCCCTTGCGCAGTTCGCTGGCGCGCATGGGAATCCATGAACTGCCGAAATGCGGTTGCTGCAGCAGCTTGGCCACGGTATCGCGCTTCATGCCGCGCAGGCTGGCGGCCCGGGCGCGGCTGCGGCCCTCGGCCAATGCTTCGGCAAAGTTGGCAAACAGCACGGTGAACCACAGCCACAGCGCAATCGCCAGAACAAAGCCGCTGTTCTCGCTGCCCGGCTCCATCAGGCTCTGCCACCACAACAGACTGCTCAGGATCGCACCCAGATACACCACAAACATCACTGGGTTGGCCCACTGCGTACGCGGCGAGAGTTTGCGCACCGCATCCCACAGCGCCGACTTCACCAGCCTGGCATCGAGCAGGCTGCGGCCCGCCGTCATTTTCTTCGTGCTCATGGCTTACTCCTTCACTGCGCTGGTGGCGGGCTGCAAGGCGTCCAGCGCCAGATTGAGCTGCAGCACATTCACACGCGGCTCGCCCAGCAAGCCCAGCGTGCGCTGCTCTGTTTCCTGCGCCAGCAATGGCTGCACCTGGTCTGGCGAGAGCCCTCGCGCCTTCGCCACACGCGGCAGTTGCAGCAGCGCATTGGCCATCGAGATATGCGGATCCAGGCCAGATGCCGACGCAGTGACCGCATCCACCGGCACCGCCTGGTCTGCGGCCAGAGCGTTATCGGCGCGGTACTGCGTGACACGCTGCGCCACGGCTTCGGACAAGTCCTTGTGCGTTGCCCCCTGGTTGCTGGCACCAGACAGGCCGGCGTTGTAGGGCGCAGCAATGTTTGCCCCTTCCTGGCTCGGGTCGGGAGCGACTGTGGCGCTGGGACGGCCATGGAAGTACTGCGGCCCGGTGAATTGCTGGCCGATCAGTGCAGAGCCCACGATCCGGCCCTGGCGTTCGATCAGGCTGCCATTGGCAGCATGGGCAAACAGTGCCTGCGCCACGCCCGTGGTCAGCAAGGGATAGGCAATGCCCGAGACCGCCATCACCAGCAGGGCGGCGCGCACGCTGGAGCCCAGCAGACGTGACCAGGAGGCGGATTGCGCCTCGGGCTGCGCTTGTGCATGGCTTGGCAGCACTGAAGCGCAAAGAGTTTGAGTCGATGTTTTCATGATTTGCTCCCTGGTCTGCAGCCGTGCATGGGCTGCAGAGCATTGGCATCAATTGGATAGAACGTTAGGCGTACAGCTGAGCCGCGAGCATTTGCAGGTGTTCGATCACGGGCCCCAGGGCCAGCGCCGGCAAAAAGGTCAGACCGCCCACCACCAGCACGACAAACACCAGCAGCCCCATGAACAGCGGTGTGGCCGTGGGGAAGGTTCCCGGGCCTGCGGGCACGGTGGCCTTGGCAGCCAGGCTGCCGGCCACGGCCAGCATGGGCACAAGCGTCAGAAAGCGTCCCGCCAGCATGGCCAGGCCCGTGGTGGTGTTGAAGAAGGGCGTGTTGGCATTCAGCCCTGCAAAGGCGGAGCCGTTGTTGGCCGTGGCCGAGGCATAGGCGTAGAGAATCTCCGAGAAGCCATGCGGGCCGCGGTTGTTGAGACTGGCTGCGGCATCCGGCCAGAGCGCGGCCAGCGCCGTGAAGCCCAGAATGCAGGCCGGCGGCACCAGCACCGCAAGCATGACCAGCTTGATCTCGCGCACCTCGATCTTCTTGCCCAGGAATTCAGGGGTACGACCAATCATCATGCCGGCCAGAAACACCGTGAGGATGGCGTACTGAATCAGGTTGATCAGTCCCACGCCGTCGCCGCCGAAGACGCAGTTGAGCATCATCTGCGCCAGCGGCGTGATGGAGCCCAGCGGGGTCAACGAATCATGCATGGCATTGACCGAGCCCGTGGTGGCAGCCGTGGTGGTGGCCACGAACAAGGCCGTATCGGCAATGCCGAAGCGCAGCTCCTTGCCCTCCATATTGCCGCCGCTCTGGGTCAGGCTGTATTGCTGATCGGCTCCGGCGCGCGCCAGCAACTGGCTGCCGTTTTGCTCGGCCACGAAAACCAGGCTCAGAAAGCCGACGAACATCACCATGCAGGCAGCGAACATCACCCAGCCCTGCTTGCGGCGCAGCAGCATGGAGCCAAAGGCATAGGTCATGCCGGCCGGGATCAGCAGCATCGAGAGGATGTGCAGCAGGTTGGTCAGCGGCGTCGGATTCTCGAACGGATGGGCTGCATTCATGCCGAAGAAGCCGCCGCCATTCGTGCCCAGATGCTTGATGCTCTCCAGGCTGGCCACGGGCCCCATCAGCAGTTGCTGCCGGCCTCCTTCGAGCGTCGTCGCCACGGCTTCGGCGTGCAGGGTCTGCGGGATGCCCTGCCAGACATAGACCAGGGCCATGATGAAGGAAAGCGGCAGCAGCACGCGCCAGAAAACGCGCACGAAGTCGACCCAGAAGTTGCCGATATCCTGGGCGCTAGACCGCGCCAGACCGCGCACAAAACCGGCGCCTGCGGCGACACCGGTGGTGGCACCGGCAAACATCAGGAAGGTGATGACCACCATCTGCGTCGCATTGCTCAGGCTGTTCTCACCCGCGTAGGCCTGCCAGTTGGTATTGGTGATGAAGGAGGCTGCGGTATTGAAGGCCAGGTCGGGCGCCTGCGCCGCAATCTCCAGCGGGTTCAGCGGCAGGGCGCCCTGCAGGCGCAGCAGCAGATAACCCAGCAGCATCATCAGCGCATTGCTCAGCACCAGAGCGGCGCCATAGCGCCTCCAGCCCATGCGCTCCTGCGGATTCACGCCCATGACCCGGTAGCTCAGGCGCTCCAGCCAGCCATGGCGCTCGCTGGTAAAGCAGCGCGCCAGCCATTGGCCCATGGGAATCGTCAGCAAGGTTGCCGCAGTCAGTACGGCGGCAAATTCCATCCAGGGTAACCACATGATGTACCCCTTTCACAGACGCGCCAGGGCGCGCACAAAGCCCAGCAGTCCGACAAAGCAGACCACCGTCAGGCTCACAAAAATCAGGTCTTGCAGCACTTGCATGGCGCCCCCTTCAGAATTTCTCGGGGCGCAGCAGCGCATAGCCCAAATAGGCAAACAGCCCCAGCGCCGTCAGGGCGGCCAGGGCTTCAATCCAGGTGATGGTCATTTCATTCCTCCCGCAAGCCGTTCACGCGGCTTGATTGCGATGGAGGAACTGTAGAAATTCGCCCGTCAAGAACGGGTAGAGATTGGACGTGTCGGTATCAAGACGGCATCAAGAAGCGGCCCGATTCGCGGCCGCAGCCTTGGCCAGCCACTGAACGCGCCAGGCCAGCATGCTGACCAGCGCCAGCACAGCCAGGGCCACGGAGCCCACGCCCGTCCAGCCCCAGCGCGACCAGAACCAGCCCGCCCCGGCCCCCAGTACGCTGGAGCCCATGTAGTAGCCCCAGAGGTATAGCGACGATGCGTGCCCCTTGGATTGCGTGGCCAGCCGTCCCACCCAGCCGCTGGCCACCGAATGCGCGACAAAGAAGCCGGCCGTCAGCAGGACCATGCCGGCCACGATGGCAGCCAGGGGCTGCAACAGGGTCAGAACCACGCCGGCGGCCATCAGCAAAGTGCCTGCAATCAGCACCGGGCCGCGACCCAGCCTGTCGGCCAGCCCCCCGGCAATCGGCGACGCCGCCGTGCCCAGCAGATAGGCATAGAAGATATGGCTGATCTGCAGCTGGCTCAGACCATAGGGCGATGCGCTGAGCAGAAAGCCGGCATAGTTGTAGATGCTGACAAACACGCCCATCAGGCCGAAGGCGATCAGGAACAGCAGCGGCAGGCCCGGGTGGCGCAGATGCCGGCCCCAGGCCTGCAGGTGGTAACGGGCACCCAGCCCGGTCTTCTTGATGAAGTTGCGCGAGTTGGGCAGCAGCCAGACAAAGCCCAGGGCCGCCAACAGGTCAAGCACCGAAAGCGCAGCCATGGCGTGGCGCCAGCCCCAGAACTCGGTCATGGCGCTCATGCCGACCCGGCCCAGCATTCCGCCCAGCGCCGTGCCGCCCACATACAGGCCCATGGCAAAGCCCAGGCCGGGCGGATCGATCTCTTCGGACAGATAGGCCATGGCCACGGCGGGCACGCCGCCCAGCAGCAAGCCCTCCAGCGCGCGTGCGGCCAGCAGCGCATGCCACTGCGGCATAAACGAAGCCAGCAGATTGCACAGCGCCGCCAGGGCCATGGAGATGAACATCAGCTTGCGCCGCCCCAGCCCCTCGGACAAGGCCCCTGCCAGCACGATGGAGCCGGCCAGGCAGGCCGTGGATACCGACAGCGCCAGCGCGCTCTGGGCCGGACTGACGGCAAAGCTGTGGGCCAGCTCGGGCAGCAGCGGCTGCACGCAGTACAGCAGGGAGAAGGTGGCAAACCCCGCCAGGAACAGCGCCACGCTGACCCGCCAGTACTCGGGCGTGCCGCGCTTGATCCATACCGGGGCGGCAGAAGCTGGAGGCTGGGCGGGTAAGGATGTGTTCACATCCTGCGGGGCGCTGTTCATGAGGGAAAGATGAGGGCCGAAGACTAGGCCCCTATTGTGCTGCGCATCTGCCAGTTTCCGGAGCCAGCGGCCTTGGGCAATGACGTCGCCCGGCCCGCATTTCCGCAGCATCTCCAAGAATTGGCCCTGCCGTTAAAATAAGCGCCCTCAAGACTTATTCACAGGTCTGCCCTGCATGGGTGCGGGCCTGGTGCGGCAAACGAACCGCCGCACCTTTTGTTGTCACAGCCGGCGTTCTCCGGCTGTATTTACAGCTCTCAATACTGTGTCATACGCCCCAGAAACCCGGCGCCGTCGTACGTTCGCCATCATCTCCCACCCGGACGCGGGTAAGACCACGCTGACCGAAAAGCTGCTGCTGTTCTCGGGCGCGATCCAGATTGCCGGCGCCGTCAAGGGCCGCAAGGCTTCGCGCCACGCCACCTCCGACTGGATGGAAATCGAGAAGCAGCGCGGCATCTCGGTGGCCTCGTCGGTGATGCAGATGAGCTACCGCGACCATGTGATCAACCTGCTCGACACTCCCGGCCACAAGGACTTCTCGGAAGATACCTACCGCGTGCTGACGGCCGTGGACTCGGCGCTGATGGTGATCGATGCGGCCAACGGCGTGGAATCGCAGACCCGCCGCCTGATCGAGGTCTGCCGCCAGCGCAACACCCCCATCATCTCCTTCGTCAACAAGTTCGACCGTGAAGTGCGCGACCCGCTGGACATCATGGACGAAGTCGAGCGCGAACTGGGCATGCCCTGCTGCCCCATCACCTGGCCCGTGGGTCAGGGCAAGAGCTTCGGCGGCATCATCAATCTGCGCACGCAGAGCATGACGGTGTTCACGCCCGGCAGCGACCGCGGCCCCAAGGACTTTGAAGTCATTCCGCTGAGCGAAGGCGACAAGCTGCGCGCGCGCTTTGGCAAGGCTTTCGACGATGCCCTGGAATCCATGGAACTGGCCGTTGGCGCCTCGGCCGAATGGGACCACGAGGCCTTCCTGGCAGGCAAGCTGACCCCCGTGTTCTTCGGCTCCGGTGTGAACAACTTCGGTGTGATGGAAGTGCTGGACGCCGTGGTCGACATGTCGCCCCCGCCCGGCCCGCGCGTTGCCTTCACCGAAGTGAACCGCCAGCGCGCAGAAGTCACCATCAACCCCGAAGACAAGACCTTTGCAGGCGTGGTGTTCAAGGTGCAGGCCAATATGGACAGCAACCACCGCGACCGCATTGCGTTCGTGCGCGTGGCGTCCGGCAAGTACACCCCCGGCATGAAGATGAAGGTGCAGCGCACCGGCAAGGAGCTGCGCCCCACATCCGTGGTGACCTTCATGAGCCAGCGCCGCGAGGCCGTCGACGAGGCCTATGCGGGCGACATCATCGGCTTCACGATTCACGGCGGCGTGCAGCTGGGCGACTCCATCACCGACGGCCCCAATCTGCAGTTCACCGGCCTGCCCTTCTTCGCACCCGAAATGTTCATGACCGTGGTGCTCAAGAACCCGCTGCGTACCAAGCAGCTGCAGCAAGGCCTGATGCAGCTGGGCGAGGAAGGCGCGATCCAGGTCTTCAAGCCCGATGTCGGCGGCAATATGCTGCTGGGCGCTGTGGGTCAGCTGCAGTTCGAAGTGGTGCAGCACCGCCTCAAGACCGAGTACGACTGCGACGTCCGCCTGGAAGGCTGCCAGTACACCGGCGCGCGCTGGATCACGGCCGACTCGCCCGCCGAGCTGCGCGAGTTCGAGAACGCCTACCCCATGCGCCTGGCGCATGATGCGGCCGACACCCTGGCCTATCTGTGCACCAGCCCCTATGACGTGCGCCTGGCGCAGGAGCGTTTCCCCAAGATCCATTTCCACCCGCTGCGCGAGCATGCGGGATTGGCACTGGGCTCAGCGAACTGAGCGTGATCACCCCCTGAGCGGCTTTGCCTAGGTGGCCCCGCCGCTTCCCCCTCTCTGGCGCTACGCGCCGGAGGGGGACGACATCCTCGCTGCGAGGCGGCTCTTGCTCGATGTCTCTGAGTTGGACCGCGCTAGCTTCAGGCGAGGATCAACATCGAGAGAGTTTTCTGTGAGCCAAGAATTTCTGCGTCCTTTGTCTGAACTGCAGACACCTGCCAAGCTGCTGGGCGTGCTGACCGATATCGACGACACGCTGACCACCGACGGCGTGGTGCCCGAGCATGTGGTGGCCGCCATTGCGCGCCTCAAAGATGCGGGTCTGAAAGTGGTGCCCATCACCGGCCGTCCCGTGGGCTGGAGCGTGCCGTTTGCATCGGCCTGGCCCGTGGACGCCATCGTGGCCGAGAACGGTGCCGTGGCCCTGCGCCGCAACGCCCAGGGCGGCCTGGACAAGCTCTACCAGCAATCTGCCGATGAGCGCGCCCGCAACTTTGCCCGTATGCAGCAGGTACTCGAGCAGATCGAGGCCACCGTGCCCGGCGCCAGCCGCGCCACTGATTCGGCCGGCCGCGAATGCGATATCGCCGTGGATCACAGCGAGTTCACGAACATGCCCCAGGCACAGATCGATGAATGCGTGGCCATCATGAAGGCGGCCGGCATGAATGCCACCGTCAGCTCCATCCACATCAACGGCTGGTTCGGCGAGCACAACAAGCTCGAAGGCGCGCGCTGGATCACACGCGAGCTGTTCGACATCGATCTGGACGCCACGCTGGCGCGCTGGGTGTATATCGGCGACTCGACCAACGACCAGCAGATGTTCGAGCACATGCCCCACAGCGTGGGCGTGGCCAATATCGCGCGCTTCGTGCCCCAGCTCAGGCATCTGCCGCGCCATGTGACCACGGCCGAGCGCGGCGACGGCTTTGTGCAGCTTGCCGATCAACTGCTGGCTCAGCAAAAAAAGTAGCTGTAGCCGCTTATTGTTTAATGATTTCAATATCAAAACAATCTGAAATCGTTTGAGAACAAGCGCAAGCAGCTCTCATTTTCAAAGGCCTCCGTGCTTGCCGGCACAGAGGCCTTTTTTGACGCCCATCCATCGCCAAACACGATGCACCCACCCGTACAAGACGACCCCCGGATGCGTAAAAACCCACGGTTGGCACTCACTACAATTTTTGATTCATTTCAAAACATTTCTGAGAGACCAACACCATGCGCATGATTCGCCGCACCTTCGTCGCCACGGCCGTGGCAGCAACAGCCGCCCTGACCGCAGGCACTGCATTTGCCCAGGGCAAGGAAGTCAAGATCGGCTATGCGCTGGCCGTCAACTCCCACTACGGCGCTGCCGCCAACGCCTGGGCCGAAGGCGTGGAAAAAGGCACCAACGGTGCCTACAAGTTCAAGCAGTTCCCCGCCTCCGCCCTGGGTGGCGAGCGCGAGCTGATCGAAGGCCTGCAGCTGGGCACCGTGGAAGCTGCCATCGTCTCCACCGGCGCCCTGAGCAACTTCGTGCCCGATGTGGGCGTGGTGGACATCCCCTTCCTGTTCCGCGACACCCAGCACGCACGTGCCGTGATGGACGGCGCCTTCGGTCAGGACCTGCTGGCCAAGTTCCAGAAGCGCGGCCTGATCGCGCTGGCCTGGGGCGAGCAGGGCTTTCGCCATCTGAGCAACAACAAGCATGCCGTCAATGGCGTGCCCGACCTCAAGGGCCTGAAGATCCGCGTGACCGAGAACCCCGTGCACATCACGGCCTTCCGTACCCTGGGTGCCTCGCCCACCCCCATGTCCTGGCCCGAAGTCATCGGTGCGCTGCAGCAAGGCACGATCGACGGCCAGGAGAACCCCATCTCCGTGCTGGTGTCCGCCAAGCTGTGGCAAGTGCAAAAGCACCTGACCCTGACCTCCCACGTCTATGCCCCCATGGCCCTGATCGTGTCGCCCTCGTTCTGGGGATCGCTGAACGCCGCCCAGAAGACCGCCTTCACCGAAGCCGCCAAGAAGGGCGCGCTGGCCTCGCGCGCCTTTGTGGACAACGTGGAGAAAAAGGGCGTTGAAGAAGCCAAGGCCAACGGCATGAA
Organism: Comamonas testosteroni ATCC 11996; assembly: GCF_000241525.1. Classification (GTDB taxonomy): domain Bacteria; phylum Pseudomonadota; class Gammaproteobacteria; order Burkholderiales; family Burkholderiaceae_C; genus Comamonas; species Comamonas testosteroni. Next base: position 45,560 of record NZ_AHIL01000008.1, read on the forward strand.
GGTCGTGGAGAAGGTCGACCAGACCGCCTTCCGCACCGCGCTGGAGCCCGCGTACAAGGAATACGCCAAGAAGTTCGGCCAGAAGACGCTGGACTCCATCACCGCCGTCAAGTAAGCACTGCCAACATGGGCCGGCCTCCGCGGAGGCCGGCCCGTGCATTTTCTCCCTCCTGGGCAAGGCAGATCCTTGCCCGGCTGCGGTCAGCACGAATGGACTTGCGCCAATTCCTGCCGATGATGATGCAGCTCTCAACTTTGTGATGCAGCCAGCTCCTGCGGCGTTCCGTGCCGCTGCCTCTGCTCACCCCCACTCCTATGCTTGATCGTATCGAACGCATTCTCGTGGCCGGCAATCGCTGGCTGCTGATCTTGCTGCTGCTGGCCATGGCCTGCATCGTCTTTGCCAACGTGGTGCTGCGCTACACCACGGGCGACTCCATCGTCTGGGCCGAAGAAGTGGCCCGCCACATGATGATCTGGGTCACTTTCCTGGGCGCAGGCCTGGTGCTGCGCTTTGGCGGCCATGTGGCCATCGACAATCTGCACCGCAGCGTGAGCGCCCGCAAGGCACAGGCCATGCGCGGCTTTGTCGTGCTCATTCTGGCGATCTTCTTTGCCGTGATGACCGTGACCTCGTCGCAGTATGTGTACGCCACGCGCTTTCAGACCACGGCGGCCACGGACATTCCGATCTCCTATATCTACGGCGCCATGCCCGTGGGCTTTGTGCTGATGCTGATCCATCTGCTGTTCATCGCACGCGGCTACATCACCGCTGGCAACTTCGCCGAGTCCGATGAAATGGATGCGGATGCTGCAGCGTCTATATGAAACACCCCCTGAGTCGCTGCGCGCCTTCCCCCTGGAAGGGGGACGACAGCCTAGCTGTGGGGCGGCGCGGCCGGCATAGGCCCTTGCTCGCTGTCCCTGGCTTGGGTCAGCCCAGTTTTATGCGTTGCGCCACGAATCACTGATCGATTGAAACATCATGGGTATCACTTTATTTGTTGCCATCATCGCCCTGCTCACGCTGGGCTTTCCGGTGGCGTTTGCGCTGGCCATCTCGGCAGCCCTGGCGGTCTTTGTCGGCGGACGTTATCCACAGCTGATCGTCTTCAAGGAAATGTTCACGGGCATCGACAGCTTTCCGCTGATGGCCGTGCCCTTCTTCATCCTGGCCGCAGAGCTGATGTCGGGCGGTGCGCTCACGGCCGTGCTGCTGCGCTTTGCCGCCCAGTTCGTCGGCCATCTGCGCGGCGGCCTGGGCTATGCCAATGTGCTGTCGCTGACCATGTTCTCGGGCATCTCGGGCTCGGCCCTGGCCGATGCGGCCGGACCCGGCTCCATGATGGTCAAGATGATGGACAAGGCCGGCTACAGCCGCCCCTATGCGGCCGCGCTGACGGCCAGCACAGCCATCGTCGGCCCCATCATTCCGCCATCGGTGAGCATGATCATCTATGCGCTGCAGGATGAGAACGTGTCCGTGGGCGGCCTGTTCATGGCTGGCTTCATTCCCGGCATTCTGATCGCGCTGGCCATGGCGGCCGTCAACTGGTGGGTCTGCAAGAAGCGCGACTACCGCAGCACCGAGCCGCGCCCCTCGGCGCGCGAGATGTGGAGCACCAGCTTCAAGGCCATCCCCGCACTGATGCTCATCGTGCTCATCGTGGTCGGTATCCGCTTCGGCATCTTCACGCCCACTGAAGCCTCCGTCGTGGCCGTGTTCTATGCGCTGGTCTGCGGCAAATGGGTCTACCGCACGCTCAAGTGGTCGGCCCTGCCCGGCATCCTGGCGCGTTCGGCCATGCTCACGGCCTCGGTGCTGCTGGTGATGGCGACCTCGGCAGCATTTGCCTGGGTGCTCACGGTGGAAGGCATTCCGCAGTATCTGTCCGAGCTGATCGTGAGCTGGGAACTCTCGCCCGTCATGTTCCTGATTGCCGTGAACATTCTGCTGCTGGTCTTCGGCATCTTCATGGAGCCACTGCCCGGCGTGATGATTCTGGTGCCCATTCTCGCGCCCATCGCCTTCAGCCTGGGCATCGATCCCACGCACTTCGCCATGGTGGTGATCGTCAACCTCACGCTGGGCATGATCACGCCGCCGGTCGGCGGCCTGCTGTTCGTGACCGCCGTGTCCACGCGCGTGTCCATCACCGAGCTGACGCGCGAGATGCCGCTGTTCCTGCTGGCCCACTTCGTCGTGCTGTGCCTGCTGACCTTTATCCCCGAGCTGTCGACCTGGCTGCCGCATACGCTGGGCTTTCAGTAAAGCGGACTGTGCTGGACCACAAGGCCTGCGTGCATCACGTGGGCCTTTTTTTCGATCAAATAATCGGTGCTGCGGCTCCATGAACACCATGCACCTGCCTTTGCTGAAATGGCGCGGGTGATGCGTGATGATGGTGGGGGCTGTTTTGGAAGGACGCGCTGCATGTGCTGCATGCGCCATATCGGCCGCCCTTGCGTGCGCGCTACAAGCGACGCTCGCTCACTTCCACGCGCGCCCCCAGCCCCCCGAAATGCTGCACCAGGCGGTCCTTTTGCAAGGCGCTGACGCTATCGTCGAGCAGCGTCAGCGGCAGCCGGGTCTTGAGTTTCAGCAGCTCCTGCGCAGACAGCGTCGTGAAGATTTTCCTGAGCGCCAGCATGACCCTGGCCGGATCGGGTCCCAGCTCCAGCAGGCGCACGGTGTAGAAGATGGTGGAAGAGCGCGTTTCACGCGGCACCAGTGGCGCTTTGGCTGCCTTGGCCTGCACATGCGCCATCAACTCCTCGAGCGAGGCGAACAATGGCCTGGCCGCGCGGTGCGGCTCGTCATGCCACTTCCACAGCACAGGCACTTCGGGCCGGCTCATGTCACCGATCAGCGGGTCGCCATCCAGGCCATGGGTCAGCACCAGCCAGTGCGGGCTCCAGCCATCCGCCACCGCACCGTCGATCCAACGCAGATCACCGGGCGTGCTGGCCTTGAGGTCCAGGCCGAAGCGGTACTCACCAGTCTGAGACCACAGCCCGGCCGTATCGGTGGCACGCTGCATAGCGAGCCAGTTGCCTGCGCCTTCACGCCATGCAGGAAGCTGCAACCACGGCAGCACATCCCTGCAGCCACGCGCCCAGGTCATCCAGGTCTGCACCGCCGGCGGCAGCGGTGGGCGCGCGATCTGCGCCATCCACGCGACACGCGAGGCCGCCAGCTCAGCCGGTGCAGGAAAGTTGCTACGCGAGAAGGACATGGTGCGCGCCGCCTCTTACCGCGCCAGCACCGGCGCCAGCGCCTTGCCGGTATGGGTGCCGATCTTCACCAGCTCCTCGGGAGTTCCCGTGGCCACGATGCGCCCGCCGTCCTTGCCGCCTTCGGGGCCCAGATCGATGATCCAGTCCGCCTCGGCAATCACGTCGAGGTCATGCTCGATGACCACCACGCTGTGGCCGCCGTCGACAAGGCGGTGCAGCACATGGATGAGCTTGTCCACATCGGCCATGTGCAGGCCCACGGTGGGCTCGTCCAGCACGTACAGCGTGTGCGGAGCCTTCTGCCCGCGGCGGCCGATATCATCGCGCACCTTGGTCAGCTCGGTCACCAGCTTGATGCGCTGGGCCTCGCCACCCGACAGCGTGGGCGATGGCTGGCCCAGGGTCAGATAGCCCAGGCCCACGTCTTTCAGCAACTGCAGCGGATGGGCAATCGAGGGCATGGAGGCGAAGAACTCCACGGCCTCGTCGACCTCCATCTTCAGCACATCGCCAATGCTCTTGCCCCGCCAGCTCACGGCCAGGGTTTCGGGGTTGAAGCGCGCACCGTGGCAGACCTCACAAGGCACTTTCACATCGGGCAGAAAGCTCATCTCGATGGTGCGCACGCCCTGGCCTTCGCAGGCCGGGCAACGGCCTTCGCCGGTGTTGAACGAGAAGCGGCCGGCCGCATAACCCCGGGCCTTGGCTTCCAGGGTCTCGGCAAACAGCTTGCGAATCGTGTCCCAGAAGCCGATATAGGTCGCAGGGCAGGAGCGCGGCGTCTTGCCGATCGGTGTCTGATCGACCTCGAGCACGCGATCGATGGTCTCGAAGCCCTTGAGCCCCTTGCAGCCCACGAGCGCCGGCGACTTGCCGTCATCCATGGCATCGCGGCCGGCCTTGGTCGAGCGCTGCTGCACCCAGGCCGCCACATTGCTCAGCAGCACATCGCGCGCCAGCGTGGACTTGCCCGAGCCGGAAACTCCGGTGACGGCTACCAGCCGCTTGAGCGGAACCCGGGCCTCCACGCTCTGCAGATTGTGCAGATTCGCGCCCAGCACCGTGAGCCAGTGCAGTGCGTCGCTGCCCTGCTGCACCACATTTTCAGTAGCAGCTACCGCTTTCTTCTTCTTGGCTTTGGATAGTTTCGTATCTGAAACCTCCTTATCACCGGCGCTAGCAGCTTCTGTATTAATAGCATCTGGCTGCACAGGTGGCTCGCCCTCTCCCACCCACAGACGTGGCTTGAAAGGGTGGCGCATGGCGTGCAGCAGATAGCGCCCCGTGACCGAGTCCTTGGCCGCCATGATGTCATCCACCGTGCCCTCGGCCACCAGACGGCCGCCGCGAATGCCGGCGCTGGGGCCGATGTCGATCACGTGGTCGGCGCGGCGAATCGTGTCTTCGTCGTGCTCCACCACCACCAGCGTGTTGCCCTTGTCGCCTAGCTTGTGCAAGGCATTGAGCAGGATCTGGTTGTCGCGCGCATGCAGGCCGATGGTGGGTTCGTCCAGCACATAGCAGACGCCTTGCAGATTGCTGCCCAGTTGCGCAGCCAGGCGGATGCGCTGGGCCTCACCCCCGCTCAGCGTGGGTGCTCCGCGGTCCAGCGTCAGATAGTTGAGACCGACTTCTTCCAGGAATTCGAGACGGCTCTGGATCTCGGGAATCAGATCGCGTGCAATATCGGCTTCGCGGCCCGTAAGCTCCAGGCCCTGTATCCATTGGCGCACATCGCTGACTGACAGCTGGGCAATATCGGTGATCGCCTCGTCGTGAAACTTCACGGCTCGCGCCACAGGGTTCAGACGTGTGCCGTGGCACTTGGGGCATTCCACCTCGGCCAGATCTTCCACCTCCTGGCCCTCGAACTTCACCTCCCGGCCACGGTTGTCGTCGGCCAGCAAGGTGTCGTCATAGACCTTGCGCTGGTCCTTGGTCAGCTTCACGCCCGTGCCCACGCAATCAGGGCACCAGCCATGCTTGCTGTTGTAGGAGAACAGACGCGGGTCCAGCTCGGCATAGCTGGTGGCGCAGACCGGGCAGGCACGCTGGGTGGAGAAGACCTGCAGCGCGCCGATGCCTGCCGTGCTCTGGCCGCCCTGCATGGCGTCGGCCAGATTCTCGATGCCGGACAGCACATGCAGCACGCCCTTGCCGATTTCCAGCGCCTGGCGCAGATGACCGCGCAGCTCTTTCTCGTTGGCCGCGGTCACCGTCACGCTGGCCACGGGCAGCTCGATGGTGTGTTCCTTGAAGCGGTCAATACGCGGAAAGCCCGTGGTCGGCAGAAACTCGCCGTCCACGCGCAGATGCGTGTAGCCCTTGGGTCTGGCCCAGTCAGCCAGCTCGGTATAGACGCCCTTGCGGTTGACAACCAGCGGACTCAAGAGGCCTATGGTCTGGCCACGGAAATTCGTCATCAGCTGCGCGGCAATGCTTTCCTCGGTCTGCGGCTGCACGATGGCATCGTCATGGATGCAGTGCTGCACGCCCAGCTTCACATAGAGCAGGCGCAGAAAGTGCCAGACCTCGGTGGTCGTTCCCACCGTGGACTTTCGACCGCCACGTGACAGGCGCTGCTCGATGGCCACCGTGGGCGGTATGCCATAGACCGCATCGACCTCGGGACGGCCCGCTGGCTGCACGATGGAGCGCGCATAGGCATTGAGCGATTCGAGATAGCGGCGCTGGCCTTCGTTGAACAGGATGTCGAAAGCCAGCGTGGACTTGCCCGAGCCCGACACCCCGGTCACCACATTGAACTTGCCGCGCGGCACATCCACGCTCAGGGACTTGAGGTTGTGTTCCTTGGCATTGACGATCTCGATCGCGTTCTTGGCCTGCGGCGCCTTTTCGGCCTGTGCCTTGCGCTGGGGCTTGTAGAGCATGGGAGCGACTTCGCGCACCGCCTCGCCGCCCACACCCATGGCCAGGTCGTATTCGCGCAGGGCCTGGGCCGTGTGCGATTCCTTCACATGGCGCACCTCCTCGGGCGTGCCCTCCGCGACGATCAGACCGCCGCCATCACCGCCTTCAGGGCCCAGATCGATCAGCCAGTCGCTGGCGCGAATCACGTCCAGGTTGTGCTCGATGACGATCAGCGAGTGGCCAGCCTCCAGCAGCTTGCGCAATGCGCGCATGAGCTTGGCAATGTCCTCGAAATGCAGGCCGGTCGTGGGCTCGTCGAACAGGAACAGCGTGCCTTTCCTGGCCAGCGACTGCTTGGATTTGGACTGCGCCTTGGCCGCCTCGGCCAGGAAGCCTGCCAGTTTCAAGCGCTGCGCTTCGCCACCCGACAGCGTGGGCACCGGCTGGCCGAGCTTCACATATTCCAGGCCCACATCGACGATGGGCTGCAGCGCGCGGATCACGTCGCGGTCCTGCGCAAACAGCAGCGCGGCCTCGGCCACCGTGAGCTCCAGCACATCGGCCACATTCAGCGGCTGGCCGTTGCGCTCGATTTTCACTTCCAGAATCTCGGGGCGATAACGCGTGCCGTTGCAGTCCGGGCAGCGCAGATAGACGTCCGAGAGGAACTGCATCTCCACATGCTCGAAGCCCGAGCCGCCGCAGGTCGGGCAGCGGCCGTCGCCGCTGTTGAAGCTGAACTTGGCAGCGGTGTAGCCGCGCTGGCGCGACAGTGGAGCCACGGCGAACAGCTCGCGGATCGCATCCCAGGCGCCCACATAGCTGACCGGGTTGGAGCGCGCCGTCTTGCCGATCGGCGACTGGTCCACGAACATCACATCGGCCAGATGGTCCGCGCCCAGCAGGCGCTCGAACGCGCCCGCCGCATCGGTGGGCTTGCCGAAGTGACGCATCAGCGCAGGCACCAGCACATCCTGAATCAGCGTGGATTTTCCCGAGCCCGAAACACCGGTGATGGTGACCAGGCGCTGCAGCGGAAAGTCCACGCTGATGTCCTGCAGATTGTGCTCGCGCGCGCCTTCTAGAATCAGGCGCGGCGTGCTCTCGGTCACCATGCGCTTGAGACCGAAGCCCACCTGCTTGCGGCCGCCCAGATAGGCGCCGGTCAGGGTATCGGCCTGGCGCAGATCTTCGGGCGTGCCGTCGAACACGATCTGGCCGCCGCGTGCACCAGGGCCAGGGCCCATGTCGATCATGCGGTCGGCGGCAAACATCACGGCCGGGTCATGCTCCACCACCACCAGCGTATTGCCCGCATCGCGCAGGCGCTGCATGGCTTCGGTGATGCGCTCCATATCGCGCGGGTGCAGGCCGATCGAAGGCTCGTCAAGCACAAACAAGGTGTTAACCAGCGAAGTGCCCAACGCGGTGGTCAGGTTGATTCGCTGCACCTCGCCGCCGCTCAGCGTGCGGCTCTGGCGGTCCAGCGTGAGGTAGCCTATGCCCACATCGCACAGATACTGCAGCCGCGTCATGACTTCTGCATGCAGCATCTTCAATGCCTGGGCTTCGCCATCATTTTTGACGGCATCGTTGTCTGGCGCCAGCTGCGCAAAGAAGTCGCGCAGGCGCGTGATCGGCAGACGCATCAGATCATGCAGACACAGGCCCGGCAGGCTGTCGAGCTGCTCACGGCTCCAGCCCACCGCCTGCGGCATGAAGCGCTGGTATCGCCCGCCTTCATCGCCGGGCGGCAGCACGGCATCCGCTGCCTGCTTGCCGCCAATACGCCAGAGCAGGCTTTCCGTCTTGAGGCGGGCGCCTCCGCATGTCGGGCATTCGGTGTAGCTGCGGTACTTGGACAACAGCACCCGGATATGCATCTTGTAGGCCTTGCTTTCGAGGTACTCGAAAAAGCGGCGAATGCCATACCAGGTCTGGCTCCACTTGCCGTTCCAGTTGGGCGAGCCTTCGATCACCCAGTCCTTCTGCTCCCGGGTCAGCTTGGACCAGGCCGTATCGCGCGGAATGCCTTCGGCCTCGGAATGGCGCATCAGGTCGTCCTGAATCTCCTTCCAGGCCGGCGTCTGAATCGGCTTGATGACACCGGTGCGCAAGGTGAGCTTTTCATTGGGAATCACCAGACCCCAGTCGACCCCGATGACGCGGCCGAAACCACGGCAGGCATCGCAGGCGCCCACCGCGGAGTTGAAGGAGAACAGCGAGGGAATCGGCTCCTGATAGGTCAGATTGCTCTCGGGGCAATGCAGACCCAGCGAGAACTTCCACAGCTCGGGCTCGGCCGCCTCGGCCGCGCTCTCGGGCAGCACATACACCGTGAGCCTGCCGCTACCGCGCTTGAGGCCCACCTCGATCGCCTCCATGGCGCGGGCGCGCTCGGCCTTGCCGAGGCGAAAGCGGTCGGCAATCACATCCAGCACCTTGATCTTCTCGGGTGCTGGCCTGGATTTTTTCTTGCCCTTGGCGGCCTCGTCAGCTGCTGGGTGAGCGCGCTCCACTTCGCGCTCGGCCTGCACCTTGGTGAAACCGCTGGCAGACAGCCATTGCTCCACCTCTTCGGCCGAGGTATTGGCCGGCAGCTCCACCGGGAAGGTGATGGCAATGCGCGGGTCCCCCGCAGCCTCGCAGCGCTGGGCCAGTTCGGCATAGATGCTGTCCGCCGTGTCGTGGCGCACCGGCAGGGCCGTCCTGCTGTCGAACAACTGGGCCGCGCGCGCAAACAGCAGCTTGAGGTGATCGTTGATCTCCGTCATCGTGCCCACGGTGGAGCGCGAGTTGCGCACCGGGTTGGTCTGATCGATGGCAATCGCTGGTGGCACACCCTCGACCTTGTCCACGGCCGGCTTGTCCATGCGATCGAGAAACTGGCGCGCATAGGCGGAGAAGGTCTCGACATAGCGGCGCTGACCTTCGGCGTACAGCGTGTCGAACACCAGACTGGACTTGCCCGAGCCGCTGGGGCCGGTGACTACGGTCAGCTCACCGGTACGGATATCGATGTCCAGATTGCGAAGATTGTGCTGGCGAGCACCACGGATACGGATCAGGCCCTGCGTCATGTTCTGCGGTCTTTTCTATGGAGGCCAAACATTCTAGGCAGTCCTGGCATGAGCCTTGGGTGCGCATGTGCATTACCGTTTCAGCGTGCAGCCAGGGCCACCACAAAAAAGCCCCGGCTGGCGGGGCTTTGATCGAGTGCTGCTGCCTTCATTTGGACTCTGCCGGTGCATGAATCGCATCCGCACCATGCTTTTCTCCACTCATATCCACCTTGTCACCCGCCTTCATGATGACAAACAGAGCCACGGCAGCAAACACCACAAAACCAATCGCCAGCTTCCACATATCAGTCTCCAGAGTGTTATGAATAAGCAGCTGGTGCAGCCGCTCGTGCCACGCCAGTCAGCACGACCATTGAGCCTGAGCGAGTTTGCGCGTGGCTTACTGCCAGACAGGCTGCACATAAGAAAAAACCCCATGCCTTGCGGCATGGGGTATGAACTTGGAGTAATGGTCTGCATTATCAGCTGCAGCTGCTGGAGACACCGCTTGCGCGGTGCACAAATTAGAAGTTGTGACGGATACCCACGGCGATGGAGCTGAAGTCCTTGCCAGCTGGTGCGTTATATGCAGCACCGCTGTCGTTGTTCACACGGGTGTAGTAACCGTAAACCTTGGAGCGCTTGCTCAGGTTGTAGTTGTAGCCCAGAGTCCACTGGGTAGCTGCGGAGTCGGAAACCTTGCTCCACTTGCTGGCGTGACCAACGTTCACGTGGAACTCGGAAGCACCCATGGCGTACATACCGGACAGGCGGAAGTTGTTGCGTGTGCCGATCAGGTCTTGGTCGTTGCGCTGGTAGTAGGCGCCAACCGTGAATTGACCGAATGTGTACAGACCACGCAGTGCGGCTTGCCAGTTGTCGCCCACCTTGCTGAAACCGGCGCCCAGGTGCAGAGGACCGGTGGCGTAGTTGGCGGCCAGGTCGTAGCCGTTCTTGCGAGGACCGACCGTGGGATCCTTCTCGTGCATCGACACGGAGGCATCCACCGTCAGGCCGCCCATGTTGGGGGTGCGATAGCCGACCTTGTTCTTGGTGCTCAGACCGCCGAACCAGACGGGATCGTAGTACAGCGCATCGGAAGAAGAACCGGTGTCGTGGTTGTGCATGCTGATGTAGTCAGCAGTTGCGTAGTAGGACTCGGGAACGAAGTTGCCCAGACGGATCATGCCGAAGCCGCCGGACAGGTTCACTTCGCTCTGACGCGCAAAGGACATGCCGGAGGTGGGGTGAGTCCAAGCGGAACCGGTACCGGTGTCGGAGTTGAAGCCGGACTCCAGGGTGAAGCCTGCCTTCAGGCCGCCACCCAGATCTTCAGTACCGCGAATGCCCCAGCGGGAAGCATTGTTGTACAGGCCGGACACCGACTCATCGCCCACCTTCTGGCGTTCGACGGTGGTGTTGATACGGCCGTACAGCGTCACGCTGCTCTGTGCCATTGCGGTGGTTGCGCCCATCACAGCCAGTGCGGCCAGTGCGATGCGAGTCATCTTGGTCATTCAGTGCTCCTATGTCCTGGGATAGTGTTTTTTGCACCGCATTGGCTTGTAGGTTGTTGGCCCTCTCGCGGCTAGGTGTGATTCTAGGTTGGCCCCTCTCAAAAGCATGATTTCTATCGCAAAAAAGTAACGCAATGATGCTTTGTTGCCACACTGCTGTAACCCACTAGTGCTGAGACAAATAAAAAAGACCTGCAAAGCACAAGCCTTGCAGATCTTTGGTTCGATGCTGCATAAATTGCAGCATCAGCGCCTGGCATCAGTCTTCGGCGTAGATGTCGCGATCCTTGGTTTCGGGCACGAACAGCGTGCCGATCACGGCCGTCACACCAGCGATGATGATGGGATACCAGAGACCGTTGTACATATTGCCGGTCTGCGCCACGATGGCAAAGGACATGGTGGGCAGCAGACCCCCAAACCAGCCGTTGCCGATGTGATAGGGCAAGCTCATCGAGGTGTAGCGGATGCGTGTCGGGAACAGCTCCACCAGCATGGCCGCGATGGGGCCGTAGACCATGGTCACCAGCAGCACCAGATAGGTCAGGATCACGACCATCATGACCTTGTTCATCTTGGCGGGGTCAGCCTTGGTGGGATAGCCATCCTTGGCCAGTTCTGCCGCCACAGTCTTCTTGAACGCACCGTCCTTGGCCTTGGCGTCTTCAGGGCTCAGGCCCTTGAGCGAGAACGAGGGGATCTCGGTCGCGCCGATACGGATCATGGCCTGCGTGCCTGCAGCCGCATTTTCGGTTTCATAGCTCACGGAACCCGCAGCCAGCACCTGCTTGGCCACGTCGCAGGAGCTGGTGAACTTGGTCGTACCTGTGGGGTTGAACTGGAAGGAGCACTCCGCAGGATCGGCCACGATGACCACCTTGTTCTTGGCCTGAGCCGCAGCCAGATCGGGGTTGGCAGCTTCGGTCAGCGCCTTGAAGGCGGGGAAGTAGGTCAATACGGCCAGAATGCAGCCCAGCATGATGATGGGCTTGCGGCCGATCTTGTCGGACAGCGTGCCGAAGATCACAAAGAAAGGCGTACCGATCAGCAGTGCGGCGGCAATCATCAGATTGGCCGTCACGGCATCGACCTTGAGCTGCTGCGTCAGAAAGAACAGCGCATAGAACTGGCCGGTATACCAGACCACAGCCTGGCCGGCGGTCAGGCCGACCAGCGCCAGAATCACGATCTTGAGGTTCTTCCACTGACCGAAAGACTCAGTCAAAGGCGCCTTGGACACCTTGCCCTCGGCCTTCATCTTCTGGAAGGCAGGAGACTCGGACAGCGTCATACGAATCCAGACCGAGATGGCCAGCAGCAAAATGGAAACCAGGAATGGAATGCGCCAGCCCCAGTCGGCGAACTTCTCTTCGCCCATCGAGGTACGCACGCCCAGAATCACCAGCAGCGACAGGAACAGACCCAGCGTTGCCGTGGTCTGGATCCACGAGGTGTAAGCACCGCGCTTGCCATGCGGCGCATGCTCGGCCACATAGGTGGCAGCGCCGCCGTACTCACCGCCCAGGGCCAGACCTTGCAGCATGCGCAGCGCGATCAGGATGACGGGGGCGGCCACGCCAATGCTGGCGTAGTTGGGCAAGATGCCAACGATGAAGGTGGACAGGCCCATGATCAGGATCGTCACCAGGAAGGTGTACTTGCGCCCGATCATGTCGCCCAGGCGGCCGAACACCAGCGCGCCGAAGGGGCGCACGATGAAGCCTGCCGCAAAGGCCAGCAACGCGAAAATGAAGGCCGATCCTGCATCCAGACCGCTGAAGAACTGCTTGGCGATGATGGCTGCCAGAGATCCGTACAGATAGAAGTCATACCACTCGAAAACGGTTCCGAGTGAAGACGCAAAGATGACTTTGCGCTCTTCCGGGCTCATCGGCCTTGGGGCCGATTTACCTCCCATATGTGCTGTCGCATTGATGGCCATGTTTGTCTCCTAGGTTTTGGAATTTCAGGCGCTGCCAACTCACCTGTTTGCCCAATATCAAAGCGACAACTGACCGCTAACTTACAAAAAAAAGCTTCTCAAAAATTCAAGACTGGGCATTACCCGACCCTCTCCGCACTTACCCGGATTCGTTTTTTTTTGATATGAAAAACCGGGGGCAAACACCGATATCGTAAGTAAGGAGGCGGTCAGACGGGCTTCTCAGAATGCATTGCAAGCAAGCCACCGTGCACCGGATGGCAGGCTGGAAAACTTCAAAGGAGACAACGCTGTGCGAGACCCGGTGATAGAGACAATCCAAAGCAACCCCGCCTACCAGCAACTGCGCCGCAAGCGCAACCGCCTGGGCCTGGCGCTGACCGTTCTGATGCTGATCGTGTACTACGGCTATGTCGCGCTGATCGCGTTCGACAAGGAATTCCTGGCCCGGCCCATCGGCGCGGGAGTGACCACGCTGGGCATTCCCATCGGCATGGGCGTCATCATTTTTTCCGTGATCATTACCGGCCTCTATGTGCGCCGCGCCAACAACGAGTTTGATCAGCTCACCCGCGACATCCTCAAAGGCATCAAGCAATGAAGCAGCGCATCTCTTCCCAATGGCTGGCGGGCGCTGTGGCGCTGGCCGCAACAGCTCCTGTGCTGGCCGCCGGCGGCGACGTCGGCAACGCCGCCAAGCAGGCCACCAACTGGACGGCCATCATCATGTTCACCGCCTTTGTGGTGGCAACCCTGTGGATCACCAAATGGGCTGCGGGCCGCACCAAGTCGGCCTCCGACTTCTACACCGCAGGCGGCGGCATCACCGGCTTTCAGAACGGTCTGGCGATTGCGGGCGACTATATGTCCGCCGCTTCCTTCCTCGGTATCTCTGCCTCCGTCATGGCCAGCGGCTATGACGGCCTGATCTACTCCATCGGCTTTCTGGTCGGCTGGCCGATTCTGACTTTTCTGCTGGCGGAACGCCTGCGCAATCTGGGCCGCTTCACCTTTGCCGATGTGGCCGGCTACCGTTTCGAGCAAAAGCCCTTCCGGATTTTTGCCTCCTGCGGCACGCTGGTGGTGGTGGCCTTCTACCTGATTGCCCAGATGGTCGGCGCCGGCCAGCTCATCAAGCTGCTGTTCGGTCTGGACTACTGGATCGCGGTGGTGCTGGTGGGCGCGCTGATGATGATCTATGTGCTGTTCGGCGGCATGACGGCCACCACCTGGGTGCAGATCATCAAGGCCTGCCTGCTGCTGGCTGGCGTGACCTTCATGGGCTTCATGGTGTTGTCCAAATACGGCTTCAGCCCCGAGGCACTGTTTGCCGAAGGCGTGAAGGTACGCACCCAGATCGCCGCGAACGGCGGCGCAGAGCCTTCCGTGGCAGAAAAGCTCGGCCTGGCCATCATGGGACCGGGCGGCTTCATCAAGGACCCGATCTCCGCCATCAGCTTCGGCATGGCGCTGATGTTCGGCACCCTGGGCCTGCCCCACATCCTGATGCGCTTCTTCACCGTGCCTGATGCCAAGGAAGCGCGCAAGAGCGTGTTCTGGGCCACGACCTGGATCGGCTACTTCTATGTGCTGATCTTCATCATCGGCTTCGGCGCCATCACCCTGGTGCTCACCAACCCCGAAATGGCGGACACGGCCAAGGGCGTGATCCACGGCGGCGCGGGCACGGCCAATATGGCAGCCGTTCTGGTGGCCAAGAGCGTGGGCGGCGATGTGTTCTACGGCTTCATCTCGGCCGTAGCCTTTGCCACGATTCTGGCTGTGGTCGCAGGTCTGACCCTGTCCGGCGCATCGGCCGTCTCGCACGATCTGTACGCCACCGTGATCAAGAAGGGCAAGGCCGACAGCGCCTCCGAACTGCGGGTTTCGCGCATCACCACGCTGTGCCTGGGCTTTGTCGCCGTGCTGCTGGGCATTGTGTTCGAGAAGCAGAACATCGCCTTCATGGTTTCGCTGGCCTTTGCCGTGGCGGCTTCGGCCAACTTCCCGCCGCTGCTGCTGTCCGTGCTGTGGAAAGACTGCACCACCAAGGGCGCCGTCATCGGCGGCTTCATGGGCCTGGTCTCCTCCGTGGGTCTGACCATCGTCTCGCCCTCGGTATGGGAAGGCACCTTGGGCAACCCGGCCGGCTCGGCATGGTTCCCCTACGCCTCGCCTGCACTGTTCTCCATGGCGATCGGCTTCTTTGGCGTGTGGCTGTTCTCCGTGCTCGACAAGAGCGCTCAGGCTGCCAAGGAGCGCTCCGTGTTCCCTGCGCAGCAAGTGCGTTCGGAAACCGGTCTGGGTGCTGCAGGCGCATCCGGCCACTGATGATCTGAATGGCCCGGCGTCATGCCGGGCCCTGGCAGGAATCTGCCCTCACCTCGGCCCGCAGAGACCGCCACGGTTTTCTGCGGGCCTTGTTCATTCCACGTCCAGCCCGCCGGCCTGCGCCAGCTCGAACAGCAACTCACGCGCCCACTGGTGTCCGGGAGAGCGATGGGTGCGCGCATGCCAGGCAGCCGTCTTGGTGAAGCCCGGAATCTCCAGCGGCGGCTCCAGCACCACCAGTCCCGAGTCGGGCTTGACCAGCCGCCGCGGCACGACGGCAATCAGATCGCAGCTGCGCAGGATTTCGGGCAGCACCAGAAAGCTGGTCACGGACAGCGCCACGCGCCGGCGCAGCCCCAGGCGCTCCAGTGCCTCGTCCGTCACACCATGGAAACTGCCTCCGTCATAGGACACCAGCGCATGATCCAGCGCGCAGAAGCGCTCCAGCGACAGGCCACGCCGGCGCGCATCGGGATGGCCCTGGCGCATCACGCAGACATAGCGCTCGTCGAACAGGCGGCGCGCATGCAGATCGGGGGCCGTGCGCTCCGGCGTGACCAGCGCCAGATCGATATCGCCGCGCTCCAATCGCTCGTGCAGCGGCAGATGCTGGGCCGGCACCACGGCCACACACAGACCGGGCGCGCGCTGGCGCAACACGGCCAGAAACGGCAACACCACCGCCTGCAGCGCGTAATCCGTGGCGGCAATGCGCAGCGTCATATGCGCCGTGGCCGGATCAAAGGCCTGGGGACGCAGCAGCGCTTCGGCATTGCACAGCAATTCCTTGAGCGGCCCTGCCAGTGCGAGCGCGCGCAACGTGGGGGCGATGCCGCGCTGCGTGCGCACGAACAGGGGATCGTCGAAGCTCTCGCGCAGCCGCGTAAGCATGCCGCTGACCGCGGGCTGGGTCAGCGCCAGACGCTCGGCAGCGCGCGTCACGCTGCGCTCGTCCAGCAGCGCATCCAGGGCCTTGAGCAGATTCAGATCCAGGCTCTTGATATCAGTCGGCATGATTTCACAAATCAGAAATATCGATTGGATTTATTTCAACACAGACCCCATCATTTCCCCATTCCCTTCGACAGAAGCCCTGCATGCACAGCATTCAATGGCCCGCCGACTACATGCCGGGCACCACCGAACACTTCGTCTCCAGCGAGCTCATTGCCCAGGGCCTGTATTCACCGCTTTCCGAGCCTCACTGCCCTTGATTTTTTGATAGCTGTCAGCACTTTCATTAATTGAATTTCAGATTGTTTTCATACTGAAAACTAGCAATGAAAGTCGATAGGCGCTATCAAACTATTTGCATCCTGCCCTGCCGCAGGACTGCCGACTTCTTCCATTCGCACCACCGATACTCCGCATGTCTGCACTCTTTACCCCTTTCACTCTCAAAAGCCTGACCCTGCGCAACCGCATCGCCATTCCGCCGATGTGCCAGTACAGCGCCGTGGACGGTCTCACCAATGACTGGCACCAGGTTCACTACGCCTCCATGGCGCGCGGCGGCGCGGGGCTGGTGATCGTCGAAGCCACGGGCGTGTCGCCCGAGGGCCGCATCTCGCCCGATTGCACCGGCCTGTGGAACGACGCCCAGATCGACGGCATGTCGCGCATTGCCTCCGGCATCAAGGCCGCAGGCGCCGTGCCCGGCATCCAGATCGGCCATGCCGGGCGCAAGGCCAGCGCCAACAATCCCTGGGAAGGCGACGACCATATTGCCGAAGGCGATGCCCGCGGCTGGCAGCCGATTGCGCCATCGGCCATCGCCTTTGGCGGCGGTCTGCCGCGCGTGCCCCGCGCCATGACGCTTGCGGACATCGCCCGCGTGCAGGCCGACTTTGTCGCGGCAGCCCGCCGCGCCCTTGCTGCCGGCTTTGAATGGCTGGAGCTGCACTTTGCCCACGGCTATCTGGCGCAGAGCTTTTTCTCGCCCCACAGCAACCAGCGCGACGATGCCTATGGCGGCAGCTTCAGCAACCGCGCCCGCTTTCTGCTGGAGACCGTGGCCAAGGTGCGCGAGGTCTGGCCCGAGCATCTGCCGCTGACAGCGCGTTTCGGCGTCATCGAGTACGACGGCCGCGATGAAGAAACGCTGGAGGAATCCATCGCCGTCACGCGCCAGATGCGCGAGCGCGGCCTGGACCTGCTCAATGTCAGCGTCAACTTCGTGATTCCCGATGTGAAGATCCCCTGGGGCACGCCCGCCTTCCTCGCTCCCATTGCCCAGCGCGTGAGCCGCAGCGCCGGCCTGCCCGTGGCATCGAGCTGGGGCATGGATGAACCACAGATTGCCGAGCGCATCGTGGCCGACGGCCAGGTCGATCTGGTGATGATCGGCCGCGCCCATCTGGCCAATCCGCACTACGCCTACCAGCTGGCGCAAAGCCTGGGCGTTGCCCGTCCCGACTGGACCCTGCCCGCTCCCTATGCCCACTGGCTGGAGCGCTATCGCGGCGCCGCCAAGCAGGCCGCAGCCTGAGTCGGCCGTCGCCCCCTCAACGCGCCAAAGATCTCGATCGCAAGGAGGCCGGCTGCCTGCGCTCCTGCGCCATGCAGCCGGGCACGGTTTTCACCGGCGGACCCGCCCTTGCGTGACAGGCGCCGGCTCAGGAGACGCTGGCGCGCTCCAGCACCGCCAGCACGTTGCGCGCCGCTCCCACGCCCATGTTCACATAGGCATCCGAGGTCACGCCGCCGATGTGCGGGCTGAGGATGAAACCCGGCTGATGCAGGAACGGGTGGCCGGCCGCCATGGGCTCGACGGCGAAGCTGTCCAGGCCTGCGGCGCTGACCTGGCCTTGCTGCACGGCGGCCAGCAGCGCGGCCTCGTCGATGAGTCCGCCGCGCGCGGTGTTGACCACAATCACGCCGCGCCTGCAGCACGACAGGGTTGCGGCGTTGAGCAGGTCGCGGTTGTCGTCGGTCAGCGGGCAGTGCAGCGAGATCGCATCGCTTTCGCGCCACAGCGTATCCAGGTCTACGGCCTGCACGTAGCTGGGCAGCTGGCCCGCAAAGGGATCGAAACCGATCACGCGCATGCCCAGTGCATCGGCCATCTTCGCAAAGCGCAGGCCTATGGCGCCCAGGCCGACCAGGCCCACGGTGCGCCCGGCCAGCTCCAGGCTTTTGTGCGTGGGCTTGTCCCAATGGCCGGAGTGCATGCGCGAGTCCAGCTGCACCACCGACTTGGCGCAGGCCAGCAGCAGGGCCAGAGCCTGTTCGGCCACAGCCGCCGCGTTGGCCCCGACCGCCGCCACGACCTCGATGCCGCGCTGCGCGGCCGCGGCCTTGTCTATGGTGTCCGTGCCGCTGCCGTGCTTGGAGATCACCTTGAGCGAAGGTCCGGCGTCCATGACCGCAGCCCCCACCTTGCCGTAGCGCACGATGATGGCGACGGGATCATGCCGGCGGCACAGGGCCACCAGGTCTTGCTCGGTGGGCGTCTTGCCCGCGTAGACGATGTCGTAGCCTTGCAGCAGATCCAGGGCCTGCTGCGCCAGGTCAGCGCCCGTGACGATGATGGTGCTCACAGCGTCTCTCCTTCCTTGAGCACGCCGGCCGCGCGCAGTGCGGCGGGCAGCCACTTCGAGGCCGTGTCGCCACGGGCGATGGCCTCTATGCGCGCGGCCTCGTCGGCCACTTTCCTGTCGGCCAGCGCCAGCATGGCGGGCGCCTTGGCGCGCTCGATCACGACCACGCCGTCGGCGTCGCCCACCACCAGGTCGCCTGGGTTCACCATCGCACCGCCGCAGGAGATGGGGTGATTGATGCGGCCGGGCACGAACTTGGTCGGTCCTGCGGGATTGAAGCCGGCGCTGAACACCGCAAAACCCAGCTCCAGCAGCTCCAGCTTGTCGCGGATCGCGCCATCCACGATCACGCCGCCAAGGCCTTTCTTCTTGCAGGCGCTGAGCATCAGCGTACCCATCAGGGCCGCAGTCTGGTCTCCCTTGCCGTCGATGACCAGGATATCGCCGGGCTTCGCGAGGGCGATGGCGGCGTGGATCATCAGGTTGTCTCCGGGGCGCACCTCGACGGTGAAGGCCGGGCCGGCGAGCTTCATGTCCTGGTGCACGGGTGCCACGCGTGCGTTCATGGTGCCGCGGCGGCCTGCCACGTCGGCCAGGATGGCGGCCTGAAAGCTCGAGGCCTTCTGGACGACCTCGGCGCTGACGCGCTCGAAGTCACGGATGATTTCTGAAAGTTGGCTCATGATGGTTAGGTCCGCGGTTCGGTCCGGTTGCAGAGGTGAAAGTGACGAAGGAGCACGAGTGGCAGGGCGCACCGCGTCCTGCCCGCAAGGGCACATGCCAGGGATGTGCGTCAGACATATGCCTGGCATGTGCGCCAGGCATGGCGCGGCAGGTGTACTGGTTGGGAGCTTTGTCGGCGCGGTGGCGCGGTGGAGTGATCGGCCTCAGTCCAGGCTGGCGCCCGAGTCCTTGACGATGCGGCCCCAGCGCGGCACCTCGGTGCGCAGCAGCTGGGCAAAGGCCTGGGGCGTGCCGCCCAGCACGTCGCCGCCCTCGGAGCGCAGCTTCTCGGCCACATCGGGCTGCTTCAGGGCCAGGTTGATGGCCTTGTTGAGCTGCTGCACGATGGCCTCGGGCGTGCCCGCGGGCGCCAGCACGCCGTACCAGGAGCTGGCCTCGAAGTCCTTGTAGCCGAGCTCGGCCAGCGTGGGCGTGTCGGGCAGCTGGCTGGAGCGCGCCAGCGAGGTCACGACAATGGGCCGCAGCTTGCCGTTGCGCACCTGGCCCAGCAGTGTGGGAATGGCGGACATGTACAGATCGATCTGTCCGCCCACCAGGTCCGTCATGGCCTGGCCTGCTCCCTTGTAGGGCACATGGCGCAGGCTCATGCCCGAGATCTTCTGGGCCTGCTCGCCCGCCAGATGGGCCACGGTGCCGTTACCCGAATAGCCCAGGGTGATGCCGTCGGGCCTGGCCTTGGCCGCCGTAACCAGATCGGCAAAGGTCTTGTAGGGCGTGTTGGCGGGAGCGGCCATGACGATGGGCGCCGAGGACACCAGGGCCACGGGCGCCAGGCTCTTGATCGGGTCGTAGGGCAGCTTGGCGTAGAGCCAGGGGTTGATGGCGAGATTGCTGGTCTGGCCCATGACCAGGGTGTAGCCATCGGGTGCGGCCTTGGCCGCAGCGTCCACGCCCAGGTTGCCGCCCGCGCCGGGGCGGTTGTCCACCACCACGCTCCACTTGTTCTGCTCGGCCATCTTCTGGGCCACGGTGCGCGCAATCATGTCCGTGCCGCCGCCGGGCGGGAACGGCACGATCAGGCGGATCGGCTTGGCCGGATAGGCGGGCTGCGCCAGCGCGCCAGCGAAGGGGGTGACTACGGCCACGAAGCCGAGCACGGCGGCATGCAGGGCGCGCGAAAGCGGGCGAAAGTTCATCTGTTGTCTCCTGTTGGTCGCTTTGAAGCGTGTTCTGATGCGTGCGGCCGGAATCCCCAACCGCTGGAGGCGACTTTAGGCAAACGTTTCAACCCATACAATGCTGTTTCGCACAATGAAACGCATTGCACCATGAGCAACCCCACCCAATCCGCACAGAAGACCGGCGACGGCGTCATTGCCGTCACCCGCGCACTGCAGCTGCTCGAGGCCTTTGCGCTGGGCGAATCGCATCTTTCGCTGGCCGAACTCAGCCGGCGCTGCGGCCTGCACAAGACCACGGTGCTGCGGCTGGCGCGCACGCTGGCCCGGTCGGGCTACATGGTGCAGCGCGAGGACGGGGAATGGCGGCTGGGCCCTTCCTCGGGCTGGCTGGGCGCGCGCTACCAGGCGGGCTTCGATGTGCAGAACGTGCTGGAGCCCGCGCTGCGCGAGCTCACCCAACTCAGCGGCGAAAGCGCCGCCTTCTACGTGCGCGAGGGCCATGTGCGTACCTGCCTGGTACGCGTGGAAGGGCCGCAGGCCCTGCGCCACCATGCGCGCATGGGCGAGGGCTTGCCTCTGGACAAGGGCTCGCCGGGCCGCGTCATCCTGGCGTTCTCGGGCGAGCCCGGCGAGATCTACGAGCAGATCCGCCAAAAAGGCTACCACTGCTCCATCGGCGAGCGCGAGCTGGGTGTGGCGACGGTCTCGGCGCCAGTGTTCGGCATGCACTGGCGGCTCATGGGATCAGTCTGCATCTCGGGCCCTGCATCGCGCCTGCCCGAGGCCAGACTCGAAGCCCTGGCCCGGACCGTGATCGCCGCAGCCAACAAGCTGTCCTATGCGCTGGCCGGCAACTCCGCCACGCCGGCCGCCAGCCCTGTGCGCGCCACGCAGTGGCATCCCTGAAGGCAGGGAACCGGCCCCGAGAGGATTCATTCTTGTCGGAATGAAGATTCAAAAACAATAGCTTTTACCGCTTATTGGAATTGAATTTCAGATACTTTTATATCTGAGTTACTTATCCATCAACCGGTAGAAGCTATCTTTTTATGCATTGGATGTGCTCGGGTGAGCTCAGCGCGCCCAGGCGCAGCCGCCGTCCACAACCAGGGTGGAGCCCACCACATAGTCGCCGGCGCGCGAGGCCAGGAAGATGGCCGCGCCGGCCATATCCTCGGGCTCGCCGATACGGCCCAGAGGCACGCGCCCCGCGGCCTCGTCCGCATGGTCGCGCGCGTCCTTGTTCATCTCCGAGGCGAACGGACCGGGCGCGATGGCGCTGACCACGATGCGCTCGGGCGCCAGGCGCAGGGCCATGCGCTTGGTCAGGTGGATCAGGCCGGCCTTGCTGGCCGCGTAGGAGTAGGTCTCCCAGGGGTTGACCGAGACGCCGTCAATGGAGGCAATGTTGATGACCTTGGCCAGCTGCGCGCCCGCGGCCGACTTGCGTAGCATGGGCGTGAGCGCCTGGGTCAGGAAGAAGGGCGACTTCATGTTCAGGTCCACGACCTTGTCCCAGCCGCTTTCGGGAAATTCGTCATAGGGCGCACCCCAGGCCGCGCCCGCATTGTTGACGAGGATGCCCAGCTCGCCTTCGTGCGCCGCATAGGCATCGACCAGCGACTTCACGCCGTCCATGGTGGACACGTCGGCGGGCAGCGAAACGCAGTGGCCCAGCTGCGACAGCTCGCGCGCCGTCTGGTCGCAGGCCTCGGCCTTGCGCGCCGAGATGTACACGCGCGCGCCCTGGCGCACAAAGCCTTCGGCGATCATGCGGCCGATGCCGCGCGAACCACCGGTGACAAGAGCCGTGCGGCCCTTGAGCGAAAACATCTGCTGGGTATCCATGGTGCGGTCTCCTTGATGGCCATAAAAAACCGCTCCAGCTTATGCAAGGCCTGCCACGCCCGGCGTCGCCTAGGCGCCATGGCCGATGCCAGGGAGAAAGTACCGTCCTACGCCTC
Organism: Comamonas testosteroni ATCC 11996; assembly: GCF_000241525.1. Lineage (GTDB taxonomy): Bacteria > Pseudomonadota > Gammaproteobacteria > Burkholderiales > Burkholderiaceae_C > Comamonas > Comamonas testosteroni. Next base: position 67,891 of record NZ_AHIL01000008.1, read on the forward strand.
GATCCCGGCTCCGGCTCCACACCTGCCGCCCTACACCTGCCGACCTACACCTGCCGCCCTACTCCAGCCCCCAGGGCACGCCGGCCGCGGCCTCCCACTGCTGCGCAAACCAGTCGTCGCCACGCAGATAGGCCTGCAGCATGGGCAGGCCGTCCAGGCCCCAGAACACATGGCCGTCCACCACCCAGGCCGGCACGCCGAATACGCCGGCCTGCTGCGCCTGCTCCGTATTGCTGCGCAGCCATTGCTTGACCTCGGCACCGTCCTCCTCATGGCGCAGCTGCTCCTTCAACTTCTCGCGCAGCTCCTGCAGGCGCTGCGCATCATTGGCCTCACGGCCGCCCTGCCAGACATGCTGCATCACCGCCTGCGCCACAAAGCGGTTGATGCTGCCTTCACGTCCATGGGCCAGCGCCAGCCGCAGCAGCGGCAACGGCTTGAACGGATGCCGGGCCGGCATCTGCAACTCCACGCCCAGCGCATGGCCGAGCCAGCTCACATGTCTGTAGGTCCACAGTCTCTTGGCCGGAATCCCGGCCGGTCCGGGGTTGGCATTGCCTTGCAGCAAGGCCCCCAGCAGCACCGGGCGGTAATCCACGTGATAGCTGAGCCCTTGCAGCGCCTTGGGCATCTGCTCCAGCGCCAGCCACGCATAGGGCGACACAAAGTCCAGATAACAGGTGATGTGCTTCATGTCGGCTCTCCTCAAAGGGTGATCAGATCTCGGCTTTGCGCGGGTCCTCGAGACCTGCACGCTGCAGCAGCTGGCTCCAGATTTGCAGACGCAGCTCGGAATCGCCCTTGGACCAGGCGCGAATCTCGTCAATGGTTCTGAAGCAGCCCTGGCAATGGCTGCGGTCCTGCGTCATGCGGCAGACGTTGATGCAGGGCGAAGCCACGGGCTGGTCGGCCTCGGCCCAGACCAGGGCCACCTCGGCCTTGGCAGCCAGTTGCGCCAGCTGCTGAGCCTGCTGTGCCTGCTGTTCCTGAAGAAGTTCGGTACTCATGCCTGCTCCACCACGTCCGACCAGGGGGCGGCAGTCAGCGCCTGCAGCTGTGCAGGCGATGCGGGAAACACACCGTGCGGATGGCCTGCTGCGGCCCACACGGTCTCGAAGCGTTGCAGCTCGGCATCCATCAAGGTGACGACCTTGGTTGCATGGGCCACGGGGCTGACGCCGCCGATCGAAAAGCCGGTGCTGGACTTGACGAAATCCGCGTCGGCGCGACCGACCTTGCCCACCAGTTGCGTCACTTTCGTTTCATCGACCCGCTTGTCGCCCGAGGTCACGACCAGCACGGCCGCGCCATCGCTCCTGCGCTTGAAGATGATGCTCTTGGCCACCTGCCCGACCAGAATGCTGAGCTGATCGGCTGCCTCCTGTGCAGTGCGGGCTGCGCCATCCAGCATCTGCGGCGCATGCGGATGACCGGCATCCTGCAAAAAGCGGCTGACGCGCTGCACGCCTTCAGGCAGCGCGTGAAGTTCTGATCCACACATACAAACTCTCGAAGAAAGAGCGCCCACCGCGCCCCGTGCATCAAGTGTACTGAGTGATGAAGGCGCTGCACGCGCAAGGCGTACAGGCAAAGCCGTAAAGCATGCCGCCGCTGCCCCAGTAATGAGCGTCTGCACCATCAGCCTGCGGAATCTGAGAATCCAGCTGCAGCACAAAGCGCATGCTCTGGCCGCAGCAGGTGCACAGCGGCTGCCAGGGCGATTGAATCCACGCAGGCTCGCCCCCCACGCGGTACAGATTCTCGCGGCCGTTGGACTGGCCCCAATCCTGGCGCTGCCAGCGTGCGGGCGTTTCTGCCAGTGCCACCTCGGTAGCGCGCAAAGGCCCGCACTCCCAATCCGGCTCCTGCAGCTGACCATCTGCGGCCGCGTTCAGGCAATGCGCCTGGCCTGCTTCATCGTGGCGGTAATGCAGCTCGCCCACGCCGCTTTCCATGCAGGACAGGCACAGCTGCAGATGCACGGTTTGGTCAGCAGGCTGATCGCTGCCAAATACCTTGCTGGCCGGCAAGCTGATCAGGTGCTGCAGCGGCTCGCCGCAATGCTGGCAGTTGCCTGCGCCCGCGCCGCCAAAGCGATAGCGTTCAGGGCTGTGCTGCAGATTCCAGCTGGGGTGCCAGTGCCGGGGAATCCAGGCAATTGCGTGATCCAGATAGCGCGCAGGGAATATCAAATGCATAGCTGCTTGCACACTATGCACCTGCGCTTCAGCCTCAAACTGCTCGACATCGCAATCCAGTTCTGCAAGAGGCGCTATCAAAGGCTTGATGAGTTCGGGCTGTTGATAGCTGGCGGCTTCCAGCACCGTGCGCTCTGCCTCGCTCATGCTGCCGCGCGCCTGGGCCGATTGCAGGGCTGCGGCCACCAGCGCCGGCCAGTCGTCGTCGGCCAGCCAGGACAACGTGTCGTGCAGCGTCACATGCCAGCGCGTATTGCCCGCCAGCAGCGCCTGCGCCAGTTGCTTGACCTCGGCCGCTGGCGCCCGCTGCAGCCAGGGCATGAGTGCGCGCGAGATCGACTCCAGCTGCACGGCCTTGACGGATTCGTCGACATCCAGTGCCGTAATGAAATCTGCTGCTGTCTGCATCTGCGGCTGCGCTTACTTGGGCGGCATCTGCGCGAGCTTGAAGCGCAGTTGCAGCAACTCGATATTCAGATCACGCAAGTCTTTCTCCACATATGCAATATGACTGGAGCTGTTCTTGGCACTGCGTGCTTCGCGCAGCTCTTTTTTCTTCATGTCGATGCGTCGCTGCAGCTGGGCCATTTCTTCCTGCATGTCCAGCCGCTCGCGCACCGGGCCATAGCCCTGCAAAAAGGCAGGCTCCACCTGCGCCGGGCAGTAGCCATACGGGTATTTGCGGCCCGTCTCGGCAAAAGCCTTGCCGCTTTCAGCCGTGCAAAAACCCCGCAGCCCCTGCTGCCAGCCCTGCTGATAGGCCCGCACATCCATCTGCACGCCGTTGTCCTTGCAGGTACGGAAATGGCGCTTGGCCCGGGTGGTGATGTCCTGCTTGCCGTCCATGGCGTCCAACTGGCCCAGATAGGCCCAGTCCGTATCCTTGCACTCTTGGGCATCCATGCCGGCGCAGCCGCCCAGCAGGGCAGCTGCCGCCAGACACAGGGCCAGCGAAAAACGTGATCTTGCTTGCATGGCGGCGATGGTAACAACGCCCGTGCCTGCCCTGCCCGTTCCGGGCCGGGTTTGGCCAGGCCCGGCCTCAACCCGCGCGCTTGGTCAGCAAGGCCTTGGCCACGCGCGACTGCGTGGGGCGGCCCAGGTGCTCGCTGATGAACTGGCCCGCATCGATCAGCTTGTCGAGGTCGATGCCGGTCTCTATGCCCATGCCCTGCAACAGATAGACCACGTCTTCGGTGGCCACATTGCCCGTGGCGCCCTTGGCATAGGGGCAGCCGCCCAGACCCGCAACCGAGGACTGGAAGTTCCAGACCCCCAGATCCAGCGCCGCCAGCGTGTTGCTCAGGGCCTGGCCGTAGGTATCGTGGAAATGGCCGGACACCTGGTCGAGATCGAAGTGCGCCAGCGTGGCTTCCAGCGCCTTTTGCACCTTGACGGGCGTGCCCACGCCGATGGTGTCGGCCACGTCCACACGCTGCACGCCGATGTTCTTCATCAGCCCGGCCAGATAGCCCACCTTCTCGGGCGCGATCTCGCCTTCGTAGGGGCAGCCCACTGTGCAGCTCATGGCGCCGCGCACGGCAATGCCGGCCTCAAGCGCCGCCTGCACCACGGGCGCAAAGCGCTCGATGCTCTCGGCAATCGAGCAGTTGATGTTGCGCTGGCTGAAAGCCTCGCTGGCCGCGCCGAACACCACGATCTCGTCAGGCTTGCCGGCCAGCGCGGCTTCAAAGCCCTTGAGATTCGGCGTGAGCACCGAATACAGCACCCCGGCTTTGCGCGCGATGCCCGCCATCACCTCGGCGTTGTCCGCCATCTGCGGCACCCATTTGGGCGACACATAGCTGGTGACCTCGATCTCCTTGAGGCCGGCGTCCTGCAGGCGCTGCACCAGCTCGATCTTGACGGCGGCAGGCACAGGCTGCTTTTCGTTCTGCAGGCCGTCGCGCGGGCCCACATCGATGATCTTGACGCGTGCGGGGTATTTCATTTCGTTCTCCTATCGCTTCTTTACCTGAACCACTGAACAATCCCCCGTCGCAAGAGACGCCCAGCAAGGGCCTGGGCGGCCCCGTCGTCCCGCAGCGTTGGCGTCGTCCCCCTTCCGAAGAGAAAGGGGGAAGCCGCTAAGCCGCCTAGGCGCAACGGCTCAGGGGGTTAATACCCTTTTCTCAGGTCGACCCGACCTGTGACGGGCTCGCCCCGGCTCATGGCAGCGACCTTGCCCACGATCTGGGCAATGCTGTCCGCTGCCAGCGTGCGGGCCGAGGTATGGGGGGTGAGGATGATTCTGGACTGCTTCCAGAACGGGTGATTCTCGGGCAGCGGCTCCTCACGGAATACATCCAGCATGGCGCCGCTGACATGGCCGGACTCGATCTGCGCAATCAGGTCGGCATCGACCACATGGCCGCCGCGCCCCACGTTGATCACATAGGCGCCGGGCTGCAGCAGCGCCAGCGTGCGGGCGTTGATGATGTCGCGGGTTTCGTCGTGCAGAGGCAGCAGATTGACCAGAATGCGCGTCTCGGACAGAAAGCGGTCCAGACTGTCCATGCCGCTGAAGCATTCGACGCCCTGCAGCTCGCGCGGCGAGCGGCTCCAGCCATTGACCGTGAAATCAAACACCGTCAGCGCCCTGGCCACGCGCTCGCCCATCTTGCCCAGGCCCATCACGCCCACGGGATAGTCCACCCGCCTTGGGTTGCGCTGGTGCTGCCACAGGCCCTGCGCCATATCGGCCTCGTACTGATCGAGGCCACGGAAGAAGCGGATCACGGCCTGGGCCACATACTCGGCCATCTGCACGGCCATGCCCGCATCTTCGAGGCGGTAGACGGGCAGCGCGGCGGGAATGCGCAGCGGCAGCAAGGCATCCACGCCCGCGCCGATGTTGAACATGGCCTTCAGGCCGGACGCCTGCTCGTCGAGGAACTGCTGGGGCGGCGCCCAGACCAGTGCGTAGTCGGCCTGGGGCGCGCCCGGCTCCCAGATGGCAATCTCCGCGCCCGGCAGCGCGTCATGCAAACCTTTGAGCCAGGGTTCCGGCCGCGTATCGTCACAGCAAAATAAGACTTTCATGGATGCCAAGCCTAACGCTTTGCCATGCCTGCTGCAGACGCGGATGGCAAATGGACCGCTATCAAAAAAGAAGCTTCTTGCGCTTTACCTGTCTTGATTTCATCATTGAAAGTGACTGAATTCATGGATGGTCCGGCGCAAGCCGCTCATTTGTTAAACAGTTCAACCCTGGCCGGATCAGGCGGCCACCTCGATGCGCAGCAGCTCGGCGCCTTCGCTGACCTGGTCGCCGGGCACATACAGCAGCTCCAGCACCACGCCATCGCCGGGGGCGGCAATCGTGTGCTCCATCTTCATGGCTTCCATCACCGCCAGCGGCTGGCCCTTGCTGACCTTGTCGCCGGCCTTGACCGTGAACGACACCACCTTGCCCGGCATGGGCGCCGTCAGGCGGCCGCCTTCATGGCCGGTATCGCCGGCGTGCGCCAGCTGGTCGACCACGGTGATCTGGGTGCTGCCCGCCTCGGTGAAGATGGACAGCTGGTCGCCCTGTGCATGGACCACAACCACCGTGCGCTTGCCGTCCAGACCCAGTTCCAGCCGCCCGTCGGCCAATGCGCGCCACTGCAGCGCGGCATCGCTGCGGCTCTCTCCCTCGCCAATGCCGAGCTGATAGGTCTGCGCCGCCTGCGTGCCGCGGCCATAGGCCAGGCCGGCCGTGAAGTCCTCGCCGCGATAGGCAAAGCCGAAGGAGCGCACATAGCGGCCCGACATGCGCCAGCCGTCGCGGCGGCTGAAGGGGTCTGCGCCTTGCGCGGCCTGCTCGCCCTGCAACTGCCAGGCCATGGCAGCAGCAACGGCGAGGTCTCGGCCCACGAAATCCTTGCCGAACAAGGCCTCGCGCTCGCGCTCGATCAGCGCGGTATCAAGCAGGGCATTGGAGAAAGCCTGGCTCTTCACCACCTGGCGCAGAAACTGCACATTGGTCGTCAGGCCCACGATATGGGTCTGGGCCAGCGCCGCGTCCAGACGCGCCAGCGCCTGGGCGCGGTCCTCGCCATGGACGATGAGCTTGGCGATCATGGAGTCGTAGAAGGGGCTGATCGCATCGCCCTCGCGCACGCCGTCGTCCACGCGCACGTCGCTGATCTCGAAGCTGCTGCACACGGGCTTGCGATAGACGGCCAGATGGCCGGTGGCGGGCAGGAAGTTGTTCTCGGGGTTCTCGGCGCAGATGCGTGCCTCGATGGCATGGCCCTGGATACGGAGTTCCGACTGCGCCTTGGGCAAAGGCAGCCCCGAAGCCACCAGCAGCTGCCACCGCACCAGGTCCTCGCCGGTGATGGCTTCGGTCACGGGGTGCTCCACCTGCAGCCGGGTGTTCATTTCCATGAAGTAGAACTTCATGGCTTCGGGCTGGTCGTAGCCGCCGGGCTGCTCGACGATGAACTCCACCGTACCCGCGCCCACATAGTTCACGGCCTTGGCGGCGGCCACGGCCGCCTCGCCCATCTTCTGGCGCAACGCGGCAGTCATGCCCGGCGCCGGCGCTTCCTCGAGCACCTTCTGGTGGCGGCGCTGCACCGAGCAGTCTCGCTCGAACAGATAGACGCAATTGCCCTGTGTATCGCCAAACACCTGAATCTCGATATGACGCGGGCGCAGCACGTACTTCTCGATCAGCACGGCATCGTTGCCAAAGCTGTTGATGGCCTCGCGCTTGCAGGACTCCAGCGAGGCTGCAAAGTCCTCGCTCTTTTCCACCAGGCGCATGCCCTTGCCGCCGCCGCCCGCGCTGGCCTTGATGAGCACCGGATAGCCGATGCGATCGGCCTCCTTGTGCAACATGGCAGGGTCCTGTCCTGCGCCGTGGTAGCCGGGCACCAGCGGCACGCCGGCCTTTTCCATCAGCTGCTTGGACTCGGCCTTGAGACCCATGGCGCGGATCGCGCTGGCGGGCGGGCCGATGAAGACCAGGCCGGCCGCTGCGCAGGCGTTGGCAAAGTCTTCGTTCTCGGAGAGAAAGCCATAGCCGGGGTGAATGGCTTCGGCCCCCGTGGCCTGGGCGGCCTCCAGAATGCGCTCCCAGCGCAGATAGCTGTCCTTGGGCGCGCTGCCGCCGATGTGCACGGCCTCGTCGCAGGCCGCGACATGCTTGGCCCGAGCATCGGCATCGGAATACACAGCCACGGTCTTCACACCCATGCGACGGGCGGTGGCGGCCACACGGCAGGCGATTTCACCGCGATTGGCAATCAGAATTTTCTTGAACATATCGTCTCCGTTTATCGGTCAAATCACCGCTCAGCGCATATCCATCAAACGCAAGCAGCTATGTTTTTTGCAATGGATCCTGCGCATCGCCAGTGCCGCGCAGGCGTCGAAAAATCGCCTTGAGAAAGCGCCAAAGCGCCCAGATCACCAGCCACATCGCAATCACCACGACCAGCAGCACGGCGGCAAACACCAGCGGATTGGTCAGCGCCAGCCAGATGGCGCCCAGCGACACTGTGTCTTCAGCCAGACTGGCTCCCACGTTGGAGAACGGTTCGGGCGAGGTGTTGATGAGGGCACGCGTGGTGGTCTTGGCCGCCTGGCTGGTCGCGGCCAGCGTTCCGCCCATCAAGGCGGCAGCCATGGCCATGGTGGTGCTGTCGGCAGCAAAGACCGAGGCCGCCAGCGCCGCCCCGGCGGGAATGCGCAGCACGCTCTGGAACAGGTCCCAGACCGAATCGACCACGGGAATCTTGTCGGCAAAGAACTCCACGAACAGCAGACCGCCGCTGATGACCAGCACCATGGGGTGCTGCAGCACATGCAGACCGCCGGGCAGCGGCATCAGACCAGTTGCACCCAGCAGGCCCACGACAAACACCACGGCATACAGGCGAAAGCCGCTGGCCCAGCCCAGAGCCGCGGCCAGCGCAAGCATCGAGGCCATGTCCATCTGCCCCACGGCTTGCCCGGCCCTGGCGGCCACATCCCCGACCTGGCCAGCAGCATCGCCCACGGCCCTGGCCGTTTCGGGGTCGATATGCAGGCCGATGCGGTGCAGCCAGTCGATGATGGTTTGCCAGATATCCATGGTGTTCATTCCTTATGTCTCGCCCGGACTCCAAAGCGCCCCGGACACAAGGTTTGTCATCTCATCCGGGCAGCCAGTTGGGTTTGCGCTTGTTGAGAAAAGCCTGCACGCCTTCCTTGCCTTCGCTGCTGGCGCGGATGGTGGCAATCGATTCCACGGTCGCCGCAATCAGCTGCTCGCTGATCTCGCGCTCGGCCATGTCCAGGACCAGGCGCTTGCAGGCCCGCACGGCGGCGGGGCCAGCGCTCAGCAAATGCTTGAGCCAGCCGTCGACCACAGCATCCAGCCCGTCGGCATCGACCACTTCGTGCACATAGCCGATGCGATGCGCCTCCTGCGCCGAAAAGCGCTCGCCCGTGAGAAAGTAACGGTGCGCGGCCCTGGCCCCCATGGCGCGGATCACATAGGGGCTGATGGTGGCGGGAATCAGGCCGATCTTGACCTCGCTGAGGCAAAAGCCCGCCGTGTCGGCCGCCACCGCCATATCGCAGCAGGCCACCAGGCCCATGCCGCCCGCATAGACATCGCCCTGCACACGCGCAATCGTGGGTTTGGGGCATTCGTAGATGACGCGCAGCATCTCGGCCAGCAAACCCGCATCGACGCGGTTTTCGTCGCGCGAGTAATCGGCCATGCGGCGCATCCAGTTCAGGTCCGCGCCCGCGCAGAATGCGGGCCCTTCGGCGGCCAGCACCACGGCGCGCACATCGGCACGCTCGCCGACCTGGAGGAAGGCGGCGGTGATCTCGGCAATCGCCGCATCGCTGAAGGCGTTGCGAATGGCGGGCTGAGCCAGCGTGACGCGGGCGATGCCGCCGTCCACGGTCAAAGTCAAAGCAGTCATGGCTTGTCTCCCAGTGAGTTAGGGCTTTGCAGTTGCGCAGCCGCCGTACCCGGCAGCTGCAGCATCAGGAATTCACGGACCTGCGGCAACCATTGCCCGATATTGGCGGCCCGGTCAAAGAACTGGTGTCCCTCCGCGCCGCTGGATGGAGCAAACACCAGTTTCAGGTTCTGGCCTGCGGCCAGATAGCTTTGCGCCATCTTGCGCACCAGCGGCGGGCGAAAGTAGCTATCGTTCTCGGCATAGATCCACAACTGGGGCACACGACTGGTGGCCGCAAAGCCGGCCACGGTCTTGAGCAGTTGCGCCTCGCCGCAAACCGCGGCTTTCTCGCGCATCTGCGGCTGTGAGCCCCGGCCGCCGGCAAAGTTGACGACGCCGCGCAAGCCCGCGGGCTGCTGCGCCGCCAGAGCCAGCGACGCAAAGCCGCCGGCAGACTTGCCCAGCAGCAGCACATGCGAGCCATCGACATAGGGCAGCTTTTGCCCGTAAGTCATGATGGCCGCCACATCGCGCGCTGCCTCCTGGGCCGCATGGGCGTAATCGGGGGCATCACAGCTGCCGTAGCGATCGGCCAGAGGGCCGTCCGATGCGCCATAGCCGCGGCGCAAGCCCGTCACCACCACATAGCCCAGCTCGGCCAGAGCGCGTGCCTGAGGACCGTAGCGATCGGTCATGGTTTCGCGCGCCTCTTTGCCGCTGGGTGTGCCATGGCTGAGCACGATCAGCCCCCAAGGACCCTGCCCATGAGGACGATAGACATGGCCTGCCAACTCGGCACTGTGCGCGGGCGAATCGCCGCTCGCTGGCACCCAGACCGGAATGCGCGCATCGAACTGCTGCACTTCGGCCCTGGCCTGCTCCATCATGGGCATGGCCAGCGCAGCCGACAGCAGGACTGGCGGCAAGCAGGTGAGGAAATGGCGACGCGACATGATTGGCAGCCTCTGCCCGCTTACATGCGGAATACGCCGAAGCGCGTGTCTTCAATCGGCGCATTGCGCGCGGCAGCCAGGCCCAGGGCCAGCACGCGGCGTGTGTCGGCGGGATCGATCACGCCGTCGTCCCACAGACGCGCCGTCGCGTAATAGGGATGGCCCTGGTCTTCATATTGCTGGCGGATGGGCGCCTTGAAGCGATCCTCTTCTTCGGCACTCCAGCTGCCTCCCTTGGCTTCGATGCCGTCGCGCTTGACGGTGGCCAGCACGCTGGCCGCCTGCTCGCCGCCCATGACGCTGATGCGCGCGTTGGGCCACATCCAGAGGAAACGGGGCGAATAGGCGCGGCCGCACATGCCGTAGTTGCCCGCGCCAAAGCTGCCGCCGATGATGATGGTGAACTTGGGCACCGCTGCCGTGGCCACGGCCGTGACCAGCTTGGCGCCGTGGCGGGCAATGCCTTCGTTCTCGTATTTGCGGCCCACCATAAAGCCCGTGATGTTCTGCAGGAACACCAACGGAGTCTTGCGCTGGCAGCACAGCTCGATGAAGTGTGCGCCCTTGACGGCCGACTCGGAAAACAGAATGCCGTTGTTGGCGATGATGCCGACCTGCATGCCCTCGATGCGCGCAAAGCCGCAGACCAGGGTGTTGCCGAAGCGGGCCTTGAACTCGTCGAACTGGCTGCCGTCCACGATGCGGGCAATGATCTCGCGCACATCGAAAGGCTTGCGCGTATCGACGGGAATCACGCCATACAGCTCTTCGCTCTCGAAGAGGGGTGCGGCCGGCGCATGGTCGGTCAGCGACTGGGGCTTGCCCTTGTTCAGGTTCGCCACCGCCTGGCGTGCCAGCGCCAGCGCATGCAGATCGTTCTCGGCCAGATGGTCGGCCACGCCCGACAGGCGCGTGTGCACATCGCCGCCGCCCAGATCCTCGGCACTGACCACCTCGCCGGTGGCAGCCTTAACCAGAGGAGGGCCGCCCAGAAAGATGGTGCCCTGGTTCTTGACGATGATGGACTCGTCGCTCATGGCCGGTACATAGGCGCCGCCTGCCGTGCACGAACCCATGACCACGGCAATCTGGGCAATGCCCTGCGCGCTCATATTGGCCTGGTTGTAGAAGATGCGGCCGAAGTGCTCGCGGTCGGGGAAGACCTCGTCCTGATTGGGCAGGTTGGCACCGCCCGAGTCCACCAGATAGATGCAGGGCAGACGGTTCTGCGCGGCCACCTCCTGAGCGCGCAGATGCTTTTTCACCGTCATCGGGTAGTAGGTTCCGCCCTTCACGGTGGCGTCGTTGCAGACGATCATGCAGTCCACGCCGCTGACGCGGCCCACGCCGACAATCACGCCGGCGCCGGGCGCATCGTTGTTGTACATATTGAGCGCGGCCAGCGGCGACAGTTCCAGAAACGGCGTGCCGGGGTCCAGCAGCCGCTGCACGCGCTCTCGCGGCAGCAGCTTGCCGCGCGCCACATGCTTGGCGCGTGCCGCCTCATTGCCGCCCAGTGCGTTCTGATCGCAGCGTGCGTGCAGCTCATTGACCAGCGCCTGCATGGCGGCAGCGTTGGCCAGGAAATCTGCCGAACGCGGATTCAGTTGTGTACCCAGAATGCTCATCGCTTGCCCTTAAAAAATGATTGCCCCTGAGCGGCTGCGCCGCTTCCCCCTAGGGGGACGACGGCCTCGCGGCGGGGCGGCCCTTGCCGGCCGTCCCGTGCTTGGCACACGCCTGTTTCATGGGTTGCGGCTCGTACTTTGCCGCTTGATAACTGATGTGAGAACTTGGTTTTTTTCTTGCTCGGACACAGCACTGCCACGGCAGTTGAAGAAAATGCCTCATGCACGCTGTTGAAACCGTTTTGCTTGTCTTGCTGCTGGGAGCGCTGACAGGCATTGTGGCCCGCTATATCCGGGCCATCCCCCTGCCTCTGATTCAGATCGCGCTGGGTGCGCTGATTGCCTGGCCGCAAGCCGGTCTGCACATCGCGTTCGACCCGGAGCTGTTCCTGCTGCTCTTCATTCCGCCACTGCTGTTCGCCGACGGCTGGCGCATCCCCAAGCGTGAATTCTTTGCGCTGGCCAAGCCGATCTTGCTGCTGGCCCTGGGCCTGGTGCTGTTCACCGTGCTGGGCCTGGGCTATCTCATCCACTGGATGATTCCCGAGATTCCGCTGACCGTGGCCTTTGCCCTGGCCGCCGTGATCTCGCCCACCGATGCCGTGGCCGTTTCGGCCATCACGCGCAATCTGGGCATGCCCGAGAAGACCATGCATGTGCTGGAGGGCGAGTCGCTGCTCAATGACGCATCGGGCCTGGTGGCGCTGAAATTTGCGATTGCAGCCACGCTGACCGGCATGTTCTCCTGGGGCGAAGTCGCCAAGGAATTCACCTGGATGGCCGTCGGCGGCCTGGGTGTGGGAGCGCTGATAGGCTGGGGCTTCAGCCATGCGCGCGGCACCATCACGCGCCGTCTGGGCGATGTCGCTGCCACGCAGATGGTGTTGCTGCTGGTGCTGCTGCCCTTTGCCGCCTATATCGTGGGCGAAAAAATCGGTGTCTCCGGCATTCTGGCTGCCGTGGCCGCCGGCATCGCCACCAATTTCGCCGACCTGGAGCGCAGCAGCTACATCAGCGAACGCCTGCAGACCGAAGGCACCTGGAGCATGGTGGAAGCTGCCTTCAACGGTGCCATTTTCCTGCTGCTGGGCCTGCAGCTGCCATCCATCATCGGCGTGCCGCTGCATCAGGCCGGCCATGACTGGTGGATTTTGGTCGGCTATGTGGCTGCCATTTCGTTTGCGCTGCTGCTGATGCGCTGGATCTGGCTGGTACTGGGTGTGCATGGCTCGCTGCTGCGCGCCCACCGCCAGGGCAAGTTGACCGAACGCCCCTCCAAGCTGCTGAACCTGGCCACCACGCTGGCCGGCATTCGCGGCGCGGTCACGCTGGCCGGCGCGCTGTCCGTGCCCATGCTGCTGAACAACGGCCAGCCCTTCCCGGGCCGCGACATGCTGGTCTTTCTTGCCACGGGCACCATTTTGTTCACGCTGGTGATCGGTGCCGTGGGCCTGCCCATCGTGCTGCGCCACCTGCCCCCGCACGAGGAGTCGCCCACCGTGCGCGAGGAGCGCCTGGCCCGCGAACAGGCCTGCATGGCCGCCATGGCCAAGCTCACGCTGAGCGAGGAGGAAATGCAGCGCCGCGACCCCGAATGGGTGGCGATGCGCCAGGAGGTCAACGGCCATCTGACCCAGGAGTACCGCAACCGCATCCAGTTGCTCGACGACGGCAGCGGCGCTGCTCAGAGCATAGAGCTGCTGCGCGAAGCACCCGAAGTCGTGCGCCAGCGCAAGCTGCGCTATGTGATGGAGATCGAGACCCGCATCGAGTGCATTCATGCCGAGCGGGACTTTTACTACGCCGAAAGACAGGCCCATCGCATCAACGACGAATCGCTGCGCAGCCTGGTCAGCGAGCTGGACATGCAGGAAATCGCCATGCGCAAGCGCCTTGCAGTCGCGCGCCGCGCCGCCGGTCTGCCCATGGCCAGCACGCACGCCAATCACTGAGTCAGAGACGCCCGGCAAGAGCCGCCTCGCGGCACGGGCGTCGTCCCCCTTGGGGGGCACCCGGCGCAGGGAAGGTGCGAAGCAGCTCAGGGGGTAGCGCATATTCAGGCCGTCTTGATCACGCGCAGATCCAGCAACTCGATCATCTCGTCGCGAATCCTGAACTTCTGGATCTTGCCCGTCACCGTCATCGGAAAGGCCTGGACAAAGCGGATATAGCGCGGCACCTTGTAGTGCGCAATCTGCCCCTTGCAGAAGTCGCGCACCTCATCCTCGCCGAGTTCCTGGCCGGGCTTGACAATGATCCACGCACACAGCTCCTCGCCATAGCGCACATCGGGCACGCCCACCACCTGCACGTCCTGCACCTTGGGGTGGCGATAGAGGAATTCCTCGATTTCACGCGGGTAGATGTTCTCGCCGCCACGGATCACCATGTCCTTGATGCGGCCCACGATATTCACATAGCCCTCGGCGTCCATGGTGGCCAGATCGCCGGTATGCATCCACTGCTCGGCATCGATGGCCTCGCGGGTTCTGGCCTCGTCTTCCCAGTAGCCGTGCATGACGGAATAACCGCGCGTGCACAGCTCGCCCGACTGACCCGGCGGCATGATCTCGCCCGTGGACGGATCCACAATCTTCACCTCCAGATGCGGCTGCACCTTGCCCACGGTGGCAACACGTTTTTCCAGAGGCGTGTCGGCATCGCTCTGGCAACTCACGGGACTGGTTTCGGTCATGCCGTAGGCGATGGTGATCTCGCTCAGATGCATGTCGCGCACCACACGCTTCATCACCTCGATGGGACAGGGCGAGCCTGCCATGATGCCGGTGCGCAGCGTGGACAGATCGAACTCGGCAAAGCGCGGATGATCGAGCTCGGCAATGAACATGGTGGGCACGCCGTGCAGGCCCGTGCATTTCTCGGCCTGCACCGCTTCCAGCACCGTGAGGGGGTCGAAGCCATCATTGGGATAGACGATGGTCGAGCCATGGGTGAAGCAGGCCAGATTGCCCAGCACCATGCCGAAGCAGTGATACAGCGGCACGGGAATGCAAAGCCGGTCCTCGGGCGTGAGGCGCATGCATTCGCCAATGAAGAAGCCGTTGTTGAGGATGTTTCGGTGCGTCAGCGTCGCCCCCTTGGGAAAGCCCGTGGTGCCGCTGGTGAACTGGATATTGATGGGATCGTGGTTGCTGAGCGTGGCCGCAATGGCATCGATGCGCTCATCCGCACTGGTTCCTTGCGCCATCAGCTGCGAAAAACGCAGCATGCCGGGCTGCTCGGCGTCCAGATCCGCCGCACCTGAGCCGGTCGCACCTGAGCCGGGAGCATCAATCCATACCACGGTGCGCAAGGCCGGCAGGCGCTTGGATTGCAGCTGGCCTGGCGCGCAGCTCGCCAGCTCTGGTGCCAGCTCGCGCAGCATGCCCAGATAGTCGCTGGTCTTGAAGCGCGGCATGGACACCAGCGCCTTGCAACCCACCTTGTTGAGTGCATATTCGACTTCGGCGGTGCGATAGGCAGGGTTGATATTGACCAGCACCAGACCCACCTGAGCCGTGGCCAGCTGCATCAGCACCCACTCGGCGTTGTTATGGCTCCAGATACCCACCCGGTCGCCCTTGACCAGCCCTTGCGACAGCAGCGCGCTGGCCAGCTGGCGCGCGGCCTGATGCAGCTGGGCATAGCTGTAGCGCAGACCCTGATGACGGCTGACCAGCGCGTCACGCGCGCCCTGGCGCTGCGCCATTGCAGCAAAAAAATCGCCAATCGTCTGCTCGATCAGCGGCACATCCGTGCCCCCCTTGGCATAGCTGGCGGTCAGCGCGTTCACTTGCGATGGCATGGTCTTATGTCTCCTTGCGTGCCGGCAGCCACCTGCGAACTGGCTGCACGGCGTCCATTCAGCACCGTTTTCTGCGCCTCAGAATAAGGGCAAGCCCTGTCCAGAAGAGGTCACAAAGGTTGCAATAATTGCCAAATGCTCACCCCCTCTCTGGTCAAGACTCCACTGCCACACCATGCCAGCTCCGTGCTCAAATCGCACCCGGCAATTACCCCCATGGCGTTTGTTCAAGCCATTGTCCGCGCCTATGAAGCAAGGCAGATGTCAGCGCTAGGTGCCCTGGAAAAGGCACAAATCCCGCCAAATCTGATTGACGATGCCGACGAGCGCATCACGGCCCTGCAGATGGAGGCTCTATCCGACGCAGCCATGCGCGAGCTGGACGATGAAGCCCTGGGCTGGTTCGAGCACCGCCTGCCCTGGGGCAGCTACGGCATGCTGGCGCGTGCCAGCATCAGCGCACCACAACTTGGCCTGGCGCTGGCGCGCTGGTGCCGCCATCACGGGCTGATTGCGCAGGACATACAGCTGCAGCTCAGCGAGCAGGCCGGCATTGCCACCCTTACCCTGCATGAAAGCCGCCCACTGGGCGCCATGCGCGAGTTCTGCATGGTATCGGTGCTGCGCAATATCCACGGCTTTGCAAGCTGGCTGATCAACGAACCGATCAGCCTGCTGCATGCCAGCTTTCCGTTTGCCGAGCCCGCGCATGCCGATGTCTACAAGGTGCTGTTCGCACCGGGCAGCATCGCTTTTGATGCCCCCGTCGCCAGTCTGCAGTTTGAAGCACGCTGGCTGCAGGCACCGCTGGCGCGCGACGAGGCGGCCCTCAACCGGATGCTGCAGCGCGCCTTGCCGATCCAGGTGCGCCCCTACCAGCGCGAGAAGACTCTGGTGCAGCGCGTGCGCCATCTGCTGGCCGCCAGCGGGGAGGAACAGCAGACGGCTGAAACGCTGTCCCGCCAGCTGCATCTGTCGCAGCGCAGCCTGCACCGCCAACTCAAGGAAGAAGGTATTTCGCTGCAGGCCCTCAAGGACGATATCCGGCGTGAACGCGCGATTGCGCTGCTGCTGCGCACCAGCCGCCCCATCAAGCGTGTGGCCCAGGCCTGCGGCTTTCTCAACGACAAGAGCTTTATCCGCGCCTTTCGCCTCTGGACAGGGCTGTCCCCTTCGGAATTTCGCAAAACCGCCGGCCAGCGTGCCGTCTGACGCAAGGAACTATCCATGCAGAAATCCTCAGAAAACTGGCAGGCAATCGCTGATGGGGTATGGGCACTCAGCTATCACTTCAGCAATGCGGGACTCAAGGTCAGCACCCGCATGACGGTGATCCGGCTGGCGGACGGCAGCCTGTTCTCGCACTCTGCCGTGCCGCTGACGCAAGTGCAGAAAGCGGCGCTTGACGCCCTGGGACCGCTGCAGCACATCGTCGCACCCAGCGCCATGCATCACTTGTTCGTGGGCAAACTGGCAAGGCTCTATCCACAGGCCCGGATCTATGGCACACAGGGCGTGCTGAGCAAGCGCCCGGACCTGCCGCTTCTGGAGCCCTTGCCACCGGACTCCGAAGCCCCTTGGACAGGCGAGCTGCAATGCCTGCCACTGGACGGCCTTCCCATGCTCGACGAGACGCTGTGGTTCCATCCGGCCAGCGGCAGCCTCATCGCCACCGACGTGCTGCAATGCTGGCAGGGACCGCTGAGCCTGCCGGTACGCATGTATCTGGGCCTGACGGGCGGGCATGAGCGCCTGACCGTGCCGCGCACCGTGCGCCTGCTGGTCAGGGACAGGGCCGCCGTGCGCAGCTGGGTGAAGCGGGTCGAAAGCTGGCCCGTGCAGCGCGTGATCCTGCTGCACAACAGCGTGATCGACGATCAGCCCATGAAGCACCTGCGCGAGGCGCTGTCGATCTGGGGCTGAGCTTTAGCGCAGGTCGTGCTCGTCGTCATCGCCGGTCGAAGCGCTGGCGGCACTCCTGCGCACGGCCTCGAACATGGCGGGCAGATCGCCCATGTCGCCGAACACGCAGGCGGCGCCAGCCTCAAGCAACTGCTCTGCCGAGGCATGGCCCTGATCGGCCGGGAAATAGCCCCAGACGGTGGCACCGGCGGCCACGCCGGCCTGCACGCCGGTCATGGTGTCCTCGATCACCAGGCATTTGGCAGGATCGGCCTTCAGCGCCTTTGCCGCTGCCAGATAGACATCCGGAAAGGGCTTGCTGCGCGGCATTTCATGGCCGCTGTAGACATGACCTTCGAAATAGGGTGCCATGCCCACCTTGGCGAGCTGCATCTCCACCTTGGCACGGTCCGCACCCGAGGCGCAGGCAATGCGGCCGTTGCACAGCGCGTGAATCTGCATGACCGCTTGCTGCGCGCCATCGATGGCCACCAGCTCGGCACGCAGCGCGGCATTGCGGCGCTCGTAGAACTCGGCCATCCAGGCATCGGTCAGCGGCTTGCCGGTATGGGCCTCGATAACGGCCGCCTGGCTGCGCACCGTCTTGCCGATGAAGTCGCGCGTGCACTGCTCCTGGCTGATGGCCCATCCGGATTCGTTGAGCATGGTGCACAGCACGCGATTGGTGATCGATTCGCTGTCCACCAGCACACCATCACAGTCGAAAAGCACAGCGTCAAAAGCAGTCATGGAAACATTACCAGCGCATCAGGGGATGCAAAAAAGGCGCCCAACGGCGCCTAGTATCAAGAAACAGAGGGCGTGATTATGCGCTCACGCCCTTTTTTAGTTCAGGGGAAGGTCACTCCGGCCAGCGGATTGATCATCCACGCACTGTTCTTGACGTAGATGGTGCTGGTCTTGCCGTCTGCAGTCATGATGCCGCTGAAGTAGAAGAAGCCCTTAGCCGCATTGGCATTCATATTGTTCAGCTGGGTCGTGAGCGAGTCACTGCTTGCCGAGGCCTCGACCAGATACTCGATGGCACCATTCTGTGCGGAGCTTTTCTCGAAGACATCCACATAGTTCATGTTCATCGGGTCGCTGCCCAGCCCCTGCGTGCCGCGGATGAACCAGCCATCAGCGCCCTTTGGTGCCAGACGGGTTCTCATCGCTGCAGCATCGGCGGCCGAGAATGAACTGCCGAGCTTGTCGACCTGATAGGTATAGGTGACGCTGTCGTTGCGCTTGGCATACAGGCTGAACAGCTCGTTGTTGATGATCTGGGGACCCAGATAGCGATAGCCTGCGGCCCCTTGCCCGTTGAGCTCCGCGGCAAAGTCTTCGGCGGTCTTGGCCACCGGCGTCACTGTCCGGTAGCTGAACTGGTCGCTGCGGCTGTTGTCCTTGACATAGACGCTGCGGATGTCGCTGACATCGCTGAACACGGCGTCGGACTTGTACATATAGCCGCTGCTGCCCTGCTGGTTCAGCTGAGCCAGAAAAGCGATGCGCGTTGGCTGCGCTGCGGGATTGACATAGCTGAACTTGCGCCCTGCATGCGCGGTATCCGTGAGATAGAAATCGCCGATCTCCGTACTGGTCGGGCTGATCGAGCCTGCCAGGGAGCTGAACAGTGCATAGCCGTCGGCCCCCATGCTGTTGGCGGCATTCAGCATCTGCGCATGGCTGGCGGCGGTCTGGCCGCCCAGCTTATAGGTTCCCGTGACGGCCTGATTGCCGGTGCCGCCACCATTGCCGCCTCCGGTATTGCCTCCGCCGCCTTCGGAGCCACCTCCTCCGCCATTGCTGCCACCGCTGCCGCCATCTCCACCGCCGCCACAGGCGGCCAGGGTGGAAATCAGCAGCAAGGCTGCAGTTCTACGGGTGATTTGCATAAGTGATGGCACGGGCCTGCTCCTCGGTCTTGATGTTGGTTGAAAATGTCCATATCCCGACACTGAGATAAAAAGCAGCGTCGTCTTACAGACATTGTCAGAAGGCTTGCGAGCAGACCACTCCCTACCGAGGAGGGGTCTTTGTTACCAAGCCCCAAAGGAAGGCTCATGCCCGATCTACTGCAAATCCTGAGCACCACTCAACAGGGCGCACAGCCCTATGCGCTGGTGGTGGATGATCACCCGCTGGTCGCGGAAGGTGCAGCCCATGTGCTGATGACCAGCGCCGGTGTGCAGCGGGTGCGCTGTGCGGCACACGGCAATGAGGCTCTGGCCATGATTGCTGCGCTGGGCGAGCCCGTCATCACCGTGATGGACTTCTGGCTGGAGGACGGCGCATCTCTGGAGTTTGTGCACAGCATCCTGGCCTTGGCTCCTGGCACACGCATTCTGGTGACCAGCGGCGACAAGCACCCGGCCATCGCCAGCAAGGCCGCAGCCGCAGGTGTGCATGGCTTTGTGCACAAAAGCAGCCCGTCTCACGAATTTCAGGCGGCAGTGCAAGCCCTGCTGAGCGGCCGCACCTGGTTTGAGGCCCTGCCTCCCATCCCGACCGCCCCACCGGCACCAACCGCGGGCAGCATCCTGCATATGAGCGCCAGAGAGCTCGGCATCACTGCGCGCCAGGCACAGGTGCTGAGCCTGTTGTTGCAGGGCAAGCCCAATCGCGCCATTGCACAGGCACTGAACCTGTCCGAATACACGGTCAAGGAACATGTCACCGCCCTGCTTCAGCGCCTGGGCGCCAACAACCGCGTGGCGCTGATCACGCGTATGCGAGGCATAGAGGTCGACTTGGACTAAGGCTGGCGAATCGCCATGCAGCGCGCCAGCACCGCATGCAGCTGGTCGGGCTGCAACGGCGTCGCCAGGGCCAGATAGCCCTGATCCTGCACCTGCTCCAGCAGCTCCTCATCGCCGCTCATCAAAGCACCGCTGGCTTGCGGACGCTGATCCAGAAGCAGCATCAGACACTCCAGCCCGCTTGCGCCATCCTTCAATCGCTGGTCGCACAACACAAAGTCTGGCCACAATCCATCGGCCAGCAGTTGCTGCGCCTCAACCAAGCTGCGCGCTCTTTGCACCTGCACACCCCAGCTCTGCAAGATCTGCACCAGCACCGGGGCCAGCTGCGCATCGTTTTCCACGACCAGGCAGTGCCCCTGCAGGGGAGCGAACCACTGCGGCTCAGTCAATATCGGCGGTGCCGGCAGCACGGACGATGCCTGCCACTGCTCGGCATCCTTCGGCCAGCGCAGCCAGAAACATGACCCCTTGCCAGGCAGCGACTGAACCCCGCATTCCACACCCAGCCGCTGCGCCGCCAGTGCCACCACGGACAGGCCCAGGCCACGCCCGCGCAATGGCGCCGGCACGCCATCCCTGGCATCGCGCTGCTGGCGTGCAGGGCTGCGATAGTGACGCATGAAGACCTGTGCGCATTCCTGCTCGCTCATGCCACACCCGCTGTCCCACACCTGTAAAAGCCAACGTCCCTGCCTGTGCCTCAGCGCCAGCAGCACTCCGCCCTGGTCGGTGTAGCGCAGCGCGTTTTGCAGCAGATTGAAAACCATCTGCCGCAGCAGTACCGCATCCGTGCACAGTGCCGGCATATGAGCTGGCTGCCTCACGCGCAGACGCAAACCGCGCTGCGCTGCCTCGCGCGCGAACAGGCGCCGGGCTTCGTCCAGCACCGCACTCATGGATACCGCCTGCCATTGCGGTGCGAAGCTGTCGCCCTCAAGTCGCGACAGATCCATCAGGTCGTTGAACATGGAGCCCAGATCGCGCGTGCAGGCCTGCATTTCCTGCAGCAGCTGCGCCAGCTCGTCATCCTGATTGCGCTGATGGGCGGCTTGCAGCATCAGGCCCATGGCATGCAGGGGTTGCCGCAGATCGTGGCTGGCGGCGGAGATAAACCAGTTCTTTTCGGCCAGCGCATTCTCTGCCTGCTCCTTGGCTTCGCGGTAGCGCTCCGCCAGTGCCTGACGCTCCAGCTCGTGCGCCATCTGCTGCTGCACGAAACGCCGCGCCCCCCAGGCGTGGCGAGCAAGTATGGCGCCGTACAGCAGCAGCAGCGGCAACAGATAAGGGCCTTTGTGCGGAAAGTAATGCAGCGTGCACAGCAACATCGGCAAGTAGATGCCCGCCATGAAGGCCGCGAACACCTGCGGCACCGGCGCCAGAAAAGTGGCGGCCGATGCCATCACGCCCAGCAGCACCAGATAGATCAGCAGGCGCAGCTCACTGTGGCTGCCACTCCAGGTAAAGGCCAGCACGCTGACCCAGAGCAAGCCGTTGATCAACGCGGCCAGCGCCAGCTGTCGCTGCCAGGCTGTCAATGCCGCCTGCAGTCGCGATGGCTCCCAGTCGCGCGCCGACCGCCACTGGCGATGCAGGCTGCGGCGAAACAGCAAAAAGCCCAGCGCCATGACGATCATCAGCCCCCACCACCAGGCCAGCCCAGCGCTGACGGCTGGGCTGTTGCGGGTACTGACCCACAGCAGCAGGGCCGGAATCAGCAATGCGGCGATTTCGGAGGAGCCACGCGAAGCCAGTGACTGCAGCAGGCGCAGACCGGCCTGCAGCCGGGTCGACTGCGCCGAATCGACTTCAGAATTGGTCGCCATCGACGTAGAACCAGCGCCCACCCTCGAGCACAAAGCGGCTGCGCTCATGCAGGCGCACGGCACGCCCCGCCAGACGATAGCGGGCGACGAATTCGACCTCTGCAGAAGCATCGCCGGTCGGCTGAAACTGCTTCACATCCAGCCCCAGCCATTTGGTGGCAGCATCGAAATCGAGCTGTGACGGGCGCTGGCTGGCATGCCAGGTGGCTTGCAAATATTCCTGGTTCTCAGACACGAAGGCCGTATAGCGCGAGCGCATCAGCGCCTCGGCATCGGGAGCTGGCCGGGCATCCCAGTGATCGATATAGCGGCCGCAGCAATCGGCATAGGCCAGCAGCCGCCCCTTGGCATTCTTGCGTCCACAGGGACAGTCCCGCTTGTTCTCGGCTTCTTTCACAACTTTGGCAGTCTTGATTGGCAATGCTGCATTGTCGACCAAGTCGAACAACGAGCAAGCCGGCTTGCGCAGTCGGTTGCCTCAGAGCACAGTAGCGGCAGTTCAAAGCTCGCTGCTCAAAGGTTTGCCTATGTTCTCCATGGCTGCTCCCTGGTGGGAGTTCGTGATTCGCGGTGTTAGCGTCTACCTGTTTCTGCTGGTGTTTCTGCGTCTGACCGGCAGGCGCCAGACCGGCCAGTACGCACCTTTCGACCTGGTGCTGCTGCTGATTCTTTCCAACGCAGTACAGAACTCCATGAATGCGGGCGACAACTCGCTGATCGGCGGCCTGATCAGTGCCACCACCTTGCTGGCCTGCCATGCACTGCTCTCCCACTTGAGCTACCGCTTTGCCGGGCTGCGCAAACTGGTCAATGGCAAACCCAAGGTCCTGATTCACCAGGGCATTGTGCAACCCAGTCTGATGACGCAGGAGCAGATCACTGCAGAAGACCTGGCGGCAGCCCTGCGCTCCAATGGCTGCCTCAACGCGCATGAGGTGGAGCGCGCCACGATCGAGACCAACGGCCAGATCACCGTGGTGCTGCGCAAGCGCAGCATGGCCGAACTCGGAGAGGCCTGAGAGCCTCAGAACGTATTTACGCTCTCAGTGCAGGCCATCCAGAAACTGCCTGATGGCCGCATTCACCGGCTCCGGGTGCGTGAGATTGGCCGCATGGCCCGCGCCAGCCACATCCACCCACTGGGCCTGGGGCAGGCCCTTGAACATGGCCCGCGCACGCTCCACGCCGATGGCCGCATCCTTGTCGCCATGAATCACCAGCGCAGGCACCTTGATTTCGGCCAGGCGCGGGCTGATGTCATCGCGCAGCGCCAGCGTCGCAAAGCTCTGCCCCAGGTTGATCGGCGAGGCCTGTTTCCATTTGGCGCGCCACTGCGCAGCCCCGGGCCAGCCCTGGCCCAGAATCGTGTGTTCCACGATGGTGGCCATGTCATCTGACAGACCATGCTCCATCCAGGCCTTGAGCAGCGCCTCGTGGTGGGGCATCTGCTCGGGGTCTTCCAGCATGGCCTGGGTGTCTATCAGCACCAGCGCGCCCACGACATCGGGGTGAATCAGCGCGCAGCGCAGCGACAGATAGCCGCCTTGCGACATGCCCACCAGCACCGCTTTTTCCACACCCAGATATTTGAGCAAAGCCGCCAGATCGTCGGCCGAGTCATAGTAGCTGAACGCTTCGCAATGCTCGGGATCGGCCGTCTGCCCATGGCCCCGCTCGTCCCAGCTGATGCAGCGATACTGCCCCTGCAAAGCCTGAATCTGCGGCTCGAACATGGTGTGGTCCATGAGCAGGCCGTGCGAGAACACAATGGCCGGGCCACGCCCTCCCGTGTCCTCGTAGTAGATATTCTGACCATTGACCTGGGCAAAAGGCATGCCGGACTCCTGCTGCAAATGGTTGAAACCCCTGGGGGAACTCCCCACACTGAGCACATCCTAAGCAGGCCTTGTGACATCGGCAACCGGCCCGTCCCCTGATGTGCCACAGCCTCGTGCGCAGCAGTTGACAACGGCGGGCTTTTGCCGCCAGGTGCAGATCAGGCCAGCGCCCGCTGGATCAATATCTTCTGCACATCGCTGGTGCCTTCGTAGATCTGGCACACGCGCACATCGCGATAGATGCGCTCCACGGGAAAGTCGCTCACCACGCCATAGCCGCCCAGGGTCTGGATGGCGGCGCTGCATACGCGCTCGGCCATCTCGCTGGCAAAGAGCTTGGCCATGGCGGCTTCCTTCAGGCAGGGAAGACCCGCATCACGCAGGCTGGCGGCATGCCATATCAGTTGCCGGGCTGCTTCGATCTGCGTGGCGCATTCGGCGAGCCTGAAGCCCACGGCCTGATGGTTGAAGATAGGCTGGCCAAAGCTCTCGCGCTCCTTGCTGTATTGCAGCGCGCATTCAAAGGCCGCACGCGCCATGCCCACGCTTTGCGCGGCAATGCCGATGCGCCCGCCTTCTAGGGCGGACAGCGCAATCCTGTAGCCCTCGCCCTCGGCCCCGATCAGGTTCGCGGCGGGAATGCGGCAGTTCTCGAAATTGATCTGCGCCGTATCGCTGCTGTGCTGGCCCAGCTTGTCCTCCAGGCGTGCCACCTGGTAGCCGGGATTGCTGGTGGGCACGATGAAGGCACTCATGCCCTTCTTGCCCGCAGCCTTGTCGGTGACGGCGATGACGATGGCTACATCACCATTCTTGCCGCTGGTGATGAACTGCTTGACGCCGTTGATGACGTAGTCCTCGCCGTCGCGCACGGCCGTCGTACGCAGCGCCGAGGCATCGCTGCCCACATGGGGCTCGGTCAGGCAGAAGGCTCCCAGCATCTGGCCCTGCGCCAGCGGACGCAGCCATTGCTCCTGCTGGCCGGCATTGCCGTACTTCATGAGGATGGCATTGACCGGGCAATTGGTCACGCTGATGACGGTACTGGTGCCGCCATCGCCAGCGGCAATTTCCTCGAGCACCAGCGCCAGGCTCACATAGTCCAGGCCCGCACCGCCGAGTTCCTCGGGCACGCAGATGCCATAGGCACCGAGCGCGGCCAGCCCCTGGTGCACGCCCTTGGGGAACTCGTGCTCCTTGTCCCAGCGCGCGGCGTGGGGTGTGATCTGCTCGCGCACAAAATCGCGCAAAGCGTCGCGGATCATTTCCTGGTCCTGATTCAGCAGCATGTTGTCTCCGATATTTATAGCTATATGCCCTTTGTTCAGCCTGGGCTAGGCGTCTAGAAGCTTGATGTATCTGCCGTCGTGGCGCAGCAGCTGACCACGGTCTTCGGGCTTGACCTGCGCCAGGGAATGCATCAGTCCCTGCACGCTTTGAGCGACCGACAGAGGTGCCGCAGCGCCGCCCATCTCGGTCTGCACCCAACCCGGGTCCAGCGCCAGCAGCGTCAGGCCCGGCCATTGGCGGCAGGCCGAGACCACGGCCATATTGAGCGCAGCCTTGCTGACACGGTAAAGCCAGGCGCTCTCGTCCGCATCGCCCAGCAGGGACATGCCGCTGGAGAAGGCGCCGATCACGCCACCAGCCTCCTGCACCATGGGCGCAATCTGCGGCAGAGCCTGCATGAAGCCCAGCACATTGCTGTGCATCACCAGGTCGAACTGCTGCTGGGTAGGCGGCACGCCTGCGTCATGACCGTCCCAGACACCGGCCACGTACAGCGCGATATCGATGCTGGCCCCGTCGAGCTGCCAGGCCAGGCCGCTGACGCTGGCAGGATCTGCCAGATCGACCTGCAGCACCCGGGCGCCCCTTGCCTGCAGCTCGACCATGTCTTCAGCCTTGCGCACGGTGGCAATCACCTGGTGGCCCTGTGCCAGATAGGCCTCGGCCAGGGCTCGCCCAATGCCGCGTGATGCACCTAGAATCAGTATCAAAGCCATAGCTGTTTGCGCCTATAGGTGTTGGGTTTCAGAACGTTTTTCATCGAGAATCCTTTCATGGCAAGCGCTGTCAGCTATCAACTTTTCTTGATCTGCTCGGCGGCAATCATGGCTCCATAGCGGGCCACCATGCTTTCCTGCGACTCTGGCTGGGCGGTCAGTCCCATCTGCGCATGGATGATCTGATTGAGCGTTGGCATGACGTTGCGCGCCACCCTGGCCTCCTCGCTCCACAGGCGCGAGCGCATCAGCGCCTTGGCGCAGTGCAGATAGGCTTCCTGCACATGGACTTCGATCACCAGCTTGGGGCGGAAATGATCGCTGGCAAACAAGGCAGTGTAATGCGCCTCGTCACGCAGCTGGGCCGTTCCATTGACACGCAGGGTTTCATCGAAGCCCGGCACAAGGAACAGCAGGCCCAGGCGCGGGTCGTCGAGCAGATTGCTCAGGCTGTCCAGCCGGTTGTTGCCGCCCGCATCGGGAATGAGCAAGGTGTTGGCGTCCGGTGCCTTGACGAAGCCAGGCTTGCCGCCTCGTGGCGAGGCATCGAACAAGGTGCCGCCCGCACCGCCCGTGGCCATGACCAGAAACGGCGACAGCGCGATGAAGCGCAGGCAGTGCCGATCCAGCTCCCACTGCTGCTTGAGCAGCGCCCGCTCGGCAGGAGGGTCGTACAACTGCAGCAGTTGTTCGCGCGAAGTGATCATGAAGCCAGGACCTCTTTGGGACGGTCGTTGCGATGAATGGCGGCGTACAGAGACAGGAATTCGTTCCAGGAAGGGTCGAAGCTCACGCTGAGCTCGCCCTCCAGCTCCGGCACATGCTGTCTGCCCAGCTGTCCGGCCAGCTGCACCGCATGGGCAGGGTCTTCCACATAGTAGGTGGCAACGCGGGCACTCATGTTTTCCACGCGCGAGAAGGCCAAAATTCCGCGCTGCTCGCGGCTGAGCTGCTCATCCAGCGCATCCTGGGCGTCACGCACGCCGTCCAGCTCTTGCTGGCTGGAGAAGCTGAAGCGCCACTCCATGAAATGCGACAGATCGGCGCGCGTGGCCACGGCATTGGCACCGTCGTGGAAGGTCAGGATGTCGGGCGGTGCATCCTCGTCGGCATCCTGTGCGCGCACTTCCAGCGACAGCCAGCGGTCGCTGTCCTCCTTGGGGAATTCATAGCTGCGGCCCAGTTGCTGGCGGATGAAGCCATCGAACAGCGGCGGGAACTCCGACAGCAGCGCGGAGCCGTAGACATCGGCCGCTGCCTCGGAGGCAAACTCGACCGGGCCCACGCGCACCGAAAAATCCCACTCGCCCAGTACATGGTCCAGCATGATGAAAGCCATGTGCTGCGCATGCTCGGCCATCTCCCTGGCAATGGGCTTCTCGAACGAGAGCTTGAGGCCGATGATGCCGCCCGCATCGTAATAGCCCACCCGGATATCGGAGCAGGCCAGCTCGAAGCCGTCCATGCGCATGCCGAAGTTGCTGCCCAGCGCACGGCTGCGAAACGCCTGCACGCTGTAATGCTCGAAACGCGGCGCCTGACGCACCAGTGCCTGGGCATTCTCGAACTGCGCCGTGTTGCCATGGGCCGAGATCACCAGACGGGAGCCGGCCTCCCCGAGCTTGCCTTCCAGCTCCAGACTCAGGCCCGGCGCATATTGGTGCAGCAGCTCATTGGAGCTTTCCACAAACTCCTGGCGATCGAGCTCCTCCAACTGGCTCAGCTGGTTGGAAAAATCGCCCCAGAAAGCATCAATCTGCTGCGGCTCCAGCGGCTTGATGGTCTCGCTCTCGTCGTGGTGAATGTCTGCGCTCATGAATGATTTCCGCAATGTGAGCTGCACACATTCAGCGCGAATGCGTGCAATCCGTTGAACATGCGTTCACTGTAGAGCAAACTGGTGACGATTCTGAGCAAATAGCGTCAGATCAGCTCAACGGCCATGGCCGTGGCCTCGCCGCCGCCGATACACAGCGTGGCCAGGCCCTTCTTCTTGCCGCGTGTCTTCAGTGCGTGCAGCAGGGTGACCAGAATGCGCGCGCCGCTGGCGCCAATCGGGTGTCCGAGAGCACAGGCGCCGCCGTTCACGTTGACCTTGTCATGCGAAACCTTGAGATCGGCCATCAGCGCCATGGGCACCACGGCAAAGGCTTCGTTGATTTCCCACAGATCCACATCCTCCACGGCCCAGCCGGCCTTCTTGAGTGCCTTTTCGGTGGCGCCCACAGGGGCGGTGGTAAACCACTCGGGAGCCTGTGCAAAGGTCGCGTGCGAGACGATGCGCGCCAGCGGCTTGCAGCCCAGCTGCTTGGCCGTGGACTCGCGCATCAGCACCATGGCGGCAGCGCCGTCGTTGATGCTGGAGCTGGAAGCGGCAGTGATGGTGCCGTCCTTCTTGAAGGCGGGCTTGAGGCTGGAGATTTTGTCCAGCTTGGCCTTGGCCGGGCCTTCATCAACGCTGACGGTCACGTCGCCCTTGCGGGTCTTGACGGTGACGGGCGTGATCTCGGCGTCAAAAGCACCGCTTTGCGCGGCGGCCTGGGCGCGCTGCACGCTGGCAATGGCAAACGCGTCCTGCGCTTCACGCGTGAACTGGTATTTGGCGGCGCAGTCCTCACCGAAGGTGCCCATGGAGCGGCCGGCCTCATAGGCGTCCTCCAGACCGTCGAGCATCATGTGATCGAAGATCTTGTCGTGTCCCATGCGATAGCCGCCACGCCCCTTCTTAAGCAGGTAGGGCGCATTGGTCATGCTCTCCATGCCGCCGGCAATCATCACATCGCGGCTGCCGGCAATGAGCTGGTCGTGCGCCAGGATGGTGGCTTCCATGCCGGCGCCGCACATCTTGGACAGGGTCACGGCGCCTGTGCTTTGCGGCAGGCCGCCCTTGAAGCCGGCCTGGCGAGCCGGAGCCTGGCCCTGGCCGGCCATCAGGCAGTTGCCGAAAAGCACTTCCTCCACCAGCTCGGGCCGGATGCCGGCACGCTCGACTGCGGCCTTGATGGCTGCGCCGCCCAGGTCATGGGCGGCCAGATCGGAAAAATCGCCCTGGAACGCGCCCATGGGGGTGCGGGCGGCGCTGACGATGACTACGGGATCCTGATGCATGGTTTGTCTCCTTCAGAAATGGATGGGTGTGATCTGCCTCTTCAAGCGAGGCTATTGGCGGGAACATCGAAACGCTGCGTGTCCAGTCCTGCGTCGCCGGCATGCAGAAAGCGGCTGCGCTCGTAGGGGAACACGTCCAGGAAATGACCGTCACGGATACGGCTCTGGTGACCGCGCCAGAACTCGGCCTCCAGCAGATCGGCGTGATGGCGCATGAAGATGTCGCGCACGGCCGGATGGCCCAGCAGAAAAGGCCCGAAGGTCTCGGGAAAGACATCCCTGGGGCCGACCGAATACCAGATGTCGCCCGACATCTCCTCTTCCTCGGTTCGCGGCTGCGGCACCTCGCGGAAGTTGCAGTCGGTCAGGTATTCGATCTCGTCATAGTCGTAGAACACCACCTTGCCGCCACGCGTGACGCCAAAGTTCTTCCACAGCATGTCGCCAGGAAAGATATTGGTGGCGACCAGGTCCTTGATGGCATTGCCGTACTCGAGAATCGCCCTCTCCATGGCGGCGCGGCGCTCCGGCTTGGTATCAGCCTCGGCCAGGCACTCCATCAGGAACAGGTTCAGCGGCACCAGGCGGCGCTCGATGTAGAGGTGGCTGATGATGACTTCCATCTGCCCGTCGCCGTCGCGGTCGCTGATCTCGATCTGCTCGGGAGCCTGGGCGTGCAGCTCGGCCAACAGTTCATCGCTGAAACGGTCTCTGGGAAAAGCCACTAGGCTGTACTCCATGGTGTCCGCCATGCGACCGCCACGGTCATGCTTCTTGACCAGCTGGTACTTGGCCTTGACCTGGGGACGTGAGACATCCTTGCTGCTGGCGATACGGTCCTTGATGAGCTTGAACACATAGGGGAAGCTGGGCAGGTCGAACACCAGCATGACCAGGCCCTTGATGCCGGGCGCAATGCGCAGCTGATCGCTGGAATGGCGAAGATGATGCAGAAAGTCGCGGTAGAACAGCGTCTTGCCCTGCTTGGCCAGACCCAGAGCGTTATAGATTTCCGCCTTGGGTTTGCGCGGCATGAGACTGCGCAGAAAGCTCACATAGGCGCTGGGCACTTCCATATCCACCATGAAGTAGGCGCGCGCAAAGCTGAACAGCGCATGCAGGTCGTCCTCGCCGAACAGGGCCGCATGCAGTATGAGCTGCTCCTGCTCTCCATGCAGGATGGGAATCGCCAGCGGCAGCTCGGTATAGCCGGTGATGATCTTGCCGACCAGGTACGCCCCCTTGTTGCGATAGAACAGGCTGGACAGCACCTGAAGCTGAAAGTTGGCCCTGAGCGTCAGGCCCGCCAGCCTCTCGCGTATGCGCTCGGCCAGCAGATGCACGTCGCGCTGCAGGTCTTCAAAGCGGCATTGCAGCTGCAACTGCTCGAACAGAGTCTGCAGCGTGCCTTCAAGCTGGGCAAGGTTGCCGGGGTAGTAGGCCCGGTAGATGGGTACGGCACCCGGCGCGGTGTTTTCCAGGTATTCGGTGCTGACGGCCGCACGTACGAAGATGAAGTCGTTCTGGAAATGGGTGCGGTGCAAAATCTTGGTCGTGACCGAGTTGAAGAAGGTCTCGGCCAGCTCCGGCTGCAGATGATCGACCATCAGGCCGATGTAATGCAGCTTGACCTGCTGCCAGACAGCCATGCTCTGCAGGCTGGCGGCATACTCCTCTTCCAGCCTCTGGATGCAGGCCCGCACCTGCCGGTCGTAGAACTCTATGCGTTCACGCTGAGCCTGCTGCTGGCCCGGCCAGTCCATGGTCTCGAAGCGCTGCTTGGCTCGGGCAGCTTCCGCACTGAACATGCGGTAATGCTGGTTGTAGCCATGCATCAGGGCCTGCGCAATGGCATAGGCCTCGGGGGCGTCCAGTCGTTGCGGAAACATGGCGGGCCAGTCGCTCCAGGTAAGTGAGCAGCACTCTCAGGCGGACAAGCGGCACAGGCCTTGGATCCGCTTGAGGGCACTGCAACTGCGCAGCGGCAGCGATCAGTCGCGCTTGCGCGCAGCGACCTTCTCGACAGCCTTGTTGTAGACATCCTCCAGGCCGCCCACACCAGGTACGGTCATTTCGAGGTTGGTGATGTGGCCGTTGTTGAGGCTGTAGCACCAGCCGTGCAGAGTCACCTTCTGGCCGCGGGCCCAGGCATCCTGCATCACGGTGGACTGGGCCACGTTGACCACCTGCTCGATGGCGTTGAGCTCGCACAGCACATCGTGGCGGAACTGGGTGGAGATGCCTTCCAGCAGCTTGATGTGCTTGTCGCGCACGTCGCGCACGTGGCGGGTCCAGTTATCCACCAGGCCCAGGCGCAGATTGTTCAGCGCCGCATACACGCCACCGCAGCCATAGTGACCCACCACCATCAGGTGCTCGATCTTCAGATGATCGACCGAGTACTGGATGGTGGACAGGCAGTTCAGATCGCTGGGCACCACCACGTTGGCCACGTTGCGGTGCACGAACACCTCGCCAGGCTCCAGACCCGTGATCTGGTTGGCTGGCACGCGGCTGTCCGAGCAGCCGATCCACATGTATTTGGGTTTTTGCTGCGCCATCAGTCCGGTAAAGAAACCAGGACGATCACGCTCCATCTGGTCTGCCCATTCGCGGTTGTGGACAAACAGTTCTTCGATGGAGGTCGTTGTCATGAAGCTATCCTTCTTTTTGTGGTTGAAAGAACGGCGCAGCTCCTGCTTTTTCAGCAGGTTTCAGCAAACAGCTCGCGGCCTATGAGCATGCGGCGAATTTCGCTGGTGCCAGCGCCAATCTCATAGAGTTTCGCATCTCGCCACAGACGACCAAGCGGATACTCGTTGATATACCCATTGCCGCCATAGATTTGCACGCCCTCGCCGGCCATCCAGGTGGCCTTCTCGGCGCACCACAAGATCACGCTGGCGCAGTCCTTGCGAACCTGGCGCACATGATCGGTTCCCAGAAGATCCAGGTTTTTAGCGACCGTATAGGCAAAAGAGCGGCCTGCTTGCAGCACGGTGTACATGTCTGCCACCTTGCCCTGAACCAGCTGAAACTCGCCAATGCTCTGGCCGAACTGCTTGCGGTCGTGGATATAGGGGACGACATTGTCCATGACGGACTGCATGATGCCCAGCGGACCGCCGGTCAGCACCGCACGCTCATAGTCCAGGCCGCTCATCAATACCTTGGCGCCCATGTTCAGGCCGCCAAGAATATTTTCAGCCGGCACCTCCACGTCCTGGAACACCAGCTCGCCCGTATGGCTGCCGCGCATGCCCAGCTTGTCGAGCTTTTGCGCGATCGAGAAGCCCTTCATGCCCTTCTCGATCAGAAAGGCCGTCACGCCGCGCGCACCCATCTCCGGCTCGGTCTTGGCATAGACCACCAGGGTGTCGGCATCGGGCCCGTTGGTGATCCACATCTTGCTGCCATTGAGCAGGTAGTAGCCACCCTTGTCCTCGGCCTTGAGCTTCATGCTGATGACGTCCGAGCCGGCACCGGGCTCGCTCATGGCCAGCGCGCCCACATGCTCGCCAGTGATGAGCTTGGGCAGGTATTTGGCCTTCTGCGCCTCGCTGCCGTTGCGATTGATCTGATTCACGCACAGATTGCTGTGCGCGCCATAGGACAGGCCCACCGAGGCACTGGCGCGCGAGATTTCCTCCATGGCCACCATATGCGCCAGATAGCCCATGTCGGCGCCGCCATACTGCTCGGATACGGTGATGCCGAGCACGCCCAGTTCGCCAAACTTGCGCCACACGTCCATAGGGAACTGGTCGCTTCGGTCGATCTCTGCTGCACGCGGAGCAATCTCGCTCTGGGCAAATTCACGCACCGCGTCGCGCAGCGCATCGATGTCTTCACCGAGCTGGAAGTTCAGTCCTGGCAGATTGGCAAGGCTCATGGTTGTCTCCTGTAGATATGGGTCTGATGAATCGTCTTGTCAGTGCTGTATGCCTTCACGGTTCTGCACACACATCAAAGTGCAGCCCATTGTGGCAATCAGTTTCTCTTTTCCCTGGTCAATGGCAAATGCCTTGCCTTCGGATACGGTGATGGTGCGCCCGGGCTTGATGACCCGGCCCTCCATGCGAAAGCGCTGGCCCTTGGCCGGGGCGAGCAGGTTGATCTTGAATTCGATGGTGAGCACTGCCGCATCGGCCGGCATCAGCGTCAGCCCCGCATAGCCACAGGCCGAGTCGAGAGCAGTGGAGACCATGCCCGCGTGCAAAAAACCATGCTGCTGCGTCAGGCCCGGAGCCCAGTCCAGACAGATATCGACAACGCCTGGCTCCACCAGGGTCAGCTCCGCGCCAATCGTGGCCATGGCGCCTTGCTTCGCAAAGCTCTGCTTCACCCGATGAACAAAATCCAGAGACTCGGCGGCACCAGCAACAGACATGGCAACTCTCCAGCAAAGCTTTGCAATTGACGTTTACGTAAACGTCAATTATGCGCCATTTTTTGCTCTCGCTCCTCTTCAATAGCGTGCGGGCCTCTTTTTCCTGCTCTCGCACCTCATCCAGAGTCACCTGCAGATCGGCCATCTGCGCTTCGAGCTGCTTGCGGTGGATAGCCAGCACATCGAGAAACTTGCGCAACTGCACGCCCGTATCGCGCGGGCTGTCATACATGTCGATGATTTCCTTGGCCTCCGACAGCGACAGTCCCAGGCGCTTGGCCCGCAGCGTCAGGCGCAGACGTGCGCGGTCTCTCGATGAATACACGCGATTGCGACCGCCTGCGCCGGAGCGCTCCGGCTGCAGCAAGCCCATGTCTTCATAAAAACGGATGGCCCGGGTCGTGAGATCGAACTCTTTGGCAAGGTCACTGATGGTGTAGATGGTCGACATGATTCTGTGGGGTTGTAAGTCTTGCATCTCACAGGTGACTGCACGAGGCAGGCCGGTCTCTAAAATGCTTTGACAAAACTGACGTTTACGTTAACGTCAATGCTAAACGAAATACCGCCTCATGACCTCAAGCCAAGAATCCGCACTTCATTACCCCCTCGGCGATACCTTGCCCGGTCCCGCCCAGACTCTGGAAGTGGCACCCGGCCTCAAGTGGATCCGCATGACCCTGCCGTTTGCCCTCGATCACATCAACCTCTGGCTGCTGCGTGATCGCCAGACCGATCGGCATGGCCTGGTACGCGAGGGCTGGACCGTCATCGACTGCTGCGTCAATCGCACCGAGGCGCGCGAGCAATGGGAACAGATCTTCGCCTCTGCGCTTGAAGGCCTGCCTATTTTGCGTGTCATCGTCACCCATATGCACCCCGACCATATCGGTTTGGCCGGCTGGCTCTGCCATCAATGGAATGCGCCCTTGTGGATCAGTGCCACCGATTACAACGTCGCCCGCGTCGCCATGAAAGACAGAGACGGCTTTGGCGGCGAATCCGGTGCGGACTTCTACAGCCTGCACGGACAAAGAGATGAGGAATTTCTGCTCCATGTGCGCGGCCGCGGCAGCTACTACTCTTCCCTGGTAGCCCCCATCCCCGACATCTATCACCGCATCATGGATGGCGACGAGATAGACATCAACGGCCGCACATGGCAATGCATTGCCGGCTATGGTCACGCGCCGGAGCACATGGCGCTTTACTGCCCCGAGCTCGAGACACTGATCAGCGGCGACATGGTGCTGCCCCGTATTTCCGCCAATGTCAGCGTGCATTCTTCCGAGCCCGAAGCCAACCCGCTGCAGCTGTTTCTCACATCTCTGAAACGCTACTTCGCTCTACCTCAGAACACCTTTGTTCTGCCCTCGCATGGCAAACCATTCACGGGATTGCATACCCGTGTCCAGCAACTGCTGGACCATCATCATGAACGCCTGAACGACATCATGCAGGCCTCCCGGCAACAGGGGCTGAGCGCTGCAGACATCCTTCCCATCCTCTTCAAACGCCAGCTGGACAC
The DNA here is from genome assembly GCF_000241525.1 of Comamonas testosteroni ATCC 11996. GTDB lineage: Bacteria > Pseudomonadota > Gammaproteobacteria > Burkholderiales > Burkholderiaceae_C > Comamonas > Comamonas testosteroni. The sequence continues at coordinate 102,728 of NZ_AHIL01000008.1, forward strand.
CCACCAGATGACTTTTGCCATGGGCGAAGCTCTGGCCCATCTGCATTACCTCTGGTTCAGCCGGCAACTGACGCGGCGGCTGGATGAAAACGGCATCCTGCGCTTCTACGCTCCCAATATGCAGAAATAAAAAGAGAGCGCCAGGCGCTCTCTTTTTATGGGTTTCCGGTATTTTTGCAGCTGCAATGCTTTAGCAGTCTACGGCAGGCGCTCCTCATTTAGAAGCA
>NZ_AHIL01000007.1 GCF_000241525.1 Comamonas testosteroni ATCC 11996
GCTAGGCAAGCTAATGCTGGTTCTCGGAATGCTTGCATTGGCAGCAGCAAATCGATTCCGGCTTAGTCCAAGTCTGGAGGCATCATTGGGCTCAGGGAATCGTGCGCAAGCAGTCTCTAAGCTACGCCAGAGCCTGTTCATGGAAGCAACACTGGCAGTTCTGGTTTTGGCGAGTGTGGCTTGGTTAGGGATTCTTTCGCCAAAAGGAATTTGAACCTTTAGATCACCCACCGACAGCTGACACGGGGACTGCACACGGAGAGGAAGGGTGCATCGCTTCGGAGGATTCATGCTTGGATGATCTCCGTGCCATGTAGTCATGACAAAGGCCACCTCAACCCCAGAATCATTTCTTGGATTGAGATGGCCACAAGCACCGTACTCAGGTTGCGGTACCTCAGAAGAGGTGGACAGAGTTATTTCTCAAGCAGATTCTGGCTTGACATTCACATGGTGTAAGAGCCAAGAATCGATCCAACATCGCGAAGGGCCATCTGCATGCAACATCATCAGCATCGATCTTCTTCAGAATCAGTAGAGTTGGAAAACACCAAAACTGACGCCGAGCCTTTGCAAGATCCTGTTTGCGGCATGACTGTCTCTCCACAGTCGGCCCATCGGATAGTTCACGAAGGACGGATCTATCGCTTCTGCAGTGACGGTTGCCAGCAAAAATTTGCTCGGGGCCCTGCGCAATTCATATCGAGTAACGAGCAGGCTGATCACGCAGGAGGGGACACAGTCTATGTATGCCCAATGCATCCTGAAGTCCATCAATATCATCCGGGGCGCTGCCCCAAGTGCCAAATGCATTTGGTACCTGAGGCCCAGTTACGCAGCTCGCACGAACATGCTCACGTGGCTGCAAGTCATTCAGATCAGAAATCGTTTGATGACTCGGGCGTGGTTCCGGGCGGAACGATCTATACCTGCCCGATGCATCCGGAGGTTCGGCAAGATCATCCCGGAAACTGCCCCAAGTGCGGAATGACCTTGGAGCCACTGATCCCGGTTGGAGAAGAGGACAACAGTGAGTTGCAAGACTTCCAACGGCGATTCTGGTGGACGCTGCCACTCACGCTGATTGTTACCACTCTGGCCATGTTCGGACACAAGTTCGGCTGGTTCACTATGCAGACCCAAACGTGGGTCGAGTTGGCACTTTCCCTGCCCGTGGTGCTATGGACGGGCTGGCCCTTTTTTGTTCGAGGCTGGCAGTCAATCATCCACCGCAGCCCGAACATGTGGACGTTGATCAGCTTGGGATCGGGAGCCGCCTTTGTCTACAGCCTCGTAGCGACGCTGGCACCCGACGTGTTTCCCGACTCGTTCGTATCCATGGGTCGTGTAGCGGTTTATTACGAGGCAGCGGTAGTCATCATTTCTTTGACCATGTTGGGGCAGATCATCGAACTGAAGGCTCGTTCTCAAACCTCGGCCGCTATCAAATCATTGCTTAGCCTAGCTCCTAAGACGGCAAGGCGTATCAATGCAGATGGCAGTGAGGAAGATGTTCCACTCAGCCACGTGCATGTCGGAGACCTGCTGCGCGTACGTCCAGGCGAGAAAGTACCCGTGGATGGCATTGTCACGGAAGGTCAAAGCGCCGTTGATGAATCGATGCTCACGGGCGAGCCAATACCTGTGACAAAGCGCGTTGACGACAAACTGATCGGCGCCACACTCAATACGAGTGGAGCTCTGGTCATGAGGTCAGAAAAGGTGGGGGCTGCCACCATGCTTTCCCAGATCGTTCAGATGGTTGCATCGGCCCAACGGTCGAAGGCACCGATGCAGCGAATGGCCGACGTAGTGGCTGGAAAGTTCGTTATGGTTGTCGTGCTAGTCGCTGTAGTCACCTTCTTCGTCTGGGGAATTTTTGGCCCAGAGCCCAGTTGGGTGTTTGGGTTGATCAATGCCGTCGCGGTACTCATCATCGCCTGCCCATGCGCGCTAGGTTTGGCCACACCCATGTCAGTAATGGTGGCCACAGGGCGCGCTGCAGAACAAGGCGTTTTGTTCCGTGACGCAGGCGCCATCGAAAAAATGCGTGAAGTGGATACGCTCATCGTAGATAAAACGGGCACCCTGACAGAAGGTCGGCCTGCATTCGATAAAGCGATTCCTGCTCCAGATTTCACGGCTGACGAAGTTTTGAGGCTTGCCGCTAGCTTGGATCAGGGTAGCGAGCATCCGCTTGCGGATGCCATCGTCCGAGCTGCACGCGAACAAGGCTTGCAACTCGCTAAACCTGTGGACTTCGATTCCGCCAGCGGTATTGGTGTACGTGGAACCGTTGAGGGGCGGCGCTTGGCATTAGGCAACACCGCACTGATGGCTCAAGAAGGCGTTTCTGTATCTTCCTTGCAAGCGGACGGAGAACGCCTGCGAGGAGAGGGTGCAAGCATCATGCATTTAGCGGCTGATGGGAAGTTCGCAGGCATCCTGGCAGTAACAGACCCTATCAAAGCTAGCACTTTGGATGCTATTCAAACGCTTCATGCAAGCGGCTTGCGAATTGTCATGGCAACGGGAGATGGTCTGACCACAGCCAAGGCTGTTGGTGCCAAGCTTGGAATTGATGAAGTCCATGGCGAAGTCAAGCCCGCCGACAAGCTAGCTCTCGTGGAGCGATTGCAAAGTGAAGGCCATGTGGTTGCCATGGCTGGTGACGGGATCAACGATGCGCCGGCCTTGGCAAAAGCTGATGTAGGTGTAGCCATGGGAACAGGGACTGACGTAGCAATGAACAGCGGTCAGATCACGCTGGTCAAGGGTGATTTGCGTGGCATTGCACAGTCACGTGAAATTTCAACTGACACAGTACGGAACATGCGTCAGAACTTGCTATTTGCCTTCGTCTACAACGGAATTGGTGTACCGATTGCTGCGGGAGTTCTGTATCCGTTCACAGGGTGGCTTCTGTCGCCAATGATCGCAGCACTCGCTATGAGCCTGAGTTCGGCGTCTGTAATCTTCAATGCACTGCGTTTAAGAAGGTAGCGGTTGCATTGGTGATTTTCAGTCTACTTACGCGGCCGTTTCGCTCAATGCCTCGGGGTCATTCATCGGGTGAATACAAGCACTGAGCTTGATGGTGCCGGACTGCTCTCAAAACGTTTGAGCGTGCCTGGGCAAGAGGCTGGGAATTATCTACTGTAGCGGGGCAGTCCAGTCGGTCCCCATACAGGAAACCGAATGATTGTCAGTTGTTCTTTCTAAGGCAAGCCAGAATGGAATGCAGGCAGATGTTAGCCAGTCCGGTCAAACGAGCGAAGTTTATGTGCGCGCTCGATGAATCTCCAGTCGTTGATGATTTATTGAACGTCAAAACTTTTTCTGCACTCACCACATATCAGCTTAATGCCCGGCTTTCCCCACACTGAGACCGGATTCTTGCATCCGCTGCAGCTGTATTTCACCCGATTGGATCTGTTGGCGGGCGTAGTAAGCACTCCGTCTTCCCCTGCAGTGGCGGCAACAGCTAAGCCCGTGGGCTTCACTGCCTCGGCGAGGGCAGGGATGCTGGCCATTGGAGGCTTGGTCCCTTCGATGCCTTGAATGTGGTTGGCCATGCTGGCTTGGCCAGCGATTACATGATCTGCAGAGGGGAATCGGTCGTACCAGCTGAGTGTGAAATTCGCGGTCAGCAGCTCGTCGCATGCAGCCAGGAAGCGGCCACCCTCGACGGCGTAGTCCGCCATGCTATCACCGGTTCGCGCACCACCAGGTTGCCCGGTAGAAGAGGGCATGAGCCCAATGCTTTCCATCTTTCGTGCCCATTCCTCGTTGTGATAGCGGCCTCGGCCTGGCTTGCCAAAGTGGTGCTGCCACAAGTGCGTCATTTCATGGACTTGGGTCTGGAGTGTTTCGATGATCGGTACGACCGCAAAGTAGGTCGGATTCATCGCGATCTCATCTGTGGTTGAGCCGTCCAACGAGGCAAAGCGAGCTGCAGAGAAGTAGCCGAAAGTCCGCTTTTCCCGCTGCAGCGTAATCAAGCAACTCGGGAGCTGCCCCCCAAACAGCCGCTCGTTGAAATGGTCGTAGGCCATCTGCAGCTCGTTGTAGGTTTCCTGCGTAGGTGCCAAGCGGGGTGAGGGCGTGGGCACAAGGTCAAGCTGGTTTGGCTGCTGGGTCATATTTGTATTGTGCAATACAAATTATCATTCGCAAACATCCCATTTGATGCGACAATGCATCAAACTTGATGTTAAAGGAGTAGCCATGAGATCGACCTTTACGATCGACGACGAAGTCGTGAACCGTGCCCGCGCTGTTGCAGCGCCCGGTATTGCTGTGCCTGAACTGGTACGCCTGGCACTTGAGACCTTCACTCGCGTCGAGGCAGGCAAGCGCTTGGCTGCCCTGGGCGGAAGCGCGCCAGACATGCCTGACGTGCCACGCCGTGGCAGCGCGGCAGAGGCAGAAGGCTCTCGCTGATGCCGGTGTCCGTTCTAGTCGATACATCGGTGTGGGTGAGGCATTTTCGGGAGGCCGACATTCACCTGCAGGAGCTCCTGTTGCAAGACAGCGTGCTGATGCATCCCATGGTGCATGCAGAGTTGGCCTGCGGCACGCCGCCAGCGCCGCGTGCCGATACGCTCGCAGCCCTGGCCATGCTGCGGCCGAGCCAGGAAGCTTCAATTCCCGAGACTTTGGCCTTCCTTGAGAAGAACAAGCTATTCGGTAAGGGCTGCGGCTTGGTCGATCTATCGCTGCTCGCCTCGACGCTAATCACACCAGGCGCTTTGCTTTGGACTGCAGATCGACGCCTTGCTGAGTTGGCCGCTCAGCTTGGCGTGGCCTATGCCATACCAACGCATTGAGAGTCGGGAAGCCCTTCTCGGGGTCGCCTCAGAAAACGGAAAATAAAGCACGCTAAGCCGGTTGCAACGGTCGTAGCGGCCTGAACTTGCCCGCGCCGATCTTGGCGCTGCTGCGCCAGAGGTAATCGCCGGTCAGGTTGATGTGTTCCCAGCCGAGCGGCGACAGGTATTGCAATAGCGCGTCATCGACAGCATGCCCGTTGCCACGCAACGCATGTGCTGCGCGCTCCAGATAGACCGTGTTCCACAACACGACGGCCGCCGTCACCAGGTTGAGGCCGCTGGCCCGGTAGCGCTGCTGCTCGAAGCTGCGGTCGCGGATTTCGCCCAGACGGTTGAAGAATACGGCGCGGGCCAGCGCGTTGCGCGCTTCGCCCTTGTTCAGTCCAGCGTGGACGCGGCGGCGCAGCTCCACGCTTTGCAACCAGTCCAGGATGAACAGCGTGCGTTCGATGCGCCCCAGCTCGCGCAGGGCGATGGCTAAGCCGTTCTGGCGCGGATAGCTGCCGAGTTTCCGAAGCATCAGCGAGGCTGTCACCGTGCCCTGCTTGATCGAGGTCGCCAGCCGCAGAATTTCATCCCAGTGGGCACGAATAGCCTTGATGTTCAGCCTGTCGCTGCTAATCATCGGTTTGAGCGCGTCATAGGCGGTATCCCCCTTGGGGATGAACAGCTTGGTGTCGCCCAGGTCACGGATGCGCGGCGCAAAGCGGAAGCCCAGGAGATGCATCAGGGCAAAGACGTGATCGGTGAAGCCTGCCGTGTCGGTGTAGTGTTCCTCGATGCGCAGGTCGGACTCGTGGTACAGCAGGCCGTCAAGTACATAGGTCGAGTCGCGCACGCCGACATTGACCACCTTGGTGTGGAACGGCGCGTACTGGTCGGATATATGGGTGTAGAAGGTTCGCCCAGGGCTGCTGCCATATTTCGGGTTGATGTGACCGGTACTCTCGGCCTTGCTCCCGGTTCGGAAGTTCTGGCCGTCCGACGATGACGTGGTGCCGTCGCCCCAGTGTTCGGCGAAGGGATGCCGGAATTGGGCGTTCACCAACTCGGCCAGCGCTGTCGAATAGGTTTCGTCGCGGGTATGCCAGGCTTTTAGCCAGGCGAGCTTGGCGTAGGTCGTGCCGGGGCAGGACTCGGCCATCTTGGTCAGGCCCAGGTTGATCGCGTCGGCCAGGATGGTGGTCAACAGCAGATTTTGTCCTTGGCCAGATCGCCCGATTTCAGGTGCGTGAAGTGGCGGGTGAAGCCCGTCCACTCATCGACTTCGAGCAGCAGTTCGGTGATCTTGACGTGTGGCAGGATCATGGCTGTCTGGTCGATCAGCGCCTGCGCGGTGTCGGGTACCGCCGCATCCAGCGGCGTGATCTTCAGGCCCGACTCGGTGATGATCGCATTCGGCAGGTCGTTGGCCGCTGCCATGCGGTTGACCGTGGCAAGCTGCGCTTCAAGCAGCGTCAGGCGGTCGTGCAGGTACCGGTCGCAGTCGGTGGCCACGGCCAGCGGCAATGCGCTGGACTGCTTGAGGCTGGCGAACTTCGCGGGCGGCACCAGGTAGTCCTCGAAGTCCTTGAACTGGCGCGATCCCTGCACCCAGATGTCGCCCGAGCGCAGCGAGTTCTTCAGCTCGGACAGCGCGCACAGCTCGTAGTAGCGCCGGTCGATACCCGCGTCAGTCATCACCAGCTTCTGCCAGCGCGGCTTGATGAAGTCGGTCGGGGCATCGGCAGGCACTTTGCGGGCGTTGTCGGTGTTCATGCCACGCAGTACCTCGATGGCATCGAGCACGTTCTTGGCGGCGGGTGCGGCCCGCAGCTTGAGCACGGCAAGGAATTCCGGCGCGTAGCGGCGCAAGGTGGCGTAACTTTCGCCGATGCGGTGCAGGAAATCGAAGTCATCGGGCTGAGCGAGCTTCTGCGCCTCGGTGACGCTTTCGGCGAAGGCATCCCAGGACATGACGGCCTCGATGGCGGCGAACGGATCGCGGCCAGCTTGCTTGGCCTCGATCAGCGCCTGGCCGATGCGCCCGAACAGCCGCACCTTGGCGTTGATCGCCTTGCCGGATGCCTGAAACTGCTGCTGATGCTTGTTCTTGGCGGCGTTGAACAGCTTGCCCAGGATGCGGTCGTGCAAGTCGATGATTTCGTCGGTGACCGTGGCCATGCCCTCGATGGCCAGCGCCACGAGGGTGGCGTAGCGCCGTTGCGGCTCGAACTTGGCTAAGTCGGCGGGCGTCATCTGGCCACCCTCACGGGCGATCTTGAGCAGGCGGTTCTGGTGCACCGACCGCTCGATACCGGAAGGCAGATCGAGCGCCTGCCACGCCTTGAGGCGTTCGATGTGTTCCAGCATGTGCCGCGAGTTCGGTTTAACCGGCGACTGGCGCAGCCAGGCCAGCCAGGTCGTCTTGCCGTTGTCCCGGCGCCTGAGCAGATCGTCGAGGCGGCGGCGATGCGTGTCCGACAGTGGTTCGGCCAAGGCATCATAGATGCGCCGGTTGGCGCGAGTGATGGCCTCGGCGCTAGCGCGCTCGATGGCGTTGAGCGCGGGCAGGATGATCGACTGTCGCCGCAGATGCTCAACCAAGGTGCTAGCCAGCACGATGCCTTTGTCGGTTTGCATGGCCAGGTCGGTCAGCGTGTGCACGGCCTGCCGGTAGTGGCTCATGGTGAACGGCTGGAAGCAAAACACCGTTTGCAGCTCGACCAGGTGCTCGCGCCGGGTCTGCTCCCGCTGCCCGTAGTCGTCCCAGCTTTCGACGCCGACCTTGAGCTGGTCGGCGACCAGTTTCAGTAGGGGCAAAGACGGCGCCTGATCGACACCAAGGAAGATTCCGGGAAAGCGCAGGTAGCAGAGCTGCACGGCAAAGCCCAAGCGATTCGCAGGCCCGCGCCGCTGGCGGATGATGGAGAGATCGGTATCGCTGAACGTGTAATGTCGAATTAGGTCGTCCTTGGTGTCCGGCAACGCCAACAGGCTTTCCCGCTCGGCGGCGGACAGTATGGAACGACGAGGCATATTTATTGATCCAATTTCAAGTATTGATACAGGGTCTCCCGGCTGACACCAAATTCACGGGCCAGCTTCGCTTTTTGCTCGCCCGCCGTGACGCGCCGTTTCAGTTCAGCAATCTGTTCACCGCTCAGAGACTTCTTTCGGCCTCGGTAGGCTCCGCGTTGCTTAGCGAGCGCGATGCCTTCGCGCTGCCGCTCACGGATCAAGGCCCGCTCGAATTCGGCGAATGCCCCCATGACCGACAGCATCAGGTTCGCCATCGGTGAATCCTCGCCGGTGAAGGTCAGGCTTTCCTTGACGAACTCGATGCGCACGCCGCGCTTGGTCAGCTTTTGTACGAGGCGGCGCAAGTCATCGAGGTTGCGCGCCAAGCGATCCATGCTGTGAACCACCACGGTGTCGCCTTCGCGCACGAAGGCCAGCAGCGAATCAAGCTCGGGCCGCTGGGTGTCCTTGCCCGACGCCTTGTCGGTGAACACCCTGCCGACTTCGACATGCTCCAGTTGCCGCTCCGGGTTCTGGTCGAAGCTGCTGACCCGGACGTAGCCGATGCGTTGACCCTGCAAGATACCTCCAAATACGAAAGTGTCAGGAAGAAATCTATGACCTTTCGCCGCAGGTGTCAAGAAACACAAAAGTTAACTCTATTCTGACGTTGCTGGGTGGCTTCTCCTGACATCAGGATAGGGTATGCCTCAATCTGACGGCTGCGAACCGCCAGGGACAGGCGCAATGTCAGATTCTGTCGCGGCCTTGGCGCGTGCCTGGAAGCGTTCATAGCAATCCAGCCCGCAGAAATGTTCGACGTATTCCGCGCCTTCCGGGGTGAAGGCGGCATCGAGCGGAATTTCTTTGCAGCATACGCAGCAGGTGGTGCAACTGGCAGTGTTCGGGGCGTTTGCGTTCATGGTGGTACTCCTCCAGATTGGTAGCGAAGCTCAAAGCTGCCCACTCTCGGCTGGCTGGGAAGCGGTCATGATCTTCCCTTGAAGGCCCGCAGCAGCCGCGTCACAGACAGGACAAACAAGCCGGTCAGCGTGAGGGCTGCAATACTCCAGTGCTCCCCGATGAACGCGCCGGCCGTCGTGCCGGCTAGCACAATGGCGAGAATCGGCAAATGGCAGGGACAGGTGAGCACGGCCAGCGCGCCCCACAAGTAGCCGGTGATCGGTTTGTGCGTCCCAGACGGCAAGTGCTCTGGGCTGTTCATGGCAGACTCTCCGCGTGCTGTGCCGGTTCGGTTGGCATGGCGGCCAGTTGCATTTCGAGGCTGGCCAGGGCCTCGCGCCGACGCTCGACGAGATGCCGCAACACGGCAAGCTGCGCAGACGCACCGTCACCGTCCGCAGCATCCAGCGCCCGGCACAGCCGCGCCAGTGCGTCCAGGCCGATACCCGCTTCGAAGGCAGCCCGTACAAAGCGCAGCCGTTGCAACGCGGTGTCATCGAACAAGCCGTAGCCGCCCGTGGTGCACGCGACCGGCCGTAGCAATCCGCGCAGCAGGTAGTCGCGCACGATATGCACGCTCACCCCGGCATCAAGGGCCAGCCGGGACACTGTGTAGGCGCTCATTGAACACCTCCTTTTCCTCATCCGGCGCAGCACGAAAGCTGCTTCACGTCCTTGCTGAAGGTCTGCGCCGCGAGCTTCAGCCCTTCGACCATGGTCAGGTAGGGGAACAATTGGTCGGCCAGTTCCTGCACGGTCATACGGTTGCGAATGGCGAGCACCGCCGTCTGGATCAGTTCACCCGCTTCCGGGGCCACCGCTTGCACGCCGATGAGCCGTCCGCTACCTTCCTCGATGACCAGCTTGATGAAGCCGCGTGTGTCGAAGTTGGCAAGCGCACGCGGCACGTTGTCCAAGGTCAAGGTGCGACTGTCGGTCTCGATCCCGTCGTGATGTGCTTCCGCCTCGCTGTAGCCCACGGTGGCGACCTGCGGGTCGGTGAACACCACGGCCGGCATTGCGGTCAGGTCCAGGGCCGCATCGCCGCCAGTCATGTTGATCGCAGCACGGGTGCCGGCCGCTGCCGCCACATAGACGAACTGAGGCTGGTCGGTGCAGTCGCCAGCCGCATAAATGTGTGGCGTACTGGTGCGCATGCCCTTGTCGATGACGATGGCCCCCTGCGCATTGGCAGCGACTCCCGCCGCTTCCAATGCCAGGCTGCGCGTGTTCGGTGCCCTGCCAGTGGCGACCAGCAGCTGGTCGGCGCGTATTTCACCGTACCCGGTGGTCAGCACGAATTCGCCGTCCACATGCGCGACCTGGCTGGCTTGCGTGTGTTCCAATACCTTGATCCCTTCGGCACGGAACGCGGCTGTAACGGCCTCGCCGATGGCCGGGTCTTCGCGGAAGAACAGCGTGCTGCGTGCCAGGATCGTCACTTTGCTGCCCAGCCGGGCAAAGGCTTGCGCCAGTTCCAGCGCCACCACAGACGAGCCGATCACGGCCAGGCGCTCGGGAATGGTGTCGCTGACCAGGGCCTCGGTGGAAGTCCAGTAGGGTGACTCTTTCAGGCCCGGAATCGGCGGCACGGCCGGGCTGGCACCCGTGGCGACCAGGCAGCGGTCGAACGCCACCACACGCTCGCCGCCATCGTTTAAACGGACGGCAAGGCTCTGGTCGTCCTTGAAACGCGCTTCACCATGCAGCACGGTGATGGCCGGGTTGCTGTCCAGGATGCCTTCGTACTTGGCGTGGCGCAGCTCATCGACGCGCGCCTGCTGCTGGGCCAGTAGTTTGCTGCGATCAATCGCAGGCACAGTCGCCGCGATGCCACTGTCGAATGGGCTTTCACGGCGCAAATGGGCGATATGGGCAGCGCGGATCATGATCTTGGACGGCACGCAGCCGACATTGACGCAAGTACCGCCGATGGTGCCGCGCTCGATCAGCGTGACGTTCGCACCTTGCTCGACGGCCTTCAGCGCCGCCGCCATCGCGGCTCCGCCGCTGCCAATAACGGCGACGTGCAGTCCGTCCCCATCACCACCAGCCTTGTCGCCACCGCCCAGCCATCCCAGCGCCTTGCCAAGCAGTCTGCCCCGCGCTGAAGTGGATGGGGCATCGGCGGGTGTGGCCTTGTAGCCGAGGCCGGCCACAGCGGCGGTCAGCGCCTCTGGCGAGGTGCCGGGATCGGTGGCGAGTTGCGCGGAGCCTTTCGGGTAGGACACGAGCGCCGACAGCACGCCCGGCACTTTCTCCAGGGCGTCCTTGACATGTGTCGCGCACGAGTCGCAGGTCATTCCGGTGATATTCAAATACATTGCATCGTTCCTTTTCGTTTCGGCAACTGCCAATGCAGTTAGCCGTGTTTGGGTGGTAGTTCGCAGCGGCGGTTGGCCGGTGAGAGCAGATCCCAGATCGACACCCCGATCATCAAGGCCAGACCGACATAGAGGAGGTTCGCCGTCCACCAATTGCCAAAAAACAAGAGCATGGCCGCCAGCACGATGGCTGGGCCGACCATCCCGAGCAGGCTGCGGTACCATTGCCGATGACTCAGCCAGCCCAGTGCATTCGCCAGCAAAGCCACGACTGCGAACAGCGGCAGCAGCTTGGAGATAAACAACCCTTCGTATTCCTGTAGAAAGCCAAGGCCGATGGCCGCGCCCAGGCTGGCGATAGCCGGGAAACAGGCAGCGCATCCCATCGCGGAAACAACGCTGCCAAGCGCGCCAGCCTTGTCGGCAATGCGTGTAATCAGTCCCATGATCGCCCCAGGTTCGGGTTCAGTGGCTCACTGCTTGACGCTGGACGGATAGCCCGCGTCTCCGGTTGCCTTGGTCAGCTTCTGCACGCTGGTCTTGGCATCATCGAACGTGACAACCGCTTCGCGTGTCTCGAAGGTCACGTCAATTTTGCTGACGCCTTCGACCTTGGAAATCGCCTTCTTGACGGTGATCGGGCAGGTGGAGCAGGTCATGCCCGGTACGGACAGCGTGACGGTCTGGGTGGCGGCCCACACGGGGGCAACAACGGCAGCGAGGGCGAGGGCGGCAAACAGTTTTTTCATGATGAACTCCTGTGATTAATAGAAAAATGGCATGACGTAGGGAAATCCGAGCGCGACCAGGACCAGCGCGGCCACGATCCAGAAAATGAGCTTGTAAGTAGCTCGCACTTGGGGAATCGCGCAGACCTCACCCGGTTTGCAGGCTTGCGCCGGGCGGTAGATGCGCCGCCAGGCGAAAAACAGCGCGACCAGCGCTGCGCCGATGAAGATCGGGCGATAGGGTTCCAGCACCGTCAGGTTGCCGATCCATGCCCCGCTGAACCCCAAGGCGATCAAAACCAGCGGCCCCAGGCAGCAGGCCGACGCAAGAATGGCGGCCAGCCCACCGGCGAAGAGCGCGCCGCGCCCGTTTTGTGGTTCAGACATACGCTTGTCCTTTCAAATTTGGTTTGGATAGCTTAAGCTTACTTCCGTAGTTATGTACGGAGTCAAGCGATATGCAAATTAATTTTGAGAATCTGACCATTGGCGTTTTTGCCAAGGCGGCCGGGGTCAATGTGGAGACCATCCGGTTCTACCAGCGCAAGGGCCTGCTGCCGGAGCCAGACAAGCCCTATGGCAGCATTCGCCGCTATGGCGAGGCGGATGTAACACGAGTGCGGTTCGTGAAATCGGCCCAGCGGCTGGGCTTTAGCCTGGACGAAATCGCCGAGCTACTGCGGCTGGAGGATGGCACCCATTGCGAGGAAGCCAGCGGCCTGGCCGAGCACAAGCTCAAGGATGTGCGCGAGAAGATGGCCGACTTGGCACGCATGGAGGCCGTGCTGTCTGAACTGGTGTGCGCCTGCCATGCGCGGAAAGGGAACGTTTCCTGCCCGCTGATTGCGTCACTGCAAGACGGAACGAAGCTCGCTGCATCGGCGCGGGGGAGTCACGGGGTGACTACGCCTTAGCGTGCTTTATTTTCCGAATTCTGAGACGACCCCATCAACAGAAGCCTTATCGCCATTTACCGGCCTGCTTTGGAGTTGGTTTTGCGTTTTCCTAAGTCCACGCTGCTGGCAGCGGCATTGGCCCTGGCCATCACCGCAATTCCGGTCATGCGGCTGGGCGGTGAGTTCATGCCGCCGCTGGACGAAGGCGACCTGCTGTACATGCCCTCGGCGTTG
>NZ_AHIL01000006.1 GCF_000241525.1 Comamonas testosteroni ATCC 11996
GTCGGGTCCCGGACGATTGGCTGCTTAAAAACAAGCGTCCGTTGCTGCATGGCCGAGAGGTACTGCAAGCAGTTCTGGCAACATGGCAATCCCGTGCCAAGGAGTTGCCATGCTGATCAGCCTTCACAAGAACGCTACGACCACACCTGCCACCCGTTTGGCATTGCAGCAAGCCAGTGGTACTGATCGAGAGTTGGCGCAGCAATACGGGATTGGCATAGGGACCGTGCGTAAGTGGCGGGGCAGAACCACGGTGCATGACGCCAGCCACACGGCCCACCGCCTGCAAACGACTCTCAATGCAGGGCAGGAAGAGCTGGTTATTTATCTGCGCAGCCAGCTGCGGCTACCTCTGGATGACTTATTGGCGGTGGTGCGAGAGTTCATTGAGCCGGCCATGAGCCGCTCGGCGCTGGATCGCTTGCTGCGCAGACGAGGCCACTCCAGATTGCCCGTACAGCCCAAGCCTGAGGGCGAGCACAAACCCTTCAAGGCGTATGAGCCTGGCTATGTACATGTAGATGTGAAGTACCTGCCCCAGATGCACGATGAGGACAAGCGCCGCTATGTTTTTGTTGCCATCGATCGAGCTACACGCTGGGTGTTCATTGATATCAAGCAGCACAAGACGGCAGCATCCGCCAAAGCCTTCTTGGCTGCCGTACGCAAAGCTGCAGCGTTCAAGATCCACACCATCCTCACCGACAACGGCAAAGAGTTCACAGACCGATTGTTTGGAAGCCGCACACGTCAGCCCTCAGGCGAGCACGAATTCGACCAGTTATGCCAAGCATTGGGGATAGAGCATCGGCTGACCAAGCCAAAGACGCCACAAACCAACGGCATGGTTGAGCGCTTCAATGGCCGCCTGAGCCAGGTGCTGCGCTCGCATCACTTCAACAGTGCAGAGGATTTGGAGAAGACACTGCACAGGTTTGTCTGGCTGTACAACCACCACTTGCCACAAAAGGCACTGGGGCATGAAGCCCCAGTCCAAGCACTCAAAAAATGGAAGATGAAAGCTCCTGATTTATTCGTCAAGAACGTGCGTAATCATCCGGGACCCGACA
>NZ_AHIL01000005.1 GCF_000241525.1 Comamonas testosteroni ATCC 11996
AGTCTCCAAGGTCATCCACGCCGACGGCGCCAGCCTCAAGGACGGCCTGGCTGAGAACGTGGCGGCCCAGGTTCTGGCGATTGTTGGCAACTACAGCCACATCCTGTTCCCCTCGACCGCCTCGGGCAAGAACGTGGCTCCTCGCGTGGCCGCCAAGCTGGACGTGGCCCAGATCAGCGACATCACCAAGGTCGACTCCGCCGACACCTTCGAGCGCCCCATCTACGCGGGCAACGCCATCGCCACCGTGCAGTCTGCCGATGCCGTCAAGGTCATCACCGTGCGTACCACGGGCTTTGATGCAGCGGCTGCCACTGGCGGCTCGGCGGCGGTGGAAACGGCGGCTGCCGTGGCCGACAGCGGCAAGAGCGCCTTTGTGGGCCGTGAAGTGACCAAGAGCGACCGTCCCGAACTGACGGCAGCGAAGATCATCGTCTCCGGCGGCCGTGCTCTGGGCTCGGCCGAGAAGTTCACCGAAGTGATCACCCCCCTGGCCGACAAGCTGGGTGCGGCCATCGGTGCCAGCCGTGCGGCTGTCGATGCGGGCTACGCGCCCAACGACCTGCAAGTGGGCCAGACGGGCAAGATCGTGGCGCCCCAGCTGTACATTGCCTGCGGCATCTCGGGTGCGATCCAGCATCTGGCGGGCATGAAGGACTCGAAGGTGATCGTGGCGATCAACAAGGACCCCGAGGCACCGATCTTCTCGGTGGCCGATTACGGTCTGGAAGCCGATCTGTTCCAGGCAGTGCCTGAGCTGGTGAAGACGATGTAAGTGTTGCCATGGCACCGCGCAACAGGGCGGTGCCAACGGCCCGGGCAACGGTGTCCGGGCCCCGGCCAGAGCGGCACACAAGGTATGTGCCCCGGCCCCACCTGGTTCAGAGATTCAGGAGACAAACATGCAGATTTCCCTTGGTCGCCGCAGCCTGGTGCTTGCCACGGCCGCCTTCGTGACTGCCGCAGGCACCGGCGCATCAGCCTGGGCACAGTCCGGCGACTATCCCGCGCGGGCGGTCACGCTGATCGTGCCATTCCCGGCAGGCGGCCCCACCGACCGCCATATGCGTACGCTGGCCGACATCGCGGGCAAGCACCTGGGCCAGCCCATCATCGTCGAGAACAAGCCCGGCGCGGGCGGCACGCTGGGCCCCGGCACCATGGCGCGCACCGCCAAGCCCGACGGCTACACCATCACCCAGTTCCCCATGTCCATGCTGCGCATGGCACATATGCAAAAAACAGCCTGGAACCCGGTCACCGATTTCACCTACATCATCGGTGTCTCGGGCTATACCTTCGGTTTCACGGTGCGCTCGGACTCGCCCTACAAGAGCTTCAACGAGTACATCGCCGCCGCGCGCAAGAGCCCCGGCAAGATCGAATACGGCTCCACGGGCATAGGTTCATCGCCGCATCTGCTGATGGAAGAGCTGGCCGAGAACGCCAAGGTCACTCTCAATCATGTGCCTTTCAAGGGCAACGCCGACTTGCAGCAGGCCCTGCTGGGCGGCCATGTGGCTGCACAGAGCGATGCCTCGGGCTGGGACACCTATGTGAATGGCGGCCAGATGCGCCTGCTCATGACCTTTGGTGAAAAGCGCACCCAGCGCTGGCCAGACGTGCCCACGGCCAAGGAGCTGGGCTATGGCGTGGTCTCCACTTCGCCCTACGGTCTGGCCGGCCCCAAGGGCATGGATCCGGCCGTGGTGCGCAAGCTGCACGATGCTTTCAAGAAGGCCATGGACGATCCGCGCCATGTCGAGGTGCTCAGGCAGCTCAACCAGGACGCCTGGTACCGCTCGGGCGCCGACTATGCGCAATGGGCTCGGGATGCCTTTGCCAAGGACAAGATACTGATAGACCGCCTGGGTCTGGCTGCCAAATAAGCCACCGTCTGTCCAAGCGCCTGCAGGGCCGGGGGCTCGCAGGCGCAGCCCGCCTGAGATTCGTGAATTCCTGAAACGGAGCCCCTCATGACTGTTTCCCTGCCTTCTCCCGATTCCCCCTTCTCCACGCTGGCCGAGCTGATCCGCAGCCATGCGCGCCAGCAGCCCGACCATGCTGCGCTGCGCGACGACCAGCAGACCCTGAGCTATGCCCAGCTCGACGCCCTCATGGACCGCGTGGCCGCCGCGCTGCAGCAAGGCGGCGTGCAGCCTGGCCATGCCATTGCCATCTGCGCGTTGAACTCGGTGCGTTATGCCGCGCTGTTCCTGGGCGCCCTGCGCGCGGGCGTGGTGGTCGCGCCGCTGGCGCCATCCTCCACTGCCGAGAGCCTGGCTTGCATGCTGCACGATGCCCAGGCGCGTCACCTGTTCCTCGACAAGGCGGCCCAGGACCTGGTGCCCGCCGACACCGGACTGCAATGCATCTCGCTGGACGGCGTGGCTGCGGGCCGTGCCTTCGAGGACTGGCTCGCGCCAGAAGGAGCGCAGCCCGCTGCCGTGAGTGTGGAGCCCGAGGCACCGTTCAACATCATCTACTCCTCTGGCACCACGGGGACTCCCAAGGGCATCGTGCAGTCGCATGGCATGCGCTGGACCCATATCAACCGGGGCGGCGTCTACGGCTACGGCCCCGAGGGCACGACGCTGCTGGCCACGCCGCTGTACTCCAACACCACGCTGGTGGTGTTCTTCCCCACGCTGGGCAGCGGCGGCTGCGTGGTGCTCATGCCCAAGTTCGACGCGGCGCGCTATCTGCAACTGGCCCAGCAGCACCGCGTCACCCACACCATGCTGGTGCCCGTGCAGTACCAGCGCATCATGGCGCTGCCTCAGTTCGGCGAGCATGATCTGTCGAGCTTTCAGGCCAAGTTCTGCACCAGCGCACCGTTTCGTGCCGAGCTCAAGGCCGATGTGGTGTCGCGCTGGCCCGGCAGCCTGACCGAGTTCTACGGCATGACCGAGGGCGGCGGCACCTGCATCCTCGAAGCCCATCTGCACCCGGACAAGCTGCATACCGTGGGCAAGCCCGCCGAAGGTCATGACATCCGCCTCATCGACGAGGAGGGCAGTGAGGTCGCTCCCGGCGCGGACGGCGAGGTCGTGGGCCACTCGCCCAGCATGATGAGCGGCTACCACGGCCAGCCCGCCAAGACGCGCGAGGCCGAATGGTTCGATGCCACGGGAAAGCGCTTCATCCGCACGGGCGATGTGGGGCGCTTCGATGCCGATGGCTTCCTGACCCTGTTCGATCGTCGCAAGGACATGATCATCAGCGGCGGCTTCAACGTCTATCCCAGCGACCTGGAAGCCCAGCTGCGTGCCCACCCGGCCGTGGACGACGTGGCCGTTGTCGGCGTTCCCTCCGATCAATGGGGAGAGACGCCCGTGGCCTATGTGGTGTCGCGCACGGGCCAGCCGGCCCGGCCCGAGGAAATCATGGGCTGGTACAACCAGCAAGCCGGCAAGACCCAGCGCCTGGCCGACCTGCGCTTCATCGCCGAGCTGCCGCGCAGCGCCATCGGCAAGGTGCTCAAGCGCGAGCTGCGCGATCAGTACGCTGCGGGGCGCTGAGCCTGTCTTCCATTTCACGATGCCCATCACGAGACAAATCCCATGAGCCATGACACCACGATGTCCGAAGTCCGCCGCCAGGTGACGCCCGAGGAGTGGCAGACCCGCGTCGAGCTGGCTGCCGCCTACCGGCTGGTCGCCCACTTCGGCTGGGACGACCTTATCTTCACCCACATCTCGGCGCGCGTGCCGGGCCAGCCCGGCCAGTTCCTGATCAATCCGTACGGCATGCTGTTCGACGAGATCACCGCATCCAGCCTGGTCAAGGTCGATCACGAAGGCCAACCGATGATGGAGACCGAGTACGACGTCAACCCCGCAGGCTTCGTCATCCACAGCGCCATTCACGACGGCCGGCCCGAGGTGCAGTGCGTGCTGCACACGCACACTCGCTACGGCGTGGCCGTGTCGGCACAAAAGGATGGCCTGCTGCCCATCTCGCAGCAGTCCATCTTCCCGCTGGTGCGCCTGGCCTACCACGACTACGAGGGCGTGGCCCTGCGTGACGACGAGAAGCCGCGCCTGGTGGACGACCTGGGTGCCAGCAACTTCCTCATCCTGCGCAATCACGGCCTGCTGACCTGCGGCCGCAGCGTGGCCGAGGCCGTGCTGGCCATGTACACGCTGGAGTCGGCCTGCCGCATCCAGATACTGGCGCAGTCAGGCGGCAGCGAGCTGACGCGCATTCCGCAGACCATCATTGCCGACGCGGTCAACCAGTCGCGCCAGGTCACCAAGGGCAAGGGCGCGGGCCTGGCCTGGCCGGGCCTGCTGCGCCGTCTGGACCGCATCGATCCTGGCTACAAGCACTAACACCCCCTGAGTCGCTGCGCGCCTTCCCCCGTATGCACGGCACCCTCTCTCGCCTGGCGGGAGGGGACGACACCATCGCCGCGGGGCGACGCGGCCGGCGTAGGCCCTTGCTCGGTGTCCCGCGCTTGGGTTGCGGCCGTTTCGCAGGCAGCGAGCAGTGCTCAGATTCATGGAGAAATCAATGGGAATCCTGGTCAACATCCACCCCAGCATGGGAGCGCCCATCGTCGATGCGCTGCGCGCGCTGGCGCCCGACGTACAGGTCTGGGCGCATCGCGACGAAGCACCGGCTGCTGAGGTCGAAGCCATGCTCGCCTGGAGCCTCAAGCCCGGCGTGCTGCCGGCCTATCCACAACTCAAGCTGCTGTGCGCGCCCAGCGCGGGCGTGGACAAGCTGCTGGCTGTGCCCGATCTGCCGGCAGGCCTGCCCGTGGCGCGCACAGTCGATCCGCAGCAGCATGTGGAGATTGCCCAGTATGTGGTCGGCACGGCGCTGCGCCATACGCGCGAGCTGGATCTGTTCGCGCGCCAGCAGCAGGCCGGCGACTGGCTGCGCCGCCCCGTGCGCGCCAGCGCCGACTGCCGCGTGGGTATTCTGGGCCTGGGCGAGGTCGGTCGCTTCGTGGCCGGCGCCATGCAGGCCGTGGGCTATCCTGTCGCGGGCTGGAGCCGCAGCTCCAAGAGCATTGCAGGCCTTGCCACGCACAGTGGTGCCGAAGGTCTGCAGCAGCTTCTGTCCACCAGCGACATTCTTGTCTGCGCCTTGCCGCTCACGCCCGAGACACGCGATCTGCTGAACCGCCGCACGCTGTCCCTGCTGCCGCGCGACGCCTACTTCATCAACGTGGGGCGCGGCGAGCAGGTGGTAGAGGACGAGCTGCTGGCCCTGCTCGACGAAGGCCATTTGGCCGGCGCCGCGCTGGATGTGCTGCGCGAGGAGCCGCCCCAGCCCGGCAACAAGGTGTGGAGGCACCCCAAGGCCTTTGTCACGCCGCATATCGCGGCCCAGGCCTCGGCGGACACCGTGGCCCGCCAGTGCCTGGAGAACCTGCGCCGCCTGCGCGCAGGCGAGTCCTTGCTCAACCTGGTGGACGTGGCCCGCGGATACTGAGACATCTTTCCCTTTACCTGTCGCGCTGTCGCGCGGCATTTTTGCCCCAAGAACCTAGAGACACTCATGCCTTCGACATCTCGCCGCAGCTTTCTGCAATCGGGCGCCGCAGCCGGCGCCGCCATGCTGGCACCTTCGGCCTGGGCCCAGAGCCCCTGGCCCTCCAAGCCCATACGCATCGTCGTTCCCTACACGGCTGGCGGCTTCACCGACCAGATGGCACGTCTGCTGCAAGTGGGTTTGCAGAAAGCGCTGGGCCAGCCCATCGTCATCGAAAACAAGCCGGGTGCGAACAGTCTCATCGGTGTGGATCAGGTGGCCAAGTCCGCACCTGACGGCTATACGTTCGGCGTGGTGATTGCCGCTTATGCGGCCAACACCACGCTGTATCCCAAGCTGCCCTACAACCCCGGCAAGGATCTGGTCGGCGTGTCTCTGATGGGGATCTCGCCTCTGGTTGCAGCGGTGTCCACCAATGCACCGTTCAAGACCACGCAGGAGCTGATTGCCTATGCCAAGGCGCATCCTGGCAAGGTCAGCTTTGGCTCCTCGGGAAGCGGCTCCAGCGCGCATCTGACGACCGAGCTGTTGAAGCTGCTGACCAAGACGGACATGACCCATGTGCCTTACAAAGGGGCCGCACCGGCACTGACTGATCTCATGGGCGGCCAGATCCCCTTGTTCCTCGATCCTCCGCCCAATCTGATTCAGCCTGCCAAGGCCGGTCGCATTCGTCTGATTGGCGTGGCCAGCGACAAGCGACTGGCGGTGTTGCCCGATGTACCGACGTTTGCCGAGCAAGGCATCCCCGAGCTGATGGGCAGCACCTGGGCAGCAATGATTGCCCCGGCAGGAGTGCCCAAGGAGATCGTCCAGCGCATGTCCGCCGAAGTCGCTCGCATCATTCGCAGTCCGGAGATTTCACAGCGCATGCAGCAGACCATGGGCACGTTTGCAGAAGGTTCGACGCCGGAGGAATGTGATCGCTTCATTGCCGCTGAAACTGCCAAATGGGGGAAAGTGATCCGTGAGGCCAAGGTGACGCTGGACTAGGCTTGCTGGCCTGGTTTGTCTCCGGCAGGGCGCGAGACAGGCTTCAAGAGAGATGATGCGGCTGTCGAGTGAGGTGAATGCAGAGGTGAATGTAGAGGGGTTTCCTCATTGGCCTATGGTGCGAAGTGGAGGTGGCTGCATCGTGCTCCTGCAGGACAAGCCCGGGACAGTGCGATGAGATCTCCGTCAGCTTGCCAGTGCCGTCAAGGTCGTGGAACTTCGCTGGCGGCGACGCGCCACCGTCTCCTCGGTGCCCTCAAGGCATGCCTTTCCCGATAGGCTGCGGGCGTCATTCCCACATACCGGACGAACACCCGCCGGAACGCCGAGGCATCCTCATATCCGCAGGCCAATGCCACGGAGGGCACGCTCTCCAGCGTGATCTCCAGCAACACCCGAGCCCGCGCGCAGCGCAGTCGGTGCAGGTGGTCCAGCGGGCTGTGCCCCAACTCCTGCTGGAAGTGGCGCAGCAGGGTGCGAGGGCTGGCCGATACTGCGTCCGCCAGCGCCCGTAGGTCATAGGGCTGCTCCACGCGCGTCTCCAGCCAGGCTATGGCATGGGCCAGCACGCTGGTCCGTGTGGTGGGAATGCGGCGGTCCTGCAAGGCGGTGCGCGTGGCGCGTTCGCGCTGGGGATCGGGCTGCAGCACGGCGGCCAGCGCCGCGGCCAGGTCGTCGCCGAAGGCATGGCGCGTGAGTGCGATGGCCATGGGGGCCAGGGCTTCGGGGTGGGAGGCACTGAGCCAGGGCCTGTCGTCCACGAAGGGCTGGCCCTCGGCAAGTTCTATGCCGGTAAAGTCCAGTTCGAATCCGCCCATGAAATACCAGGGCAGAGCCACACGGCGGCCCTCGCAGCGCCCGCTGGCGGCCGCGAACCAGGCTCCGCTGCCCAGCGTGCACACGATCAGGCCCTGGTCGAAGGCTGTGGCGATGCGCTGCGTGAGGCCTGGATGCGCGGCGACGATGTCGCGG
Source organism: Comamonas testosteroni ATCC 11996 (assembly GCF_000241525.1). Taxonomy (GTDB): domain Bacteria; phylum Pseudomonadota; class Gammaproteobacteria; order Burkholderiales; family Burkholderiaceae_C; genus Comamonas; species Comamonas testosteroni. Next base: position 7,471 of record NZ_AHIL01000005.1, read on the forward strand.
ATGGACGGAATGTCCGGGCAGTGCAGCGTGCTTGCGAAGACAGCATGCACCGGTCCTTCGGCCAGGGCGCCTTCGGCCGCGTGCGGCATGGCCGGCAGGGGCTGGCCCCTGTCATCGACCCAGCGCCAGCCAAAGCGCGGTGCGCGCCGGCCCAGGCGCAGGCCGGCAACGAGGTTGGCGCTGCGCAGCATCTCCACGAGATGTGCGGCGTGGCCTGTGGCGCTGTGCTCCAGGCAGGGTAGCTCGATGACGAAGGTCCGGGGCATGGCGTTTCTGACTCCTCGAATGGCGATTTCGCCGTGTCTGTCACAGGCGCTTCACTTTTAGCATGACTGCTTATGCCATTTTTCAGGGTCACGAAGATGCTTCACAAACAGTCCGAGACAAAGCTTTCCACACCACCCTGCACAGGCCTGCGGCGCATAGCGCTGGCCGGCTTGCTGGCCTGCGGCCTGCCGCTGGCAGCCAGCGCCCAGGGGCTGGATGCCCAGGCTCTGGCGGCGCTGGATGCGGCCATTGAGCCGCTGGCGCCCAAGATGGTGGCGTGGCGTCGCGATATTCACCAGCATCCAGAGCTGTCTGGCCAGGAAGAGCGCACGGCCAAACTGGTGGCCGATCACCTGCGCCGCCTGGGCATGGAAGTGCAGACCGGCGTGGGCGGCACGGGCGTGGTGGGGGTGCTGCGCGGCGGCCAGCCGGGCAAGACAGTGGCCCTGCGCGCCGATATGGATGCACTGCCCGTGGCCGAGAAGACGGGACTGTCCTTTGCCTCCAAGGCCAAGGCCCAGTACATGGGCAAGCAGGTCTCGGTCATGCATGCCTGCGGGCACGATGCCCACGTGGCCATGCTCATGGGCGCGGCCGAGGCGCTGGCCGGCATGCGCGCCAGGCTGCCGGGCACGGTGAAATTCATCTTCCAGCCGGCCGAGGAAGGCGCTCCGGTGGAGGCCGATGCTCATGGCCATGTACCCAGTTTCGGCGCCAAGGCCATGGTGGAGGCCGGCGTGCTCAAGGATGTGCAGGCCATCTACGGCCTGCACATCACGGCCAATCTTCCCTCGGGCATGGTGGGCTACCGCAGCGGGCCGCTGATGGCGGGCTCGGACAGCCTGAGCATCCAGGTCGAGGGCCGGGGCGGCCATGGCTCGTCGCCGTGGAGTGCGGTCGATCCCATCGTCGCGGCCAGCCAGGTGGTGCTGGGCCTGCAGACCGTTGTCAGCCGCCAGCTCAACATCAGCCTGGAGCCTGCCGTGCTGACCATTGGTTCCATCCAGGGCGGCACGCGCTACAACATCATTCCCGACAATGTCGAGATGCAGGGCACGCTGCGTACCTTCGACGAAGACATGCGCCAGGAAGCGCACAAGCGAATCACGGCCACGGCCGAGCAGATCGCGGCCTCCAGCGGCGCCAAGGCCAAGGTGCGCTTCGGCCCTGTGGCCTATCCTGTCACCACCAATCCGGCCGCGCTGACCGAGGCCTCGCTGCCCGCGCTCAAGCTGGCCCTGGGCGGCAAGGCCATGGTGATTCCCAAGGTCAGCGGTTCCGAGGACTTTTCGGAGTTCCAGAAAGTGGTGCCAGGATTCTTCTACTTCCTGGGTGCGCCGCCGGCAGGCCAGGACTTCACCAAGGCAGCGCCCAACCACTCGCCGCTGTTCGACATCGACGAGAAGCAACTGCCAACGGGTGCACGTTCACTGGCCGCGCTGGCCGTGGACTATCTGCAGCGCAATCCATAGTCGTTGCTCACCATGAGCGGCTGAGGTCGCTTGCCTTTGCGATTCGGTGCAGCGAAAAGCATTGGCAAGCGTTGAACGCCCCCGACCAAAGCATTGATTCGCTGACCGTGGTTTTGCTTGGCAATGGGTGTTCTTTGAAACTCGGGGAAAACCGGGCTATAATCGCTATCTCTTTAGGGGAGTCGCCAAGCTGGTTAAGGCACTGGATTTTGATTCCAGCATGCGAAGGTTCGAATCCTTCTTCCCCTGCCAAGATATATAAAAGCCCCGACTGTTCATGCAGCCGGGGCTTTTTCTTTGTCTTCAATGCTGTGCCTGGCTCCCAGGAGAAAACCTGCATATAGGATTTTCTGCACCATTGACCGATGTCTACGCAGTGTGTGCGCCATAAAGCCCGAAGTGGCTCAAGGTCCGGCACGGAAATTCCAGGCTTCTCAGGGACGCTTTCACTCTGACCCGGCGGGAGCGCAGATGTGCCGCCAAACCGCCGGCGGCTTTGCTGGAGCGGGGCCGATGCCTATGTGTGGATGGCGTCAACCAAGGCGATGATCAGTGACTCAGCAGCACTTGGCACAGCGCAGTGCAGCAGAGCTGCGCTATCGATTTACAAAACAGTGGCAATTTTTTTACCT
>NZ_AHIL01000004.1 GCF_000241525.1 Comamonas testosteroni ATCC 11996
GCGGATATCTCAACAAGGAGTGCGACCCTCAGGATATTGCAGAGGCCATCCGGACGGTGGCTCTGGGAAGGCGCTACCTGACACCGGCAGTTGCAGATCTTTTGGCCCAGCAACTCAACCGCAAGGATGACGTTCCGGCACACGAGCAATTGTCGGAGCGTGAGTTTCAGGTGTTCCTGAAGCTTGCGCGCGGCGAGACGGCTGGAGACATTGCCAAATCGCTTTCGTTGAGCGTGAAAACAGTGAGTACTTACCGGACAAGACTCATGGAAAAAATGGGCCTTTCCTCAAATAGCGACTTGACATACTATGCGTTGAAAAATCGACTGATCGATTAATGGATGCTCAAATAAAAAAGGCTTGAAATATTCAAGCCTTTTTTATTTTGCGTTATTTTCAAGATTTACTGGTATTCAAATCAATACAGAAATCGATAAGTGAATCTATTTCGTTGGATTTGTCAAATACGGCATCTGCGCTGAGTTCAAGGCAGCGCTGTCGTATATCGGCCGTCGCGTAATTGCTCAACACGAGCAGCTTTTTCTGCTGTGGTCGATGTTGAAGGCTTGTGACGATGCCCAGACCGCTGCCCTCGCGCAGGAACAGGTCCACGATGACCAGATCCCAGGCGTCAGGGTTGTGGCTGAGCCAGCGTACAGCATCGGCTTCGGTCTCTGCCACCCCTACCGCTTCCACATCGGCAAGCTCCGCCATCGTCGCAATCAGGTTGTCGCGAATCGTGGGATTGTCTTCAACAAAAAAAGTACGCAGTTTCACGACGGTAGCAAGCTGATGAGGTGGACGCCAAGGATCAAGCGGTGAGAGTCATTTCAATTCTCAATGTGGAAAATCAATTACGGCCCATGAAAAAATCATTGTATTGTTATTTTTTGTAATTTGTGTTCGGCGTTCCGCAGATATCACAGGTTTTAACCCTAGCAATTTTCATCCTACTCCACTCCATGGAACGTGCATCAAGCATTTGAAGTTGTCCGACAGAAGATCGGCCAAAACCGACAATCAGCTTCAGTGCTTCTGCAGCTTGCTGGGTGCCGATCAGTCCGACCAGCGGAGCAAAGACCCCCATGGTTGAGCACTGAACCTCTTCGAATTCAGCCTCCGGCGGAAAGACGCATGCATAGCATGGGCTGTCGGGGTTGCGTGGATCAATGACCATCAGCTGGCCATCGACACGGATGGCCGCTCCTTCGACCAGGGGTACGCCGTGGCGTACGCAAGCCGCATTGATGGTCTGGCGGGTCTTGTAGTTGTCGGTGCAGTCGAGCACGATGCTGGCCTCGGGCAGCAGCTCGTCGAGCAGGGTCTCGGTTGCACGCTGCTGGATGCAGCGGATCTCGATTCCGGGATTGATGGCATGTACGGCCGTGCGGATCGATTCCACCTTGGGCATGCCTATGCGTTCGGTCGTGTGGGCAATCTGGCGCTGCAGATTGGTCATGTCCACGACGTCGTTGTCGACGATGGTGATGCGCCCCACACCTGCCGAGCCCAGATAAAGTGCGGCAGGCGAGCCCAAGCCGCCGGCTCCAATGATCACTGCATGCGCCGCCAGAATGCGCTCCTGGCCTTCGATGCCGATTTCGTCGAGCATGATGTGACGGGAATAGCGTAGCAATTGATCGTCATTCATCGGTTTGCTTCCATGGTTCCAAGAAAAAAGCCGGGCAAGCCCGGCTGATTTTGAGCGGGTCCCATAACCCGGTGCTTATTTTTTGCTCTTGTCGGATTCGCCTTTTTCGGGCGCTTTCTTGTCAGCGGGCTTTTTGTCTGCAGCCGTCGCGTCTCCGGGCTTCTCTTCGATTTTGCGCTCTGTCAGGGTTTTGCTGACCTTGACGGGCTGGCCCTTGAGCTTGTTCAGTGCCTGTTGCAGCTGAAAGTCCTTTTCAGACCCGAACTCCGGCAGGCGGCGTTCGGCGGCTGGCTTCTTGGCTTCCTCTTCCAGGCGTTTGCGGGCTTCCTCGCGGGCCTTTTCAAGTGAATCGTTCTTGACCTCCGCACCCTGTCCGCTGGACAAATGCTTTTCAAGGTCTGCTTCACGCATGCTCAATGCAGCAAACAGATCGCCGTCAGCAGTCTCATCCACCATCACATCGGGCACGATACCCTTGGCCTGAATGGATTTTCCGCTAGGTGTGTAGTAGCGCGCCGTCGTCAGCTTGAGAGCCGTATCGGGCCCCAGAGGGCGCACGGTTTGCACCGACCCCTTGCCAAAGGACTGGCTGCCCATGACGGTAGCGCGCTTGTGATCTTGCAGAGCTCCGGCCACGATTTCGCTGGCCGAGGCCGAGCCTTCGTTGACCAGCACCACCAGAGGCAGCTTTTTGAGGGCCGCAGGCAGGCGTTGCAAGGGGTCGCCAAAACCGCGCTGGGCGTAGAACTCGGGCGATGCCTTGTAGACAGCCTTGCTTTCGGCCAGCTGGCCGTTGGTGGAGACCACGGGCACATCGGGGGGCAGGAAGGCCGCAGAGATGGCTACGGCCGCATCCAGCAAACCGCCGGGATCGTTGCGCAGGTCCAGCACCAGGCCCTTGAGATTGGGCTCCTGCTTGTAGATTTCCTCGACCTTGCGCACAAAGTCGTCCACGGTGCGTTCCTGGAACTGGCTCAGGCGGATCCAGGCGTAGCCGGGCTCGATCACCTTGCCCTTGACCGACTGGGTCTTGATCTCTTCACGGGTGATGGTGACGGGGAAGCTGCGGCTTTCATCCTTGCGCAGGATGTTCAGGCGCACCTTGGTATTGGGTTCACCGCGCATGCGCTTGACAGCGTCATTGAGCGTCAGGCCCTTGACGGCCGTGTCGTCGATCTTGGTGATCAGGTCGCCGGTCTTGAGGCCGGCGCGGAAAGCGGGCGAGCCTTCGATGGGAGAGACGATCTTGATCAGCCCGTCTTCCATGGTGATCTCGATGCCGACGCCAACGAACTTGCCGGAAGTGCCTTCCTTGAATTCTTTGTAGGTCTTCTTGTCGAAGTACTGGGAGTGAGGGTCCAGGCTGGAGACCATGCCGGAGATGGCGTCGGTGATCAGCTTCTTGTCGCTGACCTGCTCCACGTAATCGGTCTTGATCAGGCCGAAGACGGCCGATAACTGCTGGATTTCTTCAAGTGGCAGAGGTGTCACACCCCCGCGAGCCAGCGTCTGCAGGGATACGGTGGTCAACGCACCGGCGACCACGCCCACAGAGATCCAGCCTGCAATTTTGATTTTTTGACCCATAGCACCCCTTAAACCATTCGCAATATACACCTTGGACGGTGGAAGGCCTATGAGGTTCCATAGGCCTTTTGCCGTATCAGCCCGGTTCAGGCTGGACCGGCGGTGAATAGGTCTCAGGCCTTGCCCTGGGCCGCAACTGCCGCTGCAGCCTTGGCGGCGGCTTCGGCGTCGCCCAGATAGTAATGGCGGATGGGCTTGAGATCGGCGTCCAGCTCATAGACCAGAGGAATGCCGTTGGGCACGTTCACGCCCACGATCTTGTCGTCTGCGATGTTGTCCAGATACTTGATCAGGGCGCGGATGGAGTTGCCGTGAGCAGCAACCACCACGCGCTTGCCGGCCTTGATGGCGGGGGCGATGGACTCGTCCCAGAACGGCACAACGCGGGCAACCGTGTCTTTGAGGCACTCGGTCAGCGGGATCTGCTCGGGCTGCAGCTTGGCGTAGCGCACATCGCTGCGTTCGCTGCGGGGGTCGGTGGCTTCCAGTGCGGGAGGCGGCACATCGTAGCTGCGGCGCCAGACCAGCACTTGTTCGTCGCCGTACTGCTTGGCCATATCGGCCTTGTTCAGACCCTGCAGACCGCCGTAGTGGCGTTCGTTAAGACGCCAGCTATGCACCACGGGCAGCCAGGTGCGGTCCATTTCATCCTGCACATGCCACAGGGTACGGATGGCGCGCTTGAGCACGCTGGTATAGGCCACATCGAAGTCATAGCCTTCTGCCTTGAGCAGTTGGCCGGCCTTCTTGGCCTGTTCGACGCCGGTGGCAGTCAGATCCACATCGGTCCAGCCGGTGAAGCGGTTTTCAAGGTTCCAGGTGGATTCACCGTGGCGGATCAGAACGAGCTTGTACATGGATTCTCTCAAAGTAGCAAAGCAGTAATGACACAAAGTCAAAAGCGTGCATTTTAGAGGCTGGGCTTTGTCCGGGCTCGAGGCAAGGTAAGCCGGGCCGATCCGGCGCCTGCCTGCCCGCTATTCCTGTAGCGAGCTTCGGGGATTGTGCGCAGCGCCCACTTGCAGCCCAGGGCGCGTCAACCGGGGCGATGGGCTTGCGGGCTGCAGGTTTGTGGCCCGCGGCTGCGGCCCGCAGGCTGGCCTGCCTCTAAAATCGTTCGGTTTGCCATCCCAAGGAATGACGTGAAATTCATCATTGATAACTGGTATTTGATCCTGATTGCCGTGGCTTCGGGTGTGATGCTGCTGCTGCCCGCACTGCGTGGGGCCACAGGTGGTTCGCTGTCGGCAGCGGCTGCTGTGCACCTGATCAACCGCGAAAAAGCCGTGGTGCTGGACGTCTGCGAGCCCGAAGAGTTTGCCGCCGGCCATGTCAACGGCGCCAGGAATCTGCCGCTGAGCCAGTTGGAAGAAAAGCTGCCCACCACCGTCAAGAACAAGCAGCTGCCCGTGGTGCTGGTCTGTGCAACGGGCGCCCGCGCCGCGCGTGCCGAAGCCGTAGCCAAGAAGCTGGGTTACGAAAAGGCCCAGGCACTGGCTGGTGGCATGAAGGCCTGGCGCGATGCCGGCCTGCCGGTTGAAAAAGCCTGATCCGGCCTCAACTGAGAACCCTGACGCATGCAGCGCTGCATGCGGCATTGCAAAAACACCGAGGAAGTTGCCCATGCAAGCCGTGAAGATGTACACCACCGCCGTCTGCCCTTATTGCATCCGTGCCAAGCAGATTCTCCAATCCAAGGGCGTGGAGCAGATCGAAGAGGTGCGCATCGACTTCGATACCGCCGCCCGCGATCACATGATGAAGACCACGGGCCGCCGCACCGTGCCCCAGATCTTCATTGGCGAGACCCATGTGGGCGGCTGCGACGATCTGATGGCACTCGATGCCAAGGGCGGTCTGCTGCCTCTGCTGCAAGGCTGACGCATCTGCGCCGCCCATGTTGTCCCAGGACATGAATTTGCACTTTGTGCCGGCTGCCAGGATGCAGCCATGGGCGGCCACTGCATAATGCCAAGTGCTATTTTCTGGGAAATGCCTGCTGTGAGGATAGCTGCGTGCTGATCCTGCGTGCAGGCATTTTCATTTCCCTCTCAAGATTTTTCTGAAAGACCAAGCTCATCATGGCCGAACAAGACAACAGCCCCGTGTTCCAGATCCAGCGCGTGTATCTGAAGGACCTGTCCCTGGAGCAGCCCAACTCTCCCGCCATCCTGCTGGAGCAGGAGCAGCCCAGCGTGGACATCCAGCTGGGCGTGGAAGCCACCCCCGTGGCTGAAGGCGTCTACGAAGTGGCCGTGACCGCCACGGTTCAGACCAAGATTCAGGACAAGACCGTGTTCCTGGTCGAAGCCAAGCAGGCCGGCATCTTCGAAATCCGCAACGTGCCTGAAGACCAGATGGGCGGCGTGATCGGCATTGCCTGCCCCCAGATCATCTACCCCTATCTGCGCGGCAACGTGGCCGACGTGGTGACCCGCGCCGGCTTCCCTCCCGTGCACCTGGCCGAAATCAACTTCCAGGCCATGTACGAGCAGCAGCAAGCGGCTGCCGCAGCACAGGCCGAAGGCCAGCTGCCCCAGTAAGCTGACGGCAATTGCTGATTCCTGCGATGTGCAAGAATCGGCAGCCAGGCAAAAAGAGGCCCTAGAGGCCTCTTTTTCTTGTGGGTTGTGCGCAAACTGCTATCAAAATTCAGGTATGAAAATTCTTGTCATCGGCGCTGGCGCCTGGGGTACGGCCATGGCCATCAGCGCGGCCACCCATAAGGACCAGGATCGCGTCAGCCTCTGGGCGCGGGATCCGGCGCAGGCGCAGCTCATGCAGGCCGAGCGTGCCAACAGCCGCTATCTGCCCGGCATCCGCTTTCCGGATGCGCTCACGGTGGTCGGTGGCGATGTGATGGACCATGTGGCGGATGCCGATCTGATCGTGCTGGGCACGCCCATGGCGGCGCTGCGCCAGTGGCTGGGCCAGCTCAAGGATTGCCGCCGGCCCGTGGTCTGGCTGTGCAAGGGCTTCGAGGCCGTGGCCGCCGATGCTCCTGCCGGCAGCTATGGGTTGATGGCGCATGAAGTCTGCCAGCAGGTGGCGCCGCAGCTGCAAAGCGGTGCCCTCAGCGGCCCCAGCTTTGCGGCCGAGGTGGCACGCCAGCAGCCTACGGCTCTGGTGGCAGCCAGCGCCCATGAGGGCGTGAGCGAGCTGCTGGTGTCGGCCTTTCACGGCGAGGCCATGCGCGTCTATGCCAATAACGACATCGTGGGCGTGGAAGTGGGCGGAGCCGTCAAGAATGTGCTGGCCATTGCCACGGGTCTTTGCGATGGTCTGCAGCTGGGGCTGAACGCGCGCGCGGCACTGGTCACGCGCGGCCTGGCCGAGATGACGCGTCTGGGAGTGGCGCTGGGCGCGCGCGCCGAGACCTTCATGGGCCTGTCCGGCCTTGGCGATCTGGTGCTGACTGCGACCGGCGATCTCTCGCGCAACCGCAAGGTGGGTCTGTTGCTGGCCGAAGGCAAGAGCCTGGAGCAGGCCGTGACATCGCTGGGCCATGTGGCCGAGGGCGTGTACAGCGCCCGCACCGTGCTCGCCCGGGCACGTCAGGTCGGCGTGGAAATGCCCATCACCGAAACCGTGGTGGCCCTGCTGGACGGCCAGTTGCCGGTCACCGAAGCTGTGCAGCACCTGATGGTGCGTGATCCGCGCGGCGAATAAGGCACTAAGGCAATAAAACGATAGCTGCAATCGCTTGATATTTATAGATTTCAGATGTCTTTCTATCTGAAAATCAATGGATATAGGCAGTAGCAGCTATTGTTTTCTATGACGCCGGTCGTTGGATTCAGGCCCGCTACTTCGTCTCTCTGATGCTGAGCCAGGCGCTCGCCGCCCCGCACAGCGCAATGAGGAGCATGCCCAGCACGGCCCATTGGTCGGGGATATGGCCATAGACCAGCCAGCCGGCCAGCAGCGCGCAGGGAATCTGGCTGTAGAGAAACGGCGTGATGGTCGCAGGCTCGGCTTTTTCATAGGCCTTGAGCAGCATCAGATGTCCGACGGCGCTGCCTGCGCCCATGGCAATCGCGGCCAGCCAGAGCGCGGCGCTGTCCGGCAACTGCCAGACCCAGGGCAGGGCCATGCAGGTCAGGCTCAGGGCCAGCAGGCTGGTGTAGATCTGTGTGGTCAGCGGGCGCTCCTTGCCCGCCATGCGGCTGCTCAGAATCTGATAGGCGGTGTTGGCCAGCAGCTGCAGCGCAGGCCAGACCAGGGCCCAGCCGCTGAACTGGCCGCCGCCCGGCCGCAGGATGACCAGCGTGCCCGCAAAGCCCAGCGCCACCAGCACCCAGCGCAAGGGGCTGACCTGCTGCCCCAGCCAGAGCGCGGCCAGCAAGGTCAGGGCCAGCGGCGTCAGCGCCACGATGGCCGTGAACTCCGCCAGCGGCAGATAGCGCAGGCTGAGCATGGCCAGCGCATTGCTCAGGCAAAACAGAATGGCGCGCAGAAACTGAAAACCCGGGCGCCGGGTGTGAAAGATGTCCAGTCCATGGCGAGCCACGCCAAAGCCCACGGTCAGCGCCGACTGCAGCGCATAGCGCAGCCACAGAGCCATCAGCAGCGGCAGCAGGGCGCCCGCATATTTGGAGCCCGTATCGAGTATCGAAAAACAGGCGCAGGCCAGCACCGTGAAGCCGATGCCCGTCAGCGTATGGCGATGAACTGAAGGGGCGGAGTGCTGTGACATGGAAGAACTTGCCGGGCACTGGGCGGTGCCTGGAGAAAGCAGATTTCAGACCATTTTTGGCCTGAAGCCCCTGATGAATAAACGCTAGCTGCTATTAAAAGTAAAGAGCAGCTTGACAGCAGGGCGCGACTTGAGGATAAGGGGCAGCAAGCAAGGGCCTAGCCGGCCGCGCCGCCCCGCAGCTAGGGCTGCCCCAGCGATGCTGTCGTCCCCCTCCCTTGGCGCGCAGCGCGTAAAGAGAGGGGCGCCCGGCCAGGGGAAGGCGCGGGGCCGCCCAGGCAAGCGGCTCAGGGGGAGTTACAAACCAATCTCCAGAGCCAGCAGTTCTTCCACCGTCTGGCGACGGCGAATCAGCTGGCTCTGCGCGCCATCGACCAGCACTTCGGCGGCCAGCGGGCGGGTGTTGTAGTTGCTGGACATGGAGCTGCCATAGGCGCCCGTGTCGTGAATCACCAGCAGGTCGCCCACGCTGGCGCCGGCCAGCGAGCGGGGCAGCACCACGCCGCCGTCGCCCTGGGTGAAGACATCGCCCGATTCGCACAGCGGGCCGGCCACCACGCTGTCCTGCGCGGGCAGGCTCTGGCCGTCGCGGCGCAGCACTTCCATGCCGTGGTAGCTGCCGTACATGCTGGGGCGCATCAGCTCGTTGAAGCCGGTATCGACCAGCACGAAGTGGTTGCTGCCCGCATTCTTGGTGGCGCGCACGGTGCCCAGCAGCACGCCGGATTCGGCCACCAGGAAGCGGCCGGGCTCGAGCTCCAGTCCCAGACTGTGGCCCACGATGCCTTCTGCCTGCTTGCGCGCCGCATCCCACAGGCCGTGGTAGTGGTTGGTGTCGATGGTGGCATCGCCAGCACGATAGGGGATGGACAGGCCGCCGCCGGCGGAAATCGCATGCAGGTCCACGCCCGCTGCCTTGGTGCGCTCGACCAGCTTGACCATGGCGCCGCAGACTTCCTGCAGATGGCCGTAGTCCACGCCCGAGCCGATATGCATATGCAGGCCGGCCAGCACCAGGCCGCCGGCTTTGATAGCGTCCAGTGCCGCTTCGAGTTCGCTGTGCCAGATGCCGTGCTTGCTGTGCTCGCCGCCGGTGTTGGTCTTGTTGCTGTGGCCGTGGCCGAAGCCGGGGTTGATGCGCAGCCAGACATGGTGGCCCCTGGAGACGGCAGCCAGCTGGTGCAGCATGTCGATGGAGCCCGCATTCACGGGAACCTTGTGCTCCACCACGGTGGCCAGCGTGGCCTCGTCCATCACATCGGCCGTGAAGACGATGTCGGCAGGCTCGCCAAAGCCGGGCTTGAAGCCGGCTGCCAGCGCACGCAGGACTTCGCCGCGCGAGACCGCATCCACCTTAACGCCCTGCTCGCGCATGAGCTTGAGGATGTGGATGTTGGAGCAGGCCTTCTGGGCAAAGCGCACGGTGTCGAAAGCCTTGAGCTGGGCAATGCGCTCGCGGATGGTGGCGGCGTCATACACCCACAGCGGCGTGCCGTACTGGTCTGCCAGGTTCCAGAGCTGTGCGGGAGAGAAGGGGTTTGCCATGGCGGTCTCTTGAAAGGGAATAGTTCTGCGCATCATGCACGGGGGTGTCTATTCAGTCCAATAGCTTGATTTTTGAAGATCATTCAGTATTGATATGCTTTGCGCATGACCGATTCAGAAGCTTCTCAGCGCATCACCCATCGCCATATCGAGGTGTTCCGTGCCGTCATGACGGCCGGCAGCGTCACCGGCGCGGCGCAGTTGCTCTATACCTCCCAGCCCACGGTGAGCCGCGAGCTGGCGCGCATGGAGCAACTGCTTGGCTATGCGCTGTTCGAGCGTGTGCAGGGCCGGCTGCGTGCCAATGCGCGGGCCTTGCTGCTCTGGGACGAGGTGCGGCGCAGCTGGCAGGGCCTGGAGCGCGTGATCGACCGTGCCGTGGAGCTGGGGCGCCCGCAGGGCGCGAGCATCAGCGTGCTGTGCCTGCCGGCACTCAGCCACGCCTTGCTGCCGGGCGCGCTGGCACGTCTGCATGCCAGTCACGGCGCAGTGGCCGTGAGCGTGAGCACCCAGGAGGCGCCGCTGCTGCAGGAGTGGATGGCGGCCCAGCGCTTCGATCTGGGCCTGTCCGAGCTGGCCGATGCACCGCCGGGCACGCGCAGCCAGCCCTTGCCGGCCATGGACGAAGTGGCCGTGCTGCCTGCCAACCACCCGCTGGCGCAGAAGGCGCTGCTGGGCGAGCGGGACTTTGAAGGCGAATCCTTCATCAGCCTGGCGAGGGACGATCCCTACCGGGCCCAGATCGATGCGGTGTTTGCCCGCGCCGGCGTGCAGCGCCGGCTGAGCCTGGAGACCGCCAGCGCCGTGGCCGTCTGCTCCATGGTCCAGCATGGCCTGGGTCTGGCCATCGTCAACCCGCTGACGGCGCGGGCCTGCGCCGGCCCGCAACTGGTGGTGCGGCCGCTGGCGTTCTCGATCGCGTTTCAGGTGCATATGCTGCTGCCGCTGCACCGCCCCGCCGATGCGGGCCTGCCCTGGCTGACGGCGGCACTGGAGCAGGAGGCCCTCAGCCTGCTTGGACACAGGCCATGAATTCGGCGATGGGGCCTTCGCGGGTGAGCTTGCGCAAACTTCTATGTTGCAGTGCACAATAAAGCGCCTGAATGCTAGGAGTTACACATGCCTGAATCCGCCATCCCTCACCGCACCGCCAGCGAGCTGCTGGACATCAGCATGGCCGTGCCTCAGGTCATCAACCACCGGCTCACGCGCATGGCGCTCAGCGGTCCGGTGCTCTCTGCGCGCGATCAGAAGGAGTTCACGCGCATGGTGGTGGAAAAGCAGGTTGCCTTCAGCCAGGCCTGGCTGACCATGGGGGCCGAAATGTTCAAGGTGCAGCAGCAACTGTGTCTGGCCTGGATGCGCAACCCCTGGACCATGGGCCAGAAGCTGCCCGTGGCGGCCGACAAGGTGGCGGCCAGAAGCCTGGCGCCGATTCGCCGCAAGGCCGTGGCCAACGCCAAGCGCCTGTCGCAGACCAGCCTGAAATAAGCGGCCACCGGCCGCCAAACCTAGACCCTGATGCGTTCTATGAGCCGCTGACTGGCGTCATCCAGCCCCTTGAGTTCCACGCGGCAGCCATGCTGGCGCAGCCGCTCCATCACCTTGTCCAGCGCGCCCACGGCGGTGATGTCCCAGAAATGAGCGCCACTGACATCGATGCGGGCCCGCCTGCCGGCCGCGGCACGCACGTCGAAGGCTTCGATCAGCGCATCGGCCGAGGCAAAGAACACCTGACCGCTCACCGTCCAGGTATAGAGATCGTCAGCCTCGTCCAGGCTGCCCCGGACCTGCAGCATATTGGCCACCTTGAAGGTGAAGAACACGCCTGAGAGCAGCACGCCGGCCACCACGCCGGCGGCCAGATTGTGGGTGGCGATGGTGATGATCACCGTCACCAGCATCACCGAGCTGGACAGACGCGGGTGGCGCACCAGATTGCCCAGCGACTTCCAGTCGAAGGTCGAGACCGACACCATGACCATGATGGCCACCAGAGCAATCACCGGCACCCGGGACACCCAGGGCTTGAGAGCGACCATCAGAATCAGCAGAAACACCCCGGCAAACAGGGTGGACAGACGACCGCGGCCGCCGTATTTCACATTGCCCACGGCCTGGCCGATCATGCCGCAACCCGCGATGCCGCCGAACAGGCTGGCCGAGACATTGGCCAGGCCCAGGCCCGTGCATTCGCGGCTCTTGTTGCTGGGCGTGCCCGTGAGGTCGTCCACCACGGCCGCCGTGAGCACCGACTCCAGCAGGCCCACCATGGCAATGGCCAGGGCCGGCAGGGCGATGATGCGCAGCGTCTCCAGACTCGCGGGGATCTCAGGCAGGGCCAGCAGCGGCAGGCTGTCCGGCAGATGGCCCAGATCGGCCACGGTCTTTAGCGGCAGCCCCATGAAGCTGCCCAGCAGGGTCAGCACCAGCACGCAGATCAGTGGCGAGGGAATGGCGGTCAGCGCCTTGAGCTGCAGTCTCTGTCCCAGCCAGGGCAGGCCGTAGATCAGGGCCAGGCCCAGGGCCAGCATGGCCCAGGTGGCGGTGTTGGCGCCATGCAGATGCGGCAGCTGGGCTGAAAAGATCAGAATGGCCAGCGCATTGACGAAGCCCGTGCGCACCGAACTGGAGACAAAGCGCACCAGAGAGCCCATCTTGCACAGGCCGAAAGCGATCTGCATGACGCCGGCCAGCAGGCCTGCTGCCAGCAGATATTGCAGACCATGCGAGGCGACCAGCGGAGCCGCCACCAGGGCCACCGAGCCGGCCGCTGCCGAGACCATGGCCGGGCGCGCGCCGAACACGGCAATCACGATGCTGATGATGAAGGAGGCATACAGCCCCACGGCCGGGTCCACGCCCGCGACAAAGGAAAAGGCAATGACCTCGGGAATCAGCGCAAATGTGGCGACGGCGCCGGCCAGCAGCTCGCGCGGTACGCTGGGTGCCCATTCGGCGCGCCATCGGCTCAGGGAAAAATTGGGGTTCATATCGCAGCAGCAAGTGAGGCGCTGCCCATGCAGGGCAGACAGCGCCGGTGGGCGATGTTAAGCAGTGCCCAGCACTTTTGCTGCGTGAGGGTCAGCCTGGGCGCTTGAAGCACACCATCTTGGGCCTGAAGCGCTGCAGCACCTCGCCGCGCTGGTTTTTGGTGTGGGAGAGCACGCGCACCAGGGCCCGGTTGGGTTTGGACTGGGAGGGGATGATCTCCACGATTTCGGACTCCACCTGCAGCACGTCGCCGGGGCGCGTGGGCTGGGGCCAGGCCAGCTCCTCCATGCCGCCGCCGATCACGCCGTCGGCCAGGGGAATGCTTTGCGTCACCAGCAGCATGCTGATGGAGGCCGTATGCCAGCCGCTGGCGGCCAGGCCCTGGAAGAAGGTGTGCTTGGCAGCTTCGGGGTCGAGGTGAAAGACCTGGGGATCGAACTGCCTGGCATAGGCAATGATTTGCGCCTCATCCAGCGGGTAGCCCTCGCTGACGAACTTCTGGCCTACGTACAGGTCATCCAGATACAGTTTCTCGCTCATTGGCGTCCTCTTTCATGCCGGTGTATGGGGTGGCCGACAGTATGCGCGGCGGCGGCCCTGGCCGCTGTTGCCAAGGTGCCAGAGCGCTATGCTTGGGCGCATGAATTTCGAGTTTGAAGATTCCGAGATCGCCGCAATCAGCCTGCAGAGCGGCGTGCTGCAGATCCGCTTTTCCGCAGCCCATTTGCTGGACGGTGACCGAGCCGGGGCCGGGGAGGGCCTGTGGCAGCCTGTGCTATTGATATGCAAGCAAACTGCGCAGACCGACAAAGAGTCGGACGCGGATTTGACGCGAATTCTGGCCGCAGCGGGCCGTGTCCGGCAAGCGCAGCTGCATATTGCTGGTCAGCGCCTGCGCAGCCTGCCCCTGCCTTTTGACAGCGATGCCGGTTTTGTGCTGGAGCTCGAAATGGGCGACGGCCTGTTTGGCCGGCTCAAGGGGCAGGGGCTTGCGCTGCAGGCTCTGCCCGGTCGGTCATCGACGGACTCCTACCAGTGCTGAGAGTGCTCCTCGCCTCTGCATTGCTCTTGATGCTGAATACCGGAACGCCCTGAAACAGAGGCACCGGGCAAGCGCCGACATGCCCTTGCCGTACAGCGCCTAAAAGGGCTTCGGACTCCTAGAACTCCAGGTTGTCTATGAGCCGGGTGCTGCCCAGGCGTGCCGCGCCCAGGGCCACCAGATCGCCGCTGCGCGCATCGGCAGGCGCTTGCAGATCGCTGCGCTGGCGCACGCTCAGATAGTCGGGCTCCCAGCCCTTGGCACGCAGCGCGGCCATGGCCTGCGCTTCGAGATCGGCCAGATTGCCGCCCAGGCGGGCGGCATCGGCCAGGGCCTTGAGCGCCTGCGACAGCGCCATGGCCTGCACACGCTGCTCATCGCTGAGGTAGCCGTTGCGCGAGCTCAGTGCCAGGCCGCTGTCGGCGCGCGCAGTGGCGCAGCCGATGATCTCTATGGGCAGGGCGAACTGCTGCACCATGCGGCGGATCACCATCAGCTGCTGGTAGTCCTTCTGCCCGAAAACGGCCGTGCCGCCGCCCGTGGTGGCAAACACGGCCTGGAACAGCTTCATGACCACGGTGCAGACGCCGGTGAAGAAGCCGGGGCGGAAGTGCCCCTCCAGAATATCTGCCAGTTGCGCATCGGGCTGGACCTTGAAGGTCTGCGGCTCGGGGTAGAGGTCTTTCTCCCTGGGGGCGAAGACGATGTCGCAGCCCTCGGCTTGCAGCTTGGCGCAGTCGGCATCGAAGGTGCGCGGGTAGCTGTCGAAGTCTTCGTGAGGCAGAAACTGCAGGCGGTTCACGAAGATGCTGGCCACGGTCACGTCGCCATGCTGGCGGGCCTGGCGCACCAGGCTGAGATGGCCTTCGTGCAGATTGCCCATGGTGGGTACGAAAGCAGGGCGGCCGCGACCAGCCAGGGCGGCGCGCAGGTCGGCGATGGTGTGAACGATTTGCATGACTCAAACAGTGGGGGAAAACAAATAGGACTTACGCAAACAAGAATGCAACAACGGCCTGCCTTCTGAGGCAGTCGCCCGGCCCGAGCCCGTTTTGCGTAAGTCGTGACAAAAACAAAGGCCCGGGTTCACCAGGCATGCAGCGCATTGTCGGGGAAGCTGCCATTCTTGACGGCTTGCACATAGGCTTCCATGGCACCCTTGACACTGCCCGCATCGGCCATGAAGTTGTGCACGAACTTGGCCATCTTGCCCAGGTTCACGCCCAGCATGTCGTGCAGCACCAGAACCTGGCCGGCCGTGCCACTGCCCGCGCCAATCCCGATGGTGTGGCACAGCGGCAGCTCCTCTGTCAGCTGTGCGGACAGGGCGGCGGGCACCATCTCCAGCACCAGCATGGCGGCTCCGGCATCCTGCAGCTCCAGCGCATGCTGGCGCAGCGTGGCCGCTGCCTGCTCGTCCTTGCCCTGGACGCGATAGCCGCCCAGGGCATGCACGGTCTGCGGCGTCAGTCCCAGATGGGCACAGACGGGCACGCCGCGATCGACGAGAAAGCGCACGGTGGGAGCGGTCCATCCGCCGCCTTCGAGCTTGACCATATGGGCGCCGGCCTGCATCAGCTCGCAGGCGCTGCGCATGGCCTGCTCGGGACTTTCGGCATAGCTGCCATAGGGCATGTCGGCAATCACCCAAGCCGTGGCCTGGGCGCGGTGCAGGCCCCGCGTGACGCTGGCCGTGTGATAGGCCATATCCTGAAGCGTCACCCCCACGGTGCTGTGCAGGCCCTGGCAGACCATGCCCAGCGAGTCGCCGACCAGAATGCACTCCACACCGGCCGCATCGGCCACGGCGGCAAACGTGGCGTCATAGGCCGTGAGCATGGTGATTTTTTCACCGGCAGCGCGCATCTGAGCCAGACGCGGCAGGCTGACGGGACGGCGCTGGGGCTGGGGCGAAGAGGGGGGAATGGTGCCGTAAGGCGTGCCGCTGGCGGTCATGGGATGTCTCCTGGTCTTGTCTATGGCTGGACCCCGCAGAAAAGCCTGCAGGCAAATTTGCCCGCGAGTCTATGCGATGCTGCGCTGCAGCGCCACGTTGAAAAAGGTATGGCTGCTGTCGGCCACCTTACTATGCTGTGTGGTCATGCATTGCATGGCCCTGCGTTCTGCGGCCTTCCATTTCTTTTTGCACAAGGTTGTTCATGTCCATGGTCGAGCCTCAGCTGTCGTCGGTTTCTTCCCCTGTTTCAGCCGTGGCCTGGCAGGGGCTGCGCAGCGTGAGCTGGCTGGAGTCGCTTTCCGACGAGAGGCTGTCCGTGCTGGCGGGGCAATGCCTTTGGCACCGGCTGGAGTCGGGACAGGTGCTGCACGGGGCCTATACCGATCAACGCATGTACATGCTGATCAACGGCCAGCTCAGTGTCGGCAGCTACAGCGCCAGCGGGCGGTCCATGATTCTGGGTTATCTGGAGCCCGGTTTCTTTTTTGGCGCGTTCGCGCCGCAGCCGCCGGTTCGCCATGTCTCCGTGCAGGTGCAGGCCACGCATGAGAGCCTGGTTGCATCGCTATCGAATGCGGAGCTAGAGGCGCTGATCATGAGTGATGTTCTGGTCATGCGGGCGGTGGTTCAGCGGCTCAGCGAACTGGCAGGGGTGCTGGCGCGGCGTGTGGTCAGTCTGGGAACCCTCACGGTGCGGGGCCGTCTGCATGCCCAGTTGCTGGAACGCGCCGAGATGGCGGGCGTCGAGAACGACGAGGCGTTGCTGTCGCCTGCTCCGCGTCAGAACGATCTGGCCCTGATGCTGGGCACCAGCCGCGAAGAGGTCGCACGCGAGATGTCGCGACTCACGCGTCTGGGTCTGCTCAGACGTGAAGGGCGCAATCTGCGTCTTTGCCGCGTCGACGGCCTGCGGCTGCTGCTCGAAGAAGCGCATTGATTTTTATAATGTGGAATGCATTTTTGCGTGAGAAAACGCACAGACGGCGCGTGGGGGCCGGGCGCATAGTTCAGACGTGCAGCACGCGGCAGGTCTTCTTCCCGCTGCTGCGCCGTTGAAAGGATTGAAAATGCGCTCCCTCACCCGTTTGTTGACCGCAGCCGTGCTGACCGCCAGCGCTGCGGTTGCCATGGCTCAAGACCTCCCCCAAACTTCCGTAACCTCCAGCAAAAGTCGTGCCGAAGTGATGGCCGACCTTGAGATGTACCAGCGCGCCGGCCTTGGCTATATGCCCACGCCAGCGGCTTATGTCGAAACAGAATTCAGCAGCGAGTACCGCAAGGCCTATGCCGAATATCAGCGTCTGCTGGCCAGCCCCGCCTACACGGCTGCCGTAGCCAAGTACCAGTCGCAACTGGGCGGCAAGTAACAGAGTTCTCTCTTAGCCACCCGACAGAGGTGGCCCATTGGTGGATGCGCGCTGAGGGATTCCTTCAGCGCGTTTTTTTATGCCGGCAATGCCAGGCTGATGGATATAGCAAGTTTGATAGCATTCGGCGCATATCGATAGTGCGCTTGCAGGTGATCTGACTTGAAAACCGTTCTTGATTTCACCGCTCCCTGGCAGGCGGGTGCTGCCCGTCTGCGGCATGGCTTTGGCGAGCCCGAGCGCATATTGCAAGCCCATGCTCCCGAGGATGTACCGGCCGTGCTGGAGGCCGTGCAGCAGGCGGCCGAACAGGGGCTGTGGTGCGTGGGCTGGCTGGCCTACGAGGCGGCCGCAGCCTTCGACCGGGCCTATGCCCAGGCCGTGCATGCAGCGGCAGCAGGCCAGCCGCTGGCCTGGTTCGGCCTGTACCGCGCGCCGCTGGCAGGCCCTATGCAGACCCGGCCGGTGCAGGCCGCAGCGGTGCATTGGCAAACGGCGCTCAGCCGCGCGCAGTTCGATGCCCATGTGGCGCGTATCCATGCGGCGATTGCGGCGGGCGACTGCTATCAGATCAATTACACAGCCCCTCTGTCTGCCGAGCTTGCGCCGACGCAAGAGCCGGATGCTTCCGCATTGGCCCAGGCGCTGTTCGCAAGGCTGCAGCAGGCCCAGCCCGGAGGCTATGCAGCGTTGGTCGATTGCGGCGACATGCAGGTGCTGTCGCTGTCTCCGGAGCTGTTTTTCGACTGGGACGGCGAGCGGATTCTGACTCGCCCGATGAAGGGCACGGCGGCGCGCGGCAAGACCCCTGAAGCCGATGCACGTGCTGCTCAAGCCATGCGCGAATCGGCCAAGGAGCGGGCCGAGAACGTGATGATCGTGGATTTGCTGCGCAATGATCTGTCACGCATAGCCGTGCCGCACAGCGTGAAAGTGCCGCAGCTGTTTCAGGTTCAGGCGCTGCCTGCCGTCTGGCAGATGACTTCGGATGTGGTGGCACGCACACGCTCGGATGTGCGGCTGGTGGATGTATTCGGGGCGCTGTTTCCTTGCGGCTCGATTACCGGGGCGCCCAAGCGCCAGGCCATGCGCCTGATTCGCGAGCTGGAGCCCGAGCCCCGAGGCGTCTACTGCGGCGCTCTGGGCGTGGTGCGACCCGGGGCTGAGTCGGGGCGTATTCACGCAACATTCAATGTTCCCATTCGCACAGTGGTGCTCAGGAACGGGCGTCTGAGCTGCGGCATAGGCAGCGGCATCACGGCCAGCGCCAATGCGGCCGACGAATGGATGGAATGGCAACACAAGCAGACTTTTCTGAAGGTGCTTGAGCAAGGCGTTTGAGCATGAACACGAATCTTGAAATCCTCGAAACCCTGGCGCTCAAGGATGGCCGTTGGCAGAACTGGGCTTTGCACTGGGCCCGTTTGCAGATCACGGCCCAGCATTTTCGCTATCCGCTGATGCAGATGCAGCTGGAGTCCGATATGGAGCGCATGGCCAGGCAGACGCATTCCATGGGCGACTGGCGCGTGCGGCTGGCGCTTTCGGTCACCGGTGAGGTGCAGATCACGGCCGAGCCCTTGCCGCCCTCGGTCCAGCCCGTCGCGCTGCAGCTGGCGCATCAACCCATTGCAAACGCGGTGGCGCATAGCGATGTGGTGCGTTTCAAAACCTCGGTACGTCAGCATTACGACGCTTTCAAGCCCCAGGGTGCCGGCATTTTCGATATCGTGCTTTTCAATGAGGACGGTCAGATCACCGAAGGCACGCGCGGCAATATTGCCGTGCAGCTCGATGGGCGCTGGGTCACCCCGCCGCTGCAATGCGGGCTGCTGCCAGGCGTGGGGCGGGCACTGGCCCTGTCCCAGGGTCGGCTGACAGAGCAGGTGGTGACGCTGCAAGAGGCAAGCCATGCCAGCGGCTGGGCCTTTATCAATAGCCTGCGTGGCTGGCTGGATGCTCGTTTGATCGCATAGGCCTGGTTTGTTATCGTGCGGGTGTAAGCAACCTGGAGGAGTCTGAGCCATGGATGACGATGACTTTGATGCCCTGTATCTGGATCTGATGAAGGAATTCCTGGCTACTGCCACGCCCCTTCAGTGGCTGGCCGTGGTCACCACGATGAACTACGACAACGGCAGCGCGCTACCCGACTGGATCAGCAAGCATCCCAAGCTGGAGCCGGCCGTTGCCAAGGCCTTGTACTGGTATCAGCAGCCGGGCTACTTCCAGCACTATGCTTCGCAGGACAAGGTACCCAGCATCAACCGCTCAGGCTGGGCCCGCGTGCAGGCGCTGAGCCAGCGCTTTGAACAAGGCAACCTTGCACCCGCCACCATTGGCTGGGACCCGGCCAACGATCTGGCCTCGCCCACGGGCAATGAAAAGCACCCTGGCTATGACTGGACCAGCGAAGCCGTCAAGGGCGATGAAGCCAAATGGCAGATTCCGGCCATCATGCTGCAGGCCGTGCCCGGCGAGCAACCCGATATCTATGCCTATGTCGATGAGCATGGCTGGGAAGACGGCATGCCGCCCCATGTCCAGGAAGAGCTCAATGCGGCCATGGATGGGGACGAAGTCGAGGATGAGGACTGAGGCCCAAAGCCTGCGCGCGATGGCCTGGCAACGGTTGTAGCTCAGGGCATATGTAAGCATGCTTGCAACCCAAGCCCAGCGCCTGGTGAGGAAAAACAGCTCTTTGGGTATCTTCTGGCGGTACTGGGTGAAGAAACTCTTGGCTTGAGCGAACGGATTTTCTACTATTCGCTCACCACAACTTCTGAGACCCGCTCATGAACTCTCAAGCCATCACCAGCCACAAGCCTTCCTCCGCCTTTGTCGGCGCATCCTGGGCCGCCTTGCTGCTGGGCATCGCCGCCTTCCTGGTCGGGTTGTGGAATGCTGCCATGCAGCTCAACGAAAAAGGCTTTTACTTTGCCGTGCTGGTGCTGGGCCTGTACTCAGCCATCTCGCTGCAAAAAACCGTGCGAGACAAGCTCGAAGGCGTTGCCGTGACCGGCATTTACTACGGCATCAGCTGGGTGGCGCTGATCATTGCGGTGCTGCTTCTGGGCGCAGGTCTCTTCAACGCCACGTTGCAGCTCAGCGAAAAAGGTTTCTATGCCATGGCTTTTGCACTGGCCCTGTTCGGTGCGATTGCCGTGCAGAAAAACACCCGCGACAGCCTGAGCGCCGACGATGGAGCAGCAGAGCGCAAGCGCGGCAAGAGTGAGCGCAGCGGCCCTGCTCTGGTGGTGACCGATCCCGCCAAGCCTGCCGATGTGCCCGAGCAGGTGGCCAATAACCGCTGAGCCGGAAAGCCGTTTGACGGCTGAACATCAGGCGCTCCTTTGGGGCGCCTGATTGCGTTGGCGCAGTTGCAGTTGCTGCGCCACAAATTGCCTGAAGACTTCATGCAGTGTTGCATTGGCGTCCCCACCCGCGCTCCAGTTGTGCAGCTGTGCCAGGGCCTGGGCGGCAGCCTCGAAGCTGGAGAGCTGCCCGGGCAGATGGGCCTTGCGGATGGTGTAGCCGGAGTCCTCCACGTCGAGCAGGGGCAGGCGCGGCAGGGCCTGCAGTGCGGAATTGAGATAGAGCATCTTGCGGCTTTTGCGCCAGGTGCCGTCGATGACCACCAGTCGAAGGCGCTCTGGCGGCTGCGGCCAGGGCAAAGGCAGGGGGCAGGCCGCAGCCAGCCCCAGGGCGGCATCCTGCTCTGCGGTATCGGGGTAGAGCAGCAGGCTGTGGCGTGGCGCACCATCGGTATCGGCCCAGCTGGTCCATCTGCCATGCAGAGCCGCTTCCAGCTCGGCAGCATCGAATTCCTCGCCCACCATGACCCGGCTGCGGGGCAGGCACAGATGCAGCAGATGCCCGGTGCCCTTGGCTTCATGCACTTCCATGGGATGCATGAGGATCAGCACTTCGACCTGATGTGCGACCGGACGGGCCAGCGCGCAGACGCAGGTGCGCAGCGCCCGGTGACAGCTGGGGCAGCGGGGGCGAGGCTCTGGTTTGCTCATGATTCAGGAGCTGCTTGCTCTTTTAGGATAAGGGGTTGAGGCGATTTTTAACTCAAACCAAGGTCCCTGAAACAAAAATGCCCGCAAGCATGGCTGCGGGCGCTCTGGCTTGTGTGGCCGAGGGCTTACAGGCGACCCTTGAAGTAGGTGGCCTTGTCCATATCGGATACGTCCACGCTCAGCTGCACCATCACATCGGCAGGCTGGGGCACGAGGCGGCGCAGGACTTCGGCAATGCCGTCCGACATCTGCTTCTTGGCTTCGGTGCTGCGGCCTGCCATCAGCTGCAGGTGCACATGGACGAAGCCGCGCTTTTCGGGCTGGGTGCCGATATAGACATGGTCCATATTCAGGCGGGCAATGCGGGCCTTGACATCGGCTTCATCGAGAACGGTGGGGTGGGCGCAGACCACGGCGTTGATGTCGCGCATCAGTGCGCGCTCGTTCAGGCCGGTCAGGTTGTCGGTGTATTCAATATGCAGATGAGGCATGGAGTTCTCTCGCTCGGTGTTGGAGGCAAAAGCCGTTTTTACAGCATCTGGGTGGGCACTTTGTGGCGCAGCTCGACCTGTTTGTTGCTGTCGTCCACAAAGACCAGCTGCGGCTGGTGCTCGGCCACATCGCTTTCATGAACCTGGGCGAAGGCGGCAATGATGAGCAGGTCGCCCACGCTGGCCCGGCGAGCGGCCGAGCCGTTGACGGAAATCATGCCCGAGCCGCGTTCGCCCTTGATGGCGTAGGTCACAAAGCGCTCGCCATTGTCGATATTCCAGATGTGGACTTGTTCGTTCTCAGCAATGTTGGCGGCATCCAGCAGATCCTCGTCGATGGCACAGGAGCCTTCGTAGTGCAGCTCGCATTGCGTGGTCTTGACGCGGTGGATCTTGGATTTGAGCAGGGTGCGGAACATGGTTGTCTCTCTGGGGCGCTTTGCGCGTTGCTGGAATGGGGCAGGCCTGTGCTTGCGAAAAATCACGCAAGTCTAAATGCGATCGGTAAAACCCATGTAGTTCATTGAGGGCATTGACAGGGAAATGCGGCGCCTGGGCATTCTCGATGTCGAGAGTTCTGCCAGCCGCTGTTGTAGGACGATGTGACGATTGTCGTTGTGATAGTTGTTTTGTTGCGAATTTAAGGGTTGTAACCAATGTTTCATTTTCACTTTGTTTAATGACTTCAGTCCCAGACGGGGCCCGTCCAAGGCAGGCCATCTCCGTACTGCATGGGCTTTCTCATTTCTACAAACAAGTGAACAGCATGAAACGAACTCTTCTCGCCCTTGCCGCCCTGACTGTCTCCGCCGGTGCTCTGGCTCAATCCAGCGTGACCGTCTTTGGCGTGGCCGACGTGTCGGTGGCCCACATCTCCACGACTGGCAAAAGCGTTTCCGGCCTGGCCAACGGCGGCAACTCCAGCAGCCGTCTGGGCTTTCGCGGCGTGGAAGATCTGGGCGGCGGCCTGAAGGCCGATTTCTGGCTGGAGGGCAGCCTGAGCGTGGACGACGGCACGGCTTCCGGCTTCAAGTTCGATCGCCGCTCCACCGTCAGCCTGCTGGGCAACTTCGGTGAAGTGCGCCTGGGCCGCGACAAGACCCCCGCCTACCAGAACCTGGAGACTTTCCATGCCTTCGGTGACACCGGCATGGGTGCCATCAACGGCCATAACCTGATCAGCGGCTCGGCTGCAGGCACTTCTGAAGGCTCCAACCCCAAGCGCAATTCCAACGCCATCAGCTATCTGCTGCCCAAGCTGGGCGGCTTCTATGGTCAGCTGACTCATAGCTTTGGCGAGCAAGCAGATGACCACAGCCTGGCCAGCTCCACCGGCCTGCGTCTGGGCTATGCCAACGGTCCCCTGAACGTTGCCGCAGCCTACGGCATCGCCCGCGGCGGCACGGCTGCCGCTGGCGTGGACTACAAGACCATGAATCTGGGCGCTTCCTACAACTTCGGCGTTGTCACTCCCATGCTGTTGATCGCATCCGACCGCGGCAACGGCAAGCGTGTCGATCTGTACAGCCTGGGCGTGAAGATGCCTCTGGGCGCCGGCGAACTGCGTGCTGCCTATACCTGGTACAAGGACAAGAAGCAAAGCGATGCGGACTCCCAGCGTCTGGCCCTGGGCTATGGCTACAAGCTGTCCAAGCGCACCGAAATCTATGCGGCCGTGGCACGCATGAGCAACGACGACAAGGCTTCCCGCAAGCTGGGTTCGTCGCTGAGCCCTACACCCGCTGTGGGCAAGAGCCTGACGGGTTACGAAATCGGCCTGCGCCACAATTTCTAAGAGCACGGGCATCAGAGAGCTGCGGTGGCTGCTCTCTTATGCCTGATGATCTTGCCGAGTTAGGCCTCCTGGTGGGGAAGCCGTCTGACTCTCAGCAAGCTGGCCCCGCAATAGCGGGGCCTTTTTTTGGGGGTTGTTTTTGGGTTTGTGCGGCGGCTGTCTTCAGGACAGATCGAGCACGCAGCCGTCGCCAATGCTGTCGCGCCAGACGCGGATGCGGCTGGGCGCAGGCTCAAGGTCGGCCAGGGCATTGGCGATGAAGAGACAGAGGTTTTCCAGCGTGGGCTTGCCCAGGCCCGGCACTTCATCGAGAAAGTGGTGGTCGAGCTGATCGCGCAGCAGCTCCAGGCGCGCGCGCAGGTGGCCGAGGTCGATGACCATGCCGTTGTCCGGATTGCGCGGGCCGCTCACGCTGACCTCGGCCCAGTAAGTGTGGCCGTGAATACGGCGGCTGCTCTCGGTTTCGATAGCGCGCTCCAGCGTGTGGGCCGCATCGAAGAAAAAACGCTGGTGAACGGTGAACTGCATAAACGTTATTTCTGGCTTTGCGCATGCAACCGGCGCGCACCAACGCTAGTGACAGCAAGCAAGGGCCGCCCCGCAGCGAGGCTGTCGTCTCCCTCCCGCGTAGCGAGAGAGGGGGAAGGCGCGAAGCGACTCAGGGGGTGTTTCATCGAATTCCAGTGAGCTTGTGGGTTTGCAGGCTCAGGCGCCAGCCGGGGCGCTGCATGCATTGCTCGATACAGGCGCCAATATTGCTGCTCTGCTGGGCGTTGTCCATGGGCTGCAGAAAATAGTGCTGGAAATCGGTGCTGGCTTCAATGGCTTCCAGATCGAACGTGGGCTGAGGCCAGACCAGCTTGAGCTCCTGGCCGCTGCGTTGAATCCAGTCGGCGCCGGCCTTGGGGCTGATGCACAGCCAGTCAATGCCTTCGGGTGCGGCCACCGTGCCGTTGCTTTCCACCGAGATACGAAAACCGCGCGCATGCAGGGCGGCGATCAGGGCCTGATCGACCTGCAGCAAGGGCTCGCCGCCCGTCAACACCACCATGCGGTGCTGGCTGTCGTTGGCAGGCCACTGGCTCAGAATGCGCTCGGCCAGCGCATCGGCCGTGGCGAACTTGCCGCCCAGCGTGCCGTCGGTGCCGACAAAATCGGTATCGCAGAACTGGCAGATGGCATTGGGCCTGTCCTGCTCGCGGCCCGTCCACAGATTGCAGCCCGCAAAGCGGCAGAACACGGCGGGCATGCCGGCCTGGCCGCCTTCGCCTTGCAAGGTGTAGAAAATTTCTTTGACGCTGTATGTCATGTCGAATGTGTCGCGTCAAGGCGCGGTGGAACAAGGGGCGGCTGCGCAGCAGCCCAGGATGTGAATGTAAGCCCTTGCTGAACTTCTGGTGGGCCATAGGGTTACAAGGCCGAGGCCCTGCAACTGTTCTCAGGCCTCACACCGGGGTATAGGCCAGGCGCACATAAATCGGCGCGTAGGCTTCGGCCTGGGTGATTTCGATCAGCGTTTCCTTGGCCAGCTCCAGCATGGCGATAAAGGTCACGACCAGCACGGTCGAGCCTTTTTCCGGATTGAAGATGCGCTCGAACTCCACGAAACGCTGGCCCTGCAGCTGCTTGAGGATCTGACTCATGTACTCGCGCACCGACAGCTCCTCGCGCGTGATCTTGTGGCTTTGCACTAGCTTGGCGCGCTTGAGGATGTCGCGCCAGGCCGCTTGCAGCTCGCCGATTTCCACATCCGGAAAGCGCGGTTGCAGGCTTTGCTCGATATAGACCGTGGCCTTGAGAAAGTCGCGCCCGTAGGTGGGCAGCTGCCCCAACTGCTGGGCGGCCAGCTTCATCTGCTCGTATTCGAGCAGGCGGCGTACCAGCTCGGCGCGCGGATCCTCGGCTTCCTCGCCGTCCTCCTGCTTCTTGGGCGGCAGCAGCATGCGCGACTTGATCTCGATGAGCATGGCCGCCATCAGCAGGTATTCGGCGGCCAGCTCCAGATTGCGGCTGCGCACCTCGTCCACATAGGTCATGTACTGGCGTGTCACGTCCAGCATGGGGATGTCGAGGATGTTGAAGTTCTGCTTGCGGATCAGATAGAGCAGCAAGTCCAGCGGGCCTTCAAAGGCTTCGAGAAAGACTTCCAGCGCGTCGGGCGGGATATAGAGATCCTGGGGCAGCGCAAACAGCGGCTCGCCGTACAGGCGTGCCAGAGCCACCTGATCGACGACCGAAGGCGACGGGTCAGGGGCGTCCGGGTTCTGGCCCGGCAACAGGGTCTGTTCTTCAGCCTCGCTCATGGTCTGCTATGGATTGCAGAGCTGAGCGCGCTTGATGAGTAAGCGCTTGAGGCTGATTTCATCGAAAAGATCAGGAGTGGTTGGTCTGGTACACGTAGGGCTGTTGTTCCACGCGACCGGCGCGCAGATCTTCCCAGACTTCATAGTTCACGTCCTTGTCCCACAGCAGGGCGCGACCGGCTTGCTGTTGCTTGTCCAGCTCGGGCTTTTGCTGCTTCAGGTCGTTGATGAAGTTGGTGGTGTCGGAACGGTAGTCGGGGCGACGGAAGAAAGACATATGTGTAAAACCTCTCAGAACAGCGGATTTTAGCCCGTCGCGGGCGCCAGGCCCGCTGCGGGCTATTAGAACGTGCTTGCGATCTCTACGCGGCCGCGTTGGAGCGCAAT
Organism: Comamonas testosteroni ATCC 11996; assembly: GCF_000241525.1. GTDB lineage: Bacteria > Pseudomonadota > Gammaproteobacteria > Burkholderiales > Burkholderiaceae_C > Comamonas > Comamonas testosteroni. Next base: position 25,841 of record NZ_AHIL01000004.1, read on the forward strand.
CGGGATGAGCTCGAAGCGATGGCTCGCCGCTTGCACCGGGGTGCAAGCAAGAGACAGCGCGCAGAAATCGCCCGATTTCGCGCCAACCCTGCGGGACAGTGTCTTTGCGGACGCCCGGTCAGGGGCGGTCTGCGGCGTTGCCTCGCCGGCCGCGCGAATCCTCGCAATAGCACGGCTATTGCTGCGGTATCGCGCGCGGGGGGCCGCCCCCTTGCATCCCATCCCGCAAAGCCTCTGTCGCGGCGCGAGGAAATTGCAAGCTCGTTCTTATAGATCCTTGAGACAGATCTGCGCGAACTCCTTGCAATCGTCCGAGGCCAGTGGCGAATCGACGATCTTGCGCAGCACGGTGGCAAATTCGCTGGCTCCGACCGGGTTCGGATCGCCGCGCTGAAAGTCTTCATCCACGCGCATGGTGCGGTCCAGCCAGCCTATCACCTGCACGCTGGGTTGACGCTCCAGCGACGCCAGCAAGGCCGGGGTGTAGGCGGCCATGGGGTGCTCCTCAATCAGGCTGCCAAACGGTCCGGGGCCGCCGTAGTCGAGGTCGGGATAGGTTTCGATCAGCGTCAGGATATGCGGCAGAACCTGCTCCAGTGCGGCGTCCTGCAGTGTCTCCAGGTGTTCGTAGACGGGATCGATGATCAGCCATTTGTCCTGCTGATCCCGGGCCGCCTGTGCGGCGCTGCTGAATTGGGAAAACAGTTGTTCTAGGGTTGTGCTCACTGGGGATGACTCCGTTTTGACAAGCGTTTGCAAAAGTGGCGCGCGTGCGCGGGTGGCTTGCTGTCAGAATTCGCATTCTGTCTGGCAAGCATTGTGATTCAAGCCCATGAATATTTTTTCGCGTATGACGGCGGCCCTGGCGGCGGCTGCGATCAGCACCCTGGCGCTGCTGGGCTGCGACGAGCAGAAGATCAAGGAGCTGGAGGAGGGCCTGTCCACCGAAGCCGATGTGCGCGCGAAGTTTGGCGAGCCCGAGCGCATCTGGAACGAGGAAGACGGCTCGCGCACCTTCGAGTACAACCGTCAGCCGGCCGGCGCCAGGAACTACATGATCACCATAGGCGCTGACGGCAAGATGAGTGCGTTGCGCCAGGTGCTGGCCCCGCATGTGTTTGCCAGGATCGTGCCCGGCATGGAGGAAAACGAGGTGCGCCGCATGCTGGGCAAGCCCGCCAAGATGATGACTTACAAGCTCAAGCCGGAAACCGACTGGGACTGGAACTACATCGATCCGCCCACGCGCGAGATGCAGTTCACGGTGACCTTTGGCTCCGATGGCCGGGTGCTGCGCACGCTCAACCGCGAACGCCTGCCCGACGAGTCGCGCGGCTGATCGCCTGCAAAGCCACCGGATCTGTTCAAAGCCCTGTTTGCGATGGTGCAGACAGGGCTTTTTTGCCTCTGGCCTGGAGAGGGCCTGAATGCTGAGGTGGCGGGGGAGTTGAGGTGCTTCCGAATTGATAGCTTTTAGTGCTTGTCCTGTAAGTGATGGAAGCCGAAAAGCTTGAAATATACGACGGAGTTGCCTCTGAAATTCCCCTTCGAGATTTGTTGCGTTGCAGCAAATCATGTGCATACAGCATGAGTCCATCCGTAAAATTAAGGGGTTTCCCGGTGTTATCCGCACCGGCTCGCCCCGGTCTTTATCGAGATCATGGGCATCAATCTTGCTGTCTTACCCGACATGTCCACACCGCTATCTTCTTCGGCCAGCTCTGCGCTGGCCGGCCGCATGGATGCCCCCGCTGCTGCGGCACCGGCCACTTCGGGCCTGCGCCATGGCCGCTTCGAGGACGCACAGGCCCTGTTCACGGGCTCGCTGTTTGTCTCCATCACCATGATGCTGTTTGCCCAGGCGGGCTTGCTCACGGGCAGCACGGCGGGCATTGCCTTTTTGCTGCACTATGTGACGGGACTGCCGTTCGGGGCCATCTTCTTCGTCATCAATCTGCCGTTCTACTGGTTCGCCTGGAAGCGCATGGGCGCGGAGTTCACGATCAAGACCTTTGTCTCGGTCGCCATGCTGGCGCTGATGGCCGATGTAGGCCCGCGCTTCATCCATATCGACTACCTGAATCCGCTCTATGCGGCTGTGGCTGGAGGCTTGCTCATGGGGTCGGGTTGCCTGTTCCTGGCACGCCACCACTCCAGCCTGGGCGGGGCCACCATCGTCTCGCTCTATCTGCAGGACCGCTACGGCATTCGCGCCGGCAAGGTGCAGATGATGATCGATTGCAGCGTGGTGCTGCTGGCGCTGGCCATCGTGCCGCTGGAGCGTGTGGCGTATTCGGTGCTTGCGGCGGTGATCATGAGCATGTTTCTGTGGATCAGCCATCGCCCCGGCCGCTATCAGGGCAACTGAGGCCTGTCATCCATGAAAAAGCCCCGCCCCGGTGCAAACCGGGCGGGGCTTTTTCATCGCCGGGCCGCCCCAAGATGAAAACGCCGGGGCCGCCTAGGCCCTCTCGGAGGGCCCGCAGCCACACCTAGTGGGCAAGCGTGGGGAGCCATTTCTCATGGCTCTCGCCATCAGGCGACGCTGATCGTCTTCTGTGCACTCAGTGTCTGACCCTGCTCGTCCTTCCACTGCATCTGCAGCTCGCCGCTTTCCCGGGCCACAAAGGTGAACTCGATATAGGGGTTCTGGGCAATCGAGATGCCGGGCTCCCAGCTGAACAGCAAGGCGTTGCCCAGCCGGGCTTCGAAACGGCTCACGATATTGCGCGGGCGCACCTTGCCCGTGGCCGGGTCGGTGCGCAGACCGCTTTCCATGACATGTTCCATCTGCGCGCGCACGCGCAGCACTTCGCCTTTCTTGGGGCTGGCATTGCTGACCCAGACGCGGGGTGGCTTATTCATCTAAATTCCTTTCAGTTCAGGCATCCATCGTGAATGTGGATGCAACTACGCCCCGAACCAGAAGTGGGCCTGGGCCAGCAACCGCCGCGCAAAGACCGACCTGCCGCGCGGGCGGTGTCCCCCTTGGCCACGCAAAGCGTGGCACAACAGAGGGGGAAGGCGCGCAGCGACTCAGGGGGTGTTTCCAGATTCACATGCCGCAGCCGCTGGCAGCCACGGTCGTTGCCTGTTTGGCGACCAGGATCTTGCCGCTCTTCATGCGTGCCAGGGCATGCACGGTCTGCGACTGGGACAGGCGTATGCGGGCCGCCGCTTCGGCCACTCCGGCCGCTGCGGTGAACTGCATGCGGCAGGCCAGCGGCGAGGGGTTGAGTTCGGCCAGCACGATGATCTCCTCGCACCAGTCCTGCTCGGTGATGGGCAGCGTCACCTTGACCTTGACGGGAACGGCGCTGGGGTTGTCGGCCAGCACGGGCACATCGAGCTGCAGACCATCGGCCTGAGTGGCCTTGCCGCCGGTGAATTGCTCCATGAGCTTTTTGAACTCGGCCGGATTCGGCGCCAGTGGCCCGACCAGCGGAGTCTTGGCCGCGCTGCTGGCTTGCGCCAGAGCCGATGCGGGCAGAGCCAGACTGGCCCCGGCTGCCGCCGCGCTCAGCACCATGCTTCTACGGGTGGTGTTCTTGAACATTGCTTTTCTTCAATCCAATTAACAAAACTTCAAAACTCACACCGGCTCCAAGTGAGAGACGCCAAGCAAGAGCCGCCTCGCGGCGGGGGCGCCTAGCAGAGGGCGTCGTCCTCCTCCCGAAGAGAGAGGGGGACGCGGCAAAGCCGCTCAGGGGGAGATTTAAGTGCCCAGGAAATCTCCGAACTTGCCGTTGATCCAGGCAAAGTCCTCCTTGACCAGATCGGAGGTGCGCACATCCATGTCGATCTGGGTCTGGTTGACCTGGCCGCTGGCGTCCACCTCGTATTCGAACTTCACCGAAATTTCCTCCTGAGGGTCGCCGTTGACCATCATGTAGCAGAGGTTGTCGGGCAGCCGGGCCACGACCTCCTTGCCGGCCACGCGCTCGGCAATGTTCCGGGCGACGATCTTGCCGATGTAGTTGGCCACATGGCCGCTCTTGGGGTAGTGGCCGAACTGGGGCGAGATCGCGCCCATCAGATCGCCGACAAAATACACGCGGTCGTCGCTCTTGGCATGGAACAGGCGGTTGTGCATATCGGCCCAGCCCGTGGGCTTGCCGGTGGCAGCATCCTTGCCGATGAGGTCTGCCTTCCAGACCATGTCTGCGGCCTGGTGGGGCGGCATGAGGATGGCGTCGTCGAACTTGAAGTCGCCCGCGGCGGTCTTGATCTGCTTGTTGAAGGGGTCCACTTCCTTGACGCCGGCATTGGGCACATGGGTGATGATGTCTGCGTACAGCTCCTCGAAAGCCTGCTTGTAGCCCACGCCGATGGGGGCGATCTTGGGCTTGGGGTCGAGGATCAGGATCTTGCCGGGAATCTTGTTCTTCTTGATATGCCAGGCGATCAGGCAGGCACGCTCATAGGGCGAGGGCGGGCAGCGATGCGGCGGTGGCGGCAGCGTCATCACCAGCGTGCCGCCCTTGAAGTTCTTGACCTTGCTCTTGAGCGAGAGCATCTCCTGGTTGGGGATGTAGGCGTTGGGGAAATGCGTGCGCGTGTGCTCGATGGCGCGCTGGTCGTTGCCGAACCAGGCCTCGTAATCGTTGCGAATACCGCCCGAGAGAATCAGGAAGTCATACTCGATCAGGCCATGGGCCGTGCGCACCAGCTTCTTGTCGCGCTCGAAGCCCGTGACTTCGGTCTGCAGCAGCGTGTAGCCATACTTGTTGGCCGGGTGCAGCATGTCGCGGTTCACGAAGTCCGTGCCCACGATGTCCACCAGCCACTTGTTACTCATGGGGCCGGACCAGAAGGTCGGATTGCGCTCCAGCAGCACGACGTCGGAAGCGGGAATCAGCTCGCGCAGATAGCGTGCCGCCGTGAGGCCGCCCCAGCCGCCGCCGCAGATCACGATGCGTGGACCCTTGCCCTTGCGCGGCAGAATGGGGGACTGGCTGCTGATGATGGCGGGTGCAGCCATTGCCGGGCCGGCAGCGGCGCCCAGAGCGAGTGCGGGCGGAGTCCAGAGGAAATGGCGACGTTGCATGAGCATTGCTCCTGTAATGGGAATAGGGCCAGATCGAGGCCTCGGATTCGGGGGAGGGAAGCAAGCTTGGGCGCAGCGCGATGGGATTGCCTCTCAGCCGACACGCGGCACAAGCAGAGCTGGTGGCTGGAGATTCTAGGAGCAGGCCCAGATCCGGAATCGGTGAATACCCAAGCGAAGCCAGCGCTATTGCTGGCGCAGCAGGCGCAGGCTGACAAGCGCTCCGAGCAGGATGCCGGCAACGGCCGCAAAGCTGGCCAGCGACAGAGTGGACAGCCCGCTCAGTCCCTGGCCGATGGAGCAGCCTGCGGCCAGCACGCCGCCAATGCCCATCAGCAGGCCGCCACCGGCGCTGGCAGCCAGGCGGCTGGTGGAGTCAAAGCCTTCCCAGCGCGCCGTGCGGCTGCCAAGGGCTGCGAGAAAGGCGCCGGCGAGCACGCCCGCCGTCAGCGCCAGGCCTATGCCGGGCTCGCGTCCCACGGACAGCTGCAGATAGAGCAGGGCCTCGGCAATCGGGCCGATGAAGCTCAGCGAGGTGAGGCGGGCCGGCTCGAACTCATCGACCCCGATATGCGCAGTCAGCCACCAGCCGGCAGCCACCAGCAGGCCTATGAGCAACGCGCTGCCCCACTGCAAGCGGCTTTGGCGCAGGCCGGGGCGCAGCAGGGCGTAGGCCAGCAGCAGCAAGGCCAGACCAAGCGTCAGCAGCCATGTATTCACGGAAGACAGATAGGCGGGCAAGGTTGCCTGGGCCAGCGTGAGGGGGGCGAGGGCCTGCAGCCAAAGGCGTAGAGGCGTCAGTACACCGGTCATGGCCAGCTGCGCGCCCAGCGCCAGAAACACGACGGTGACCAGGCAGCGCAGATTGCCTCCTGCCAGCAGCACCAGAGAGCGTGCTCCGCAGGCGCGGGCCAGCACCATGCCGATGCCAAACAGCAAACCGCCAATCAGCACGCCAGCCATGGAAAAGCCGGGCCGCGCAATGGCGGCCTGGCCCAGATCGAGCATTCCCAGAGCCTGCAGCCCCTGCGAGGCCAGCAAGGCCACGGCCAATGCCAGGGCAAAGGCCTGCAATGCAGGTGCCTGGCCCGCAGCGACTTCGGTATCCAGCCCCATTTGCTGGCGCAGCCCGCGCAGCAGACAGAATCGCCCCAGCCGCGCAGCGACGCCGAAGGCCATGCCCAGCAAAAAAACAGACCACAACAACATATCAGTCGTTCAATAAAGCAGAGGAGGACGGGCGGCAGAGATTCACACCAGACGCATGAAGCGTGAACTTTCGCCCGGGCTGGCGAGCAAGGGCCGCCCCGCAGCAAAGCCAGCGTCCCCCTTCCCGCAATCGAAGCGCCACGAGAGAAGGGGGAAGGCGCGTCAGCGCCTCAGGGGGATGCCTCTATTCAACCACCCCAGATATCCGCGCTGATGGCCTTGTACCAGGCTGCGCCGTAGTCGGCCTCGGCCTTGCGGAAGGCTGCATCGCCGTTCAAGGGGCTCACGCCGCCTGAGTCTGGCACCTCGATTAGCTTGCCCGCCGCCGTGCGGTAGACGCCGGCCACGGAGATGCCGTAGTCGGTGCCGATCAGGCTGTAGCAGGTGTTGGCAAAGGCCGCTGCAGGCAGGGGGCTGCCGCTCAGTTCGGCGGCAATCGCGGCTGCGGCCACCTTGCCTTGCGTATTGGCGGCAAAGCCCGACTTGGGCATGGGCGCGGCAATCGTGGCGTCACCCAGCACATAGACATGTGGGACCTGGGTGGATTCAAAGGACTCTGGCTTGACCGGTACCCAGCCGCTGGCGTTGGTCACGCCGGCGCGGTCGGCGATAAAGCCGGCCTTCTGGGGCGGGATGACATTGAGCACATCGGCTTTGTGCCTGGTGCCGAATGCGGTTTCCACTTCCAGGTTCTTGGCATCCACGCGCGTGACCTTGCCGTCATCGGCCTGCTTGACCCATTCGATCATGTCGCCGTAAAGCGCCTTCCAGCCCTGAATGAACAGACCTTGCTTGGAGAACGCATCCTTGTCGTCCAGCAGCAGAATCTTGGACTTGGGCTTGTGCTGCTTGAGGTAGTGGGCCACCATGGCCGCGCGCTCGTAGGGGCCGGGCGGGCAGCGGAAGGGGTTGGCAGGAATGACCATCACGAACTTGCCGCCGTCGGGCATGGCTTCGAGCTGCTTCTTGAGCAACTGGGTCTGCGCTCCGGCCTTCCAGGCATGGGGGGCAAGCTGGGCTGCCGCCTCGTCATAGCCTTCCAGCGCATTCCAGCGCATGTCGATGCCGGGCGAGAGCACCAGCTTGTCATAGCTCAGCGCCTGACCGTTGGACAGCAGCACGCGCCTGGAGTCGGTCAGGACCTGGTCGGCCCGCGCGTGGACCACGTTCACGCCGGCCTTGCGCAGACCGCCGTAGCCGTGACCTATGCTGTCCCAGCTGCGCAGGCCGGCCAGGTACAGATTGGAGAAAGGGCAGGTATAGAAGCGCTCGGCCGGCTCCACCAGCGTGACCTGGATATGCGGCGCGAACTGGCGCAGATAGCGCGCGGCCGTGGCTCCGCCAAAGCCGCCGCCGATCACGACCACATGGGCCGAAGCTGCCTTGGCCTGCACGATGGCGGGCATGGCGAAGCTGGCTGCACCAGCGGCGGCACCGCCGAGAATTTGACGACGATTGATCTGCATTTACTGGCCCTTCTTGCTGAACCACTGGGCCAGCGCTTTGAGTTGCTCATCGTCGTAGCCCTTGGCCAGACGGGTCATGACGGTGGCGTCCTTGGCGGTGCCGGCCTTGAAGGCCTGCAGGCGCTGCAGCAGATGGGTTTCAGGCAGGCCGCGCAGCTGAGGAATGACGCCCGTGGAGCGGCCGTCCGGGCCGTGGCAGTTGGCGCAACTGGCAGCCAGCACGGCCACATCCTGCACACGCAAGGAGGTGGCGGCAGAGCTGGCCAGGCCGGGCAGCGGCGCTGCCAGGGCAAAAGCCAGCCATAGCGCAGGGCGCGCTGGAGTGAGCAAGAGTTTCGATCGCATGGGGCCTCCCGTTGTCCCCACGCAAGGCCGCGTGGGGGATTTATGACCTCGATGCCTGAATGTGCGCGGCCTTTGTTATGTGTGGCGAATGTCGAGCATTCTTCTGGGCAGGGGCGGAGCAGGCAGAGCTGATGGAGTCGGATTCTAGGAAGCGGCCCCGTCCTGACAAGCTCAATATCCCGGTGGTGTAACAGGAAGTTATTGGTTATTTAGTTATGCGCTGCGCTTGTGCTTGCAGCTGCGCTTCAGGGCATGAAAAAACCGCATTTCGCTATCTTATATGTAGCGCAATGTGGTTTCCTGTTAACGAATGCGAGCGGTTCGTTAGTTTTGCGGCGGCAGTCCGTCAGAGGGCGTGGCAGGTGTGGGGCTGGCGGTCGTTGCCGGCATTTCTGCCGCTGCGGGAGCGGTGGCCGACGGATCGCGGTAGCGAATATTCACGCCGCTGGTATCGGGCGGGTCGTCATCCATCAAGGCGTCAGCTGCCTTGCCCACGCCCTTGCCCACGATCTTGGCTGTGCCGATGGCGGCATCGGCGGCCAGACCCACGGCCCCGGCCGTCACGCTGATGGCGGTGCCGGTGACGGCGATCACGGTGCAGCCCGAGAGCGCCAGGCATAAAAAAGCTCCAGCCAGCCAGAAGCCGTAGGAGCCTGATGAGGCACGTCCCCGCGAGGAGACACCGAGCAAGGGCCTAAGGCGGCCCCGCCGCCCCGCCGCGAGGCTGTCGTCCCCCCGGCGGTAAGGCGCCGAAGGCGGCTCAGGGGGGATCATGAGATCAATGAATCCGCATGCCGGGCATGGCGCCGGGGAAGGGCTCTAGCACATAGATGCCGGGATGGGCCTTCTCGTCGGCGTGGCTGGCGGCCAGCACCATGCCTTCGGACAGGCCGAACTTCATCTTGCGCGGTGCCAGATTGGCGACCATCACCGTCAGCTTGCCCTGCAGCTGCTCGGGCTGGTACATGCTGCTGATGCCGCTGAACACATTGCGGGTCCTGGGCTGGCCGTTCTCGTCCTTCTCGCCCACGTCCAGCGTCAGCTGCAGCAGCTTGGTCGAGCCTTCGACTGACTTGCATTCCAGAATCCTGGCGATGCGCAGATCGACCTTGGCAAAGTCGTCGATGCTGATGGTCTCGGCCAGCGGCTCGCCGCCGGGGGCGTTGGGGTCGATCACGGGCTCGGCCTTCTTGGCGGCCTTTTTCTCGGCCTTGGCGGGTTCGGCGGCGGGGGCTGCCTGACCGGCGGGTGCTTCAAACAGGGCTTCGAGCTGCTTGGGATCGACGCGCTGCATCAGATGCTGGTAGACGCCGATCTGGTGGCCTGCGCCCAGGGGCTTGACCACGTCGGCAAAGCTCTCGGGCGGCACGATGAGGAAGTTGGCGACTTCTGCGGCCACGCCGGGAAGGATGGGGCTCAGGTAGATGGTCAGGATGCGGAAGGCTTCGATGCAGGTCGTGCACACATCGTGCAGGCGTGCATCCATGCCTTCCTTCTTGGCCAGCTCCCAGGGCTTGTTGGCGTCCACATAGCTGTTGACCTTGTCGCACAGCAGCATGATCTCGCGTGCAGCGCGGGCCGAGTCGCGGCCTTCGTAGGCGGCGACGATGGCGGCTTGCTGCTCGCGCAGCGCGGCCAGCAGGGCCTGGCCGTCTTCGCTGACCACGCCCAGCCTGCCGTCAAAGCGCTTGCTGATGAAGCCTGCGGCGCGCGAAGCGATGTTGACGTACTTGCCGATCAGGTCGGAGTTGACGCGCAGCATGAAGTCTTCGGGATTGAAGTCGATGTCTTCGTTCTTGCCGTTGAGCTTGGCGCCCAGGTAGTAGCGCAGCCACTCGGGGTTCATCTTGAGCGACAGGTATTTGAGCGGATCAAGGCCGGTGCCGCGGCTCTTGCTCATCTTCTCGCCGTTGTTGACGGTCATGAAGCCGTGCACGCAGATCCTGGTCGGCGTCTTGCGGCCGCTGAACTTGAGCATCGCAGGCCAGAACAGCGTGTGGAAGGTGATGATGTCCTTGCCGATGAAGTGGTACTGCTCCAGATCGGGATCGGCCATGTAGGCGTCGTAGTCCTCACCGCGCTTGTTGAGCAGCTCCTTGAGCGACGCCAGATAGCCCACGGGCGCATCCAGCCAGACATAGAAGTACTTGCCCGGCGCATCGGGAATCTCGATGCCGAAATAAGGCGCGTCACGGCTGATGTCCCAGTCGTCCAGACCTTCGCTGGTCGAGCCGTCGGGGTTGGTGCGCACGCCGAACCATTCCTTGATCTTGGCCGCCACTTCGGGCTGCACATGCTTGCCGTTCTGCGTCCACTCGGTCAGGAACTCCACGGCGCGCGGGTCCGAGAGCTTGAAGAAGAAATGCTCGGACGACTTCATCACCGGCGTGGCACCCGACAGGGCCGAGAACGGGTTGATGAGGTCGGTGGGCGCGTAGACCGAGCTGCAGACTTCGCAGTTGTCGCCGTACTGGTCCTTGGCGTGGCAGCGAGGGCATTCGCCCTTGATGAAGCGGTCGGGCAGGAACATGTTCTTCTCGGGGTCGAAGAACTGCTCGATGGTGCGGGTTTCGATGAAGCCGGCCTTTTTCAGGTCCAGATAGATCTGCTTGGACAGCTCGTGGTTTTCGGCGCTGTCGGTGTTGCTCCAGTTGTCGAAGGCGATGTGGAAGCCGTCGAGATACTGCTTGCGGCCGGCGGCGATGTCGGCCACGAACTGCTGGGGCGTCTTGCCGGCCTTTTCTGCGGCAATCATGATGGGGGCGCCGTGGGCGTCGTCGGCGCCCACGAAGTTGACCGCATTGCCCTGCATTCGCTGCGCACGCACCCAGGTGTCGGCCTGGATGTATTCCATGATGTGGCCGATGTGGAAGTTGCCGTTGGCGTACGGCAGGGCGGTGGTGACGAATAGTTTGCGTGCGGTCATGAGGAAACAGCTTTCACAGAGAACCCGTCATTCTAGAAGGGCTTGGCTCCAGGCTGCGGGCGCGGGTTTTGCGGCGGCACCCGCCGAGTTCGTTCGGGAACGGTAGTTGCTTTGTTTTTTGTAGCTGGTTACGCAGCTTCCATATTGTTTTCAATATGAAAACAACGTTAATTCCATGAATATAAAGCGTCAGAAGCTCTGAAATTGGAAGCGATAGCCGAGGCTGCACTCAGCTCACTGCAGGCCTTTTGTTGCGGTACATGTCCTGGTCGGCCACCTTGAGCAGGCTTTGCGCATCCTGCGCATCCCTGGGATACAGGGCCTGCCCTACGGATGCGCCCACGGTCACGGCTTCGCCCTCGGGAATGCCTTGCAGCGTGCTCAGCGGCTGCTGCAGCGCATGTTCTATCTTCAGGCGCACGGCCTGAACCTGCTCCTCGTCGCTGACTCCGCGCAGGATGAGGATGAACTCGTCACCGCCCAGGCGGGCAACGACATCGTCGGGGCGCAGCAGATTGCGCAGGCGCAGGCTGATCTCGGCCAGTGCCAGATCGCCGTTGTCATGGCCCCAGCGGTCATTGAGCGGCTTGAAGCGGTCCAGGTCCACAAACAGCAGGGCAAACGGGGCGGCCATGTTCTGGCCGGGCAGGGGGCGGGTGAGTGTGGTCAGAATATGCTGCAGTGCGCTGCGGTTGCTGGCTCCGGTCAGTGGATCGGTAAACAGGCTGTGGCGCATGCGGTGGAAATTGTGGGCCAGCTCACCAATTTCATCGCGGCGCTGCACTTCGATCGGCGTGTCGATCTCGCCCTGGCCGACGCGGCGCACGGCGCGGGTCAGCGAGCGCATATCGTTGGCCACGGCACCGAAGATGCGGGTGCCGATGACGACGGCCACGACCAGGGCCAGCAGGCCCAGGCTGCCCACCAGGGCCATATGGCGGTAGACGCCGGCCAGCATGTCCTTGTGCGGCACGGCCACCACGGCCATCCAGTCCTGACCGGCTCCATTGCTCAGGCGCCGGTAGGCAATGCGAATATGGTTGTGCCTGTCATCTTCGAGCAGCGCCGTGCCGGGGCCGTCACTGGACAGCGAGGACTGGAAGGCGCCCTGGATTTTTTCGTACACCGCCTGAATCAGCGGGTCCTGGCTGTTGGCGGCGGTCATGCGCTCCAGCTTGCCGTCTTCGCGCTGGTGGATGTTGGGCATGCCGGTGGCTGCGATCAGGGAGCCGTCGGCCTCGATGATGAAGGCCCGGCCATGTTCGCTCAGGTGCAACTGGTTGACGAATTCGTTGAGCGCGCGAAGCGAAATATCAGTGGCCACCACACCCTCGAGACTGCTCTTGCTGGAGAGAATGCGGCGTGCGCGCGTGAGCACCAGGTCCTTGGCACTGAAGTCGATATAGGCAGGAGTCCAGATTACATCGGCCGACTCCGCGGCAAGCTTGAACCAGGGGCGCTGGCGCGGCTCGAACAGATTGGTTTCGGTGGATTCGTAGATCGGCTCGGCAGGCATGCCGGCGATCTTGAAGTAGCTGCGGTGCTCGCCGGGCTGAGTCTTCAGGCGCAACTGGCCCAGTTCTGGAGCCACTCGCTTGAGAGCAATGCCCTGGCCCGCGATATTGGCGTAGTACACATAGTCATTGGGTCGGGTATGCAGCGAGGTCGCCACCCACAGCCGGGAGATCAGGTCGGGGATATGGTCACTGATATCGGCAGCGACGGGCTGGCCGCTGGGGAACGCAGCCTCCAGCACTGCGCTGGACGGGTACAGGTGGCGATCCACGATCAGCGCGATGCGCTCGGCTTTCTCTTGCATCACCTGCTCTGACAAGGCGGACACCGTGTTGCTGCCGGTCCAGTACCAGAGCATGCCCAGGGCCGATGTCAGCAGCGCAATCAGTGCAACAAAAGGCAGGATCAGCGAAAGCTTGAGCGATTTGGAAGCGCGGATGGGCTGCGAGGATGGAGTCACTAGGCGGTTGTCGGAACGATGATGAAGGTCATGCAAAGTGTCTCACGCATCATTTGCCAGGCTCCTTTCGCATCATTAACATTTGTTACATTCTTGAGGCCAATCCAGGAAGGCGCACAGCTCCTCACTTCGGGCCAGCGCGTCTTTGCGGCCCAGTGCTATCAGTTCACGGGTATAGCCTTGCTCAAACAGCAGGTAGCTGGCCAGCGCGCCATCGCGCATGGGGTTGCCCGTGCCGGCGCGCACGCCCAGCGTGGCCAGCAGGGTGCGCACCGGCAGCGGCAGCTTGTCGATGTGGCGCGTGGCAATATCGTCGATGCGCTCGCTGGGGGTGATGGCCAGTACCTCGATAGGGCGCAGCCGGCTGTGGATGCGCTCGGCCGGCGAAATCAGGCTCAGCGTGTGATTGATGCGTTCGGCACGCTCTATATCCACAGCCAGCGTGTCCAGGAAGATGCTGGACAGCGCGTGCCCGGCCACCTGGGCCAGAGTGGGATAGCTGGCATCGATCTGCGGCTGGCTGTTCACAGGCTCGTGGCGTCTGCCTGCGCCGACGACCAGCAGTTTGCTGGCACCTAGATGAATCGCTGGTGCCAGGGGCGCAGTCTGGCGCATGGAGCCGTCGCCGAAATGCTCGAGATGTCCGTCCATGGGCAGCGGCATGGCTGGAAAGATGAAGGGCAGGGCCGACGAGGCCAGCAGGTGATCGGCGCTCAGCAGGGCCTGCACGGCCTTGCGCTGGTCGCGCACCCAGGGGCTCAAGGCCTCGCGGGTCTGAAAGAAAGTGATGTGCTGACCGCTGCTGTAGCTGGATGCGGTAATGGCCAGGGCGTGCAGATGACCGCTGTCGATGAGTTGTGGAATGCGCTCGAAAGGCATGAGGCCGCTGTTCATCAGGGCTTTGAGCGGAGCGTTGTCCAGAAGCGAACGCGGGCGCATGCGGCTCCAGCGGGCCAGCGCCCAGCCCAGCGACAACAGCGTCAGCCAGCGTGCGCCGCTGCGCAGCACGCTGAGCGAGTCGGCCTTGTAGATTTGCTCGGTATGCATATGGCCCCAGACATGCAGCATGCGCCGCACTGCGCTGTCAAAGGCATCGGCATGGCAAGCCAGGGCTGCAACATTGATGGCGCCTGCCGATGTGCCTGCCAGTACCGGAAAGGGATTGGGGCCATGCTGCAGACCGCGAGCGCGGCGCAGCTCGGCGATGGCGGCCAGCACGCCGACCTGGTAGGCAGCCCGGGCGCCGCCGCCGCTGAGCAACAGGCCGGTCAGCCCGATGCTGGAGCTAGGGCCTATGGAGCTCTGCCGCTCTGCTTCGGCAAGACTGGGTGGGAGGGTGGGAGAGAACTGAACTGCCGCCATGGCTGCAGTGTGCCCGGATTGGGCCGCGGGCGGTAGGTGGGCCGGGCCGTCGAGCGGGACGGCGGCGGCCCTGGGGACAGTCTGCGGCGGCTGTCAGCTCTTTTTCTGGTTCTTGGCAATCAGTGTGGCGATGGACTTGGCATCCAGCACCACCAGCTGATTCTGCGCGGCCCAGCTCGCGGCATTCTCGCCCAGAGGCTGCAGAGCCACGTAAACGCAGAGATCGGCTTTGAGCTTGTGCTGCGCGGCCTGCAGCTCGCGCAGCGGCTCCACGCCATGGGCGGCGGCTTTCCAGCGGCGCGCGCCGACCACGCTGGTCTGACCGTTGCGCGTCAGCAGCAGGTCGGCGCCGGCCTGGTTCAGGCGCTGAACCTCATAGCCTTCGGATTGCCAGGCCGTCTGCAACTGTGCGCTGAAGTCGGCCCAGGACTGCTCGGCGATCACCTGCTGAATCTGCTCCAGCCTTGCCGGGCTGGGGGCCCGCAGCTGCCTGTAGCAGGCAATGCAGCCGACGACGAAGAACGGGAAGGCGCCCAGGGCGGCAAAAGGCGAAATGTCTTTGGGGAACACTGCCAGCGACACCAACACCACCGCAGCGCAGATCGCAAAGCTGATCCACCAGCGCGAGCGCATCAGGACTGCGAACAGGGAATTTTCGGCCATCTTCAATTTCACGGGCTGTCTCTCAAATCTTGGGCAAAGGGCTGCATTGTCTCCTGTGCACAGGGGTTGGACAGCTTCGCTAGACTATCCCTCATTGAAGAAACCTCTGGAAAACTAAATCCAATGGCTGTTACAGAACAAGCGCTTCTGAGCGCGCTGGCCACCGTGCTTGATCCGCACACTGGCAAGGACTTTGTGAGCACGCGCGCCCTGCGCAATCTGCAGATTGCCGGTGACGACGTCTCGTTCGATGTGGAAATGGGCTATCCGGCCCAGAGCCTGCATCCTGAGCTGCGCAGCCAGTTCATCGCTGCAGCCAGGACTGTGGCGGGCGTGGGCAATGTCTCGGTCAACATCACCACCAAGGTGGCCTCGCATGCCGTGCAGCGCGGCGTGCAACTGCTGCCCGGCGTGAAGAACATCATCGCCATCTCCTCCGGCAAGGGCGGCGTGGGCAAGAGCACGACCACGGCCAATCTGGCGCTGGCGCTGGCCGCCGAAGGTGCCCGAGTGGGCATTCTGGACGCCGACATCTACGGCCCCAGCCAGCCCATGATGATGGGCGTTTCGGGCAAGCCCGAAAGCCATGACGGCAAGACCATGGAGCCGCTGGAGAACCATGGCGTGCAGGTCATGTCCATCGGGCTGCTGGTCAACAACGACCAGGCCATGATCTGGCGCGGTCCCATGGCCACCCAGGCGCTGGAGCAGATGCTGCGCCAGACCAACTGGAAGGATCTGGACTATCTGCTGGTCGACATGCCCCCCGGGACCGGTGACATCCAGCTGACGCTGTCCCAGCGCGTGCCCATGACGGGCGCCGTGGTGGTGACCACGCCCCAGGACATCGCCCTGATCGATGCCAAGAAGGGCATTCAGATGTTCGAGAAGGTCGGCGTGCCGATTCTCGGCC
The DNA here is from genome assembly GCF_000241525.1 of Comamonas testosteroni ATCC 11996. GTDB lineage: Bacteria > Pseudomonadota > Gammaproteobacteria > Burkholderiales > Burkholderiaceae_C > Comamonas > Comamonas testosteroni. The sequence continues at coordinate 41,747 of NZ_AHIL01000004.1, forward strand.
TGGTCGAAAACATGGCCGCCCATGTCTGCACCAATTGCGGCCATGTCGAACATATCTTTGGAGCCGACGGCGGCAAGAAGATGGCCAGCGAGCAGAACATCGACTATCTGGGGGCGCTGCCCCTGTCGCTGCAGATCCGTCTGCAGGCCGACAGCGGCAAGCCCACGGTGGTGGCCGAGCCCGAGAGCGAAGCTGCCCAGGTCTACAAAAAGGTGGCGCGCGATCTGGCCGTGAAGGTGGCTCTCAAGGCCAAGGACTTCTCCAGCAAGTTCCCCACGATCACGGTCAGCAGCAATACCTGATGAACCTTCTGACCTCCATGCGTTATCTGGTGGCGCTTAACGAGCACCGCCATTTCGCAAGGGCGGCGCAGGCCTGTCATATCACGCAGCCTGCACTGTCCAATGCGCTTAAGGCGCTGGAGGACGAGTTCGGTGCCGTCATCGTCAGGCGCGGTCGCGTGTTTGGCGGACTGACCGCCGAGGGCGAGCAGGTGCTGGTCACGGCGCTGTCCATGCTCAGAGCCGAGGAGGCGCTGAGACAGGATCTGAGCGCCGCAGCCGGCCAGCTCAAAGGGCAGTTGCGCATGGCTGCCGTGCCTACGGCGATTCCCATGCTGACGCGCTTTGCCGCGCTGCTGCGGGTCCAGCACCCGGGCATCACGCCCATGGTTCTCTCCATGAGCTCGCTGGAGATAGAAACCGGACTCGAAGATCTCTCGCTGGACCTGGCCCTGGGCTACAGCGAAAGGCTGGAGTCGGGCAGCCGTGCGGCGCGCAGCGCTCGCATCTCCGTCTGGCCGCAGTATCAGGAGCATTATTTCCTGCTCAGTCCTGCGGCGGCAGAGCAGAGCCAGAAGCCTGTGAAATGGTCTCAGGCGGCCAGGCTGCCGCTATGTCTTTTGACGCCGGACATGCATAACCGGCTGATTGTGGATCAGAGCTTCATGGCGGCAGGCTGCGGGGTCAGTGCGGCCATGGAGACCAATTCCGTGCTGAGCCTGATGCTGGCCGTGACCGAAGGCGGTCTGCACAGCGTGCTGCCCGGTGCGCTGGTGGCGACGTTGCCCGAATCGGACCGGATCTCGGTGCGCCCTCTGATTGCGCCCAAGGTGCAGACAGCCATCGCTTTTTTGGCCCCTTCGCAGGATCAGGCGACCCGCGCGCAGCAGGCCGCCCTTGCGCTCATGCAATCCCAGGCCTGGCGTCAGCAATGTGCGAGCTTTGCCGGGGCCGTGCGTTGATTTGCAATTTGAATCGCTTCATCAATTCAAAGAATTTGACCTGAGATACGGCCGGGGCTGAAATACGGCATGAGACAAAGGGCGCTGGTGCGCCCTCATAACAAGGTCGCCCCATGCCCCATCACCCTATTGCGCAGCCGCAGGAGTCTGCGCCGCTGCTCAGCCTCGAACAGCAGGACGCCCTGACGCACTGTCTGACAAGCTTTGGCCAGGAACCAGGTGGTTTGCTGCCGCTGCTGCATTCCCTGCAGGACAGGCTGGGCTTCATCCCCCGTGCTGCGGTGCCCGCCATTGCCGAGGCCCTGAATCTTTCGCGTGCCGAGGTCCATGGTGTTGTCAGCTATTACCCACATCTGCGCGAGCAGCCGCACGGCAGGACGCTGATCCAGGTCTGCCGGGCCGAAGCCTGCAAGTCGCGTGGTGGCGATGCACTGTTTGCCCATGCGCAAGAGACACTGGGCTGCCAGGCCCATGGCACGAGCGCCGATGGCAGCGTGACGCTGGAGCCTGTCTACTGCCTGGGGCTGTGTGCCCAGTCGCCGGCCGTGATGGTCGACGAGAGCGAAGTCCATGCACGGATGACTGCTGACCGGCTCGATGCCCTGCTGGAGGAAATTCAGCAAAAGCAGCTTGAAACCAAGGCAGATGAACCGAAGCCAGCTATCGAGCGTGAAGCTGTTGCTGCCACGCGCATCTATGTGCCGCGCGATGCCGCAGCCCTGGCCGTGGGCGCGGATGCGGTGGGCCAGGCGCTGCAGCGCGAGTGCGCGACGCGAGGCCTGGCGGTGGAGCTGGTGCGCAATGGCTCGCGCGGCTTGCTGTGGCTGGAGACCCTGGTCGAAGTCGAGACTGCGCAGGGCCGCGTGGCCTACGGCCCGGTTCAGGCGGCCGACGTGCCGGGGCTGCTGGACGCCGGCATGCTGCAGGGCCAGCCCCATGCGCTATGCCATGGGCTGACCGAACAGATGCCTTATCTGGCACGGCAGGAGCGCCTGACTTTTGCGCGCGTGGGCATCATCGATCCGCTGAGTCTGCGGGACTATGAGGCACAGGGCGGCTGGCAAGGCCTCAGGGCCGCTGCGGCCATGGCACCCGAAGCCATCGTCCAGCAGGTGCTGGACTCCGGCCTGCGCGGTCGTGGCGGGGCGGCATTTCCGGCGGGGATCAAATGGAAGACCGTTGCGGCTGCAGAAAGTGCGGGAACAGGGCCGCAGAAGTACATTGCCTGCAATGCCGATGAAGGCGATTCGGGCACGTTCGCCGACCGCCTGCTGATGGAGGGCGACCCGTTCTGCCTGATCGAAGGCATGGCGATCGCAAGTCTGGCCGTGGGAGCGACTCAGGGCTATATCTATGTGCGCAGCGAATATCCGCATGCGATTGCGGTGCTGAACGAGGCGATTGCACGTGCCAGTGCCGCAGGCTGGCTGGGCGGCAATGTGGCCGGCAGCGGCAAGGCGTTCTATCTGCAGGTGCGCAAGGGCGCGGGCAGCTATGTCTGCGGCGAAGAGACCGCCATGCTGGAGAGCATCGAAGGCAAGCGTGGCATTGTGCGTGCCAAGCCGCCGCTGCCCGCGATCGAAGGCCTGTTCGGCAAGCCCACGGTCATCAACAACGTGATCACGCTGGCGACTGTGCCCATCATCCTTGCCAGGGGCGCGGCCTTCTATCAGGGCTATGGCATGGGCCGCTCGCGCGGCACGCTGCCGTTCCAGCTGGCAGGCAATATTGCGCAAGGTGGGCTGGTGGAAAAAGCTTTCGGCCTCACGCTGCGCGAGCTGGTGCAGGACTTTGGCGGCGGCACGGCCAGCGGCCGGCCCGTCAAGGCCATTCAGGTTGGCGGCCCGCTGGGCAGTTATGTGGCTCCCGAGGACTGGGATGATCCACTGGACTACGAAGCCTATGCCGCAAAAGGCAATGTGGTCGGCCATGGCGGGCTGGTCGTGCATGACGACAGCGCCGATATGGCGCAGCTGGCGCGCTATGCCATGGAGTTCTGCGCCATCGAGTCCTGCGGCAAATGCACGCCCTGCCGCATCGGCTCCACGCGAGGGATTGAGGTGATAGACCGCATCACGCGTCAAGGCGGCTCCGAGCATGCTGCCAATGTGGCGCTGCTCGAGAGCCTGTGCGACACCATGCAGCACGGCAGCCTGTGCGCAATGGGCGGCATGACCCCTTATCCAGTGCGCTCTGCGCTGCAGCACTATCCGCAGGACTTCGGTATCGAGCCCGTGCAGACCATGAACCCCGCCTGAGGAGAGCGCCATGCTGGAACATCTGAAGAACACCGATTGCGGAACGCCTGCCAGCCTGTCCGAGGAACTGGTCACGCTGCATATCGACGGCCGGGAGGTCACCGTGCCCAAGGGTACATCGTTGATGCGCGCCGCCGTCGATGGCGGCATCAAGGTGCCCAAGCTCTGTGCCACGGATTCGCTGGAGCCCTTTGGTTCCTGCCGTCTGTGTCTGGTGCAGATCGAGGGGCGCAAGGGCTTTCCTGCGTCCTGCACCACGCCTGCCGAAGCGGGCATGAAGGTGCGCACCCAGAGCTCGCAGTTGCAGGAGCTGCGCAAGGGCGTGATGGAACTCTATATCTCGGACCACCCGCTCGACTGCCTGACCTGCTCGTCCAACGGCGACTGCGAGTTGCAGGACATGGCCGGAGTGGTCGGTCTGCGCGAGGTGCGCTATGGCATGGACGGAGCCAACCACTTCAAGGGCGAAGCCAGGGTCGAGGTCGATACCTCCAATCCCTATTTCAACTACGACCCCAGCAAGTGCATTGTCTGCAATCGCTGCGTGCGCGCCTGCGAGGAAACGCAGGGCACGTTTGCGCTGACGATCAGCGGACGCGGTTTCGAGTCGCGCATCACGGCAGGCCAGGGCGACGGCTTCATGGCCAGCGACTGCGTGAGCTGCGGCGCCTGCGTGCAGGCATGCCCCACGGCCACTTTGCAGGAAAAGACCGTGGTCGAGCTGGGCCAGAGCGAGCACAGCGAGATCACGACTTGCGCCTACTGCGGCGTGGGCTGCGGCTTCAAGGCCGAGATGAAGGGCGAGCAGGTGGTGCGCATGGTGCCCTGGAAGGACGGCAAGGCCAACGAAGGCCATGCCTGCGTCAAGGGGCGTTTTGCCTGGGGCTATGCCACGCACAAGGATCGTATCACCCAGCCCATGATCCGCGCGAAGATCACCGACCCCTGGCGCGAAGTGAGCTGGGAGGAGGCCATTGGTCATGCGGCCAGCGAATTCCGCCGCATCCAGGCCAAGCACGGCAGGGACTCGATTGGTGGCATCACCTCGTCGCGCTGCACCAACGAGGAAACTTATCTGGTGCAGAAGCTGATTCGCGCAGCCTTCGGCAACAACAATGTCGATACCTGCGCGCGCGTCTGTCACTCGCCCACGGGCTATGGCCTGGGCCAGACCTATGGCACGTCGGCAGGCACGCAGACCTTCAAGTCGGTCGAGCACTCCGATGTGATCATGGTGATCGGCGCCAATCCCACGACGGCGCATCCGGTGTTTGGCTCGCGCATGAAAAAGCGGCTGCGTGGCGACGCCCGGCGTGCCGGCGCCGGGTTGATCGTGATCGACCCGCGCGAGATCGAGCTCGTCAACTCGCCCCATGTCAAGGCCGACTACCACCTGCAGCTGAAGCCCGGCACCAATGTGGCCATGATCACGGCGCTGGCCCATGTGATCGTCACCGAGGGCTGGCTGGCCGATGCCTATATTGACGAGCGCTGCGACGCCAAGTCCTTTGCGCAATGGAAGGAGTTCGTTGCCAGGCCGGAGAACTCGCCCGAGGCCACGGCCGACATCACCGGCGTGGCTCCCGAGCTGGTACGCGGCGCGGCGCGGCTGTATGCGCGAGGGGCGATGGATCATCCGGCAGGCAGGCAGGTCAACTCGGCCATCTACTACGGCCTGGGAGTGACCGAGCATGCGCAGGGCTCGACCATGGTCATGGGCATTGCCAATCTGGCCATGGCCACGGGCAATGTGGGTCGCGAAGGTGTGGGCGTGAACCCCTTGCGCGGGCAGAACAATGTCCAGGGCTCCTGCGACATGGGCAGCTTTCCGCATGAGCTGCCGGGATATCGCCATATCTCGGACAGCATCACCAGAGCCGAGTTTGAAGGCGCCTGGGGCGTGAAGCTCAGTCCCGAGCCGGGCTTGCGCATTCCCAATATGTTCGAGGCCGCGCTGGAAGGCAGCTTCATGGGTCTGTACTGCGAGGGCGAGGACATCGTGCAGTCCGACCCCAACACCCAGCATGTGACGGCAGCGCTGTCGGCCATGGAGTGCGTGGTGGTGCAGGATATCTTCCTCAACGAAACCGCCAAGTACGCCCATGTGTTCCTGCCCGGATCGTCCTTCATGGAAAAGGACGGTACCTTCACCAATGCCGAGCGCCGTATCTCGCGCGTGACCCAGCTCATGCAGCCGCTGGCCGGCTATGCCGACTGGGAGGTGACGCAGCTCTTGTCCAAGGCACTGGGCTACCCCATGAATTACGGCCATCCGCGTGAAATCATGGCCGAGATTGCGGAGCTGACCCCCACTTTCGCAGGCGTGAGCTACGAGAAGATCGAGCGCCTGGGTAGCGTTCAGTGGCCGTGCAACGACAGCACCGAAGAGGCGGGAACGGCCATCATGCACAAGGAGAAGTTCGTGCGCGGCAAGGGCCGCTTCATCATCACGCAGTACGTTGCCACCGATGAAAAGGTCACGCAGCGCTTTCCGCTGCTGCTGACCACGGGGCGCATTCTCTCGCAGTACAACGTGGGGGCGCAGACGCGGCGCACGGCCAACAGCCAGTGGCACGGTGAAGACAGACTCGAGATTCATCCGCATGACGCACAGGATCGCGGCATCCGCGATGGCGACTGGGTGGGCATTGAAAGCCGCTCCGGCCAGACGGTTTTGCGCGCCACGGTGACCGAGCGCATACAGCCCGGTGTGGTCTACACCACCTTCCATTTCCCCGAGTCGGGCGCGAACGTGATCACCACCGACAGCTCGGACTGGGCCACCAACTGCCCCGAGTACAAGGTGACGGCCGTGCAGGTATTGCCCGTGGCCCAGCCTTCAAGCTGGCAGCAGGGCTACAGGCGTTTCAACGACCAGCAGCTCGGTCATCTGGCCGCGGCGCAGCTGGAGATGGGAGGTCAGTGATGGATGTGAACAACCTGATCCGCATGGCCAATCGCATAGCCGAGTTCTTCGAGGCCATGCCCGAGCATGACGAGGCGCTCGACGGTGTTGCCCAGCATATCCAGAAGTTCTGGGAGCCGCGCATGCGGCTTCGCATTCTGGCGGCCTTGAACGAGCCTTCCGAAGCCGCGCAGCTGCGGCCTCTGGTGCGCGACGCGCTGCACAAGCATGCGGCAATGCTGGGGCATGTGCAGACATAGCGCTGCGCACTGAAAAAAAGAGCGGCCTATACGCCCGTAGCGGGTATATTGGGTCTTCAGATCCCTGATCTGAGCCGCTGCCCGCGATCGAATGGCCGCGGCTTTTTTTATTGCCATCTTCATGACTTCCGAATCCGTCAAGAGCTCTTTGATGAGCGCACATCTGCGCCTGCTGGGCATGGCCCTGATGTGGGGCGCTTCCTGGCCGGCAGGCCGCATTCTGGCGCTCAACATGCCGCCGCTGGCGGCATCGGCGCTGCGCTTTTTGCTGGCCGCGACCCTGTTGCTGCCCTGGCTGTATTTCTCCGGCGGGCTGGGAGCTCTCCGGCACTGGTCTGTCAAGACCTGGCTGGGCATGTTTGCCGCAGGCGCGACCGGGGTGTTCGGCTACGCCAGCTTTTTCCTCACGGGTCTGCAGCATCTGCCTGCGGGCAAGGCGGCGCTGCTCATCACGCTCAATCCGGTGGTCACGCTGGCGTTCGCCGTGTGGCTGTTCAAGGAGCGCATCAACATCACCATTGCACTGGGCATGTTGCTGGCGGCCTGCGGCGCCGTGGTGGTCATCTCGCATGGCGATCCCATGCAGTTGCTGAGCGGAACAATAGGGGTGGGCGAGATGCTGATTCTGGGCTGCGTGGCCTGCTGGGTTTGCTACACGCTGATCGGCCGCGCCATGCTGGCAGGCGTGGATGCGCTGGCTGCGACCACCGTGACTTCCATTTTCGGTGCCTTGCTGCTTCTGACCACCAGTCTGGTGCTGGAAGGCCCGCAGGGGCTGGCTGCGGCATTTCAGGCCAGTGGCACGGCCTGGACTGCCATGGTCTTCATGGCCTATGGCTCCACGGCTCTGGCCTATGCCTGGTACTTCGCGGGCGTCAAATCGCTGGGCGCGGGTGCCGCCTCGGGCTATATCACGCTGGTGCCGGTGATCGGCGTTCTGCTTTCAGCCCTGTTGCTGGGCGAGAGTATTGAAGGCTCCATGGTGCTCGGCGGCGCCATGGCGGTGCTGGGTACAGCCGTGATGAACTGGGGGCGTCGGTCAACAGCCTGAGGTTGGTTCCCATATTTGATAGCGTGAGGCGCTTGTACAGAAATGGTTTCAGGCCACTTTGGCTGAATATGGACCTGGCTTGTTCAGGGTGCGAAAGCCGCTGCTGCCCGCGGCTCAAGCCTGGTTGATCGTGCCTGCGTTCACGATCATCTGGGAGATCACCTCCAACTGATGTTCGGCTGCTGCATCGTCTATCTCGAACAGGCGCATGACGGCCAGGCCTCGCAGCGCAGCAAACACCACAGATGCAAAGTGGCTGGGCTGAGGATGGCGCTCGGCGATTTCCGGGAAAACCTCCACGAAGTGTTCGAAGGAGGCGGGGTCATGCTGGGAGCGGTGCGCGTTGATGCGCTCGAATAGCGGTGTGCTCTTGCAGCCGAAAAACATGCTCCAGGTTGCCACATAGCTGGGTTGGGCATAGACGGTTTGCCAGGCCCTGCGCACGAATTCGCGAGCGCGCGGCTCCAGCGGCAGCTGCGCGGCATCTTCGGGCCAGCCTGCGCCCGCAGCCGCCAGCGGCGCCATGATTTCATCGACCACCTGCTCCATCAGCGCCTGGCGGCTGCCGAACTGATGCTGAACCGCCCCCAGCGTGACTTTGGCACCACGCGCAATTTCCTGCAGATTGGTCTGCTGAAATCCAACCTTCTGTAGCAGCCGTATGGCGGATTTGATGATCTTGCGCTGGGTGGTCTGACTGCGTTCTGCCTGGGTACGGCGGGGGGCGGTTTTGCTTCCTGTTTGATTCATGGGCTGCGTGTGTGATTCATAAGGCGTCGATGACGCACCACACCAGATGCTACACGCTCCGGCACTGATGGCTGGATGGGCCTGTTTGGGTAATTTCACCCTCGGGTAATCCATGAGGAATAAAGATTAAACGTTTAATGTTTTATGTTTTAGACTCCGCCTCCATTGTTGTTCATCAGCGACCTTGGAGAGCGAGTCAGCTTCCGAGGGCTCTTATTGGAAACCGCCATGCCACGCTCTGTTTACCGCCTTCCCGCCGACGACCGCACCAATGGATGGAGCGCGCTGCTGGGAACTCGTCAGTCGAAGGCGCCGCTGCAGGGCGATGTGGCGGTGGACTGGGTCATCGTGGGCGCCGGCTATGCGGGGCTGGCGGCAGCACGCCAGCTGGCACAACAGCAACCTGATGCTTCCATCGCCGTGGTGGATGCGGGCGTGGTGGGGGAGAATGCCTCGGGCCGCAACTCGGGCTTCGCGATCGATCTGCCGCACAGCTCGGCGCCATCGGACGCCGCCGTGGAGGCGGGCCGCCGCGTGATCCGCGTCAACCGCTTTGCGGTGGATGCGCTGGAGCGGGCAGTGACTGAGCACAGCATCTCCTGTGGCTGGCAAAAGCGCGGCCGCTACCACGTGGCAGTGACGGAGGAGGTGGCGCAGAAGTCGCTCAAGCCCTATGCACGCAATCTGGATGCCTGGCAGGAGTCCCATGAATATCTGGACCGTGATGCGCTGCGCCAGCGCATAGGCTCCGATTACTACGCGGCAGCCGTCTACACGCCGGGCACGCGCCTCATGAATCCAGCGGCGCTGGTGCGTGGTCTGGCCGACAGCCTGCCGTCCCAGGTGCAGCTGTTCGAGAACTCGCCGGTCATCGAGGCGAAGCTCGAAGGCGCGGCTCCCTTTGTCCGCACGGCTCAGGGCAGCATCCGTGCGCGCAAGGCCATTCTGGCCGTCAATGCGTTCTCGCAGTCATTCGGCGTCTACCAGGAGCGCCAGGTACCGATTCTGCTGTTCGCCAGCCTCACTCACCCGCTCAGCGATGCCCAGATCGCCCAGCTGGGAACGGATGCCGCCTGGGGTGTGACGCCCGCGCATGGTGTGGCGGGTTCCACGGTACGCCTGACGCACGACCGGCGGCTGATGATCCGCCAGGGGTTCGAGTATTCACCCAGCTTGCGCACCACTGACGGGCGACGCGCTAAGGCCAGGGCCATGAACCAGGCGCTGCTGCGCCGCCGCTTTCCACAACTCGGGGCCATCGAGCTCGAGCATTTCTGGATGGGCTGGCTGGCGGTCTCGCACAACCATGCGCCCGCCTTTGGCCGGATTGGCGACAACGCCTGGGCAGCGTCCTGCTGCAACGGCTCGGGCATCGTGCGCCACACCGCTGCCGGCATGCTGATCGCCGACCTGGCGCTGGGCCGCAAGAACCCGCTGATCGACGACTTCCTCGTCGAGGGCACTGCCAACTACATCCCGCCGCGCCCGCTGCGCGACGTCGGCGTGGGACTCACGCTGGCATGGGATATGTGGCGTGGCCGGGCCGAGCAGTAAGCGCCTTTCGGATCCGCATAGGTAGATATAGATAACAGGAGACAAACCATGCATACCCCTTCCTCCAACGGGCATCTGGAGCGCAAGCTCAAGAACCGCCATATCCAGCTGATTGCGCTGGGCGGCACCATAGGCACCGGGCTGTTTCTGGGCTCGGCCGGCATCATCGAGCTGGCCGGCCCTGGCGTGTTGCTGGGCTATACCATCGGCGGCCTGCTGATCTTCTTCATCATGCGTTTCTTGGGCGAGATGCTGGTCGAGGAGCCCTCTGCCGGTTCGTTCAGCTATTTCGCCAACCGCTACGTGGGGCGCTTTGCCGGTTTCCTGTCGGGCTGGAACTGCGTGGCCCTCTATGTGCTGGTGGGCATGCTGGAGCTGACCGCCGTGGGCAAGTTCATCCAGTTCTGGTGGCCCGATATCCCGGTCTGGGTGACGGCCGCCGTTTGCTTTGTGCTTATCAACGGCGTGAACTTCATCAACGTCAAGGCCTATGGCGAGTTTGAGTTCTGGTTCGCGCTGATCAAGATCGTGGCCGTGGTGGCGATGATCGCCACCGGCATCTACCTGCTGTCCACCACGCACAACCCCACGCAGACGATCAGCAACCTGTGGACGCAAGGCGGTTTCCTGCCGAACGGCTTCAAGGGTCTGTTCATGGCCTTTGCCTTCATCATGTTCGCCTTCGGCGGCGTGGAAATGCTGGGCTTTGCCGCTGCAGAAACCGAAGAGCCGCGCAAGGTCATCCCCAAGGCGATCAACCAGCTCATGGTGCGCGTGCTGCTGTTCTATGTGGGCTCGATGGCCGTGCTGCTGTCGCTGACGCCCTGGACTGATCTGGTGGCCCAGCTCAAGGCTGGTGGCGGCACCTACAGCAGCAGTCCCTTTGTACTGGTGTTCTCGGGCATGGGCGAGCACCTGGCCGCGCATATGCTGAATTTCGTGATCCTCACCGCTACGCTGTCGGTCTACAACAGCATGGTCTACAGCTCCAGCCGTCTGCTGTATGGCATGGCCCAGGAAGGCAACGCCCCCAAGTCGCTGGGTGAAGTCAACAAACGCGGTGTGCCCGTGAAGGCCATCGTCTACCCCGGCATCGTCACTGCCTTCTGCGTGGTGCTGAACTATGTGGCGCCTGCCGGCGTGATCGAGCTGCTGATCTCGTTGATCACGGCGGCGTTGGTGATCATCTGGACCATCATCATCATTTCGCACCTGAACTACCGCAAGCTACATGACGCCAAGGGCACGCCGCGCAGCTTCAAGGCACCGCTGTTCCCGCTGACCAACTACATCTGTCTGGTGGCCATGGTGCTGGTGGTGGTCGTGATGCTGCTCACGCCCGGAGTACGTGCCTCTGCCTATGCCATTCCGGTGTGGGTGCTGGCGGTCTATGCCATGTACCGCATGGTTTTTCGCCAGCCCGTTCGGCTGGTGCAGACTGCGGTTTGATTGAATGAGGGCTTACGCAAACAAGGATGCGGCAGGACTGTTTTTTTGAGGAAAAGCTCTTGTTCGAACCTGATTTGCGCAAGTCGTGTGAATGAGGGCTTGCGCAGACCTTTGCGCCAGCCTGTTGTAACCCCTGAACCTTGAGAGCACTTCGATGAACTCCACTGCAACCTTCTATCCCGCGCCCGGCGGCATGCCCTTCTCTTCTGCAGTCCGTGCAGGCGGCTTTCTGATGCTGTCGGGGCAGATCCCCTTCGGCGAGGACAAGCGCCCGCTTACCGGCCCCATCGAAGAGCAGACACATGCCGTGCTCAAGGCCATCGCGGCGCGGCTGGAGGCAGTGGGCAGCTCGCTGGACGACGTGGTGAAGGCCAATATCTGGCTCAGCGACCTGGCTCATTTCGATGCCTTCAACAAGGTCTACGCCAGCTATTTCAAGGAAGGCAGTTACCCGGTGCGCAGCCTGGTGCAGGCACAGCTGGTTTTTGGCGTTGGCGTTGAGATCGAAGTCCAGGCACTGGATAAAGCAGTCTGATCGCGCCATCATCCATCAGGACTTACGCAAACAAGGGTGCATAAGAGGCATGCCCATGGGGTAGGCGTCTTGCCTGAGCCTGATTTGCGTAAGTCGTATCCATTTCATTTTTTTGCAGGAAACCTCGTCATGACCGATTTGTTCGAAAACCCCATGGGCCTGTGCGGCTTTGAATTCGTCGAGTTCGCCTCGCCTGCCGACGGTGTGCTGGAGCCTCTGTTCGAGAAGCTGGGCTTCACGCTGGTGGCCAAGCATCGCTCCAAGGACGTGGTGCTGTATCGCCAGGGTGGCATCAATTTCATCATCAATCGCGAGCCCAAGAGCCAGGCAGCCTATTTCACGGCCGAGCACGGTCCCAGTGCCTGTGGCCTCGCCTTCCGTGTCAAGGATGCGCACAAGGCCTACAAGCGCGCACTGGAGCTGGGCGCGCAGCCCGTGGACATTCCCACCGGCCCCATGGAGCTGCGCCTGCCCGCCATCAAGGGCATCGGTGGTGCGCCGCTGTACCTGATCGACCGCTACGAAGACGGCAAGTCCATCTACGACATCGACTTCGAGTTTCTGCCCGGTGTGGACCGCAATCCCAAGGGCCACGGTTTCCAGGTCGTCGATCACCTCACGCACAACGTCTACCGTGGCCGCATGGCCTACTGGGCCGACTTCTACAACAAACTGTTCAACTTCCAGGAAATTCGCTACTTCGACATCCAGGGCGAGTACACGGGCCTGACCTCCAAGGCCATGACTGCGCCTGACGGCCTGATCCGCATTCCTCTGAACGAGGAGGCCAAGCAGGGCGGTGGCCAGATCGAGGAATTCCTGATGAAGTTCAACGGCGAGGGCATACAGCACATCGCACTGCTGTGCGAAGACCTGCCCACGGCCATCGACAGCCTGCAGATGGCTGGCATTCCGCTGCTGACCGCGCCCAACGACATCTATTACGAGAACCTCGCCAAGCGCCTCCCCGGCCACGGCCAGGCCGTGGGCGAGTTGCAGTCGCGTGGCATCTTGCTGGATGGCACCACCGAAGGCGGCCAGCCACGCCTGCTGTTGCAGATCTTCTCCGAGCCGCTGTTGGGTCCCGTGTTCTTCGAGTTCATCGAGCGCAAGGGCAACTACCGCGAAGGCTTCGGCGAGGGCAATTTCAAGGCGCTGTTCGAGTCCATGGAACGCGACCAGATCAACCGCGGCGTGCTCGACACCGCCAAGGAATGAGCACCAGGAAGATCGACCGCATCCATCACGTTGCCTGCCTCCGAAGGCTCGCGCGCGGCGGCACCAGGTAGTCGGCATGGGCGCCGCTGCCACAGTCTGCCGTGGTGCCGGGCCAGCCTTGCGAGGTGGGTGACTACACCGACTTCTGCATAGATGTGTGCCTGCAGGCCTGTATGGATCAGCTATTTCCGGCAGGCCATGGGCACACGAAATGGTGAATGTGCATCTTCATGGCCTGGTATTTCCCGCACGCCAAGGTGCCGGGTGTCTGCGGCCGTCATGAGCTGGCGGTGGGGGCATCGCAGCCCGAGCGCTTCAGCGGCTTGCTCAAAGCGGGTCGTAACGCGCGTGCCTGGGGTTGAACCAGCGCAGCTCCTGCTTGCCCAGGCTTTGGAGATGCTCCCGCGCCTGTTGGAGAAGAGGGTTTTTCAGATCCTTAGGCTGCAGCGGGCGTGACTTGCCAGCTTCTTCCAGTCGCAGCACGCTGGCTTGCTCGCAGGTATCGCTATAGCTGCGCACTACAAGGCTCAGGCCGCCCAGCGTAAAGCGGTAGATGTCGTACTCGTAGTAGTACTCGTAAAAGCCTTCGGCATCAGCTTCGCTGGCGTCGATATGGTGGCTGCACTCCACCTGCACGGTGTCCGCGCTCATGATTCAGGTGCAATCGGTGTGCAGCCGGTGTGTGCCGCACTCCATACAGCGAAACAGATAGCCACCCACGGGATCGCCGGTCTTGCTGATGGCCTGCAGATAACGCTCGGGCATGCCGGCGATATCGCCTTGAAGCTCGGCCTGAAGGGTTTGGATTTCGGCGTAATCGGTATAGCCGACAAAGGCACAGGGCTGGTTGCAATGCACCAGCCATTGTTCCTGCTGCCAACTGTTATAGCTGGGAGTGCGGTCGCAGACTTCCAGCAGCAGCACGCGATCCATGACGATGCTGTCAGGCTCGGCGGGGTCGCTGCTTACACCCTCAATGCCCAGATAGTCGTTGAATTCACCCTTGTAGCGCTGGGCTGCGCTGCCGTCGGCAATGCACCAGGGACACAGATAGTCCGGCTCTTCGCGGCTGTAAAACGAGCTGTTGTACTTGAGCTCACGCGCTTGGCCGCAGCAGGAGCAGATACCGCTTTCGGCCACAAACAGATCCAGCGCATAGGCATTGGGGCTGAGACGAAATTTCGGCAAATCCATGGAGCGCTCCGTTCAGGTCTGGCGATTCTGGGCGATGGCTTGCAGCAGATTCCGGCAGGCATCTTCCACCAGATCGAGCACATGCTCGAAGCCGCTGTCGCCGCCATAGTAGGGGTCGGGTACTTCGGGCTCGTCAAAGCGCTGGCAGTAGTCGGTCAGCCGCTTCATGCGCTGCTGCTGGGCGGGCGTGGCGATGCGGCGCGCAGCGACTTCGTTGGCGCTGTCCATCACCAGCACCAGATCGAAAGCGTCAAAATCCTGCTTTGTCAGCTGCCGCGCACGCTGCTCGCTGAGGTCATAGCCCCGGCGTCGTGCATGCTGCTGGCTGCGGGCATCGGGGGGCTCGCCAACGTGATAGCCGTGCGTGCCGGCGGAGTCCACCTGCACCAGATGCTGCAGACCCGCATCCGCCACCATTTTTTCCAGCACGCCATGGGCAGTGGGACTACGGCAGATATTTCCGGTGCAGACCATGAGAACGCGAACGGGTTTGGCGGCAGTCATGGCTGATCTTTCGCTGTGGCTTGTACCTCGGCCATCCTGGTTTCCAGTGTGCGGATCTGGGTCTTGAGCTGGCGCATGCTGCTTTGCATGGTCACGCCCAGCAGGCGGCGCATGCCTTCAAAGAACAGCACCATGAAGAGCACCACGGGCAGCACACCCCAGCGCAGCCAGGGCGAGGCATGGTTGATCCAGGCGACGGCGCAGACCACCACGGCCATGGCTACGGCAAGATAGTTCCATTTCCTCGAACTCTGCATCTTGTTTTCGTACTTCTGCGCCGTGGCTTCGAGCTGCTGCTCGGTGACTCTGAGTTTGGCAATCGACGCCTGAATCTCTTCAAGGCTGGCTGGCTTGTCTGACGGCATGGTGCAGATGGTCGGTAAGAGAGGAGGCGGGTGTTTTGCCTGCCTGCCTGAATTGATTTTGATAGCTGAAGCGCTTGATGGACAAGCACTGCAGCGATATTTGATTAGAAGTGGTGTGTGCTGCTCAATGTATCGAACTCGTCGCTCCACTGCTGGCGCAGGCTGCGCCTTTCGCTCTCGTCTATCCAGGCCGCATCGATGCCGTTGAGCATGAAGTCCCTGAGATCGGCCTTTGAAAAACCAAAGTCGCAGACCATCTTGGTCCAGGCTCCTGTGGGGTCCACATGGTGCAGCGTGGGGTCGTCGGTGTTGGGGTGGATGCGAATGCCCATGGAAGGCATTTTTCGGATCGGGTGATCCAGCGCCCAGCGCTCGGGTGCCAGCGTGCGCAGATAGTAGGAGTTGGTCGGCACCACGGTGAACACAATGCCCAGATCTGCGCAGCGCCGGGCCAGCTCCGGGTTGTCGATGACGGTGTAGCCATGATCGACACGATCCACCTTGAGCGTCTCGATGGCGGTCTGCAGATTGTTCCAGGGCAGGCCGAACTCGCTGGCATGGGCCGTGGTCTTGAGGCCGTTGCGACGCGCCAGCGCATAGGCTTCGACAAACAACTCGGGCGGGCGCTCGTTTTCGCGGTAGTCGATGCCGATGCCGGGCACATCTTCATGGCGGTTGTCCAGCATCCATTGCACCATCTGCACGGCGGCCTCGGCTGGGGCTTCGCGGTCAATGGACGGCACCAGGCGGCCACGTATGCCGCAATCCTTTTGCGCAGCTGCGGCGCCGGCCAGAATGGCTTGCTGGGCGACGGCATAGCTCATGCCCGAGCATTGAACCGTGCCCGTGGGGTTCCAGAAGAATTCGGCATAGCGCACATGGTGGGCGGCGGCATCCTGCAGATATTCATAGGTAATGCGCTCCAGATCGGCCGGCGTCTGCAGCAGCCACTCGTCGAGTGCGCGCAGCACGCGCAGCACGCCCACGGGCTTTTCGCCGCGCGTGTAGAAAGCCTCGATTTCTTCGGCAGTCAGCGGTGCCTTGGCGCGCTGCACCAGTTCGATGAAAGTATTTTTTCTGACCGTGCCCAGCAGGTGACAGTGCAACTCCATCTTGGGTATGGCGTGGGAAAAGGCGGTCAGTTCAGGTGTGGGGGCGGTAGGCGCGGCATTCATGCCGCAGATGGTAGTGGCTTGCGATCAGCCTTGCCGTAGGCAGTTTTACGTTAGGGCGCCAGGAACAGCCGCGGCACGGACGCCGCCAGCATGGCGATGCCAGAGCAGGTCAGCAGGCTCAGCACGATCTGGCGAAAGCGCGCATCGCTCACGCCCTTGTAGACGCGGGTGCCGAAGATCACGGGCACCAGCACGGCGGGCAGCACCACGGCAAACGACGGCCACATGGCGGGCTTGACCAGGCCGGTTGCCAGATAGCTGGCCATGGTGACGGCCAGCACCGAGAGGTTGAAGTTCTGGATCACCGTGCGCTGCATATGGCGCTCAAAGCCACGCAGCGTGCACCACAGCGTGGGCACGGTGCCGCTGAAGCCGCCCAGCCCGCCCATGGCGCCGCCGATGAGCCCTGCAAGCGCATCGCTGCAGCGGGCCAGCAGGCCGCCGCCCAGCGTCAGCCGGGGCAGATGGGCGCTCAGCAGCATGGTGGGGCACCACAGCACCAGCAGGCAGCCCAGGCCCAGCTTGAACCAGTCC
Organism: Comamonas testosteroni ATCC 11996; assembly: GCF_000241525.1. Classification (GTDB taxonomy): domain Bacteria; phylum Pseudomonadota; class Gammaproteobacteria; order Burkholderiales; family Burkholderiaceae_C; genus Comamonas; species Comamonas testosteroni. The sequence goes on from NZ_AHIL01000004.1 coordinate 58,742, forward strand.
ATATTGAGATGCGGCATCACGGCCACGCCCATGGGAATGCCGACCAGTCCGCCCGCGATGAAGGGCAGCAGCGACTTCCAGTGAAATTCGCGCCGTACGGTGAAGGCCGCAATGATCTGGCCCGTCAGCGAGCCAAACACCGAGAGCACGGCGGCCAGTTGGGGCTCCAGCACCCAGGCCCAGAACGACATGGCCACCATGCCAAAGGCAAAGCCCGACAGCCCCTGCACAAAGCCTGCCACCGCAGCCCCCAGGGCCACCACCAAGATCACTTCCACGTTCTGGTCTCCGTCTGAAGGCATCGATTATCGTCCCGCTCAAGCAGGACATTGCCATGCAGTTCTGGCATGGCGCCAGGCCGCTGCGCTATCGTGCAGACCATGCAAGCATCATCTGTCTGGATTCTGGGACTGCGCAATCTCTGGCGCGATCTGCGCGCTGGCGAGCTGCGCCTGATCATCGTGGCCGTGCTGCTGGCCGTGGCTGCACTGAGCTCGGTGGGCTTTTTTGCCGACCGCCTGCAGGCCGGCCTTCAGCGCGACGCCCGTCAACTGCTGGGCGGCGATGTGGTGGTGGTCAGCGACAATCCCGCCCCCGCGGTTTTCGTGCAGCAGGCACAGCAGCAGGGACTGCAGACCGTGGCCACGGCCAGCTTTCCCACCATGGCGCGGGCCGCCCAGGAGCAGGGCGGAGCCAGCCGCCTGGTGGCGCTCAAAAGTGTGGACCCCGGCTACCCGTTGCGCGGCGTGCTGCATCTGAACCAGGGGCCGGGGCAACCGGATCTGGAGGTGCGCGCGATTCCTGAAAACGGCCATGCCTGGGTCGATGCGCCGCTGCTGGAGGCGCTGGGTCTGAAGCTCGGCGACCGACTGCTGCTGGGCGATGCAAGCTTTCATATCTCGCACATCATTGCCATCGAGCCCGATCGTGGTGCGGGCTTCATGAGCTTTGCCCCGCGCGTGATGATCAACAGCGCCGACCTGCCCGCCACGCGCCTGGTGCAGCCGGCCAGCCGCATCACCTATCGCCTGGCCGTGGCGGCGCAGGCAGACGCCGGGCGCGGCGCGCAGCGGGCTGCACAGGACTATCTGGGCTGGGCGCAGGAGCTGGCCAAGAGCCTGCATGGCGTGCGTGTGGAATCGCTGGAAAGCGGACGCCCCGAAATGCGCCAGACCCTGGACAGGGCCGAGAAGTTCCTGAGTCTGGTGGCCCTGCTCTCGGCACTGCTCTCGGCCGTGGCCGTGGCACTGGCCGCGCGCGCCTTTGCCAACAGTCATCTCGATGCGTCGGCCATGCTGCGCGTGCTCGGCCAGAGTCAGCGCCGCATTGCCCTGGCCTATGTCGTGGAGTTCGTGAGCATTGCCCTGGCTGCCAGCGCGGCCGGCGTGTTGCTGGGCTGGGCCGTGCACCATGTGTTTGTCTGGCTGCTGGCCGGACTGGTCGAGTCCGCCCTGCCTGCGGCCAGCCTGTGGCCCGCATTGTTCGGCATGGGCATGGGGCTGACTCTGTTGCTGGCTTTTGGCCTGCCGCCCGTGCTGCAACTGGCGCAGGTGCCGCCGCTGCGCGTGATGCGGCGCGACCTGGGGGCGCTCAAGCCAGCATCGTGGCTGGTGCTGGGTGTGGGCGTTACGGGTTTTGCGGCCTTGTTGATGGTCGCCAGCCGCGACATCAAGCTGGGCCTGATTGCCGTGGGCGGCTTTGCCGTGGCCGTGCTGCTGTTTGCGGGCCTGGCCTGGCTGGCCGTCAAGCTGCTGCGGCAGGTGGTCAATGAGAGCACGGCGCCGCGCTGGCTGGTCATGGCCACGCGCCAGGTATCGGCCAAACCCGTGTATGCCGTGGTACAGGTCAGCTCGCTGGCCGTGGGGCTGCTGGCTCTGGTGCTGCTGGTGCTGCTGCGCACCGATCTGATTGCCAGCTGGCGCAAGGCCACGCCGGCCAATGCGCCCGATCGCTTTGTCATCAATGTCCAGCCCGATCAGGCGCAGGACTTTCAGGCCGCGCTGAAGAAGGCCGGCGTGCACAGCTATGACTGGTATCCCATGATTCGCGGCCGGCTGATCGCCGTCAACGGCAAGGCCGTCAGCCCCGATGACTATGAGGAAGACCGCGCCAAGCGCCTGGTGGACCGGGAGTTCAATATCTCCACTGCCGAAACCATGCCGGATCACAACCAGATCGTGGGCGGCCGCTGGCAGACGGGCGAGCAGGGCGCGATCAGCATGGAGGAAGGCATTGCCAAGACCCTTGGCCTGAAGCTGGGCGACACGCTGCGCTTCGATATCGGCGGCGAGGAGAGCGAGGCCCGCATCACTAGCCTGCGCAAGGTGGACTGGAGTTCCATGCGTGCCAACTTCTTTGTGATCTACCCCGTGCAGCATCTGGACAACGTGGCCGTGACCTACCTGGCGGCCTATCGCGCACCCGACATCAAGGGCTTTGACAATGCGCTGGTCAATGAATTTCCCAACATCACCAATGTTGACCTGAGCAGCACGCTGGCCCAGGTGCAACAGGTGATGGACCAGGTCATACGCGCCGTGGAGTTCCTGTTCGGCTTCACACTGGTGGCGGGACTGGTGGTGCTGTTTGCCTCCGTCACCGGCACGCGTGAGGAAAGAGCACGCGAATACGCCATCATGCGCGCCGTGGGAGCCAGATCGGGCCTGCTGCAGCAGGTGCAAAGTGCCGAGCTGGCCGGAGTGGGCCTGATGGCCGGCTTTCTGGCCAGCTGCGTGGCCCTGGCCGTGGGCTGGGCGCTGGCGCGCTGGGTGTTCGATTTCGAATGGAATGTGCTCTGGTGGGTGCCGCTGGTGGGCGCGCTGGCGGGTGCATTGCTGGCCTGGCTGGCCGGCTGGTGGGCGTTGCGCGAGGTGGTCAGCCGCCCGGTGATGATCACGCTGCGCCAGGCTGCGGAATAAGGCTAGCCCTTGAACAGCCGCTCGCTCGCAAAATCCACAAAGGCCCGGACCTTGGGCGAGAGCTGGCGGCTGGAGGGCCAGAGTGCGGAGAATTGCCCGCTATGCGTGAGCTGCTGCGCCAGGACCTGCTGGAGTTCGCCACGCGCCAGTGCGTCGCGGGCCAGGAAGTCGGGCATGTAGGCCAGGCCCAGGCCTGAGACGGCTGCGCCCAGCATGGCTTCCATGTTGTTGCAGACCAGGGCGATGGGCATGGCCGGCAGCCCGGGCAGCGTCCACTCCTCGAGCTTGCCGCTGTTCAGAAAGCGATAGCGCAGGCTGGTGTGTCCGGCAAGGTCGGCCGGCGTCAGCGGCACGCCGCGCTCGGCCAGATAGGCCGGTGAGGCCGCCAGAATGAAGCGAAACGGTCCGAGTCGGCGCGCCACCAGCCGCGAGTCGGCCAGCTCGCCGCTGCGGATGACCACATCAAGGCCGGCCTCGACGACATCGACCAGATGGTCGTTGAAGTCCAGATCCAGCTCCACTTCGGGATAGCGGGCCTGGAATTCGGGCAGCACGGGTAGCAGAAAACGGTAGCCGATGGTGGGCAGGCTCACGCGCAGCCGGCCGCGCGGCGCTTGGGCGGCGGCCTGCATGGCAGCGCGCGCATCATGCAGCTCGTCAAGGATGCGTCGGCAGCGCTCGTGAAACAGCGTGCCTTCCTGTGTCAGACGCACCTGGCGTGTAGTGCGATGAAACAGGCGCAGGCCGAGCTGCTGCTCCAGGCGCGCCACGTTCTTGCCCACGGCCGAGGCCGAGATGCCGAGAGCGCGGCCGGCCTCGGCAAAGCTCAGGAGATCGGCGGCACGTACAAAGGACTCAAGTCCGCTGAAGCTGTCCATGGTGATTGGCAACCTTTGGTTGGGATTATGGGGAGTGCTGAAGCTATTTTCGTTTCATTGGAGCGCTTTTATCGTTCATGTCTGATTGATTCACGACGCCAGCCCTCCATGTCCTGCTCCACTTCCCCATCCCGCCCGCAGGCGGATCTTCCTGTTGGTGCCCGCCGCGCATCGCCTGCCTGGGTGCTGCTGTCGGTCTGCCTGGCCGCTCTGGCCATGCCGCTGAGCTTTACCGGGCCGGCCGTGGCGCTGCCGGCGCTGCGCGATGCGCTGGGCGGCGGCCCTCTGGCGCTGAACTGGGTCACCAATGCCTTCATGCTGAGCTTCGGTGCCACGCTGATGGCGGCAGGAGCACTGGCCGACATCTACGGGCGGCGGCGTGTATTTCTCGCGGGGCTGGGCGTCGTGGTTGGCAGCGTGCTGCTGCAGGTCTGCCTGCAAGGCAAGGGGGCCATCATCGGCTTCGATCTGCTGCGGGCGTTGCAGGGGCTGGGTGCAGCTGCTGCATTGGCGGCAGGCACAGCAGGCCTGGCCCAGGCCTACGATGGTGCCAGGCGTACCCGGGCCTTCAGTTTCGTGGGCACCTCCTTTGGTGTTGGGCTGGCCTTCGGGCCATTGCTGTCGGGCTGGTTGCTGCAGAGCTGGGGCTGGCGCAGCGTGGTGCTCAGCGCAGCCGCCGCGGCATTCGCTGCGCTGCTGCTGGGCCTGCGCCATATGCCGGAATCGCGCAATCCGCAGGCACAGCGGCTGGACCTGCCGGGTGCGCTGTCGTTCACGCTGGCGCTGGCTCTGTTGACCTGGGGCATGCTGCAAGTCCCTGAAACGGGCTGGTTGCATGGCCGCACATGGCTGCCCCTGGCGGCAGCCCTGCTGGCGGCAGCGGCCTTCGTGCAGATCGAGCGACGCAGCTCCCATCCCATGCTGGATCTGTCGCTGTTCCGCTATCCGCGCTTTGTCGGCGTACAGCTGCTGGCTGCAGCACCTGCCTATGCCTTTGTGGTGCTGCTGGTGCTGCTGCCGCTGCGCTTCATCGGCGTGGAAGGCCTGGCACCGCTCGAGGCCGGGCAGCGCATGTTCGTGCTGTCGCTGCCCATGCTGTGCGTGCCGTTGCTGGCGGGCTGGCTCTCGCGCTGGCTGTCGGCAGCCTTGCTCTGTGGGGCGGGACTGCTGGTCTGCTCCATGGGCTTGCTGTGGCTGGGCCGCTGCGCGCCCGGCTCGGACCTGGCGCAGATGGCCGCACCGCTGCTGCTGATCGGTCTGGGCATAGGACTGCCCTGGGGGCTGATGGACGGGCTGGCCGTGACGGTGGTCCCGCGCGAGCGTGCCGGAATGGCCACGGGCATCTTCAGCACCGTGCGTGTGGCGGGCGAAGGCATTGCGCTGGCCGTAGTCGGGGCGGCGCTGGCAGCGCTGCTGGCGCGGGAGCTGACGGCCATCTGGCCGTCCATGCAGCATGGCTCGGCCGTGGCCCAGATGCTGGTCACCGGCAATATGCAGGGAGCGCTGGCGCTGATGCAAGGCGCATCAGCCGCAGAGCTGATCAGGGCCTATGGCCTGGCTTTTTCCAGCTTGCTCGATGTGCTGGCCGGCGTGACGGTGCTGACGGCCGTTGGCGTTTTCGCATTCCTGCGCTCGGGTACGGACATGCCGCATGTCCGACAATCGGGACTGACTCGCAAAGCCGCTACACATGCAGATTGAAGAAAAGCCCCCGTTTGACACCCCCTACGAATGGATAGGTGGCGAAGACAAAGTCCAGCAACTGGTTGACCGTTTCTATGACCTCATGGATCTGGAGCCTGGCTACAAGGAGCTGCGTGCCGCCCATGGCAGCACGCTGGCCGATGCGCGCCAGAAGCTGTTCTGGTTTCTCTGCGGCTGGCTGGGCGGCCCCGACTATTACCAGGATCGTTTCGGCCATCCGCGTCTGCGCATGCGCCATATGTCGTTTTCCATCGGCATTCAGGAGCGCGACCAGTGGGTGGCCTGCATGGATCAGGCAATGGGCGAGACCGAAGTACCCGAGGCCTTGCGCACGCGCCTGAAGGCCAGCTTCATGAACACGGCGGACTGGATGCGCAATCGCGGCGCCTGAGTTCCTGAGTCCAGTTTCAAAGCGTCAAATTTCCTTCATGACGCTGTAAAAAGCTCTGTAGACACTGCCTGTTTTTCAACAAGCAGGGTCAACCATGCAGGATTTCGATTTGCCTGGCGCAAAGCTGCGCTCAGGCGGTTTCTTCTCGGCATTGCAGCAACGCCGTCATGTGCTGACGGCGGTGGGCTGTGCAGCATTGCTGGCTGCCTGCGGCGGCAGCGACGACAGCAGCACAGCGCCTGTCAGCGCGCAGCCTGCCACGGCGACGCTGGCCGTTCTGGAGACCACGGATCTGCACTTCAATGTGCGCAGCTATGATTACTTCAAGCTGGCCGAAGACAAGACCTATGGCTTCGAGCGCACGGCCACGCTGATCCGTGCGGCTCGCAAGGAATTTGCCAACACGCTGCTGGTGGACAACGGCGACACCATCCAGGGCACGGCACTGGCCGACTACGAGGCCGAGGTAAAGCCCATACCCTGCACGCAGCAGCTGTCCATGTACAAGGCCATGGGCGCATTGAGCTTTGACGCGGGCACGCTGGGCAATCACGAATTCAACTACGGCCTGCCCTTTCTCAACCAGGTGCTGGGCGGAGGCCTGGATGTGGATGGCGTGGATGCCAGTCAGAAATGCGCGGGCAACGGCTATCCGGCCGTACTGGCCAACGTCTACAGCAGCAAGACCAAGAAGCCGCTGGTGCAGCCCTATGCCGTGCTGGAGCGCACCATGGTGGCCAAGGGCAGCGATGGCAAGGAAGTCAAGCTGCCCATCAAGATCGGCGTGATCGGCTTCACCACACCGGGCATCATGAACTGGGACAAGCGCTATCTGGAAGGCAAGGTCTACACCGAGGGCGCGGTAGAGGCTGCCGGCAAATACGTGCCAGAGTTGCGCGCCAAGGGCGCCGATGTGGTGGTGGCGCTGCTGCATGGCGGTCTGGACGGATCGGCCTATTCGGCCACCATGGAAAACCCCGGCCTGTATCTGTCCAAGGTGGCGGGCATCGATGCCATGGTCATGGGTCACCAGCACAGCGTGTTCCCCGATCTGTCGGCCAAGCCAGCCTATAGCCAAAGCGGCGTGGACAATGCTGCCGGCACCATCAACGGCGTGCCTGCGGTCATGGCCAGTTCCTGGGGCAAGGCGCTGGGCGTGATCCAGCTGCCGCTGCAATGGGACGGCAAGAAGTGGAGCGTGGCCAAGACCGGCAGCAAGAGCGAGCTGCGCAACATCCAGAAAAAGGATGCCGCAGGTGCCACGGTGTTTGTGGATGCCGACCCGGCCGTTGCTCCGCTGATCGAGACACAGCATCAGGCAGCCATCAGCTACGTGAAGACGCCCATTGGCAGCACTGACTTCCGCATGAGCACGCTGTTTGCCGATGTAGGCGACCCCGGCGCGATCCAGGTCGTCAACCAGGCCCAGCAGGCCTATGTGGCCAGCTATATCAAGGCCAATCTGCCGCAGTACGCCAGCCTGCCCGTGCTGTCGGTGAGTGCGCCGTTCAAATCCGGATTCCAGGGTGGCAAGGACTTCACCGACGTGGCCGCCGGCTCGCTCGCCATCTACAACGCGGCTGACCTGTATCTCTACCCCAACACCGTGTACGCGGTGAAGGTCAATGGTGCCGACATCAAGAGCTGGCTGGAGGCTGCCGCCAAGCGCTTCAACCAGATCGATGTGAACAAGACGACCGAGCAGCCGTTGATCAGCAGCTTCCCGGGCTATAACTTCGATATGTTCACCACGGCCGATGTGCAGTACGAGATCGATGTGACCCAGCCGCTGGGCAGCCGCATCAAGAACCTGAGCTATCTGGGCAAGCCCATTGATACGGCGCAGGAGTTCGTGATCGCCACCAACAACTACCGTGCCACCAGCGGTGCCAGCTTCATCCCCAAGCTCGACGGCTCGTCGGCCATCTGGGCATCGCCCGATGCGAACCGCGATGTGGTGATCGAGTATGTGCGCAAGAACCCGCAGATCACCAGGGCGGCCAATGGCGCAGCCAAGAGCTGGCGCTTTGCCAAGGTGACGACGGCCGGCCCGGTGGTGTTCAGCTCCGGCACCAACGCCTTGAGCGTGGCCCAGGCTGCGGGTTTGTCGGGCGTGTCGGTGCTTGCGGCCGATGACGGCTCGGGCAAGGGCATGAGCAAATACCAGCTAGATCTGTCCAAGTAGGCGGCGTTGCCGCAATGACTGCCGCCGTGGCTCCAAAGGCCACGGCGGCTTTTTTCTGGGACTGGCTATGATGCGAGAAAATTTTCAGGGAGAGGGTATGACGGCATATATCGCGCTGGCAGTGGTGGTGGTGATCGTGATCTGGGCAATTGCCCTCTACAACCGCTTGCGCACGCACAAGAACCAGGTGGAGAACGCATTTGCGCAGATCGATGTGCAGCTCAAGCGCCGTCATGACCTGATTCCCAATCTGGTGGAGGTTGCACGCGGCTATATGCAGCATGAGGCCCAGACGCTGGAGGCCGTGATTCGCGCACGCGGCGAGGCCGTCAGCGCTGCCGACAAGGCGCGTCAGTCGCCGGGCAAGGCGCAGGCCATGGGGGCACTCATGGCTGCGGAGCAGGTGCTGGGTGGTCAGGTAGGCCGTCTGATGGCGTTGGCCGAGGCCTATCCCACGCTCAAGGCCGATGGCCGCATGCAGCAGCTCAGCGAAGAGATCACCAGCACCGAGAATCGCATCGGTTTTGCGCGTCAGTCCTATAACGACGAGGTGCTGGAATTCAACAACCAGGCCGGACAGTTTCCGGATCTGATCGTGGCGCGGCTGGTGGGTTTTGTGCATATGGACATGCTGGCTTCGACCCAGAGCGAGCAGGAACGAGCCGTCCCCCAGGTCAGGTTCTGAGCGCATGCGTTTCTGGGAGCGACAGCGCGAAGCCAGGCGCAGCACGCGCTGGTTGCTGCTGGTGTTCGGCCTGTGTGTGCTGGCCGTGGTGGCGTCGGTGCATCTGGGCCTGATGCTGGCCTGGTGGCTGGGCACTCTGGCCTTTGGCGGCTGGGACTATCCCACGGGCTTTGCGACGGTGAATATCGGCGTGACCTTGCTGCTGGTGCTGGGCGGCTGCTGGATAGAGCTGGACCAACTGCGCCACGGCGGGCGCCAACTGGCCCAGCGCGTAGGAGCACGCGAGGCCAGACCCGGCAGCTCGCTGGCCGAGCAGCAACTGTGCAATATCGTTCATGAAATGTGCATTGCGGCACACTGGCCTGCACCCCAGGTCGCGGTGCTGGCGCGGACCGAGGCCATCAATGCCTTTGCGGCGGGCTGGGATGCGCAAGACGCCGTCATTGCCGTGACCCAGGGTGCGCTGGACCAGCTCAGCCGTGAGGAAATGCAGGGTCTGGTAGCGCATGAGCTGTCCCATCTGCGTGAGGGCGACACGCGGCTGAACATGCAGCTGGCCGGCATGGTCTATGGGCTGGAGCTGATTCACAACTTCGGCCAGAACCTGCGCGAGCGCGACAGCATCCTTACGCAATGGTTCGGCCTCTTCATCCAGGCTGCGGGCTTTGTCGGCTGGCTCGGCGGCCAATTGCTCAAGGCCGCCGTATCGCGCCAGCGCGAGTATCTGGCAGATGCCCGCGCCGTGCAGTGGACGCGCAGCAAGGACGGGCTGGGCGGCGTGCTGCGCAAGGTGCTCACGCAGCGCGAACTGGCCGAGCAGCAGTACGGCAGCTGGCAGCAGGACACGCGCAGCCACCAGGGGCTGGACAAGCGCATCGTGCAGCACATGCTGCTGGCCGAAACACCCCATGCCAGCCGCCTCGAAGACTGGCTGGAATCCCACCCCACGGTGCCCGAGCGCATACGCCGCATTTACGGCCGCGATATGCGGCCGCTGCCCTTGCCGCTCAACACCGTGCCGCAGGGGAGATAAGCCTTTTGGGCTCAAGCCCAATGGAGATAGGCGCGAGCAGCTATCAGGTCGGAAGGATGGGGCTCAGAACAGCTTGCGCTTGCCCGGCTGCAGCAGCACCACCAGTGCGCCCGCGCCCCCTTCGGCCGGGCGGGCCTGGACAAAGGCCAGAACCTCTTTTTTCTGAACCAGCCAGCGCTGAACCTTGCCCTTGAGAACGGGGGTGCGGCCCGGCGATCCCAGGCCCTTGCCGTGCACGATGCGCACGCAGCGCACGCCCGTGCGGTGCGACAGGCGGATGAACTGGCCCAGCGCCTCGCGGGCTTCGTCCGAGCGCAGGCCGTGCAGGTCCAGCTGGCGCTGAATGCTCCAGTGGCCGCCACGCAGCTTGCGCGTCACGTCGAGACCGATGCCGGGGCGGCGAAAGCTCAGCTGATCGTCCACGTCCAGCAGGGTGCTGACATCGAACTCATCGCTCATGGCTTCGCGCAGCACGTTCTGTTCGTCCAGCACCATCTGCAGCGGCAGCGGCGAGGGGGCCGGCTCCACAAAGCTGACTTCGTTGCGCGAGCGCAGCGGCGTGACCTTGCCGACGCTGAGCGCAAACAGATTGCGTTCACGCTCGCGCGCTGCACGCGCCTCGGCCTGCGCGAGGGCCAGGGCTTCGGCCTGTTCGCGCATTTGCTTGAGATGGCGGGAGATGCCGGCCAGATCCTGCAGCGAGCGGTGTGCGTGGCTCATAGCAGACCCTCCTCGGCCATGGAGCAGGCAGCGCCCGGCCCGACGATGATGTGGTCGAGCACGCGTACATCGATCAAGGCCAGAGCGGCCTTGAGAGTGGCGGTCAGCGCGCTGTCGGCACTGCTGGGCTGCACGTTGCCGCTGGGGTGGTTGTGCGCGAGGATCACCGCGCCGGCCTGATGGTGCAGGGCGCGCAGCACGACTTCACGAGGGTAGACGGAGGTTTGCGTCAAGGTACCGCGAAACATTTCTTCAAGAGCCAGCAAGCGGTTCTGGCTGTCCAGAAACAGCACGGCAAACACCTCGTGCGGCCTGGCTGCCAGATGCAGCTGCAGATAGTGCTTGACGGCTTCGGGGGAGGAAAAGACTTCCCGCTCGCGCAGCTGCTGTGCCGTGGCACGGCGGGCCAGCTCCAGCACGGCCATCAGCTCGGCTCGCTTGGCAGGGCCCAGGCCTTTGACGGTTGTCAAAGCCTGGTAGTCGGCGGCCAGCAGTCCGGCCAGACCGCCTGCTCCCTGGCCATCACCGGGCAGCTCCAGCAGCTCCTGCGCCATCTGCAGCACTGTCTTGCCGGCCATGCCGGTGCGCAAAATGACGGCCAGCAACTCGGCATCCGAGAGCGCCGCCGCACCCCGCTGCGCGAGCTTTTCGCGCGGCTGGGCATCCAGGGGCAGGTCTTTGATGGGCATGGGTGTCAGTGCTCGCTTGCACAAGGTGGGGAAGGGACGGGCCGGCCATCTCAACGCAGCCGCGAAGAGGTTATAGGCTCGCTCTTACAATGCAGCCCAGTTTATCGGGACTTTCATGACCACAAGCGCAACCCCTTCGGATCTGCCCGTCGTGCAGGCAGGCTCTTTTCTCACGCTGCATTACCGCCTGGCGGGCCCTGCGGGCGATGTGATCAATACCTTCAACGAAAAGCCGGCGACGCTGTCGCTGGGCGCGGGCGAGCTGTCGCCGGCCATGGAAGACAAGCTGATCGGCCTGGCCGAGGGCACGCACACCACTTTCGAGCTGCCCGCAGGCGAGGCTTTTGGTGAGCGCAACCCCGACATGATGCAGTGGGTGGCCCGCAAGCTCATGAACGAGCTCGGCGACCCGCATGAGCAATACACCGCAGGCGATGTGGTGCAGTTCCCCACGCCCGATGGCAGCGGCAGCTACGCCGGCGCCGTGGTGCAGGTGCGCGAGGACGGCGCCGTGCTGTTCGACTTCAACCACCCGCTGGCCGGCCAGCCCGTGACGTTTGAAGTGAAGCTGATCGGGGTGCTCTGAGGTGGTGGGAGCCAAGGAAGTCCTGCTGGCCGAACCGCGCGGCTTTTGCGCCGGGGTGGATCGCGCCATCGAGATCGTGGAGCGGGCGCTGGCCAAGTTCGGTGCGCCCATCTATGTGCGCCACGAGATCGTGCACAACACCTTTGTGGTCAACGACCTCAAGGCCAAGGGAGCCATCTTCATCGAGGAGCTCGACGAGGTGCCGCCCGGCGCCACGCTGATCTTCTCGGCCCACGGCGTCTCCAAGGCCGTGCAGCAGGAGGCCGAGCGCCGCGGCTTTGCCATCTTCGATGCGACCTGCCCGCTGGTCACCAAGGTGCATGTGGAAGTCGCCAAGCTGGCCAAGGAAGGCTACGAATTCCTCATGATCGGCCACAAGGGCCATCCCGAGGTCGAAGGCACCATGGGCCAGCTCTCCGAAGGCATTCACCTGGTCGAGGACGAGGGCGATGTGGCCAAGGTGGCGCCGCGCCAGACCGAAAAGCTGGCCGTGGTGACGCAGACCACGCTGTCGGTCGATGACGCCGCAGGCATCAAGGCCGCCATCAAGGCGCGTTTTCCGCAGGTGCGCGAGCCCAAGCAGCAGGACATCTGCTATGCCACGCAGAACCGCCAGGACGCCGTGAAGGTGCTGGCACCCCAGGTGGATCTGGTCATCGTCGTCGGCAGCCCGACCAGCTCCAACAGCAACCGCCTGCGCGAGCTGGCCGATCGCCTGGGCACGCCTGCCTACATGGTGGACAACGCGCTCGAGCTCAAGCAGGAGTGGTTTGCCGATGCGGCCCGCGTGGGGCTGACGGCCGGTGCCTCGGCGCCCGAGGTGCTGGTCGACGAGGTCATCGCCCGCATCCGGCAACTGGGTGCAGTCGCCGTGCGCAAGATGGACGGTATCGAGGAAACCATCAAGTTCCCGCTGCCCAAGGGTCTGAAGATCGACGCGGCCACGGGCCTGGAGATCGAAGTGCGCAAGGCGCCCGAGACCGGACATTGAGTCACAGCAAGCTGATTGCTTGCAACTTCATAGCGTCTTGCGCATGTTATTCAAACACTTCAGATGGTTTTTATCTGAGAATCTATGAATAGCCTGCGCAAGGCGCTTTGCTTTTGATAGCTGACTGCTGCCATCCCCCGGGTATCGGCCGGGTGTGGCCAGTCGCTCTAAAATCCCCCTCTATGCTCGACATTCAACTTCTCCGCAAAGACCTGGATTCAGTCGTCGCCCGACTGCAAACCCGCAAGAACCCCCAAGCCTTCCTGAACGTGGAAGCCTTCAAGGCGCTGGAATCCGAACGCAAGTCCATCCAGACGCGCACGGAGGAGCTGCAGTCCAAGCGCAACCAGCTGTCCAAGCAGATCGGCATGTTGATGGGCAAGGGCGAAAAGGACGCCGCCGAAGCCGCCAAGGCCGAAGTGGCCGCCATGAAGACCGAGCTGGAACAATCGGCCACGCGCCTGGACCAGATCCAGACCGAGCTGCAGGCCATGCTGGTGGCCGTGCCCAATCTGCCTCATGAGTCCGTGCCCGTGGGTGCCGACGAAGAAGGCAATGTGGAAGTGCGCCGCTTCGGCACGCCGAGGAATTTCGACTTCGAGATCAAGGATCACGTGGATCTGGGCGCGCCCATCGGCCTGGACTTCGAAGCCGGCGTCAAGCTCTCCGGTGCCCGCTTTACCGTGATGCAGGGCCAGATCGCGCGCCTGCACCGTGCGCTGGCCCAGTTCATGCTGGATCTGCAGACCGAGCAGCATGGCTACACCGAATGCTATGTGCCTTACATCGTCAACAGCGATTCGCTCAAGGGCACGGGCCAGCTGCCCAAGTTCGAAGGCGATCTGTTTGCGGCCCAGAAGGGCGGCCAGGATGCCGAACCCCTGCCCGACACCGCGGCTCTGTACCTGATTCCCACGGCCGAAGTGCCGCTGACGAATCTGGTGCGCGACGAAGTGCTGGCCGAAGACCGCCTGCCCATCAAGCTGACCGCACACAGCCCCTGCTTCCGCTCGGAAGCCGGCTCCGGCGGCCGCGACACGCGCGGTCTGATCCGTCAGCACCAGTTCGACAAGGTCGAGATGGTGCAGATCGTGCATCCCGAAAAGAGCTATGAAGCGCTGGAAGAGATGACGGGTCACGCCGAAGCCGTGCTGCAGAAGCTGGGCCTGCCGTACCGCGTGATGAGCCTGTGCACCGGCGACATGGGCTTTGGCGCTGCCAAGACCTACGACCTGGAAGTCTGGGTGCCGGCACAGGGCACCTACCGCGAAATCAGCTCGGTCTCCAACTGCGAAGCCTTCCAGGCGCGCCGCATGCAGGCCCGCTTCAAGAATGCGCAGGGCAAGAACGAACTGGTGCACACGCTCAACGGTTCCGGCCTGGCCGTGGGCCGTACGCTGGTCGCCGTGCTGGAGAACTATCAGAACGCCGATGGCTCGATCACCGTGCCCGAAGCACTGGTTTCGTACATGGGTGGCAAAACTTTGCTGAAGGCCTGATTTTTTAGGCTACAATAGATGCTTCGACACAGGAGAGGTGGCAGAGTGGTCGAATGTACCTGACTCGAAATCAGGCGTACGTGCAAACGTACCGTGGGTTCGAATCCCACCCTCTCCGCCAATGCGGCTGTAGCTCAGCTGGATAGAGTACTTGGCTACGAACCAAGGGGTCGTGGGTTCGATTCCTGCCAGCCGCACCAAACGTTAAGCCTCAGAGTAGAAATACTCTGAGGCTTTTTCGTTTCTGGCGTCTGCCCAAGATAGGCGATTGAAGAAAGGCCCGGCCACCACAGTGTCCGGCCGGACCTTGATCAGGTCTTGTTCTATGCCTGCATCTCTGCGCTGGACAGCACGGCCAGGGCGCAGGAAGCGATGCGGCTGGCCACCGAGTCGGAGCGGCTGGTCAGCACGATGGGCACGCGCATGCCCAGTACCAGGCCCGCGCATTCGGCGTTGGCCATGTAGACCAGTTGCTTGTAGATCATGTTGCCGGCTTCCAGGTTGGGGGCCAGCAAGATATCGGGGCGACCGGCGACATCGGAGACGATGCCCTTGTTGTGTGCCGAGTGCAGGGAGATGGCGTTGTCGTAAGCGAGCGGGCCGTCAAAGATGCCGCCCGTGATCTGGCCGCGGTCGGCCATCTTGCACAGGGCTGCCGCATCGATGGTGCCTGGAATGGCAGGGTTGACGGTCTCCACTGCCGACAGCAGGGCCACGCGTGGCTGGACTATGCCGATGGCATGGGCCAGATCGACCGCATTCTGGGCGATATCGCGCTTTTCCATCAGGCTGGGAAAGATGTTGACCACGCAGTCGGTCATCAGCAGCGGACGGTCGTAGCCGGGGATGTCCATGATGAAGACATGGCTGGCCCGGCGGCTGCCGCGCAGACCGGCTTCACGCGCCACGGCCGCGCCCAGCAGATCGTCGCTGTGCAGGCTGCCCTTCATCAGGGCCCGGGCCTGGCCATCGCGGCACAGGGCTGCGGCCTGGGCCGCAGCGATGCGGGCGTCGTCCGCCGTGGAGTGAATCTCGGCGGCAGACGGATCGAGACCGGCAGAGCGGGCTGCGGCTTCGATACGCTGGCGCGGTCCTACCAGCAGGGGCCTGATCAGGCCGGCGTGCGCCGCTTGCATGGCCGCCTGCACAGAGCCTGCGTCGCAGGGGTAGGCCACGGCCACAGGAATCGGGCCGCGGGCCCGGGCCTGGTCGATCAATTGCTGGAGATGGGGACGCGGCGTGGCGGGTGCATCGTCGGCGGCCACGGCAAGTGAGAGTGGGGGAGTCATGAAAGCTCCTGCGGGGAGTACAGGGCCCGGCGTGAGCAACGCAGGGGTCTGGGAGTCGGCTTTCGAGGGCCTTGCGCTTCACTCAGGCGCATGAAACCGGCGCGGCCCAACCCAGGGACACCGAGGAAGGGCCTGGGCTGGCCGCGCCGCCCCGCACCGAGGGTGTCGCCCCCCTCCCCCGCGAAGCGGGTAGAGAGGCGCCGTGCAACGAGGGTGAAGGCGCGCAGCGCCTCAGGGGGTGTCAGACGGCGTCAGACATAGTCCTTGTACTTGTCCAGCATGCGCACGGGCTTGGACAAGGCGTCGCGGCGGAAGGGATCGCCGAGTTCGCGGGTGCACATGATCTCGATCACGCAGGTCTTGCCTTCCTTCATCTGCATGTCGATGGCCTTTTGCAGTGCCGGGCCCACATCCTCGATGTGGTCCACCACGATGCCTTCGGCTCCCATGGCCTTGGCAATGTCGGAAAAGCTTTCGCTCTCGAGCTCGCCGGCCACGAAACGGCGGTTGTAGAAGTCCACCTGGTTCTTCTTTTCCGCACCCCACTGGCGGTTGTGGAACACCACGGCGGTCACGGGGATGTCGTGGCGCACGGCGGTCATGATTTCCATCATGCTCATGCCCCAGGCACCGTCACCTGCATAGGCGATGGCCGGGCGATCGGGGGCTGCGCACTTGGCGCCGATGATGGTGGGTAGGGCATAGCCGCAGTTGCCGAAACTCATGGGGGCAAAGAAGCTGCGCGGCTCGTCGAAGCGCAGATAGCTGTTGGCCACCGAGTTGATGTTGCCGATGTCGGTAGACACCATGACGCGTGCCGGCATGGCTTTTTCGAGTTCACGCAGCACCTGGCGGGGATGCAGATAGCTGCCGCCGGTCGGCGTGCGCTCGCCCTTGGCCTCTTCGATCATGTCCAGGCTGTAGGGGTCGCGTTCATGGGTCCAGCCGTCGAGCTCCTTTTCCCAGGCGGCTTTTTCCGTGGCGATGGTGTCGGCGCGCGCGGCCTTGGTGGCGTCACAGCCCAGCGTCACATCGGCCAGGCGCCTGCTCAGCTCGGCCGCTACGGCCTTGGCATCGCCGTTGATGCCCACGGCAATCTTCTTGACCAGGCCCAGATTGGTGTGATCGGCCTCGATCTGGATGATCTTGGCGGTCTTGGGCCAGTAGTCCATGCCATGCTGGGGCAGGGTGCCGAAGGGTCCCATGCGCGAACCCAGCGCAATCACCACATCGGCCTGGGCGATCAGCTTCATGGCGGCCTTGGAGCCCTGGTAGCCGAGCGGGCCGGCCCACAGCGGGTGCTTGGCGGGGAAGGCATCGTTGCGCAGATAGCCGGTGGCCACGGGCGCGCCCAGGCGCTCGGCCAGCTGCCTGGCTTCCTCCACGGCATCGCCCATGACCACGCCGCCGCCGGCCAGGATCACCGGGAACTTGGCGGTCTTGAGCAGCTCCACGGCGGCCTGCAGGCTGGCTTCGCCGCCATGGCCGCGGTCCACGCGCATGGGCTTGGGAATCTCGCACTCGATCTCGCCGTAGAAGTAATCACGCGGAATATTGAGCTGGGTCGGGCCCATCTCGGACATGGCACGGTCGAAGACGCGGCCCGTGAACTCGGCCATGCGCTTGGGGTTGCAGACATGGCCCTGGTACTTGGTGAACTCCTGGAACATGGGCAGCTGGTTGGCTTCCTGGAAGCCGCCCAGGCCCATGCCCATGGTGCCGGTCTCGGGAGTCACGATCACCACCGGGCTGTGCGCCCAGTAGGCTGCGGCAATCCCGGTCACGCAGTTGCTGATGCCGGGGCCGTTCTGGCCGATCACCACGCCGTGGCGACCCGAGACGCGGGCATAGCCGTCGGCCATGTGGGCCGCACCTTGCTCATGCACCACCGGGATCAGGCGAATGCCTGCGGGCGCGAAGATGTCCATGGCATCCATGAAGGCGGAACCCATGATGCCGAACATCTCGCTGACGCCATTGGCGACGCAGGTTTCCACGAATGCTTCCGAAGGGGTCATCTTGTGAACGCCTTCAACCACTTTACGATTGTCCGTTGCAGCCATCTTTGTCTCCTTAAAAAATTGAAACCTATGGTTCCGGAAAAAGAAATAACGATGTCAGTCTATGGCATTTTTTCGAGTTTATGCAAGTAAATTTCTTTTTGCGGAACAAATTGACTCGAAAAATGGAAATTACTATGATCGACAACGATATGAAGCACAGCGAAGACACCCCCTCGGCTCGCCTGGACGGAGACACGCCCAATCTGCGTTTGTTCGCGCTGCTGGAAGCCGTGGCGCAGAAGAGCCAGCCCTTCACCTTGCAAACCATGGTGGAGGAGACAGGGCTGCCCAAGCCGACCATGCACCGCATGCTTGCGCAGCTGGAGGGCGCCGGAATCCTGCAAAGAGATGGCAACGGCCGCCACTACGGCACGGGCCAGCGGCTGATGCGGCTGGCGCAGAACGTGTTGCTCAACAACACCACGCATGGCGCGCGGCATGCGGTGCTGACTCAACTGGTGCGCGAGCTCGGCGAGAGCTGCAACATCACGGCTTTTTCGGGCAGCGAGGTCCTGTATCTGGACCGCGTGGAGACGCCGGCCCCGCTGCGCTTTTATCTGCATCCGGGCTCGCGCGTGCCCGCGCACTGTTCGGCCACGGGCAAGCTGTTCCTGAGCCAGATGTCGCCCGCTCAGCGCCGCCGGCTGCTGGCCAATGTGCCGCTGGAAGCGTTCACCGGCAACACGCTGACGACCTTCGAGGCGCTGGAGCAGGAGCTCGATCAGGTGCGGACGCAGGGCTACGCCTTCGACAACGAGGAGTTCCTGCCTGGGTTGCTGTGCCTTGGCGTGCTGGTGCCTGCACCCAATGGCAACTCCAATATGGGGCTTGCCGTGCAGGCGCCCATCATGCGTTTTTCCAAGGAGAAGGCCTTGTCCTTTCTTCCCAAGCTGCAGGCGGCCGTCGAGGCGATCGCCCGCATTAACGATGACGTTCCACCGGAAACCGATGATGACTGACCTGAGCCAGCTGCAGCCCACCCGCACCGTCAGCGTGCGCGATGTATTTGGCATCGACACGGACATGAGCGTGCCGGCTTTTGCCGAGCCGAGCGAACATGTTCCCGCCATTGACAAGGCCTACCGCCTCAATCCGCAGGTGACGCAAGCCATCCTGGCGGGCTTCGCGCACAACCGGCGCGTCGTCATTCAGGGCCTGCATGGCACGGGAAAATCCACGCATATAGAGCAGGTGGCCGCCAGGTTGAACTGGCCCTGCGTGCGCGTGAATCTGGACGGTCATATCAGCCGCCTGGATCTGGTGGGCAAGGACAGCATCGTGCTGCAGGAAGGCAAGCAGGTGACCCAGTTCCAGGAAGGCATTCTGCCCTGGGCACTGCAGCGGCCCGTGGCCATGGTGTTTGACGAGTACGACGCCGGACGCCCCGACGTGATGTTCGTCATCCAGCGGGTTCTGGAGCGTGAGGGCAGCTTTACCCTGCTCGATCAAAAGCGCGTGATCCAGCCGCATCCGTGCTTTCGGCTGTTTGCCACCATGAACACCCTGGGGCAGGGCAATCTCAACGGGCTCTATCACGGCACGCAGCAGCTCAACCATGCCCAGCTCGATCGCTGGAATCTGGTCACCAGCCTGAACTATCTGCCCCCGGCCGAGGAAGCGGCCATCGTGCTGGCGCGTGTGCCGGAGCTTGCTACCGCCGACGGGCGCCGCAAGGTGGACGCCATGGTGGCGCTGGCCGGGCTGACGCGCAAGGGCTTTGCCGTGGGGGATCTGTCCTTGCTGATGTCTCCGCGCACGGTGATCAACTGGGCCGAGAACATCGCCATCTTCCACGACCTGAAGCTGGCCTTCGAGCTGTCGTTCCTCAACAAATGCGAGCCTGCCGAGCGCGCCATCGTGAGCGAATATTTCCAGCGCTGCTTCGCCCAGGAGCTGGCGCAGCCCGCAGAACCAGCACTGGCGTTGCTGGCATGAGCGCCGGGACCTCCGGCCCTGCCTCGCTGTCCTGTATGGAGGCCTGGGGCGGCGCCATGCTGCGCGCGGTCACCGGCGACGTCAGCCTGCAATGGAGCGGTCAGACGCTGTACCGCGGCACCACGCCCATACCCCAGGCGGCGGCCCACCATACCCAGGTGCCGGTGCAGCAGACGGATCAGCGCGGCCTGCTCGACAGCATGGGGCTGCGTCTGCAGTGGAGCGACCAGGCCCTGTTTCAGGCGCATCTGCCCGAGGACCCGGTGGAGCGCATGGTGTTCGAGCTGCTGGAGCAGTTGCGCGTGGAGAGTCTGGTGCCCGAGGCCTGGCCCGGAGCGCGCGAGAATATGCGCCAGCGTTTTGTGAACTGGTGCCAGGCATTCGTGGATTCCGGCCTGACGGAAAGCAGTCTTGGCATCTTGCTGTTTACGGTGGCCATCACGGCCTGGAGCCGGCTGACCGGGCATGAGATACCGGAGCGCATGGCTGATCTGGTGGAGTCCACGCGGATGTCCATGGCTTGCCCGCTGGGCCGGCACTGGGATGAACTGCGGCGCTTCAGAGACCGGCAGCTCCAGTTTGTCGAGCCAGCCCTGGCCGTCAGCCGCTGGGTCGGCATGGCGGTGCGTGCGGCGCAGGAGGATGCGCCGCGCGGTGCCGGCGGCCCCAGGCGACGCAGCAGTTTTGCCCTGCCTCTGCACTTTGAGTCTCAGAGTCAGGACGGCATGCCCGTGGCGCAAAGCGGCGACAGCCGGGCCTGGGCCGGCACCGCGCAAAGCTACCGGGTTTTCACGCGTGAGTTCGATAGGGAGGTGCAGGCCGGCGAATTGATCCGCGCGTTGCAGCTGGCCCAGTTCCGGGAGCAGATGGACGAGGAGCTGGCGCGCTCGGGATTGCAGCAGGCCGGGCGGCTGGCGCGCTATCTGCAGCAGCGCCTGGCCAGCACGCAGCGCAATGGCTGGAACTTCGGGCTGGAGGAAGGCCATCTGGACGGCAGCCGCCTGTCCCAGCTGGTGACGGACCCGCAGCAGCGCGCGATTTTCAAGGACGAAATGCAGCGCCCCGTCAACGAGACCGCAGTCACCATTCTCATGGACTGCTCGGGATCCATGAAAACCTTTGCCAAGCCCCTGTCGCTGTTGCTCGATGTGCTGGGGCGAGCGCTGGAGATGGCCGGTGCGAGCGTGGAGATACTGGGTTTTTCCACGCAGGCCTGGAATGGCGGCAGAACGCGCCGCCGCTGGCAGCGCGCCGGCCAGCCCCAGTTTCCGGGGCGTCTCAACGAGCGCCTGCACATTGTCTTCAAGGACGGGGCCAAGCCCTGGCGTCACGCCCGGCATGGCATTGCGGCGCTGCGCAAGCCCGACATCTTTCGTGAAGGCATCGACGGCGAGGCCGTGGAATGGGCGTGCCAGAGGCTGCGCGCCAAGACCGCGCAGCGTCGTATCCTGCTCGTGATCTCCGATGGCTGTCCCATGGACACGGCGACCCATCAGGCCAATGACGAGCATTATCTGGATCAGCATCTGCGGCAGGTTCTTGCCGCCCAGGAGCGCATGGGCGGCGTGAAGGTCTGTGCCCTGGGCGTAGGGCTGGATTTGGGGGTCTTCTACCGTCAAAGGCTTGCCGTCGATCTGCAGCACGATATCGACGAGGCCCTGCTGTTTTCGGTGGCCGAGATGCTGTGCAAACGATGACAGGGATGGACTGTGCGACCCATCCCCGCGATGGGGCCGCACACGGCTGAGCAACTATACCCAGCAAGCCAAAAAAAGAGGCGGCGGGAAGGCGCAATGTCTGCTCCGTCGCCTGCTTGTCCGACTACTCCCCGCCGCTCGCGCAGGCGGGAAGTGACAGGGCTTACATGCGTCCCTTCCATGGAACCAGGCGCTTTTCGACCCAGCGCATGAACAGATCGAACACATAGGCGATCACACCGATGACGATGATGCCCATGATGACGATGTCGGTGCGCAGGAAGTTCGAGGCGTTGAGCACCATCTGACCCAGGCCCACGTTCGCTGCCACCATTTCGGCGGCAACCAGAGTCGTCCAGCCGAAGCCGATGGCAATGCGCATGCCCACCAGAATGTCGGGCAGGGCAGCCGGCAAGATCACATGGCGGATCACCTGGAAGTAGCTCGCTCCCATCGAATAGGCGGCATTGATCTGCTCCTGAGCTGCGCTGCGCATGCCCGATCGGGCTGCCAGAGCCAAGGGTGCAAAGCAGCTCAGGAAGATCAGCAGAATCTTCGGCGTTTCATCGATGCCGAACCAGATGATGATCAGCGGCAGATAGGCCAGTGGCGGCAGGGGGCGGTAGAACTCGATGGGGGGGTCGAAGATGCCGCGTGCAAAGCGCGACATCCCCATCGCGATGCCCAGCGGAACGGCAATCAGGAAGGCCAGCCAGAACGCCACGGTCACGCGCAGCAGACTTGCCGAGAAATGCTGCCACAGCGGTTTGTCGTTGGCCTGCCCGGTCAGGTATTCATAGAACTGCTGAAACACCGCCTGCGGGCTGGGCAGGAACAAGGGCTTGATCCAGCCGAGATTGGTGGCGGCGAACCACAGTGCCAGCAGCAAGGCCACGGTGACGATGCTGATGCCGAGGCTGGAGCCTTCGCCGGGGGTCTTGAAGCGACTGGTCTTCACCGGTCCTGACGCCTGCGGGGCAGTGGCCTTGGGCTGCACGCGCGCTGTCGTGGCGGGCAGATGATTGATTTGGACTGCTTCAGACATTGGCAGGCTCCCGGTGGTGAATCAGACTCAGAACTTCTTCGCGCATCCTGATGAAGTCGGGGCGCGACTTGACGGCACGCGCATCGCCGGTGCGCAGAAACTCATGGCAGAACGGCATGTCGTCGTAGACATGGGAGATGCGGCCCGGGCTGGGGCTCATGACGATCAGCCGGCTGGCGAGAAACAGCGCCTCCTCCACCGAATGGGTGATGAAGAACACCATCTTGTGGGTGGCATGCCATACCCGCAGCAGGATTTCCTGAACCTGCTCGCGCGTGAAGGCATCAAGCGCACCCATGGGTTCATCCATCAGCAGCAGTGCCGGATCGTTGGCCAGCGCACGGGCAATGCCGACACGTTGCTGCATGCCGCCAGACAGTTCATAGACGGCACGCCTGGCATAGTTCTGCAAGCCCACGAGACCCAGTTTCTCTTCGGCGATCTGCGTGCGCGTCTTCAGATCCATGCCGCGCATGCGCAGTCCCAGCGCGACGTTGTCGATCACATTGAGCCATGGCATCAGCGCATGCTTCTGAAACACCACCCCCTGATTGGCTCCGGGGCCCTGAATGGGTTTGCCGTCCAGCAGGATCTGGCCGCTGGAAGGTGCCAGAAAGCCTGCCATGCAGTTGAGCAGTGTTGTCTTGCCGCAGCCCGATGCACCCAGAGCGACCACGAAGTCGCCTTCATGCATGGTCAGGTTGACGGGCGCCAGGGCCTGCAAGTGCCCGCCCTTGACCTCGTAATTGACGGTCAGGTCACGTATATCCAGAGTCGGCATGACATTGCCCTCCTATGTGAAACAAAGCTGGGAGCCACGACGGGAAACTCCCGTCGTGGGCGGGCAGTCAGCGGCCGATTGCCTGCTTGACATAGCTGCTGTTGACGTACGCGGCGTAGTCGGGCTTGACCTCCTGGATTCGTCCCTGCGACTTCAGAAACGTTGCGGTATTGGTCATTGCCTTGGCCGCACCGCCTTCCAGCCACTGCACGCCGAGCTGCTCCTCGGCGCTGGGGAAGCGGTAAAGCGCCATGGCTGCGGGCACGTCTTTGGGGTCGGCCTTGCTCCATTTGGCAATCGCCTTGATCTCGGGCGAATCGGGAGTCCACCTGGCCAGGTTGTCGCGCACCTGGGCGCTGGCCCGATTCAGGGCCTTGATGAAGGCCACCATGAACTGGGGATTTTCCTGGGCGAACTTGCTGCTCACGGCAATGCCCTCAAAGGTGGGATAGCCCATCTGCGCAATGGAGCCGGAGGTGGCAATCACCTTGCCCTTTTGCTTGACCTTGGCCAGCACCGGGTCCCAGACAAAGGTGCCGTCAATATCGCCGCGCTCCCAGGCTGCGGCAATCTCTGGTGGGCGCATGTTCATGATGTTGACCTTGCGTGCGTCAACGCCTTCCTTGCCCAGGGCCGCGACCAGCTGGTAGTGTGCGGTGGAGACGAACGGCACGCCTATGCGTTTGCCCTCCATGCTCTTGAAATTGCTGATGCCGCCGCCATCACGTGCCACCAGGGCTTCGGCGCTGGCGATGTCTGCAGAGATCCAGAGCAGCTTGATGTCCTGCCCCTGACTGGCGGCTGCGGTCAGCGGGCTGGATCCCACCTCTCCCATCTGCACGTCACCCGAGGCCATCGCCCGTATCACGTCGCCGCCGCCCGAGAACATGCGCCAGTTGATCTTGTAGCCCGTCTCCTTTTCCACCTCGCCCGACTCCATGACCAGTCGCAGAGGCACCAGCATGTCCTGGTTGGCGAAGGTCACGGTTTTCTGCTGCGCCAGCGCGAAGCCGGTCATGGCCAGTGCTGCTGTCGCGGCACCCGCTTTCAGCATCCATCGTTTTTGCATTTTCATTGCCAATTTCTCCTTGGTTAGAGCGATATCGGTTGAAGACTTAGACCAGAGAACCCTTGCTGTGCTCACTCTTGCTGACTTGCTTTCCCATTCCCGCTTCTGGCTGAACCGGTTGAAAGCCGCATCGCGAGGCTCAAAGAGCTTTCTCAGCGGATCGTAGTGAGCAACCTTGTGAGGCCAGTAGGGCCAGTTGATGTGAATCGTTAGGTCCAGTCGCGCACGGCCCCGGATGGTGCGTGCAGCACGGGTTGGCGTGCACCGCGACCGTGCATTGCAAAGCCTTGCATGGCGCGGCTTGCACGGGATATCTCGGTTCTGGTGGGAGGCGTTTTTGCGGTGTCTGCATGGGCTTAGGTGGTTTCACTGATCGCGGACAGATGCGGGAGGATCGGGCTGTCCGAGAGGCATGAGCGCTTGCGCAATATGCGTGCCACAGGGGCGGCTTTTCCTGTGGCCGGGACGCCCGAGAGGGGGCTGCACCGCATCCGTAGATAGGATGAAAAAAAGCACCTTCCTTGCGGAAGGTGCTCTTCGTTGCGTGAAGCCGGACGGCGGCTGGCAGGGTCAGTTTTTCTCGTCGTTCATGTGATACCAGTGGTAGAGAAAGCGCTGGCCCATGCGGCGAAATGGTGCAAATGCCTCCGAGCGCACCATATTGAACACATTCGGATATTCGAGCGATGAGTTGTAGATTGGCAACTCGAAGGCCTTGAGGTTCTGGCCTGCGATGCGCTGGGCCATGCGACGGCCTGCATGCGCAGAGAACGACACGCCATTGCCGCCATAGCCGACCGCATAGAAGACGCTTTGCCTTGGATCGGGCTGGGTGATGCGCGGCATCATGTCGTGGCTTACATCGACCCAGCCCCACCAGGAGTAGTCCACCTGGATTCCCTTGAGGGCCGGGAACTTGTGGTGCAGGCCCTCGACCAGCTTGGCCATATGGACCGGATTGGGCGCATCGGCGCCGGTGATCGAGCTGCGGCTGCCGATCTGCACGCGGTTGTCGGGCAGCTTGCGGTAGTAAAAGCGCAGGGTGCGGGTGTCGGTGATGACTTGCGTGGTCTTGAAATTGGTGGCGGCCAGCTCTTCTTGCGTCAAGGGCCTGGTGACCAGCGAGTTCGAGAGAATCGGCATGATCTTGGAGCGCAGGCTGGGGTGAAGGCCGTTGCTGGTATAGCCGCCGGTGGCAAAGCCGACGGCGCGTGCCTTGACCGTGCCGCCCGGTGTCTGCAGGTAATGCACGCCGTTTCGCGTTTCCATGCCCAGCACGGGACTGGCGGGATGCACCTTCACTCCCAGCTCGCGGGCCTTGCGCAGATAGCCGAATGCCAGCTTGAGCGGATGCACGCCAATGCCGTCGGGCTCATGCATCGCGCCACGGCAGTCGGCGTCGTCGACATAGTCGCGGCGCACTGCGTCGACGCTGAGTATGCGGGCGTCATAGCCGAAGACTTCGCGCATGACGCGGGTCTCGTTGCGCAGAAAATCCATTTTTCGGTCGCGGTGGGCAATATACAGATGCCCTCCCGGTTGCGGCTCGCATTCTGGAAACTCGGCAACCAGGTTCTTGAAGGTGTCGAATCCTTCGCGGATTTCCGCGTCCAGCTTCAGGGCCACGTCCTTGCCCCAGCGCTCTATCCATTGGGAACGATACAGACGGCCGCTGGCATTCTGGCCCTGGCCGCCGTTGCGGCTGGTGCAGCCCCATGCGCTCTGGTTGGCTTCGAGAACCACGGCGCGAATACCGTGTTCGCGGGCCAGAAACAGCGCAGTGGACAGGCCCGTGAAGCCCGAGCCGACGATGACCACATCGGCTTCCATGTCGCCGCAGACCGGACCATCGTCGTCAGGCGGCCTGCCTGCCGTTCCTACCCAGTAGGTCGGAGCGTAGCCGGCGCCATGTCCGGGGTTTCTTGCAACCAGGGGGTCGTACTGCGGGTCGTATGGATTCAGATGGCTGGGGCGGATGTCCTCGGCTTTCATGGCGGTCGTCTCCTGGTGTGGCTGCGTTTGAAGCGGCGCTCTATTGCTATGGAATTGATGTGCGCAAAGTCAATGCTGATGCACTGCTTGCGATGTCCAGAGCAGCATAGCCAGCCCCCTGTGTCGCTGGTTAGGGCCACGGCACAGGTTTTGATGGAGCCAGCGTGCAAGCCTGGCCATCCGAACCTCGGGATTGCCGCAGAGGGGCTGCGGCGAGTCTCTTGCAAACCGGGCGCCCCATCGAGTCGCACTCGCCAGGCGGGGCTGCGCGCTGGCCTGCTTCAGGCCGGCATGACCAGGCGGTGTCACTCGCCACCTCGGGGGGATGTATTGGAGTCCACCGCAACCTGTGCAGCCAGCGGGTGTTGCCGTGAACTTTCCCTGCGCCTGCGGCGGCGATGACCGCATTGAGCGTGTTGATGCTCTCCTATCGTTTTCACCTAAATGAGGCAGCACAAGAGGCGTTTGCCGACGGGCGTCGGCCTGCATCCACAAGAGCTGCGGCAGAGCGTCTCGCTCAGAGGAAATGCGGCCTTTTTCAAGGCATTTTTTCGGTGCGTGCCGCCGTCTTTGCGCGAGGGGTCCGCGCCTTGCGCGGCAAGGCCTTGGACTTAACGATAGCCAGCAACTGGTCCTACGAAATGGAGCCAGTGCTACCTACCATGAGCCATCGGAATTTCAGGCATTTTTCGATCGAAAGGGGTCGCTTTTGCAATGGTCGGCCCCATGACATGACAGCAATCTGGAGAGCATATGAGCAAGCAAGAATCCCAACCCGATGTCCAGTTTCTGGCGCGTTTCTCCGACGCGTGGAATCGGCATGACATTGACGCATTGATGGACTTCATGGCCGACGAATGCGAGTTTCACGCCGTAGCCGGCCCTGATCTGATGGGGCGCAGCTTTGTGGGCCGGGAGGCGGTGCGCGAGGGCTTTCAGCTGGCCTGGCAGGCCTTCCCCGATGCCGCCTGGGTGGACGGAGAGCATTTCGTCCAGGGCGCGCGCGGCGTCTCGGAAAGCACCTTCAAAGGCACCAAGGCCGACGGCCTGCGGGTAGAGGCGCGCATGGTCGATGTGTTCACCTTTCGCGACGGCAAGATCGCCGTCAAGAACGCCTACCGCAAGGATCGTCCTCCAGTGGCGCTTTCCTGACACACGTCAGGCCTGCGGGCACACCTTCTTGCCTTACGGTGGGAGGCGTTGCACGCAGGGCTTCTCACGACAATTTTCAAGCAGATAACTGAACGACCACGGCAACGGCCTGCACGAGCAGCAAGGCACGACCAGATACATAAAGCCGTGGCGACCGGCATTCCCATGCCGGCAAGACAGGAGACAAAAATGATTGGAAATCCGCATTCGTCGCTGGACGGGCTGTCGCACAGCCTCAAACAGCGGCACATGACCATGATTGCCCTGGGCGGCGTCATCGGAGCCGGGCTGTTCGTCGGCAGCGGCGTGGTCATCAAGTCGGCCGGGCCGGCGGCCGTCATCTCTTTTCTGATCACCGGCCTGCTGGTGGTGCTGGTGATGCGCATGCTGGGCGAGATGGCCTGTTCCATGACAGGCGGCTCGTTTTACGAGTACGCCCGGGAAGCCTGGCGCGACCGGCCCGCCGTGGGGCAGCTGGCGGGGTTTCTGACGGGCTGGATGTACTGGTACTTCTGGGTCATCGTCGTGGCCATCGAAGCGGTGGCGGGGGCCGAGCTGGTGCGCTACTGGCTGCCCGACGTGCCGGCCTGGAGCATCAGTCTGGTCCTGCTGGTCATGATGACGCTGACCAATCTGGTCTCGGTCAAATCCTTTGGCGAGTGCGAGTTCTGGCTGGCTTCCGTGAAGGTGGCGGCCATCGTGGTGTTTCTGTTCATCGCCGGCGTCTATGTGCTGGGCCTGACACCGGGAGGCGGCGGAATGCATGTCGCCAACCTGAGCCAGAACGGTGGCTTCATGCCCAACGGCATTGTTCCGGTGCTAACGGGCGCGGTGGCCGCGACCGGCTTCTATTTCGGCGCGGAGATTGTGACGATTGCGGCGGCCGAAACCGCTGAGCCCCAGAAGGCCGTGGCCAAGGCCACGAATTCGGTCATCCTGCGCGTGCTGGTGTTCTATGTGGGATCGGTGCTGCTGGTGGCCTGCCTGGTGCCATGGAACTCCACCGGCATGTCCACGCCCTATGTCAGCGCTCTCGATGCCATGGGCGTGCCGGCCGCAGCCCAGATCATGAATGCAGTGGTGCTGACCGCCGTGCTGTCGGCGCTCAACTCCGGGCTTTATGCTTCGTCACGCATGCTGTTTGCGCTGACGCGACGCGGCGATGCGCCCAAGGTGCTGGCCCAGGTCAGCCGCAACGGCGTGCCCGTGTACGCGATTTTGGTGGCCACATTGTTCGGCTACGGCGCCATCGTCATGTCCTATCTGTCTCCCGACAAGGTGTTCGCCTTTCTCGTGAACTCCTACGGAACGGTTGCCATCTTTGTCTACATCCTGATTGCGATTTCCCAGCTGCGCCTGCGCTCGCGTCTGGAGCGCGAAGCGCCGCATCTGCTCAAGGTGCGCATGTGGTGCTTCCCCTATCTGACCTGGCTGGCGATTGCGGGCATGCTGTCCATCGTGGTGGCCATGGGCTTCATTCCCGAGCAGCGCACGCCGCTGGCCCTGGGTGTGGCCAGCCTGTGCATCTTGCTGATTGCCTATCGCGTGCGCCAGGCGTTGCGGCGCGGAATGAGTCCCGAGGGGCTGCTCGACGAGCTGGCTCCGCCCAAGCTGCACAAGAGTTGATGAGACCAACAAAAGCCCCGGACCCTGAGTCCGGGGCTTTTTGTTTTGCGCCTCTACAGGCAGTGCATGGCTTCTGCCAGGGCCTTGATGCCCTGGGAGATTTGTCCCGCAGGAATGGATTGGTAGCCCAGGCGTATGAAGTTGCCCGTGTTGCGAGGGGAAGTGAAGAACACATCGCCGGGCTCGATCAGCACTCCATGCTCGGCGGCCTGGCGTGCCAGTGACTGTGCGGGCACATGATCGGGCAGTTGCACCCAGCACGAGCCGCCGCCGCGTACCGGCGTGATGCGGCATTGGGGCAGGTAGCGAGCCATGGCTGCCGTCAGCTCGGCATGACGCTCTTTCTGGGCCTGGCCGAGGCGGCGCAGCTGGGCTTCGTAGTGGCCCAGCGAGATGAACATGGCCAATGTGCGCTGGATGAAGGTGGACGGATGGCGGATCATCAGACGGCGTAGCGCGCGCAGCTCCTTGATCAGCTCGGGCGGG
The DNA here is from genome assembly GCF_000241525.1 of Comamonas testosteroni ATCC 11996. Lineage (GTDB taxonomy): Bacteria > Pseudomonadota > Gammaproteobacteria > Burkholderiales > Burkholderiaceae_C > Comamonas > Comamonas testosteroni. Next base: position 88,156 of record NZ_AHIL01000004.1, read on the forward strand.
GCCACGATATAGCCCACGCGAAGGCCGGGTGCCAGACTCTTGGAGAGACTGCCGATATAGATCACGCGGTTGTTGCGGTCCAGGCTTTTGAGTGCCGGGATGGGTTGTTCGTCGAAGCTGCTTTCGCTTTCGTAGTCGTCCTCGATGATGATGAGATCGTGCTTTTGTGCGGCCTCGAGCAGGGCTTCGCGCCGCTCCAGCGGCATGGTGACGCCGGTGGGGCACTGATGGCTGGGCGTGACGTAGAGGTACTCGAGCTTGCGCATGGCATTGACGATAGGCAGTCCATCGCCATCCACGCCAATGGGGATGACCTGCGAGGTGCGGCTGCTGAAGATATTGCGCGCATCGGGGTAGCAGGGGTTTTCGATGCCGATGGAGGTGCCCTCGCGCATCAGCAAATCGGCCACCATGTAAAGCGCATGCTGGGCGCCGACAGTGATAATGATTTCGTCGGGTGACGCCCAGACGCCGCGGCGCGGCAGGATCTTGGTCTGCACCTGCTGGATGAGGCTGTCGTCGTCGCGGGTGATGTGATCGGGTGCCCACATGCGGATGTCCACCACGCCCAGGGACTTGAGGCAGCATTCGCGCCAGGCGGCCGTGGGAAACAGTTCCTTGTCGAACTGGCCGTAGAGAAACGGATAGGGGAACTGCTGCCAGTCGTCTTCCTTGACGATGCTGCGCTGCAGGCTGGGGCGCAGCCACAGGCGGCGCGACCAGTCCGTGTGCGCCTCGGTGTCCGCATTCCTGATGTTGCCGGGGTTGCGCTCTGCGGTGCGGCCCTGCAGTACATCGGGGTGGATGAAATGGCCTTTTCTCTCGCGGCTCAGCAAAAAGGCCTCTTCGGTCAACTGCTGGTAGGCCATGACCACGGTGATGCGGCCCACGCCCAGCAGCTTGGCCAGCTCACGACTTGAGGGGACGGCATCACCGGGCGCGAGAATGCCGGTGAGGATGGCATCGACCAGCATTTCGCGAATCTGGCCCTGCAGGCTCAGCGAGGGCCTGGCGCTGCGGCGAAACAACTGCTCCCACATGGCCACGGATGGAGGAATCGAAGGCGAGGCCTGTTTTCTGTCTGTCGTCATTGATGATTCTGAATGCACTGGCGCAGCCCGTGGTGGCCTGGAGCGACCGGCTGCCCTGACGCGCGGGATCTGGTTCTTTGGGGTCCATGAACGAGACATCGCAGAGGCCGCCAGCAGTTTGCTGGCGGACCGGTTTCAGCGCTCGAGATTAGCGCATATGCATGTGCTTGGAATCAGGCTTTTCATGTGGTTGCACGCGCGCAGCGGCGCCCGGAATTTGAAAATTCCGGGAGACTTTTCTTCAAGTCTGAAAATAAGTATATAATTCGAGGCTTAGCGGCTGTAGCTCAGCTGGATAGAGTACTTGGCTACGAACCAAGGGGTCGTGGGTTCGATTCCTGCCAGCCGCACCAAACGACAAGCCTCAGAACTGAAAAGTTCTGAGGCTTTTTCGTTTCTGCTCTGCCTGTTGCCGCGGGGCTGACGGGCCTGGAGGGTCTTGGAAGAAAAATTCGGGTTTTCACCGAGTAGCTTCAAAAACTGTATATAATTCGAGGCTTAGCGGCTGTAGCTCAGCTGGATAGAGTACTTGGCTACGAACCAAGGGGTCGTGGGTTCGATTCCTGCCAGCCGCACCAAACGACAAGCCTCAGAACTGCAAGGTTCTGAGGCTTTTTCGTTTCCGGGCTTTGACGAGCCCTGGCCTGATCAGTCCTCGATCTGTGTGAAGATCGGCCTCATGAGCAAGGCTTTCACCAAAGAATCGGACGGCGACGACGATGATGACGTCGGCGCTCTGCCGCCATTGCCCGCAGGCGGCAAGAACTACATCACGCCCCGGGGCTACCAGCGCATCAAGGACGAGCTGCTGGATCTGATCGACAACGAGCGCCCCAAGATCGTGGAGATCGTACATTGGGCGGCCAGCAACGGCGACCGCTCCGAAAACGGCGACTATCTCTACGGCAAGAAGCGCCTGCGCGAGATCGATCGCCGCATCCGCTTTCTGACCAAGCGGCTGGAGATCGCCGAGGTCGTCGATCCTGGCGTGCACGCAGGCAGCGACCAGGTCTTTTTCGGCGCCACGGTCAGCTACGTGGATGACGAGGGCGTGGAGCGCACCATCACCATCATGGGCATTGACGAGGCGGACAGCGCGCAGAACCAGGTCAGCTGGATTGCCCCGGTTTCGCGCGCGTTGCTCAAGGCGCGCGTGGGCGATGAGGTGGCCTTGCCCACGCCGGCCGGCGTGCGCATGCTGGAGATTCTGGACGTCAGCTATCCTGAGCCCACAACTCGATCCTGAGTTCAGCGGCAACAAAAAAGCGCGGTTTCCGTATCGGATGCCGCGCTTTCATTTTGTGAGCTGCACTCGCTTGATGTTCAACGGTTTCAGATAGTTTTAGTATTGAAATCATTGATAGATAAGCGATAAAAGCTATTATTTTTGAGGCTGATTGCCAGCCTGCAGGCGTTGCAGCAGCTCCAGCGTGGGGTAACCGTCTGCCGCCAGACCCTGGCTCTGCTGGTACTGACGAAGCCCTGCGCGGGTGGCCGGACCCATCACGCCGTCGGCCGCTCCGGTGGCAAAGCCGAGCTGCGTCAGGGCGGTCTGCAGCGCCCGTGTCTGCTCACGCGTCAGGGCGCCGAGATCGCGCGGCCATTCGGCGCTGATGCCGCCATTGCCTGCCAGTTGCGATGCAAGCAGGCCCACGGCGAGTGCATAGTTGGTGGAGTTGTTGTAGCGCAGGATGGCGCGGAAGTTGCTGCCCACCATGAAGGCCGGACCACGGGCACCGGCCGGTGCAATGATGCTGGCTCCGGCCATCGCGGGCAAGGCCTGGCCGTTCACGCTTTGAACGCCTTCTGCAGCCCAGGCATTGCTGTTCTGGCGCGTGGAAAGTTCGGTGCGCGCGTAATCGAAATTGGCTGGCAGGCGCACTTCAGCGCCCCAGGGTTCGCCAGGGTTCCAGCCCGAGCTTGCAAGATAGTTGGCCGTGGAGGCGGCCACATCGGCCATGGAGCCCCAGATGTCGCGGCGGCCGTCTCCATCGGCATCGACTGCATATTGCAGGAAGACCGAGGGCAGAAACTGGGTGTTGCCCATGGCACCGGCCCACGAGCTGATCATATGAGCGGCATCGATGTCGCCGTTGTCGATGATGCGCAGCGCGGCAATCAGCTCCTTCTGAGCCCATTCGGCGCGGCGGCCGTCGAAGGCGAGAGTGGCCAGTGCATCCACGGCCGAGAAGCTGCCGAAATTGCTGCCGTAGTTGCTCTCCATGCCCCAGATGGCTGCAATCACGGGTGCCGGCACGCCATAACGCTGGCTGGCCGCTTGCAGACTGGCTGCGTATTCCTGCATCTTGAGCTTGCCGGTCTTGATGCGCTGTGCGGAGACGGCGCTATCGAGATACTGCCAGGGTGTGCGCGTGAACTCGGGCTGCGAGCGGTCGAGCTTGATGATGCTGGGCTGCAGCTTGGCGCCGGCCAGGGCGCTGCGCAGTGTGCGCTCCGAAATGCCTGCTGCGCGTGCGCGTGGGGCAAATTCCTGCTTCCAGTGTGCAAAGTTGCTGGCCTGTATGGGACTTTCCATCGCTGCTTCGTCAGTGCCTTGCTCTGTTTTGGCAGGCTGTGCCGGTTCGGACACCGCTGCTGCTGGAGGCTCGGACCGGGTGGCGCAGCCTGCGAGCAGGGCTGTTGCGATGGCGGTGATCAGCAACGGCTGACGGACATTCAGAAGCGAAGGTGCGGTTTGGAGCATGAATGCCATTGTCGCTTGCTGCCGTGGCCTGAGGGCTGTTGCATGGCGGGATAGCGCCCGCAGAATGCAACAAAATCTTTCGCCCATGAAAAAGGCCGCCCGAGGCGGCCTTGTGGAGCATGGCGGAGGTCAGGCCATGACGCGGCTGGCACGAATGACCGAGTGCAGGCGGCGCAGATTGCGCAGCGCATTCTCCAGCTGAACGCTGTTCTGCACGGAGATGACAAAGCGCAGGTCGGTGGTGCCGATCGCGGCTTCGTCGGTCATCTCGACGCGCACGATATCGGCTTCGGCGTTCGATAGCTCGGCCGCCACGCGGGCCAGCACGCCCTTGTTGTTTTGCACCGTGACCACGATGCCGGCCTCGAACAGGCGCGTGACGTCGTCGGACCAGTCCACCGTGATGAAACGGTCGGCATCCTTTTCACGCAGCTTGATGGCATTGTTGCAATGGGCGTGGTGCACGACCAGGCCCTGACCGCCCAGGTAGCCCAGAATCGGGTCGCCCGGCACGGGGCGGCAGCAGTGCGAGTAATAGACCGAACTGCTCTCGTCGCCGTTGAGCGTGACCGCGCCCTGGAAGGGGCGGTTGTGCGTGTTGAAGCGCTCCTGCGTGATGAGCAGGGCATCCGGGCGCACACCCTGCTTGGTCATGAAGCTGGTCATGCGCGCGGCCACCAGGGAGGCGATGCGGCGACCCATGCCGATATCGACCATGAGGTCTGCGGGCGTGCGGTTGCCCGTGATGCGCAAAATCTCGTCCCAGACGCCCTTGTTGGCATCGTCCTGCGACGGTACGCTGTCAATGCCTTCGGCACGCAGGGCCTGGGCCAGCAGCGTTTCTCCGAGCTGGCCGGCTTCGGTCTGCGCCGCATTCTTGAGGTAGGAGCGAATCTTGGAGCGGGCGCGTCCGGTTTTCACAAAGCTCAGCCAGGCCGGATTGGGCGTGGAGGTCTCGGAGGTGATGATCTGCACCACATCGCCGCTCTTGAGCTCGGTGCGCAGCGGCACTTCTTCGTCATTGATCTTGGCCGCCGTGGTGCGATGCCCGATCTTGCTGTGGATGGCGTAGGCAAAGTCCACCACCGTGGCGCCGCGCGGCATGGCCATGATCTCGCTCTTGGGCGTGAACACGTACACGGCATCGGGAAAGAGGTCCACCTTGACGTGATCCCAGAACTCCGCCGCGTCGCGGGTCTCGTTCTGGATATCGAGCAGGGACTGCAGCCACTGGGTGGACAGATGCTCGGAGTCATGACCTTGCTGCGCCTTGTACAGCCAGTGGGCCGCGACGCCGGCCTCGGCCACGATGTTCATCTCTTCCGTGCGAATCTGGAATTCGATGCTGACGCTGGAGGGGCCGACCAGCGTGGTGTGCAGCGACTGGTAGCCATTGCTCTTGGCAATGGCGATGTAGTCCTTGAAGCGGCCCGGCATGGGCTTGTACTTCTGGTGCAGCACCCCGAGGGCCGTGTAGCAGTCCAGCGTCTTGGGGACGATGATGCGAAAGCCGTAGATGTCGGTGACCTTGGCAAAGCTCAGCTGGTTCTTCTGCATGCGCTGGTACAGCGAGTACAGCGTGCTCTCGCGGCCCAGCAGCCGCACTGGCAGACTGTGTGTGGCAAAGGCAGTGCTGACCTCATCCTGCACGCGCTGCACCAGATCACGGCGGCGCGTGCGCGAGCGGTCTATGGCTTTTTCCAGCGTGGCATAGCGCCAGGGATGCAGATGCTTGAACGACAGATCCTGCAGCTCGCGATAAGTCTGGTTCAGACCCAGGCGGTGCGCGATGGGAGCGTAGATCTCCAGTGTCTCGGACGAGATGCGGCCCCACTTGCTGCGCGGCATGTCGCTCATGGTGCGCATATTGTGGGTGCGGTCGGCCAGCTTGATCAGGATGACGCGCACATCGCGCGCCATGGCCAGCAGCATCTTGCGAAAGGACTCGGCCTGGTTTTCCTCGCGGGTATTGAACTGCAGCTTGTCCAGCTTGGTCAGCCCGTCCACCAGCTCGGCCACATCCTCGCCAAAGCGCTCCTTCAGATCCAGCTTGGTGATGCCGCAATCCTCCATGGAGTCATGCAGCAGGGCCGCCATCAGCGCAGGGGCGTCGAGCTTCCAGTTGGCGCAGATCCCCGTGACCGCGATGGGGTGGGTGATATAGGGGTCTCCACTGCTGCGCCACTGATCTGTATGTGCTTGATCTGCGTAGACATATGCCTGGCGCACGCGCTCGGCGCTGTCGGCATCCAGATAGCCCAGATGCTCCATCAACCCGTCAAAAGCAGCAGCCGACACACGTGCAGCCTGCTCAGCGGGCATGCGCTGAGGCTTGGCCGGTGCCGTAGAAGAAGGTGCAATCGTCGAGTTCTGGGCCGCTGTCATATTCCTTAAATGTAGCCTGCAAGTACCGAGTGCAAGGTGATAGGTACAAAAAAGCACCGACGAGCGGTGCTTAATTGTCTATTTTGGTGCTGCGATGCAACAGCTTAACCCGGCACCTTCTTCAGCATTTCCAGGCCTACCTTGCCGTCTGCGATTTCACGCAGGGCAGTGACGCTGGCCTTGTTCTTGGTTTCAATCTTGGGGGTATGGCCTTGATTGAGCATGCGGGCGCGGTAAGTCGCGGCCAAAACGAGCTGGAAGCGGTTGGGGATCTGCTCCAGGCTATCTTCAACAGTAATGCGTGCCATCAGGAACTCCGGGAACGGTCAGTTGGATTCAGGGATATTGAGCGACTCGAAGGTGTCGGCGCGAAGGCGCCGCTGGGCCGCATATTTGAGGCGTTGCGCGTGAATGATCGCCTTGAGATCAAAGAGCGCACTCTCAAACAGTTCGTTGATTATAACGAAGTCGAATTTTGCGACCTGCGCCATTTCCTCTTCGGCGTTCTTCAGGCGCATTTCAATGACTTCGGGTGCGTCCTCGCCGCGATTTTCCAGGCGCGCGCGCAGCTCGTCCCAGCTGGGCGGCAGGATGAAGATCAGCACGGCATTGGGAAAGGCCTGCTTGACCTGCAGGGCGCCCTGGTAGTCGATCTCGAGCAGCACATCGGTGCCGCTCTGGATGCGCTCTTCAAGAGACCTCTTGGCCGTGCCGTAGCGGCGGCTGTGCACATTGGCCCATTCGACAAAGCCGCTGTTGGCGACCATGGCATCGAACTCGGCGTCCGAGACGAAGTAGTACTCGCGGCCGTGCTTTTCCTGGCCGCGCGGCGCGCGCGTGGTGTGGGAGACGGAGGGGTAGACGCGTGCGTCGAATTCACGCAGAGCGCGTACCAGAGAGGATTTGCCGGCACCGCTGGGTGCCGACACGACAAATAGATTTCCGGGATGGTCCATGACTTTGGGCATGACTTTGGGCATGAATCGAGCGTACGGGGTAGGTACGCTCAGGGCTTGCTTACTCGATGTTCTGCACTTGTTCGCGCATTTGCTCGATCAGCACCTTCATGTCGACGCTGATGCGGGTCAGCTCCAGCGTGGCTGATTTGGAGCCGAGGGTGTTGGCTTCACGGTGCAATTCCTGGATCAGGAAGTCCAGGCGCTTGCCGATGTCGCCACCCTTTTTGAGCAGACGCTCGATTTCGTCGAGGTGAGAGCCCAGACGCGTGACTTCTTCTGCCACGTCGATGCGGATGGCAAAGGCCGTGGCTTCGGCCAGGGCACGGTCCTGGGCGGCCTCGGGGGCAACCGAGCCTTCACCGAGGGCCATGGCCTCCTTCCAGCGCTCGAGGAACTTCTGGCGCTGCTGCTCCACCAGTTGCGGCACCAGCGGTGCGGCGGTCTTGGCCAGCGCGCGCAGCTGCTTGATGCGGTCGAGCAGCATGTCGGCCAGGCGCTCGCCCTCACGGGCGCGAGCTGCGAGCAGTTCGGTGATGGCCTGTTCGGCCAGGGCCGGAGCAATCTCGCTCCAGTCCGTGGTGGCGGAGGCGGTGCCGCTGCACAGGCGCAGCACATCGGCCACGGACAGGTCGCGTGCCTTGGGCAGCCAGGCCTGAACCGAGTCCTGCAAGGTCACAAGGCGTTGCAGCTGGGTGGGTGCGGGAATGGGCAGGGATTGGTTGCTGGAGACGTCGATGGCGGCTCGTACTTCCACCTTACCGCGCTTGAGGCGCGCGGTGAGCAAGGTGCGCAGGGCCGGTTCAAGGGCGCGCAGTTCGTCGGGAAGGCGGAAGGACAAATCCAGAAAGCGGCTATTGACCGCACGGATCTCAAGGCCCAGACGGCTGTTGGACTGGGACTCTTGACCACCCTCAACGGATGCGCTGTGCTGGGCACTGGCGTATCCGGTCATGCTGTAAACTGGCATTGGACTTTTGATGGATGCTTGCAATTTCCCGATTATCCGGGTTTCGTATCATCCTTGAGGTTTACCGGTAAAAAATGTCTACAAAAACCAAGCCAGCCCCCCTACCGTCGGGCAGCACAATAGGCGGATACCGGGTGGTGCGCAGGATTTCCTCGGGGGGGTTCGGGATTGTCTACCTGGCTCTGGACGCCGATGGCCAGCAGGTAGCGATCAAGGAGTACCTGCCAGCTTCGCTTGCCACTCGGGCACCTGCCGAACTGCAGCCCATGGTGGCGCCAGAAAAACTGTCCCTCTATCGACTCGGGCTCAAGAGCTTTTTCGAGGAAGGACGCTCGCTGGCGCAGATTTCCCACGCCTCCGTGGTGAGCGTGCTGAATTTCTTTCGCGAAAACGAAACCGTCTACATGGTGATGAACTACCTGGAAGGGGCGACCCTGCAGGAGTTCATCGTCACGGCGCGCGAGCTCAAGGCCGACAAGGTGTTCAGGGAGTCGACGATTCGCTCTCTGTTTGACGAGGTGCTGCGCGGCCTGCGCATCGTGCATCAGCACAAGATGCTGCATCTGGACATCAAGCCCGCCAATATCTTCATCACCAATGACGACAAGGCCGTGCTGATCGATTTCGGCGCGGCGCGTGAAGTGCTGTCCAAGGAGGGCAACTTCATTCGTCCCATGTACACGCCGGGCTTTGCTGCCCCTGAGATGTACCGGCGCGATTCCCAGCTGGGTCCCTGGACCGATATCTACGCCATTGGCGCCTGCATCTATGCCTGCATGCAGGGCATACCGCCCAACGAAGCTCCGCAGCGTCAGGACAAGGACCGTCTGGCCCTGGCCTTGAACAAGCTGCGCGGCGTGTATTCGGACAATCTGATCGAGGTGGTGGAGTGGTGCATGGCCATGGATCCGCTCTCGCGCCCGCAGTCGGTATTTGCTCTGCAAAAAGAGCTGAGCCGTGAAGGCGAGCGTCGCTATACCAAGCTCAGCATGCAGGAGCGCATGCGCATGCAGTTTGACAACATGGTGCAGGACGCCAGGAAGAATCTTCAGAAACTCGGCGGCTCCGAACGTGGAGCGGTGACCGACAGCAATCGCAAACCATGAAATTTTCCGTCTTCCAGCTCAGCCGCCGAGGAGGCCGTGCCCTCAACGAAGACCGCATGGGCTACTGCTATACGCGAGAGGCGGCGTTGTTCGTGCTGGCGGACGGCATGGGCGGGCATCCGGACGGCGAAGTGGCCGCACAGATAGCATTGCAGGTGGTTTCCACGCTTTTTCAGCAAAAGGCCAAGCCCATGCTGGAAGAGCCTGCCCTGTTTCTGGAAGAGGCGCTGCTGCATGCCCATCGCCAGATCCTGCGTTATGCCAGCACCAAGGGCATGATGGACACACCGCGCACCACGCTGGTTGCGGCCGTGCTGCAGGATGGCAAGGTGACCTGGATTCACTGCGGCGACTCGCGTCTGTACTGGGTGCGCGACGGGCAGCTCGTGGAGCGAACGCGGGACCATTCCTACAGCGAGATGCGCAAGGTCTCCGGTGCGTTGGCACCGGCCAACCGCAATGTGCTGTTCACCTGCCTGGGCTCGCCTTCCAAGCCCATCTTCGATGTGAGCGAGACAAGGCGGCTTGAAGAGGGCGATCAGCTGATGCTGTGCTCCGATGGTCTCTGGGGGGCGGTCCCGACACCGGAAATTCTCCAGATCATGAGTGGCAAGGCCGTGGCCCATTTTGTGCCCATGCTGGTCGATACGGCGCTCAAGCGAGCCGGGGACGCCAGCGACAATGTCACCGTGCTGGCACTGGTATGGGAAACGCCGAATAATTTCGAACCGTCTTCCATCTCCACGCAGGAGATCGAAGGTCAGGGCTTCGAGTCCACGATACAGGTGGGGCCGATCGACGAATGCGAGGATGAGCTCGACGATGAGGCCATCGAGCGATCGATTGCAGAAATCAACGAGGCCATACGCCGTTCGGCACAGCGCCAGAAAGCCAAGACCTGAACACGGTTGCGCGCTGCAATAGGCACTGGCTTGAAACTACTGAATCAATAGCTGATTGCGCAAGCGCCATAAGCGCTTGCATGGATTTTTTATTATGAAAATTGTGCTGGCATCCAACAACCGCGGAAAGCTCGTCGAGTTGCAGGCCATGTTTGCCCCGCTGGGCGTGGAGCTGATCCGCCAAGGCGATCTGTTCGAGGGAGAAGCTCCCGAGCCCTATGGCACCTTTGTGGAGAATGCCCTGTCCAAGGCGCGCTTTGCGGCCGAGAAGACCGGCTTGCCCGCCATTGCCGATGATGCCGGCATGTGTGTGGATCATTTCGGCGGTCTGCCCGGTGTGGACACGGCCTACTATTGCACCCAGTTCGGCTACGAGAAAAGCGACGAAAACAATGTGCGCGCGCTGCTCGAGCAGATGCAGGGCGTGACCAACCGCCGTGCCGCCATGGTCAGCACCCTGGTGGGCGTGCGTTCGCCCAAGGACCCTGAGCCGCTGATTGCCGTAGGTCGCGTGCAGGCTTTGCTCACGACCGAGCGCCGTGGCAGCAATGGCTTTGGCTTTGACCCGGTACTGCTGATCCCCGAGCTGGGCTTGACCTTTGCCGAGATGGAGCCTGAGCTCAAGCATGCACACAGCCATCGAGGACTTTCTTCTCGGAAGATGATCGCGATGGTGAAAGAGAGATGGTTATAACCAGCGGTCTTTGACCGCACTCCCCCTGAGGCGCTTTGCCCAGGCGGCCCCGCGCCTTCCCCCCTTTCTCTGCGCGCTATGGAAGGGGGACGACAGCCTCGCTGCGGGGCGGCCTAGGCCCTTGCTTGCTGTCCCCTGGTTGGGGTGTGCTAGTTTTAGCGGCGTCGGTTTTGTTTGCGCTAGAAAAGCATATTTCCCATGATCCCCATTCAGCCTCAAACAGAGACTGCCGAAGCGGCGGTGCAGCGCGACATTCAGCACTACATGCGTCCCGGCACATTGCAGCTGGGCAGCCTGCCGCCGCTGTCGCTGTATGTGCACCTGCCCTGGTGCCTGAAGAAATGCCCGTATTGCGACTTCAACTCGCATGCCTGGGCCAAGGGGGATGCACTGCCCGAGGACCGCTATATCGATGCCCTGATGGCCGATCTGGAGAGCGCACTGCCGCTGATCTGGGGGCGCACGGTGCACAGCGTCTTCATGGGCGGGGGCACGCCCAGCCTGTTCTCGCCCGAGTCCATAGACAAGCTGATTGCCGGTCTGCGTGCGCGTCTGCGCATGGAGCCCGATTGCGAGATCACGATGGAGGCCAACCCCGGCACCTTCGAGAAGGACCGCTTCAAGGCTTTCCGGGCGGCTGGTGTGAACCGTCTGTCCATAGGAGTGCAGAGCTTTGACGACCGCTATCTGCAGGCCGTGGGGCGCGTGCATGATGCGGCGCAGGCCCAGGCGGCGGTGCGCGAGGCGGCCGACAATTTCGAGACCTTCAACATCGATCTCATGTATGCGCTGCCCGGCCAGAGCTTGGACGATCTGCAGCGCGATGTGGACACGGCACTGTCGTTTGCACCGCCACATCTGTCGATTTATCACCTCACCATCGAGCCAAACACCTATTTCGCCAAATATCCGCCCGTGGTGCCGGAGGACGATACGGCCTATGAGATGCTGGACCTGATCACGGCCAGCACCCAGGGAGCCGGCATGCAGCGCTACGAAGTCTCGGCCTATGCCAAGGATGGTCACCAGTGCTTTCACAACAGCAACTACTGGCAGTTCGGTGACTATCTGGGCATTGGCGCTGGTGCGCACAGCAAGCTGAGCTTTGCCCACCGCATCGTGCGCCAGGTGCGTTTCCGCGATCCGGCCCGCTACATGGACATGGCGCTGGCCGGAACGCCCTTGGCACAGGACAACGAGGTCAAGCGTGCCGAGCTGCCGTTCGAATACATGCTCAACGCGCTGCGCCTGCGCGGCGGCTTTGCCTTGCAGGAGTTCATGGAGCGCACGGGCCTGCCCATGTCGGCCATTTCCAAGGGGCTCGATCAGGCCCAGGCCAAGGGCCTGATCAGCCGTGATCTGGGCCGCGTGGTGCCCACCGAGCGCGGCTTTGACTTTCTGAGCGACCTGCAGGAAATGTTCCTGTAAGTCCTGCTGGGTGCTCAGCCGCAGCGCAGCGCCGTGATCTTGCCTGCGTCATTGGTGATGACGTTCAGGCGCTCCTGGTTGTATTCCATGGTCGCGGGCTGACCCTCGCGCAGCACGCGCAGCAGATACGAGCCGGATTTCTGGCGGATGGTCTCCAGCGTCGACGCCACCGTGTTGTGGCCGATATAGATCTGTACGGGCTCCGCATGGCATACCTGCAGTTGACGCGCAGGCGGGGCGGTCGTGCCGCCTGCGACCGTGCCGTTGCTGGCGCAGCCAGCCATCAGCACAGCCATGCAGGCAGCAGCCATGCCCAGCAAAGGGCGGGTGGAAATATGCAGATTGGGTGTTCGATGCTTCATGCCCCACACCATAGCGCCCCCCAGGTCCCCGCGCCTGCCAGACCAGGCCCCGATATGCAAGCGGGTGCAACAAGGTTGTTGGCGAAATTGATAGCTATAAACGCAATGCAATCAAGGGATTTACTGTGTTTTTTGCATAAGTTCCTGGCGTGCTTGCGTCTGGTCTATGGCTTGTGGGTTTCGTCCGCACTCTGAAAGATGCCGGCTTCGATATTTGCGGCCTGCAGCTTGCGCGCAGCCTTTTCAGCGCGCTTTCGGCTCTCGAAGGGGCCGCTGCGCACTCGGGTGACTTCCCCTTTGTTGCTGCTCATCTTCTGCGTCAGCGCGGGCAGTCTGGACTTTTGCAGCTGCGCCAGTACCTTGTCTGCATTGCCGGCCTCGGAATAGACGCCCAGATTCAGATAGAACTTGCCAGGAACCAGATCCGAGCCGGCTTGCGGCGCCGCTTTTGACGCCGCTTGTGACGCAGCTGTTACGGGCTGCTCTTTGGGCTCTGCCGCAGGCTTGGCGGCGGGCTTGTCAGCCGGTGCTGCCGGCGGTTTTGCGCTGGGCTCGGCCTGGGCCGCCGTCTTGTCTTGCACCTGGGCAGGTGCTGGAGGCGCCGCTTTGCCGGCGCTGCCGTCCGTTTCGGCTGCGGCGGTGGGCGCCGGCTCTGGCGGGCGGGTCTCGGGCTGGGCGGCTGCGGCGGGACCTGCCGGGGCCGGGCTTGCCATGGGGCGAGGGGCGGAGGCGCTGTCTGCAGCGGGCCGGGTGATGGCTGCAGGCTCCGCACTCCTGGGAGGTACAGGGTTGCCTGCGGGCAGCAATGCCAGGCCTGCGCCTGCGAGCGCTGCAACAGGCAGGGCCAGCACCAGCATGGCTGCGGTTCTGTTGCGAGGAGAGCCGACTTGTGCCTGCAAGGCGGCATGGGCGGCAGCCATATTGGGTGCGTCCGTGATCGCCTGCAGCGTCTGGGCCCTGATCTTGCGCCAGTACCAGCCATTGCCCAGCAGGCCGGGTACGGCCACGGCGACCAGCCACAGCGCAATGCCCAGGCCCAGAGCCATGGCTTCGGGCAGAGCCGGGCGCAGGCCAAACCACCAGATCAGCGCGGTTGCCGTGACGGCTGCCAGGTATTTGGCAGCCTCGCGCCACAGGCCGTGCAGGCTGCACCAGGCCAGGGTCAGCAAGGCGGCCGCCATATTCCAGCTGGGCAGGCTGCGGTCCAGGGCATCGAAGCGTTTGAACTGGGCCAGGTAAAAGTCGCGCGAGCGCGGGTTCAGGCGGCTGGCATAGAGTTGGGGCAGCAGGCCGCTGTCCTCCTCTTCAGTCGCAGCGCTCTGCCCGGGCTCGTGTTGCAGACTGTGCTGCATGGAATAGGCCGCGGCTGCAAAGGCTCCTGCAATGGAGGCAGGCAGGGGGCTGGCATCCGAGCGTGCAGGCTGGTCCAGCACGGGCTCCTGGCGCTGGTTTCGGCCAGCAGGGGCGAGCGCAGGGGTGGGGGTGTCCGAAGCGGAAGGCATGGCTGCAATTGTGTCATGGCGTTACGAGCGGGCTGAAGGCAGATTCCCAACAAAAAACCGGCGCCAGGCCGGTTCTTTGGGGGATGGCCGAGGCGCGCTCAGGCCTGGTGCGCGGGCAGCACGGTGGCGCGGCATTCGCCAAAGCCGATGCGCGCGACTCCGGGCTTTTCGCACCAGCCGGTAAAGACCACGGCATCGCCGTCGAGCAAGAAGGTGCGGGTTTCGCCGTTGCTCAGGCTCAAGGGCTTTTTGCCGCCTTCGGTGATTTCCAGCAGGGCGCCGGCTTCGGCCATGGTGGGGCCGGACAGCGTGCCCGTGCCCAGCAGGTCGCCGGGTTGCAGATCGCAGCCGTTGACGGTGTGGTGGGCAATCAGCTGGGCCATGGTCCAGTAGGCGTGGCGGTAGCTGGTCCGGGTGATCTGCTCGGCGGCCTTGCCTTCGGCGCGCATCTTCTCGGTCTGGATGGCGACCGTGAGCTGCACATCGAGCGCACCGCGCTGCGAGTTTGCCTCGCAGCTGAGGTAGGGCAGGGGCTGCGGGTCCTCGGAGGGGCGCACGAATGCCGTGCGATAGGGCTCCAGTGCTTCCAGCGTCACGATCCAGGGCGAGATGCTGGTGGCGAAGTTCTTGGACAGAAAGGGGCCCAGTGGCTGGTACTCCCAGGCCTGAACGTCGCGTGCCGACCAGTCGTTGAGCAGGCACAGGCCGAAGATGTGGTGTTCGGCGTCCTCGATGCCGATGGCCTCGCCCCAGGCATTGGCCGAACCTGCATAGATGCCCATCTCCAGCTCATAGTCGAGGCGGTTGCAGGGCTTGAGCACGGGGTCGGAATCGGGGGCCTTGAGCTGGCCGTTGGGGCGCTTGAAGTCCACGCCAGAGATGCGGATGCTGGAAGCACGACCGTGGTAGCCGATGGGCACCCACTTGTAGTTTTCCATCAGCGGGTTGGTGGGGCGAAACAGCTTGCCCACATTGGTGGCGTGATGCACAGAGGTGTAGAAGTCCGTGTAGTCGCCCACCTGTGCGGGGACGCTGTACTCCACATCGGCCTGGGGCACGAGGCAGGCCTTGAGGGCGGCTTCTTCGGCGGCGCCGGCACGCAGGGCGCGCGACAGGGCCAGGCGCAGGGCCGACCATGACGCAGGGCCCATGGCCATCAAGCTGTTGAGCTGACCCTGCGCCGCTGCTTCGACCTGGGCCTGCACATCGCCGCTCAGTGCCTGGGCATCGCGAACGGCCGCCATGTCCAGCACCTGGTCGCCAATCGCCACGCCGCCGCGAAAAGTCTCGCTGCTGTTCTTGCGGCGAAAGACTGCAAATGGCAGGTTCTGGATGGGGAAGTCGCTGCTGCCTGTGTTGGCGCAGGTGACCCAGCTTTGCAGGCCGGCGTCGTGGGTTTCGTTCAATGCCATGTTCGTCTCCTTAAACGATTTGAATAAAAACAGGCTGCAGCGCTGATCTGCTGTGCGCTGTCAGCCATTGATCTATGACCGATCTATGACTGATCGATGGGATCTGGCTTGTGGACCTTTCATGCCGCGGTGAAGCCTCCATCCATATTCCACTGTGCACCACGCACCTGGGCGGCGTTGTCGCTGGCCACAAAGCTGACCAGCGCCGCAACCTGCTCCACCGTTACAAAAGCCTGCGAGGGTTGCTTGGCTCCCAGCAATTTGGCGCGGGCTGCGGGCTCGTCCAGGTTTTCGCGCAGCGCCAGGGCCTGGATCTGGGCCTGTACCAGCGGTGTGAGCACCCAGCCGGGGCAGATGGCGTTGCAGGTCACGGGCGTGGTGGCCAGCTCCAGCGCCACGGATTTGCTCAGGCCCAGCAGGCCGTGCTTGCTGGCCACATAGGCGGGCTTGTGGGCCACGCCGACCAGGCCGCTGACGGATGCCATATTGATGATGCGCCCCCAGCCGCGCTCCAGCATGGCCGGTGTGCAGGCTTGTATGGTGTGAAACGGTGCGCTCAGGTTGACGGCCAGCATGGTGTTCCACTGGGCCGCAGGGAAGCTGAGCACTGACTCCACATGCTGCATGCCTGCGTTGTTGACCAGAATGTCCACTTCCCCCAGATCGGCGGCAATACGTCGGGCCAGGGGAGCAATGGCTTCGCCGTCAGCCAGGTCGAGCGCGTAATAGCGGGCTGCCACACCCAGTGCCTGCAGCTCGGCCAGCTGGGCATCGGTGCGAGCGCTGGGGGCGGCGCTGCCATGCAGGGCAATGGCGGCACCTTCGCCGGCCAGTTGTCTGGCAACGGCCCAGCCTATGCCGCTGGTGGAGCCGGTGATCCAGGCCACGCGGCCGCTATGGGGCTTGGAGAGCTGCTGGACTTGGGGCGGGACGGTGTTCATTTGAGCAGGTCCATTTCGATATGCACGTATTCGCTGATGAAGCGTACCTTGGCCCAATAGACGATCAGGCCTTGTGGATTGCAGGCCCAGCGTAGCGCCTGCATCAATGGCGTGCCCAGCGGCACGCCCAGATGCTCGGCAATCAGCTCGTCGGCCGGGGCTACGCTCAGATACTGGCGGGCCGTGGCGATCTGCGCTGGATCATTTCCCAGCGCCTGAGCCAGCGTGGTGCGCTCCAGCTGTTCCTGCAGCCTGGGGTAGAGGTTCTGTTCCAGGTACAGCTCGGACAGGCAAAAGCGTGCATCGCCGTGCTTGTGCACGCGCAAAAAATAGGTATAGGCAGGGGCCAGTTCGCCAGGGGAAGGGAAGCCGGCCGGAATGGGCGGCACGCAGTCATTCGCCTGCTGCAGCGTGGTCTGCTGAATCTGCTCGCCAAAGGCCACCAGCTCCTGCCAGGTCGTGGGCAGCAAAAAGGATGGGGGCTTGTAGGGCTGGCCCACGACCTTGGTGCCGCCGCGCTTGCGGGTCTCCAGCAGGCCTTCGTCGACCAGCGCATGTACAGCCATGCGCACCGTGGTGCGCGAGACGCTGTGCAGGGCCTCAAGCTCCTCGACCGTGGGAATGCTTTGTCCGACCGGCCACTCGCCCGTCGCTATCTTGTTGCGAAACAGCCGGGCCAGCTGCAGGTGCAGCTTGTCGCGAGATTGGGAGGCGGTGGACGTAGCAGTCATAAGCAACGGTTTCGCGGGGCAGTGTAGCAAATAAAGTATCTAAAAAAGTACTTTATTAAAGAAAACAAGCAGCCACTCACGATGGCGCGATAAGGCAGTGGGAGGGAGTGCAGACCAGCCCCAAGAAGCGCAAGAGTTCACAAATGTCACCATTCAGCCAGTGCAAATGACTTTTAAACTCCTCGCTTTTGATAGCGGATAGTGCAGGCAGCCATTGGTTGCAATGTGCTTTGACAAGGGCAATCCTTGCCTGGGAGTTGGTAGTTTCATGCAGAAGCAGTACGAGTGGCAGTTTTTCCGCGCCGGCGAGGTGGACCAGGTGGTGATTCGCACGGGCCAGGACATTGCCCATATTGGTGAGCTGGATCAGAAGCTGTGGGTGGCTCTGGCCTGTCCCACGCGAGGCATTGAGTTCGACAGCGCAACGCTGGATTTGATTGATGTCAGCAAGGACGGGCGCATTCGCCCCCCCGAGCTGGTGGCCGCCTGTGAATGGGCCGTGGCAAGAGTGCGTGACCCGCAGGTTCTGGCCGATGGCGGCGATGTGCTGCAACTGGACAGCATCAACGACGCGACGCAAGAAGGCGCGCTGCTGCTGGCAGAGGCCAGGCGCGTGCTGGAACTTGCAGGCCAGCCCGATGCCCGCGCCATCACGCTGGCTCAGGTGCAGGAGCGTCTGGCTTCGCTGCAGGCCCTGCGCTTCAACGGCGACGGCGTAGTCAACGCGGCCACGGCAGAAGGCAATGAGGCGGTGGCAGGCCTGATCGCCCGCATTCAGGAGCTTTATGGCGCGGTGGATGGCCACGATGGCGTGCCGGGAATCGATCGCGCCAAGGCCGAAGCTTTCTGGGCAGATCTGCACAGCCTGCAGACCTGGTTTGCTCAGGCGGCCGAGTTGGGCTGTCATCTGCAGCCGCGCGCGCTGGCGCTGGCGGCTGCCGGGGCTGTGAACGCCGTGCAGGCCAAGGTCGATGACTTTTTTGCCCGTACGCGTCTGGTGGAGTTCGATACCAACGCTCGTGCTCCTCTCAACCCGACCGAAGAAGGCTATGCCGCCCTGGGCGCGCAGGTGCTCAGCAATACCTCCGAATCGCTGGCCGCGCTGCCACTGGCCGCAGTGACGGGCGAGCGCAGCCTGCCGCTGGTGAATGGCGTCAACCCCGCCTGGGCCGCTGCCCTGCAGACCCTGCGCGAGCAGGCCGTGCAGCCCGTGTTTGGCGAGGCGCTGACAGTGCTGAGCGAAGCGCAGTGGGAGCAGCTCAAGACCATGCTGGCCAACTGCCAGCAATGGCTGGCCGCCTGCCCCGCCACGCCCTTGGGGGCAATCAGCGAAGCCGAGGTGCAGCAACTGCTGGCCAGCGGCATGCAAGCAGCGCTGACCCAGTTGCTGGACCATGACGACGCTGAAAAAGAGCATGCCGTGCAGGCCAGGGCGCTGGAAAAGCTGATTCGCCTGCAGCGCGATCTGCTGGAGCTGCTCAACAACTTTGTCTCCTTCTCCAGCTTCTATCGCCGCGAAGGTGCGGCCTTTCAGGCCGGCACGCTATTTCTCGACGGCCGCAGCTGCGACCTGACGGTGGAAGTGGCAGATGCCGCAGCCCACTCGGCGCTGGCGGCCATGGCCAAGACCTATCTGGCTTACTGCGAATGCAAGCGCGAAGGGCAGAAGAAGACCATCGCTGCGGCCTTCACGGCTGGCGACGTGGACTTTCTGTTCGTGGGCCGCAACGGCGTGTTCTATGACCGCGCGGGCAACGACTGGGATGCCACCATCGTCAAGCTCATCGACAACCCGACCAGCATCGGCCAGGCCTTCTTCTCGCCCTACAAGAAGTTTGTACGCATGATCGAGGAGCAGGTGGCCAAGCATGCTGCCGCCAAGAACGATGTGGTGAACGCCAGCCTGAGCGACAACGCCACCAAGCTGGTGACGGCCCCCAAGGATCTGACCCCGGCAACTGCAGCCCCCGCCGCGGCGCGCAAGACCGATGTGGGCACGGTGGCGGCGATTGGCGTGGCATTGGGCTCGCTGAGCGCCGTGATCGTCGGCATCTTTGGCAAGTTCATCGAGCTGGGGCCATGGATTCCCATGGCGATTCTGGGCATCATCCTGGCCATCTCGGGGCCGAGCATGCTGATTGCCTGGCTCAAGCTGCGCCAGCGCAGCCTGG
The DNA here is from genome assembly GCF_000241525.1 of Comamonas testosteroni ATCC 11996. Taxonomy (GTDB): domain Bacteria; phylum Pseudomonadota; class Gammaproteobacteria; order Burkholderiales; family Burkholderiaceae_C; genus Comamonas; species Comamonas testosteroni. Next base: position 107,511 of record NZ_AHIL01000004.1, read on the forward strand.
GGCCGATTCTCGATGCCAGCGGCTGGGCCATCAATGGCCGCATGAACATCAATCTGGGTCTGGGCCGCAGCCTGTCGCAGACGGCCAAGGTGCCTGCCAACGCCAAGCGCAACTACGCCGACCCTTATGCCGACAGCCATGGCCTGCGCAACAGCCTGTGTGTGCTGGCACTGGTGGCCGCCGCCGCGCTGCTGGCCTGGCGCATGCACTGGCTGGACGCCGTGCTGCCCGTCAGCTGGCAGCACGGCCCTGCAGTCGCTAGCGCGGCCACGGCCATGGAGCCAGCTGCACCTGCGGGTGGCGCAGCAGCAAGGTAAGGTAAGCACCGCTGCCTTGTGCATGTGCCAGAGTGCAGATGGATAATCGCCAGCCATGTCTGAAACCAGGGTTAACCCTGGTTTCTAGCCCCTGAGCGGGCCACTTTTGTAGCCATCCACCAGCTTGTTGAAGACGCAAAAGCCAAGGGTTTTTGCGTCTTTTTTGCTGGTGCGACTGGAAAAACGTCCACGCAGCTTCGCGTGGCAGGAAAGCAAGGCAATGAGCTGGCAAGATTTCAAGCACCAATATCTGGTGCGTTTCTGGTCGCCCGTGCCCGCAGTGATTGCGGCCGGCGTCCTTTCTGCGTATTACTTCGGCATTACCGGCACCTTCTGGGCCGTGACGGGGGAATTCACCCGCTGGGGCGGGCATATCCTGCAGTTCCTCGGTGTCGATCTCTCCAATTGGGGCTATTTCAAGGTCATCGGGCTGCAAGGCACGCCGCTCACACGCGTGGACGGGCTGATGATCATCGGCATGTTTGTCGGCTGCTTCTCGGCTGCGCTTTGGGCCAATAACGTCAAGCTGCGTCAGCCCAACCACCGCATTCGCGTGTTTCAGGCCATTGTGGGCGGCATCATCGCGGGCTTTGGCGCGCGTCTGGCCATGGGCTGCAATTTGGCGGCGTTCTTTACCGGCATTCCGCAGTTTTCGCTGCATGCCTGGTTCTTCGCCATTGCCACGGCCATCGGCTCGCTGGCCGGTGCCAAGGTCAGCCTGCTGCCAATGTTCCGGATTCCCGTCAAGCTGCAGAAAGTGACGGCACCCAGGCCCCTGGAGCAAAGCGAGGCCCAGGCCAGGCGGCGCTTTCGCATCGGCGTGGCGCTGTTCCTGGCCTGTGTGGTCTGGGGCATCTGCAAGGCTGCCGAAGCGCCCAGGCTGGGCATGGCGATTCTGTTCGGTCTGGCCTTCGGCCTGATCATCGAGCGCGCCCAGGTCTGCTTTACCTCGGCCTTTCGCGATCTGTGGATCACGGGCCGCACGCAGATGGCCAAGGCCATCATCGCGGGCATGGCCGTGGGCACCATCGGCATCTACAGCTATGTGCAACTGGGCATGGACCCCAAGATCTTCTGGGCCGGCCCCAATGCCGTCATCGGCGGTCTGCTGTTCGGCTTCGGCATTGTGCTGGCCGGCGGCTGTGAAACCGGCTGGATGTACCGTGCCGTCGAAGGCCAGGTGCATTTCTGGTGGGTGGGTCTGGGCAATGTGATCGGATCGACCTTGCTGGCGCTGGTCTGGGACGACATCTCGCCCGTGCTGGCCACCAGTTACGACAAGGTCAATCTGCTCAAGGCGCTGGGTCCGCAGGGCGGCCTGTTGCTGACCTATGTGATGCTGGGTATCTCGCTGGCTCTGGTGCTGTGGTGGGAAAAGCATTTCTTTGCCAAAAAATCCCGTCTGGCCGCTGCCACAACAGCTGCCACTGCCTCGCGCATTGCCTGAATCTCAAGGAATCCATCATGAGTGACACCAAATACCTTCCCGATTTCCGCCTCGACATGCTGGGCGAGCCTTGCCCATACCCCGCTGTCGCCACGCTGGAAGCCATGCCCAGCCTGCAGCCGGGCCAGATTCTGGAAGTGGTCTCGGACTGCCCGCAGTCCATCAACAATATTCCGCTGGATGCCAGGAATCACGGCTATGAGGTGCTGGAGATTCAGCAGGACGGGCCGACGATTCGATACTTGATCAGGAAGTAACTCCCCCTGAGGCGCTTGCTTGCTGTCTCTTTGTCGGGTTGTGCCAGTTCTGGGCGTTGCGCTATTTGCTAAGGAATTTTTAATGTCCCAAAAAATCGTCATCATCGTTCACGCCGCGCCCTATGGCAGCGAGCGCTGCCTGTCGGCGCTGCGCGTGGCGACAGCCTTGCGCGGCCATGATGCCAGGCCTGAGGTGAAAGTCTTTTTGATGTCCGACGCCACCGTTGTCGGCCTGCCCAATCAGCACGATGGTGCGGGCAGCGGTCTGCAGGCCATGGTCGAGCATCTGGTTGCCGAGGGCGTGAGTGTCAGGCTGTGCCGCACCTGTGCACTGGCGCGAGGGCTGGCCGATCTGACACTGATTGCCGGCGTGGAAATAGGCACTCTGCCTGAACTGGCAGACTGGACGCTGGCGGCCGACAAGGTCATCACCTTCTAAGAAGGACGTTCACAGCATCGTTCAATACCGCCCGCATGGTTGCGGTATTGAAGGCTGGGGCAGCGGTCCGTCCTGGAGTGCGGCTCTGCACTTACCGAGCATCTTGGATGTCCATGCCTTCAAAGCGTGGTTTCACCGGCATGGCCAATGAGCACCCGCCACAAGGCCTGGCTGCTGCCGGATGTGATTCTCAAGCTGGAGGGCGCTCAGGCTTGAATCCGCAGAGTCTCTGTGAATCTGGTTTTGCTATTAAAAATGTAGCTTCTTGCGATTGTCAGTCATTGATTTCAATATGAAATCTAATTGAAAGCATTGAATGGCTTGCGCAGGTAGCTCACTTTTATGCGTGAGGCAGATTCACGGCCGACAGCAGCGGCATGCCGGTGCGGCGCGTGAACTCCTCGTAGCTGATGGGCGGTCCCATGCGGGTGTCGGCACTATTGGCCTGCCAGTACACCCAGCTCTTGCCGGTGCTGGCGTCATAGACCAGCTTGAAGAGGTAGTCGGGCACCGCCACCTTGCCTGCACCGATGGTCGAGGCATTTTTGCTGAACACCGGGCCGGTGAAGACATAGACGTCGCCCCGGGCACGCAGCGCGTATTTGCGCGTGGCCTGTTCCACCTGGCTCCAGGCTCCCGCGTTGTGCACCTGGTTTTGCGGAACCATATTGGCGAGGCTGAAACTCTGGGCCATGGCCTCGGGCGTGCTCATGTCGGCTGCCGGGGCCATATGGCCGCGCGAGAAGCCGGAGCGCTTGTAGTCATCAAGCTCGGAGCGCTCGGCGCGCGGCAGGCGGGCATCGGCATAGAACTTGTCGCTGCGCTGCAAGCCCTGGGCCTGCTGCAGAGCCTGGCGGTTCAGACGCTCGGCCACAAACACCGGGGTCTTGGTGCTGCCGTTGTGCAGAACGGCAAAACCCGAAAAGCACAGCTCGCGCTCATGGGAGTGCAGTTGCAGGGCCGGAGCCTTGCCGCCGGGAAAGAACTGGGGGCAGCTGGCAAAGTGCGTGGGCTGGGCCGTGGCCGTGACATCGGCCTTGTCCACCTTGCCGCCCACGCTGGGCGTGTGGGAGCTGGAGCCGGAACCGGAACCGGAACCGGAACGCAGACCATCCAGATCCGGCCAGCCGTTCTTGCGAAAGGCCTGCAGGCTCTGGCCCAGCGCATCGAGTGCAGGAATATGCAGGGCCGCCAGCGCCTGGCCCAGCAGTTTTTCGGCAGAGGCACCGGGATTGAAGCTGCAGCTGGCAATCTGGAAGCTGGCCAGCGCCGCTGCACCCGCAGACAGGGCAAAGCGCTTGATGCGGGAGAGACTGTAGCGAGCAGTCCTGGAAGCATTGCCGCGCTTGCGCGCGGGCGTTTTCTTTTTCTTGGCGGTCGTCATTGAGGCGGCAATGGTACGCCGCTTGAATGCTGCCTGAAGCATGGTGCGCCCCGCAGGCCGCACTTTGTGTGTCCGGCAATGAAACCGTATGTGAATCGCGTGCCTGCAGGCGCGCAACTCAAGGGCCGGGTGTTGGTTTCACGCCGTGATGTTGTCGGTACTGGCCTGGCGTCAGGCCCAGGTGCTTGCGAAACACATGGCCCATATGCGACTGATGGTTGAAGCCGCATTCCAGCGCGATCTGCGTGAGGGGCAGATCAGAGCCTCGCATCATGGCGCGGGCCGCCTGAAGCCGGGTCTCCGTGATCCAGGCATGCGGCGTCATGCCCGTGAGCCGTGTGAACTCGCGCAGAAAGCGCAAGGGGCTGGTGTCCACCATGGCGGACAGATCGGCAATGCTCAGCGGTCGATCGAACTCGGCGGCAATGCGCTCCAGCACGCGTCCATAGCCGGCGCCGGGGCGCGCGTCGGCCCCGCAGGCGCTGCCCTCCTGGCAGGCCATGAACCGCAGCGCAGCCTGCTCGATGGCCAGGGCGTCCGGCCGAGGGCTGAGCAGCAGCAGGCGCAGATGCTGTGCCATCTGCAAGGCCGCACGTTGACCATGTTGCGAGATGCGCCGCGACGGCCCGGGAGCGTCAGCCTCATGGGCGGCATAGCGCAGCACCAGGTATTCACCGCCGGTGGCTGATTCGGAAAATACTTCGACGCCTGGCGGCGTATAGCTCAGGGTGCCGGGCCAGGTGTCGAAGTCCACGCGCCTGTCGGAGGCAATGGCGTGCACGCCTTGCTGTCTTTGCAGCGCAATGCCCAGCGCATGCATGCGCACCGGGTCGCGGCTGCTGTAGGCGGCGCGGCCTAGCAGATGGATCTGCACGGCTGGCGTGTCGGTTGCCGAAGGCTGAATCAGATGGGTCTTCATGGCGGGCTGAAATTTCATGATAGACGATGGCGGCCAGCGGGCCTCACACTGGCGCTCATGAATCAAGACCTGCAAACAAGCGCCGGGCCGCAGCGCGTCATCGGCCTGATCGGCGGCATGAGCTGGGAGTCCAGCGCCGAGTACTACCGCCTGATCAACCAGAGTGTCCGGGAGCGTCTGGGTGCGTTGCGCTCAGCCAGGCTGCTGATGTACAGCGTGGACTTCGGCCCTGTCGAGCAGGCCCAGCATGAAGGCCGCTGGCATGATGCGGCAGCGCTGCTGGCCGATGCGGCCCGGCGTCTGCAAGCCGGAGGCGCAGATTGTGTGCTGCTTTGCACCAACACGATGCACAAGGTGGCGGATCAGGTGGCGGCAGCCGTGTCGATTCCGTTTTTGCACATAGCCGACCCGGTCGGGGCGGCCGCGCGCGCAGCCGGTGTGCAGGTGCTGGGGCTGCTGGGTACGCGCTTCACCATGGAGCAGCCGTTCATGCGCGAGAGGCTGGAGCAGCAGTTCGGCCTGAAGGTACTGGTGCCGGACGAGGCCGAGCGCACGCAGGTGCACCGCATCATCTATGAGGAGCTTTGCGTGGGGCAGATCAGCGATGTGTCGCGCAAGCTCTATCAGCGTGCCATCGAATCATTGGCGGCCCGTGGCGCGCAGGCCGTGGTGCTGGGATGCACGGAAATCGGCTTGCTCATCAAGAGCGAAGACAGCGTGCTGCCGGTGCTGGACACCACGGCCTTGCATGCTGCAGCGGCCGTGGACTTTGCGCTGCAGGCCTGAGCCGCCGGATATCAGTGCGCCGAGCCCGGCTGGAGGATCTCAGGAATGGCGCAATGCGTGCTGGCCTCGTTCATGGCGATGTCATGCTCGTGCTTGGCCACTTCCACCGACATGGCCTGCGGCAGCGGCACGGCGTTCTTCACGGCCAGAATCTCGGCCATCACGCTCACAGCGATCTCTGCCGGAGTCTTGCTGCCGATATAGAGGCCGATGGGGCCGCGCAGCCTGGCCAGCGAGGCTTCGGTCTCGCCGAAGTGCTCCATCATGCGCTCGCGCCTTGCGTGGTTGTTGCGGCGCGAGCCGATGGCGCCCACATAGAAGGCCGGGCTGTGCAGAGCTTCGAGCAGGGCCAGGTCGTCTAGCTTGGGGTCGTGGGTGAGGGCGACGATGCAGCTGCGTGCATCGGGCTTGAAGGCCGTGACTGCATCGTCGGGCATGTCGGTGACGGTGTTGACCTGGGGCACCGACCAACTGCCCATGTATTCCTCGCGCGGGTCGCAGACGGTGACCGTGAAGCCGTTGAACAAGGCCATGGTGGCCAGGTATTCGGCCAGGGCCCCCGCACCGATCAGCAGCATGCGGTAGCCGGGGCCGAGGTGGTTGACGAGTTGCTGGCCGTCAAACTCCAGTGCGTCGGGGTGCTCGGCCGTCTGCAGGCGGACTTCACCGCTGCCGCAGTCGACACTGCGTTTCACCAGTGATCCAGCTTCCAGCTCGGCCACCAGTTGCTGCAGGCTGGCTGCATCGGGGTTGAATTCCAGCAGCAGCTCCAGCGTGCCGCCGCAGGGCAGGCCGAAACGGTGGGCCTCGTCGGCGCTCACGCCGTAACGCACCAGCTGCGGCGGGCCGTCGGCAATGCCCAGGTTCTGGTTCAGGGCCTTGGTGTGGCGGGCGATCAAGTCGTCTTCGATGCAGCCGCCCGATACCGAGCCAATGGCGCGTCCGTCCTCGCGCAAGGCCATCATGGAGCCCACTGGGCGTGGGGACGAGCCCCAGGTGCGCACCACGGTGGCCAGCAAGGCGTGCTGGCCGGCCGAGCGCCAGTCACGCAATGCCTTGAGTACCAAGACGTCGATATTGTCCATTGCTTGCTTTCTCTGTTTCTCTCGCTCGCTGCAATTTTGAAGCATCAGGCGGGCACCGGGTAGCGGCGCTACCCGTAAATGATCACCCGTAAAAAGGCCTTCCGAGGCCTGAAGGACAGGGAAGGCCGGCTTGTGCAGAGCTGTGCAGCGCTTTGGCAGCGCCTGCTGTCAATGCGCCTGGGTCTGCTTGCGCAACTGGCCTACCTTGGCGGCCAGGTCTTTCCACTCGTCCACGCCGTACTGGGCACGCATGGTGTTGAGCAGGGTGGCGATCTGTGCATCGCTGAGTGCATGGCGGAAGGCCGGCATGGTGCCCAGGTCGGCATGGGCCGGATGTTGCACGCCTTCGAGCACGGCCATGATGGCGTTGTCGGGCGATGCGGAGTGCAGGCTGGTGCTCAGGGCCAGCTGGGGACGCACGCCGAAGCTGCTGCCCGAGGGATCTGCCTTGTGGCAGGCCATGCAGGCGCCCTGGTACAGGCGGTAGCCTTCGGCATCGAGCGCCAGCTTGGGCTTGGCGGTCTTCTCTTCGATGAGTGCCTTGGCATCGCCAGGGGCGGCGTCGGCCTTGCGGTAGCTCATCAGATAAGTGGCAATGGCGTCGAGGTCGGCATCGCTTTGCTGCGACAGGCCGTGGGCCACGGGAGCCATGGGGCCGGCTGCCACGCTGTGGCGGGCCGAGAAGCCGGTCTTCATATAGTCGACCAGATCCTGCTTGGTCCAGGGCAGGGGCGAGGCCGTCTTGTCCGTCAGGGCGGGAGCATCCCAGCCTTCGGCGCTGCCGCCGGTGAGGTGGAATTCACCCGTTTTCTCGGCGGCCAGGCCGTTGCGCGGTGTGTGGCAGGCGCTGCAGTGACCCAGGCCTTCGACCAGATAGGCGCCGCGATTCCACTCGGGAGCCTGCTTTTCATCGTCCTTGACGACGCCGGGCTTGAGGTAGAGCCAGTTCCAAGCCGCAATGCCGCGGCGCACGTTGTAGGGGAAGTTCAGCGCCGTCTTAGGCGGCTGGTTCTCCACGGCGGGCTCGCTCATCAGAAAGGCGTACAGGGCCTTCATGTCCTCATCCGTCACGCGGCTGAAGGCCGTGTAGGGGAAGGCGGGGTAGAGGTACTGGCCTTCGCGGTCCACGCCGTGGCGCATGGCGCGCTCGAAGGCTTCATAGTTCCAGCTGCCGATGCCGGTCTGCAGATCGGGCGTGATGTTGCTGGTGTAGATGGTGCCGAAGGGGCTGGGCATGGCCAGACCGCCCGCATTGGTCTTGCCGTTGGGCGCAGTGTGGCAGACGGCGCAGTCGCCCATGGCGGCCAGCAGCTTGCCCTTGGCAATCTGCTGGGGCGTGAAGTCGGCAGCGGCAATGGCTGACTGGGGCGCAATCTCGCCCTGATGGGTGAGTGCCAGGCCGGCGGCAGCCAGCACGACCACTACAGCCGCACCGCCCGCCAGAATCTTTTGGAACGTTCGCATATCTATGTTCTTTATCGGTGGAGTCACTTGGACGAGGCGGCGCCGCTCTTGGCAGCCTTGAGCGCGGCCAGCACGCGGCTGGGCGTGAACGGCACTTCCAGCAGGCGCACGCCGGTGGCGTCAAAGATGGCGTTGGCCACGGCGGCCGCGCTGGGCACGGAGGCCGATTCGCCGGCGCCCATGGGCGCCTCGTTGGGACGCTCGACCAGCAGCGAGTCGATCTCGGGCAGCTCGTCAAAGCGCAGGATGGGGTAGCCGCCCCATTCCACGGAGGTGACGCCGCTCTTGTCGAAGGTGACGAACTCCTTGAGCACGCGGCTGGTGGACTGCACCACGTTGCCGTGCACCTGATGACGCACGCCTGCGGGGTTGACCATGGCGCCGGTGTCCTGGGCGACAAAGACCTTGTCGACCTTGACTTCGCCGGTTTCGCGGTCCACGGTCACATCGACCACCCAGGTCGCCCAGGCCGCACCGTAGCCGGGGAACTTGCTGTGGAAGTAGCGGGCATAGGCAAAGCCGCGACCCTTGACCAGGCGCTGATCGTCAGCAGCCGCATTGCGGCGCGCCGGGCCTTCCTGCCAGTTGCACTGCTTCTTGGCCTCGGCAATCAGCGCCACGGCGCGCGGGTCCTTGAGATAGCGCAGGCGGTACTCGATGGGGTCGGCCTTGGCCAGGTAGGCGCATTCGTCGATCCAGGACTCATGGGCGAACACATTGGGCAGGGCGGAGACGCCGCGCATCCACGAGGCGCGCACGATGGGCACGGCGTCCTGGGAGATCACGCGCATCTTGGGGTACTCGTACTGCGGAATGGCAGTGCGGTCGCCCATTTGCTGGGCATCGATCTTGGCGGACACCTTGCCCGTGAGGATCAGGGCCAGCGCCGAGGCGTTGTTCGAGGGGTAGCAGGTGCGCAGCTCGTAGGCGGCCACATTGTTTTGCTCATCCAGGCCGCCGCGCACGCGAATCAGCTGGCCCGTGCCCTTGGGCTCCCAGCCGGCTTCCTGCTCGCGCATCAGCTGCACGCGCACGGGCTTGCCCACGGCGGCCGACATCAGCACGGCGTCCGAGCAGACGTCGTCCGCGCAGTTGCGGCCGTAGCAGCCGGAGGCTTCGAGGCGGGTGACGTTGATGTTGTCGGCATTCACGTCCATGAGCTTGGCAATGTCCTTGCACACGTCGTGAGGGTTCTGCGAGCCGGTCCAGACCTGGATCTGGCCGTTGCCCACTTCGGCAATTGCACAGGACGGGCCGATGGAGCCATGAGCGTGATAGGGCCAGACATAGTCGCGGGTCAGCGCAGTCTTGACCTGCTCGATGGCCTGCAACGCGCCTTCGTCTTCCTGCAGCACGCGGTCGGTCTTGGCGTGGTCCACCAGGGTCTGGTGCAGGCCGCTCAGCGACATATCGGGCAGGCCGCTCCATTCCTTCCAGGTGACCTTGAGCTGGCGCATGGCAGCGATGGCCTGCTCTTCACGCTCGGCCACCACGCCCACGAAGTCGCCCTTGACGACGATCTTGACGATGCCGGGCAGATGGGCGATGGACTTCTCGTCCACCGACACCAGGCTGGAGCCCAGCGGAGCCGTGGCATCGGCGCCGGTGTAGGGAGGACGGATCACGCGGCCGTGCAGCATGCCGGGCACGCGCAGGTCGTGGATGTAGGTCAGCGCGCCCAGCACCTTGTTGGGGATGTCCACGCGCTGCACCGATTTGCCGATGTACTCGAAGCCGGACTTGCGCAGCTCGATCTTGTCGTCGACCTCGATCTGCAGATCCTGGCCCTGAACCAGTTCGCCATAGCCGTAGCGCTTGCCGCCGGCGATGACAAAGCCTTTCTGGGTGGTGATGCGGTCAGCGGGAACACCGGACTTTTCGCTGGCCAGCTTGATCAGCAGCTGGCGCACCTGCGCTGCGGCATGGCGCATGGGCAGGGACGATACCTGGATGGTGTTGCTGGCAATGGTGGGGCCCAGATCCGGGGTGCGGGCGGTGTGGCCCAGCACCATGGTCACGGCGGCAAAGTCCACATACAGCTCGTCGGCCACCAGCTGGCCCAGAGCCGTGCGCACGCCCGTGCCCAGGTCCACGTGGCCGTTGTAGGCCGTGACGGAGCCGTCGGCGCCAATCGCGATGAAGCTGTCCACCAGCTTGGCCGAGGGAATGGGGAAAGCGCCCTTGGCAGCCGCTTCGGGGGCGGTCTGGGCCATCAGCAGATGGCCGCCTGCCACGGAGCCGACCATCAGCATGCCGCCGGCCTTGAGCAACTGGCGACGGGTCAGTTGAGCGTGATTGTCTTTGGTGAAGAATTTCATGATCAGGCAGCCTTTGCGGTGGTGGATGCGCCGGCGGCGGGGAGGGCCGGGCTGTGGCCCTTGGCAATCAGCTCACGGGCGCGGGCGGCAGCCTGCATGATTTCCACATGGGTGCCGCAGCGGCACAGATGGCCGGACAGGGCGTGCCTGATTTCTTCGTCGCTGGCCTTGGGCTGCTGGTTGAACAGGGCGACCAGCGCCATGATCATTCCGTTGGTGCAATAGCCGCACTGCGCAGCCTGTGCATCGACAAAGGCTTGCTGCACCACGTGCAGGGTGTAGGTGCGTGCGGTGGCCGGTGCCTTTGTCTCGGCGGCGCTGACATCCAGCACGGCGCGGTCCTGCAGGGCCTGCGCGTTGGCGGCCTTGCTGGCGTCAGGCGACAGGCCTTCCAGTGTGGTGACCTTCTTGCCGTCGACCGCCTTCAGGGGCACGGAGCAGGAGCGCGCCACCTTGCCGTCGATCAGCACGGCGCAGGCACCGCATTCGCCCAGGCCGCAGCCGAACTTGGGGCCGTTGAGCTGCATGTCATTGCGCAGCACATACAAAAGAGGTGTGTCGGCAGTGGCGCTTTGCGCGTCCACTTCCTGGCCGTTCAGAGTGAATTTCATGACGTCAACAAATCGTAGGTTTCAAGGATTGAGTCTTATATATGTGTAGTCAATTATATGACTAGACAAAAATGAAAGAGATCTGCTTGATATAAAACAGATTCGATTGCTCTGGTGTGCGCTAGCGAGGCAAGGCCGGGCCGGTGCTGAGGGACTGTTTCTGAGCCCGGATCTGCGACAGCAGGGCGGACTGGCGTGGCTCCTGGGGTGGCCTTGACCGGCCTTGAAACCGGCAAGGCTGATGCGGCCTGATCCATTTCCGGTGTCTTCGTGAGAGCAGGGACGCCATGGCTATATCGGGGGGGGGATGGTCCTGCACCGACTGACATGGGGATTGAAGAGGTGAGGAAATGCGGCTTCAATGCACAGACGCCGAACTCTTCCAATGCATCGGCGCATCGGCGAGAGGGTTTTGCGGTCTGCGGGGTTTGCAGACATTCATCAGTCCCTGTTCAGGAGAGCCAAGATGGTCAGCAAAAACACGATTTGTCTCTGGTACGAAAGCGAGGCACTGGAAGCCGCCAGGTTTTACGCCCAGACTTTTCCCGACAGCGCCGTGGGCGCGGTTCACCACGCACCGGGCGACTACCCGTCCGGCAAGCAGGGCGATGTATTGACGGTCGAATTCACGGTCATGGGAATCCCCTGCCTGGGCCTGAACGGCGGCCCTGTCTTCAAGCACAACGAGGCGTTTTCGTTTCAGGTCGCGACCGACGATCAGGAGGAAACGGACCGGCTGTGGAATGCCATCGTCGGCAATGGCGGCCAGGAGAGTCAGTGCGGCTGGTGCAAGGACCGCTGGGGGCTGTCCTGGCAGATCACGCCGCGTGTGCTGACCACAGCCATTGCCGACCCGGACCGCGCGGCGGCCAAACGGGCTTTTGAAGCCATGATGGAGATGAGGAAGATCGATATCGCCGTCATCGAGGCTGCCTGGCGCGGCTAGGCAAGGCTGCGAAAGGCTGGCGGGCGGCATTCATTGTCGCGGCACAGCTGTGACGGGCCCAGTCGGTCCGGCCCAAGGGCGCATCGGGGCGCCCGCATGCGCTGGCGCACTTTGCCAAGCTTTGAGCGTCCTGGGGCAAACGCTTTGCGGACAGCTCTCCTACAGTGAAATTGCTTTCAATTTCGACGATCCGGTACCTGCCGGCCGGTGTTGCCCATGTCTTCTGAATGCCTGGCGGCAGTGCACAGGATGGGCAAGCCGAGGCCGTGGCTGTGCGTCGAAGCCCGCATTCACTTGGAGACATGTCATGAACTTTCTCGACGGCCACCTGTTCCCCGAAAACCAGCAACCCTTGATCATTACTGCGGCGCCCTATGCTCCGGGCTGGCTGCCTTCGGACTTCCCCGAAGACATTCCCGTCAGCATGGAGGCGCAGATCCAGAAAGCCGTGGACTGCTATAACGCGGGCGCCACGGTGCTGCACCTGCATGTGCGCGAGCTGGACGGCAAGGGCAGCAAGCGCCTGTCCAAGTTCAACGAACTGATCGCCGGCGTGCGCAAGGCCGTGCCCGAGATGATCATCCAGGTCGGCGGCTCCATCAGCTTTGCTCCCGAAGACGAAGGTCAGGCGGCCAAATGGCTCTCTGACGACACCCGCCACATGCTGGCCGATCTGGACCCGGTGCCCGATCAGGTGACGGTGACGGTAAACACCTCGCAGATGAACGTGACCGATCAGGCCGAAGATGCGGACTTCGCGGGCACCTCGCGCGCCAATCCCACGCTGTTCAATGCCTACAAGGAAATGACCGTGCCCGCCCAGCCGGGCTGGGTGGAGGAGCATGTGCGCCGCCTGACCAAGGCCGGCATCCAGAGCGCCTTCCAGTGCTACAACCTGAACAGCTTCGAGTCGGTGGAGCGCCTGATGCGCCGTGGCTTCTACATGGGCCCGCTGGTCATGAACTGGGTGGCGATTGCCGGCGGCATGGATACGCCCAGTCTGTACAGTCTGGCCAACTTTGTGCGCGCCGTGCCCGATGGCGCCGTGCTGACCGTGGAAAGCAATGTGCGCAACGTGCTGCCCGTGAACATGTGGGGCATTGCCGCCGGTCTGCATGTGCGCTGCGGCACCGAAGACTGTCTGTGGAACCAGACGCGCACCGAGAAGGCCAGCACCGTCTCGCAGATCGAGCAACTGGTGCGCATCTCGCGCGAATTCGGCCGCCCTGTCGCTACCGCCAGGCAGGCGCGCGAGATCAGCAAGATCGGCGTGTTCTACGACAGCGTGGAGGAAAGCCTGGCCGCCAACGGCTTTGCGCCCAACCGGCCCGGTGCCAACCAGGGTTTCCTCAGGAAGACCTCCTGATCCTCCGGAGCCGGCTTTGCCGAATCTGAACCGACATGCGCAAGAGGCCTCCATCTGGAGGCCTTTTTCATGTCCGGATGATGGTGTGGCAGGCCCGCAAGAATGGCTGCGGCAAGGTCGGGGTCGGGCCTGATGCCGGTGCCCGAAAGCGCCTGGGCCGGGTCAGGCCCTGCCAACCGGAAAGGGGCACGGTATGCGCGCCAGGCATCGCGGTGCGGCCGACGCAAGACAGAGCCGGTCAGGGCCTGGCGAGCCGGGCGTTCAGGCTGTTGGAGATGAGGAAAAAATAATAGCTGCCTGCGCTTGTTTTCAAAGCGTTTCAGGCAGCTATGTCTTTGCTTTCGAGAGTAAGCAAGCGATACCAGCTATTGTTTTTGTGCAGCCCCGCTGTGCGACGGCGACGGCGCCGGTGGCTGTAATGGCTGGTCAGAAAAGTGGCTCAGATGGCTCGCTCAAAAAGGCTTGTCACCGATGATGGCTGCGCGCTCCATCTTGCGCGCGGCGGGCCAGTAGTCTTGCACGGCGTAATGCTGGGTGCAGCGGTTGTCCCACATGGCGACGCTGCCGGGCTTCCAGCGAAAGCGCACCTGGTACTCAGGGATGGCCGCCTGGCTGATCAGGTAGTTCAGCAGCATGCTGGCACCGGGCGTCTTGTCCTGGCCATAGCGCACGTTCTCGGGCGTGTGGTAGTTGGCAAAGTGGGTGGTGAAGCTGCAGACGTAGAGAACCTTCTCGCCGGTTTCGGGGTGGGTACGCACCACGGGATGCTCGACCGGGGGATGCTGGCGGCCCAGCTCCAGACGCTTTTCTTCGGGCATGACGGCACCGAAGCCATGCTCGATGCTGGACTTGGCCTTGAGGCCGGCTATCTTCTGCTTGATGTCTTCGGGCAGATTGCGGTAAGCCTCGGCCATATTGACCCAGATGGTGTCGCCACCGACGGCCGGGCCTTCGATGCAGCGCAGCACGCAGCCCATGGTCGGGTTCTCGCGCCACTGGCCGTCGCTGTGATAGGTGTTCTCGTAGTTTTCGCGCTTTTCGCTGCGGTAGATCTGCACCAGACCGGGGTGGTCGGGGTCGCTGCCGGCCACGGGGTGGTCCTCCAGATCGCCGAAGTGGCGGGCAAAGCCCACATGCTCGGCCCGCGTGATGTCCTGATCGCGGAAGAACAGCACCTTGTGCTGCAGCAGCAGGGCGCGAATTTCCTCGGCCAGGCCCTTGTCGCGGGACGCATCGCCGAGGTGGATGTCGGAAACCTCAGCGCCGATGCTGCAGGTCAGTTGTTCGACTTTCATGGTCTTCTCCTAAGTACCCGGCAAGGCCTTGATGCAGGGCGCCGCCGTCTGATGGAAAAATTCTCGGCGCAGCAACGGCCGCAGGGCTTGACCGATCGCGTCAGCTTGTTGCCCTCTTGGGTGGGTGCAAGGAAAACCCTAGGGGCGGGCCTGGGGTGTCATGAAGTGGGCGTATCTGCGCGCCGAACCGTCATATCTGTCGTGATCTACTGGTATCCATTGATTGACTGCTTGTCGTGATATTGATACACATCAACACCCGAAATGCAGGTTGCCCTTGAGGCCTGTTTCCATCCATGAAATCCGGGCCTGTTGCGCAGTACCCGGGTCAACCGTTTTCCTGGTCACGATGAAGCCCCGTATCCGAAGTGTGAGCCTGTGCAAATACGCCAAGGTGGCGAATGAGCTCGGCATCGATCCGCTGCGCATGTTCCGCCAGGTGGGGCTGGATCACAGCTGTCTGAGCTCTCCCGACCTCATGGTTCCCGAAGCGGCGTTTGCGCAGTTGCTCGAGGCTTCGTCCGCCCAGGCCGGCCAGGCGTCGCTGGGCCTGCTCATGGGCTCGCATTGGCGTCTGTCCGACTTCGGGCCGATCAGCCTGCTGCTGCAGCACCAGGCCAGCCTCTCCAGCATGCTCAAGACCTTCAAGGACTATGACCACATGATCAGCACCACCGTGGGCACGGAGGTTGTGACCCAGGGGCGTTATTCCATCATCCAGCTGAACCTGGATACCGAGCGCGAGAGTCCGGGGCGCCACCCGGTTGAGCTGGGCATCACGGCGCTGATGAGTCTGTGCCGCTATCAGCTGGGCAAGCACTGGAGCCCGGCCAGCATCCACTTCTCGCACAGCGCACCGGGCAGCACCATGAGCCATCGCCGCGTGCTGGGCAGCGAGATCGTGTTCGGCTCGGACTTCGATGGCATCGTGGTGAGCAACGAAGATCTGGAGGCCGTCGATGCCGATCACGACAGCCTGATGGAGAGCCACGCCCGCAGCCTCATGGAGAGCCATGCACCGCGGCCCATGGCCAGATCGCTGGAGCAGCAGGTGCGTAGCACCTTGCAGTCGCTGCTGCCCCACGGCCGCCACAGCATTGCCCATGTGGCCGGCGCGCTCGGCTATACGGCCCGTTCGCTGCAGCGGCACCTGGAAACCCAGAACACCAGCTTTCAGGAAACGCTGGACGCCGTGCGCAGCCAGGCCGCGCTGCGTGCGCTGCAGAATCCGCAGCTGTCGGTGAGCGAAGCGGCAGCCCAGACCGGCTTTGCCGAGAACAGCTCATTCACGCGCTGGTTCAGCAAGCATTTTCAGCAAAGCCCCAGCAGCTGGCGCCAGCAGAATCTGAGCCGCAGGCTGTCCTGAGAACGCAAAGACATTCCAGGACCTCTTTCCGAATGAAGACGCCAGGCTGCGCGCTGGCGTTTTGCATTGCGGCTCAGGGCTGGGGCATCGCGGCCAGCCGGGTGGCTTCGGGCTGGGCCTTGGCCAGCAGAAAATCGATGCAGGTACGCACGGCCTTGGTCTGATGCCGGTTGGGCAGGTAGAGCAGATACATGTGGGTGCCGAAAATGCTGAGCCGGTACTCATCCAGCGTGCTCAGAACCTCGCCCGTGGCCAGCTTGTCCTGCACCACATAGTCGGGCACCAGGCCTACCCCCAGGCCGGCCAGGATGCCGTCGCGAAGAAAAGGGAAATGCTCGGAGATCATGGTGGGCTCCAGCATCACCTCGTGGCGCTCGGTGCCCAGATAGGCGGCCAGGCGCAATTGCCGCCCCGTGACGCCGGCGGTGATCAGCGGGCTGGCGCGCAGTGCATGCAGGGTTCTGGGCAGGCCGTGGGTCTGCGCATATTCACGGGAGGCGCAGGCCAGGTAGCGCACCGTGCCCAGGCTGCGCGCCACCAGGGACAGCGGCGGCTCCTGGATCACGCGCACGATGATGTCCACATCGTCGCGCAGATTGTCGGCCCGGTTCTCGAACAGCACGTCGAGCACGATGCCCGGGTACAGGCGCTTGAACTCGATCAGCCACTCGCTCATCACGATCTGGCCGTAGCCGCTGGGCACGCTGATGCCCACACGCCCCTGCAGGCTCTGGCCCAGCGCCGTGATGGCCTCGCGTGCGGCCAGCATTTCGTTGTGGATGTTGCGCCCGTGCTCGTACAGGCGCATGCCGATCTCCGTGGGCTCCACGCGGCGCGTGGTGCGCTTGACCAGTTGCACGCCCACGGATTTTTCCAGCTGGGTCAGGTGATAGCTCACATTGGCGCGCGTCATCTTGAGCTTGCGCGCCGCCTGACTGAGATTGCCGCTATCGATGATTTCGACCAGCAGGGTCAGCGATTGGGAGTCCATGGCGTGTTTGTCCAATTTCCTTTGACAGTCTGTCAATGATTCATGGGATTGTTAGAAAACATTGTCGTCGTAAGAATAAAGCCCATTCCATAAAGAGATTCAGGAGACACGCATGACCGCCCAAGCCAGCACCTCTGTCGTCGAACTCAGGCAAGACGGTGACGTCCTGCTCGTCAGCGTCAACAATCCGCCCGTCAATGCGCTGGGCGCTGCCGTGCGCCAGGGGCTGATGGCGGCCATGGAGCAGGCCGATGCCAGCGCCGCGGTCAAGGCCGTGGTCATCGTGGGCGAGGGCAAGGCGTTCATCGCCGGTGCCGATATCCGCGAATTTGGCAAGCCCCCGGTCCAGCCTTTCCTGCCCGATGTCTGCAACCGTATCGAGGCCTGCAGCAAGCCCGTGGTGGCCGTGATCCACGGCGCGGCACTGGGCGGCGGTCTGGAGATCGCCATGTCGGCGCATTACCGCCTGGCGCTGCCTGGCGCGAAGCTGGGTCTGCCCGAAGTCTCTCTGGGTCTGCTGCCCGGCGCTGGCGGCACCCAGCGTGCGCCGCGCCTGATGGGCGTGAAGGCCGCAACCGAGCTGATGCTCAGCGGCCAGCAGATCGGTGCCAAAGCCGGACTGGCTGCCGGTCTGGTGGACAAGCCGGACGATGGCACGGACCCCGTGGCTGCGGGCCTGGCCTATGCGCGTGAGTTGCTGGCGCAGGGCGCGCCGCTGCGTCCCGTCAGCGCCACGCCGGGTCGTCTGGCCGACAAGGCCGCCGCCCAGGCAGAACTCGATGCGCTGCGTGCCGACACGGCCAAGAAGTCGCGCGGTCTGTTTTCGCCGCTGAAGATCATCGATTGCGTGCAGGCCGCGCTGGATCTGCCTTTTGCCGAAGGCCTGAAGTTCGAGCGTACCCAGTTTCTGGCCTGTATCGACAGCCCGCAGCGTGCCGGCCTGATCCACGCCTTCTTTGCCGAGCGCGAGACGGCCAAGATTCCCGAAGCCCGTGCCGCCCAGCCACGCGCCTTCAGCAAGATTGCCATCATCGGCGGCGGCACCATGGGCGCGGGCATCACCGTCTCGGCGCTGGATGCCGGCCTGGTCGTGACCATGATCGAGCGCGATGCCGAATCCATCGCACGCGGACAGGCCAACGTGGAAAAGGTCTACAACGGCCTGATCGCCAAGGGTCGCATGAGCGAGGAGGCCAAGGCCGCTATTCTTGCGCGCTATACGCCCTCGACCCGCTATGACGAAATTGCCGATGTGGATCTGGTGATCGAGGCGGTCTTCGAAGACCTGGAGGTCAAGAAGGCCGTGTTCAAGGAGCTGGACCGTGTCTGCAAGAGCGGCGCCGTGCTGGCCACCAACACCTCGTATCTGGACATCGACGCGATTGCCGCCGTCACCAGCCGCCCGCAGGATGTGATCGGTCTGCACTTCTTCAGCCCGGCCAACATCATGAAGCTGCTGGAGATCGTCGTGCCTGCCAAGGTGGCGCCCGATGTGGTGACCACGGCCTTCGAGCTGGCCAGGAAGATGAAGAAGGTGCCGGTGCGCGCCGGCGTCTGCGACGGCTTTATCGGCAACCGCATTCTGGCCACCTACAAGCAGGCCGCCGACTACCTGATGGAAGACGGTGCCAGCCCCTACGAGATCGACGAGGCCGTGCGCGGTTTCGGCTTTGCCATGGGGCCCTTCCAGGTCACCGACCTGGCCGGTGGCGATATCGGCTGGGCCACGCGCAAGCGCCGCGCTGCCACGCGCGACCCCAAGGCCCGTTATGTGGAGATTGCCGACCGCATCTGCGAGCAGGGCTGGTTCGGCCAGAAGACGGGACGCGGCTTTTACCTCTACCCGCAAGGCGCGCGCATCGGTCAGCCCGACCCCGAAGTGCTTGCGATTGTGGATGCCGAGCGCGCCAAGAAGGGCGTGACACCGCGCCCGTTCACCGCCGAGGAAATCATGCGCCGCTACATGGCCGCCATGGTCAACGAAGGCGCCAAGGTGGTGGGCGAGGGCATTGCGCTGCGCCCGCTGGATGTGGACGTGACTTTTATCTCCGGCTACGGCTTTCCGCGCCACCGCGGCGGCCCCATGAAATGGGCCGATATGCAGGGCCTTGACAAGGTGCTGGCCGATATCGAAGCCTTTGCCAAGGAAGATGCGCTGTTCTGGAAGCCTGCGCCGCTGCTGCAGAAGCTGGTGGCCGAGGGCAAGAACTTCGAAAGCCTGAATAAGTAATACCCCCTGAGGCGCTCCGCGCCTTCCCCCTCTCTCGCTTCGCGGGAGGAGGACACAGCCCTCGCTGCGGGGCGGCGGGGCCGCCTAGGCCCTTGCTCGGCAGTCCGCCGATGGGGTGTGCCAGTTTTTGAGCGGTTAATTTAAAAAAGGAGCTGCTAGCGCTTTATTGGTATTGATTTCAGTATGAAAAGTATCTGAATTCAATGATTTACAAGTGAAGACAGCTATCAAAATAATTTTTCAACATTCACAGAGACAAGCACCATGCGTGAAGCCGTTATCGTTTCCACCGCCCGCACACCGCTGACCAAGTCGCATCGTGGCGAGTTCAACATCACTCCTGCCGCCCAGCTGGCTGCTTTCTCCGTCAAGGCGGCGGTGGAGCGCTCGGGTGTCGATCCCGAAATGATCGAGGACCTGATTCTGGGCTGCGGCAACCCCGACGGTTTCCAGGGGCGCAATCTGGGTCGCCAGACCGTGTTGCGCGCCGGGCTGCCGCTGTCGATCGCCGGCACCACGATCACGCGTTTTTGCGCCTCGGGTCTGCAATCCATCGCCATCGCGGCGGGTCGCGTCGTGGCCGAGGGCGTGGACGTGATGCTGGCCGGCGGTATCGAAACCATCTCCGGCATCCGGGCCGGCAACAATCTGCCCACCGACATGGACCCCTGGCTGGTGGAGCACAAGCCCGAGCTGTACATGGCCATGATCGACACCGCCGATGTGGTGGCCAAGCGCTACGGCATCACGCGTGAAGACCAGGACGCATTCTCGCTGCAAAGCCAGCAGCGCACGGCTGCGGCCCAGGCCGCCGATCTGTTCAAGGACGAGATCATCGCCTGCTCCACACGCATGATGGAGAAGAACAAGGAAACCGGCGAAGTCACCTACCGCGACGTGGTGGCCACCCAGGACAACTGCAACCGCGCCAGCACCACGCTGGAGGGGCTGGGCAAGCTCGAGCCTGTGAAGGGCCCTGGCAACTTCATCACGGCCGGCAATGCCTCGCAGCTGTCCGACGGCTCCAGCGCCTGCGTGGTGATGGAAGCCAGGCTGGCAGAGCGTCTGGGCCTCAAGCCCCTGGGCGCTTTCCGCGGCTTTGCCGTGGCTGGCTGCGAGCCTGACGAGATGGGCATTGGCCCCGTGTTTGCCGTGCCCAAGCTGCTCAAGCGCCACGGCCTCACGGTGGATGACATCGACCTGTGGGAGCTGAACGAAGCCTTTGCCTCGCAGGCCCTGTATTGCCAGCGTCAGCTGGGCATTCCCAACGAACGTCTGAATGTCAACGGCGGCGCGATTTCCATCGGCCACCCCTTCGGCATGACCGGTGCACGCCTTACCGGTCACATCCTGCTCGAAGGCCAGCGCCGCAAGGCTCGCAACCCCAAGGTCAAGTGGGGCGTGGTGACCATGTGCATTGCCGGCGGCATGGGTGCTGCTGGCCTGTTCGAGATTTACTAAACACCCCCTGAGCGGCTGGCGCCGCTTCCCCCTCTCTCTTCGGGAGGGGGACGACGCCTTTGCTGCGAGACGGCTCTTGCTCGGCGCCTCTGGTTCAGAGCGTGCCGGTGTCAGAGGCTGCAAAGGCGCGCCGCGCCATGGATTACCAGGAAATAGCAATGGATTTGCAATTCACCCCCCAGGAAGAGGCGTTTCGCGCCGAGGTGCAGACTTTTCTCAAGGAGAAGCTGCCCAAGCATATTTCGCTCAAGATCAAGGCCGGCCAGCGTCTGAGCAAGGCCGATCAGGATGAGTGGCATGCCATCCTCAACGAGCGCGGCTGGTATGCGAATCACTGGCCCCAGGAGCATGGCGGCCCGGGCTGGGGAGCGGTCGAGAAGTTCATCTTCGACACCGAATGCGCGCTGGCCGGCGGCCCGCGCATCGTGCCCTTCGGCGTGAACATGCTGGGGCCGGTGCTGATCAAGTACGGCAACGAGCAGCAAAAGAAGTACTGGCTGCCGCGCATTCTGAGTGGGCAGGACTGGTGGTGCCAGGGCTATTCCGAGCCCGGCGCGGGCTCCGATCTGGCGTCGGTGAAGACCACGGCTGTGCGCGATGGTGACTTCTACATCGTCAACGGCCAGAAGACCTGGACCACACAGGGCCAGCACGCCAATATGATCTTCTGCCTGGTGCGCACCAACCGCGAGGCCAAGGCCCAGGCCGGCATCAGCTTTTTGCTGGTAGACATGAGCAGTCCCGGCGTGGAGCTGCGTCCCATCCGCACGCTGGATGGCGACAAGGAAGTCAACGAAGTCTTCTTCACCGATGTGAAGGTGCCTGTCGAGAATCTGGTGGGCGAGGAAAACAGGGGCTGGACCTATGCCAAGTATCTGCTGACCTATGAGCGCACCGGCATTGCGGGCGTGGGCTTCTGCATCTCGGCCCTGGCCAAGCTCAAGGTCATCGCCGCCAAGGTGCACAAGAACGGCCAGCCTTTGAGCCAGGATCCGCTGTTCGCCGCCCGCATGGCCCGTGTCGAGATCGACCTGGAGAACATGAAGACGACTAACCTGCGCGTGATCGCCGCCGTGGCCGGTGGCGGCGTGCCCGGTGCGGAAAGCTCCATGCTGAAAATCCGCGGCACCGAGATCCGCCAGGAGATCCTGTCGCTGATCCGCCGCGCCATGGGCGTGTATGCCGTGCCCTATATCGACGAGGCCCAGTACGAAGGCTATGACCAGGCGCCCGTGGGCGGCATCGACGAGGCCGCCACGGCCTCGGCCAACTATTTCAACTACCGCAAGCTGTCGATCTTCGGTGGCTCCAACGAAATCCAGAAGAACATCATCTCCAAGATGATTCTGGGCTTGTGAACCTGTAACCCCCTGAGTCGCTTCGCGCCTTCCCCCAAGGGGGACGACAACTTCGCGTCGGGGCGGCCCTAGCTCGGTGTCTCCCGCGAAGGGGGGCATGCCAAGCGATATGGGTCTCTTGTTGGGTAGAAAGAATTTTCCATGAACTTCGTACACACTGAAGACCGCCGCATGCTGGCGGACAGCCTGAACCGCTTTGTGGCCGAGCAGTACGGCATCGAGCAGCGCAACCAGCTGGCCTATGGCTCAGAAGGTCACAGCCCCGCGCTGTATGCGCAATTTGCCGAGCTGGGCGCAATCGGCGCGCTGTTCCCCGAAGCGGAGGGCGGCTTCGGCGGCTCTGGCTTTGACATCAGCGTGGTGTTCGAGGCGCTGGGCCGCGGCCTGGTGGCCGAGCCGCTGCTGGGCGCGCTGGTCGTGGGCCAGGCCCTGATTGCGGCCGGCAGCGATGCGCAGAAGCGCCAGCTGGATGACATCATCGCCGGCGGCGTGATCGCCGCCCTGGCACACGACGAACCGGGCAGCCACTACGAGCTCAACAAGGTCACGGCCACCGCGGCCAGGACCGCCACGGGCTGGGTGCTCAACGGCGCCAAGAGCGTGGTGGCCTTTGGCGAGAAAGCCGATCTGCTGCTGGTGTCCGCGCGCACCGCAGGCGGCGTGTTCGATACTGCCGGCATCAGCCTGTTCCTGGTCGACGGCAAGGCCGCCGGCATCGCCAAGCGTGGCTATAGCCGCATGGAAGGGGGCCGCGCCGCCGAGCTGACTTTCGAGAATGTGCAGCTGGCCGAGGAGGCGCTGCTGGGTGCCGAGGGCCAGGGCCATGGCGTGCTCGAGCATGTTCAGGGCTTTGCCCTGCTGGCGCTGGCTGCCGAGGCGCTGGGCGCCATGGATGTGGCCAAGCAGAGCACGCTGGAGTATCTGCAGACGCGCAAGCAGTTCGGCGTTGCCATCGGCAGCTTCCAGGCGCTGCAGCACCGCATGGCCGATCTGCTGCTGGAGGTGGAGCAGGTGCGCTCCACCGTCATCAATGCAGCCGATGCCATCGACAACGCCCAGGGCACCGAGCGCGAGAAGATGCTGTCTGCCGCCAAGTACACCGTGGGATCCGTGGGGACCCTGGTGGCCGAGGAAAGCATACAGATGCATGGCGGTATCGGCATGACCTGGGAGCTGCCGCTGGCGCATTACGCCAAGCGCCTGATCATGATCGACCACCAGTTTGGCGACGAGGATCATCACCTGGCGCGTTTCATGGCCTTGGGCTGAAATGAGCCACCCCCTGAGTCGCTTCGCGCCTTCCCCCTCTCTCTACGCGCTGCGCGCTAGGGAAGGGGACGACAGCCTCGCTGCGGGGCGGCGTGGCCGGCCCAGGCCCTTGCTGGCTGTCCCTGGCGGAGTGGGGCGGCTACAGGCGGTAAGAGCTGCCTAAAACGGGAGAACGAAGATGAGTGAAGTACTGCTGACCCGCCGCGAAGGTGCCGTGCTGGTGCTGAGCAATAACAACCCGGCTGCGCGCAATGCGCTGTCGCCCGCGTTCTACGCGGCCGTCACGACCGCGCTGGCGGATGCTGCGGCCGACGCCAGTGTGGGCGCGGTCGTGCTCACGGGCGAGGGCGGTCATTTCTGCGCCGGTGGCGACCTGCGCCAACTGGCCGGGCGCCGCGAACTGCCCGTGGAGCAGCGCCGAGAAAAGCTCGAAGGCCTGCACGATCTGATTCGCGCCGTGCGCGACTGCCCCAAACCCGTCATCGCCGCCGTCGAAGGCGCGGCGGCGGGCGCTGGCCTGTCGCTGGCCCTGGCCTGCGATATGCTGGTGGCCGCCCGCGACAGCCTGTTCTCCGTGGCCTATGTCAAGGTGGGGCTGACGCCCGACGGAGGTGCCACGGCCTTTCTGGCCGAGTTCGTCTCGCGGCAGGTATTGACCGAGCTGTGCCTGAGCGGCGAGCGCATCAGCGGCGAACGCCTGCACGCCCTGGGGCCCGTCAACCGCCTGGCTGAGCCCGGCCAGGCCCTGGCCGATGCTGTCGCGCTGGCCGCCCAGATCGCGACCGGCCCGGACCAGGCCATGGCCCTGATCAAGGATCTGTGCCGCCAGGCACCGCGCAATACGCTGGAGCAGCAGCTGGAGCTGGAAGCGCAGCACATGGTGCGCTCCCAGGGCAGCGAGGAATCCCGTGAAGGCATTGCCGCCTTTCTCGAAAAGCGCAGCGCCGATTTCACCAAACTGCGTGCTTGAGCGCTGGACAAAACCAAGATTTTCAAGGAGACAAGGCTCATGGCCGACAGCAATACCGAACAGAACCAGGACATCGACTTCCCGCTGGAGGGAGTGAAGGTACTCGATCTGTCCCGAGTCTTCGCCGGGCCGCTGTGCGGCATGGTACTGGCCGACTTCGGCGCCGAGGTGGTCAAGGTCGAGCACCCGGGCCGTGGCGACGATACGCGCGACTGGGGCATGCGCATCGGCAAGACCGAGACCACCTACTACAACAGCATGAACCGCAACAAGCGGTCCATCACGCTGGATCTGCAGACACCCGAGGGCGTGAAGATCCTCCATGAACTGCTGCCCCAGTTCGATGTGCTCATCCACAACTTCAAGACCGGCGGCGCCGAGAAGCTGGGCCTGGGCTATGAACAGCTCAAGGCAATCAAGCCCGACCTGATCTATTGCGCCGTGGCCGGCTACGACAGCAGCGGCCCCGAGGCCAAGCGTCCCGGCTACGACCTGGTGATCCAGGGCGAGGCGGGCCTGATGGCGCTCAACGGCGATGCCAACATGCCGCCACTCAAGTTCGGCGTGGCCGTGGTGGATCTCGTCACCGGCATGTATGCAGCCCAGGCCGTGCTGGCAGCGTTGTTCCGCCGCGAGCGCACGGGCAAGGGCCGGCTCATCGAGATGGCTCTGTACGACAGCGGCATCACGGTCACCGGCTACTATGGCCTGGATGCCCTGCAACTGGGCCACGATCCCGAGCGCTACGGCAATGCCCACCCCTCCATCGTGCCCTATGGCATGTACGAGGCCGCCGACGGGCCGTTGATCATCGCCGTAGGCAATAACAGCCAGTTCGACAAATTCTGCCGCCAGGTCGTGCTGCGTCCCGACATCGTCGAGGATCAGCGCTTCTCCACCAACGTCAACCGTGCCAAAAACCGTCTGGAGCTGCTGCCCATGCTCAAGGAGCTGATTGGCAGCTTCCCGCGCGATCTGCTGCTCGAGCGCCTGACGGCCGCCGGCATTCCCTGCGGCCGCGTGGCCGGTCTGCACGAAGCCCTGACCAGCGATCGCACGCGCCGCAGCGGCCTGCTGCGCGACATGCCCCATCCTGTGGCCGGCACCACGCCCGTGTTCGCGCCGCCCTACCGTCTGGACGGCCAGCGTCTGCCCATTCGCCATGCGCCGCCCACGCTGGGCGAGGGCACACGCGAAGTGCTGCAGCGCCTGCTCACGCTAGACGATGCGCAATTGCAGGACCTGCAGGCCAAGGGCGTTCTCACGCTACCCCCGGAGCCTTCATGTAGCACCCCCTGAGCCGCTGCGCGGCTTCCCCTCTCTCGCTTCGCGGGAGGGAGCGTACGGGCAGCCGGCGACACCTTCGCAGCGGGGCGGCCCTTGCTCGGTGTCGCTGCGTTGGGCCGTGTCAGGCTCACAGGCAGCGGACATCTCATAGAGCCAAAAATAACTGAAAAGCAAGTTTAAAGGCCGCACAAGACGGCAAACAAAGACAGCGACTTCATAGGAGACAAACCATGAGCATCCCAGTCACACGCCGCGATCTTCTGCAAGGACTGGCCGCCATCGGCGGCGGCAGTCTGCTGGCCACGGGCGCCAGCAGCGCCTTCGCACAGGCCGGCAAGCTGGCATGGCCCAGCAAGCCCATCCGCGTGGTCGTTCCCTTCAACGCGGGGGGCGCCACCGACATCATGGCGCGCACCATCGGCGAGGTGCTGGCCAAGCGCCTGGGCCAGCCCGTGGTGGTGGACAACAAGGCCGGTGCGGCCGGCATCCTCGGCACCGAGGCCGTGGCCAAGGCAGCGCCCGACGGCCATACGCTGCTGCTGTCGCTCAGCACCTCCATGCTGATCAACCAGTTCCTCTACACCAAGCTGCCCTACAACCCGCAAAAGGACATCGCGCTGATCACCCAGGTCGCGGCGGCGCCCGTCACACTGGTCGTCCATCCCTCGGTGCCGGCCAACAACATGAAGGAGCTGCTGGCCTATGTGAAGGCGCATAAGGGAAAGCTCTCGTACGGCTCCTGGGGCGTGGGCTCGTATGCCCATCTGGCCGGTGCCTATATGAGCAAGACCATGGATGCCGACATGAACCACGCTGCCTACAAGGGCGAGGCACCCATGATCCAGGAGCTGATCGGCGGCCAGCTGCAGCTGTGCTTTTCCAGCGCGCTCAACACCAACCCCTTCATTGAGTCGGGCCGTCTCAAGGCCATCGGCGTGACCGGCAAGGAGCGCATGGAAATCCTGCCCAAGCTGCCGACCATCTTCGAGCAGGGCGTGACCGACGACGCCTATTCGATCTACGGCTGGGTGGCAATGGGCGCGCCAGCCGGCACGCCCAAGGAGGTCGTGGACCAGCTCTACGGCCACCTGCGCGAAATCATCAAGGACCCCAAGGTGCTGGAGCGCATTACGGGCGCCGGCTTCATCCCCATGATGAACAGCCCTCAGTCCTTCCGCGACAACTACCAGCGCGATATGCCGATCTGGAAAGCGCTGGTCGAGCAGGCTGGCGCGAAACTGGATTGAACCCCCTGAGACGCTTCGCCTGGGCGGCCCCGCGCCTTCCCCCTTGAGGGGGACGACACCCTCGCTGCGAGGCGGCTCTTGCTCGGTGTCCCGTGCTTGCGCCGCGACAATTTCATAGGTTGCGGGTGGCGCG
The DNA here is from genome assembly GCF_000241525.1 of Comamonas testosteroni ATCC 11996. Lineage (GTDB taxonomy): Bacteria > Pseudomonadota > Gammaproteobacteria > Burkholderiales > Burkholderiaceae_C > Comamonas > Comamonas testosteroni. The sequence goes on from NZ_AHIL01000004.1 coordinate 134,457, forward strand.
CAGCGCCATGGATCACTGAGATGACCGATTTTCCCGGCCTGCGGCAGCAGGCCGCTACCGACGACTGCTGAGACAGCTTTGAGAGGAGACTTCATGTACACGCGCAATACCGCACCTCAGGCCGGAGCCACCCGGCGCAGCGTTCTGGCCCTGGCCGCAGCGCCGCTGCTGGCCGGCATGGCCGGCGGCGCGCTGGCCGAGACCGACTGGCCCAGCAAGATGCTGCGCCTGGTCGTTCCCTTCCCTGCGGGCGGCCCGACTGACACGGCATCGCGCATCGTGGGCCAGAAGCTGGGCGAGCGTCTCAAGCAGACCGTGGTGGTGGAAAACCGCCCCGGCGCATCGGGCTCCATCGCGGCCGTGCAGGTCGCCAAGAGTCCGGCCGACGGCTACACGCTGATGATGCTGGCCACGCCCACGCTGCTGGCACCCCATCTGTACAAGAAGGCCGGCTACGACACCGTCAAGGATTTCGCTCCCGTGGCCACGGTCTATGACCTGCCCATCGTCATCGTGGTCAATCCTGCGCTGCTGCCCGACGTTACCGACCTCAAGAGTCTGATCGCCCACGCCAAGGCCCAGAAATCACCGCTCAACTACACCAGCTCGGGTGCCGGCAGCTTCGGCCATCTGAGCATGGAGATGCTCAAGCAGATGGCCGGCTTCGACATGCAGCACGTGCCCTACAAGGGCGGCGTGCCCGCCATCACCGACACCATCGGCGGCCAGGTGCCCATCATGTATGCGGACCTCGTGGCTGCGCTGCCCCATATCCAGGTCGGCAAGCTGCGCGCCATCGCCGTGGGATCGCCCCAGCGCGTGAGCATGCTGCCCGACACGAAGACGATCGCCGAGCAGGGCATCAAGGGCTATGACGCCGTCTCCTGGGGCGGCCTGCTCGCGCCCAAGGGCACGCCCAAGGCCGTGGTCGAGCGCATCGCCACCGAAGTCCAGCAGATACTGGCCGACAAGGACGTCCAGAGCAAGCTGCTCCATGCGGGCGCCATCGCCAACTTCCAGAATCCCGCCCAGCTGGGCCAGCGCATCCAGCAGGACTACACGCGCTGGGGGCAACTGATCCGCGACAAGGGCATTGCAGTGGAGTAACACGGACATGAAGACACGCATCACCGAACTCTTTGGCATCAAGCACCCCATCATCCAGGGCGGCATGCACCATGTGGGCCTGGCCGAGCTGGCCGCTGCCGTCTCCAACGCAGGGGGGCTGGGCATCATCACGGGCCTGACCCAGCGCACGCCCGAGCTGCTGGCACGCGAGATCGCGCGCTGCCGCGAGATGACGGACAAGCCCTTTGGCGTCAACCTGACATTTCTCCCTTCGGTCAACCCGCCCGACTACCCGGGCTATGTCAAAGCCATCATCGAAGGCGGCGTCAAGGTGGTCGAGACGGCCGGCAACAACCCGCAGAAATGGCTGCCCGCGCTCAAGGAAGCCGGCATCAAGGTGATCCACAAGTGCACCTCGGTGCGCCATGCGCTCAAGGCCGAGGCCATCGGCTGCGATGCCATCAGCGTGGACGGCTTCGAATGCGGCGGCCATCCGGGCGAGGATGACATCCCCAACTTCATCCTGCTGCCGCGCGCGGCAGAAGAGCTGAAGATTCCGTTTGTCGCCTCGGGCGGCATGGCCGACGGCCGCTCCCTGGTGGCCGCGCTGGCGCTGGGCGCGGAAGGCATCAATATGGGCACGCGCTTCATCGCCACGAAAGAGGCCCCCGTGCACGCCAAGGTCAAGCAGGCCATCGTTGCGGCCAGTGAGCTCGACACCCGTCTGGTCATGCGTCCGCTGCGCAACACCGAGCGCGTGCTGAGCAATGCGGCGACCGAACGCCTGCTGCAAAAAGAGCGCGAGCTGGGTGCGGCCATCACCTTTGCCGACATCGCGCCCGAAGTGGCCGGCGTCTATCCGCGCATCATGCACGACGGCGACATGGACGCGGGCGTCTGGTCCTGCGGCATGGTCGCGGGCCTGATCCACGATGTGCCTACGGTTGCGCAACTGATCGCCGGCATCATGGACCAGGCCCATGCACTGATCAACGAGCGGCTCGCGGGCCTTGCCCGCTAAGCCTTTCACTCTTCAAAACCAGGAAAGAGCTTTCTCATGAAAATCCTTGTACCCGTCAAACGTGTC
>NZ_AHIL01000003.1 GCF_000241525.1 Comamonas testosteroni ATCC 11996
CACCATCGGTCACGTTGACCACGGCAAGACCACCCTGACTGCTGCTATCGCTACCGTGCTGTCCAAGCACTTCGGCGGTGAAGCCAAGGACTACTCGCAGATCGACAACGCCCCCGAAGAAAAGGCTCGTGGTATCACGATCAACACTTCGCACGTTGAGTACGAAACTGCCAACCGCCACTACGCTCACGTGGACTGCCCCGGCCACGCTGACTATGTGAAGAACATGATCACTGGTGCCGCTCAGATGGACGGCGCTATCCTGGTTTGCTCCGCTGCTGACGGCCCCATGCCCCAGACTCGCGAGCACATCCTGCTGTCGCGTCAGGTGGGCGTGCCCTACATCATCGTGTTCCTGAACAAGGCCGACATGGTGGACGACGAAGAACTGCTGGAACTGGTCGAAATGGAAGTGCGCGAGCTGCTGTCCAAGTACGACTTCCCCGGTGACGACACCCCCATCATCCGCGGCTCCGCCAAGCTGGCCCTGGAAGGTGACCAGTCCGACAAGGGCGAGCCTGCCATCCTGAAGCTGGCCGAAGCTCTGGACACCTACA
>NZ_AHIL01000002.1 GCF_000241525.1 Comamonas testosteroni ATCC 11996
GAGATTGTCGTAGCGGGACATGGAGTTCTCCGTAAGAAAAAGAGGGTCGATGGCAGTGTGAGAAACGCAGCGGCGTGGCGGTCAGGGCATGGCGCTTGCCACTGGCGTGGCCCAGGCCAGGGACACCGAGCAAGGGCCTGGCCGGCCGCGCCGCCCCGCAGCGATGGCGTCGTCCCCCTGGGGGGAAGGCGCGCAGCGCCTCAGGGGGAGGCATCACCTCACCATGCAGGGCCGTTTGTTGTCGAACTTCCAGCCGGGGATCAGGTGTTGCATGGCGATGGCGTCGTCGCGCGCGCCCAGGCCGTGTTCCAGGTACAGGGCGTTGGCGCGCTTGAGGGCTTCGCGGTCCACGGTCACGCCCAGGCCGGGGGTCTTGGGCACTTCCACAAAACCGCCCTTGATCTGCAGCGGGTTCTGCGTGAGGTACTGGCCGTCCTGCCAGATCCAGTGCGTGTCGATGGCCGTGACCTTGCCGGGCACGGCGGCGGCCACGTGGGTGAACATGGCCAGCGAGATGTCGAAGTGGTTGTTGGAGTGCGAGCCCCAGGTCAGGCCCCAGTCACGGCAGGTCTGGCCCACGCGCACCGAGCCGGCCATGGTCCAGAAATGGGGGTCGGCCAGGGGGATGTCCACGGACTGCAGCGACAGGGCGTGCACCATCTGGCGCCAGTCGGTGGCGACCATGTTGGTGGCCGTGGGCAGGCCGGTGGCGCGGCGGAATTCGGCCATGACTTCACGGCCCGAGAAACCGCCTTCGGCGCCGCAGGGGTCTTCGGCATAGGCCAGCACGCCGCGCATGTCGCGCATCAGGCGGATGGCGTCCTTGAGCAGCCAGCCACCGTTGGGGTCCAGGGTGACGCGGGCCTCGGGGAAGCGTTTCGCCAGGGCCGTCACGGCTTCGACTTCCTGCTCGCCGGCCAGCACGCCGCCCTTGAGCTTGAAGTCGTTGAAGCCGTAGCGGGCGTAGGCGGCTTCGGCCTGGCGCACGATGGTCTCGGGCGTCATGGCCGTCATGTGGCGCACCTGGGTCCAGTCGTCGGTGCCCAGCTTGTCTTCGCCGGGCTTGACGTAGTCCAGGCCGGTCTTGTCGCTGGGGCCCACAAAGAACAGGTAGCCCAGCATTTCCACGCGCTCGCGTTGCTGGCCTTCGCCCAGCAGTGCGGCCACGGGTACGCCCAGGTGCTGGCCCAGCAGGTCCAGCAGGGCGGATTCGATGGCCGTGACCGCATGCACGCCGATGCGCAGATCGAACGTCTGCAGGCCGCGGCCACCGGTGTCTCGGCCTTCCAGGGATTTCTGCACCTCTTGCAGCAGCTGCAGGTGCTGGCCGATGGAGCGGCCGATCAGCACCTGCTGGCTGTCCTCCAGCGCCTGGCGAATGCCTTCGCCGCCCGGCACCTCGCCCACCCCCGTACGGCCCGCGCTGTCGTGCACCAGCACGACGTTGCGGGTGAAGTAGGGCGCATGCGCGCCGCTGAGGTTCATGAGCATGCCGTCGCGGCCGGCGACGGGAATGACTTCAATGGCGGTGATGGTCGGGGTAGTGGACATGGGAAGGCTCTTCAACAGACTCGGAGGGAAAAGGAAATCACTGTGCGGCGGACCAGGGCACCTCGGCCGCAGGGCGGCCCGTGGCGATGAACTGCTGCAGGTTGTGCAGCACCAGGTCGGCCATGGCGCGGCGGGTTTCGTGGGTGCCGCTGGCGATGTGCGGGGCAAGCACCACGTTGTCCAGGGCCAGCAGGGCAGGCAGTGGGCGGGGCTCGTCCTCGAACACGTCCAGGCCGGCGCCGGCGATGCGCTTGCTCTCCAGGGCATCAGCCAGGGCGGCTTCGTCGACCACGCTGCCGCGCGCCACGTTGACCAGAAAGCCCTGCGGGCCCAGGGCGGCCAGCACTTCGGCATTCACCAGGTGGCGCGTGCCTTCGCCGCCGGCGGCGGTGATGACCAGGATGTCGGCCCAGCGCGCCAGCTCCAGCAGCGAGGGCAGGTACTGGTGGGGCGAGCCTTCGACGGGGCGGCGGTTGTGGTAGGCCACTTCCATGTCGAAGCCCGAGGCGCGGCGCGCCACGGTGCTGCCGATGCGGCCCATGCCGAAGATGCCCAGGCGCTTGCCGCTGGCACGGGTGCGGATACCGAAGCGGCTCTGGCTCCAGTCGCCCCGGCGCACGAAACGGTCGGACTCGCTCAGGCCGCGCGTGGCGTCCAGCAGCAGGGCAAAGGCCAGGTCGGCCACGCAGTCGTCGAGCACGCCGGGCGTGTAGCCCACACGTGCGCCACGGCGCAGCAGAGCGTCCTTGTCGAGGGCGTCGAAGCCCACGCCGAAGCTGCTCACGAACTTGAGATTGGGCAGAGCGTCGACCACGCCCGCAGGCAGGCCCATGGCGGCCGAGGTGACCGCATATTCGAACTGGCCGCCATGCTCGGCAAGAAAGCGCTCGGGATCGGGCTGCTCGGAGAGGATGCTCACCTCGTAAGCCTGAGCCAGTTCGGCATCAAGCTGGGTCAGCGGCATCTTGCCGTATTGAAGAACGCGTGGTCGGGTGGTCGCCATGCCGGAAATTCCTTGCTTTGGTCAATGGTGGAGGCCGCAGCCTCCAGGGGAGAAAGCGGCCCGCTTGTACGGGCCGCCAGGGGTTTAAAGCTTATTCGGCCTTGATCCCCTTTTCGGCGATGAGCTGGGCGTAGGTCGTGTAGTCGGACTCGATCAGCGCGGCGAACTGCCGGGGTGTGGTGGTCCTGGCGACAGCGCCCTGTTCGTTGAGCCGCTGGGCGATGTCGGGCTGGGCCACGGTATCGCGGATGGCCGCTGCCAGACGGTCGATGGTGGCCTGCGGCGTCTTGGCCGGAGCCAGCACGCCCACCCAGGAGATGGACTTGAAACCTGGCACGGTCTCGGCCACCGTGGGCACATCGGGCAGTGCCGGCACACGCTTGTCACCAGTCACGGCCAGAGCGCGCAGCTTGCCGGCCTTGATGTGACCCAGGCTTTCGAGCACGGTGGCAAACGTGATCTGCACATGGCCGGACAGCAGGTCCACGATGGCCGGCCCGCCACCTCGGTAGGCCACATGCTGGATATCGGTCTGGGTGGCGCTCTTGAACATCTCGCCGGCCAGGTGCATGGAGCCGCCCGGGCCCGAGGTGCTGTAGCTGAGCTTGCCGGGCTGGGCCTTGAGCAGGGCAATCAGGCCGGCCACGTCCTTGGCCTGCACGCCGGGATGCACCAGCAGCACCTGGGGCAGCTCGGCGACCAGGCTGATGGGGGCGAAAGCCGTCTTGGCGTCGTAGGGCAGCTTCTTGTAGAGGATGGGGTTGATGGACTGGGTGCCGATATTGCCCAGCAGGATGGTATTGCCGTCGGCCGGCGCTCGGGCCACCTGGTCGGCACCGATCACCCCCGCAGCGCCGGGCTTGTTCTCGATGACCACGGTCTGTCCCAGGCGGCTGGCCAGGGCCTGGCTGAGCAGGCGGGCACTGGTGTCGCTGCCGCCACCGGGCGCGAAAGGAACGACCAGGGTCAGGGGCTTGCCGGACTGTTGTGCGCTGGCGGCGCAGGACAGTCCGGCCAAGACCAGTGTGAGCAGCAATCGGCGGGAAGGGTGTCGCATGCTTTGTCTCCGTTATCGGTTTTGTGGGTGCATGGGCCGCGGTTCGCGGCAGGAAAAGCCGCCGGGCGCAGAGCGCCCGTCGGCGGCGGACCGCCTTCAGTCGGCGGTGATCTTGCGGGTCTGGATCAGCTGCTTCCAGCGCTCGTTCTCCTGGGCCTGAAAACGCGTGAATTCCTCGGGTGTGTTGCCCACGATTTCCAGCCCCTGCTCCACAAAGCGCTTGCGGATGTCGGATTGCTGCACGGCGACAATGGCGGCCTTGGCCAGTCTGGCCTTGACATCCGCCGGCAACCCCTTGGGAGCGGCCATGCCTTGCCAGGAGTAGACCTCGGCGCCCTTGACGCCGGACTCGGCCAGTGTGGGAACGTCGGGCAGCACGGGCGAACGCTGGCTGCCGGTCACGGCAATGGCACGCAGCTTGCCGCTACGCAGATGGGGCAGCACGGCATTGACGTTCTGGAAGGAAAAATCCACCTGGCCGCCCAGCAGATCGGTGATGGCCGGTGCTCCGCCCTTGTAGGGCACATGCACGGCTTCGGTACCCGTTTGCTGCCAGAACAGTTCGGCCGAAAGATGGTCCGAAGAACCATTGCCGGAGCTTGCAAAACTGATCTTGCCGGGATTGGCTTTGAGCGCGGCAATCACCTCGCTCACGCTGCGGGCCTTTTGCGTCGGGCTGGCAACGAGCACATTGGGCGCCTGCACGGGAATGGTGATGTAGTCGAAATCCTTGCTGGCGTCATAGGGCACGTTCTTGACCATATGAGGGGTCACCACAAAAGGGCCCAGCGAGGCCACCAGCAAGGTGTAGCCATCGGCCGCTGCACGCTTGACGGCTCCCGCACCGATGGTGCCCGTGGCACCAGGACGGTTTTCCACGACAAAGGGCTTGCCCAGTTGCTCGGCCATGCTCAGGGCCACCGCACGCGCCACGGTGTCGGTGGAGCCGCCGGCCGGGAACGGCACGATGATGTTGACGGGCCGGTCGGGAAAGTTGCCGGCCGCCTGGGCAGCCAGGGCCAGGGTGGCACCCAGCGTGATCAGTATCTTTTTCATGCGTTGTCTCCTGAAGACGCGGGGCCCGGTTCTTGGCCTGGCCCCTGCATCGGGTCTTACTGGGGGCCGAGCTTGTCGATCAGGACCTTGAGTTCCTCCATCTCGGAAGGCTTGAGGTCGGTCAGGGGAGCGCGCACGGGACCGGCATCGTGGCCGACCAGCTTGGCGCCGGCCTTGATGATGCTCACGCCGTAGCCTTCGACACGGTTGCGGATCTTCAGGTAAGGCATGAAGAATTCCTTGAGCAGCTTGTGCTGCGTGGCCATGTCGTCAGTGCGCACGGCTTCGTAGAACGCCATGGCCGTCTTGGGGATGAAGTTGAAGACGGCAGAGGAATACACGGGCGTGCCCAGAGCCTTGTAGGCGGCTGCATAGACTTCGGCCGTGGGCAGGCCACCCAGGTAGGCGAAGCGGTCGCCCATCTTCATGAAGATGGAGGACATGGTCTCGATATTGCCCATGCCGTCCTTGAAGCCCACCAGATTGGGGCAGCGCTCGGCCAGAATGGCCAGAGATTCGGGCGTGAAGCGTGTGCGATCGCGGTTGTAGACGATGACGCCGAACTTCACGCTCTTGCAGACCTGCTCCACATGGGCGATCAGGCCTTCCTGGCCGGCTTCGGTCAGGTAGTGGGGCAGCAGCAGGATGCCGTGGGCGCCCAGGCGCTCGGCTTCCTGGGCGTGGGCAATGGCGGTGCGGGTGGGGCCGCCGGCGCCGGCAATGATGGGCACCTTGCCGCGGCAGGTATCCACGGCGGTCTTGATGATCTGACCGTATTCCTCGCCATACAACGAGAAGTATTCGCCTGTGCCGCCCGCAGCAAACAGGGCACTGGCGCCATAGGGGGCCAGCCATTCAAGGCGTGCGGCATAGCCCTTGGCATTGAAGTTGCCCTGGGCATCGAAGTCCGTCACGGGGAAGGACAGCAGGCCGGAACTCATCACGTCTTTGAGGTCTTGGGGTGTCATGGTAATCCTTGAAAAGAGGAGAGCAAAAAAGATCTGGCAGCTCAATCCAGCTGCAGTTGGGCGGCTTGCACCACGGCGCGCCAGCGCGCGCGCTCGGCATTGAAGAATTTGTCGGTTTCGGCGGGCGTCATCGTGACGACCTCGGCACCCTGGCCGGTCAGCCGGGAGCGGACCTCGGTGGAGCGGATGGCACCGAGCAGCACCTGGTTCACACGCTGCACCACGGCTTCAGGCGTCTTGGCGGGCAGCACCACGCCCTGCCAGGTGCCCGAGGCAAAGCCCTGTGCGCCCTGCTCCGCCAGCGTCGGCACATCGGCAATCAGGGGCATGCGGGTGTTCTTGGAAATGCCCAGCAGCTTGAGCTTGCCGCTTTGCACATGCGGATAGGTGGCCAGCATGCCGTTCATCAGCACCTGGGTCTGGCCTGCCACCGTGTCCTGCACCGACTGCACGCCGCCCTTGTAGGGCACATACACCCATTTGGCGCCGGTGATCCGGGCCAGCTCCACGCCGGCCAGATGGGGGGCACTGCCCGATGCGGTAACGGCAAAGTTCAGGTCCTGCTTCTTGGACAGTTCCACCAGTTCCTTGAGATTGCTGGCCTGGACGGAGGGGTGCACCACCAGCATATGGGGCGAATAGGCCAGCATGGCCGCACCGCGCAGCGCCTTGGAAGGATCGAAGCTGAGCTTGGTATAGATCGAGGGAGAGATGGCCAGTGCACCGAGATCGCAGAGCAGCCAGGTATAGCCGTCGGCCGGTGCGCGGGCGACGAACTCAGCGCCCAGATTGCCATTGGCGCCGGGCTTGTTGTCGATCACCACGGTCTGCTTGAGCTCCTGGGATATCAGCTGCCCGATGGAGCGCGCAATGATGTCGGAGCTGCCGCCGGGCGGATAGGGAACGACCAGACGAATGGGTTTGCTGGGCCAGGCATCGGCAGCCAGCAATGTGGACGACAGCAAACCGCCGGCCGCCAGGGCCAGCAGAGAGCGCAGAAAGTGCGAGCGTCGGACCATGGTGAAATGTCTCCTTGTTGTGGTCAGTCATCATACAACTAGGTTTTTTTGAACACCAAGACATTTTTTCTAAGGGTAAGCACGGGTCACCGTCGTTGATCAGGCTTCAGCGCGTGCGACCCTCATCCATTAAATACGCTTCAAACTCAATAATGAAGAGCGTTTCAAGCTATCATTTTTAAATAGCCTTCATATGTTTGGCGCAGCGGAGCCACAGCGACCGCCGCATGCTGCGGGCAGTCCGCCGCGCTTTGCTGCGGTCAGGCTCCTCCATCAAGCGCCCGCCCAGGCGCCTGGGCACGGCGGGCTCAGGACTCGGCGCTCAGGCTCAGACGCTGGGCCAGGCGCAAACGCTCCCGCGAGTTGGTCAGATGGATGCGCATGGCGGCGCGGGCCGAATCGGCATCCTGGCGCACGATGGCGGCATAGATCTCCTCGTGCTCGCGGTTCACCCGGCGCAGATAGTCGGGATCGCGTGCCGGCGTATGCATGGAGGCGATGCGATTGCGCGGAATCAACAGCGTCCCGAAATGCTGCAGGATGTCCTGAAAATACCGGTTGCCTGTGGCCTGCGCGATGCTCAGGTGAAAGGCCAGATCATGTTCGACGGTGTCGTGCCCCAGGGCGAAATGATGCTCGAACTCCTGCAGAGCCTCGCTCATTACCTTCAGATGGGCTTCGCTACGGCGCTGGGCAGCCAGACCGGCAGCCTCGGTCTCCAGACTGATGCGCAGCTCCAGCACGGCCAGCACATCGACGGACTCGCTGAGCTCGCGCGCGCTGAGCATGGGGCTTGCACTCTGGCGCGCGGGCAGCACAAACGTGCCTATGCCATGGCGGGTCTCGACCAGACCCGCAGCCTGCAATTTGGACAGCGCCTCGCGCACCACGGTGCGGCTGACGTCATAGCTGCGCACGAGTTCGGACTCGGTGGGCAGCTTGTCCCCCTCATGCAGCAGGCCCTGACGGATCTTGTGCTCGAACTCCTCGGACAACAGATTCGCCAGACTGCGGCTGCCCTTGCTGGTTTTGCTGCGCAGCGCGTACCCCTCCGTCAGCGGCAAAGACGGGGTTGATTGGGGTAATTCCGATGTCTGAGTACTCATGAGCCTGATGATAATGGCTTTCAGTTGTACGACAACATACCACAAAGACTCCCTATTTCAACCTCGGCCCGCAGCTCCTGCGCCGCACCAGTCATCTCAAGATGAGCACTTCTCACCAGATCCGCCACATCCGCATCACGCCGATTGCCTTCCGTGATCCGCCGCTGCTCAACGCCGCCGGCATTCACGAGCCCTGGGCGTTGCGCTCCATCATCGAGATCGAGACTGCTTCCGGCCTGGTCGGCATCAACGAGAGCTATGGCGACCAGCCCATGCTGGATGCTCTGGCCAAGGCCGCACCGGCCCTGGTCGGGCTCTCGCCCTGGGCCCTCAATGAAATGGAGGTCCGTGTTGCGGCCCTGGTCACTCCGCCCAAACTCACAGCCTCGGAATTTCTGGGTCAGCAGGTCTCGCTGGCCCCAGGCACCCATGTCTCCAAGACCGTGGCCAAGGTGGTCAGCGCCTTCGAGGTCGCGATGCTGGACCTGCAGGGCCAGATGGCCAAGGCCCCCATCGTCGACCTGCTGGGCGGCCCCGCACGCGACCGCGTGCCCTACTCGGCCTATCTGTTCTACAAATACGCCGAGCATGTGGACCAGCCCTATGCACCCGACGCCTGGGGCGAAGCCCTGACGCCGGCCCAGCTCGTGGCCCAGGCCCGACGCATGATCGACCAATACGGCTTCCAGAGCATCAAGCTCAAGGCCGGTACGCTGCCACCCGAGCAGGAAGCTGCCGGCATCCTGGCGCTGGCCGAGGCCTTCCCCGGCACACCGCTGCGCATCGACCCGAATGGCAACTGGACTGTGGAAACCAGTCTGAAGATCGTGCAGCAGTTGCGCGGCGTGCTCGAGTACTACGAGGACCCGGCCCCGGGCCTGGACGGCATGGCCGCTGTGGCACGCGAGTGCGACGTGCCACTGGCCACGAATATGGTGGTGACGGACTTTGCCGAGTTCCGCCGCAACGCCGACATGGGCTGCCCCGTGAAGATCGTGCTCAGCGACCACCATTACTGGGGCGGCCTGCGTGCCACACAGCGCCTGTCCACGCTATGCCGCACCTTCGACCTGGGCCTGTCCATGCACAGCAACTCCCATCTGGGCGTGAGTCTGGTGGCCATGACTCATCTGTGCGCCAGCGTGCCCCTGCTGACCTATGCCTGCGACACCCACTATCCATGGCAGGACGAGGAGGTCGTCGAAGGCGGCCGCCTGCAGTTCGAGCAGGGCAGCCTGCGCGTGCCCACCACGCCCGGCCTGGGCGTGACCCTGGACCGCGAGGCCCTGGCCCGACTGCACGACAACTATCTGCATTGCGGCATCCGCAACCGCGACGACCTGGGCCAGATGCGCAAATACGATCCGGAATTCACCGGCAGGCAACCGCGCTTCTGAACTCCAGCCCCCTGCACATAGAGACCGCAAAGAGCAAACATCCAGCCCAAGCCGAGCTGGTTCGATCGCCCCCTTTCCACAGCGCAAGAAGACGCTTTTCAACCGGAGACAACCATCATGCAACGCCGCACCCTGCTTCAATCCACCCTCGCCGCCAGCACCCTGCTGCTGGGCACATCCCTTGTCGCCGCACCCGCACTGGCACAGGGCAACTGGCCCACGGGCAAGCCCATCACCTATCTGGTGCCGTTCCCCCCCGGCGGCAATACCGACACCCTGGCGCGCGTGATTGCGCAGCCGCTGAGCAAGGCCCTGGGCACGCCCGTGGTCATCGAGAACAAGGGCGGCGCCGGCGGCAGCGTGGGCTCGGCTCTGGCGGCACGTGCCCCGGCCGACGGCTACACCATTCTGGGCGGCACCATCAGCTCGCACGCCATCAATGTCAGCCTGTACTCCAAGCTGGACTACGACCCCGTCAAGTCCTTCACGCCCGTCGCCATGCTCGGCTCCGGCCCTCTGGTGCTGGTGGTGCCTGCCTCCAGCCCCTACAAGACTCTGGCCGACGTGCTGGCCGGCAGCAAGGCCAAGGCCTCCTCGGGCGGTCTGACCTCGGCCTCTCCGGGCAACGGCACCTCCAATCACATGGCGCTGGAACTACTGGCCTACCAGACCGGCGTGAAGTTCACCCATGTCCCCTACAAGGGCAGCGGTCCCGCCGTGCAGGATGTCATGGGCGGACAGGTGGACATGATGTTCGACACGGCCCTGGTTGTCGGCCCCCACATCCAGTCCGGCAAGCTGCGCCCCATCGCCGTGAGCAGCTCCAAGCGCCTGGAATCACTGCCCGATGTACCCACGATTGCCGAGGCCGGCGAGAAGGGTTTCGACATGGGCTCCTGGCAGGCCGTTTTCGCCCCTGCGGGCACACCCAAGCCCATCGTGGACCGCCTGCATGCCGAAATCCTGAAGATCGTGGCCACTCCCGAAGTCCAGGCCCGCCTCAAGAACTTCGGCATGCTGCCGTCGAACATGAGCACCGTCGAGCTGGCCGACTACCAGAAGGCCGAGGTGAGCAAATGGGCCAAGGTGATCAAGTCAGCTGGAATAAAAGCTGAATGACCCCCTGAGGCGCTTCGCGCCGTCCCCCTTCTCACTTCGTGGAGGGGGACAACGCCTTCGCCGCAAGGCGGCTCTTGCTCGGCGTTCCTGAGTTGGGAACCTGAAGTCTGCGAGGGCTGCACTCCGATTGCGACAGGCACCTAGAAAATTGAGACATTGACATGAGTACCCCACTTCCGCTTTCCATCAGCATGCATCCGGCCGACAACGTGGCCATCGTGGCCAATGACGGGGGCCTGCCTGCGGGCACGGTGATGCCCGGGGGGCTGGTGCTGATCGACAAGGTACCGCAGGCGCACAAAGTGGCGCTGGTGAACATTCCCGAAGGCGGTGCGGTGCGCCGCTACAACGTGATCATCGGCTATGCGCTCAAGCCCATTGCTGCCGGCAGCTGGGTGCATGAGCGCTTGCTGCAGATGCCCGAGGCACGCTCGCTTGAGGGCCTGCCCATCGCCACCGTCAAGCCGCCCGTGCTGGAGCCGTTGGCAGGCTATACCTTCGAGGGCTACCGCAATGCGGACGGCACGGTGGGCACGCGCAACATCCTGGCCATCACCACCACGGTGCAATGCGTGGCCGGGGTGCTCGACTTTGCGGTGCGCCGCATCAAGTCCGAGCTGCTGCCACGCTACCCCCATGTTGACGACGTGGTGGGTCTGGAGCACAGCTATGGCTGCGGCGTGGCCATCGATGCCGTGGGAGCAGAGATCCCGCAGCGCACGCTGCGCAATATCAGCCGCAACCCGAACTTCGGCGGCGAGGTCATGGTGGTCAGCCTGGGCTGTGAAAAGCTGCAACCCGAGCGCCTGCTGCCGCCAGGCAGCTTTCCCATCGTCGACGAGCGTGAACCCGAACTGGACGTGGTCTGTCTGCAGGACGAGGCCCATGTGGGCTTTATGTCCATGATCGACTCCATCATGCGCCAGGCCGAGCAGCATCTGCGCCGCCTCGACGCCCGCCGCCGCGAGACCGTGCCTGCCAGCGCCCTGGTGGTGGGCGTGCAATGCGGGGGCAGCGACGCCTTCAGCGGCGTCACCGCCAACCCGGCCGTGGGCTTTTGCACCGACCTGCTGGTGCGCGCGGGCGCCACCGTGATGTTCAGCGAGGTGACCGAGGTGCGCGACGGCATAGACCAGCTCACCTCACGCGCTGCAAGCCCCGAAGTGGCCGAAGCCATGATCGAGGAAATGGCCTGGTACGACGCCTATCTGGACAAGGGCCGTGTGGACCGCAGCGCCAACACCACACCGGGCAATAAAAAAGGCGGATTGTCGAACATCGTCGAAAAGGCCATGGGCTCCATCATCAAGAGCGGTACAGCCCCCATCACCGGCGTGCTGTCACCGGGTCAGCGGCTGGCCGATCGCGACATCAGCCAGGGTCTGGTCTATGCGGCCACGCCGGCCAGCGACTTCATCTGCGGCACGCTGCAGCTGGCGGCCGGCATGAACCTGCATGTCTTCACCACGGGCCGCGGCACGCCTTACGGTCTGGCTCAGGTGCCGGTGATCAAGGTGGCCACGCGCAGCGACCTGGCGCGACGCTGGCACGATCTGATGGATATCAACGCCGGACGCATTGCCGACGGCGAGGCCACGATCGAAGACATAGGCTGGGAGATGTTCAGGCTGATGCTCGATGTCGCCAGCGGCCGCAAAAAGACCTGGGCCGAGCATTGGCAGTTGCATAACGCGCTGGTGCTGTTCAACCCGGCTCCGGTGACCTGAAGCCACGCACTGATCATGCTTCTGAAGCTGTAGCAGCTTGTGCAAGCAATTGGTTGGCTGCGAGCAGAAATCATAAAAAAAACGCTGCCAAGGCAGCATTTTTTCATGGGTGCTTCAGCAAGCGATCAAGCCTGCATGGAGCCCGTCTTCAGATAGCGCTGATGCCAGGCATACGCCTGATCAAGCAAATGTGGCGTGTGCTTGCCCGGTGCATCGCGCAGCGCGCGCTCCAGATACTCGCTCATCGCCGCCTTGTAGTCGGGATGCACGCATTTCTCGATGATCAGACGTGCGCGCTGCACCGGAGCCAGGCCGCGCAGATCGGCCAGGCCTTGCTCGGTCACGATGACCTGCACGTCGTGCTCGGTGTGATCGACATGGGAGACCATGGGCACGATGCAGCTGATCTTGCCGTCCTTGGCCGTCGATGGCGTCATGAAGATGGACAGATAGGCGTTGCGTGCAAAGTCGCCGCTGCCGCCAATGCCGTTCATGATGGACGAGCCCATGACATGCGTGCTGTTGACGTTGCCGTACATATCGGCCTCGATCAGCGCGTTCATCGAAATCAGGCCCATGCGGCGGATCAGCTCCGGGTGGTTGGAGATCTCCTGCGGGCGCAGCATGATGCGCTGGCGGTAGTAGTCGATGTTGGCCAGAAAGCGCTCCATGGCCGCCGGGCTCAGCGCCAGCGAGGTGGTCGATGCTGTATCGAGCTTGCCCGACTCCAGCATGTCCAGCATGCCGTCCTGCAGCACCTCGGTATAGGCGTTCAGGTGGTCGAACGGGCCGTTGTTCAGCTCCGCCAGCACGGCGTTGGCGATATTGCCAACGCCCGACTGCAACGGCAGCAACTCGGGCGGCAGGCGGCCCACTTTCACCTCGTGCTGCAAAAAGTCGATGATGTTCTCGGCAATGCGCATGGAGCCCTCATCGGGTGCCGTGAACGCTGCCAGCCTGTCACGCTGGGCCGTTGGTACCACGGCAATCACCTTGCTCAGATCGCAATGCAGATAGGGCTCGCCAATGCGGTCGAACGGGTGCTCCATGGGTATGGGCTTGCGCCTGGGCGGGACGGCCGCACCGTAGTAGATGTCGTGCATGCCCTCGAGTTCGGCAGGCTGGGCACTGTTGACTTCGAGAATGATCTTGTCGGCCTGCTCCAGCCAGGTCTTGTTGTTACCCACCGAGGTCGATGGAATCAGACGACCGTCGGGCAGGATGCCCGCCACTTCGATCACCGCCACGTCAAGATGACCGAGGAAGCCGAACCACACATGCTGCGCAACATGGGACAGATGGATGTCTACA
Source organism: Comamonas testosteroni ATCC 11996 (assembly GCF_000241525.1). Classification (GTDB taxonomy): domain Bacteria; phylum Pseudomonadota; class Gammaproteobacteria; order Burkholderiales; family Burkholderiaceae_C; genus Comamonas; species Comamonas testosteroni. The sequence goes on from NZ_AHIL01000002.1 coordinate 13,315, forward strand.
TACTGCATGCGCCCCTCGTTGATCTCTTTGCGCACCGTGGGATCACTCTGGTAGGGCAGGCGGCGTTCAATGCCATGCACCTTGGCCAGTGCGCCATCGAGTTCGGGCGAGGTCGAAGCTCCCGTCCACAGACTGATGCGGAAGTTGCCGCCACTGGCGTTCTGCGCTTCGATGCGGCGTGCCAATGCCTGGGGCACGGCCTTGGGCGCACCTGCGGGAGTGAAGCCGCTCATGCCCAGTGTCATGCCGGATTGAATCAGGCCGGCGGCCTGGTCCGCCGACATGATGCGTTCGCGCAAGACAGGGCAAAGCACGCGATCTGCAGGAGATGCGGTGGAAAAGGAAGTCTGCATGTAATGTGTCTCGTCTTGCCAGCTTTCGTGAAGCGATATGGCTTTTTGTAGTTAAAGAGTTGCACTTTGACTGGTGCAAACCCGGATTGAACTACGACACACAGAAGGTCGCCAAGCGTAGTTGACTAGAGAAAACCCCGATGCGCTTTCTTAAAAGAAGCCAGCGAAATTGAATTCACAACTCAAATAAGTGAGCACCCATCGCTCAACGGACAACAGATGAAAACTTGAAACTGCTGAAATTTGTCTCCATGGCGGAGTTGCCAGAATGCAGGCGGAAATTACAAAATATTTGCCTGTACTCACTGCCAGCAGACATAGGCTGACAAAACGACCATGGTTCAGCAACCAGAATTCGACACATGGCTTTTGATACCTCCGGCTGGCAGCACAAGCTGCGACGCCTCGCCCACCCCCTGCAACCGCTGATCGACTCCGTGCAACTCTGGCTGCAGGCCGACGGTCTGCGCATGAGTGCCGCCATGTCGTTTTACGGCATGCTGAGCCTGGCGCCGCTATTGCTGGCCGTCGTGGGGCTGCTCGGCTGGTGGCTGGATCGCAGCTATGTGGAAAGCACCTTGATCAGCCAGATACAGAGCGTGGTCGGAGAGCGCGCGGCACAGGTCGTCAAGAGCGCGCTGGCCAGCGCCCAGAATTCCAATCAGGGCTCGCTCGCGTCCGTGCTTGGTCTGGTGATGATGCTCTCGGGCGCCACGGGCGTGTTTGTAGAGCTGCAGGCTTCGCTGGACAAGCTCTGGTCCATGGGCGAAGAGTCTCGCCCGCAGGAAAACAAGCCCTGGTGGAGCATGGCCGTCTCACGTCTGTGGGGTTTGAGCTATGTCGTGGGCCTGGGCTTTTTGCTGCTGGTGTCCATGGTGATTTCAACCGCCATCCAGATGATCACCAAATGGGCCAATGACGAGCTGCAGCTTGTGCCGCTGGGCCCGCTGATGGGGCTGATCAACGAGGGCCTGTCCTTTGGCATTGCAGTGCTGCTGTTCTGGGGTCTGATGCGCATGGGTACCGGCATCAAACCCGTCACCCGATACCTGCTGCTGGGCTCGCTGACGGGAGCTGCCCTGTTCACCATCGGCAAACAGGCCCTGGCCTGGTATCTGTCCACCGCCGCCGTGGTATCGGCCTATGGTGCAGCCGGCTCGTTGGTGGTGGTGCTGATGTGGTTCTATTTCACCTCGGCCATCCTGCTGTTCTCGGCCGCCACGGCCAAGGCCTGCAGCAAGTCCAGGGTCCAACTGGGCATCCCGTTTGTCTCGCGCAATCCGTCCAACGCCACACACATGGATGTGCAGCCTCTTCCCGAAAATGCAGGGGAGAACATATGAAGCGGCAAAGATCGACTGCCATACCTGCGCACGCAACCATCTGCGTCATGTCGAAAATGTAAAAAGGCCTGCTAATGCAGGCCTTTTTCTCTGGGCAAGGTGGAATTACTTTTCCACAAATGCGCGTTCGATGACGAAGTCACCTGGCGTGGTGGTGTTGCCTTCCTTGAAACCACGCTTTTCCAGCAGTTCCTTGAGTTCAGACAGCATGGCGGGGCTGCCGCACAGCATGACGCGATCGGTCTCGGGATTCAGATCGGGCAGACCCAGGTTTTGCGGGAAAGTGCCGTTGTTGATCTGGGCCGAGATACGGCCCTGATTGCGGAAGGGCTCGCGTGTCACCGTGGGGTAGTAATGCAGCTTGCCCTTGACGATATCGCCGAGGAATTCATGCTCGGGCAGTTCCTTCTCGAACAACTCCTGATAGGCCAGCTCCTGCACTTGACGCACGCCATGCACCACGACCACGTTGTCGAAACGCTCATAGGTCTCGGGGTCGCGCGCCACGGCCAGCCAGGGAGCCAGGCCGGTGCCAGTGCCGATCAGATACAGATTCTTGCCGGGCAGCAGATAGTCGATCAACAGCGTGCCTGTGGGCTTCTTGCCCACGATGATGGTGTCACCCACCTGGATGTTCTGCAGCTTGGAAGTCAAAGGGCCCTCGGGCACCTTGATGGACAGGAACTCCAGATGCTCCTCATAGTTGGGGCTGGCGATGGAGTAGGCGCGCAGCAGGTTCTTGCCATCCACCTTCAGGCCGATCATGGTGAAGTGGCCGTTGGAAAAGCGCAGCGATGTGTCGCGGGTGGTGGTGAAGGAGAAAAGACGGTCGGTCCAGTGGTGGACGGACAGCACGCGTTCTTCGAGAAAAGCACTCATGATTCGTCTGAAATAAAAACTCTAAGCAGAAAACCTGCGCGGCAAATGCTGGGCGGTGGCGGGGCACTGCAGGTCAGGGCTGCTAGCGCGTTGGCTGCCGGTTGCCAAGCGGGACAAGACCTATATTGTCCGGCAATTGCACAGAAACGGGGGAATCACCCATCAATGTCTTGAGATCGAATAGTGATAAGCAGAATGAAGCGCTCAGATACCGCCCGAACGCCGAAAAACTGGCTCACCCTTCTTGACTCAGGGAAAACGCTGCTCTAGGATCAGCCCTCACGCGCTTGGAACAAGCGCTTTATTTGTCTATATAAATGCTCAAATTGAGCATTAATGATTGCGACGACCCTGCGCTTCAGGCCATGGTCGCCCACCTAGCACCAAGGAGAATGACGATGCAGCTGCGCTGGTCCCTGCCCCTGCTGACACTGGCCGCCCTGCCCGCCTGGGCACAGGGCGTGATCAAGATTGGCGAAATCAACAGCTACAAGGCTCAACCCGCGTTTCTGGAGCCCTACAAGAAGGGCATGGAACTGGCGGTGGAGCAGGTCAATGCCGCAGGCGGCATTGCCGGCAAGAAGCTGCAGCTCATCGTGCGCGACGACAACGCCACGCCGGGCGATGCCGTGCGTGCCGCCGAGGAGCTCTACACGCGCGAAAAAATCGATGTGCTCACGGGCAGCTTTCTCTCGCACGTGGGCCTGGCACTGACCGATTACGCCAAGCAGAAAAAGCGCTTCTTCCTCGCCTCCGAGCCGCTGACCGACAAGATCGTCTGGGCCGACGGCAATCATTACACCTACCGTCTACGCGGCTCCACCTATATGCAGACCGCCATGCTGGTGGAGGAGGCGCTCAAGCTCAAGAAGAAGCGCTGGGCCATCGTCTACCCCAACTATGAATACGGCCAGTCCGCCGTTGCCACCTTCAAGACACTGATGAAGGCCAAGCAGCCCGATATCGAGTTTGTGGCCGAGCAGGCACCTGCACTGGGCAAGATCGACGCCGGCTCCGTGGTGCAGGCACTAGCTGACGCCAAGCCCGATGCCATCTTCAACGTGCTGTTCGCCACCGACCTCGGCAAGTTCGTGCGCGAAGGCAATACACGCGGCCTGTTCAAGGGCCGTGAAGTCGTAGGGCTGCTGACCGCAGAGCCCGAATACCTGGACCCGCTCAAGAAAGAAGCGCCTATCGGCTGGACCGTGACCGGCTATCCCTGGTATTCCATCAACACCCCCGAACACGCAGCCTTCCTCAAGGCCTATCAGGCCAGGTTCAAGGACTACCCGCGCCTGGGCACCATCGTGGGCTACAACGCCATCCAGTCGATTGCTGCGGGCCTGCGCAAGACCAAGGGCGACCCCGACACCGAGAAACTGATTGCGGCCTTCAAGGGCCTGGAAGTCGCCACGCCCTTCGGCCCCATCACCTACCGGACACAGGACAACCAGTCCACGATGGGAGCCTATATCGGCAAGACCGCCTATGACGCGAAGCTGGGACGCGGCGTACTGGTCAACTACCACTATGCCGACGGCAAAAACTACCAGCCCACCGACGAGGAAGTGAAGAAGCTGCGCCCCGCGACAGCGAACTGATTTCGCTTCGGCGAAAATGTCGGGCCACCTGCATTCACGCAGGTGGCTTTTCTTATTCACCCACACTATGTCGAGCTTCAGGAGCTAAGCAGCATGAGTGCATCCGGCCTGCTGGCCCAGTTGCTCAACGGACTGGCCAGCGCATCGTCGCTGTTTCTGGTTTCGGTCGGGCTGTCGCTGATCTTCGGTGTCACCCGCACCATCAACTTCGCCCATGGCTCGTTCTACATGCTGGGCGCCTTCATCGCCTACAGCAGCGTGGACCTGCTCTCGCCCCATATTGGTTTCTGGCCCGCGCTGCTGCTGGCTCCGCTGGCCTGCGGCGCACTGGGGGCGCTGACCGAGACACTGCTTCTGCGCCGCATCTACAAGGCGCCCGAGCTGTTCCAACTGCTGGCCACGTTTGCGCTGGTGCTGGTCATCAAGGATGCGGCGCTGTGGCTGTGGGGCCCCGAGGAACTGTTCGGCCCGCGTGCCGCAGGGCTTGAAGGCTCGGTGGAGATTCTGGGCCGCCAGTTCCCCACTTACGATATTTTCCTGATAGCGGTCGGTCCCTGCGTGCTCCTGGGTCTGACGCTTTTGTTGACCAGGACCCGCTTTGGCACCCTGGTGCGTGCCGCCACACAGGACCGCGAAATGGTGGGTGCCCTGGGCGTCAACCAGGCCTGGCTGTTCACCGCCGTCTTCGCACTGGGCACGCTGCTGGCAGGCCTTGGCGGCGCGCTGCAGCTGCCGCGTGAGCCCGCCAGTCTGGAGATGGACATGCTCACCATTGGCGCCGCGTTTGTGGTGGTCGTGGTCGGCGGCATGGGCAGCATACCGGGGGCCTTCATTGCCGCGTTGCTGGTGGCGGAGCTCAAGGCCGTCTGCGTCTGGCTGGGCGTGCAGGAGATCGCGGGTCTTGAGCTGTCGTTCTCCAAGCTCACGCTGGTGGTGGAGTTCCTGGTCATGGCCGTGGTGCTGATCTGGCGACCCTGGGGCCTGTTGGGCAAGCCACAGGCGCTGGCACGCAGCGCTGGCGAGCCCGAGCAACCTCTGCACCGCACAGGCCGTGGCGCATCGGCCGCCTGGCTGTGCCTGCTGACCCTTCTGGTGCTGCTGCCGCTGATGGCCAGCAGCGCCGAAGGCGGCAGCTACGCCACCGTGCTGCTGGCCGACATCTTTGTCGCCGCACTGTTCGCGAGCAGTCTGCACTTCATACTCGGGCCCGGCGGCATGCACTCCTTCGGTCATGCGGCCTACTTTGGCCTCGGTGCCTACGGTGCGGCACTGCTGGTGCGTACGCTGAATCTGCCCATGGAAGCCGCACTGCTGCTCGGCCCCCTGGCCGCCGCTGCGGGCGCCCTGCTCTATGGCTGGTTCTGCGTGCGGCTGTCAGGCGTCTACCTGACCATGCTGACGCTGGCGTTTGCGCAGATCAGCTGGGCCATCGTCTTTCAGTGGGATGACTTCACGGGCGGCAGCAACGGCCTGACTGGCGTATGGCCCCCCGAATGGGCATCACAGGGTCCGGCGTTCTACTGGCTGGCTCTGGGCATCTGCGCACTAGGCATCTATCTGCTGCGCCGCCTGCTGTTTTCGCCGCTGGGCTACGCGCTGCGCGCATCGCGCGACTCGGCTCTGCGGGCCGATGCGATCGGCATCGACGTGCGCCGCATTCAGTGGACGGCGTTCGTGATCGCCGGGCTGTTTGCCGGTCTGGCCGGAGCGCTGTTTGCCTTCAGCAAGGGCGGCGTGGCACCCGACGCCATGTCGGTCACCAAATCGGTGGATGCACTGGTCATGGTGCTGCTGGGCGGCGTGCAGACGCTGGCCGGCCCCATGGTGGGCGCAGCAGCCTTTACCTGGCTGCACGACACCGTGGCGCGCAACACCGAATACTGGCGCGCGCTGATGGGGGCGACCATGCTGATTCTGGTGCTGCTGGCACCGCAGGGCATTGCAGGCTATGCGCAACTGCTGTGGTCGCGCACATGTGGCAAGGTATGCGGCAAGGACAAAGCAGGAGCCAGGACATGAACCTGCTGCAAGTACAGAACCTCAGCAAGGCCTTTGGCGGCGTGAAAGCCGTGCAACAGGTTTCATTCGACCTGCAGGCGGGCGAGCTGCTGGCCCTGATCGGCCCCAACGGCGCGGGCAAGAGCACTACCTTCAACATGGTCGGCGGCCAGTTAGCGCCCGATAGCGGCCAGGTGCTGCTGAACGGCCAGCCCATCACGGGCCTGCCGCCACGCGCCATCTGGCGCAAGGGTGTGGGACGCACCTTTCAGATTGCACAGACTTTTGCCTCGCTCAGCGTGGCGGAAAACGTGCAGATGGCTCTGCTGTCGGCCGATTGCAGGATCTTCAGCTGGTGGCCGCGTGCCGCCAGCCACCGCCGTGCCGACGCACTGGCCCTGCTGGAGCAGGTGGGCATGGCCGCTCAGGCCGATCGCCCCTGCAGCGCTCTGGCCTATGGCGATGTGAAACGAGTGGAGCTGGCCATGGCGCTGGCCCATGACCCGCAATTGCTGCTCATGGACGAACCCACGGCCGGCATGGCCCCGGGTGAGCGTGTGGCTCTGATGCAGCTGACGCGCCGGATTGCGCAGCAACGCCGCATGGGCGTGCTGTTTACCGAGCACAGCATGGATGTGGTTTTCGGTCAGGCGGACCGTGTGGCCGTGCTGGTGCGCGGCCAGTTGCTGGCCGAAGGTACGCCGCAAGCCATTCGCGACGACGCGCGCGTGCAGCAGGCCTACCTCGGTACCGGCCTTGTTCTTGAAAAACAGCAATGAATCAAATGCATAGCAACCAGCACTTGATGGATAAGGGCAAGAGCCCCAAATTGCTTGAAGTCCAGAACCTCAACGCCTGGTATGGCGCGGCCCATATCCTGCATGAGGTATCGCTGAACGTGGGGCGCGGCGAGGTCGTGGCACTGATGGGGCGCAATGGCGCAGGCAAGTCCACCACGCTCAAAAGCATTGCCGCCCTGGTGCCGCGCCGCGAGGGCAGTATCCGCTTCATGGGCGAGGCGCTGGAGAAAAAGGCCTCGCACCAGATCGCACAGCGCGGCCTGGGCTATGTGCCCGAGGACCGCCGCATCTTTACCGAACTGACAGTGCTGGAAAACCTTGAGGTCGGCAAGCAAAAGCCACGCCGCTGGCCCGACGGCCAGGCCGTGCCGCACTGGACACCCGAAAAGCTGTTTGCGCTTTTCCCCAACCTGGGCGAGATGCCCGAGCGCCTTGGCGGGCGCATGAGCGGTGGCGAGCAGCAGATGCTGAGCGTGGCCCGCACGCTGATGGGCCAGCCCTGTCTGGTGCTGCTGGACGAGCCCTCCGAGGGGGTTGCTCCGCTGATCGTCGAGCAGATGGCGCGCACGATTCTGGAGCTGAAGGCACAGGGCATTGGCATCTTGCTCAGCGAGCAGAACCTGCCGTTTGCCGAGGTCGTGGCCGACCGGGCCTATGTGCTGGAAAAAGGTCAGATCGTGCACGCGGCCAGCATGGCCGAGCTGGCGGGCGACAAGGCGGCACGCCAGCAATATCTGGGCGTTTGAAAGCCGAGGTTCAGCGCGTCGGCAGCAAGGGCGTCAGCGCGCGCAGCCGGCTGGAGCGCAACAGGCTGCTCGGCAGCAGATAACGGCCGCCCAGAATCGGCAGTTCCACCTCGGTAAATACCACCTCGAGATCCGCTCCACTTTGCAGCCAGGCCTGCCAGACCAGCGTGGTGCAATAGATGCCCTTGCCCGAGCCCAGCAGCTGAAACGGCTGGCCCTGCTGGGCCATGGCCCAGGCCACGGCCCGCTCACGTGTGCCGGGGTCGGAAGCGACCTGATACAGGCGATAGGCCTGAGCGCGCTGAGCGTCCAGAAAAAAGTCCAGCGAATCCAGCACCACTGCATCCGCCTGACCCGGGCGCTCGGACGGCGTGGCATGCAACACCTGCCACTGACCGGGCCGCCCCACCAGCATGCCCACATGGCTGAAGTCACCATGGTCCACGGCTTGCACCAGGTGGCTGACGTTCTCCGTCCCACGACGAAAGATCAGATCGCCGGGCGCAGCCTGCGGCGGCAATGGCGGCATTGCAAAAGCCAGGTCCACAGAGCAGGCCGACACCGCGATCACAGCGGCCGTTGCCAGCCACAGAGGCATCACAGCAGCACTTTCCAGACACCTTCTTCCTGGACCAGATTGATGCGCTCGCGGCGGGTGCTGCCATCGCGATAGCTGACCAGCACCCTGAGCTTGATGACCTGCTCTTCCTCGGAAACTGTTCTTTCCACCACTTCCACCTTGGCCAGGCCGCCCTTGGAGTCGATCATTCCCTTGGCGCCTGCCAGCATGCGGCGCAGCTTGTGCTCAAAACTCGCCAGCTGCTTCCTGGAAATATTGCGTGCCGAGATCAGGGCAATGCAGGCGTCGAAATCGCCAGCCGCCATCAGCGCGTAAAAGCGCTGGATCAGCGCATCCTGACTTTGTTCAGGGGTAGTCGTGGCACAGGCCGACAGCCCCAGAGCCAGAGGCAGCGAGAAGGAAAGATACAGACAGCAGCGGCGGGAAAGGGAGACAGAAGCAGACACGGACCGGGTACAGCAAAAACAAGGAAGGCCGCAGTGTAGTCGCCACAACGGCCCTGCCCTTGCCTGCAGTCAGTGCACCGGCTTATTCGACCACCACCGGACTGAACTCCGGTGGTGCGCCGAAATAGGCGCGCGGAGACGGCGGCTGCGCGCCATCGATGTCCTGCACGCCGTACTGGCTGGCCAGTTCGGCCGTGTAGAACACGCCGCCGGAGCGCTTTTCCAGGCAGTCGGCATCGCCATGCAAGGCCAGCACCACCCGGCCAATGAATTGCGGCGTTTCGGCGCTGTCGAAACTGTCGCCGTACTTGTCGGGTTCGGCCGCGCAGACGCGTTGGGAGCGTTCGGTCCTGACCAGTCCAGGCCAGAGCGAAACCACGCTTACGCCGGCAGGCCTGAAATCGTGGGCCATGTCGAAGCTCATCTTGTCCGAGCCGGCTTTGCCCGCGCCATAGGCCGGCCCATGCATATAGCAGCGGCTGCCTGCCGACGAGATATTGACCACCAGGCCGCGAGCCGCGATCAGCAGCCCCGCCGCGCAATGGCTGGCCACGTAGGTGGAGCGCAGCCCCACATCGAGCAGCCCGGTCATCTCCAGCGACTTTTGCCAGAACGGGCCAGGCACGGTCAGCGGATCGGGAATCGCAATTGCACAGTTGACCAGAATGTCGAGCCGGCCATGCTCGCGGCGTACGCGCTCGAAGAGCGCCGCCACCTGGACATCATCGCCATGATCACATGCCACGGCAATGCCGTTGCCACCGGCAGCCGTCACATCGGCGGCCGTCCTGCCCACCGTGCCGGGCAAGGGCGAGTCGCCCTCCTTCACGCTGCGCCCGGTGACATAGACGGTGGCCCCCGATGCGCCCAGCGCCAGCGCCACTCCCCGGCCCACGCCACGGCTGCCCCCCGTCACCACACATACCAAAGCCTGGTTCATGCTCTTTCCTTTGTGTCTTGAAGCAGCATGAATCTGGAGCAAACCACGGCGCCCGGCAACGTCCGATAAGACTATGTCTTGCGATGCATGCGCTGCAGGGCCCAGGCGTGGCGGGCCAGTGTCTGCTGCGCCAGATGGAGCACGGGCGCATCCACCATGCGGCCGTCCAGAACGCAGACACCGCCGCCAGCCTCGGCCAGTGCCTGGCACAGGCGCTGCGCCTGGGTCACTGCAGCGGGGTCGGGGTCGAAGACAGCGTGCAGCGGCTGCACCTGGGCCGGGTGAATGCACAGCTTGCCGCCAAAGCCCATGCGCCGCGCGCGTGCCGCGTCCTGGGCCAGCCGCTCGGGGTTGCGTGTGTCTACTGTCACGCCGTCCACGGCCGCGCCGATGCCGGCGCGGCGCGAGGCCAGGACCAGGGCCATGCGCATGGGCAGGAGTTCTTCCTCGCCCTGCTCGCAGGCCATGCCCGCATCGACCTGGAAGTCCAGGTGGCCGAAGGCCAGGCGCACCACCTGGGGCGCGGCGGCCAGGGCGTCGGCCGCGTCCAGGCCGGCCACGCTTTCGATGAGGGGCAGCACGGCTGCCCGTGCGCCCGCAGCCTTGGCCACCGCATGCAGGGTCTGGGCACGCTCGGCCTTGGAGACCATGGCACCGGCCACGCCCTGCTCCACCAACTGCGCCAGCGCGCGCAGGTCATCCGCATGCCAGGGCGTGCCTTCGGCGTTGATGCGCACCAGCAGGCGGGCACGGGCCGGGCCTTCCAGCGCTTCCACGGCCTGGGCCAGCATCTGGCGCGCGCCCTCCTTGTCGGCCGGTGCCACGGCGTCCTCCCAGTCGGCGATCACCATGTCGGCACCGCTGCCCATGGCCTTGCCCAGGCGCTCGGGCCGCGTGGCGGGGACGAAGAGAAAGGAAGTGGCCTGTCGCGCCAGATCGTGCATGCGTATGTCCTTGCGGGAGTGCTTATTCGGCCGAGACGCCTGCGGCCTTGATGACCTTGTCCCAGCGCGCTACCTCGGCCTGCAGGTGGGTGCGCAGGCCTTCCGGCGTGGCCTTGTCGGGAGTGACCAGGTCGGAGCTGAGTTCGGCGATGCGCTTTTTGACGTTCTCGTCCTTGATGGCCACGTTCAGCGCCTTGTTGATGGCCATGACCACCTCCCTTGGCGTGCCCTTGGGCGCGTACATGCCGTGCCAGACCTTGACGTCAAAGCCCTTCAGGCCCTGCTCGTCCAGCGTCGGAATGCTGGGCAGGGACGACAGACGCTTGGGCGTGGTCACGCCGAAGACCTTGGCGCGCTGGCCGTCCTTGATCACGGGCACGGTCTGGGTGGTCTGGTCACACAGCAGGTCCACCTGGCCGCCCATGAGATCGTTCATGGCAGGGCCTGCACCCTTGTAGGGTACGGTGGTGAGCTTGACGCCCGCCTGGTGCATGAACAGCATGCCGCACAGCTGGGAGACGGCGCCGATGCCGGCATTGGCCAGCGAGACCTTGTCCTGGTTCTTCCTCACGTAGTCCAGCAGCTCGGCGAAGTTGCCGGCCGGGAAGTCCTTGCGCGACAGCAGGGTCATGGGCACGTCCAGCACCTGGCCGATGTACTCGAAGTCCTTGAGCGGGTCATAGGGCAGCTTCTTGTACAGCGCGGGTGCCGTGGCCATGCCCATGTGGTGGATGAGGATGGTGTAGCCGTCCGCCTTGGCCTTGGCTACGCGGGCCGGTGCGATGGTGCCGCCCGCTCCCACGGTGTTTTCCACCAGCACGCTCTGGCCTAGCACCTGCCCCATGGGAATGGCCAGCAGGCGCGCCACCACGTCGGTAGGTCCGCCCGCACTGTAGGGAACGACAAGGACAACCGGCTTCTCCGGCCAGGAACTGGCTTGGGCGCCGGCGCATGCCGCCAGTGCGCAGGCGGCAGCCGCTGCGTGAGCAAGGCGGCGGCGGAAAGGGCTTGTGCTTTGCATGGTTTGTCTCCTGTGCACTTTGGTGGAAGCGGGAGGCGCTCTGGGACGGCGCCTTTCCCGTGGATCCGCCGGCCGGGGCCGGCGGGAAAACTCAGTCCAGCAGGCGCTGCACGCGCGGCCATTGCGCGACCTGCCACAGCCGCTGTACGGCCGCCTTTGCCGGTGCGTCCTGCAACACCCTGCCATAGGCGATCAGCCGCAGCGCCTTGGCCGTGATCTCCTCGCGCGACAACGTGTTGCCGGGGTCACCCTTGGGCTCTTCCACGCGGCCGTGCAGCGTGCGGCCATCGGTGGTGAGCACGGTGACCTTGCCGATCCAGCGGCGCGGGTAGGCGGCATCGACCTCGGCATCCAGAACCATCGAGACCTTCTCGCGCAGGGCCACCGTGGTGGCGGCCAGGTATTCGCTGTCGAATTCGTCGAGGCCGGCATGGCCGTAGCGCGCAGCCAGCGCCAGCACGGTTCCCATGGAGAACTTGCTCTGGTGCACGGTGCTCGGACTGACCACGGGGCCCAGTACATCGATGGCGCCCTGGTGCACATGGCAGGTGACCTGTGCCAGATCTGCGGGGGTCAGGCCATGGTCCTGCATGACCTGCAGCAACGCGTCAGCCGCCGGGTGGGTGTGGCGGCAGGAGGCATGCCATTTGAACGAGGTCTCGGCAGTGGCCCAACGCATGCCCAGACCATCCGTGAGACGCGTTGGATCGGCATCCGTTGACATGCCTGCAGCCAGTCCCTGCGGCCCCGTGAAGATGTCCTGCGCGCCCGTGAAACCGTCCTGCGCCAGGAAGGCGGCCGTCAGCCCCACCGAGGCGGCATGCGCCGTGTGCAGCTGCTTGCTGTCGGCGCCTGTGCGCAGAAACTCCCACAGCCCGGCCGACTGCGTGCCGGCCGAGCCGAAGGCATGCTGCATCTGCTCGGGCGTCAGCTTGAGCAGGCGGCCCACGGCGGCAGCCGCTGCCAGCGTGCCGGCAGTGGCCGTGGTGTGGAAGATGCGGTAGTGGCTGCGGCCCAGAAACTCGCCCACGCGGATGCCGACCTCGTAGCCGGCCACGCAGGCGGCCATGAGCTCGGTGCCGCTGGCGCCGATGCTCTGGGCCACGGCCAGCGCGGGCGGGAAGACCACAGCGGCGGGATGGAACACCGAGCCGTTGTGCACATCGTCCTGCTCGGCCACATGCGAGGCCGCGGCATTGGCCTGGGCCGCCATCATGGGCGAGGTGGTGACGGCACTGCCCAGAATCTCGCAAGGCCCCTGCGCCGGCCCCTGGGACAGCGCGAAGCGCGTAATGCTCTGCACGGGGCGCGCGCCCTGGCCCGCCATCACCGAACCGAACCAGTCCACCCAAAGATCTTCGGCGCGGCGCTGCACCTCCTGCGGAATGTCCTCCCAGCACAGCGTGGCCGCGAACCGGGCCAGCGGATGAATGCTCACTTGGGTGTCGTTTTTCATGGAATCACTCCCGCGCATACGGTGCGCACAGTTCTCACAGAGTCGCTTCTTCGGCGTAAAGGGCACGGATGCGCTCGACCGACCAGCCCAGCTCGGCCAGGATGGCCTCGCTGTGCTCGCCTACGGAGGGCACCGCCTCCATGCGGTAGTCAAAGGCACTGTTGACGCCGGGCGGCAGCAAGGCCTGCACGGGACCGCCCGGACTGTCCACGCTGCACCAGCGCTGACGCGCGGCCAGCTGCTGATGGGCCCACAGGCCGGCCATGTCGTTGACTCGCGCATTGGCAATGCCGGCCGCGTCCAGCCGCTGCACCACCTGGGCAGCATCCAGCGCGTTGAATACATCCAGGATCAGCGCTCGCAGCTCCTCACGGTTGGCGTTGCGTCGCGCGTTGCTGTCGAAGCGCGCATCGCCGGCCAGAGCAGGCTGCAGCAGCACCTGCTCGCAAAAGAGCTTCCATTCGCGCTCGTTCTGCAGGCCCAGCATCACCGTGCCGCCATCACCTGCCTCGAAGGGGCCATAGGGATAGATGCTGGCATGCGAGGCACCCGTGCGCGGCGGCGGCGGCGCGCCGTCCCAGGCGTAGTACATGGGATAGCCCATCCATTCGCCCAGTGCCTCCAGCATGGAGACATCGATATGGCTGCCCTCGCCCGTACGCCCGCGCAGCAGCAGGGCCGAGAGAATATTCGTATAGGCGTACATCCCGGCCGCGATATCGGCCACCGAGATGCCGGCCTTGGACGGCTCCTGCTCCGTGCCCGTGACCGAGAGAAACCCCGCCTCGCTCTGGATCAGCAGGTCATAGGCCTTCTTGTCGCGGTAGGGGCCGTCTGCGCCGTAGCCGCTGATGTCGCAGACGATGAGCTTGGGGTTACGAGCCTTCAGCACCTCCCAGGACAGCCCCATGCGTGCAGCAGCGCCGGGCGCCAGGTTCTGCACCAGCACGTCGGCGCCTTCGAGCAGTTGCATCAGCGCCTCCAGCGCATCGGGCCGCTTGAGATCGAGCGCCAGGCTTTGCTTGCTGCGGTTGATCCAGGTGAAGTGCGAGGAATGGCCGTTGACGCGCTGGTCGTAGCCGCGCGCGAAATCGCCGCTTCCCGGACGCTCCACCTTGATCACGCGCGCGCCTAGATCAGCGAGCTGGCGGGTGCAGAAAGGCGCGGCCACCGCATGTTCCAGCGAGACGACGGTGATGCCGTCGAGGGGTCGAAGACTATGCTTTTTCATCTTGGAAATCCATTGCACTTTGGCGAAACTCACGAACCGAACAACTGGCGCGCTCAAAGCCAGGGACAGCAAGCAGGGGCCTTGGCGGCCCCGCCGCCCCGCAGCGAGGCTGTCGCCGGATGCCCGTACGCCCCCCGGCGCGAAGCGACTCAGGGGGTCTTCATTTCAGAATGAACGTGGCAGGCCCAGCAGGTGCTCGGCCACATAGGAATAGATCAGATTGGTGGAGATCGGCGCCACCTGATAGAGGCGGGTCTCGCGGAACTTGCGCTCCACGTCGTACTCGCAGGCAAAGCCGAAGCCACCGTGGAACTGGATGCAGGCATTGGCCGCCTCCCAGCTGGCCTTGGCCGCGAGATACTTGGCCATATTGGCCTGTGCGCCCATAGCCTGGTTCGCATCGAACAGCTCGCAGGCCTTCCAGCGCATGAGATTGGCGGCCTCGACCTCGATGAAGGCGTCAGCGATCGGGAACTGCACGCCCTGGTTCTGGCCGATGGGACGGCCGAACACCTGACGGTCCTTCACGTAATTCGTCACACGATCCAGGAACCAGTAGCCGTCACCTATGCACTCGGCCGCGATCAGCGTGCGCTCGGCGTTCAGACCGTCGAGGATGTACTTGAAACCCTTGCCTTCCTCGCCGATCAGGTTCTCCTCGGGGATCTCCAGGTTCTCGAAGAACAGCTCGTTGGTCTCGTGGTTGACCATGTTGGGGATGGGGCGCACGGTCAGGCCGCTCTTCTGGGCCTCGGCCAGATCCACCATGAAGATGGACATGCCTTCGCTCTTCTTCTTCACGTCGGCCAGCGGCGTGGTGCGCGCCAGCAGGATCATGAAGTCGCTGTGCTGGATGCGGCTGATCCAGACCTTCTGGCCGTTGACCACATAGCGCCCGTCCTTCTTCACGGCGCTGGTCTTGATCTTGGTGGTGTCCGTGCCCGTGGTGGGCTCCGTGACACCCATGGACTGCAGCCGCCATTCGCCCGAGGCGATGCGCGGCAGGTATTTTTCCTTCTGCGCCTGCGAGCCATGGCGCAGCAGCGTGCCCATGTTGTACATCTGGCCGTGGCAGGCACCCGAGTTGCCGCCGCAGCGGTTGATCTCCTCCATGATGACGCTGGCCTCGGTCAGGCCCAGGCCGCTGCCGCCGTACTCCTGCGGAATCAGCGCGGCCAGCCAGCCCGCCTGCGTGAGCGCGTTGACGAAGGCTTCGGGGTAGATGCGCTGCTCGTCGATCTTGCGGAAATACTCGTCGGGGAACTCCGCGCACAGCGCGCGGATGGCATCGCGGATCTCGTGGTGGTTGTTGGAGCTGGTGTGTTCAATCATTTCAAGCCTTCTGGCGACAAACGCTTGTCCAGCAAGCGCTATCTAGCTATGGGTTCAGTCTTCAAGCCACGGTGGCCGTGGCATGCATGGTCAGAAGCCCTTCGTGGTCCTGCGCCCACAGGTCGATGGTCCTGCCGTCCTCGCGTGGCTTGCCGTGAACACTGAAAGGATGAAGGTCGAAGGTCGGCCGCAAGGCCTTGAAGTCGAACGCGACCAGCCTGGCGCCGGGCAACTGGCGGCGCAGCAGATCGAGCAGCAGCGTGGCAATCAGCGGACCATGCACGATCAGGCCCGGGTAGCCCTCGACCTGGGTCACGTACTGGCGGTCGTAGTGGATGCGGTGACCGTTGAAGGTCAGCGCCGAGTAGCGAAACAGCAGCACGTCGTCGGGAACGATGGTGCGAGACCAGGCCGCCTGGCCGGCGAGCGGCGGCTGCTGCGGTGGCGGCACCGGGTCGCCGGGCCTTGCAGCGCCCCGGTAGACGATGTCGTGCTCTTCGGTCAGCGCCAGACCGTCCTGGTTCGAGAAACGGTGCTCCACCAGCACGAACAGCAGCTCGCCCGAGCGTCCTGTCTTGTGCTGCACGCTGCGGATGGTGGAGACGCGCTGCACCTGCTGCCCCAGGCGCAGCGGATTGAACGCTTCCCAGCGCAGCCGACCGCCCGCCCACATGCGGCGCGGCAGCGGCACGGGCGGCAGGAAGCCGCCGCGCCGGGGATGCCCGTCGGGTCCTATCTCGCTCTGGCGCGCATGCGGCAGGAAATACAGCCAGTGCCATAGCGGCGCCACCGGCGTACCGTGTGCGGGAGCAGGGTCATCCCGGTCCAGCGTGGCCGACAGGGCCCGCAAGGGAGCGGAGGTGATGAGGTCGAGCGTAGTTTCGCTTTTGCTCTGCCAGGCCTGAAGATGCGCCAGATTGGCGTCGTCGATGATTGCAGGTTGCGGTTCTGTCATGGCTGCCATGGTCGAGGCAGCGACGTCGTCAGGCAAGCCGCGTTTTTGAAAGCATGTCTTCAGCGCTGCCTAAGGGCGTGACAACCCGTGGTGCGCAACAGCGGCTTTCACGCTGACGAAGTCCGTCCTCGGGATTGGCAAATGGCGTCCGCGCCGGTTTGCCGGCATGCTGGGCTCATCTCTCACGACAACAGCAAAGGACGACAAGCCATGGCCCAGAAGATGATGCAAGACAAGGTCGTAGTGGTGACCGGCGCCGGAGGCGGCATCGGTCGAGACATTGCCTTGGCCATGGCGGCGTCGGGAGCCAGAGTGGTGGTCAACGACATCGGCACGTCCACCACAGGCGAAGGCACCGACGCCGGTCCGGCGCAGAAAGTGGTCGACGAGATCAAGTCCGCAGGCGGCCAGGCCGTTGCCAGTACCGACAGCGTCTCTGAAGCGGCCAGTGCCAGCCGCATTGTGCAATGCGCGGTGGACAGCTTTGGCCGCATCGATGGCGTCGTCAACAACGCCGGCATTCTGCGCGACCGCTTCTTCCACAAGATGAGCCTGGAGGAGTGGGACGCCGTCATCAAGGTTCATCTCTACGGCAGCTACTTCATGAGCCGCGCCGCCGCCAACCACTTCAAGGAACAGGAAAGCGGCGCCCTGGTCCACATGACGTCCACCTCCGGCCTGATCGGCAACCTGGGCCAGGCCAACTACAGCGCTGCCAAGCTGGGCCTAACCGCCCTGTCCAAATCCATTGCGTTGGACATGGCCAAGTTCAATGTGCGCTCCAACTGCATCGCTCCCTTTGCCTGGAGCCGCATGATCGGCTCCATCCCCACCGATACCCCCGAGCAGCAGGCGCGCGTGGCCAAGATTCAGCAGATGACGCCCAACAAGATCGCGCCGCTGGCGGTCTATCTGCTGTCCGACCAGGCCAGGGATGTGAACGCCCAGGTCTTTGCCGTGCGTAACAACGAGCTGTTTCTGATGAGTCAGCCGCGTCCGCTGCGCTCGGTGCATCGCCGCGAAGGCTGGACACCCGAGTTCATTGCCGAGCACGGCATGCCCGCGCTCAAGGCCTCATTTGTACCCATGGATCGCTCGGCCGACGTGTTCAGCTGGGATCCGGTGTGACCAGCTGCACCCCCTGAGCGGCCACGCCGCTTCCCCCTCTCTCACGCTGCGCGTGGGAGGGGGACGACACCAGCGCGGCGGGGCGGCCCTTGCGCGGTGTCCCCGCCGAAAGAGGCTCCATGCCCCGGCTTGTCTTTACTACCTCGCCTGCTTGCGGGAGAGGCCCCCCACAGCGCCCCATAGCGAATCACACCGAGGAGCCTGTCCATGGCCATTGACTACCACCACCTCAAGGCGCGCCACTTCGAGCCTGTGCACCAGCAATACAGCGCACGCGACAGCATGTTGTATGCGCTCAGCCTGGGTCTGGGCAACGACCCGCTGGATCACAGCGCCCTGCCTTATGTGTTTGAGGGCAAGGACGGCCAGGGCCTGCTCACCCTGCCTTCTCAGGCCGTGGTGCTGGGTTACCCCGGCTTCTGGGCGCGCGAGCCCGACACCGGCATCGACTGGGTCAGGCTGCTGCATGGCGAACAGCGCATGCGGCTGCACCGACCGCTGCCAGCTGCCGCCCAGGTCGTGGGCCACAACCGGGTCACCCATCTGACGGACAAGGGCGAAGACAAGGGCTGCATCATGGTGACAGAGCGCCGCCTGGAAACCACCGACGGCACGCTGCTGGCCACCGTACAGCAGGTATCTTTTCTGCGCGGTGATGGGGGCTTCAGCCAGACCGGACAGCCCACGGACACCCCGCTGCCCGCGCTGCAATCCACACCGGAAGACAATGCACCGCACTTCACAGACATCCAGGCAACTCGCCCCGAGGCCGCGCTGCTCTACCGCCTCTGCGGTGATTACAACCCTCTGCATGCAGACCCCGCAGTCGCCACGGCCGCGGGCTTTGAGCGCCCCATTCTTCATGGTCTGGCCAGCTATGGCCTGGTCACCCGCGCCCTGTTGCGCCAGTGTGCGGGCGGCGATGCCTCACGCTTTCGGGCACTGGACATCCGTTTTGCCTCACCGGTCTTTCCCGGCGAAACCCTGGTCACCGAAATCTGGCGTGTGCCTGGCAGCCAGACGCATTACCAGTTGCGTGCCAAGGTGCAGGAACGCGACAAGCTGGTGCTCAGCCATGGTTTTGCGGAGCTGATGTGATCCCCCTTCGGCGCGTTGAGCCTTCCCCGCATCACGGCGCTCGCAGGCAGGGGATGCGGGGCGCCCCTTGTACGCAGCTCTGACCTAGGCCACGTCGGCTCTGGGCTTTGCACCACCGGTTTGCCTCCCTCTGCCAAGAAGATGTGTGAGGAACTGCCCAGCCTGCACATTCCGTTCTTTCCTCTCTTTGACTGGTACCAACCATGAACACTCCTGCCGTATTGACCGCCGTAGAAAACGGTGTGGGAACCATTAGCCTCAACCGCCCCGAAGCGCGCAACGCCCTGAGCCTGGAAGTGCGCGACGGTCTGGCCCGGGCCGTAGTCCAGATGCGCGACGACGCCAATGTGCACACCGTGATTCTCACCGGCGCCGGCGGCGCCTTCTGTTCGGGCGGCGACATCGGTCTGATGATGAACAGCCGGCAAGACGGTGTGGCTCACCGGGAGCGTATGCGAGCCTTGCACCAATGGTTTGCCGAGCTGGTGAACATGGAAAAACCGGTGATTGCCGCCGTCGATGGCGCGGCCTTTGGTGCCGGACTGAGCCTGGCCCTGGCTGCCGACTTTGTGCTTGCCACACGCCGCTCCAAGTTCTGCGCCGTCTTCGGTCGCATCGGCCTGGTGCCAGACCTGGGCGCCATGCAGCTGCTGCCACGCAGCGTGGGTCTGCAAAAAGCCAAGGAGCTGGTGTTCACCGCACGCACCGTGGCTGCGGACGAGGCCAAGGCTCTGGGCATGGTCTACGACCTCGTCGAAGACGCTGCCGCATTGCAGCTGGCAGCCCAGCAACTGGCCGCCCGTTTTGCCGACGCATCGACGACGGCCATCGGTATGGCCAAGAACATCATGAACCAGTCCTTCGAGCTGAACGCCCATGCAATGGCGGAGCTGGAAGCCAGTGCACAAGCCATTTGCCGCGGCTCCGACTACCACTTGGACGCAGTGCGCCGCTTCAAGGACAAGCAAGCACTGCGCTTTGACTGGGATCGCAAGGAATGAGCACGATTGCTACGCGACTGCAGGCCTTGCTGCGTCCCGGCGACACCTTGTGGTGGGGTCAGGCCACGGCCGAGCCGCTGACCTTGACCCGCACCTTGGTGCAGCACCGTCATGCGCTGGCGCAAGGTGGTCGGTTGCAGGTGTTTGTGGGCCTGGGCCTGTCGGACACACTGCAACCCGCACATGCAGATGTGCTGGATTTTCTGGGCTATGCCGCGAGCGGCCCCCACCGCGCGCTGGCCCAGGCCGGCGTGCTGGACATCATTCCCTCGCACTACTCGCAGCTACCGCCATTGATTGCACAAGGCCATATTCCGGCCGATGTGGTGTTGCTTCAGGTCTCGCCGCCCGATGCACAGGGCCGCCACAGCTTGGGGCAGGTGCGCGAGTACCTGCCCGCCGCCATGGAGCACGCCCGTGTCATCGTGGGCGAAGTCCACCGCGATGTACCGTGGACTGCAGGTGGCCCCTATCTGCAAGCTGGCGACTTTGATCTGCTCATCGATTCCGACGCAGACTTGCTCGACATGGCCCGCACGGAGCCGGGCACCGTAGAGCAGGCGATTGCTGCCCATATTGCCGGTCTGGTTGAGGATGGCAGCTGCCTGCAGCTGGGCGTGGGCAATCTGCCCGAAGCCGTGCTGACCGCACTGCACCGGCACAGGGACCTGGGCTTGCACAGCGGCGCCATCGGCGACGGGGTGGTCGCCCTGGCCGATGCCGGCGTGCTGACCCACGCGCGCAAGAGCGTAGATCCCGGCATCGGCACCGCAGGCGTGCTGATGGGCGGGGCAGGTCTGCGCCAATGGGCCCATTGCAACCCACGGCTGCAGATGCGCGACACCGCTTACACCCACCACCCCGAAGTCCTGGCAGCCATGGACAAGCTGGTGGCGATCAATTCCGCCATTGAAGTGGATCTGACCGGTCAGATCAATGCCGAGGTGGCCGGCGGCATCTATATGGGCGCCGTCGGCGGCGCCGTGGACTTTCTACGCGGTGCTGCCCGCAGCAAAGGAGGTCTGCCGATTCTGGCCCTGCCCTCCACCGCCAAGACACACAGCCGCATCGTGCCCCGGCTTGGCGGACCGGTAAGCACGCCGCGCGCCGATGCCGGACTGATCGTCACCGAGCACGGCGTGGCCGACCTGCGCGGCCAACCACTGTCCAGGCGCGTGCGCCGCCTGATCGACATTGCCGCACCGCAGCACCGAGAACATCTGGAACAGCAGGCCCATGGTCTGCTGCGCCAGTGCGGAGCAGTTTTCCCTTGCTGAGCCGCTTTCCCATCACCACCACAAGGAGCCCCCACCATGCGCCGCGCCGCCATTGTTTCCCCGCTTCGCACCCCCGTCGGTACTTTCGGAGGCAGCCTGCGCCCCGTCCCCGTGGAGGAGCTGGCTGCCACCACGGTGCGCGCCGTGGTAGAGCGCAGCGGCATAGACCCCGCCCGCATCGATGATGTGGTGTTCGCCCAGTCGTATGCCAGCAGCGAGACCCCTTGCGTGGGCCGCTGGGCCGCCTTACAGGCCGGCCTGCCGGTGGAGGTGCCGGGCATGCAGCTGGACCGCCGCTGCGGCGGTGGCCTGCAGGCCGTTGCAACGGCAGCCATGATGGTGCAAAGCGGCGCGGCTGACGTGGTGATTGCCGGTGGCGTGGAGAGCATGAGCAACATCGAGTACTACAGCCCCGACATGCGCTGGGGCGCGCGCTCGGGCAATGTGCGCATGTACGACCGCCTGGATCGCGGCCGTGAGCGCTCGCAGCCCGTGGAGCGCTTTGGCAAGATCTCGGGAATGATCGAGACGGCCGAGAACCTGGCCCGCGACTACGGCATCAGCCGCGATGCGGCCGACGCCTTTGCCATGCGCAGCCACCAGCGTGCCGCCGATGCCTGGGCCGCTGGTCGCTTTCACCACGAAGTCGTTCCCGTGAGCGTGCCCCAGCGCAAGGGCGAGCCTCTGCTCTTCAGCCAGGACGAGGGCTTTCGCGCCGCCACCACCATGGACAGCCTGGCCAGGCTACGCGTGCTGATGCCGGGCGGCACGGTGACGGCGGGCAACGCCAGCCAGCAAAACGATGCTTCGGCGGCCTGCCTTATCGTGGCAGAGGACAAGCTGGCCGAACTGGGCCTGACGCCCATGGCCGCCCTGGTGGGATGGGCGGCAGCGGGCTGCGAGCCTTCGCACATGGGCATAGGCCCGGTTGCGGCCGTTAAGAAGCTGCTGGCACGCCTGCACCTCACGCTAGACGATATGGATCTGGTGGAACTCAATGAGGCCTTTGCCTGTCAGGTTCTGGCCGTGCTCAAAGGCTGGGAGTGGCATGACCAGGCGGCCATCGAGCACAAGCTGAACGTGAATGGCTCCGGCATCTCGCTGGGCCACCCCATTGGCGCCACCGGCGTGCGCATTCTGGCCACGCTGCTGCACGAACTTGAACGGCGCAAAGGCCGCTATGGCCTGGAGACCATGTGCATCGGTGGCGGCCAGGGCATTGCCGCCGTTTTCGAGCGTTACTGAACACCGTCTCCTCGGTTGTGCTTGCCACCGGCAGTCTTGGCCGGTGGCTTTTTTGCGTGACTGTGCAGGGATGGCTCAGGGTTACTACCCCATAAAAACGCGCAAAGCCCGGGTTCGCAAAATGCAGATTCCCGTAGGCAACCGACTCGCCCACCATGGCGTCTTGTCGGTAAACCAGGCCCGATACGCATGACCTTCATGCATACCCACAAGGGCCCCATCACCAGGAGACAAGACATGCATACCTGCACACGTCGCAACGTTCTACTGTCCGCGTTGGCGCTGAGCGCGGCCACCACGGCCATGGCCCAGATCGGTGCCAGCAGCGCCCCTGTTCGCCTGCTGGTCGGCTACTCGGCCGGCGGCCCTGTGGACCAGGGCGCCCGCCTGTTTGCACAAGCGCTTTCCAAGGAGCTGGGCAGCCCGGTCACCGTGGAGAACAAGACCGGCGCCAATGCCACGCTGGCCGGCAGCGAGGTGATGCGCGCCAAGCCCGACGGCAAGACCCTCTGGTTTGCGGCCAGCCCCACCATCACCATCAGCCCCAATGTGATGAAGCAAATGCAGTTCGATCCGGCCAAGGATCTGAGCGCACTGGCCCCCGTGCTGAGCTACTACAACGTGCTGGTGATCAACAAGAACGAGCCCTACAGCAACGCAGCCGAGCTGGTCAGCTACGCCAAGGCCCATCCCCAGAAACTCAGCTATGGCTCGGCCGGCATCGGCGGCTCCAATCATCTTGGCGCTCTGCTGTTCGCCACGCGCAGCGGCATCGAGATGAATCATGTGCCCTACAAAGGCAATGCCCCGGCCATGAACGATGTGATCGGCGGCCAGATCAGCATGATGATGGACATCATCAGCACCGCCAGCACCTTTATACACAGCCATAAGGTGCGGGCCGTGGCGGTGACCTCGCCCAGGCGCAACCCCTCTCTGCCCGATGTACCGACCTTTGCCGAATCCGGCATCGAGGGCCTCAAGGGCTTTGACGTGGGCGGCTGGTATGGAGTCTACGGACCCAAGGGCATGTCGCCGGAGCTGGTGCAGCAGATGAACAAAGCCATCAATGCCGCACTGGGCCAGCCCGAGCTGAAAAAGCGCTACGCAGAACTGGGCTATGACGAATGGACCGGCTCTGCCCAGACGCTGGCCGACCGCGCCGCCAAGGAGCGCGCCATGTGGGCCACCGTGACCCATGGCATCGAGATCAACTGACCATGACTGCACGCATCCACCATTTGCTGGAACGCAGCCTGGAGCAGGGAGCCGATGCCCCTTTCATCCTGCTGCCCGATCGCAGCCTCAGTTTTGGAGACATCTCCCGCCTGGCCGATCAAGCCGAGAAGGAGTTGCGCAGCCTGCAGGTACGCCCCGGCGACCGCGTGATGGTCGTGGCCGAGAACTGCCCCGAACACGCAGCGCTGATCTTTGCATGCAGCCGCATAGGTGCCTGGTCTTGCGGCGTCAACGCGCGCATGGCGCCGACCGAAATCGATGCCTTCGCCGAACGTGCCGATGCGCGCACCGTGTACTTCACGGCCAGCGCTTCCGCCAGCGCACAAGCACATGCCCGGCGCTACCAGGCCCTGCCCAGCTGTCTGCCAGGCATGGCCTACAGCCCGATCAGGGCGGACAGCCTCAGCGAAACCGGGCCGCTGCAATCCGAGGTGGCAGGCCTAATCTTCACTTCTGGTACCACGGGCCAGCCCAAGGGAGTGATGCTGGGCCATGATGCGCTGTGCCATTTTGCGCAGCAGTCTGCGGCCTCGCGTGCGCTGTCGCCGGCTGACCGCTGCTATGCCTTCGTACCCATGACGCACATCTTTGGCCTGGCCACCGTCATGTTCACGGCCTTGCATGCGCGGGCCCAGCTGGTAATGCGCCCCCAGTTCGACCCGGCCGATCTGCTGGATGCACTCGAATACCATGGAGTCTCGCAACTGCAAGGTCCGCCCGCACTGTTCTCTCGTCTGTTGGCCTATCTGCAGGAGCAAGGCATAGATCAGGTCAAGGCTCCGGCGCTGCGCTTTGTCTATACCGGTGCCGGCCCTCTCGACATGGCGCTCAAGGAACGTGTGGAAAACCTCTTCGGTCAGGCCCTGCACCACGGCTACGGCCTGTCGGAATACGCGGGCTCGGTCCACATCACCCGCATGCGCGAGTGGCGCAAGGACACCAGCGCTGGCTATGCCGTGGCCGATGCCGAAGTACAGGTGACCGACCCAGCCACTGGCCAGGCCCTGCCCTGCGGAGAGCGCGGAGAGCTGTGGGTGCGCGGCCGCGGTCTGATGCCCGGCTATTTCCGCGACCCGCAAGCCACTGCGGCAGCCATGCGCCCCGGAGGCTGGTATGCCAGCGGCGACCTGGGCGAGCTGAGTTCAGACGGCGCTCTGTGGGTAGTGGGCCGCCTGAAGGAAATGATCATTCGCTCCGGCTTCAACGTCTATCCCGCAGAGGTCGAGACCGCACTCAACGCACATCCCAGCATCGAGCGCTCGGCCGTGGTGGGACGCAGGGAGGCCGATGGCAACGAACAGGTGATTGCCTTTGTGGAACTGCGCCCCGGTTCCCAGCTGGATATCCCGGCCCTGCAAGCCCATTTGCGCGAACGCCTTGCGCCCTACAAGCGCCCATCCCGCATCGAGACGGTGGCAGCGCTGCCTACCAACCCCAACGGAAAAATCGTCAAGCGCCTGCTGCATGCCCAGGCCGAGTCCCTTCCCATGTGAGGCCCGGGCCTCCGCCAAGATCCAGTGAGACATCCTCCATGCCATCACACGTCGTTTCCCTGAACCGCCGCCATCTGCTCGCAGCGGCCTTGCTCAGTTCCCTGGGCAATGCCTCCTGGTCCCAGGCCAGCCACTGGCCAGTCAAGGCCGTGAAATTCACCGTGCCTTTTCCTCCCGGCGGCCCGGTAGACACCACGGCGCGCATCTTCACGCAAAAGCTGGCCACGATGTGGAACCAGGCCGCCATCATCGACAACCGCGCCGGCGCGGGCGGCGTGGTCGGTGCCGCGGCTGCAGCCAAGGATCCCGCCGATGGCTACAACTTCTTTGTAGGCTCCATCCACCATGCAGTGAATCCCTGGCTGATGGGCAAGCTGTCCTATGACATCGAAAAGGACTTTGTCCCCGTCAGCTTTGTCGCGTTGTTCCCGGTCTTTCTGGTAGCCCATCCCTCCGTGCCGGCAAACAATGTCAAAGAGCTGATAGCCCTGTCCCAAAAAGGCACGGTGCTCAGCTATGGCTCCTCCGGCAATGGCGGCGGCACCCACCTGGCCGGCGAACTCTTCAACATGGAAGCCGGCACCCAGCTGCAGCACATTCCCTACAAGGGCAGTGCACCGGCCATGACCGACTTGCTGGGCGGGCAGATCCAGCTGATGTTTGCCGATGCCCCCTCGGCCCTGCAACACATCAGGACAGGCCGTATCAAGGTACTGGGCGTGGCCAGCAAGAAGCGCTCGGACATGCTGCCCCAGGTTCCGACGATTGCCGAATCCGGCGGTCTGCCGAACTATGAAGCCTATTCATGGGCAGCGCTGTTTGCACCAGCCAAGACGCCGGAGGCAGTGCTGGCCAAGCTGAACGCCGACTTCAACCTGGCCCTGAGCGATCCTGCCGTCAGGACCCGTCTGCTGGAGGCCGGCGCCGAAGGCGATCCTGGCACGCCCGAAGAGATGCGCCTGCGTCTGAAAGGCGAGCTTCGGAAATGGCAGAAGGTGATACAGACCGCAGGCATCAAGGCCGGCTGATCCTCTGTCTCACCACTCAGTAATGGCCCGGGAAAACAGCATGCCTGAGGCGCTTCTGTCGCGTTCGCGTCATGCGCGGTCGCCCGCTCCGCGGCTCTCCCGGATGCGAAGCCTGACCCTCGCCATATTCCGTGAAGACGGTGTTTCAGATTCACGAATTGAGACCGGGGCGCGATGCAGGCATGCTGGTCTCAAAACAAGGAAACCCGGAGCTTCACCCATGCACTTAAGCGCGCAGACCCATTACCAGGCCGAACTGGATGCCGGCCGATTCGCCATCCAGCAATGCACGGCCTGCCAGCAGCATGTGTTCACCCCCCGTGAGCTGTGCCCGCACTGCGGCGCCAGCCCGCTGCGCTGGGTACGCCCCAGCGGCCAGGGCACGGTCTACTCCACCACCACCATCGCCCGCAAAGCCGAAGCCGGCGGTGACTACAACGTGGCGCTGATCGATCTGGATGAAGACGTGCGCATGATGAGCCGCATCGAAGGCATTGCACCCGAGCGCGTGCAGATCGGCATGCGGGTCACTGCCCAGACTATCCAGCACAACGGCAAGGGACTGGTCGTATTCCACCCCTCCGTCAATGCACCAGGAGAGGTCGCATGAGCGTTTCTCTGCCTTCATCCAGCCTGGATGCCGCAGCCGTGAATCGTGCCCTGCGCGGCAAGGTTGCCATTGCGGGCGCTGCCACCTATGGCTGCGGCGAAGCCCCCGGCATGGACGATATGACGCTGCTGGTACGTGCTGCCCACGCGGCCGTGGCCGATGCCGGCCTGACCATGCAGGACATCGACGGCCTTGCCACCTGCAGCGTCACCGCCAGCATGTGGGCCATGCCGGTGATCGAACATCTGGGCATCAATCCCAGCTACATCGACGGCACCATGCTGGGCGGCAGCAGCTTCGTGGCCCATTTGCTGCCCGCCATGCGCGCGCTGGAAGCCGGCCAGTGCAAAGCCGTGCTGATCTGCTACGGCAGCGCCCAGCGCTCCGGCACCGCAGGCCGCAAGGACATCGTGGCCGCGCGCCGCACCATGGACCCTCAGCCTTATGAACACCCTTACGAGCCGCTGCTGCCGGCCTCGGCCTATGCGCTGGCCGCCCAGCGCCATATGCACCAGTACGGCACCACGCGCGAGCAGCTGGCCGAGGTGGCGGTAGCGGCCCGTGCCTGGGCCCAACTCAACCCCGAAGCCTTCATGCGCGACCCGCTCACCATCGACGATGTGCTGAAGGCGCGCATGGTCTCCAGCCCCCTTGGCGTGCGCGACTGCTGCCTGGTCACCGACGGTGCCGGCGCCATCGTGCTCACCCGCGCAGACCGTGCCAGGGATCTGCCACAGCCCCCCGTCTACATCCTGGGCAATGCCACGGCCTGCTGGAACCGCCAGATATCCTGCATGCCCGATCTGACCGTGACCTCGGCCACCCAATCCGGCCGGCAGGCCTTTGCCATGGCGGGGCTGATGCCAGCCGACATGGACATGGCCCAGCTGTATGACGCTTTCACCATCAACACCATCCTGTTCCTCGAAGACCTGGGCTTTTGCCGCAAGGGCGAGGGCGGCTCCTTTGTGCAAGGCGGCGCCATCGCCCCCGGCGGCCGTCTGGCCGTGAACACCAATGGCGGCGGCCTGTCCTGCGTCCACCCGGGCATGTATGGCGTGTTCCTGCTGATCGAGGCTGTGCGCCAGCTGCGCGGTCAGGCCGGCCAGCGGCAGCTGGCACGCCACAGCACGGCCGTGGTCCATGGCAACGGCGGCACGCTGTCCAGCCAGGCCACGGCGGTTCTGGGAACCTCGCAGGCACTCTAAGCCCAGGCCGCTACGCGTCATCCCTGGCAAGGCACCCACTTTTCGGTGCAGGCCAGCCTCCGCGCGAAGCTGCACCGGCTTTTTCCTCACGGACAGCAGCTGCTGAGTGGTTCTGCAAGAAGCTATCCATCAGGCAAGACAAGCCATACGAGACAAGGAATAAATTACATGATTCGCGATCCCGAAACCCTTGAAGCCCTGCTCGACAGCGTGCGCCGCTTTGTGCGCGAGCGTCTGGTGCCTGCCGAGAACGAAGTGGCGGACACCGACGAGATCCCCGCCACCATCGTGCAGGAGATGCGTGATCTGGGCCTCTTCGGTCTGACCATTCCAGAGCGCTTCGGGGGGCTGGAGCTGACCATGGAGGAAGAGGTCCGCGTGCTGCTGGAGCTGTGCCAGACTGCACCGGCATTTCGTTCCGTCATCGGCACCACCGTCGGCATTGGCTCACAAGGCATTTTGATGGATGGCACGCCCGAGCAGCAGGCACAGTGGCTGCCCAGGCTTGCCACCGGCGAGGTGATTGCTTCGTTCGCGCTGACCGAGCCCGAGGCCGGCTCGGACGCGGCATCGCTGCGCACCACGGCGGTCAAGAACGGCGACCACTACATCGTCAACGGCACCAAGCGCTTCATCACCAATGCGCCGCACGCGGGCATGTTCACGCTGATGGCCCGCACCAACCCCGAGGACAAGGGCGCGGGTGGTGTGTCCTCCTTCATCGTCGACGCCAGGTCTGCGGGCATCAGCTTCGGAAAATACGACAAGAAGATGGGCCAACGCGGCGCCCACACCTGCGACGTGATCTTTGACAACGTCAAGGTGCCGGCCGCCAATCTGATCGGCCTGCAGGAAGGCAAGGGTTTCAAGACTGCCATGAAGGTGCTTGAAAAAGGCCGCATCCACATTGCCGCCGTGGCCGTGGGCTGCGCAAAGCGCATTCTGCGCGATGCCTTGCAGTACGCGCTGGAGCGCAAGCAGTTCGGCCAGGCGATCTGTGACTTTCAGCTGGTGCAGGCCATGCTGGCCGACAGCCAGGCCGAGCTGTACGCGGCTGAATGCATGACGATCGATGCAGCCCGCCGCCGTGACGACGGCAGCAATGTGTCGACCGAGGCCTCCTGCGCCAAGATGTTCGCCACCGAGATGTGCGGCCGCGTGGCCGACCGCGCGGTGCAGATCCTAGGCGGATCGGGCTATATGTCGGAATACGGCATCGAACGCTTCTACCGCGATGTGCGCCTGTTCCGGCTGTACGAAGGCACGACGCAGATCCAGCAGATCATCATTGCCCGCAACATGGTGCGCGAAGCGCGGGCCAACGCATGAGCGTCATCACCCCGCCGACAACAAGGCCTGTGGCATCCGGCCATGAGCGCAGCGCTTTCATGCGCCTGCTGGGTGCCTGCCAGGTGGCCGATGCGCCCCCCGGCATGGTGCAGATACGACTGCCCGAGTTGCGAGAGGAGCTGCTCAACCAGCTGCCTGCCGCTCATGGCGGCGTGCTGATGAGCCTGCTGGATTCTGTGATGTCGCGCGCCGCCAGCGCGCTGCCCCAGGCGCCGTCGCAGACCGCCGTGACGGTGGAGATGAGCAGCCGCTTTCACCGTCCCGGTCGCGGCGGTTTGCTGGCCGAGGGCTGGGTAGTGCAAGCCAGCCGCAGCCTGTGCAGCTGCGCCGCCAGGATCACCGACGCACAAGGAACGCTGGTGGCTACCGCCCAGGGCACATTCAAGTACTGGAAGGCCCCCACCAGACTGGAAAATTGAGCAGCTTCCGCTCATGGAGTCACGTTTTTAGGATTGAATCACCTTGAAATCGATACTTTACGTACGCAATGCGCTCTCGTTTTAGAAAGTGCTTGCGCTCCTAAAGCAGCTTGCCGGTATCGGACGTTCCCGCAGCGTCGATCACCAGCAGCTGCACCAGCTCCTTGGCAAAACTGGGCAACGCATCCAGGCTGCGCATGCAGATCTGCATATCGCGTAGCGACCAGGCATCCGACAGCGGCACGATGGCGATGTTCATGACCGCCGCATGGCGGCTGGCCGCCGACTCAGGCAGCACGCCTACGCCCACGCCGGACTCGATCATGCGGCAAGCCGTCTCGAAGTTGCCGACCTGGATGCGCTGCTTGATGGGCTTGTGCAGATGGTCCGAGGCCTGACGCAGAAAAGCATGGATGGCGCTGGACTCGTGCAGGCCCACATAGTCCAGATCCAGCGTGTCGGAAAACGCCAGCTGCATCTCCCCATCCAGCGCATGCCCCTTGGGCACCACCAACACCAGCCTGTCCTTGCGATAGGGCAGGGTTTCCAGGTTCTCTGTACGCACCAGACCGGCCACGATGCCGATGTCGGTCTGCCCTTCGGTCACGGCGCGCACGATGTCGTGGGACAGACGCTCGCGCAGATCCACATTCACATCCGGATTGCGGCCCAGAAACTCGCGCAATACCGGCGGCAGGAATTCGCTCAGCGAGGTGGTGTTGGCATACACGCGCAGATGGCCCTTGATGCCACGCACATACTCCTGCATGTCACCACGCAGATGCTCGATCTGGCTGAGCACCATGCGCGCATGGGTCACAAACGCCTGGCCGGGCGGCGTCAGGGTCACGCCCTGGCTGGTGCGATAGAGCAGCTTGGTGCCGATGCTGTCTTCCAGATTCTTGATGCGCGTGCTGGCAGCCGGCAGCGAAATGCACGAGAGCTCGGCGCCACGAGTCATGCTGTTGGCCTCCGCGATATGGGTCATCAAGCGCAGGTCTACGAGGTCAAAGTGCATGGACATGGCTTCATTGTATGAACGCAGCCAGTGATCGGCTGTCGCGGATTGGCGCGGCTGGCCCGGATAAACCCGGCTTCCACAAATGCGAAACACGCGGCGGCCAGGCTTGCCTACGATGGCTGCCAGCCTCTTTTCGGACTCGAGCCCTCTTTCCACATCCATGACTGCTGCTGCCCCTGCCTCTTCTGACACTGCCCGCACCGGTGCCCTGAGCCATCTGCGCGTGCTGGACCTCTCCCGCGTGCTCGCCGGCCCTTGGTGCACGCAGAATCTGGCCGATATGGGCGCCGACGTGATCAAGATCGAAAAGCCCGGCGAAGGCGATGACACCCGCCACTGGGGCCCGCCCTTTTTTGGCGATGCACTGGGCGATGCATCTGCACATGCCTGCTATTTCGCGGCCTGCAACCGCAACAAGCGCTCGGTCACGGTCGACATGGCAACCCCGGAAGGCCAGGCCATCATTCGCGAGCTGGCCAAGGACAGCGACATCGTTGTCGAGAACTTCAAGACCGGAGGCCTGCAGCGCTACGGCCTGGACTACGCCAGCCTTGCGGCGCTCAATCCCCGTTTGATCTACTGCTCCGTCACCGGCTTCGGCCATACCGGGCCCTATGCGCCGCGCGCAGGTTACGACCTGCTGATCCAGGCCATGAGCGGTCTGATGAGCATCACCGGCCGCGCGGACAGCGAGCCCGGCAGCGGCCCCTTGCGCGTGGGTGTGGCCGTGATCGATCTGTTCACCGGCATGTATGCCACCAGCGCCATTCTGAGCGCGCTGGAAGCACGTCACCACACGGGCCGGGGCCAGCATATCGATATGGCGCTGCTGGACGTGGCCATGGCAGTGCTGGCCAATCAAGGCACAGGTTTCCTAAACACCGGGAGCATTCCGGGCCGCCAGGGCAACACCCACCCCAGCGTGGTTCCTTATCAGGACTTTCCCACGGCCGACGGCAATATGCTGCTAGCGATAGGCAACGACGGCCAGTTCGCACGCTTTTGCGAAGCGGCCGGCGTGGCCTGGCACCAGGACGCGCGCTTCACCACGAACGCGGGCCGGGTCATTCACCGCGTGGAGATGGTGACCATGATGTCCGAGCTGACC
The DNA here is from genome assembly GCF_000241525.1 of Comamonas testosteroni ATCC 11996. GTDB lineage: Bacteria > Pseudomonadota > Gammaproteobacteria > Burkholderiales > Burkholderiaceae_C > Comamonas > Comamonas testosteroni. The sequence continues at coordinate 45,165 of NZ_AHIL01000002.1, forward strand.
GTCAGCCGCAGCACGGCCGACTGGATCGCGCTGCTGGAAGCCCGCGCCGTGCCCTGCGGCCCCATCAACAACATCCATCAGGCCTTTGAAGACCCCCAAGTGCAGGCACGTGGCCTACGCATCACGCAGCAGCGCTACCCGGATGGACAGCTGCCGCAGGGCGAATGCATCAACCAGGTGGTCACCACGGCCAGCCCTTTGCGCCTGTCCGACACTCCGGCAACACTGCGTTATGCGCCTCCAGCCCTGGGCCAGCACACCGAGGAGGTGTTGCGTGAAAGACTGCAGCTCGACGCTGCGCAACTGCAGGCGCTGCGCGAAAAACAGGTCTTCTAGCTTCGGAGGACCACACCATACCTTGCTGGGTAGCCCGCGCCTGGTCCGGGCTAAGCCGAAGTCGCCGCATCCAGCTCCTGCGCCAGCGTGTGCACGAGTTCGGCAGCAGGCATGGCGCGAGCCAGCGGTGCGCCCTGGCCGGCCCAGTGCGCGGCATAGTCGCTGCAGCCCTGCGCGCTGGCGGCCTGGTGCAGCGCCTTGCCTGCGTCATACACCATGGGATAGGCGGGCAGTGCTCCAGCATAGTCTCGTCCCAGCTGGTGCAGACGGTTGAACATGCCGCGCGCAGGACGGCCGGAAATGGCGGCGGTGATGGCCGTGTGCTGCGCGCTGTCGCCTTGCAGCTCGGCGCGGTAGGCCTGGCTGGCTGCGGATTCTGGACAGAGGATGAAGGCCGTTCCCATCTGCACGGCACAGGCTCCGAGCTGCAAAGCGGCAGCGATGCCTGCACCGTCCATGATGCCGCCAGCGGCGACCACGGGCAGACGGGACTCGCGCGCCAGCAGCCGCACCAGCGCCATGGTTCCCAGCAGCCTGTCCTGCTCGGGCACGAAAGCGCCGCGATGGCCGCCCGCCTCCATGCCCTGGGCCACGATCACATCCACCCCGGCCTGCTCGATCTGGCGCGCCTCATCGAGACTGGTGGCACAGGCCAGCGTGGTGATGCCGGCCGCGCGCAAGGCATCGACAAAGCCCTGCTCCGGCAGACCAAAATGAAAGCTCACCACGGCGGGATGCAGCTCCAGCAGCATGGCCTGCAATCGCGCATTGCCCAGCGCTGACTCGTAGATGCAGCGCAGGCCAGACGGCACGGACACGCCGTAGCGCTCGAACTCCGGCGCCAGATAGCGCAGCCACTGCGCTTCGCGCTCTGCATCTGCTGCTGGTGCACGGTGACAGAAGAGGTTGACGTTGAAGGGGTGATTGGTCAGCGCACGCGTCTGTTCAATGTGCTGGCGCGCCTGCTCGAGGCCGTAGGCGCCTATGCCGACCGAACCCAGGGCGTATGCATTGCTCACGGCAGCCGCCAGCTGCGGGGTCGAGGTCCCGGCCATCGGGGCCTGAATGATGGGATGCTGCAGACCCAGGCCTGTCATCCACAAAGGTAGTTTGCTCATCGTGCGTCTCCTGGTTCTCACTTCTCGATATGGATCATTGCGCCGCGCGGGCCAGGCGGCTGGAGGCCACCAGCAGCGCCCCGAGGCCCAGCGCCGCGCAGCCCAGCACGAACAGCTGGCGATAGCTGCCGCTGCTGGCGTAGACAAATGCCATCAGATAGCCGGAGCTGGCCTGCAACAGCGCAAATGCCGCCGTGGCATAGCCCCACATTTTCTTGTGCTGGCCGGGGCCGATGAGCTGCATCAGATAACCCGAGGTGATGGCCGCCATGCCCGGTGACAGCGCCCCCACCACAAAACCCGACAGCGCATGACCGCCGAAACCGGCCCAGACCAGCGGCAGGCCGATGGCCACGGCCTTGAGGGCATAGGCGCCCGTGGTCGTTCCCCACCAGCCCCAGCGCGTGGCACAGTAGGCCGCACACAGCGGCCCGATCATCGCGCCAAGCCCGAAGAATGCCCATTGCGTCGAAGCATAGGCGCCGCCCAGCTGCAGCTCGCGATCCAGGTAGTCCACCCAGAACACGGTGTGCGGCACAAAGCCGAAGGCGTCGCAGGCATAGGCGGTCAACACCAGGATCACCGCCAGGCTCCATGGCGTTGCACCGGAAGTTGCGGCCGTCGCCGTGGGCTGGACCGCCACCGGCGCATTCAGCGGGATCTGGCGCGCAGCATGCCAGCCGCTGTAGAGCGCCAGCGCACATAGCGCCGTCAGCGCCCACCAGACGGCGCTCAGGCTGCTGCGCGCAAACATGGGCACCAGGGTGGCGGCCAGCAAGGCGCCCACGCCAATGCCGCAGAACATCAGCGGGCCCAGCGTGGCACGGCGCTGCGGCGCGGCCGCAGCCATGGCCACCGAAGGGCCCAGCACCATCAGCGCGGCCCCGGCAATGCCAGAGATCAGCCGCCAGACAAAGAACAGGGCCATGGGCTGGGGCAGGCTGCAGCCGGCAAAGCTCAGCATTACGGCCACCCAGCAGATCACCAGCACGCGCAGCGCGCCCATGCGCTCGGCCAGCGGCGCGGCGACCAGAGCCCCGATCAGATAGCCGAGCAGATTGGCTGCCCCCAGATAAGCCACCTGCTCGCCGCTGAACCAGCCCGCATGCACCATCTGCGGCATCAGCGCCGTATAGGCGAAACGGGCCAGACCGACGCCGCTCAGGGTGGCCATGAAGCCGGTCAACAGCAGGGGAAGTTCTTTGCGTTCGATCACAGCTCGGGTTCCAGGGAAATTTGCATCAAGCCTAATCGCTGCGACTCGATCATGTCCAATGATTCAAAATGATGACTTGCATCTCAATTCAAGATATTGGAGCCGCATATGCAACTCAAATCCCTGCGCATGTTCGAAGCGGTCTGCGAAAGCGGCAGCTTTGGTGCCGCTGCCCAGCGGCTGCACACCGTGCAATCCAATGTCACTGCCCATATCAAAAAGCTCGAGGATGAAGCAGGCGTGCAGTTGCTGATGCGGGCCAGCCCGGTCTTTCCCACTCCGGCCGGACGCACGCTGCTGGAGTCCGCACGGCAGATGCTGCAGTCGCACGACCAGGTGCTGGCCATGCTGCAAGCCCGGCAGTTTGCAGCCGGCCAGGTCAAGGGCGCCTTGCGCATAGGCTCGATGGAAACCACGGCCGCACTGCGTCTGCCGCCCCTGCTGGCCGAGTTGCGCAGGCTGCATCCGGATATCGACCTGGAGCTGGACGCCCAGCCCACGGCCGCATTGCTGATGGAGCTGGCGGCCGGTCGCATCGACTGTGCCTTCATCAACGGTGCAGCACCACAGAGCGAGCTGCAATCCTGGCCCGTGTTCCGCGAAGAGCTGGTGCTGGTCAGCGGACAGCCGCTGACGCGCTTCCCCAGCGCCGCAGAGTTCAGCAGCGCCGTGTTTCTGGCCTTTCGCCAGGGCTGCAGCTATCGCCAGCGGATCGAGCTGCTGATGGCCTCTATGGGTGTGACGGCGGTACGCATCATGGAGTTGGGCATGCTGGACACCATCCTCGGCTGCGTGGCCGCCGGCATGGGCTATGCACTGCTGTCGCGCTCTCTGGTCGAAGCCCAGCAGCAGCGCTTTGGCGTGCACTGGATGACTCTGCCCGGCAAGAGCGGGCAGGAGCTGGCCTTTGTCGACACCTGTTTTGTGACTGCTGCCGTACAAGGCTGGTCGCCGGCACTGCATGCATTTGCGCAGGTACTGTGTGTCCATCCGCATGCCACACAGGCACAGCCCGTGGCGCTGGCTCTTGCCGCCTGAGGGCGGCAGGACCTCACGGCTGCATCAGTGCGCGGCGGTATTGCAATGCCTCGGCCAGATGGGTTTGCGTGATGGCATCCGAGTCCGCCAGATCGGCAATGGTTCGCGCCACCTTCAAGGCCCGGTGCGTGCCGCGTGCCGACCAGCCAAGGCGCGCTGCGGCCTTGTGCGCAAAGGTCAGCGCCTCGGGCTCCAGCTGCAGATGCTTGTCGAGCTGCACCCCCTGCAACTGATGATTGGGCAGGCCCTGACGCTGCAAGGCCTTGTCTCTGGCTGCACTCACGCGTTGCTGCACGGCAGTGCTGCTCTCGCCTTCGGGCGCTGCCAGAAGCTCCTCGGGCGACAGTGCCGCCACCTCAACATGCAGATCGATACGGTCCAGCAAGGGCCCGCTGATGCGCGCCTGATAGCGTGCCACCTGATCGGGCGAGCATCGACAGGCCCTCACGCGCGAGCCCCAGTAGCCGCAAGGGCAGGGGTTCATGGCTGCCACCAGCTGGAAACGGGCCGGAAACTCCGCCCTCTGCACGGCCCGCACGATGGTGATGCGCCCGGTCTCCAGCGGCTCGCGCAAGGCCTCCAGGGCACTGCGCGCGAACTCGGGCAACTCGTCCAGAAAAAGCGCCCCGCAATGGGCATATGAAATCTCGCCAGGCCGGGGCGGAGAGCCGCCGCCGACCAGCGCGATGGAGCTGGCCGTGTGATGGGGAGCGGCAAACGGCCGCTGGCGCCACAACTGCGGCGTGAAACGACCGCTGAGGCTGGCAATGGCTGCGGCTTCGAGCGCTTCCTCATCGGTCATGCCGGGCAGCAAACCCGCAAAGCGCTGGGCCAGCATGGATTTCCCCGAACCCGGAGGACCGATCATCAGCACACCATGTGCGCCGGCAGCTGCAATTTCAAGCGCGCGCTTGGCCTGCATCTGGCCGCGCACCTCGCGCAGATCCAGCGACTGCAAAGAGGCTTCGGCAGGTCTGGAGTGCACCCGCTGCCAGCCCTCCGCGTCATCGCCCTGCTCCGCCAGGGTGGCGTCATGCGCGATGAACTGCCTGACCACATCCAGCAGATGCGCAGCGCTGAAGACTTCGATTGCCGGTACGAAAGCAGCCTCCAGCGCACTGTCCGGCGGCAACACCAGCCGCACACGGCGCTGCTGGCGCTGCAAGGCCAGCGCCGTTGCCAGGGCCCCGCGCACCGGGCGCAGCGCACCGGTCAGGGACAGCTCGCCCGCAAACTCATAGTCGGCAAGCCGCTGTGCATCGATCTGCCCACTGGCCGCCAGAATGCCCAGCGCTATCGGCAGGTCGAAGCGGCCGGAGTCCTTGGGCAGGTCTGCCGGAGCCAGGTTGACCGTGATGCGCTGGTTGTTCGGGAACTGCAACCCCGCATTGACGATGGCCGCGCGCACACGCTCGCGTGCCTCCTTGACCTCCACATCCGCCAGACCCACCAGGGTGAACGAAGGCAGTCCGTTGGCCAGATGGACCTCCACAGTGACACGCGGGGCTGCCAGCCCCAGCAGCGCACGACTTTGAACCAGAGCCAGACCCATCACGCCCCTCCCCTTCAAGCCGGACTGTAGAGCCTAGCGTATGCGCCAGCGGCTCAAACAGGCAATAGGGTTGTGCACAGGCCGTCAGCCGGCGGCGTCATCGCGGGCGGGCTGTTTGCCCGCTGCCCGGCCACGACGTCGTTCGGCCTTGGGAAAGCTGCCCTGCTCCTGCATGAGCGCCGCCCTGGTGCGCACGCGCTCGAAGACCTGCGACAGCACCTCAAGCTCGTCATCGCTGACGTCGCCGAGCAGCTCCTGGTTGATCGCCTGTATCTGCGGAAACAGCTGGGTGTGCAGCGCCAGCCCGGCGTCCGTCAGCTGCACCATGGCCTGGCGCCCGTCGCCGGCCATGCCCTGCTTGTCCAGCAGCCCCTTGGCAATCAGCGTGGAGATGGTGCGCGAGGTGCGCGTGCGATCGAGCTGCGCCAGCTCTGCGAGCCCGGACGGCTGCATGGCGCCCTTGGTGGCCAGCAGGCCGATCATGCGCCACTCGCGCCGGGTGATGCCGAAGCCGCCCTCGCACAGGCGCACCACCATGGTCCCGGTCGAGCTCATCAGACGGGCCAGATGGTAGAGGAACAGATCGTCCAGCTCGGACGGCTGCCGCCAGGGGTGGCGCTGCGCCTTGGTCATGGGTGTTTGTGGGTTTTCTCTAGGAATGATGGATTAGATCCATTATCGAGTCACTGCTTACAGTGGCTCCAAAGAAAACGACAGGAGACACCATGCCTTGCACCCGTATCGCCCGCCGCACTCTGGCCGGGCTGGCGGCCGCCGCGCTGCTCACGGCAGCCCATGCGGCCGACACCTGGCCCGCCAAGCCCATACGCATCATCGTTCCCACACCGCCCGCCGGCCCTTCCGACATCGCCGTGCGTCCGCTGGCCGCGGCCGTGCAGAAGGCGCTCGGGCAGGCCGTGATCGTGGAGAACCGGGCCGGTGCCAACGGCAATATCGGTGCGGCCGAGGTCGCCCGAGCCCCGGCCGACGGCTACACCTGGCTGTGGGCCATGGACCCGGTGCTCACCGTCAACAAGCATATCTACAGGAACATCGGCTACTCCAGCGATGCCATCGTGGTGCTCAATGCCGCCGCCAGGTTCTCGCAGACCCTGATCTGCAACCCCGGCCTCGGCTTCAAGTCCGTCAAGGACATGCTGGAGGCCGCCAAGACGCGCGAGCTGACCTATGCCACGGGCGGCGCGGGCTCTCCCGGCCATCTGGTCATGGAGTCGCTGCTGTCGGGCACCGGCGTGAAGATGGTGCATGTGCCCTACAAGGGGCCGGCACCGGCCATGCAGGATCTGATGGGCGGTCAGGTGGACTGCGGCTTCCTGGCCGCACCCACGGTGCTGCCACAGATCCAGAGCGGCCGGGTCACCGCGCTGGCCACCACGGGGCGCACGCGCTCGCCCCTGCTGCCGGCGCTGCCCACGATTGCCGAGTCGGGCTACCCCGATTTCGACGGCACCTACTGGCTGCTGCTGGCGGCACCCAAGGGTGTTCCTGCCGATATCCAGAAGCGCTTTCTCGCCGCCATGGATGCCGCCATACGCTCGCCACAGCAGCAGGAGCGGGTCAAGGCCGTGGATATCGAGATGGTGGGCAGCAGTCCCGAGCAGGCCCAGGCCAGGGTGCGCGAGATCTCGGACAAATGGGAAGCGCTGGCCCGCAAGATCAATCTGAAACCCGATTGAGGCAGCAGGCCCTGGCGCCGGCCATCTGAGCGGCTCAGGCCAGTGCCGGCACGCACTTACACTGCCCGCTTTTCCATCAGAAATGGCGCGAGCCCTCGGCTCGGATCACAGACCAGGAGAGACATGACGATGCAAAGAAGAATCTTCGGCAAGCTCGCGGCGGGGCTTGGCCTGAGCGCAGGATTGCTGGGCAGCGGCGCGCTGCAGGCCCAGGAGGCCCACGCCCTGTTTCCCAACAAGACACCGCTGCGCATGGTGGTCGGCTATCCGCCCGGTGGCGCCACCGACCGCGTGGCGCGCATCGTGGCCGACCGGCTGCAGGCCCGGCTGGGCAGCCCGGTCATCGTGGAAAACAAGCCCGGCGCGGGCGGCCGCCTGTCGGCCCAGTACGTGAAGAACGCGCCCGCCTCCCAGCCCGCCGTGCTGCTGGCCAATCCCGCCGTGATGGTGGTGGCGCCGCTGGTGTTCCCGGACTCGGGCTACGACCCGGAAAAGGACTTCCGCCCCATCAGCGAGGTCAACCGCTACGAGTTCGGTCTGGCAGTGGCCAGCGCCGTGCCCGTGAAGGAGCTGCCGCACCTGCTGGCCTGGCTCAAGGCCAATCCGCAGCAGGCCAATTTCGGCGTGCCGGCCACGGGCAGCCTGCCGCACTTTTTCTCGCTGATGCTGGGCGAGGCCGCCAAGGTGCCGGTCGAGGTCGTGGGCTACAAGGGCTCAGGCCCGCTGCTCACGGACCTGATGGGCGGGCAGATCCCCATTGCCGTGGACACCCTGGACACCCAGATCGCCCAGCACGAAGCGGGCAAGCTGCGCGTGCTGGCCACCTCGGGCGAGCGCCGCAGCACCATGGCGCCTGGCATTCCCACACTCAAGGAGCTGGGCGTGAACCTGGTCGGCACGGGCTGGAATACCTTGTTCGCGCCGCAAAGCATGGCGCCAGCCACGGTGCAGCGCCTGTCGCAGCTGGTGCAGGAGGTGATGAAGGAAGCCGACACGCAGCACAAGTTCGCCGCCTCCAACCTGGTGCCCGTGGTCAGCAGCGCGCAGGAGACGGAAAAAATGCTCAAGGCCTATCGCGCGCAATGGTCGCCGGTGGTGCAGCGCTCGGGCTTCAAGCCCTGATATTTGAGGAGCACCTATCGCTTGCCACCAAACATTTTCATCATCAAATCTATTCAGAATCCTTGCATAGCAAGCGATAGAAGCTCCTATTTTTGAATGTTATCCGCTCTCTCATGACCGACTCCCGCCCCAATCTGATCTTCATCCTGGCCGATGACCTCGGCTATGCCGACCTGGGCTGCACCGGTGCGCGCGATGCGCACAACAACGCCACCGACGTCTCGCCGCGACTGGACGCCATGGCCGCCCAGGGCCTGCGCTTCACGCGCGGCTACTCCAACTCGTCGGTGTGCTCGCCCACGCGCTTTGCGCTGGCCACGGGCCGCTGGCAGTACCGCCTGCGCGGTGCGGCCGAGGAACCCATCGCCAGCGTGCATGGCGACAAGGTGCTGGGCCTGCCGCCCGATCACCCCACGGTGGCATCGCTGCTGCGCGATGCCGGCTATGCCACGGCCCTGGTCGGCAAATGGCATCTGGGCTACCCCCCGCATTTCGGCCCGCGCCTGTCGGGCTACGAGGAGTTCTACGGCTTTCACGCCGGCGGCGCCGACTACTTCGCCCACTGCGATCCGCGCGGGCGCCCCGACTTCTGGATCAACGAGAAGCCGCATGCCGAAGACGGCTACCTGACCGATCTGCTGAGCCGCCGCGCCGTGGACTTCGTCAAGCGCCAGACGGCCAAGCAGCCCTTCTACCTCTCGCTGCACTACAGCGCGCCGCACTGGCCCTGGCTGACGCGCGAGGACCGCGCCGAGTCCGAACGCCTGCAAGGCATGGGCAAGCATATCGACGGCGGCTCCATCGACACCTATCAGCGCATGATCCATCACATGGACGAAGGCATAGGCTGGCTGCTGGATGCGCTGGAGGAAAAAGGCATGAGCGAGAACACGCTCATCGTCTTCACCAGCGACAACGGCGGCGAGCGCTTCTCCAATACCTGGCCTTTCGTGGGCCAGAAGATGGATCTGCTCGAAGGCGGCATCCGCGTACCTTTGCTGGCACGCTGGCCGGCGCGCATGACGGCCGGCGCCGTCTGCGACACGCCCAGCCTGACCATGGACTGGTCGGCTACCTTCCTGGCCGCTGCCGGCGTATCGGCAGATGCCGACTATCCGCTGGACGGCATCAGCCTGCTGCCCCTGATGCAGGATCAAAGCTGGATGCCCGAGCGCGACCTGGCCTGGCGCATGAAGCACCGCGAGCAAAAGGCCTTGATACGCGGCGACTGGAAATACCTGCAGATCGAGGGCATCGAATACCTGTTCAACATCGCCAGCGACCCGCGCGAGCGCGCCAATCTGCGTGATCGTGAGCCCCGGAAGCTGGCCGAGTTGCGCAGCGCCTGGGAGCTCTGGAATCGGGACCTTCCGCCGATTCCCGAAGAAGCCAAGGTCTCGCTGGTGTTCACCAAGGCAGACCTGCCCCAGGCCAGCTTCTGAGCTGCGCGCGACCTGCAAGCCCATCGCCCTGGCGATGGGCTTTTTTTGCGTCCGCGCCCAAACGGAGAGCACGCACTCACTTGCAAATCACCTGTTTGGTGCAAAAAGACGCGCAAAAGCCGGGCCATGGCGGTGCATCGCAAAAACGCACCATCCTGGTGCATCCGGTTCAGGCCGCAGCCCGGGTGGCGAAAGTTGCGCACAGTGATTGTGAAAACTCGTAGCTTTTTGTACCGGGCAGCTATGGCCCGCCGCCTGTTCCAGGGCCTTGGGCAGCGAACCGCGCCGCAGCCGCCGCAGAGACTGGCACGGTCTGTGCTTTGAGAGTTCATCCGAGATTTTTGCCACGAAATTTTCAAACCGGAGGAACCCTGAATGCCTAGTCCCGCTGCAAGCCGTTTCAAGACTTTCGCCAAGACTGCCGCCCTGGCCTGCGCCGTTGTCGCCCCCATGTGGGCCCATGCCCAGCTCTCCGCCAACGTTGCCCTGACCACCAACTACAAGTTCCGTGGCCAGGATCAGGACGCCAGCCGCACCAAGGCCGTCAAGCCCGCGCTGCAAGGCGGTTTTGACTACACGTTCGGCGACAGCGGCTTCTACGTCGGCAACTGGAACTCCTCCGTGGACTGGCTGCCCGGCAACTCGCTGGAAACCGACTTCTACGGCGGCTACAAGTTCAAGGCCGCCGATGTGGACTGGGATGTGGGCCTGCTGACCTATGTGTACTCGGGCAATGCCAACGGCAACACCACCGAGATCTACGGCTCCGGCACCTATGGCCCGTTCACGGCCAAGTACTCGCACACAGTGTCCAAGGACTACTTCGGCTGGGCCGGAGCCAAGGCCGGCTCGGGTCTCAAGGGTCGCAACACCGGTTATCTGCAGTTCTCCTACAGCCAGGAAGTGATGCCCAAGGTGACACTGAAAGCATCAGTTGGTTACACCCATTTCTCCAGCGACATCAAGGACCTGGGCGTTCCCAACTATGTGGACTACAGCGTCGGTGGTGCCTATGACCTGGGCGACGGCTTCTCTGCAGGTGCAGCGGTGACCGGCGCCAACAAGAAGGCCTACTTCGGCGATGTGAACAAGGCGCGTCTGATTCTGACGCTCTCCAAGACTTTTTAATTTTTCAGGAGCCCGTCATGAAAATGGTGATCGCCATCATCAAACCCTTCAAGCTCGACGAAGTGCGTGAAGCTCTTTCCCAAATCGGTGTGCAAGGCATCACCGTGACCGAAGTCAAGGGCTTTGGCCGTCAGAAGGGTCACACCGAGCTGTACCGCGGTGCCGAGTATGTGGTGGACTTTCTGCCCAAGCTCAAGATCGAGGCCGCGATTGCCGACGATCTGGTGGACGCCGCCATCGACGCCATCGAGGGCGCGGCCCGCACCGGCAAGATCGGCGACGGCAAGATCTTTGTGCAGGCGCTGGAGCAGTCGATCCGTATCCGTACAGGAGAAACCGGCGACGCGGCCCTGTAAAGGCCCAGTCTCTCTGGAACCGTTTTGAGAAAGATTGCCATGATCAAGAAACTATTGAGCGCAGGCCTGGGACTGGGCCTGCTGGCTGCCGGCGCCACCGGCTTTGCCCAGGAAGCTGCAACGGCTGCAGCCGCCGCAGCACCTGTGGCCGAAGCAGCGGCCGAGGCCGTTCCCACCCTGAGCGCCGGCGATACCGCCTGGATGCTGACCTCGACCATGCTGGTGATCCTGATGGTCATCCCCGGCCTGGCGCTGTTCTACGGCGGCCTGGTACGCAGCAAGAACATGCTGTCCGTGCTGGCACAGGTCTTCGTGATCTTTTCGCTGATCACCGTGCTGTGGGCCATCTACGGCTACTCGCTGGCTTTTGGCGGCGAGGGCAAGTTCTTCGCAGGCTTCGACAAGCTGTTCCTCATGGGCATCACGCCTGACACGCTGTCGTCCATGCTCAAGACCATCCCCGAATACGTGTTCGTGGCCTTCCAGTCCACCTTCGCCGCCATCACCGTGGCGCTGATCGTGGGAGCGTTTGCCGAGCGCATCAAGTTCGCGGCCGTGATCGTGTTCTCCGTGCTGTGGTTCACCTTCAGCTACATCCCCATGGCCCACATGGTGTGGGGCGGCGGTCTGCTGGGTGCCGATGGCGCGCTGGACTTCGCGGGCGGCACCGTGGTGCACATCAACGCCGCCGTGGCCGGTCTGGTGGGTGCCTACATGCTGGGCAAGCGCATCGGCTTCGGCAAGGAAGCGCTGCCTCCTCACAGCCTGACGCTGACCATGGTGGGCGCTTCGCTGCTGTGGGTGGGCTGGTTCGGCTTCAACGCCGGCTCCGCCGGTGCCGCCAACGGCATTGCCGGCCTGGCCTTCATCAACACCATCCTGGCCACCGGCGCCGCCGCCATCTCCTGGATCGTGGCCGAAGCGCTGCTGCGCGGCAAGGCCTCCATGCTGGGTGCTGCCTCGGGTGCCGTGGCCGGTCTGGTGACCATCACCCCCGCCGCCGGTTTCGTCGGCCCCATGGGCTCCATCGTCATGGGCATCATCGCCGGCCCTCTGTGCTTCTGGGGCGTGTCTGGCCTCAAGCACCTGCTCAAGGTTGACGATGTCTGCGACGTGTTCGGCGTCCACGGCGTCGGCGGTATCCTGGGTGCCATCCTGACCGGCGTGTTCTGCGCCAAGGGTCTGGGCGGTATCGAGCCCGAGGGCTACAACATGGCCCATCAGCTGTGGGTGCAGGTCGAGAGCGTGCTGGTGACCATCGTCTGGTCCGGCGTGGTCTCCTACGTGGCCTACAAGATTGCCGATCTGACCGTGGGTCTGCGTGTCTCGGAAGAGTCCGAACGCCAGGGCCTGGACATCACTTCCCATGGTGAGGTGGCCTACACCCGCTAAGCGGCAGGCTCTTCGCAAGTTCAGTTTCATTACGTTGCCCCGCAGTGCGAACTGCGGGGCTTTTTTATTCACGCCTGCTTTTCAAAAAAATCAAAGACCAGGCCTTCCTGCCCAAGGGGCGCCCCGGCTACCATGCAGGCCATGGATTCAGCCACCAGCCAAATCAATCAGCTCAGCGAGCGCATTCGCGCCGCTGCCAGTGACAAGACCCCGCTGCGCATCTGCGGCAGCGGCAGCAAGGACTTCTACGGCCTGCGTCTGCAGGGCGAACCGCTGTCCACGCGCGCGCTCAGCGGCATCGTCAGCTACGAGCCCAGCGAGCTGGTTGTCACCGTACGCGCCGGCACGCCGCTGGCCGAGCTGGAGGCAACATTGGCCAGCCAGGGCCAGTGCCTGGCTTTCGAGCCGCCGCACTTCGGCGCCGCCAGCACCGTTGGCGGCATGGTCGCCGCAGGCCTGTCGGGCCCGTCGCGTGCCAGCGTGGGCGCAGTGCGCGACTTTGTGCTGGGCCTGGAGATGATCAACGGCCAGGGCGAGCTGCTGCGCTACGGCGGCCAGGTCATGAAGAATGTGGCCGGCTATGACGTCTCGCGCCTGATGGCGGGCAGTTGGGGCACTCTGGGCCTGATCACCGAGGTCAGCCTCAAGGTCCTGCCCGTGGCTCCGGCCGAGGCCACTCTGCGCTTTGATAGCTGCAGCCAGGCGCAGGCGCTGGACTGGCTCAATCACTGGGGCGGCCAGCCTCTGCCGCTCAATGCCAGCAACTGGCTGGAAGAAGACGGCAAGGGCACGCTGTATCTGCGCCTGCGCGGCGCCCGCGCGGCCGTGCAGGCCGCCACGCTGCGCCTGGGTGGCGAGCGGCTGGACAGCGACGCCGTCGCCGCCGACTGGAGCGCAAGCCGCGATCTGAACCTGCCCTGGTTCCAGCAGCGCGCTGCCGATCATTGCCTGTGGCGTCTGTCCACTCCTGCGACCGCAGCGCCGCTGCCATTGCCGCAAGGCGCGGCAGGCCCGTTCATCGACTGGCATGGCGCTCAGCGCTGGGTGCAGGCCCCGCGTTCGGCCGCCGCAGCCTTGCAGCAACTCGCGCAGGCAGCCGGCGGATCCGCTTCTCTTTTCAGAGCCGAAGACGCCAGCCAGACAAGCGCCAACAGCGATCTCGATGTGCATGCACAGGCCAGCCCGGCAGGCCGCACATCGGCACAGCTGCATGCCCGGCTCAAGCAGGCCTTCGACCCCGCCGGCATTCTCAATGTGGGCCGTCTCTCGGCGCATTGGTAAGAACAAGGACAGCGCCCCATGCAAACCAATCTCGCGCCCGAATACCGTGCCACGCCCGAAGGTCAGGAAGCCGAAGCCATTTTGCGCAAATGCGTGCATTGCGGCTTTTGCACCGCCACCTGCCCCACTTACCAGACCCTGGGCGATGAGCTGGACGGCCCGCGCGGCCGCATCTATCTGATCAAGCAGGTGCTGGAAGGGCAAACACCCACGCGGGCCACGCAGCTGCATCTGGACCGCTGCCTGACCTGCCGCAACTGCGAATCCACCTGCCCCAGCGGCGTGCAGTACGGCCACCTGGTCGATATCGGCCGCAAGATCGTCGATGAGCAGGTCGAGCGCCCCACAGGCGAGAAGCTGCAGCGCTGGCTGCTCAAGGAGGGCATGAATTCCCCGCTGTTCGCCCCCGCGCTGAAGCTGGGCCGCGCCGTCAAAGGTCTGTTGCCCGAGTCCCTGGGCGAAAAAATACCGACCGTCCAGGATGCCGGTGCCTGGCCCGTGCGCGAGCATGCGCGCAAGGTGCTGCTGCTGGCAGGCTGCGTGCAGCCGGCCATGATGCCGCGCATCAATTACGCCACGGCCCGCGTGCTGGACGCCGTGGGCGTGCAGACCGTGATTGCCGACAAGGCAGGCTGCTGCGGTGCGGTGAAGTTCCACCTCAACGACCAGGACGGCGGCAAGGCCCAGATGCGCGCCAATATCGACGCCTGGTGGCCGCTGGTGGAACGCGGCGAGGTCGAGGCGATTGTGATGAACGCCTCGGGCTGTGGCGTCACCGTCAAGGAGTACGGCCATCTGCTGCGGCTTGAGCCGCAATACGCAGACAAGGCCGCGCGCATCAGCGCCTTGACTCGCGACCTCAGCGAACTGTTGCCCGCCATGCTGCCCGAGCTGGTGGACAAGCTCAAGGACCGCGTCACGGTGCCCCCCGCTCCCGTGGCCTACCACCCGCCCTGCACGCTGCAACATGGGCAGAAGCTGCGTGGCGGCGTGGAAGCGGGCCTGCGCGAGCTGGGGTTTGATCTGCGCGTGGCGCGCACCGAATCCCATCTGTGCTGCGGCTCTGCCGGCACCTACTCGGTGCTGCAGCCCGAGATCTCGCACCAGTTGCGCGACCGCAAGATCGCCGCACTGGACGAGCCGTTCGCGCCCGAAAAGCCTGCGGCGATTCTCTCGGCCAATATGGGCTGCATCGTCCATCTGCAAAACGGCACCGAGGTCCCGGTCATGCACTGGGTGGAGCTGCTGGATCAGGCGCTGGCCGCCGGCTGACACCCCCGCATGCCACTGCAGTTTGCAATGCTGGCATGATTGGGGGTTTTGTTTTCCCAGGCCCACGGGCTTTGCCATGACTGAAATCGTGTCTGAATCACAAGAGCAGAAAGCCTCGCAAGCGGCATCGCAGCACAGCGTGCAGGACTCGCAGCCCGGCTCACGCTCGCGCCGAGGCGGCCGTGGCCGCCAGAACCCGGCCCCTGCAGCCAAAGCCGCCCCGCAGGCCGCACGTCCGCAACACCCCTTGCTGGAGCAGCTAGCGCAGTGGCACCCGGCCCTGTTCGGCGAGCAGCTGCTGCCCTTCAAGCGCGGCATTTTTGAAGACCTGCTGGCCGCACACCCGGAGCTGGACAAGGACGCGCTCAAGAGCGCACTGCAGCAGCACACCCGCTCCGGTCGCTATCTGGCTGCCATGGCCAGCGGCCAGCAGCGCCATGACCTCGACGGCCAGCCCGTGGAGGCCACGCTGCCCGAGCATGTGCACCACGCGCTGATCGAAGTCTTCCGCCGCCGCCAGCAGCGCACGCAGGAAGACCTGACGCCCAAGCTGCGCAACCGCATCGTCGTCGCCTACGAAGCCTCCGGTCTCACGCGCGAGGAATACGCCGAACGTGTGCAGGGCCGTGACGAAAAGACCAACGCCCTGGTGGTAGATGCCCTGGCCGAGGCCGATGCCCGCGCAGCCAAGGACGAGGCGCTGCTGCGCTCCTTCCAGCTCAGCGGCCAGACTTCGGAGCAGGAGTTCGCCGAGATGTACGGCATGAATCCGCGCCAGGTCGCCCAGCAGCTGGAACGCGCGCGTCGCCGCCAGCAAAATATTCAATAAAAATAGCTGCTGGCGCCCATCAGATAGGCACCAGCAGCTATTGATCTTGAATAGATCAGGCTGCGCCGTAGCCCATGACAGCCTTGGTTTCCAGGAAATCGCGGAAACCGTGCTCGCCCCATTCACGGCCATTGCCTGACTGCTTGTAGCCGCCGAACGGCGCATTGAAATCGGGCCCCGCGCCGTTGAGGTGGACCATGCCGGTGCGCAGGCGCGCGGCCACGCGGCGCGCACGCTCCAGGCTGCCCGACTGCACATAGCCCGAGAGACCGTACACCGTGTCGTTAGCCATGCGGATGGCGTCTTCCTCGTCATCGTAGGGAATCATCACCAGCACGGGACCGAAGATTTCCTCGCGCGCAATGGTCATGTCATTGCTCACGTCGGCAAACACCGTGGGTTTGACAAAGTAGCCCTGAGCCAGCCCCTCGGGACGGCCCGTACCGCCGGCCACCAGGGTCGCGCCCTCTTCGATGCCCTTGCGGATCAGGGCCTGGATCTTGCCCCATTGCGCCTCGCTGACTACGGGTCCCATGTGCATGCCCTCGGCCAGCGCATCGGCCACAGTCGCTGCGCCGGCGACGCTGCGGGCGATCTCCACGGCCTGCCCATGCAGGGCGCGCGGCACGAACATGCGCGTGGGGGCATTGCAGCTCTGGCCCGAGTTCATCAGCACCGCTTGCACGCCCTGGGTCACGGCCTTTTGCAGGTTGGCGTCGTCCAGCACGATATTGGCGGACTTGCCACCCAGTTCCTGGGCCACGCGCTTGACGCTGTCGGCCGCGGCCTTGGCCACGGCAATGCCCGCCCGCGTGGAGCCGGTGAAGGTCATCATGTCTATGCCGGGGTGAGAGGACATGGCTTCGCCCACGCCTGGGCCGTCGCCGTTGACAAGGTTGAAGACGCCGGGGGGCACGCCCGCCTCGTGCAGCACCTCGGCCACGAGCAGGGCATTGAGCGGGGCGACCTCCGAGGGCTTGAGCACCATGGTGCAGCCAGCGGCCAGGGCCGGGGCAACCTTGCACATGATCTGGTTGATGGGCCAGTTCCAGGGCGTGATCATGCCGACCACGCCCACGGGCTCGTGCACGACGGCCGTGCTGCCCTGCACATGTTCGAAGGCGAAGTTCTTGAGGACCTCGATGGTGGAGCCCAGATGGGCCACACCCATGGCGGCCTGCGCCGCCTTGGACAGCCACAGCGGCGCCCCCATCTCCTGCGAGATGGTCTGCACGAAGTCGCCGTAGCGGCGCTGGTAGACCTCCAGCACCTTGGCCAGCAGGGCCAGGCGCTCTTCGCGGCTGGTGCGCGAGTAGCCCTCGAAGGCGCGGCGCGCGGCGGCCACGGCCTTGTCCACGTCGGCGGCCGAGCCCATGCTGATGCGGGCGATGGCCTGCTCGTTGGAGGGATTGATGACCTCCAGGCTGCGCGGGCTGACCGGGTTCACCCATTGGCCGTCGATGTAGAACTGCAGATGGTCTTGCATAAGGCTATTTCCTTGGTGTCGAGTCAAAAGAAGAGGTTTGCGATCCGGGGCCGCCGGTGCGTGGCTCGGGGGCACCTGTGGCCCGGCGTGGTGAAGTACAGCTTCAGGGCTTGGGCCGGATGGCGTCCGCCGTCCCCTGGATGAAGGCCTTGAGGGACTCCACGTCATCGCCCGACAGCTTGCCCGTGAAGTCCGGCATGCCGCGCGCCATGGCCGGGCCCTTGAAGACGAAGCTGGGCAGGTTCTCGATAAAGCTCGCGTCCATATAACCCAGATTGGGAATGTTGCCGCCACGGTCCACGCCCGGCACGCCGTGGCAGAAAACGCAGTTGGCCACATACAGCATGGTGCCGGCCTCGACCTTGGCAGGGTCGTATTTCACACCCTGCAGCAACTGGCCCGTGCGCTGGGCCACGAACTCAGGCATCTTGGCCTTGCCGCCCACGACGAAGGTATAGACCGTGCCCGGGCCCTGGCGCTCGGTGGCGCGCGCAGCCAGGCCGTAGACACCGCCCCAGCCCACGGCCACCGAGACATACTGCTTGCCGTCCACCATATAGGTGCTGGGCGCTGCCACCACCCCGGTGCCCGTGGGCGCTTCCCACAGCTTTTCACCGCTGGTCGCGTTATAGGCCACGAGGCGGCCGTCCGCCGTGCCCTGGAACACCACATTGCCCGCCGTGGTCAGCGTGCCGCCGTTCCAGGGCGAGACATGCTCCACGCTCCAGGCGGCCTTTTGCGCAACGGGGTCCCAGGCCAGCAGGCGGCCAAAGGGCTTGCTCTTGGGCGGCTCGGCATTGAAGAACTTGGCCGTGTTCCAGCCGGTGCCCGACTGGGGCTTGCCCGGTCCGGCCTGGTTGAACTCCCACTTCTTGTCGTCCATCAGGTTGACGGGCACGTTCTGCGCAGGCAGATACACCAGGCCCGTCTGGGGGTTGAAGGACATGGGGTGCCAGTTGTGCGCGCCATAGGGGCCCGGCACCGCGTCCTGGGGCTTGCTGCCGTCGCGTGCCGCGGCAATGTTCATGGGCTTGCCGTTCTTGTCGTAGCCGCTGGCCCAGTTCACGGGCACGAAGTTCTTAGCCGAGATGAACTTTCCATTGGTGCGGTCGAGCACGAAGAAGAAGCCGTTCTTAGGCGCATGCAATATGACCTTGCGCGGCTTGCCGGCGATCTTGATGTCGGCCAGGATCATGGGCTGGGTAGAGGTGTAGTCCCAGTTGTCGCCCGGCGTTTCCTGGTAGTGCCACTTGTATTTGCCGGTGTCGGGATCCAGGGCCACGATGGAAGCCAGGTACAGGTTGTCGCCGCCCTTGGGGCTGCGCACCTTGTGCGACCAGGGCGATCCATTGCCCGTGCCCACGTACATGGTGTTGAGCTCGGCATCGAAGGTCATGCTGTCCCACATAGTGCCGCCGCCGCCGGCCTCCCACCATTTGCCGCTGGGGTCCCAGGTCCTTGCGGCGCGTTTCATGGATTCGTCCTCGAAGGGTTTGGACGGATCGCCGGGTACGCTGAACCAGCGCCATTTCTGCTCGCCGGTCTCGGCGTCATAGGCCGTGATGTAGCCGCGCACGCCATATTCGGCGCCGCCGTTGCCGATGATGACCTTGCCCTTGAATACGCGCGGCGCGCCGGTGATGGTGAGCGAGCCCTTTTGCCCCTCGAAGGTATTCTTGTGCCAGACCTCCTTGCCGGTGGCAGCGTCCAGCGCGATCAGGCGGCCGTCCCATGCACCCACATAGACCTTGCCCTTCCACAGCGCCACGCCGCGGTTGACGACGTCGCAGCAACCCTTGAAGCCGGTGCTGCGGTCGATCTGCGGGTCATAGGTCCAGATTCTGTTGCCGGTACGGGTGTCGATGGCGTGCACGACGCTCCATGAGGCGCTGACGTACATGATGCCGTCCACGACCACAGGCGTGGCCTCCACGCCGCGCGTGGACTCGAGGTTGTACGACCATGCCAGGCCCAGGTCCTTGACGTTGGCGGCATTGATCTGGTCGAGGCGGCTGTAGCGGGTCTCGGCATAGTCCACGCCGACGGTGGGCCAGTCGGGCGTCTTGGCGGCATTGGCGCGGATGAAGGCGCCATCGACGCGCTGCACGGCGGCCGCGGCCTGCGCCGCAGGGTCGGCTTGCGCGAGGGCCGCTGCGCTGCCCAGGCAGGCGGCCAGCATCCAGGCCATGCGGCCGGGCCGTCCATGAGAGTTGTCGATCAGCCGTTCCATCGAGGTCTCCTGTTGTGATTTCTGTGCCGCAAAGCATGGTGTATCGCCTGTTTTTCTTCATGATCGGGATTTCCCCAGGCTCGAACTGTTCCATTGCGGAACACATTGACCGCTCCTGCGGACAGCCTGGACATGACATGAACGTTGATGAGCCACGCGCGATGGATGCGCTACAGCAGTGCTTCTCGAGCACCGGGGCGGAGCGTGCCCTGCAGGCTCGCCGCCAGTTCTTCGAGGCCGGCATACGCCCCTCGGGCCTGGTCAGCGAGGCGGTCATCCAGTCCTGGCTGCGCAGCCAGCGCCAGCACTGCAATGGACGGCGGCTGGCTCTGGCTCCCGTCAGCCCCAGCAGGCTGCATGCCACGCAGGAGCGCTGCCGCAGCCTGCTGCAGGCACTGCAGCACGAGCTGCCGACCCTGGAGCAGGCCCTGGCGGGCACCGGCACGCGCGTCATGCTGACGGACGACAAAGGCATCGTGCTCCATGTCTCCCCGGCATCCATGCGGCCCCGTGACGAGCGGGTCGGCCTGAACATGTCCGAGCAGGCCATGGGCACGAACGCACCGGGCATCGTCGCCGCCACCGGCCAGGCATGCACCGTCACCAACGGCGAGCACTATTTCGACGAGCTGCACGCCTTCCGCTGCGCAGCAGCCCCCATACGCGATGTGCACGGCCGCCTGGCCGGAGTACTCAATCTGATGGTGGAGGAGCAGCATTTCAGCTTCGACGCCAGCCCCGTGGTCGGCATGTACGCCACGACCATCGAGAACACCTTGCTGCAGGCGCAGTCGCACGAGCATCTGGTACTGCGCTTTCAGGTGACGCCAGCCCTGCTGCACACGCCGCTGCAGGCGCTGATGGGCGTGGCTGCCGATGGCCGCGTCGCCTGGATGAACGGCACCGCCGCCCAGCTCATCGGCCAGCCCGTAGATACAGCTTGCAGCGCGCAGGAACTGCTGGGCCATGATCTATCGCGCCTGCTGCAACTGAGCGGCCAGCCCGACCCCGCGCCGCTGCGCCTGGCCAGCGGCCTGGGCGTCTGGATGCAGGCACACCTGCAAACCTCGCATGGCCTTGGCTCGCACCTGGACATCAGCAGTGCGCAAGACCAGACCAGCCCCATAACCACCGAAGCAACGCCCGTCGCCGAGACACAACCCCTGGCGACGCTGCGCGAGCACGGCGAGCAGTTGATCAGGGAGATGCTGGATCAGCATGGCGGCAATGTCTCCCAGGCCGCGCGCGCCCTGGGCATCTCGCGCGGCACGCTGTACCGCCGCCTGCGCGGCGGTCGGGATGAGGGTTTCTGAGCCCATTCCCGACCCACGGCGCAAGACTCTTTTGCGTTCGCACAGGGTTACGCACCGCCCCACACGGCCCCACAATCCTCGCCGCGCTGCACCAGCCTGCAGCCAAGGAGCTTTTGTATGTGGTTGGGTTTGTCGCTGTTTTATGTGGGAGCCGTGCTGTTTCTCAACGGCCTGTGGATGCTGGGCAAGATTGCCGACAAGGAAATCTGGGTCATCAACATCTTCACCGGCGTGGTGTCGCTATGCATTGGCCTGGCCAGCATCTTCGGCCCGGCGGCCGATGCGGCATCGGTCAAGAGCGGCGCGCTGACCCTGCTGTTCGCCTTCACCTATCTCTGGGTGGCTTTCAATCGCTTCAGCGGCGCCGACGGCCGGGGTCTGGGCTGGTTCAGCCTGTTCGTGGCGGTCACCGCCGTGCCCGTCGCCCTGGATACGCTGACCAGCGCCAGCTCGGGGCTGGACTGGTGGATGGGCGTCAACTGGGCCGCCTGGGCCGTGCTCTGGGCCTTGTTCTTCGCATTGCTGGCCCTGAGAAAAAGCATTGAGCGCCCCACGGGCTGGCTGTGCATCGCACAAGGCGTGCTCACGGGCTGGGTGCCCGGATACCTGATCCTGGCGGGGAAGCTGATGTGACACCCTGAGGCGCTGTGCGCCTCCCCCCTGAAAGGGGGAACGACGCCCTTGCTGCGGGGCGGGGCGGCCGGCTCGAACCTTGCTCAGTGTCTCTGGGTTTGATTGGCGCCTGTTCAGGCCTGTCTTCTTCGGCCCAGAGACGCCAGCAAGGCTGCCCCCATGATGAGCGCACCGCCGGCCAGCGTGCGTGCACTGAGCTGCTCGTTGGCGATGAGCACGGAGGAGACGCTGGCAAACACCACTTCGCTGAGCATGACCACCGATGTCACGCCCGAAGGCAGATGGGCGGCACCGAATTGCAGGGCCCAGTTGCCCAGCATCAGCAGCCCGGCCAGGCCCAGTGCCACCAGGGCCCAGCTGCCGTCGAAGGCCGGAAAGCCCGGCACCACGCCCAGGCTGCCGGCGGTCAGGGCAGTCAGCAGGCCCATGCTCATGCAGCCGGCAAACATGGCCAGCATGCGGGCCTGGGCCGGAATGCCTTGGAAGCGGCGCAGCAGCACATTGGTCAGCGCAAACATAAAGCCGCCAAACACGGCCAGCGCATCGGCCACGGTGAGACCGGCAAACAGCCCGGAGAGCGAGGCATCGGCAGGCAGCAACACCAGCACCACACCGCCAAAGGCCAGCAACAGGCGCAGCAGCGCCATGGGAGTGGGTTTTTCGCCCAGCAGCCTCCAGGCCAGCAGCACCGCCCAGGCCGGCATGAGATAGAACAGCAGGATGACGCGCACCACGTCGCCCACGGTCACGGCCCAGTTGAAAGCCACGTTGTTCAGGCCCGAGCTGGCCGCCAGCAGCAAGAGCACCGGGTATTGCAAGGCCTGCCTGATGCTGGCGGGACGCAGCGCCAGCAGACCGGCCAGCACCAGTGCATACATCGCTGCCGTGGCCCACAGCGGATGCAGTCCGGCCTCATGCATGAGACGAAACGGCCACCATGACAAACCCCAGATCAGGGCATTGAGCAGCAGCGCAAATACAGGCAGTGGACTATGCATAAAAAAGGCTTCTAACGCCCACTCTAAAAGCGTTAGAAGCTATTGATTGTGTAGTTAATGCAGCGCGCTGGCTGCAGGGCTTCAATGGCAGTCGCGACGGGCGATTTCCAGTAGTTTCTCGACCTCTTGCGGGTGTCGTTTGCAATTATTCCAGTGCCAGAGACCGATCAGCACCATGCTAGCGGCAACCAGCAGACCGAATACCGTGATCGCACCGAAGGCAGTCAATCCCATCTTGGTGGACAGGCTGTAGAAACCGCCCATGGCCAAAATGGCCAATTGCTCGTTGAAGTTCTGCACCGCAATCGAGCGACCCGCACCCATGAGATTGTGGCCACGATGCTGCAGCAGGGCATTCATGGGCACGACCAGAAAGCCGCCCAGACCGCCAAGCAGAATGAGGAAGGGCACGGCCACCCAGAGATTGTCGATAAAGATCATGCAGACCACGAGCAGGCCCATGAGTACGCCCAGGGGAATCACACGCGTGGCGTTGTCCAGGCGCATGCGCATGGATGCCAGCACTGCACCGACGGCCGTACCTATTGCAACCACCCCCACCAGGGCCGAGGCCTGGGTGGTGCTGTAACCCAGAGCAGCGGCCCCCCAGGCCAGCACGATATAGCGCAAATTGCCCGAAGCCCCCCAGAACAGCGTGGTGGTGGACAGCGAAATCTGGCCCAGCTTGTCGGCCCACAGGCGCTTGCTGCACTGCCAGAAGTCGGGCAGCAGGCCCAACAGATTGGCAACCAGGCTCTTGTTCGGGTCTTCGCGCAGCGGGCGCATGGCCACGCCCGTCAGCGGAATATGCAGATTGAACCAGGCCGCAACAACGTAGATCAGGATCAGCAGGGCAATGGCGGCCTCGGCAGGGGTGTCCACGCCAGTATTGAGATACGGGAAGTCGAAGCCCAGCAGATGCTGGGAAATGGTCGGCCCCACCAACTGGCCGCCCACCAGCACGCCCAAAATGATGGAGGTGATCGTCAGCCCCTCGATCCAGCCATTGGCCTTGACCAGTTGTGAGGCCGGCAGCAGCTCGGTCAGGATGCCATACTTGGCCGGCGAATAGGCGGCCGCGCCCAGCCCGATGACGGCATAGGCGATCAGGGGATGATGACCGAAGAGCATCATCAGACAACCGATCACCTTGATGGCATTGCTGATGAACATGACCTTGCCCTTGGGCAAGGCGTCCGCAAAGGCTCCGACAAAGGGGGCCAGGACCACATAGAACAGAGCGAACATGGGCACCAGGGCAGCACGTTGCCACTCGGGGGCACCATTGGCACGCAACAGCTCTACAGCGGTCACAAACAAGGCGTTGTCTGCCAGCGAGCTGAAAAACTGCGCTGACATGATGGTGTAGAAACCGCGCTTCATGAATTAGCTGTAACTGGCACCGGACGGACCGATGCCAAGGAAATAATAGACCCCGTGGCAAGTGACTGGCGGTTATATCACGCAGGCTCCGGCTGACAGTGCCAGAATCCCACTGGTCTGATTGAGAAAAACCATGCCTCGTCCCATTACTGCCACCATCCATCCTGAAGCCGTTCGCCACAATCTGGAGCGGGTACGGCAAGCCGTCCCTGATGCCAAATTGTGGTCCGTGATCAAAGCCAACGCTTATGGCCACGGTATCGAGAACGTGTTTGAAGGGTTGCGAGCGACGGACGGTTTTGCCATGCTGGACCTCGATGAGGCCCAGCGCGTGCGCAATCTGGGCTGGCGCGGCCCCATCCTGCTGCTCGAAGGCGTGTTCGAGTTGCGCGACCTGGAAATCTGCTCGCGTCTGGGCATCTGGCATGCCGTGCACTGCGACGAGCAGATCGACTGGCTGGCCGCCCACAAGACCCAGGTCGGCCATCGTGTCTTCCTCAAGATGAACAGCGGGATGAACCGACTGGGCTTTACACCCGAGCGTTTTCGTGCGGCTTATGCGCGGCTGAATGCCCTGCCCCAGGTCGACGAGATCTCGTTCATGACCCACTTCAGCGATGCCGATGTGGAGCATGGCATGGACCACCAGCTCAGGGTCTTTCACGAAACCACGCTGGACCTGCCCGGCGAGCGCAGCATCAGCAACAGCGCTGCCACCTTGCTGCATGGTGACGAAAACAATGTGCGCTGCGACTGGGTGCGCCCCGGCATCGTGCTCTACGGCAGCTCGCCCGACTTCCCCACCCATGATGCGGCTCACTGGGGTCTTGAGCCGACCATGACGCTGTCGTCAAAAATCATCGGCACGCAGGAGCTGCATGCCGGCGACACCGTGGGCTACGGCTCGCGTTTTCAGTGCGACGGACCGCTGCGCCTGGGCGTGGTGGCCTGCGGCTATGCGGACGGCTATCCGCGCGTCTGCCCCACGGGCACGCCCGTGCTGGTGGACGGTGTGCGCACCCGCACCCTGGGCCGCGTCAGCATGGACATGATGGCCGTGGACCTGAGCCCTGTTCCCAAGGCCAGGCTGGGAAGCGAGGTCACGCTCTGGGGTCGCGCCAGCAATGGAGTCGTGCTGCCCATCGACGAGGTAGCCGCTGCTGCCGGCACGCTGGGCTACGAGCTGATGTGCGCCGTGGCTCCCCGCGTACTCAAGGTGGTGGAAGGCGCGGGCAAATAAGACTGCCCGCCTCCCGCAAGCCAGAAGCCGCTGCATGGCAGCGGCTTTTTTGCGAACTCAGCAGGCGCGGGCTAGACGGCCTGGTGGCTTGCGCCACTGTGACGGCACAGACTTGCAACTCGAGCCACGATGTCGTCAATCTGCGCTTCCTCACAGATCAGCGGCGGCAACAGCCGGATCGTGCGCTCACGGGTCACGGTAATCAGCAATCGCTGTTCGGCCAGCGCGCGGCCGACCAGCTCCTGGCAGTTCCGGTTCAACTCGATCCCAGCCATCAGCCCCAGGCCTCGGATGGCCTGCACACCTGGGTGTCCTCCCAGAGCCAGCCGCAGCCCGGCCAGCAGGCGCTCGCCCAGCAGGGCTGCCCGCTGCGCAATGCCGTCTCTTTCCATGATGTCGAGCACGGCGCAGGCCACGCGGCAGGCCAGCGGATTACCACCGAAGGTTGAGCCGTGCTGGCCCGGGGAGAACAGATCGGCGGCGGCGCCGCGCGCCAGGCAGGCGCCGATGGGAACACCGTTGCCCAGTGCTTTGGCGAGGGTCATCACATCGGGCGTGATACCGGCGTGCCGGTGCGCGAACCAGGCCCCCGTGCGGCCCAGGCCGGTCTGTATCTCGTCGAGCATCAGCAACCAGCCCTGGCTGTCGCAGAACTCGCGCAGAGCGCGCAGGTAGCCGGGACTGGCGACACGGATGCCGCCTTCGCCCTGTACCGGCTCGACCAGCACGGCGACGATACCTGGTGCTTCCCGGGCCGCTCGGCGCACGGCATCGATGTCGTCATAGGGCACGCGCACAAAGCCGGGCATCTGCGGCTCGAAGCCCTGTTGCTTGGCCGCGTTGCCCGTGGCGGCGAGCGTCGCCAGCGTGCGGCCATGAAAAGCGTTCTCCATCACGAGAATTTGCGGCTCGGCCACCTGCTTGCGATGTCCGTGCAAGCGGGCGAGCTTGAGAGCCGTCTCATTGGCCTCGGCACCCGAATTGCAGAAGAACACCTTTTCCATGCCGGCGAGCGCGCATAAGCGCTCGCCAAGCTGCTCTTGCCAGTCGATACGGAACACGTTGGAGGTGTGCAGCAAGGTCGCGGCTTGCTCGGCCATGACGGCGGCGAGCTCCGGATGGGCATGACCCAGGCTGGTGACAGCCACGCCGGCGATGGCGTCCAGGTATTCCACCCCTTGATCATCCCAAAGGCGCGCACCGCGACCGCGCACAAAAGAAACAGGCTGGCGGGCATATGCCCTCATCAGATGGGAATCGGTTTGCGGCATGCAATGCTCCGGTGGGATGTAAAAGAAAACTGGCGGATATCAACCAGTTCAGGAGAACTCTGCAGCGGGTCGAGGCCCGGTGTCAGCGGCAAAAATCGTGCATCGCGCCTGCCGGGCATGGCGCAGCACCCGCAGGACTTGGCGGCAGATTGGCCGGCTTGCTGCGGCCGCAACACGCAGCGCGGGCACAAGCCACCTGCGATTGCGCCAATGCCATGTCAATCGGCAGCGGATTGCGGCGTATCCGGATCAGGGCGCGTTGGCCAGTAATAGCTATCGGGTAACGGACGCGCGCCAAAGATGGCCTGCCCCACGCGCACCACGGTAGCGCCCTCCTCGATGGCGATCTCGAAATCGCCGGACATCCCCATCGACAGAGCATCCAGCTCAATACCCACGGGTGCGCTTTGCCGCAACCGATCACGCAGCTCGCGCAGGAGGATGAAGCACCGGCGCACCCGTTCGGCTTCGGCGGAAAACAGCGCCAGCGTCATCAGACCACGCACGCGCAACGCGGAAAACACAGGCAGTTGCTGGATGAAGTCCGGAACAGCCTCGGGACTCAAGCCATACTTGCTGGCCTCGCCCGAGGTATTGACCTGCACGAACACATCGAGCGACCGCCCTTGGGCCTGCAGATGCCTGTCCAGCGCCTCTGCCACGCGCAGGCTGTCCAAGGCCTGAAACTCGCTGGCAAAGCGTGCCACCAGCCTGGCCTTGTTGGTCTGCAGGTGGCCGATGACCGACCAGCGCAGATCGGCCAGGTCCTGCATGGACTCCCATTTCCCAAACGCTTCCTGTACCTTGTTCTCACCCAACAGGCGGCAGCCCGCTGCATAGGCC
Source organism: Comamonas testosteroni ATCC 11996 (assembly GCF_000241525.1). Taxonomy (GTDB): domain Bacteria; phylum Pseudomonadota; class Gammaproteobacteria; order Burkholderiales; family Burkholderiaceae_C; genus Comamonas; species Comamonas testosteroni. The sequence continues at coordinate 72,341 of NZ_AHIL01000002.1, forward strand.
AGACGCAGGCTGGCTTGCGGCTTGGTCTTGCTGACGGGCAGCAAGCGCACACTGGCTGGATCACGCCCCACGCGCTGGCAGGCAGCTGCAATGCGCTCCTGAACGGTGGCGAGGTTGCGGCGGAAATCCTCTACCGTGCCGGCCTCAGGGTACAGGCCATGTTGATCGTGACGGGTCGGGGTTTCTGAAGTCATGGGCACCCCCTCATCCTTTTTCCATGGCGGCTATCGCGCCCGGCTGTGCGCTCCACGGCATCCGGCCGTTGAGGACTGCATAGGCGAGCAGCCCTATGACCAGTCCCCAGAAGGCGCCGCCAATACCCAGCAGCGTGATGTTGGCGGCTGCCGCCAGGAAGGTGATCAGCGCGGCCTCGCGCACCTTGGCATCCGCCAGGGCCGTGGCCAGGCTGGCGCCAATGGTTCCCAGCAGGGCCAGGCCCGCCAACGTGGTGATGAAGGTGTTGGGAAAGGCCATGAAGACCGCCGCCAGCGTCACCCCGAACACGCCGACCAGGATGTAGCACACGCCGGCAGCAACACCGGCAATCCAGCGCCTGGCTGGATCTTCATGCGCCTCCCGGCCCGTGGCGATTGCAGCCGTGATCGCGGCGATGTTGAACGCGTGCGAACCAAACGGAGCCATCAGCAGCGAGCCCAGACCCGTGATCGTGACGATGGGGTTGGCACTGGTCTTGAAGCCATCGTTGCGCAACACCAGCATGCCGGGCATGTACTGTCCGGTCAGCGTGATGAGAAACAGCGGCAGCGCGACGCTGAGCAAGGCATTGGGCGAGAACTCCGGCCTGGTGAACACGGGAGCAGCAAGCTGCAATTCCAGCCCGGACAGATCGACCCGATTCTGCGACAGCAAAAAGACCAGCCCCAGCACCAGGAGGCCGACGACGGCATAGCGTGCCGAAATCCGTTTGAGCACCACATAGGTCGCTATCAGCAGGCCCGCCAGCAGGGGATCGACGCTCATGCCGCCAAACGCCTTGATGCCGAATTGCAGCAGGATGCCCGCGAGCAGCCCGGCCGCAATACCGGCAGGGATCAGCCGGATGACGCGTTCGAAATAGCCCGACAGTCCCAGCACCACGAAAGCCAGCGCCGAGACAAGGTAGGCCCCCACGGCTTCGGCGTAGGGCGTGGTCGCCAGGGCAGTCACAAGGAAGGCCGCTGCAGGCGTGGACCAGGCCGTGATGATGGGCTCGCGCGTCACCCAGCTCATCAGCAGACCTGTCACCCCTACGCCAATCGAAATCGACCATACCCAGGAGGCCGTCAGCTCCGGGCCGAGGCCCGCCACCTTGGCCGCCTGGAACACAAGAATGAAGGTGCCGCCGTAGTTGACGATGACCGAGATCAGGCCAGCCACGATGGGATGAAGGAGATCGCTCCAGCGCAGGGAGGTTGGCGAATGGATGGTTGGCATGTCTTGCAGTAGCTCTTGAAAATTGATCGGCCCTGGGGGCATTCGATTTATAGAATCGGAATGGACTGATATTCCCTGCCACTTTCTTGAAGGCATACAGACCAATTGTTCAAGCACGCCCAACTCGAATCCGTCAAGGCCTGGATCGGCGACCCCGCTCATGGCGCCTTGCCGCTGCATGTCCGCATCCAGCGAGCCCTGCGGCAGCTGATACTCGATGGCTTGCTGGACGTGGGCCGACGCCTGCCGGCATCGCGTCCTCTGGCCCAATCGTTGGGCGTCTCGCGCGATACGGTGGAAGCCGCCTATGGCCAGTTGCATGCCGAAGGCTTCATCGAACGGCACACGGGCAGTGGCAGCTTTGTGTCCGAGCAGGTGCAGCGCCTTCCGGGGCGCGGCCTGATGCACAGCCCTGCGGTGCGCGTTCCAGCCCTGCGCTTGAGCCAGCGCGGCGCAGCCATGTTCGCGGGCGGTGGCCTGCGTGATTTCCTGGCGCCACGCGCTTTCGCGCCCGGTGTGCCTGAGACACGCAACTTCCCGATTCAGACCTGGGAGCGCTTGCAACGGCAGGTACTCAAGGAGCACGGCACCCGGGCTCTGCTGCACAGTCCGCCGCAGGGCATCGAGGCTTTGCGCCAAGCGATTGCCGCCTATGTCAACCTGGAGCGCGGCGCACGCGCCACGCCCGAACGCGTGCTGGTGCTGACCAGTTCGCAACAGGCTCTGACTCTCTGCGCCAACGTGCTGCTGGACGCCGGCGAACGCATCTTCATCGAAGACCCGGTGTATCACGGCGCACGCAAAGCCTTCGATGCGGCGGGACTGGAATGTGTGCCCGTGCCGATGGACGGCGACGGCATGAAGGTGGATTTATTGCAAACACTGCCCTCTGCCAGGGCAGTGTTTCTGACTCCCTCCCATCAGTTCCCGACGGGCACCACACTGGCCCTGGATCGCCGGCTGGCCGCCATAGCCTGGGCGCAGCAGGAGCAGGCGTGGATCATCGAAGATGACTACGACAGCGAATTTCACTACGCCGGCAAGCCCACGGCCTGCGTGCAGGGGCTGGATCAGCACGAGCGCACGATCTATGTCGGCACCTTCACCAAGTCGATGTTCCCTGGGCTACGCATAGGCTATATGGTGCTGCCGACTTCGCTGGTTGCCCCCATGACGGTGGCGCGGACCTTGCTCGATGGACACAGCGCACCGATTGCGCAATTGACGCTGGCGCGGTTCATCGAAGGCGGGCACCTGGGAGCGCATGTGCGTATCATGCGCGCCGTCTATGCCGAGCGGCGTGACGTGCTGGCGCGGCTGGTGCGCGAGCATCTGGGGGATTTTCTGGAGCCGCGGGTGCCTGCAGGCGGCATGCAGATGCCGTGTACCTTGATTCGCGACATTTCCGAGCTTTCCGCAGTGGACTGCGCTCGCAGAGCAGGCATCGACCTGCTCGGGTTGACGCAGTTGCATGCATCGAGCCCGCAGCAGGCTGGATTCCTCATGGGATTTGCTGCACATACACCGCATGAGCTGGAAGTCGCCGCGAGGAAGCTGGCGCAGGTACTGCAGGCGCTACGCCGCTGACAGCGAGCAGCGAGCGGCCAGGCCTCAGCCTGCCAGCTCCTGCAGCGCTGCCAGCAGCTGGCTCACATCCGCCTCAGTGTGCAGCGCCGACAGTGCGATACGCAATCGAGCCGTGCCCACGGGCACGGTGGGAGGGCGAATCGCCGGCACCCACAGGCCATGGCGGCGCAGCCCTTCCATAAGGCCGAGCGCAGCGTCGTTGCCGCCCACTACCAGCGCCTGCACGGCGGTGTCCGATGGCAAAAGCCTCCATCCCTTGCCCTGCAACAAGGGCTGCAGACCCGCGCGCAGCTGGGCGATACGGGCCTGCAACTGCAGGCGCAGGGCGCTTTGCTGCTCTATCAGTTGCACACTGGTTTGCAATGCACGCGCCAGCATCGCAGGGGCAGCCGTCGCAAAGGTGTAGCTGCGCGTTTTCTGCAGCAGCCACTCGATCAGCAGTTCATGCCCTGCCACAAAGGCGCCCGAGACGCCGGCCGCCTTGCTCAGCGTAGCCATGTACAGCACGCGTGGCGAAGCCTTGGCCCCCGTCAGCCCTGCGGCTGCCAGGCTGCCCCGGCCTTGCGGACCGAGCACGCCGAAGCCGTGGGCATCGTCGAGCAGCAGCAGGGCGTCGTAGCGCTCGCACAGGGCCAGCAGCCCATCAATATCAGCCACATTGCCGTCCATGCTGAAGACGGCGTCGCTCACCACCAGCTTACGCTGCACCGGGCAAGCAGCCAGCAGCTGCTCCAAGGCGACCAGGTCGCCATGCCCGAAACGGTGGATCTGTGCGCGCGACAGGCGGCAGCCATCGATCAGGCTGGCGTGGTTCAGAGCGTCCGAAAAAATGGCGTCGTCCGCGCCCACCAGCGCCGGGATGATGCTGGCGTTGGTGGCAAACCCGGCATAGAAGTAAAGCGCACGGGGCAGTTGCACAAAGCGGGCCAGCTCTTCCTCGAGCGCGGCATTGGCCGTGCTGTGGCCGTTGACCATGGGAGAGCCACCCGAGCCCACGCCAAAGTCTTGCGCACCGGCGCAGGCCGCCTCAATCATGGCCGGGTGCTGGGCCAGCCCCAGATAGTCGTTGCTGCAGAACTGCAGCATGGGCTGCCCGTCAACCAGAATACGCGCACCTTGCAAGGGCGCCACGGTACGGCGGGTACGGCGCAGTGCGGCGGCGTCCAGGGCAGCCAGCTGCTGTGGAATATCCTGCAGCCAGAAATTGGAAGATGCGGTCATTGCCATTCCTTGGGCAAAGAGAAACTGGTCAGGCGAGGATCGGGATTGGCCTGCCAGGGAATATCGGCCAGCAGCGGCGCGCCAAGCCGTCCCAGCTGGTTGCGCAGCCAGTCCATGTTTTCCTCGGGCACCAGCATCTGCGGCTCCACACGGCTGGCCACCCAGCCCGCCAGCGGCAAGCCGGCGGCGCGAATCGCCTCGGCGGTCAGCACCGCATGATTCAGGCAACCGAGCTTGAGGCCCACCACCAGCACCACTGGCAGCTGCAGCGCCACGGCCAGATCGGCAATACACAGAGTCTCGGACAACGGCACGCGCCAGCCGCCCGCGCCTTCGACCACCACGACATCGGCCTGCGCCGCCAATTGCCGGTAGGCGTCCAGAATCGGGGCCAGCGTCACCTCCACGCCCGCGCGCCGGGCCGCGATATGCGGCGACATGGGGTCGGGCAGCAACACGGGGTTGTCCAGCGCTGCCGGCACGGCCAGCGTGGAGGCCGCGCGCAAGGCCACCGTGTCTTCGTTGACCCAGCCGCCCTGCCCGTCGGGATCGGCGCCTGCGGCCACGGCTTTCATGCCCACCACGCGCGGATGATGGGCTGCCAGTGCGTGCAGCAGCGCACAGCTGGCCAGGGTCTTGCCCACACCGGTATCGGTGCCCGTGACGAAACAGCCGATCATGCTTTTCCCTTCTTCGCGGCAAGCTCCGCTTCCTGCTGCAAGGTGGTGTTCAGCGCGGCCAGCGCGGCCTGACCCAGGTGGGTGATATCGGCATCGTCCAGCACATAGGGCGGCATGCAGTACAGCGTGCGTCCTATGGGGCGCAGCAGCAGACCCAGGTCCAGCGCCGCCTCGTGGTAGCGCTGTGCAAAGTCCGGCAAGGAGGTATCGATGTCCCAGGCCCAGATCATTCCCTGCTGGCGCGCGTTGCTGACGCGGGGGTGAGCATTCAGCCCGGCGAATGCCGCACTGATTTTTTCGGCCAGCTGCCGGTTGACGACCAGTTGGTCCAGCTGCTCGAACAGCTCCAGCGTGGCCACGGCAGCGCGGCAGGCCAGCGGGTTTCCGGTATAGGAGTGCGAGTGCAGAAAGCCGCGCGCGGCATCGTCGTCATAAAAAGCGGCATAGACCTTATCGGTCGTCAGCACGGCAGACAAGGGCAGCGTGCCGCCCGTCAAGCCTTTGGACAGGCAGATGAAGTCCGGCCTGATACCGGCCTGCTGATGGGCAAACAGGCTGCCGGTACGGCCAAAGCCCACGGCGATCTCGTCCACCACCAGATGCACGGAATAGCGATCGCACAGCGCCCGGGCCAGGCGCAGGTATTCGGCGTCATGCATGGCCATGCCGGCTGCGCACTGCACCAACGGCTCCAGAATCAGGGCAGCAGTCTCCTGGTGATGCGCTTGCAACCAGGCCTCCAGGCCCTTGGCTGCGCGGCGCGCCACATCGGCAGCGGTTTCGCCAGGTCGGGCCTGACGGGCATCGGGGCTGGGCACGGTGGCAGACAGACGCACCAGAGGGCCGTAGGCATCGCGAAACAGCGCAATATCTGTGACCGACAGCGCGCCTACTGTCTCGCCGTGATAGCCACCGGCCAGACCCACGAAGCGGTGCTTGGCCGGATGCCCCTGGTTGCGCCAGTAATGGGCGCTCATCTTCAGTGCGATCTCGGTGGCCGAAGCGCCGTCGCTGCCGTAGAACGCATGGCCCAGGCCCGTCAGACCGGCCAGGCGCTCGGACAGCTCGACCACGGGAGCGTGGGTGAAACCGGCCAGCATTACATGATCGAGCTTTTGCAACTGCTCGGTCAGCGCCGCCCGAATATGAGGATGCGAGTGACCGAACAGATTGACCCACCAGGAACTGATGCCGTCCAGATAGCGGCGGCCATCGATATCCACCAGCCAGGGACCGACGGCATGGTCGATGGCAATCGGCGGTGCGGCTTCGTGCCGCTTCATCTGTGTGCAGGGATGCCAGACATGGCGCACGCTGCGGCCGGCAAGGCTGTGGTCCATCAAAAACTCCTGAGGCGAATCACCGGCCTTGTCAAAACGCAGGCGCAGCGCGGCCTGGCCTGTACCGGAGGCAGGGCCATGCAATTTGCAACGAGAAAACCCCGGTGCGATGACCGAGGGAGATTCAGGGATCAGCTTGCGGCCGATGTCCCCAGGCCCTTGAGGCCCAGCTTGCGCATCAAGGTGATATCGGCCTGCACATCGGGATTGCCGGTCACCAGCAGCTTGTCGCCGTAGAAGATGGAATTGGCCCCGGCCATGAAGCACAGGGTCTGCACGGCCTCGCCCAATTGCTGGCGGCCCGCCGACAGGCGCACGCGGGCCTTGGGCATGGTGATGCGCGCCACGGCGATCACACGGACAAAGTCCAGCGGGTCCACCGGCTCGCTGTCGGCCAGCGGCGTACCGGGCACGGGCACCAGGCTGTTGATGGGCACGGACTCGGGGTAGGGCTGCATGTTCGCCAGCTGGGCAATCAAGCCGGCACGGTGGACCTCGGTCTCGCCCATGCCGATGATGCCGCCGCAGCACACGCTGATACCTGCATCGCGCACCGCAGCCAGCGTGTCCAGCCTGTCCTGGTACTGGCGCGTGCTGACCACATCCTTGTAGTACTCGGGCGCGGTATCGAGATTGTGGTTGTAGTAGTCGAGCCCCGCATCGCGCAGCGATGCCGCCTGGTGCGGCTGCAGCATGCCCAGCGTGGCACAGGTCTGCATGCCCAGGCCCTTCACGGCGCCAATCAGCTCGTTCATCTTCTCGATGTCACGGTCCTTGGGCGCGCGCCAGGCAGCTCCCATGCAAAAGCGGGTGGCTCCGGCATCCTGGGCCGCCTTGGCAGCGCGGGTGACCTCCTCCACGCTCATCAGCTTCTCGGCCTTCACTCCCGTATCGAACTCGGCCGACTGCGGGCAGTAGCCGCAGTTCTCGGGGCAGCCGCCGGTCTTGACTGACAGCAGGGTCGCCAGCTCGATCTCGCCCGCCGGCCAGTGCTCGCGATGCACGCTCTGGGCGCGGTGCAACAAGTCCAGAAAAGGCAGGTCCAGCAAGGACTGTACTGCCTCCACGGGCCAGCGCTGCACTTCGGGGGCCGCGACGGGCTTGGCCGGCGCATGCCAGTGCATGGTCTGGCTGCCGCAGGCGGCGGCTTGCTGTGCGTCGGCGGCGCGCACTGGGTTGTCTTGCTCGGGCACGGAATAGGACATCGCGGTCTCTCCTCAGTCGGGGGAATGCCGCGCATTTTGGGCAAAAAAATCAAGGATTTACAGAGCCCACATGCAAATAGTTGCCTACCAAAGAGTTGCAGCAAGAAGCGCTATTTTTGAGCGCCATTTCAATGCACTTGACAGATTTTCAGCACTCATTAGAAACAGCCAGCCATAACTTCTGCCAAATTGAGCTCTAGTGCACTCAATTAAGTGGAATACACCAGATTCAGATCTTGGATTTCAACGATGAAGAGCGTAGATAGCGGCGAAAAACATGATTTTTGGCGATTTTTACCCGGACAAAACCTGAATCAGGACCAGAAACGGTGCTGTACTACCCGTGCCAAGGCGGACAAACACCCCAAACTGGCGGATTTAATTCCCTCAACTCTTGTTGGACATTCCGCCAGGCACAAAAAAAGCCGCAGCAAGGCTGCGGCGGGAGGCCGGGGCTCAGAAGGCGTGCGCCATGCCCACACCGAACGAAGTCCCCGAATCCGCACCGTACTCGTAGCTCTTGCGCCCCAGGCTGGCATAGAGCGTGGTGCGCTTGGACAGCGCGTAGTCGGCCCCCAGGGAATAGAAATGATTGGTCTGCTCCTGCATGCGCTGGCGTCCATAGCCGGCCTTCAGCGTGGTCTGCCCCATCTGGTAGGTGGCACCCAGCGTCAGGGCCTTGGCCGAGAGTGCCGTCTGGGCCACGCGCGAGTAATCCCAGGCGGCCATCACGGCGGCCGCGCCAAAGCGGTATTTACCCGCGACAAAAGTGTCCTTGTCACCGCTGCCGTTGCGCTCGAAGGCCAGCATGCCGCTCAGGCTGTCCGAGTCGTAATTGAGAGAGGCCGAGTAACCGCGTCCTTCGCGGCGTAAGGTCAACGGCACCTCGGTGCGCTCCGGCGAGGCGCTCAGATGCAGAGTGAAGCCGCCCACCGTGGGCGAGTCGTAGAAGATGCCATTGGCCATGCGCCCATACTCAGCCGCGCCGTTGTTGCTGTAGCGGTCGGTAGGCGTGAGGTAGTGCCACTGATACCAGGCCGGCGAGGAGATGCGGTTGAAATTGGCCCAGGGGTCGAATTTCCAGTCCTGCGACCACATGGCCGACAGGGCGCGGCCCAGGCGCAGATGGCCAAAGCCGCCCTGCAGGCCCACCGTGGACTCGTCATGCCAGAACGGCTTGCTGCCCTGATCCTCCAGACGCCCGGTATCGATATCGAAACGTGCGCTCAGACGAAACGTGGCCTTGAGGCCGCCGCCCAGGTCCTCCCAGCCAGCAATCGAGAGATTGCTGCGCTGAATCGTGCCGGCCTGAGCCGTGCCGTCAAAGCCGCGATAGATGCCGCCGTCAATCAGACCTCCAATGCTGACGCCGGAGGACTGGGCCGCCGCAGGCAGCACGGCTGACAAAAGAGTGAAACATGTGGAACAAGCAATGCCAGTACGCAAGCGCATGCCGGTGGTTCTCCTTGAATTGTGAAGTCACTGCCCCCGCAGCCAGCTCTTGGCACAGCAGAGGACAGAGAAGGTCGAAGACCTGTGAGATGAGGCGATGACAGGCAGTCAGGTCCTGCCTGATGCACTGAAGACAGCCGGAACATGGCTGGCAGCGGAGCTGCCAATTCCGACCCGAGAAGCCTGCTCAAAAAGCAGGCAACGAGACGCATTATGAAAGTGGGGCCTTGGCAGAGTCCAGCCCAACGTCAGCTTGGTTCAGCCGCTGCGCGCCACGCCGGAGGTGGCCCAGATGCGGTTCATCTCGCTGCAAAAAGGCTGGGCACAGGGTGCCAGGCCCTGGTACTGGCAGCCTTCGGTCATGCATAGATGCGAACGGTGCTCGCCGCTGCGGCGCGGAACAGGCAGGGCATTGGCAGCCTGGGCCGCCGCCATCATCAGCCAGGGATCGGACTTGTTCTGCAGCAGCTGCTGCACTTCCTGCGCCAGCGCCGGTGCGGGCAGGGCCAGGGGCAGACCGGCCATCTGTGCCGGCGTCGCCTGAGCGGCGCTCGCCGTGACGGGCTGCAGCTCCAGCCACAGCAATGCGCTGGTGGCAAGCGTGCTGGTCGCTGCGGGCGACTGCGGCTGCACCACCAGCGCCAGAGGGCCGCTGCTCAAGACACCCGGATCCGCCATGGGCAGGCGCAGAGCCGTCCCCGCTCCCTGGGCTGCCGGGATGCTTGGGGCGCCCACAGCCTGCGCCCAGGCGGCGGGCACCTGCAATGTCAGGGAAAAGCTGCGCTCGCCTTGCGGCGTGACCAGCGTGCCTTGCTGCACCAGCCAGTTCTGCAGCTGGGGCAGACGCGGTGCGGCAGCGCCGCCAGCAGCAGCTGCTGCCATGCCCTGCTGTGCCTGCTCCAGCGCCACGGCCGCCGTGGGCGACAGGGCCGCAGCCGTCTGCAAAGCCGAGCTGGGCGGCTGCGCGCCAGACGCCGCAGCCTGCGCCAAGGCCTGCATCAGCGCAACCGATCCCTGCTGGCCGGACAGCAGCTGCAAGGGCTGGGCCTGCCCCTGCAGGCTGACCTGAACCTGCGCGAGCAGGCTTTGCACAAATTGCTGCACGGCCGCTGGCAGGCCCTGACTGGGCCAGCTCGCTGCAGGCGCACCGGGTTGGGCTTGCACCTGCAGGGCCAGCTGCGCAATCAGATGTTCAAAGGCCTGGAGCTTGAGGTTCTGCAAGGTTTGCGGCGACCACTGCACCATGCTGGTCGCCGGGGACGGCGCCTGAGCGGCAGGCGGTTGCTGCACTGCGGGAAGATCCGGGACAGCGGTTGCAGCCACATTGCCGACCTGCGCTGCCGCCTGGCCCGTGGGCACGGACACGGGCAGTACGGGGGCAACGGGTTGCAGTGGAGCAGTCATGCGGTCGTCGGTGCTGGGGCAGCAAAGCCGGAATCAGGCCATTGTGCCCGCCCCTGCGGATAAGCATCGGAAAAAGAGCTGCCAGTGCTTGTGGCTCAGGCACCAGGGCTGCCCGGATCGTGCCGGAGCCGCATGGTTCACGCCTGCGATCCGAAGCGCGGGTCAGAGGCGAACCATTGCGGGCTGAATCAGGCTTCGGCCGGGTAGAACAGCTTGCGCGTGGCCGTGGCCTGCACGGCCTTGGCAATGGCACCGATATGGTCGGGTGTGGTGCCGCAGCAGCCGCCCACGATATTGACCAGACCTTCGGCCGCGAACTCGTGCACCAGACGGCTGGTGATCTCGGGCGTTTCGTCAAAGCCGGTGTCGCTCATGGGGTTGGGCAGACCGGCATTGGGGTAACAGCTGATGAAGGTGTCGGGAGCCGCCTTGGCCAGCTCCTGCACATAGGGACGCATGAGCGTGGCACCCAGGGCGCAGTTCAGGCCCACGGACAGCGGGTTGCTATGGCGCACGCTGTGCCAGAAGGCCGTCACGGTCTGCCCGCTCAGAATGCGACCCGAGGCATCGGTCACCGTGCCGCTGATCATGATGGGCAGGCGCTCGCCGGTCTGCTCGAAGGCCTCGTCCACGGCAAACAGCGCGGCCTTGGCGTTGAGGGTATCGAAGATGGTCTCGACCAGAATTACGTCGGCACCGCCTTCAATCAGCGCCAGCGTCTGCTCCAGATAGGCCTGGCGCAGCTGCTCGAAGGTGATGTTGCGTGCGGCAGGGTCGTTCACATCGGGGCTGATGGAGGCCGTCTTGGGCGTGGGGCCCAGGGCTCCGGCCACATAGCGCTTGTGGTCGGGCGTGCTGTACTTGTCGCAGGCCGCACGCGCGAGCTGGGCGCTCTTGAGGTTCATCTCATAGGCCAGATCGGCCATGTGATAGTCCTCCTGCGCAATCGTGGTCGCACCAAAGGTGTTGGTCTCGATCAGATCGGCGCCGGCAGCCAGGTATTTCTCATGGATGTCGCGAATCACGTCGGGACGGGTCAGCGACAGCAGCTCGTTGTTGCCCTTGACGTCATGGGCAAAGTCCTTGAAGCGCTCGCCCGCACCTTCGGCACCGGCATAGCCCTCGCCGCGATACTGAGCCTCGCCCAGCTTGAAACGCTGAATCATGGTACCCATCGCACCGTCAAGAATGACGAGGCGCTTGGCAAGCGTTGCGGGCAGCTCCTGGGCTCGGGTGTAGGCGGGGGTGGGGTGCGACTGGCTCATAGACCGCCATTGTAGGAAAGCTGGCAGGCTTTGCCGGGCTGCCGGGCATTGCCCTGCCGCCAGCGCCTATTCCGATGGCTGGCCTGCCGGGTAGCGAGCCTTGGCCATGCGGAACGTCAGATTCCAGCGCTCATTGCCAAGCAGCGGGTGTTGGCCCTGCTTGAGCGGGGCGACGCCATGAAACACCAGGCGCGAACGCCCGCCCCAGACCAGCACATCGCCATGGGTGAGCGCAAGGCGCCGGGTGGGACTCTGGCGCGTCAGCCCGCCCCAGAGAAAGCTGCAAGCCAGGCCCAGCGAAACCGAGACTATGGGCGCCGCATAGTCATGTTCGTCCTGGTCGCGGTGCAAACCCATGCGCGCGCCCGGCTGATAGCGGTTGATCAGGCAGGCATCGGGCGCAAAATCCGGATAGCCGGCCAGCGCCGCAGCCCTTGCGGCCTGCTCGCACAGAAAAGCGGGGATGGCAGGCCAGGGCTTGCCGGTCTGCGGATCGACGGCGCTGTAGCGATAGCCCTGCAGATCCGAAATCCAGCCCCAGCCGCCGGCGTTGGTGATCGCCACCGACATGAACTTTCCGCCGGGCACCTGCATGTTTCGAAATGCGGCCCGTGTCTGCAAAGCCGTCACATCGGCCACCCAGCGCTGCTCCTGGGCTGCCGCAAAACCGCGCAGCAGCACGGCACCGTCATCAATGATTTCGGCGGGCAGGGGTTCGTCAGGAAACAGCGAAAGCGTCATTGCAGCGCCATCATAGGCTTGGCCGGTGGCGGCCCTCCCAGCCGCCGGCCAGCGCCTGATACAGCGCCACGGCGGCACGCAGGCCGCGCGCGCGGCTGTCGGCCGCCGCGTCCTGGGCCGCGTAGAGGTCGCGCTGTGCGTCCAGCACCTCGTACAGGCCCACGCTGCCCAGGCGGTAGCGGCGCTGCGCGAGCTGCTCGGCCCGTGCACGCTGCTCGGCGGCCTGGGCCAGATGGGCGTCCTCGGTGCGGGTGCGCGTGAGAAGCACCAGGGCGTTTTCGGTGTCCTCCAGCGCCAGCAGCACGCTTTGCTGGTACTGGGCCAGCGCGACCTGGGCACCGGCCTCGCTGGCAGCGATGCGCGCGCGCACGCGGCCCACGTCGAGAAAAGACCAGTCCACACCCAGGAACACGCTGCGGCTCGCGCTGCCGGCCTCGAACAGCGCTCCCGTGCTGAGAGCGGAGCTGCCCAGCAGACCGCCCAGCGACAGGCGCGGGAACAGCTCGGCCGTGGCCACGCCCACCCGCGCAGTGGCGGCATGCAGACGCGCCTCGGCGGCGGCCACATCGGGGCGACGGCGCAACAGGTCGGCGGGCGTGCCGGGAGCGATGCTCTGCGGCAACTGCGGCAACGCGGCCGGTGCGTCCAGCGCTGCGATCAGTGCCTCGGGCACCTGGCCGGTAAGCACGGCCAGCCGGTGCTGTTCCATGGCGATCCGTGCCTGCAGCGCCGGAATGCGCGAGCGCGTGGTCTCCAGCTGCGCCTGGGCGCGCGCTAGGTCGAAGTCGGTGCCGCTGCCATGCGCCAGCCGCAGCTGCACCAGGCGCAGCGTATCTTGCTGATTGGCGGCATTGGCTTCGGCCAGATGCAGACGCTGCTGCCAGCCGCGCAGATCAGCGTAGCTGGCCGCGACCTGGGCAGCAATGGCGACCTGCAGCGCAGCCAGATCAGCGGCGCTGGCACGCAGGTCGGCGCTGCCGGCCTCGATGCTGCGACGCACGCGACCGAACAGATCCAGCTCCCAGCTCGCGTTGATGCCGGCGCTGTAGCTGCGCTGGCTTCGCGGCCCGCTTTGTGCCCCGCTTGGTGCCTGGCTTTCGCTGCGTCTTTGCTGCAGCGCCTGGCCCGACACGGTGAGCGTTGGCAGCTGATCAAGACGGCTTTCGCTCAGCAGGGCCTGGGCCGCATCGAGTCGCGCCAGCGCACCGCGCAGCTCCTGGTTGGCCCGCAGGGCCTGCTCGACCAGCTGCGTGAGTTGCACATCCTGGAACTGACGCCAGAACGCGGCATCGGAGCCGATCTCTGGGGATGCCTGCTGCGGGACTGCGGACGGCTCGGCCCGCGCGAACTGCGCGCCGGCCTCAGGCGGCTCGGGTGCGCGGAAATCGGGACCGACGGCGCAGCCTGCGAGCAGGGCCGAAAGGCCCGCCACGGCCCATGCCAGCGCATGCCGGCGCAGAGGTTGGGAGATCTCAGACATGGCTGCCCTCCAAGGATGCGGGTGAAACAGGTGAAGCGGGATGGGCAGGCGTTCGGGTCGCCAGCGACCGCCCCGACAGACGGCGCAACGTGACGTAGAACACCGGCGTGAGGAAGAGGCCAAACAGGGTTACGCCCAGCATGCCCGAGAACACCGTCACGCCAGTGGCAGCGCGCACCTCGCTGCCTGCGCCGCTGCCGATCAGCAAGGGAACGGCGCCCGCGATGAAGGCGATGGAGGTCATGACGATGGGACGCAGCCGCAGGCGGCAGGCCTGCAGCGCGGCATCGACGATGGGCGAGCCGCGCATCTCCAGCTCGCGAGCGAACTCCACGATCAAAATCGCGTTCTTGCAGGCCAGGCCCATGAGCACCACCAGGCCGACCTGCACGAAGACATTGTTGTCCCCTCCGGCCAGCCACACGCCGAACAGCGCCGCGCAGATGCACACGGGCACGATCAGGATCACGGCCAGCGGCAGGGTCCAGCTTTCGTAGAGCGCGGCCAGCACCAGAAACACCAGCATCACGGCGATCACGAAGACCACGGCAGCGGCATGGCTCTGTTCGACCTGCTGGTAGCTCAGGTCCGTCCAGGCCAGCTCGATGCCGCGCGGCAGCGTGCGCTGCGCGATCTCCTGTAGCTTGGTCAGCACCTCGGCCGAGGACAGCAGGCGCGGATCGGAATCGCCGATCAGATCGGCGGCTGGAAAGCCGTTGTAGCGCAGCACCGGATCAGGCCCGTAGCTGGGCACCACGGTGACCATGGAGCCTATGGGCACCATCTCGCCGCGCGCGTTGCGCGTGCGCAGCTGGGCGATGTCCTCCACGGCCTGGCGGTAGTCGGCATCGGCCTGCAGCATCACGCGCCAGACGCGGCCGAAGGCGTTGAAGTCGTTGACGTAGACCGAGCCCAGATAGGCCTGCAGGGTCTGGAACAGATCGGTCAGCGCCACGCCCTGGGCCTTGGCCTTGATGCGGTCCACCTTCACTTCCAGCTGCGGGATATTGGACTGGTAGCTGCTGACCGGGTAGGTCATGCCTGGTGTCTTGGCAATCTCGGCCTGAAAGGCCTCAAGCGCCTGCTGCAGCGCTGCATAGCCCAGGCCCGCCCGGTCCTGCAGGAACAGCGAATAACCCGATCCGTTGCCCAGGCCCTGGATGGGCGGCGGCATCAGCGCATAGGCGAAGCCGCCTTCGATCTGAGCGAACTTGGCACCCAGCTCGGCATTGATGGCCTCGGCGCTGCGGGTGCGCTCGCCGAAGGGCTTGAGCATGATGTAGGAGCTGGTCAGATTGGGCGTGGTCGTGGACTGCAGCGCATTGAAGCCCGCGAAGGCCGCGACCATGTCCACACCATCCACGCTCTTGGCCGCCTCCACCATCTGACGCGTGACCGCATCGGTGCGGTTCAGCGACGCACCCTCGGGCAGCTTGGCGCCGGCAAACAGGTAGAGCTTGTCCTGCATGGGGATGAAGCCGCCGGGCACGGCATGGAACAGCACGGCGGTGCCGGCCAGCAGTGCCGCATAGACCGCGAACACCAGGCCGCGTCGGCGCAGCGAGCGACCCACCGAGTTCTGGTAGCCGTGGGCGCTGCGATCGAAGAAGCGGTTGAAGGGCCGGAAGAGCCAGCCCAGGCCCTTGTCGATGACGCGTGCCAGCGCGTCGCGCGGTGCGCCGTGCGGCTGCAGCAGCTTGGCCGCCAGTGCCGGCGACAGGGTCAACGAGTTGATGGCCGAGATCACCGTGGAGATGGCAATCGTCACCGCGAACTGCTGGTAGAACTGGCCCGTGACGCCGCTGAGAAAGGCCATGGGAACGAAGACCGCGCACAGAACCAGGGCGATGGCGATGATGGGCCCGGAGACCTCCTTCATGGCCAGATGGGCCGCCTCCTGTGGGCTGTGGCCCTGCTCGATGTAGCGCTCCACGTTCTCGACCACGACGATGGCGTCGTCCACCACGATGCCGATCGCCAGCACCAGGCCGAACAGCGTCAGCGTGTTGATGGAATAGCCCAGCAGGTACAGGCCCGCGAACGTGCCGATGATAGACACGGGCACGGCCAGCAGCGGAATGATGGAGGCGCGCCAGGTCTGCAAAAAGACGATGACCACCAGCACCACGAGGATCACGGCCTCGATCAGCGTGCTCTGCACGGCCTTGATCGAGTCGCGCACAAAGACCGTGGGGTCCCAGACGGATTCGAAGGCCACGCCTTCAGGCAGGTCCTTCGAGAGCCGGTCCATGGCCGCGTAGACCTGCTCGGCCACGCCCAGCGCATTCGCGCCCGGCGACAGGAAGATGCCCACGGCCGCCATGTTCTTGGTGTCGCTCCACGAGCGCAGCGTGTAGTCGCTGGCGCCCAGCTCGATGCGCGCCACGTCGGCCAGACGCACGACCTGACCGCCTTCGCCGCTCTTGAGCACAATGCTGCCGAACTCCTCGGCCGTCTTCAGCCGCCCGCGCACATTGATGGACAGCAGCTTGTCGGACTTCTGCGCACTGGGCTCGGCGCCCAGCTGGCCGGCCGAGACCTGGATGTTCTGCTCGCGGATGGCTGCGATCACCTCGCCGGCCGTGAGCTGGCGTGCCGCCACCTTGTGCGGGTCCAGCCAGACACGCATCGCATAGTCGCCCGCGCCGTAGATGCCCACGTCGCCCACGCCGGGAATGCGCGCCAGCACATCCTTGATCTTGAGCGTGACATGGTTGCGCAGGTACAGCGCATCATGCCGGCCATCCTTGGAGACCAGGCCCACGTACATCAGCGGTGTGGACGCCTGCTTCTGCGTGGTCACGCCGAACTGTCGCACCTCCTCGGGCAGCCGGCTCTGGGCCTGGCTGACGCGGTTCTGCACGCGCACGGCTGCGGTGTCGGGATCGATTTCTGGGCGGAAGGTGGCAACCACCTGCAGACTGCCGTCCGAAGCCGCGACCGACTTCATGTACATCAGGCCTTCGACCCCGTTGATGGCCTCCTCCAGTGGCACGGCCACCGACTCGGCGACCTCCTTGGGATTGGCCCCCGGATAGGTGGCGCGCACGACCACGCTGGGCGGCACGACCTCGGGATATTCGCCCACCGGCAGCTGCGGAATGGCCACCAGGCCGACGGCGAACATGATGATGGAGAGCACGACCGCGAAGATGGGCCGGTCTATGAAGAATTTGGAGAAGTCCATGGCACTCCCTCCTTACTGCGCAGCGGCGGGCGTGGGCTGCACGGCCGCTGCCACCACCGGCCTGGGATTGACGGGCATGCCGGGGTAGTAGATACGCTGCACGCCGCCCACCACCAGCCGGTCACCCGCGGCCAGACCCTTTTCCACCAGGCGCCGGCCATCGACCATGCGACCCAGCGTGAGTTCGCGACGCTCGGCCAGATTGCCTTCGCCCACCACATAGACGTACTTGCGGTCCTGGTCGGTAAGCACGGCCTTGTCGTCGATCAGCAGCGCCTGGGACTCGACCTCCTGCCGGTCCGGGCCGCTTTGCATCTGCACGCGTGCGAACAGGCCTGGCGTCAGCATCCGGTCGGGGTTGGCCAGGCGCGCGCGCAACCGCATGGTGCCCGTGCCCGGCTGGAGCTGGTTGTCGCTGAAGTCCAGCGTGCCCGCATGGGAAAAGCCGCTGTCGCCGACCAGGGCCACGCGCACCGCGCGGCCCTGGCCGCTCAGGCCAGCCAGACCTGCCTTCTGGTAGCGCAGAAAGCTGTGCTCGTCGGCATCGAAATAGGCATACACCGGGTCCTGCGAGACCAGGGTGGTCAGCACGCTCTGGTCGGCCTGGGCCATATTGCCCACGGTGAGCAGGGCGCGGCTGGCACGGCCCGTGATCGGCGCGCGCACCTCGGTGAAATCGAGCTGCAGCCGTGCGGTGGCCAGCTCGGCCTCGGCCGCACGCACCTGGGCCGTGGCCTGGGCCAGCGTTGCGGCCCGCGTGTCGGCCTCCTCGCGCGAGACAGCATTCTCGGCCACCAGTTGGCGTGCGCGCTGATCCTGGGTCTGCGCCAGCCCGGCAGCGGCACGCGCGCGTTCGAGCTGTGCCTGGGCGCTGGCCAGGGCCGCGCGATAGGGCCGCTGGTCGATCACGAACAGCAGCTGGCCCTTCTTCACCTCCTGGCCCTCGGCGAAGGCGATGCGTTCGATATATCCCGACACGCGCGAGCGCAGCTGCACCGACTCCACGGCCTCGATGCGGCCGTTGAACTCGTCCCAGGGGCGTATGGCCTGCAAGGCGACCTCGGCCACCTGCACCTCGGGCGCGGGCGGCGGGCCGTTGCTGGCATGGGCATCGCCCGTGCCGGAGCGGCCGCAGCCGGAAAGCAGGGCCAGCGCCGCTACGGCGCTGGCAAGCATGGTAGGCCGCAGCTGCGGTGCTTGGAAGACAAACATGAGACTCTCTCCTTCAGGAAACGGCCGTGCACGGCGTGCTGCGGCGCTTTGCGGGTACACCCGCCCCTGCGCGGCTCATGGTGCGCAATGGACGTCGTGGGAAACAGGTTGGAAACGGGGCCTGCCGGCCTTCAGACCGCGGCCCCGGACACAGGCCGCAGCCCGGGCCACGCAGGCTGCAGCGGTGCTCTGCGCTGCGCCAGAAAGCGCCGCGGCGAGCTACCCACCGCCTTGCGGAACATGGTCACGAAGGCAGGCGCACTTTCGTAGCCGAGGGCGTCTGCCACGGTCTGTATGCGCTGCCCTTCAGAGAGCTGCTGCAGCGCGGTAAGCACATGGAGCTGACGGCGCCACTGGTTGACGGTAAGACCTGTCTCGGCCAGAAACAGCCGGGTCATGCTGCGCTCGCTCATGCCTATGCGCTGCGCCCAATCGGCCAGCCGAGCCTGCAGCTGCGGCTCGGCGCACAGGGCGCTGGCCATGCGGCGCAGACGCCGGTCACGCGGCATCGGCAGGTGCAGCCCCTCGGGCTGTGCCGCCTGGATTTCGTCGATCAGCACCTGCATCAACCGGCCGTCGCCGTCATCAAGACGGTAGCGCTGCGGCAAGGCCTGCACGCGCTCCAGTAGCGCGCTCAGAAATGGCGATACCGCCAGCGCATGACAGGGGCCGGCCATGGGACGCGCCGCCCCCGCTGCCACGAATACGATGTAGCCGCTGGCAGCACCGCTGCAGCTAACGCGATGCGGCATTCCGCCTTCGATCCAGGCAGCGCTGCGCGGTGGCACCACGCAGACGCCAGCATCGGTCTCCAGCGTAATCAGCCCCGCATTCGTGACCATGAGCTGACTCTTGCTATGGGCATGGAAATCCATGCCCCAATCCCCCGGGCCCGACTGCATGGGCAGCACGATCACCGGGCGGTCCACCTGATCGGGATCCCACATTCCAGGCCGGCCCTGCAGCAAGGCTTCATCCACGGCATTCATCGCTTTTCCCTCATTTCAATCGCTCTCAAGAAGCTCCAGCGCTCGCTCGCGCGCCTCTTGTGTGGAGGCCACCAGCAGCATCGGATAACCCCAGGCCTTGCCGAACATCTGCGCCAAGGCCTGGGCCTGCTCCCGCTTTTTCGCATCGGGCTCGGCGTGAACCAGAGCGCGAACCAGGCTTTTGAGCTCGCTGCGGCGGGCTTTCATCCAGAGCACTACCTGCTTGCGCTCCTCGGGCGAGTGCTCCTGCTGGGACATGTCGCCGTCGCTGTAGAAGACAAAGGCCTGGCCGCGATCTAGCAGAGCCGAGAAATCCGCCAGCAAGCGGTCCATAGGCTGGGCCTTGTCACGCTCGTAGCTCATGCGGACCAGTGGATAGCTGCTGCTGTCGATGTACATGGAAACTCCCGTCTATGTTTGCCAATAAAAATGCGTCTCATTACTTTATGAGTGAACAGGAGCGACGTCATTGCAGCTTCCAGCCAAAGAATTTCTCAGTCCGGCCAACTGGCCTTCATGGACTGTCTCAGCGGACTTGCCCAGCTCCTGCGCTATCGATCACAATGGCCCACATTCTTCAAGTTCAAGTTAACTTGAAGTCAAGCACCAAGGAAAGACATCATGAAAATTGAGGATGATCCGCTGATGAGCATCAGCGACTTCGCACAGCGCAGCGGCGTCAACGCATCGGCGCTGCGCTTCTACGAGTCGCTGGGTCTGATCGAATCGGTGCGCAGCAGCGGCGGAAGGCGGCGCTACCACCGCTCGGGCCTGCGGCGCATCGCCTACATCGTGTTTGCGCAGCGCGTGGGGTTCACGCTGGAGGAGATCGCCGCGCAGCTGGCACAGCTGCCGACGCGGCATGTGCCCACGGGCGGCGACTGGCAGAAGATGTCGCGCATCTGGCAGCAGCGGCTGGACGAGCGCATCGACGAGCTGCAGCGCCTGCGCGACAGCCTCAACCAGTGCATAGGCTGCGGCTGCCTGTCGCTCAAGGTGTGCACCATGTACAACCCTGGCGACCAGTGCCAACGCTGCGGCCCGGGCCCGCGCCGCTGGATGGGCGACGAGCTGCAGGCCGCAGGCCACTAGCGCAGCGGCCGCGGGGCCTGACTCAGCTTCGAGCGAAGGCCAGCACGGCCTGCAGCAGACGCTGCATGGTGGGCTGGATGCGCGCCGCGACCTCGGGCAGGTAGTCGAACGGCATCTGCTCCTGCATATAGCTGGACTGCGTCATCTCCAGCTGCACGGCGTGGAAGCCCTGCTCCGGCTGACCATAGTTGCGCGTGATGAAGCCGCCCTTGAAGCGGCCATTGAGCACGCTGGTGTGACCCGGTGCCTGCCGTGCAATGTCCAGCAGTTGCTGGGCCAGCGCCGGCGCGCAGCTCTTGCCGTCGGCGGTTCCCAGGTTCAGGTCGGGCAGCTTGCCCTCGAAAAAGCGCGGCAGCACCGAGCGGATGCTGTGCGCATCCCACAGCATGGCCACGCCATGCTGGCTCTTGATGCGATCGAGTTCGGCGCGCAGCTGCGCATGATAGGGCTGCCAGTAGATTTCGCGGCGGCGCGCGACTTCCGCCTCGTCGGGTTCGAACGCCTTGCTCGCATACAGGGGCTTGCTGTCAAAGCCGTCAACCGGGCACAGCCCGGTCACGCTCTGGCCCGGATAGAGGCTGGCGCCATCGGGCGGACGATTCAGGTCGATGACATAGCGCGAATGCGTGGCGACCAGAATGGATGCGCCCAGTGCCTTGGCGAAGTCGTAGAGCTGCGGCATGTGCCAGTCGGTGTCGTGGACTTCGCGCCCTTCGGGCGTGAGCCTGGCCGCAATGTCGGCCGGCACATGGGTGCCGGTATGCGGCATGGAAATCAGCAGCGGTGCCGTACCCTGGTGAAAGACAAAGGGGGCGATGGCTTGGCTCATGGAGCGTCTCTCTTCTGTCAAAAATCTGAATGCAGCCGCCCTCAGGCGTTCTGCAGCAATGCCTTGCGGGTCTGCACAAAGCCTTGCTGGGCGACTTCGTGCAGCGCATGGCGACCTGCCTGCACACGCTGCTGGCCGCGAACCCAGACGTCGGCAATGGCCGAAGTGCGATGGCTGGCAAACACATGGGCCGCATGGCCGCTGTCGGCAGGCAGCCCGTTGAGGGCCACATGGCGGGCATCGAGCACCACGAAATCCGCCTGCTGGCCCACGGCCAGACCGGCAATGGCGCGGCCCGACGCCTGGGCACCGCCGGCCACCGCCTGCAAGGTCATGGAGGTCGCCACCTGGGGCTGAGCGCCGCCGCCAAGCACATTGCGCTGGCGCAGGTTCAGGCGCTGGCTGTATTCGAGCATCAGCAGCTCTTCGGCGGCATTCACCGAAGCATGGCTGTCCGAACCAATGCCCCAGCGTCCGCCATGCCTGAGCCAAGTCGGCATGTCGAAAATGCCGTCGCCGAGATTGGCTTCGGTGGTGGGACAGATGCCGGCCACGGCAGCGCTGCGTGCCGCGCCAGCATATTCCTCGGGCGTCATGTGCGTGGCATGGATCAGGCACCAGCGCGCATCGACGGGTGCATGGTCGAGCAGCCATTGCACGGGGCGCTGGCCGCTCCAGGCCAGGCAGTCATCCACCTCCTGGGTCTGCTCGGCGATATGGATGTGCACCGGTGCCTTGGGCAGCATGGCGTGCAGGCCCGCGAGCGCAGTCTTGAGGCTGTCCGGGGGCACGGCCCGCAGCGAGTGCGGAGCCAGGCCCAGAGCTGCCTGCTGCGCCCTGGTCACGGGCTCCAGATGCTGCAGCAGGCCGAGCATATTGTCAGTGCTGCGAATGAAGCGGGCCTGATCCTCTCGAGGCGGCAGGCCCCCGAAGCCGCTGGTCTGATAGAGCACGGGCAGCAAGGTCATGCCTATGCCGGTCTTCTGCGCCGCACGCAGCAGCGCCAGAGACAGGCTGGCATCGTTGGCATAGGGCTTGCCGCCCACATCATGGTGCACATAGTGGAACTCGCACACCGAGGTGTAGCCCGCCTCCAGCATTTCCAGGTACAGCCAGGTCGCGATCGCCTCCAGGGCCTCGGGCGTCATGCGATTGGCAAAGCCGTACATCAGCTTGCGCCAGCTCCAGAAGCTGTCCTGCGCCTGACCGCGGAATTCGGTCAACCCGCCGAACGCGCGCTGGAAGGCGTGCGAGTGCAGATTGGGCATGCCGGGGATCAGCGGGCCGGCCGCCTTGGCGGCTTCCTCCGCCTCTCCGGCCTCGCCGCTTTGCGGGTCCAAACCGGTCAGCACTTCGGTCAGCTGGCCGCTCTCGTTCCAGCTCAGCAGGACGTTGCGCGCCCAGCCTGTGGGCAGCAAGGCGTCTGCGGCAAACAAGGTACGCGAAATGGATGAGGATGCAGTCATGGTGATGGTCTCGATGAGGCGAAAAAGATCAAACCGCGCAGCTCATGCAGTCACGCGCTCAGTCTGCTCCATCGCAGCGAGCAAAGCCAGAACAAAACGCGCGTTGTCCTTCTCGGTACCTATGGATACGCGCAGAAAATTCTCGAAACCGGGCTCCTTCCAGGGCTTGACGATCACGCCCTGTCTGAGCAGCGCCTCGGTCACCGGCGCATTGGGACGGCCCAGGTCGAGAAACAGGAAGTTGGCTACCGAGGGCGCAATGCGCAGGCCTTGCAGCGGCTGGCCCGGCGCTGCCAGCGCCAGCAGCTGCCTGCGCAGGTCCTCGCGCAGCGCCACCGTGGTCGCCACGCCGCTGCGCATGTGCGCAGGATCGTTCCAGGCCGCCAGCGCCGCGCGCTGGGCCGCCATGTTCACGTTGAAGGGCGAGCGCACCTTGTCCATCAGGCCCACCAGCTCGGCGCTGTCGGCCATGCCGTAGCCCACGCGCAGACCGGCCAGGCCCCAGGCCTTGGAGAAGGTGCGCAGCACGATCCAGGGGCCGACCCGCGCATCCAGCATGACCAGCACATCGGGGTAGTCATCGTCGTGCAGAGCGTATTCGTAATAGGCCTCATCCACCACCAGCACGGTGTTAGCGGGCGTGGCCTCCAGCACCTGCGCAAACTGCGCCGTATCCATCATGCAGCCCACGGGGTTGGACGGGTTGGGCAGGAAGGCGATCTTGGGGGCCTTGGCCACGGCAGCGCACCAGGCGCCCAGATCGAAGCCCAGCTGCTCGTTCAGCTCCAGGAGTTCGACCTCCGCGCCCATCATCTTTGGATAGATTTCGTGCAGGCCAAACACGGGACGCTGGGTCACAACCAGATCGCCGGGTGCGAGAAAGACCTCGCAGAGAATCTTGATCAGGTCTTCCGAGCCGTCGCCGAACACCAGGCGCCCGGCGGGCAGCCCCGTGCGCTCGGCAATGGCTTCGCGCAAGGCCGTGCAGTTGGCATCGGGATAGTTACCCACATCGTTGGCCACCTCGGCAATTGCCCGGCGCACCGAGGCGCTGGCGCCAAAGGGGTTCTCGTTGCTGGCCAGTCGCGCGATATCGGTCACGCCATAGCGCGCCCGCACCGCTTCATTGGACAGGCCTGCGTTGTATGCGGGCAGCGGGCGAACCTGGGCACGGGCCAGCGAGGCCACCAGGGAATTCGTCATAGATCAAACACCTTTCCGGGATTCATCAGGCCCAGGGGATCGAGGGCCAACTTGATGGCTCGCATCGCCGCCAGCTCTGCGGGCGTGCGGCTGTTGCTCAGATAAGGCTTTTTGTGCAGGCCGATGCCGTGCTCTGCGGAGACGCTGCCCTGCATCTCGCCCACGATGCGGTAGAGAAGCTCCTCCACCTGCTCGCATTCGCCGTTGACGGTCTTGCCATCCACCGAGACATGGAGATTGCCGTCGCCCACATGACCGAAGTACAGCGCCTGGTGACCAGGCCAGCGAGCGGCAAAGGCCTGCATGCAGGCTTCGGCAAAACGGCCGATGTCGGCCTGGGGCAGGCTCACATCGAAGTTGATTGCGGGGTGCATATTGTTGTTGAGCTCGGCCGGTGCCTCGCGCAGCTTCCACAGCTGCTGCACCTGGGCGACCGACTGGGCCACGATGGCATCGAGCACCTCGCCGGCTTCCATGGCCTCCTCGAGCACCTGCTGCACATCGCCTTGCAGCTGCGCCTCGTCCTTGCCGTCCACATTGATCAGGGCCAGCAAGGGGTAACGCTGTTCAAAAGGCGCAGCGAGCTTGAGCCAGGCCATGGAGGCCTGCACAAAGCTGTCCCACATCAGCTCATAGGCCGCGACACTGTTGCCGAAGCGCGATTGCATGCGCTTGAGCACGGCCAGCGCCGAGTCGAAATCGGGCATGGCCACCAGCGTCGTGGCCGTGGCCTGGGGCGCGGGACGCAGGCGCAGCAGCACGCGCGTGATGATGCCCAGCGTGCCTTCGGCACCGATGAAGAACTGCTTGAGGTCGTAGCCCGTGTTGTTCTTGATCATGGGGCGCAGCATGGGCAGCACCGTGCCGTCGGCCAGCACCACTTCCAGGCCCAGCACCTGCTCGCGCATCATGCCGTGCTGCAGCACGCCGTTGCCGCCCGCATTGGTGGAGACATTGCCGCCGATCTGGCAGCTGCCGCGAGCGCCGAGATCGACGCCGAACACCATGCCGACATCGACGGCCGCCTCCTGCACGGCTTGCAGGGTGACGCCGGCCTGCACCTGCATCAGTCCGGTCTTGGCATCGATGTCCTCGATGCGGTTCATGCGGTCCAGCGACAGGGCCACTGCCCCCTCCATCGGAACCGCAGCACCGGCCAGGCCGGTCAGACCGCCCTGCGGGACCACCGCAATCCGGTGGGCGCTGCACAGACGCATGACGGCGCTGACTTCCTCCGTGGTGCGTGGGCGCACCAGCGCCAGCGGCTGCTGAGGCGGCGTGCCGCTCCAGTCGGTGCGGCACCGCTCGGGCGTGTCCGTGCCGCGCAGCGCGACATCGGCGCCCAGGGTGGAAATCAGTTCATTGAGAAATTGTTCGTGAGACATCAGCAACCTTTCGCGCTCCCCGCATTCAGGCTTTGGCTTGCTGTGCAATCAGACCCTGGCGCACCACCGTACAGTCAGGCTTGCTGCCGAACCAATAGGCCAGCTCTGCTGCCTGCTGCACAGGCCAGAGCACGAAATTGGCGGGGCGACCCACGGCAATCAGGCCTTGCTCGTCCTGCAGGCCCAGAGCCTGCGCGGCGTGCCGGGTGATGCCGGCCAGAGCCTCGGGAACCGTCAGACGGAACAGCGTGCAAGCCATATTGGCCATGAGCAGCAAGCTCAAGCACGGGGAGGTACCCGGATTGTGATCGGTAGAAACGGCCATCGGGACCTTGGCAGCCCTTAATTCCTCAATCGGGGGCACTTTGGTGTCGCGCAGCGTGTAGAAGGCCCCGGGCAGCAGCACGGCCACGGTGCCTGCCTTCTTCATCTCGGCGATGCCGTGCTCGGACAGGTGCTCGATATGGTCGCAGGACAGCGCGCCATAGCGGGCCGCGAGGGCTGCACCCTCCATATTCGACAGCTGCTCGGCATGCAGCTTGACGGGCAGGCCCAATGCTTTGGCCGCTTCAAAGACCTGCTCGGTCTCGGCCAGCGAGAAGGCGATGCGTTCGCAGAACACATCGACGGCATCGATCAAACCTTCGGCAGCCAGTGCCGGCAGCATGACCTGGCATACCAGATCCGTGTATTCCTGGCTGCGGCCCGCATACTCGGGCGGCAGCGCATGGGCCCCTAAAAACGTGGTTCGCACGGTCACGGCACACAGCTCGCCCAGGCGCCGTGCGGCACGCAGCTGCTTGCGCTCGTGTTCAAGAGCCAGGCCGTAGCCCGACTTGATCTCTATGGCCGTCACGCCTTCGGCCAGCAACTGCTCCAGACGCGGCAGCGCCAGCGCCACCAGCTCGTCCTCCGAAGCCTCGCGCGTGGCCCTGACGCTGGAGACGATGCCTCCGCCGGCCCGGGCCACTTCCTCATAGCTGGCTCCGGCCAGGCGCATGGCGAATTCGTTGGCGCGCTCGCCGCCATAGACCAGATGGGTGTGGCAGTCGATCAGGCCCGGCGTGACCAGGCGTCCTGCGCCATCGTGCCTGGGCAGCGCCTGGTATTGGGCAGGCATGGCGTCCTGCGGGCCCACCCAGACCATGCGGCCCTGCTGCACGACGATGCAAGCCAGCGTGCCTTCGGGAATATCCGCCACCTCGGAGACATACAGCTGCGGCGCCAGACGCAGGTTGTGCCAGCAGCCGTCGGCGGAGACTGCGGGATGGGGATTAGCTTGCGCCATGGCGATGCTCCTCATGTTCGATGACGACAATTCAAACCATGAAGCTCCTTATTTCATAGCTTCATGCGCTTGCCTCTCTTGATTTTTCATATCAATACACATTGAAATGACCAACCAAAGGGCGCAAGCTGCTCCTGTTTCAGCTATGCGACGCCAGGCTGACCAGGATCAGCCTCGCCTTTTCGTCCTGCGCGACCAGCGGCTCGGGCCGGACGCTGCTCCACCACAGGCCCTGACCGGCCTGCAGTATCCGCCCGTCGGCGCATTTCCAGCTACCTTGCAACACCATGCAAAGCCCTGCGGCGCTCAGCCCCGCCTCGGCCTGGCCACCAAGCTGCTCCAGCCGGGCCGACCATTGTCCGCGCCGGGTCATGACATTGAAGTCGCTGGACGGGCCGCCCAGCAGATCGCAATCCAGCGCCATATCGCCCGAAAAGGCGAATGGCTGCCAGCGCTCGGTCAATGCATGTTCGAGCCCGGCCTGGGCGTTGTGCAAGCGCACCCCGTCGCCATCGAGCAGCATGATCTGCCGGTCTATGCCCGGAAATGCCGAAAACGGGCCGGCCTGGGCAATCGTGGCCACGCTCACGCGCCAGCCAAAGCTGTCCATGCCCGCGCCTTGCGGCCAGCAGGCAATCTCGCGCGTGCTGCCGCCCCCGTTCTTCCACGGGCTGGGCGCAATCTGGTTCAGGTCAAAGCGTTGCATCGAAGACTGTTGTGAGTGAAGCCGAAGCTCTAAAAACAAGCATGCCCCAGGTGCGGGACGCCCAGCAAGGGCCGCCCCGCAGCAAAGGGCGTCGTCCCCCTGGGGGGAAGCGGCGGGGCCGCCTAGGCGCAGCCGCTCAGGGGGGACGACGTTACTTCACCATCGGCAGATTCAAGCCATGGCGCTTGGACGCTTCCACGGCAATCTCGTAGCCTGCATCGGCATGGCGCATCACGCCGGTGGCGGGATCGTTCCAGAGCACCCGGTTCAGGCGGGCCGCAGCCTCGTCCGTGCCATCGGCCACGATCACAACGCCGGCATGTTGCGAGTAACCCATGCCCACGCCACCGCCGTGGTGCAGGCTGACCCAGGTGGCGCCGCCCGCAGTGTTGAGCAGGGCGTTGAGCAGCGGCCAGTCGGAGACGGCGTCGGTGCCGTCCTTCATGGCTTCGGTCTCGCGGTTGGGGCTGGCCACCGAGCCGCAGTCCAGGTGGTCACGGCCGATCACGATGGGCGCCTTGAGTTCGCCGTTCTTGACCATTTCATTGAAGGCCAGGGCCGCCTTGTGACGCTCGCCCAGACCCAGCCAGCAGATGCGCGATGGCAGGCCCTGGAAGGCGATGCGCTCCTTGGCCATGTCCAGCCAGCGGTGGGTGTGCTTGTTCTCGGGGAACAGCTCCTTGATCTTGGCGTCGGTCTTGTAGATGTCCTCAGGGTCGCCGGACAGCGCCACCCAGCGGAACGGGCCCTTGCCTTCGCAGAACAGCGGACGGATATAGGCGGGCACAAAGCCGGGGAAGTCGAAGGCGTTCTTCACGCCTTCGTCCAGGGCCACCTGGCGGATGTTGTTGCCATAGTCCACCGTGGGGATGCCCATGGCCTGGAAGTCCAGCATGGCCTGCACATGCTGGGCGCAGCCCTGGGCGGCGGCCTTCTTGAGCGTGGGGTGCTGGCCGGGGTCGGCCGCAGCGGCGTTCCATTGCTCCACGGTCCAGCCCACGGGCAGGTAGCCGTTGATCAGGTCGTGGGCGGAGGTCTGGTCGGTCACGATGTCGGGACGGATGCCGCCGGCCTTGGCACGCCTGACCAGCTCGGGCAGGACTTCGGCCGCATTGCCCAGCAGGGCGATGGAGACGGCCTCGCCCTTTTCGGTGTGATGCTTGATCAGGGCCAGCGCGTCGTCGATGTCCTTGGCCTGCTTGTCCACATAGCGGGTGCGCAGGCGGAAGTCGATGCTGGACTGCTTGCATTCGATGGCCAGCACGCAGGCGCCGGCCAGCACGCCGGCCAGCGGCTGGGCACCACCCATGCCGCCCAGGCCGGCCGTGAGAATCCACTTGCCGGTCAGGTCGTTGTTGTAGTGCTGGCGACCGGCCTCGACAAAGGTCTCGAAGGTGCCCTGCACGATGCCCTGGGCACCGATGTAGATCCAGCTGCCGGCCGTCATCTGGCCGTACATGAACAGGCCCTTCTGGTCGAGCTCGTTGAACTTCTCCCAGTTGGCCCACTTGGGCACCAGATTGGAGTTGGCCAGCAGCACGCGCGGCGCATCGGGGTGGGTCTTGAACACGCCCACAGGCTTGCCCGACTGGATCAGCAGCGATTCGTCGGCTTCGAGCTTCTTGAGCTGGGCCAGGATCTCGTCATAGCACTCCCAGTTGCGGGCCGCGCGGCCGATGCCGCCGTAGACGACCAGGGCCTTGGGGTTCTCGGCCACATCCGGATCCAGGTTGTTCTGGATCATGCGATAGGCCGCTTCGGCGAGCCAGTTCTTGCAGTGCAGCTCGCTGCCGCGGGGGGCGCGGATCTCTCGGCTGGCGTCGTAGCGGGGGTCTTGCTTGGCCGCGCTGATGATGGCGTCGTTGGCGTTCATGGTCGTATCCTTCAAGAATGGGTGGGAGGATTCAGCCGGCTTGCACGGCGTAAGTGGTAGCGGCAAAGCTCTTGCCTGCGTCCGTGGGCGCAGCTTGAACCTGGCTGGGGTAAATCATCTGGCTGGGCACGTTCATGCTTCTCCTGGCCAGTGGGTAGTAGACGAGCGAGGTGACGATCAGGCTCACGATCCACGAGATGTCGGCCCCGTTCATGGCCTTGGCCAGCGGGCCCACATACATGGCCTGGTTGATGAAGGGAATCTGCACCGCAACACCCATCACATAGCAGGACAGGGCCGTCCAGTTGTAGGCGCCATAGCGGCCCTGGCTGTCGTAGAGCGCCGGGATGTCCACTTTTTCCTTGGAGACCAGGTAGTAGTCCACCAGATTGACGGCGCTCCAGGGAACGAACACGGTGAGCAGCAGCAGCACGAAGTTCTTGAACGTGGCCAGGAAGTTGGAGCTGGCCAGCAGGGCCACCAGCACCGTCACCAGCACAAAGCCCAGGATGTAGAGCAGGCGCGATGTCGCGGTGAACTGCGTTTTCCGGTTGAAGGCGCTGACCGTTGTCAGCACGGTCATGAAGCCGCCATAGGCATTGAGGCAGTTCACGGTGAGCTTACCGGTGACGATGACCAGGTAGATCACCACGGCCAGCGGGCCGGCCAGCTGGCCCATGAAGCCGACCTGATTCTTGATGAAGTTGGCGCCCAGGGCTGCCACCAGCACGCCGAAGGTCATGGCCAGCTGCGAGCTGATGACGCTGCCGCTGAAGGTGGTCCAGAAGGTGGCAGCCGTCGAGGTCCTGGTGGGCAGATAGCGCGAATAATCGGCCACATAGGGGGCAAACGTCATCTGCCAGCCTGCCGACAGGGCCATGGCCGTGAGAAAGCTGGCCCAAGTGAAAGGCTTCTGGCCGAATGCCGAGACCACATCGAACTGGTGGCACAACTGCCAGGCCAGATAGCCAAAGCCCAGAATGCCGACCACGGTGGAAATGCGCCCCACCACATGGATGAGCCGGTAGCCCACCACGGCGACCAGGGCCGTGAGCGCGCCGAAGATGATGATGCCGGCCGCTGGGCTGTGAAAGCCGAACATCAGATTGATGGCCTGGCCCGAGAGCACGGTGCCCGTGGCGGCGAAGCCCACATACATCAGGATCACCAGCACCAGCGGCAGGGCCGCGCCCTTGACGCCGAACTGCACGCGGCTGGAGATCATCTGGGGCAGACCCAGGCGCGGCCCCTGGGCCGAGTGCAGCGCCATGACGATGCCGCCGAGAATGTTGCCGATCAGCAGGCCGATGATGGCGGTCATGGCTTCGGCACCGAACACCACGGCCAGAGCGCCGTCCACCACCGCCGTGATCTGCATGTTGGCACCGAACCAGAGGGTGAACTGGCTGGAGGGCGTGCCGTGGCGCTCGCTCTCCGGAACCATGTCGATGGTTCTGCTTTCGATGGCGCCAGAGGAGCCCAGCGTTGCTGTATCAATACTCATGAAATTGCTCCGTCAATCCCTCTGGATGTCTCTTATATGTCCGAACAACTTTCAGTAATTTCCATAAAGTTGTCTATACGAATTTTGTGATTTACTCCTGCCAACGTCAATCATCTAGACAGCTTTTCTAATCCAAACAAACCCTATGTCGCGAACCGATACCACCGCCGCCGTACCTGCGTTCCAGCGCATCAAAGACCATGTGCTGCAGCAGATCCACAGTGGCGTATGGCAGGAAGGCCAGGCCATCCCCAGCGAGGCCGCGCTGGTCAAGCAGTTCAATGTGGCGCGCATGACCGTCAACCGCGCGCTGCGCGAGCTCAGCGACGAAAAGACGCTGACGCGTGTCCAGGGCTCGGGCACTTTCGTGGCCCAGCAGAAGTACCAGGCCACCCTGGTGGAGCTGCGCAATATCGCCGACGAGATCGCGGCCCGCGGCCACCGCCATCGGGGGGAGCTGCAGCGGCTCGAGCGCTGCAAGGTCGACACCGCCCTGCTGCGCCAGTTCGAGCTGAACGCCGCCCCCCATCTGTTTCACTCCGTGGTCGTGCACTTCGAAAACGATGTCCCCATCCAGGTCGAAGACCGCTATGTGAACCCGGCTGTGGCTCCCGACTATCTGAGCCAGGACTTTGCAAGCCAGACGCCGAATGCCTATCTGGTGCGCGTGGCTCCGCTGCAGGGCGTGAATTTCTCCATCGAAGCGAGCATGCCCACGGCCGAGGTCGCGGATCTGCTGCGCATGGAAACCTCCGAGCCCTGCCTGGTGCTGCGCCGCCGAACCCGCTCCCAGGGCCAGGTGGCCTCGGTTTCGGCCCTGTGGCACCCGGCATCGCGCTACCAGTTCGCAGGCAGCTTCTGACCCGCCGCCCCGGCAAGCGCTGCCGGAATGCCGCCCCGCCGCGGCGAGAGCCGCTACTGCCCGATGCTTGCGGCGTGACGACATGGCGCAGGCTCAGGCCGCGTTGCTCGGCAGAATGCTCTGCAACACCTCGGGCCAGGCGGTTTCCAGCGCCCACAGTCGCATGATTTCGATATCGGGCGCCAGGTAGCGGTCCTTGTCCAGATAGGGCACCTGACTGCGGATCAACGCGTACTGCTCCTCGATCAGCGGCGAGCTCTTGAGTCGGCGGTCGAAGTCCATTCCCTGGACTGCGGCCATGGCCTCCACGCCCACGATCACCGCCGTGTTTCTGGCCATGTCGGCCAGGCGACGCGCACCATAGGTGGCCATGGAGACATGGTCTTCCTGATTGGCCGATGTGGGCAGGCTGGTCACGCTGCTAGGGTGCGCCAGACACTGGTTTTCGGCCGCCAGGGCGGCCGCCGTGACCTGGGCAATCATGAAGCCCGAGTTGACGCCGCTGTCTTCAATCAGGAAGGCCGGCAGGCGCGACAGTCCTGTGTCCAGCAGCAAGGCCATGCGACGCTCCGAGATGGCGCCGATTTCAGCGATCGCCAGTGCCAGGATGTCGGCCGCAAAGGCCACGGGTTCGGCATGGAAGTTTCCGCCCGAAATCACGTCGCCGTTGTCGAACACCAGCGGATTGTCCGAGGCTGCATTGGCTTCTATGACCAGCACGCGCGCAGCATGGCTGAGGTTGTCCAGGCAGGCGCCCATGACCTGCGGCACACAGCGGATGGAATAGGGGTCCTGCACGCGCCCGCAATTGGGATGCGAGGGATCGATGGCACTGCCGTCCAGCAGGGAACGCACGGCGGCGGCCACGGCAATCTGCCCCTGCTGGCCTCTGGCCTCGTGAATGCGCGCATCGAAGGGCTTGATGGAGCCCTGTATGGCTTCCAGCGTCAGGCAACCGGCCACCAGGCCTGCGGCCAGCACGCTTTCAGCCTGGAACAAACCCGCCAGCGCCAGCGAGGTGGAGACCTGGGTGCCATTGAGCAGTGCCAGCCCTTCCTTGGGGCCCAGCACAAAGGGCTCCAGGCCGATATGTTTCATGGCTTCACGGCCGGAGATGATCTGGCCGCCCACCTTGGCCTGCCCCTCGCCGATCAGCACGCAGGCCAGGTGCGACAACGGCGCCAAATCGCCCGAAGCGCCCACCGAACCCTTGGAGGGAATCACGGGCAGGACATCGGCATTGGCCAGCGCCAGCAGCGCGTCCACCAGCGCCGTGCGGGCTCCCGAATGCCCGCGGGCCAGACTCACGGCCTTGGTGGCCAGAACCAGACGCACCACATGGTCCGGCAACGTATCGCCCGTACCCACGCTGTGCGAAAGCACCAGATTGCGCTGCAGCTCGGCCAGACGCTCATGCGCGATCTTGGTCGAAGCCAGTTTGCCGAAACCGGTGTTGATGCCGTAGACCACCTGGTCTTCATCGACGATGTGCTGCACATGCGCCTCGGCCTTGCGCATGGCGCCATAGGCAGCCTGCGCCATGCTGAGCTGCACGCCGCCGTCCTGAATGCGGCGCAGTTGAGCCAGCGTGAGCTCGCCGGGATGCAGTTCCAGTTCGGAGTTCGAGTGCTCTTGGGTGGTGGTGGTGTTCATGGCTATACCTGTCTATACAGTCAAGAGAAACAAAAACGTACTGAGGATTCAAGGACCTGGCCGGGATCAGCCGCCGTGCACTGAATCGGTTCGGAAACGGCTACCGAGTCGGTAGCGCATGCCTGGATGCACGCAATGCACCCAGGTGATCGGGACGCCGCGCAGCCAGGTACGGCGCGTGAGCATCAGGCAAGGCTGGTCAAGAGCCATCTGCAGCAGCCGGGCCTGTTCGGCCGTCGGCAAGATCGCATCGACCACATGTTCGATCTGGTCGTACTGCACATTGCGCACCAGATAGACCGAGGGCTGCACGGCAGAAAAGTCCTGGTCCATGAAGTCAGGGACCAGGCGGGGGTTCACATAGCGGTCTTCGATCTGGACCGGCAGCTCGTTTTCGAAGTGCACGCCGTGCAGGTGAAAGACCGAGGCGCCGACCGCGAGATCCAGTGCCGCCGCGACTTCGGGCGAGGCGGACTCGCGGCGCATATCGAGCAGCTCGAAGCGATGATCGTGGCCGCGCTGGGTGATCTCTTCACCAATATTGGCAATGCGCAGCAGGGTCGACTGCGGCTTTTCTTCGGCCACGAAGGAGCCTACCCCCGCCACACGCACGATCACGCCCTGCTCTGCCAGCTCGCGCAGCGCTCGGTTCACCGTCATGCGCGCCACGCCGAACTCGTTGACCAGCTCCTGCTCGGAAGGCACGCGCGCACCGGCCGCCAGCGAGCCGTCGCCGATCTTGCGCAGCACATGGTCCTTGACCTGCTGGTACAACGCGAGCGGCATCTGGGCTGCAGGAGCCGTTTTGCGCTGGGCAGGGTCTCGGACATTCATGATGCAGGCCTCAGTGAGCTGCCGCAGCCAGTGACTCGGCGCGAATCTCTTCCGTCAACCGGGCCTTGAGCTCCATGAACTCGGGCGAGGTCTTGACGGTGTAGTGGCGCGGGTGCGGCAGATGGACCGGGATGTCCGCCTTGATGCGGCCAGGACGCGCGCTGAACACGGCCACGCGATTGGCCATGAAGATGGCTTCATCGATATCGTGGGTCACGAACATCACCGTCTTGCGCTCGGCCTCCCAGATGCCCAGCAGCAATTCCTGCATCAGAACCCGGGTCTGGTTGTCCAGAGCACCGAAGGGCTCGTCCATGAGCAGGATCTTGGGATCGTTGGCCAGCGCACGCGCGATCGCCGTGCGTTGCTGCATGCCGCCCGACAGCTGCTTGGGGTAGTGATTCTCGAACCCGCGCAGGCCCACCTTGGCAATGAAGTAGTCGCTGCGCTCTTTCTGGACGGCTTCGCTCACGCCTTTCTCGCGCAGTCCGAAGCGGATGTTCTGCGCCACGGTCAGCCAGGGGAACAAGGTGTAGCTTTGAAACACCATGCCGCGGTCGGCGCCGGGCTCCTGCACCAGCTTCCCATCCAGCAGCACCTGCCCCGTCGTCGGGAAATCCAGACCCGCAACAATGCGCAGCATCGTCGATTTTCCGCAGCCCGAGGGCCCGAGAATGGTCACGAAATCGTTCTCCCGGACCTCGAAATCCACCGGCAGCAGCGCCTGGGTTCTGACGCCTTTGTGGCTGGTGAAGGTGCGCGAAACGCCTTGAATGGACAGCTGGTTCATCACAGGGAACTCCATTCGAACATGCGACGGTTGACGGTTTTGAAGATGAAATCCGACACCAGACCGATGAGCCCGATGATGATGATGCCGAAGATGATCTGTCCGGTATTGAGCAGCGCCTGGCTGTCGGTGATCATGTGCCCGATTCCCGAGGACGAGCCGATCAGCTCGGCAACGATCACATAGGTCCAGGCCCAGCCCAGAACCAGGCGCAGGGTTTCCGCGATGCCCGGAGCGGCACCGGGAATCAGCACCCGCTTGACGATGCCGGTATTGCTGGCGCCCAGTGTGTAGGCGGCCTCCACCAGGTCCTTGCGCGCGCCGCCCACGGTCACGGCCACCATGAGGGTGATCTGGAACACCGAGCCGATGAAGATGACCAGCAGCTTCTGTGCTTCGCCCACGCCGGCCCAGAGAATCAGCAGCGGAATGAATGCCGAGGCAGGCAGGTAGCGGCAGAACGAGACAAAGGGCTCGAAAAACGCCTCCACAGGCTTCCAGGCCCCCATGGCAATGCCCAGCGGAACGGCCACGACGCTGGCCAGTATGAAGCCTCCCATGACACGCCATACGGTCATGCCGATGTCATGGTGAAAGTCGAACTCCGTGAACAGCAGAATGCCTTCGCGCAGCATCGTCAGAGGGCTGGCGAGAAAGGTCGGCGAGACCAGTCCGCCAAAGGTGACGGCCGACCAGACCAGCAGGAACAGCACGAAGAAGCCCGTGCCGAGCAGCCACTTGGCCTTGGGGCTGACAGGCTCCAGAGGAGCCATGTAGCGCCGGCGAGCCGGCCTCACGGAAGGCGATGCCACCTGAACCGATGCGGGCGATGCAGACTTGATAGAAGGTGATACCGCTTCCATGTGCAACCTCTTTGCGCTTACTTGATGAAGCTGGCGTCGTACATGACGCCGTAGTTCTCAGGAATGCTGCGAATCACGCCAGCCTCCTTGAGGATGGCGGCAGACTCCTTCATGAACGGCAGCAGGTCGCTGGCAAAGAACTTCTGATTGGCCTCCTTGTCCGACCATTTCAGAAAGGCTGCCGACTTGCCGAACTGCTCGCCGCTTTGCTTGACGGCCGCGCCCATGATTTCGTAGCTCTTTTCCTTGTCGGAATTGATCATGGCGATCGCATCGAAGTAGGACTGGGTCAGCGCCTTGGCGGCTGCCGTGTTGGCCTTGAGCCACTTGGGATCGCAGCCCACGGTGTCCATCACCATCGGGTAGTCGATGGTGGTGGCCAGAATCTTGCCGGCGCTGGGGTTGGCGCGCACGGTGGACAGATAGGGCTCATAGGTCATGGCCGCATCGTTCTGTCCGGAGACAAAGGCCTGCGCCGCAGGCTGGGGCTCCAGCGACACGGTCTTGATGTCCTTCATGGTCATGCCGTTCTTGTTCAGCATCCAGGCCAGACCGAAGTAGGGAGCCGTACCCGGCGCGCTGACGGCGACGGTCTTGCCTTTCAGATCG
Source organism: Comamonas testosteroni ATCC 11996 (assembly GCF_000241525.1). GTDB lineage: Bacteria > Pseudomonadota > Gammaproteobacteria > Burkholderiales > Burkholderiaceae_C > Comamonas > Comamonas testosteroni. Next base: position 108,495 of record NZ_AHIL01000002.1, read on the forward strand.
GCAAAGTTCTTGACGTCGTTGCGCACGGCAATACCGTCCGCGCCATAGGACTTGTCCATCTGGAAGATCTGCACGATCGGCACACCATTGGTGTTCCAGGCGACATGCGTCTCCACGGTGGTGGCGGCACATTGCACGGCACCCGAGGCCAGCGCCAGATGCCGGTCCTTCTGGGGAATCATCTTGATTTCGACATTGAGGCCGTTCTTCTTGAAGATCCCGGCCTTGTCCGCAAGCGTCAGTGGCGCGAAGCCTGTCCATCCCGACATGCCCAGGACGATCTTGGTCTCCTGAGCCGCTGCATGTTGTGCAGCAGACGCCAGAACGGTTGCGGCTAATGCCAGTTGCCAGATGGGAACGCGACGTGTCGATTTCATGGGACTCTCCTCGGTCGATGCCAGAGCAGTTCGGTTGTTGATGCGGACTTCAAGCCTTGCACGACAGTGCAGACAGCGAAGTTTGCGGTTGCTGATTGAACATGTATATACAGGCTTACCCGAGCGCCATAGTTACCGGATTTCACAGCTGTATAGACATGCATCAACAATCCACAAGAGCAAGCTATGTGCCAACTCGCCCGTCCACGGGCCGCCTCCGCCGGCTCCCGGGGAGCGCACCAAAACAGCACCCGCGTTGCGCTAGTCGGGTGCAATCACGCTTTTTGCCACGGTCAGAAATGGTGCAATCAGCGCCGAGGCATTGCTCCTGGGCACCGACAGCACCACGGCCTGCTTGGCGACGCGACCCTTGATTCTTTTGCAGATCAGCCGCTTGCCGTCGTGGGTTCGGTCGACCACCGGCCGCGTGGTCAGAACGCTGACGCCATGTCCGTTGGCGACCATGGAACGCACCAGCTCTATCGACGCCAGTTCATAGTTCACCGTGGGAACCACGCCTGCCTCGCGAAACAGCGAGAGAAAGTACTCTCGGCTCTGCGGCAGGTTGATCAGCAGCAACGGCGACTGGGCCAGCTCCGCCAGGCTCACGCTGGGCGCCGCAGACAGGGCGTGCCTGGCGGGCAACAAGGCATAGGGCGGCAACGCGGCAACCGGGTGCATGGTCAGCAAAGGGCGAGCCAGACCCAGGTCATATTGCAGTGCGGCATGGATCTCCCCTCGCTCCACTTGCCGCGTCAGCGAGGCGATGTCCCCTTCGACCAGCTCGATGTCGATGGAGGGGTGGCGCTTTTGCATCTGGGTGAGCAGCTGCGGAATCCACAGCGCGCCCAGCGTGCTCAGAAAGCCCAGCCTCAGCGTGCCGGAAACCACCTGCTTGCGTGGCTCCTGAAGCAGTTGCGCAGTCTCCAGAAGGCTCAGGGCCTCCCGGCTTCTGGCCAGCCCTGCCGCGGTCAGGTCCAGCCCGACGGCATGTTTGCGCACAAACAGCTTCTCGCCCCATTGGGCCTCGAGGTCGGCAATCGCCTTGGAGATGGAGGGCTGTGAAACATTGATGGCCAGCGCCGCCCTGGCCGTGCTGCCGTGGCGTGCGGCGGCGACAAAGTATTCGAGCTGGCGCAGATTTATCTGAATCAATTTTTTGAATCCAGTGAATGGGAAATGAATATTTTCCATTGATTCATGTTTTGGGCAGCATGCAGACATCGCTTCAGATCAACAGCGGGAACCTCATGCCTGAATCCACCGAAAAATCTGCCTCCCGTCCGCTGGACGGCATCCGCATCCTGGACTTCACCCGGGTTCTGGCGGGCCCCATGTCCACGGCCTTGCTGGCCGATCTGGGCGCGCAAGTCGTGAAGGTGGAGCCGCCCCAGGGCGACGACTACCGCGCCATCGGCCCCATGAAGAACGGACAAAGCGCCTTGTTCACGGTCATGAATCGCAACAAGCAAAGCCTGGTGCTGGACCTCAAGCATGCGGACGCGGTCGCCGTGGTGCATGAGCTGGCCCGGCAGGTCGACGTGGTGGTCGAGAACTTCAGGCCTGGTGTGGCCGAGCGCCTGGGCATCGGCCCCGAAACGCTGCGCGCCCTCAATCCCCGGCTGGTGTATGTCAGTGTCTCGGGCTTCGGCCAGACCGGCCCGCTGGCCCACCGCCCGGCCTACGACATCATTGTTCAGGCCATGAGCGGCCTGATGGAAGCCACGGGCGAGCCTCAGGGAGCACCCACGCTGGTCGGTGAAGCAGTCAGCGATGTGGTTGCCGGCCTGTTTGCCTCCTGGGCGACACTGGCGGCCCTGCTGCAGGCGCAGAGAACCGGAGACGGCCAGCATGTCGATGTCGCCATGTTCGACACCACGCTGAGCTTTCTGGCCACATCGATGTCGCGCTATCTGTTCACCGGCCTGCCTGCCCGGCGTGTGGGCAACCGGCATCCGCTCTCGGCGCCGTTTGGCGTCTACAGGGCACGTGACGGCCATTACGCCCTGGCCGTGCTCAACAAGAAGCTGTTCGACGCCACTGCGGCCGCGATGGACCTGCCAGAGCTGGCCAGTGACCCGCGTTTTGCCAGCGACGAAACCCGCTCGGCCAACGAGCCCGCCTTGCGCGCCGCGCTGGAGGGCTGGAGCACGCAGCACGACGTGGCCGATGTGGTCGCGCGGCTGGAGAGCGCAGGCGTTCCCGCAGCCCCCATCTGGAATATCGAGCAGGCCCTGAACTCCGAGCAGATCCGCTCGCGCGGCCTGCTCTGCGAGGTCGAGGACGAACGCCTTCCGGGACTGCAGCTGCCGACACAGCCCGTGCATTTCAACGGCGCTCTGCCCAATCGTGCGCAACGCGCACCGGCCCTGGGCGAACACACGGAGCTGCTGCTGCAAAGCTGGCTGGGCCGCAGCACGGACGCCATTGCCGCCTTGCGCGAAGCAGGCGCCTTGGGTTGATTTTGATAGCAAGAAAACAAGGAGAGACCGCCATGTCATTGATTCGCCTGGGCGCGACCGAAGAAGATCAGGCCGTTGCCGATGCCGTAGCACGCTTTGCCGAGGAAACCCTGGCCCCCGTGGCCCAGGCCATGGACGAGGAAGCCTTTTCCGCCACGCGCCATGTGCCCGGCCTGTCCGCGCTGGGCGTGATGGGCATGAATCTGCCGGAACGCTTTGGCGGGCCGGGCGTCACCCCCACCGCCATGCTGATGTCGCTGGTCGCCATCTCGCGCGCCTGCGCCGCGACCTCGTCCATGATCGGTGCTCACTATCTGGGCACGGATGCCGTTCTCATCGGCGGTGACGAGGCGCAGCGCGAACAATGGCTGCCGCGCTGCGCCAGCGGGGAATGGCTGGCGGCCTTCGCGCTGACCGAGCCGCGTGGCGGCTCCCACCCTGCAGACATGCGTACCCGGGCCGTGCGCGACGGCGACGACTATCTGATCACGGGCGTCAAGCACTTCATCTCGAATGCGGCAGAAGCCCGCTTCATGGTGGTGTTCGCCAAGACGGATGCGGAGGCTGCAGCACGCGGGGTCAGCGCCTTCATCGTGCCGCGCGAGCTGCCCGGCATACAGATTTCATCGCCCGAGAAGCTCATGGGCATCCGCGGCGGCCATGCCTTTGAGGTTTCGCTGGACAGCGTGCGTGTCCCGGCTGCCAACCGCCTCGGCGCCGAAGGCACCGGCTTCAAGACCGCCATGAAAGTGCTAGACAACAGCCGCCTGGACGTAGCTGCAACCTCTCTGGGCATCGCCGAGGCCGCTCTCAAGGCGGCAGCCGACTGGGCCAACCAGCGTCTGGTGGGCGGCGAACCGATCGCCAGCAAGCAGGGCATACAGTTCAAGCTGGCCGACATGAAGCTGCGCCTGGAAGCCGCCTGGGCGCTGACCATGCAGGCCCTGGCACTGCGCCAGCAGGGCCTGCCCTTCACCCAGCAGTCGGCCATGGCCAAGCTGTTCGCCTCGGAGATGGTGGGCTTCGTGACCGACGAGGCGCTGCAGATCCATGGCGGCTACGGCTATACCCGTGAAATGCCCCTGGAGCGCTATGTGCGCGACGCCCGCATCCTGCGCATCTACGAAGGCTCTTCCGAGATTCAGCGCACCATCATCGCGCGCTCCGTATTGAACGCTTAGAAGGCGCAGCGGCACCCAACCAGATTTGCTGGTGTAATCCACTGCATGGACAAACACTCTTCCATGTCGCTGCACGGGAAAATTCTCACCGAGATTGAACAGAACATTCTCAGTGGCCGCTGGCCGCCCGGCTATCGCATCCCGTCGGAGATGGAGCTGACCGTCCATTACCAATGCTCGCGCATGACCGTGAGCAAGGTGCTCAACAAGCTGGCAGAAGCAGGTCTGCTGGTGCGCAAGCGCAAGGCAGGAAGCTTTGTGACGCGCCCGCAAACCAGCTCTGCCGTGCTGGAGATTCCCGATCTGCGCCAGGTGGTGCTGGGCATGGGACAGGAGTATTCGAGCAGGCTGCTGGGACGCACGCAACGGCGCAGCACGCGCGAGGACATGGAAGCCATGCGCATGGCCCGGCCGGCCTCCATCGTCCATGTGCTGTGCCTGCACATGGCGGGATCGCGTCCGTTCTGCATCGAAGACCGCCTGATCAATCTCGAATCCGTGCCGGACGCCGAGCACGAGCCGTTCACCGAGCACAGCCCCAGCTCCTGGATGGTCAACCATGTGCCCTGGAGCTCGGCCGAACACCGCATTCGCGCCGAGGCGGCCAGCGAGGAAACCGCCGGCCTGCTGGAGATCAAGCCCGGCTTTCCCTGCCTGGTGATCGACCGCCGCACCTGGACCGGGCAGCTGCCCATCACCTTTGTGCGCCTGACCTATCCCGCCGACCTCTACGAGCTGGATGCGCATTTTTCGCCCTCCACCATTGGGCAGGCTGGCTGATTGCGCATAACCCGGCCCGGGCAGCGCGCCGGGTCGCGGCGCACAATAGGGCCAGTCCCGATGCTTGCACCCGAAGTCAAATTGACTTCTTCCCCATATCCAGCAAGCGCTACCAGCTATCGATTCAAGAGTATCCGGTGTCTTCCGCGCAATCCATTCTGCAAGCCGTTTTTGGCTACGAGCAATTCCGTGGCCCCCAGCAGGCCATCGTCTCGCATGTCATCAACGGCGGCGATGCGCTGGTGCTCATGCCCACGGGCGGCGGCAAATCGCTGTGTTACCAGGTTCCGGCCATTGCGCGCCAGCAACTCGGCCACGGCGTGACGATCGTGGTCTCGCCGCTGATCGCGCTCATGCACGACCAGGTCGGCGCACTGCATGAGGCCGGCATCAGCGCCGCCTATCTGAACTCCACCCTCAGCTACGACGAGACGCAGGAGGTGGAGCTGCGCCTGCAAAGCGGCGACATCACCCTGCTCTACGCCGCGCCCGAGCGGCTGAACACGCCACGTTTTCTGGGCCTGCTCGACGATCTGCATGCCCAGGGCAAGCTGTCGCTGTTCGCCATCGACGAAGCGCATTGCGTGAGCCAGTGGGGACACGACTTCCGCCCCGAATACCGCGCGCTGAGCGTGCTGCACCAGCGCTATGCCGAGGTGCCGCGCATTGCGCTGACGGCCACTGCCGATGCGCTGACGCGCGCCGACATCATCGAGCGCCTGCAGCTGGAAGCAGCCCAGCATTTCATCAGCAGTTTCGACCGCCCGAACATCCGCTACAAGATCGCCGAGAAAAAGGACGTCAGCAACCAGCTGCTGCGCTTTATCGAGCGCGAGCATGAGGGCGAGGCCGGCGTGGTCTATTGCCAGTCGCGCAAGCGTGTCGAGGAGCTGGCCCAGACCCTGGTGCAAAACGGCATCAATGCCCTGCCCTACCACGCCGGCCTGCCCCAGGAAATGCGCCAGAACCATCAGGACCGTTTTCTGCGCGAAGAAGGCGTGGTGATGTGCGCCACGATTGCCTTCGGCATGGGCATCAACAAGCCCGATGTGCGCTTTGTGGCCCATGTGGACATGCCCAAGAACATCGAGGGCTACTACCAGGAAACCGGCCGTGCGGGCCGCGACGGCCTGCCCGCCGATGCCTGGATGGCCTACGGTCTCAGCGACGTGGTCAACCAGCGCCGCATGATCGACGAAAGCCCGGCCGAGGAACAGTTCAAGCAGGTGATGCGGGGCAAGCTCGATGCCCTGCTCGGTCTGGCCGAGGCCACGGACTGCCGCCGTGTGCGGCTGCTGGCCTATTTTGGCGAGCAGTATGGACAGGAGCCGAGCCTGGATGGCAAGCCACTGCAGGCCGTTGCCCGCACCCATTGCGGCAACTGCGACAACTGCCTGGAACCACCGGCACTGTGGGACGGCACGGATGCGGCACGCAAGCTGCTGTCCACCATCTTCCGCGTGCACGAGGCCAGCGGCCTGACCTATGGAGCAGGCCACATCATGGACGTGCTGCGCGGCAAGGAGACGGACAAGGTCACGCAGTACGGACATGACAAGGTGTCCACCTTCGGCATCGGCAAGGACTACTCGGAGCCACAGCTGCGCGCCGTGATGCGCCAGTTGCTGGCCACGGGGGCCCTGGGCCTGCACAAGGTGGTGAGCGAGAACAGCGGCCATGTGTTTGACACCTTGTGCCTGGCCGCGGGCTCGCGTGCCGTGCTCAAGGGCGAGGTGCAGGTGCAGCTGCGTGAAGCCGTGGCCGCTTCACGCAGCAAGAAGCAGAGCAAGAAGTCCGCCGCCAATGCGGCGGCGGTCAATCTGGGTCCCGACGCACAGGTTCGCTTCATCAACCTCAAGGCCTGGCGCGCCGAAGTGGCCAAATCTCACAATCTGCCGGCCTATGTGATCTTCCACGACGCCACGCTGGCATCGATTGCCGAACTCAATCCCCAGAGCCTGCAGGAGCTGCAGGGCGTGAGCGGCATGGGCACCAAGAAGCTCGACGCCTACGGTGCCGAGGTGCTGCGCGTGGTGGCACTGGGCTGATTGGCCCGGGTTCGGCAGCGGTCTGGACGCCGCCTCAAAGACCTGCAGCAAGCCGCGCCCCGGACCTTGAACAGGACCGGGCAAGCTGCTGCTGGCAGCTGCGCGCGCCCGGACACCTGTTGCCGCCGTTTGCGGCGCTGGAAATCGCCCGACGCAGAGCTCTCCACAATTCCCACACAAATGCTCGACAGCCCGGAAATATTGCAAACGCACACTGCTGCCGCATACCGTTGACCGAATTCATTTTTGCGGAGCGCTTTCTGCTGTGATCAATACTGCCCAATTGCTGGCTGACGAAGCCAAATACTGCTCGTTTGGCGACACCGTCCACTACGTCAATCCTCCGAAGATCTTCACAGGCTGCGAAGGCAGCTACATGTACGACGATGCAGGCACGTCCTACCTCGATCTGCAGATGTGGTATTCGGCCGTCAACTTCGGCTACAAGAACAAGCGTCTTGAAGCCAAGATGATCGAGCAGCTGCAGGAGCTGCCCCAGGTGGCCAGCCAGTATCTGCATCCCACCAAGATCGAACTGGCCAAGTTCATTGCCGAAGACGCCAAGAGCAAATGGGGCCACGACGGCCGCGTGCACTTCAACGTGGGCGGCGCGCAAGCCATCGAGGACTCGCTGAAGGTCGTGCGTAACGCCAGCGGCGGCAAGAGCCTGATGTTCGCGTTCGAAGGCGGCTACCACGGCCGTACGCTGGGTGCATCGTCCATCACCTCCAGCTACCGCTACCGCCGCCGCTTCGGCCACTTCAGCGACCGCGCGCAGTTCATCCCCTTCCCCTACCCCTTCCGCCGCCCCAAGGGCATGACGGCAGAGGAGTACGCGGAATCCATCGTGGCCGACTTCCGTCGCAAGTTCGAAAACGAATACCACGCGGTCTGGGATCCCAAGACCAACCAGTGCGAATACGCAGCCTTTTACATCGAGCCCATTCAGGGCACCGGCGGTTACGTGATCCCGCCTGCCAACTTCTTTACCGGCCTGAAGAAGGTGCTGGACGACCACGGCGTGCTGCTGGTGGTCGATGAAATCCAGATGGGCTTCTGGCGTACCGGCAAGCTGTGGTCGGTAGAAAACTTCGGCATCCAGCCCGATGTGCTGGTGTTTGCCAAGGCCCTGACCAATGGCCTGAATGCGCTGTCCGGCCTGTGGGCTCGCGAAGAGCTGATCAACCCCACGGTGTTCCCGCCCGGCTCCACCCATTCCACCTTTGCCTCCAATCCGCTGGGTACGGCCCTGGGCCTGGAAGTCATGAAGATGACCCACGAGATGGACTTCGGCCGTCAGGTGCGCGAATCGGGTGCCTACTTCCTCGAAGGCCTCAAGGAGCTGCAAAAGCGCCACAAGGAAATCGGCGATGTGGACGGCCTGGGCCTGGCGCTGCGTGCCGAAATCTGCACCGAAGACGGCTTCACGCCCAACAAGGCGCTGCTGGACAAGATGGTGGATATCGGCCTCGAAGGCGGTCTGGAATACCAGGGCCAGAAACGCGGCCTGGTGCTGGACGTGGGCGGCTACTACAAGAACGTGATCACCTTCGCGCCTTCGCTGATGATTTCGCGCAGCGAGATCGACGAAGCCATGGTGCTGCTGGATCAGCTGCTGACCAAGGTTAAGAAGGCGTAACCCCCCTGAGCGGCTTTGCCTAGGCGGCCCCGCCGCTTCCCCCTCTCTCTCTTCGGGAGGGGGACGACAGCCTCGCTGTGCGGCGGCGGGGGCCGCCCAGGTCTTGCTCGCTGTCTCTTGCTTGGGTGGTGCCAGTTTTCTGCGCAGCAGACACACTCAGGCGCCATCAAAACCGACTACAAAAGGCGAAATGGCGACGGAAAATTTCCGCAACCAGCTCGAACCCAGTGGCTTGCTGCAGCAGTTCACCAACCATCCTCCAGAAGGCTTTGCCTTGCTCAAGGACTGGCCGACGCCAGCATTCACCGCCCCCTTCGATTTGCTGACCACCGCAGATGACGCGCTCAAGGCGCGTCTTTTGTCGTGGCCGGGCGGCCGCTGGCTGAGCGCCAGGCTCAGGCTGACCACGGACTTCATCGGCACCACCGTCAGCGAATATGCGCCGCTGCCGCGCGCCGTGGATGCCGCGACGCTGGCCCGGCAACTGCGCGCCATGGCCGGGCGCACCCTGCTCACCATCGTCAAGGATTTGCCCCAGGCCTCGCCCTTGCTAAGCGAGGAAGACAACTGCTTTGCGCAGGAGTTGGCTGACGCGCTTTCGGAGCAGGGGTTCATTGCCCTCGAAGGCCAGGCCCTGGCCTATGTGCCCATCAGCTTTGCCAGTGCAAACGAGTATCTGGCCGGCCTGTCCAAAAACCGCCGCAGCAGCCTCAAGCGCAAGCTCAAAAGCCGCGAACAGCTCTCCGTCCAGCGTATCCCTACCGGCGCAGCCTTTGCCGCTGATGCCCAGGTGGATGCCTACTATGCGCTGTTTGATGCGGTGTACGCGCAAAGCGACATTCACTTCGACAAGCTCACGCGCGGCTTCTTTGCCGACTTGCTGCGCGATGCGGACAATGGCGGCATCGTGTTCGAATATCGTGACGCGCAAAGCGATGCTCTGCTGGGCTGGAATCTGTGCTTCGAGCATGACGGCAGGCTGATCGACAAATACATAGGCCTGTCCTACCCGGCAGCGCGCGAGGCCAATCTCTATTTCGTGAGCTGGATGATCAATCTCGAATACGCACTGGAGCGGGGTCTGTCCCACTATGTGGCAGGCTGGACCGATCCGGAAGTCAAGGCCCAGCTGGGCGCCAGCTTCACCATGACGCGGCATCTGGTCTTCATCCGCAACCCCGTGCTGCGCGCGTTGGGGCGGCGCTTTTCCGGTCTGTTTGAAAGCGATAGCCAGTGGGGCGACAAGCTATGATGCAACAAACACCTGTGGTGCTGGATGTCGACGGATCGGTAGGCCCGCTGGCGCAAGAAAAGCGCCTGCCGCTCGCAGATTGGCAGGAGCTGGTGCGCTTTGGCTGCAGCCTGCGCAGCTTCAGGCGCTTCAGCCAGGCCATGCAGGAGCAGCTGCCCGCGCAGCGCGGCACCGTGCTCATGGGCAGCGGCGACTTTCACCATCTGAGCTGGCCGCTGATCGAGCGCTGCATTGCCGACAAGGGCTTCAGCGCCAAGCATCCGCTGCGCGTCGTGGTGCTGGACAACCACCCCGACAATATGCGCTTTCCCTGGGGCGTGCACTGCGGCTCCTGGGTGCGGCGCGTAGCCATGCACCCGGCCGTATCGCAGGTCCATGTGGCAGGCATTACCTCGCAGGACATAGGCTCGGGCCATGCCTGGGAAAACTATTTGCGGCCGCTGCGCGCCGGCAAGCTCACCTACTGGAGCTGCGGCGTGGACACCGGCTGGGCCAGGCGCGTGGGCGCTGGCAAGGCGTTTCGCAGCTTTTCCGATATCGCCGAGCTGGTACAGGCGCTGTCCAGCCATCTGCATGACTGGCCGCAGGACACGTATCTGAGCATAGACAAGGATGTGTTCGCCGCCGAAGTCGTGCGCACCAACTGGGACCAGGGCCGGATGCTGGAAGAGCAGGCCGTGCAACTGATCGATGCGCTGCGCGAACAGATCACGGGCAGCGACATCACGGGCGACGTGTCGTCATGGCACTATGGCACCTGGTGGAAACGACTGATGAGCGCGAGCGACGGCCAGGACACACAGATTGACGCCGCTACGCTGGCCGGCTGGCAGGCCGGGCAACATGCATTGAACCAGCGGCTGATCCAGCGCATAGCGCTCAGCAGCACGAGTTAGAGCGATTTCACCGACCACTTTTCAACACTTCGCTTCAAGGAGCTGACATGCTGGACCGGTTGACCGAAAAATTGCTGCAACAGGCATTTGCACCTTTGGTCACAACGGGACGGCTCGAAGTCATCACCCCTTCAGGAAAGGCGCTGATATTCGGCGACGGCGGCCAGCCTCAGGCGCGCCTGCGCTTTGCCGACAGACGCGCCGTACTTGCGCTGCTGCGCGACCCCGACCTCAACTTTGGCGAGCTGTTCATGCAGCAGCGCCTGCTGGTCGAGCAAGGCACGGTCTACGACGTGCTGGAGCTGGTGCTGCGCGGCGCCAGGCATGTGCCCGTCAGCGCCACGGTGCGCATGCTCGATGCCTGGCGCATGAAGCTGCGGCCCTTGCTGCAGAACAATCTGCGCGGCAAATCGCGTGCCAATGTGGCGCATCACTACGATCTGGACGACCGGCTCTATCAGCTGTTTCTCGACAGCGAGCGCCAGTACTCCTGCGCCTATTTCGAGCAGGGCAACGAAGACCTGGAAACGGCACAACTGGCCAAGAAGCGCCATATCGCCGCCAAGCTGCTGATCGAGCCGGGCCAGCGCGTGCTCGATATCGGCTGCGGCTGGGGCGGTCTCTCGCGCTATCTGGCCGAGGTGGCCGGCGCCGGTCATGTCACCGGCATCACGCTGTCCACAGAGCAACTGGCCGGCGCGCGGTCCAGGGCCTCGCAGTCCATCCATGGCGAGCGGCTGGAGTACCGGCTGGAAGACTACCGCGATACCCAGGGTCCCTTCGAACGCATCGTCTCAGTCGGCATGTTCGAGCATGTGGGCACGAGTTTCCACGACGCCTTCTTCCGCAAATGCCACGAGCTGCTCAGCGAGGACGGCGTGATGCTGCTGCACTTCATCGGCAACAGCGATGTGCCCGACTTCAACAATCCCTGGATAGAGCGCTACATCTTTCCCGGCGGTCATATTCCATCAATGTCGGAGTTCACGCCGGCCATAGAGCGTGCGGGGCTGGTGATCTGCGACATCGAGGTGCTGCGCCTGCACTATGCCCAGACCCTGCGCCTGTGGCGCGAGCGCTTCATGGCACGCCGCGCCGAAGCCGCAGCCCTGTATGACGAGCGCTTTTGCCGCATGTGGGAGTTCTATCTGTCCATGTCGGAAACCGCGTTCCGCTATCAGGACATTGCCATCTTCCAGGTTCAGCTGGCGCGCAGACAGGACGCCGTGCCGCTGACGCGTGACTATGTGCACCAGCGCGAAGGGGCACTCAAAAGCCGGGAGGCGGCCCTGGGCCTGAGCGCACCAGCCATGGCAGGCGCCGCAAAAATCAAAGCATCTACCGCTTGACTGTCATCGATTTCAGCATCAATAAGGCCTGAAATCGTTTTATATCAGGCGTAACAAGCTATCGTTTTATGAGAGTCAGGCACGCTGAACTGCGGACTGAAGGTGGCTCGCCAGTTGGGCAAACCGCGCGTCATCCAGCCACGGGCTGTTGCTGATGGCCAGCAGGCGCTGCGCCCAGTCACGCGCCTGGCCGACCGTGTCGCCCCGCGCAGCACCCAGCACATGGTCATAGCGTCCATAGTCGGGCAGCACATGGACAAAGGGCAGGGACAGACCCCAGCCACCGCCCCAGTGCGCGTGCAGCACGGCATCCCTGGCCTGCTGGCTGGGCATGCGCAGCAGTATCACCGGCCACACGCCCTGCGCCCCGGGCACGGCATCCTGCACGACTTCCAGCCCGCTGGCCCGCAATTGCGCGATACGCAGGCCAGCCTGCTTGGAGGTCTGCTGCTGAAATGCCGCCAGCCGCCGCAACGCCTTGGCACCCACGCTCTGGCGCCAGCGCCCCAGACGGTGCTGGGCAATGAGGTCGTCGAAGTCATCGCCTGCCGCCTCTACCCAGTCACCGCGAGACAGTGATTTCTCCAGCGGCTTGCCATAGGCCATGCGCAGGCCGCAGGGACGGTAGAGCATGGCGTAGCCCAGCAGCTCGATGCTGCGGCGCAGCTCCCACCACGGACTGAAGCGCGTGGCGGCGCCAGCGGCGCGCAGCGCAGCACGCATGGAAGGCTCACGCGCCATCAGCACGCCGCCTTCAAAAGTGCTCAGCCCCTTGCCGACAGCCAGGCTGAAAAAGCCGATGTCGCCCTTGAGGCCCACCGAAGCTGCGCCGCTGCGCGCCCCCAGTGCCTGGGCCGCGTCCTCGATCACATAGGCGCCCACGGAACGCGCGCATTGCAGAGCGGCATCCACATCGGCCACACGCCCACACAAATGCGTGGGCAGCACGGCCAGCGTGCGCTCGCTGCACAGGCGCTGCAGGCAGACCGGGTCCATGTCCAGCGCATCGGCGCGCAGATCGCACAGGCGCAATTGAAGCCCGCACTGCGCAATCGCCAGCGCCACCAGCGGGCAGGTATAGGCTGGTGCAACGACCTCGCTGCGCTCCGGACTGAGGGTCTTGAGGCTTCGCAATGCCACCATCAGGGCCGAGGTGCCCGAGCATTCGAGCTGCACCGACTCCACGCCCAGCCATGCGGCCAGCTGCGCTGCCAGGCTGCCCGCACCCGAGGGCCAGAGATCGCCGAGCTGCAATGGCAGTCCTGCCGTTGGCGGCACGGTGGGCTGGCGCATCTCAGGCGGCCTGCTCTGCCTCTGGCTTCTCGCTCACGGCCAGACACATGATGCCGGCCACGATGAACAGACAGCCAATGATCTGCGGCCAGCCAATGGGCTCGTTGAACAGCCAGTACGAGATCGCCAGCACCGAGATGATCTCCAGATGCGAGGCGGCAAAGGCCGGGCCGATGGGAGCGTGCTTGAGCAGGCTCATCCAGGTGAAAAAGGCTCCGATGTAACCCACGAAGGCACCATAGATCCAGGGCTGGCTAAACACGCGCAGCAGCCAGCCGGTCGAGAACTCCAGCGGCAATGCTGAATCACCAGCCTGCTTGAAGCTGAGCTGCGCCAGCGTGTCAAAGGCCATGAGTACCAGAAAGCCGACAATGTAAAAACGCTTCATAGCCGACGGCCCTCAGTGCAATCCAACGATGGCCACGCCTATGGACACCAGCACGATGCCGGCCACGCGCATGGGCGCGAGCTTTTCACGAAACAGCACCCGGCCCAGAATCATGATGGCGACGATGTTGATGGAGCCCAGCAGCACACCGTCCGACAGCGGCACCAGCGACAGAAACGCCAGCCAGACCAGGAACTCGGCCACATAGCAGGCAATGCCCACCCACAGCCATGGCCTGGCCAGCATGAAGCGCCAGCGCTCCGTGCCATTGCGATGCCCAGGTTCACTGGCCGCTGCCTTGAAAGCCAGCTGTCCGCCACTGTCCACCAGCACATTGAGTATCCACAGCGTCACCACCAGGGGCGAGAGATCACTACCCATTCGCACCCCTGGCAGGCGCCGCCGAGCTGGCAATCCGCGCGATGAATTCATTGAGCCTGGCAATCACGGTGCGGCGCTCGCGGTCGATGGTGATCATGTGATAGCAATTGTCCAGCAGCACCAGGTCGACATGGGCGTTGACCGCGCCGCGCTGGATATCGTGGGCATTGCTGACCGAGGAAATATCGTCTTCCCGGGCATGAATGACCAGACAGGGCGAGCGCAGCTGCGCCAGTCTGGCCTGCACGTTCGCGGACAGGGCGCGCAGCTCGATGACGCTCCACCAGGGATTGCCGGGCAGGCCTGCGGCAGAGCTGTCGCCGCTGTTCATCTGCTCGACCACGCGCGCGCGCAAGGCCTCGTCCTTGATGCCGTAGGGCGGCGCCTCCATGAAGACACTGTTGCGGCCGATGCCCAGCAGGCGGAACAGCGGCAGCAGGAACGCCAGCTTGGTATAGGCCGGAATGCTCCAGCCGTCATAGCGAAAGGTGGTGGACAGAGCGCAGACGCCGGCCACCTTGTCGGGATGGCGCTCGGCCACGGCCAACGACAGCAGCGCCCCCATGGACAGACCGCCGACCACCACATGGTCCACATGCAGCGAAAAGCGCTGCAGACCCGACTCCACACTTGCCAGCCAGTCCGTCCAGCGGGCAGCCACCAAGTCTTCCATGCTGCCGCAATGTCCTGCCAGCTGCACCCCGTAGACCGTGAAGCCCTGCTTGTTCAGACCTTTGGCGAGCAGGCGCATCTCGGCCGGCGTGCCGGTCAGGCCATGAATCAGCAGCACGCCCGTGCGGGCATTGAGGCCCTCGCCGGGCATGACGAACTCATGCGGCGTCACGCACAGCTGCTGCAAATCCGGCTGCTGCAGCAGCCCCAATCCATCGGCGGCATTCATGCAGTCTGCTCCATGCCGAGCAGGACCTGTTCCAGCAGCTGGGTGGCCTGCGCAAAATGCTCGAAGCGCGCATGGGCAATCCCCTGGCTCTCGCAATAGTCGATGAGCTTGTACTTGGCCAGCACGAAATCCGCCTTGCCGGAAACGCAGAAGTCCGACGTGCTGTCGCCGATATAGAGCACCCGTCCGTGCACAGCCTGCTGCTCGGCCAGGCGCTCGCACTTGCAGTTGCCGCTGGCCCGTGCGCAGCGATTGCTGGCCCAGGGCGAATCCAGTCGCCAGCTGCGCTCTCCCGTCTGCACCAGATGATTGGCGATGACTTCCAGATCCCCGAGGCCGTGGCGTGCAAGCACATGGCGAATCGCATAGTCAATACCGTCGCTGACGACCTGCACCTTGATGCCATGCAACCTGGCCTCGGCCACGAAGCCGGCAAAGTGCTCGTCGATCTCTATGCCGTCCAGATGGTTCTGCAGTTCGGCCTCGCTCATGTCCAGCAGGGCTACCTGCCCCTTCATGCATTCGCGCGAGCCGATATCGCCACGCTCCCAGGCGTCTTCCAGCTCCTGCCAACCCGGCTTGCCAAAGCGGTTGAGCAGGGTATCGGTCACGTCCAGCAAGCTGATGGTGCCGTCGAAATCGCTTTGCACCATCCAGCCGGCCGAAGCTGTACCTGCAGACGACGGAAAAATCTGAATGCGCTTATTCATGGAAGCTGACCCTCACGTTCTGACCGACCTTGACATTGGTGGGCGGCTGGTCAAACGCCAGCACGCATTCCACAACTCTTACCGGGCCACGCTGCGCGTCGTCCTGCAGCCGGGCCGTGCCGTAGACGGGGCTGATGCGCAGCACGGTCGCTGCGGGAAACTCCTGGCGGGCAGCGATGCCGTCTGCGTCAGCGGCCACCTGGGCTTTCATGCCTTCGCGAATCGCCGTCACATAGCTTTCGTTGACTTCGGCCCGCACGATCAGAGGGCGCTTTGGCAGCAGCACCGCCACGGGGCTGCCGCTTTGCAGCATGCTGCCGCCCTGGGCCAGCAGGCGCACCACGACGCTGGCCTCGGGCGCACGCAGCTCGTGGCGCTGCAGCAGGGCCCGCAGCTGCTCGGCCTTGCGCTTGGCGACCGTGACTTCCGCAGCCGCAATATCCACTTCGGACTGCGCATCACGCAGGGCCTGCACGGCTTCGTCCACGCTCTGCAGGTCCGCCGCACCCTGTTTGGCTGCGGCCTGCCAGCGCGTCAGCGTGGCCTTGAGCGCGGGCAGGCGATCCTGGCGCGTCTTGAGCTTGGTCTGTGCCAGCTGCAGCTCGGACTCCGCCACCGCCAGATCGGCGCGCGCCGCATCGTCGGCGAGACGCAGCACCAGCTGGCCTTTCTGCACGCTCTGACCTTCCTTGACCAGCAATTGCTGCACCACGCCCGATGCGGTCGACGAAAGATCGAGCAGACCGCCTTCGACGTCGATCTTGCCCCGCGCAACCGCCACCTGGCTCTGAGGCTTGGTCTGGGCTGCAGCCGGTGTGACCACGGAGGCTGCGTCCTGAGACGGAGAGCACCCGCCCAGCATCAGCACGGCCGCCGCCAGCAGCGGCGCGCCCGACACAATGCTGAGACGAAATGGGCTTGGGTTCATGTTTATTCCTTGATGGGGCTGTTCTGGCGCCAGTCGCTGCGAATGGCGCCGTCTTCCATGCCCAGCACACGATCGGCGTGGCGCACCAGACGCGGGTCATGGCTGACGCACAGCACCGTGGTGCCGTGCGTGCGCGCTGCACGGTGCAGCAAGTCGATGACGCGCTGGCCGCTCTCGGCATCCAGCGCACTGGTGGGCTCGTCGGCGAACAGCAGACGAGGCTGCTTGGCCATGGCACGTGCGATGGCCACACGCTGCTTCTCGCCACCCGACAGCTGGGCCGGACGCATATGACTGCGGTGCGAGAGCCCCACTTCATCGAGCGCCTCCTTGGCACGGCGCAATGTCTCGGCGCTTTTGAGGCCCATATAGCCCAGTGGCAGTTGCACCTGCTCCAGTGCCGTCAGGGCCGGAAACAGATTGAAGCCCTGGAAGACGAAGCCCGTATGGCGCAGACGAAATTTCTCCAGCGCCGCCGTACCGAGCTTGGCCAGGTCCTCGCCCAGTGCCAGCGCATGGCCGGCATCGGGCTTTTGCAGACCCGACATCAGCGACAGCAGCGTGCTTTTGCCGCAGCCCGACGGGCCAGAGATCAGGCTCAGCTCGCCCGCATAGAGGCTGACGGACAGCCCCTGCAGCACATGCACCTGGACGATGCCCGACACAAAGGATTTGTCGAGGCGCACGGCCTCGAGGCTGGGCACAGCATCCTTGGCTACAGGTGTTTTGACGCGTTCCATGGTCTGGGCTTGCATGTTTCAGGCCTCAACGCAACAGGGTTGCCGGGTCGGCACGCAGCAGGCTGCGCATGGCGCCCAGACCCGACAGCAGCGACAGCACGGCCACCAGAAAGCCGCAGGCGAGTACCGCGGACAGGTTGAGGGCCACAGGGACCCGATAGGCGGATGCAATGCTCAGCAGCACCGCGCTGGCCAATGCCGCCAGCACGAAGCCCAGACCGCCAATCCAGCAGGCCTGCTCTACCACCACGCGGCCCAGGGCTGCCCGGCTCACGCCCAGGGCATTGAGTACCGCATACTCGCGGGCGGATCCTGCCACCACCGCCTTGAGCGACTGGCTGGTCACGATGGCGCCCACCAGGCAGACGATGACGGCCATGAAGAGCACGCCGGCACCGGCGCCGGTATCGAGCATCCAGTAACGCTGAGAGCGGCGCGCAAAGGCATCCGCCGTCCAGACCTCGTACGGGCCGAAGCTGCTGCTGGACCGGCTCAATCGCGCCTGGGCCTCGCCTGCCTTGGCTCCTTGCTTGAGACGCGCCACAAAATAGGTGCTGCCATGCTCGGCACTGGTTTCTGCAATTTCGCGGGTCGTGCTGAGCGAGGCGATCACGTTGACGCCGCCCAGCCCGCGCAAGCCGTCGACGGCAGCCACGATCTTGACCGCATGGTTGTTGATCCAGGCCGTACTGCCTTCCTGCGCGCCCAGAGTCCCCAGGTCCGCCCTGTCCACAATCACGGCACCGGGCTCGCGCAGCAGCTGTCGCTGCCAGGAGGTGAGCACCTTGGTGAACATCATGGAGTTGTCCGCAGTGCTGACGCCCGAGAGATAGACCGAGACTCCGCCTCCGGCAGCACCCTGGGCACCGGCGCGCGCGCGCCAGTCGCCATCGACCCAGACATAGGACTCCACGGCCGCGACATCGGGGTCCATGCGCAGGCGCATCTCCACATCGCTGCCGATATTGCGCCCGAAGTTCACGCTTTGCGTACCCGGATAGCCCACCCAGAGATCGGCCGAAGAAGCCGTCACGTAGATCGCGGCAGAGCCGAAGATGCCCAGCACCAAGGCGGCCTGCATGGCCAGCAGAACACCCGAAAAGCCCACGGCAAACACCGAGGGGACAAAGCGCCTCCACTCATAGATCAGCGTCTTGCGCGCCAGGGCAATCATGGCTGGGCCTCGGAGACTGCGGCATCGATGGGCGCAGCGCCCACGGCCTTGTAGAGCGCCACATAGGCCAGCGCCTCGGCAGCCCTGGCGGTTGCCAGCTCGCTCTGGTTTTGCAGGCTGGCGCGGGCGCTATCGATGCCCGAAAGCTCGTTGGACAGGCCCAGTTGCTGGCGCACTGCCTGGGCCTTTTCGCGCCCTGCATGGATCTGCCTCTCGGACTGCAGCTGCTGCTGTCTTTGCTGCTGGGCAGCAACCGCTGCCAGGGCGGTTTCAGCCTCGGCAATGCCATTGAGCACAGCCTGACGGTAGGCCTTGATGCTGGCCTGCAGCGCCAGCTCCTTGCCGTCTGCCACGGCACGGCGGCGACCCCAGTCAAAGAGCGGAATATCGATCTGCGGACCGACCATAGGGATGGAGTCCGAGGTCGTGCGGTGATTGCGCGTCAGGTTGTAGGCATACAGCAGGGACCCCGTCAGGGTCAGCCGCGGATAGAGTGCCGCGCGCGATACGCCGACCTCGGCTGCGGCCTGCTCCACCGCGGCCTCGGCGCTTTGAATATCGGGGCGGCTGCGCAGCAGGTCTGCCGGCAGCACGGCAAGCGCCTGCATTGCGGGCAGCGCGACATCGGCACCGGGCTGCAGCCATTGCGGCTCGGCGCGCTCGCGCCCCAGCAGGGCTGCCAGCGCATGGGCAGCACGTGCCTGGGCTTCGTTCAAGGTGAACAGCTGAGACTGTGCAGTGCGCAGCTGCAACTTCTGCTGCTCCAGAGACTGGGCATCTGTCAGCCTCTGCTCATGCCGAATCTGCAAGAGCTGCAATTGTCGCTGTGCCTGCTGCAACTGCCTCTCGGCCAAGCTGCGCTGCACCTGGGCCAGCCGGATATCGAGATAGCGATGCACCACATCGGCCACCAGGGCCACCCGCGCCGCATGCAGCTGGGCTTGCGCGTCCAGCACGCCGGCTGCGCCGGCACGGCGTGCCGCGGCGGAATCGCCAAACAGGCCCAGATCCCAGCTCACATCGATGCTGGCATGAAAGTAGGTGTCAACTGCCGCGATATCCTGCAGGGTCCGCGCTCCGGTATTGACTATGGGGCGGAAAGCCGCATCGGCCGTACCTGCCAGCAAACGCTGCTGACGCAGGCGCAGCACGGCCTGAGCCACATCAAGGTTCTGGGACAGCGCCTCGTCCACCAGCGCATTCAGCGCGGGGTCATTCCAGGCGCGCCACCAGTGGGCCAATGCCGCAGGGTCCGACTTTTGAGCCGACGCCTGCTGCTGCCATTGAGGTGGTGTGGTCCGGTCCAGCTTGACTGCCTCGGGCGCAGCACAGCCTGCCAGCAACGACAAGACACACAGACACAGACTGCCCATGCGAAGACGCGAGACGTGAGAGGGAAATATCACAGCGCAGTTGGCTCAAGCTATAGGTGTCACCCGGGAACCTGCAGAAAGCGGAAACAGCTTTCCATCCTCGCCATTGGACGGCAGCAAGCTTTCGCCAGATTGCAGGGTTTATGTAGGAATTATGGAGAGCCGTAGCCATTCGGCTATTGCAGCGGCAAAGCACATAATGTGCAGATAACAAGTTTCAGGGAGTCCAGCAGATGCATGACTTTGCTGCACACAAAACCATGACTACTTTTGCTCAACCTGCTTCCACGCCCATGGTGCTTGTGGTCGAAGACGAACCTGCAATTGCGGGCGTTCTCAGCGCCTATCTGGAGCGCGACGGCCTGCGAATTCGCATGGCGCAGGACGGCGAGGAAGCCCTGCAGAGCTTTCGCCAGCTGCGCCCGGACCTGGTTCTGCTAGACATTCATCTGCCCAAGGTCGATGGCGTGGATGTGCTGCGCATGATTCGCAATGACAGCGATGTGCCCGTCATCATGGTGACGGCCCTGGCAGACGATGTGGACAAGCTGCTGGCACTGCGCCTGGGAGCGGACGACTATGTGGTCAAGCCTTTCAACCCTCCCGAGGTGGTGGCCCGGGTACGTGCCGTGCTGCGCCGCACCCAGGCCAAGCCTGCTCCGGTGGCAGCCCCCATACGCGTCGGACCGATAGAGATCGACGTGGAAGCCCACAGTGCAGCCGTCTATGACGATGCGGGCCAGGCCGTTCCTCTGGCACTGACGCTCACGGAATTCCGTCTGCTGGCCTGCCTGGCGGCCCAGCCACGCCGCTGCTTTTCACGAGCCTACCTGATTGAGAACTGCCTGCCGGAGAGCGATGCGCTGGAGCGGGTGATCGACTCCCATCTCTCCAAGCTGCGTCGCAAGCTGCAACTGGCCGGACAGGACGGACTGATCGAGACCGTGCGCGGTATTGGCTATCGTCTATGGCCCTGGGACTGAACCGCATCTGGGTCCGCTTTGGTCTGTGGATCACGGCGGCCGTGCTGCTGGCCATTGCCTCGCTGGCGATTGGCGTGCTGGCGTTTTCCGAACTGCAGTACCGCGAGTTCTACCGCCACCTGCCAAGCCCCGTAAAGACCGAGCTGGAAGCGCTGAAGTCCCAGGATCTGGAGGACAGCCCCAGAGCCCTTCAGATCTACTCCGAGTACTGGGAAGGCGACCGCCTGTTCGGCGAGAAATGGTCGCTGGTCATCGGCCTGGCTGTCAGCCTGCCTTTCGGCATGGCCGTGGGCTTCTGGATTTCGCGACGCATCACCAGTCCGCTGGCCTCCATGGTGGAAGTGGCTGCGCGCGTGGAGCGCGGCGATCTGGCCTCCAGAGCCGTCAAGGGCAATGCCCACGGCGAGATGGCAGAAATGATCGATGCCTTCAACGGCATGGTCGATTCGCTGGAAACCCTGGAAGCGGAGCGGCTGGCCACGGCAGCCTCCATCTCCCACGAGCTGCGCACCCCCTTGACGGTGCTGCAGGCAAGACTGCATGCGATCTGCGACGGCGTCATCGACTCCAGCCAGGCCGAGATGAAGACGCTGCTGGCCCAGGTCGAGCACCTGGGACGGCTGGTCGGCGACCTGCACACCCTGTCCATGGCCGACGCCGGACAACTGTCCCTGCGCAAGGAACGCATAGACCTCGCCACACTGGTCGGCGATGTCGTCGAGGAGCTGCACCCGCAGCTGCAAAAGCTGGACATGGCCTTGTCACTGGATCTGCCCATGCAGGACGGCGATGGCAGCACCGACATCAAAGCCGACACCGACCGCTTGCGCCAGATCACCACCAACCTGATCAGCAATGTGCTGCGCCATGCCAGCAGCGGCCACTGGCTGAGCATCCGGGTGCATGCGAGCTCCGACCACCAGAAACAGTCATGGGTGATCCTGGAAGTGGGCGATGCGGGTCCCGGCCTTGCCCCCGAGGTCCAGGCCCATCCGTTCCAGCGCTTTGTCCAGGCCCCAGGCAAGCGCCGCCGGGAAGGCTCGGGCCTGGGCCTGTCCATCGTCAAGGCTCTGGTGACTTCACAGGGCGGAACCGTCAGCACGGGCGTCTCCGAGCGTGGCGGCGCCCTGTTTACGGTGCGCTTTCCGCGTCTCTGACAGAGGGCTCTGCGCTCAGCCCCGGATAGAGATCGGCCATGATCTGCTGCAGGCTTTGCGAAAGCAACTCCATGATGGCGACTCTTTGCGCATCGGTGGCCGCCCCTGCGGTATTTGCTTCGCGCAGCTGCTCCCAGAGAGCTGCCCATTGGGCAGCATGTGCCTGCACCGTGACCTGGGCCAGCTCGCTCCATTGGCTGGGCGCCGCAGGGCTCGTGTAACGCCCGCGACCGCGGCCAAAATGCGAGATCAGCAGGTACTTGAGCAGTACCTGGCTCACGCTGGCGTTCAGATAGTCGCCAGAGAGTCGAAAGCTCTGCTGCTCCTGGTCGAACATCTTGTTCGCTCCCCAGGCCGCCCCGCCAAAGGTGAGGGCCCCCAGCAGCGCGCCCACCAGGGCACCGGCACCCAGCGTCAAGCCTCCGGCCATCAGATCGGCCCCCAGTCCTGTGGCCGCACCGGCAGTCAACGCCCCCCACAAGCTGGCCGCCTGCGCATCCACAGGCGTGGTGATCTGAAGCTGGCTGCGCAGTTGCTCCTGAATCTGACTGGCCGCCTGACCGTCGAGTCCATGAATCTCGAGCAAGCGCTGCGTGGCCTGCACATCGGCCTGACGCAAAGCCTGCAGCAGCCGCTGCACGGCCGCCCTGGCCTGGGCTCCGAGCCGCTCTTCACCCTCTGCCGATTTGCCCAGCTTGGCGGTGAGCTGGCTCAGGCCTTGCCAGGCACGCGCCAGCAGCCGGCCTTGTTCGGGATCGAGCTTTTCATTCAGCCCAGCAGCTGCCAGCAACTGCTCTGCCATGACCGCCAGGCTCGCCTGCTCGCGCTGTTGCTGCAGCCAGGCACGCTGCTCCAGCAGGCGCTGATAGGCGGGCTGTTTCGACAGGGGCAACAATGGCGCAATGCGCTGCATCATCCTGCGCTCATGCCACCAGCTGCGCGTGAAGGCGTCGAGCACCAGCACATCGCGCACCACGCTTTGAAAGCTCTGCGTCGCCTGCTGCCAGCGCCTCAAATCTTCCTGCGTCTGCTCTGCCGTGGTGTCGCTGCCGACCTGGTTGAGCAGCACGATGACCGGCTTTTTCAGCCAGGCCAGTATGTTCATCTCGGCGCTCCAGTAGCCCGCATCGGCAGGGTCCTCTGCCGCGTTGACAAGGTAGAGCATCACATCCGCATGGTCGCGTGCAGCGAGCAGGGCACGCTGGCTCAGGTAAAAAGGCTTGTCGCGCCACCGGTCCCAGACATTGCTGAGAAACCAGCCCAGCGGATTGCCTTGCTGCCGCAGGCGCTCATACAGCCGCACAGAGTCGCCGAAACCCGGTGTATCCCATAGCCACAGCTCATCGCCCTGCTGCGTCTTCTGAAGCAGATAGCGCTGTGACTGCGTGGTCACATGGGCGGCATCGTCAATCTCGCCGACGTCGTCGGCCATCAGCGTACGGGTCAGCGTGGTCTTGCCGATATTGGTGTGCGACAGCAGACACCACTGAATGCTGCTGTCGATCGGAACCAGTTCCTTGCTCTCGCTCATCATGACACTCCTGCACCGGGCACCAGGGTCGCGTTCAATCCCGCGCTGCGCACAAATTCCCGCCACAGCTGCTCGCGCTCCTGCACGCGCGCCTGGGCACCGCTGTTGCGCGCACGAAAGTCCGCCGCCCATAGCCACACATTGGTCTGCGCACCCCAGCGGTTCAATACCTGCGCCAGCAGCACGCCATGGATCTCCGCCTCGGGCGTGGCAGCCAGATTAAGCAGCAGCACCTGCTGTGCCTCAACGGCCGAAGCGTCCGGCAAGGGCGATCCATAGGCCAGCACCGGCAACAGCGCAAGCTGCGCCCCAGCGCCGTAGCTCTGCGCCACATGGTTGCGCAGGGCGGCTTCGCGCTCGGGCGTGATGTCCAGGCTGTAGGGCTGGACCAGCAGCGCCGTGGCGCGCCCCGCCCAGTCACGCTGCAGCTTCTGGAAATAAGGCTGCTGCAGCGGCAAGGCCAGATGCTGGCTCAACCACCAGACCCTGGCACCCTGCCACAGCGCCAGCAGCAGGCGCGGCGCCACCACCATCAAGCCCAGCAGCCAGCTGTAGAGCTGCACCCAGCGCGGCCCCGCATCTGCGGCATCACCGGACGACCAGCCCTGCAGCGCCTGGATCTGGGCCAGACTCCACGGTGCCAGACCCAGCAGATATTGCACCGGCGCAAACAGCAGATTCAGGCAGGTCTGCACGGCGGAGGGCGAGAGAAAAGTGCTCTCCCAGCCCACTTGATAAGCCCTGGTCAGGCCGGTCAGCCATAGCGATGCCAGCGCTCCCAGTGCCAGCATGGCGGCTCCCAGATGCAGGCACACAAGCCATTGCGCATGGCGCGGCCGCTGGTTGACCTGCCACCAGTTTCGCTCGAAGTTCAGCGCCATCTTGCGCAGCCCCGTGCCGCGCGAAACACTCCACCTCCTGGTCTGCAGCTTTTGCAGCCAGCCGCCGGGTTCTGCCACGGGCCGCTGCGGCACAGCGCCCTGACCTGGCTCAGGCTCCAGCGGCGCAATCACCGTCTTCTTGCGCCGCACCAGACTGCGCAGCCAGGTCAGCAGCAACAGCACATAGACCAGCAGATTCCACAGCACGATGCCGATCAGGGAGGCAGAGAGCAGGTCCACACGGTGCGGGTCTGTGATCGCATGACCCGCAAAGCCCAGCGCAAATGCCGCAGCCATCACGGCCAGCACCATCCAGCGCGAAATGCCGGCGTGCTGCCGGGCCATCGCGCGTATGTCGGCAGGCAGCTGCGCTGCAGCGATCACACGTTGTGCCCGCTCCTGCAGAAAACTCTCGAACGCTGCACGGCCGCCACCCTTGGTCTTGCCCAGGGCGTGCAGGCACTCCTGCGTGATGGCAGTGCAGCGCTCGGCCGTTGGCAGCGCCTCGTGCGGGGCTGCGGTTTCCAGAGCATGGGCAAAGACAATATCGCGGGCTGAGCTGGCTTTCATGTTGCTATTGTGTTTCAGAGCAAGAGAGGGCGCCGCAAATATCAAAACAATAGCTGTCAGCACATTCTTCCTGGGGGCTGCAGGCATTTCTCACGACTCTTCCATCCGGACTTGCCTGCAAGCGCCTTGAGCCCGCCGTGTGCTATGAATGCAGCTTTGCTGCACCACACACCAAGGAGACAAGCCATGACCCAGAACCCCCAGGCCATGCCCGATGCGCAAGGCTTCTTCGGCCCCTACGGCGGCCAGCTCGTGCCGCCAGAGCTCAAGCAATGCATGGACGAGATCGCTGCAGCCTATGAAGAGATCGTCAAACGCAAGGATTTCCAGGACGAGCTGGCCGCACTGTTTGCCGACTATGTAGGCCGACCCAGCCCCATCTTTCACGCCAGGCGCCTGTCCGATCAACTGGGCGGCGCGCAGATCCATCTCAAGCGCGAAGATCTGAATCACACGGGAGCGCACAAGATCAACCACTGCCTGGGCGAGGCGCTGCTGGCCAAGTTCATGGGCAAGAAAAAAGTCATTGCAGAGACCGGCGCCGGCCAGCATGGCGTGGCCCTGGCCACGGCCTGTGCACTGGTGGGCATTCCCTGCGAGATTCACATGGGCCAGGTGGATATCGAGAAGGAACATCCCAACGTCACCAAGATGCGCATTCTGGGCTGCAATCTGGTGCCCGTCACGCGCGGCGCGGCCACTCTGAAGGAGGCCGTGGACAGCGCCTTCGAGGTCTATCTGCAAGACCCCGTCAACACCATTTACGCCATTGGCTCGGTGGTCGGCCCCCACCCCTTTCCCATGATGGTGCGGGACTTCCAGTCCATCGTCGGTCGCGAGGCACGCGAGCAGTTCCAGACGCGGCACGGCAAGCTGCCCGACCATGTGGCGGCCTGCGTGGGCGGAGGCAGCAATGCCATGGGCATCTTCACTGCCTTCCTGGGTGACGCATCCGTGCATCTGGTGGGCGTGGAGCCTGCCGGTGAGGGCGTGGACAAGCCCGGCCGCCATGCCGCCACGCTGTCGGTTGGCAAGCCCGGCGAGATTCACGGCATGAAGTGCTATGTGCTGGAGAACGCCGACGGCACGCCGGCCGCCGTGCACAGCATTGCCTCGGGCCTGGACTATCCCGGCGTGGGCCCGCAGCACAGCTATCTCAAGGACATAGGGCGCGTGGACTACCAGTCCGTGGACGACAAGGAATGCCTGAATGCCTTCATGACGCTGTCGCGTGTGGAGGGCATCATCCCGGCTCTGGAAAGTGCGCACGCCGTGGCCTGGGCCATGCGAGAAGCTCCCAAGCTCGGCAAGGGCCAGCATATTCTGGTCAACCTCTCGGGACGCGGCGACAAGGATGCCGATTACGTCGCCAGGAAGCTGGGGCTGTAACCGCCACATCCCGCACAGGGCTGCCGCCCCGCAGCCCTGTGTTTCGGTGCGTGAACACGCTCTGAGGGCACGGTCACACAACCGTCATCAACAACCGCAAGCATGAGGCAACCTCCATCCATGCCTGAAACCATGTTCCATACCCGCCACCCCGTCTTTGCTCTGACCTTGCTTGCCGCCCTTGCCCTGAGCGCCTGTGGCGGTGGAGACGGCCCGACGCCGGCACCTGCGCCGCAGTTTCTGACGCTGGACGGCAAGCAGCCCCAGGTCATCGCTCACCGCGGCTATTCGGGCCTGTACCCCGAGCAGACACAAATGGCGTATGAGAAAGCCATCGATGCCGGTGCCGACATGATCGAGCTGGACATGCACCTGAGCCGCGACTGCCAACTGGTGGCACGCCACAACGCCTGGCTCAGCGACAGCACCAATATCGCCGAGGTCGCCAAGATCAATGCCTATGTGGCGGGCCGCAAGCGCAACACGCCCGGCGTGCTGGTCAACGTGAAGTACCCGGCCATTGCCGCCAACGGCCCCGCGCAGTACCTGAGCGACCGCATCGACCCGAACAATCAGAAGTCGGTGCTGCAGGCTCTGGTGGTCGATGGCGAGGACCACACCGGCGACTGGTCCATCTCGGACTTCACCCTGCACGAGCTGCGCACGCTGTTTGGCGGCACCACGCTGGACAACCGCGCCGATCGCCCCAGCGAATGGAATGGCAAGCTGCCACTGATCAGCGCACAGGATGTGATCGATATCGCACTCGCCAAGGGCAAGGCGACAGGCCGCACGATTGCCGTCTACGCCGAGACCAAAAATCCTTACTGGAACAACCAGCAGGCCATTGCCAACAGCTGCGGAACGGGTGACCACCCCTTCGAAGACGCCGTGATGGCGCTGCTGGACAGGAACAATCTCAACCGCAAGGAAGCGCCCATCTATATCCAGAGCTTCGACCCCGACAGTCTGAAGTATCTGCGCAAGGCGGGCATGCGGGCCAAGGGGGTGCAGCTGATCGATGGCAACGACTACAACTTCAAGGATGGCTCCGTAGGCTATATCACCGCCGACGAATGGACCTTTATCAGCGGCCGCCCCTATAGCTGGACTCTGGCCGGCGATGCGCGCACCTTCGCGGTCATGCAGACACCGGCAGGCCTGGCCGAGATCAAGACCTATGCCGACGGCATCGGCCCCTGGAAACCCCAGGTGCTGGCCCATTCCGTCGTTCCCTACAAGGACGGCGCAGGCCTCAAGGACGTCAACACGCTCAAGGACACCGGCCTGATCGCCAATGCGCACAAGGCCGGCCTGGTGGTGCACAGCTTTACCTTCCGCAGCGAGGCCAGCCGGCTCGCGGGCATCTTCAAGGGCGACCCGCTGCAGGAATATCTGGCTTACTACCGTCTGGGCATTGACGGCGTGTTCACCGACTTCACGGCCGATGGCGTGAAGGCCCGCGACGCCTATATTGCCGAGTTGAAAAAGCAATAGGCCAGGCTTGTTGCCGGCACAGCCTGCTTCAGCGTGCTGCAGCGGACTGCCACGGATCACAGGCATTGAGACCCGTGGCGCCAAGCCGTACCGCCCTCAGATCCGGCTTGTGCCTCAGCGCAGCCCGCCGATATAGCGTGCCGAGGTGCGCAGTATCTCTGCGGCCTTGGTGGTGACGGAGCTATCGCTCTGCGCAGTCTCGGCAGGCGCTGCATGCCGGGGCTTGTCGCCGCTCCAGCTGTCCTGCAGACGCCGGGCCAGACGCGCCAGCTCCTCGTCCTGTTGCTCCCGCGCATGCTCCAGCGCAAAAGCCACCATGGCCTGTGCATAGGCCTGGTTGCAGGCCATCCATTCGGTATCGGTCACCCGGCCGGTCTTGCGGCGCAACACCACATGCAGATGTGCGGCCACCGCCACTCGCTCGCTGTCCTCCATACACCGCTCCTGTCTTTGATGGATCACTAGTGCTGACGCTCCAGATGCAGGCTGATATCCAGGCCTTCCATTTCCTGCACGGCGTCCACCCGCAACGGCATCAGCAGACGGATCAGCACCAGCACCCCGGCCGTGGCCGCGGCGCTGTAGGCAGCCACCGCTGCCACCGCAATCAGCTGATTCAGCACCGTGGCACTCGTGCCCGTGATCAGGGGGTCGGCAAAAACCGCCGTGAGGATGGAGCCGGCAATGCCGCCCACACCGTGCACGCCGAAGACATCGAGCGAATCGTCGGCCCCCAGCCTGCGCTTGAGCCAGGTTGCGCCCCAGAAGCAGACAGTGCCCGCAATCAGACCTATCCACACTGCACTGCCCACCTGCACAAAACCGGCAGCAGGAGTGATGGCGACCAGTCCGCCCACCATGCCCGAGAGCAGGCCCAGCAGGGTCGGAGCGCCGCGCACCAGCCACTCCACCACCATCCATGCGAGCCCCGCGGCCGAGGCCGCTACCAGCGTGACCACAAAGGCCAGCGCTGCACGCCCGTCCGCGGACAGCGCCGATCCGGCGTTGAAGCCGAACCATCCGAACAGCAGCAGCGCCGTGCCCATGGCCGTCCAGCCCAGGCTGTGCGGCTCGAAAGGCTCGGTGCCATAGCCACGCCTGCGCCCCATCATGAAGGCACAGACCAGCGCCGCCACACCCGCGTTCACATGCACCACGGCACCGCCGGCAAAGTCCAGTGCGCCCAGCTGGTTCAGCCAGCCGCCGCTCTCCCACACCCAGTGCGCCACCGGTGCATAGACCAGAACGCTCCACAGCGCAGCAAACACCAGCAGGGCCGCAAAGCGCATGCGCTCGACCACGGCCCCCACGATCAGTGAGGTCGTGATGATGGCGAATGCGGCCTGGAACAGGGCATAGGCCGCTTCGGGCAGATGCGGCGCCAGATGACTGACCGAGATCACGCTGCGCCGACCATCAAAGTGCAATGAGGCAAACCAGGCGCGCCCCAGATTGCCGAGCCAGGGAGAATCGGCGGTGAATGCGAGCGAGTAGCCCAGACCGAACCAGGTCAGAGTCACCACACAGGCCACCGCGAACACGGCCACCATGGTGTTGACCACATTCTTGCGACGCACCAGCCCCGCATAGAACAGGGCGATGCCCGGCAAGGTCATCAGCAAGACCAGCGCCGACGCAACCATGACCCAACCGGTATCTGCCTTGTCGATGGCAGTCAATGGCACCATTTCCATGCACTCCCCCCTGCTTGTTTGCTTTGACAAGAAAAGGAAGCAGGTTCCATGCCAGTGCCATGCCGGTCTTCTGTCGCTGCACTGCTGATAGCAGGCTGCGCTTGCTGATCAATGAGTTCAAGCTCGCAGCATATGAATCAGGGCTTGCAGCTTGTGCTTGGGGCAGAGCCCGCTATGCTCGACAAGGTCCATCGTTGCTGCACTGATTCATGACCTGGCTGCTGCTGACTCTTCATGTATTGCTGATCACCGGCTTCGGCCTGCGCATCCTGCTGCGCCGGGACATGCGGCCCGACGTGCGACTGGCCTGGCTCATGGTCATCGTGCTGCTGCCCTATGTGAGCTGCCTGCTGTACTACCTGTTTGGCGAGGTAGCCCTGGGCCGCGTACCAGGCCGCAGAAGACTCAATGTGCGCGAGTTCTGCCAGTCCCGCAGCGGCGCCGCGACCGATGCCGACCGCAGCCCGCAGGCACTGCCTGCCATGGCCGATCAATGGCTGCCGGCCTTTCGCTATGCCTCGTCCATCAACGGCTTCGTGCCGCTGCCCGGCCACAGGGCCGAGTTGATGCGCGATGGTGCACATGCCCGTTCGCAGATGCTGGCCGACATGGATGCCGCGCGCCACGAGATCAACGTGCTCTACTACATCTGGCTGGACGACAGCACCGGCACCGATGTGGCCCATGCCCTGATGCGTGCCGCGCAGCGCGGCGTGACCTGCCGTGCCATGGTCGACGGACTAGGATCGCGCGCGCTGACGCGCTCGCCACTGTGGCAACAGATGCGGCAGGCCGGCGTGCATCTGGCGATTGCCCTGCCCATCAGCAATCTGCTCAAGGTCATGCTGACCAGCCGCATCGACCTGCGCAACCACCGCAAGATCACGCTCATAGACGGCAGGATCAACTATTGCGGCAGCCAGAACTGCGCCGACGAAGGCTTTCACATCAAGGCTCGCTATGCCCCGTGGGTGGACATCATGCTGCGCCTGCAGGGCCCCGTGGTCACGCAGATGCAACAGGCCTTTGCCAGCGACTGGGCGCAGTCCGATGCGAGCTTTGCCCCACCGGCAATAGAGGCCGAAGCCGGCGCTGCCGCTGACGGCGGCTTCCATGCCGTTGCGATTGCCGAAGGGCCGACGGAAAGAGCACGCTCTACACCCCAGCTGGTTGCCAGCCTGCTGGCCTGTGCGCAGCGCGAGGTCGTGATCTCCACCCCCTACTTCGTACCCGACAGCACGGTGCTTGATGCCTTGTGCGCCGCCGCGCTGCGCCAGGTTCAGGTCACGCTGATCCTGCCCGCCCGCAATGACTCATGGATCGTCGGCGCCGTCAGCCGCAGCCACTACTGGCGGCTGCTGAGCGCGGGCGTTCATATCCACGAATTCCGACCGGGCCTGCTGCATGCCAAGACCCTGTGTCTGGACGGCTCGGTCAGCCTGATCGGCTCCACGAATCTGGATCTGCGCAGCTTCGACCTGAACTTCGAGAACAATGTGCTGCTGCACGACAAAGCCATCACCGAGGCCATCCGTCAGCGCCAGCAAAGCTATCTGCGCGAGTCCGATGCCGTGACGCTGGAGCAGGTACGTTCCACTCGCTGGTGGAAGCGCATCTGGGACAACCTGCTGGGAGCCCTGAGCCCTCTGCTGTAGACCCTGGTGCCCAAGCTTTGGGCATGCTCACCGCCCGCGCACCACACGCGTGCATACAGGCTGCCGATCTCGCACCAGGACGGACAGCCGCCCCGATTTCATGCATGAAAGTCAGGGCTGACCCTCTTGGAAATTACGGAAATCTGCAGGAATACCCTCTGCTGGCACGCCTTTCGCTTGCCTACATTCTTGTATGCAAGTTGCAGTCAACTTGCATACAAGATTCCACAACTTGCGAAAGACGACTATGCGCCGCTTTGTCAGATCACTGTTCGGACAGGTGGTGATCGCACTCATACTGGGTGTGCTCGCCGGACTACTGGCCCCTGAATGGGCCGTGAAACTCAAACCCCTGGGTGATGGCTTCATCAAGCTCATCAAGATGATCATCCCCATACTGGTGTTCTGCGTGGTCGTGCACGGCATTGCCGGCGCGGGCGACCTCAAGCGCGTCGGCCGCGTGGGCGTCAAGGCCCTGATCTATTTCGAGGTGCTGACCACCATCGCCCTGGGCATGGGCCTGGTACTGGCCTTTGTCTTCGAGCCCGGCGTGGGCATGAACGTGGACACCAGCAAGCTCGACGCCTCGGCCATGGCGGCCTACGCCAGCAATGCCGACAAGCTGACCAGCGGCGGCACGGTGGATTTCCTGATGAAGCTCATTCCCACCACCGTGGTGGAAGCCTTCGCCAAGGGAGACGTCCTGCAGGTGTTGCTGTTCGCCGTGCTGTTCGGCTGCGCGCTGACCATGCTGGGCGAGCGCGGCAAGCCCGTTTCCGAGCTGGTGGACACCTTGTCCATGGCCCTGTTCAAGGTCATGGGCATCATCATCAAGCTGGCACCGCTTGGCGTGCTGGGCGCCATCTCCTTCACCGTGGGCCAGTACGGCATAGGCTCGCTCAAGCAGCTGGGCATGCTGGTGGCGCTGTTCTACGTCTCGGTACTGCTCTTCGTGTTCGTGGTGCTGGGCCTGGTGATGCGCCTGTCGGGCTTCAGCCTGATCAAGCTGCTGCGCTATCTGCGTGAGGAACTGACCATCGTCTTCGCGACCACCTCCTCCGACAGCGTGCTGCCCCAGATCATGGCCAAGCTGCGCAATATGGGCGTGCGTGACTCCACCGTGGGCCTGGTGATTCCCACCGGCTACTCGTTCAACCTGGACGCGTTCTCCATCTACATCACACTGGCAGCGGTCTTCATCGCCCAGGCCACCAACACCCCGATCAGCATGTCCGACCTGCTGACCATTCTGGCCATCGCACTGGTGACCTCCAAGGGCGCGCACGGCGTACCGGGCTCGGCCATCGTGGTGCTGGCCGCCACCCTGCATGCCATTCCCGCCATCCCTGCGATCGGCCTGGTGCTGGTGCTGTCGGTGGACTGGTTCATGGGCATTGCACGCGCTCTGGGCAATCTGATCGGCAACTGCGTGGCCACCGTGGCGATTGCAGCCTGGGAAGGCGACATCGACCGCGAACGTGCCCATGCGGTACTTGACGGCAAGGCCGAGCCACTGGCCGAAGCAGAAGAAGACCATGCATCTGCTATCGTGCCGCCTGTCGTAGTCCCCATCCCTCAGTCCAGCCATTAAAGCCAGCAATGACTCCTGCCTCTCCACAACACATCGCGGAACGCGTCGTCGAAGCCATCCTGGCCCAGAAGCTGGCACCTGGCGAACGGTTGGGAGAGCAGGAGCTGGCCAACAATTTCGACGTCAGCCGCACCGTGGTGCGCGAAGCGCTGATGCAGCTGCAGGCCCGCGGCTTTGTCCAGGTCCAGGCCCGCAGGGGCTGGTACGTGGTCCAGCCCTCGGCGGCCGAGGCCATGGACGCATTCTCTGCCCGGCGGATCATCGAGACCGGCATCTTGCAGGAAGCCGGCAAGCCGCTGCAGCGCGTCATCACCAGGCTGCGCCGCCATATCGCCCAGGAGCAGAAAGCCATCGCCGGGGCGGACAGTGCCACGCGCGCCTTCCTGCTTGCAGATTTCCATGTCTGCCTGGCCGAACAGATGGGTCACCGGCTGCTGGCCGACACGCTGCGTGATCTGACGGCACGCACCACCCTGGCTGCCACGCTCTATCAGTCCACGCACAGCGCCAGCCAGTCCTGCGCCGAGCACGAACGCATCGTGGCCGCCCTGGAACGCGGCGACACCGAGGGTGCCAAGGCACTGCTGCTGGAACATATAGGCATGGTGGAGCGCTCGCTGGAAATCCGCGCGACCGAGACCGAGGAGCCCGGCGACCGGCTGCGTGCCACGCTCGCCCCCGTGCTCAAGCAGCGCCTCTGAGCGACGCACTCCAAACGAAAAAAGCCAGGGTAGCCCCTGGCTTTTTTCATTCACAGAACATGCCCGTGAAGCGATTTCAGCCCAGGTTCGGCGCCAGATAACGGCGCAGCTCCTCGATATCCATCGCACGTCGCTGGGCCATATCGGCGAGCTGGTCTTCGCCGATCTGGCCCACGTTGAAGTAGCTGGCCTCGGGATTGCCGATGTAGAAGCCGCTCACGCTGGATGCGGGGTTCATGGCCAGGCTCTCGGTCAGCGTCATGCCGATCTCATCGGCCTGCAGCGCCTTGAACAGGTCGATCTTGGCCGTGTGATCGGGGCAGGCAGGGTAGCCGGGCGCGGGGCGGATGCCCTTGTAGGCTTCCTTGATGAGTTCCTCGTTGCTCAGGTCCTCGTCTTCGGCATAGCCCCACAGATCCTTGCGCACGCGCTGGTGCAGGCATTCGGCAAAGGCTTCGGCCAGGCGGTCGGCCAGGGCCTTGAACATGATGCCGCTGTAGTCATCCAGCGCGGCTTCGAATTCCTTGTCCTTCTTCTCGGCGCCGATGCCGGCAGTCACGGCAAACAGGCCGGCATAGTCGGCAATGCCCGACTCCTTGGCGGCCACAAAGTCGGCCAGGCAGCGGCTGGGGCGCATCACGGGCCGTCCATCCGGGCCGTCCACGGCCTGCTTCTCGGTCTGCTGGCGCATGCCGTACCAGGTGGTCAGCACCTGGCTGCGCGATTCGTCGGTGTAGAACACGATGTCGTCGCCCACGCGATTGGCCGGGAACAGGCCCATCACGCCATTGGCCTGCAGCCAGCGGCCGTCGATGATCTTCTGCAGCATGAGCTTGGCATCGGCGAGCACCTTGCGCGCCTCCACGCCCACGACCTCATCGTCGAGGATGGCCGGGTAGGGACCCGCCAGATCCCAGGTCTGAAAGAACGGGCCCCAGTCGATGTACTGGGCAATTTCGGCCAGGTCGAAGTTCTTGAAGACGCGGCGGCCCAGGGTGCGCGGCACCACGGGGGCATGGCTCACCACGGCGGCATTGGCGCGGGCCTGCTCCAGCGTCCACAGCGGCGTCTTCTTCTTGTTGGCATGCTGGGTACGCACCTTGTCGTAGTCGGCGCTCAGCTCGTCCAGATAGGCTTGCTTGCCGTCGCCCAGCAGGCTCTGCGCCACACTGACCGAGCGCGAGGCGTCGGGCACATAGACCACGGGGCCGTCGTACTTGGGTGCAATCTTCACCGCCGTATGCACGCGCGAGCAGGTCGCGCCGCCGATCAGCAGCGGAATCTTCTTGATGCGGAAGTAGTCGTCCTTGTCCATCTCGCCGGCCACATACTGCATCTCCTCGAGACTGGGAGTGATCAGGCCCGACAGGCCGATGATGTCCGCGCCCTCGGCCTTGGCCCTGGCCAGGATCTCGTGGCAGGGCACCATCACGCCCATGTTGATGACCTCGAAGTTGTTGCACTGCAGGACCACTGTGACGATGTTCTTGCCGATGTCGTGCACGTCACCCTTGACGGTGGCAATGACAATCTTGCCCTTGCTGGTCACGTCCAGGCCCGCTGCTTCCTGCTGGCGCTTCTCTTCCTCGATATAGGGCACCAGATGGGCCACGGCCTGCTTCATCACGCGCGCGGACTTGACCACCTGGGGCAGGAACATCTTGCCGGCGCCGAACAGGTCGCCGACGATATTCATGCCGTCCATGAGCGGGCCTTCGATCACGTGCAGCGGGCGGCCTCCGCCCTGCACCACGATCTGCTGGTAGGCCTCTTCGGTGTCTTCGGTGATGAAGTCGGTGATGCCGTGCACCAAGGCATGCGACAGACGCTCGCCCACGGTCTTCGGTGCCTCGGACGTGCCGCGCCACTCGAGCTTCTTGCTGTCGTCCTTGGCCGCGCCCTTGGCGCTGTCGGCGATCTCCAGCAGACGCTCGGCCGCATCGGGGCGGCGGTTGAGCACCACGTCCTCCACGCGTTCGCGCAGCTGGGGCTCCAGATCGTCGTACACACCGACCATGCCGGCATTGACGATGCCCATGTCCATGCCTGCGCCAATCGCGTGATAGAGGAACACGGTGTGGATGGCCTCGCGCACGGGGTCGTTGCCGCGGAAGGAGAAGCTCACGTTGGAGACGCCGCCCGAGACCTTCGCTCCGGGCAGGTTCTGCTTGATCCAGCGCACGGCCTCGATGAAATCTACGCCGTAGTTGTTGTGCTCTTCGATGCCGGTGGCCACGGCAAAGATGTTGGGGTCGAAGATGATGTCCTCAGGCGGGAAGCCCACTTCGTCGACCAGAATGCGGTAGGCACGTTCGCAGATCTCGATCTTGCGAGCAAAGGTGTCGGCCTGGCCTTTTTCGTCAAATGCCATCACCACGGCGGCCGCGCCATAGCGCTTGACCAGCTTGGCGTGCTTCTTGAACTCCTCGACGCCCTCCTTCATGGAGATCGAGTTGACGATGCCCTTGCCCTGCAGGCAGCGCAGGCCGGCTTCGATCACGTCCCACTTGGAGCTGTCCACCATCACCGGCACCTTGGCGATATCGGGCTCGGAGGCAATCAGATTCAGAAAGCGCACCATGGCGGCCTTGCTGTCCAGCATGGCCTCGTCCATGTTCACATCGATCACCTGGGCGCCGTTTTCCACCTGCTGACGCGCCACGGCCAGCGCTTCCTCGTACTGCTCATTCAGGATCAGGCGCGCAAAGGCCTTGGAGCCGGTGACGTTGGTGCGCTCGCCCACGTTGACGAACAGCGTCTCATCGCCGATGAAGACGGGCTCCAGGCCCGACAGGCGCATGGGAGGAATGGCAGTGGAAGGGGTAGCAACGGACATCAGCTCACCTGTGTGAAAACCAGAAACAGAATCGAAAACAGGTGAGCGCCGTTGGGAGTGCAGGCAGATCGCCAACCGGATCTGCGACCCCGAGCCTGACGGGTCAAACATCTCAGGGATGACCTGCTGCAGCGCTCCTCGGGGTGAAGCCCGTCATTCTACGGCGAGGGCGGGCAATCAGGGCTTCAAGGCGCTTTGCCCCGTGGCCGTGCAGGCACGGCTCTTTGTGAATGGCTATAGCAGATTGGACTTTCCACACCCCAAAAACAGGAGCAAGGCAAAAGGTAATTTCGCAAAACACGAATGCAGCCATCTCATTTCAAGCATATTCCTGACATGGTGCACATCCGCAAGGAATGGCGCGCACAGCTTTCCTGCTCTGAGGCAGCCCGGCACCGACGGGTCCGCTTGCCATGAGTGGACAAGCACCTACAGCCCCTATCTTTGAGTCTTTGGCACCATCGACAGCAAATGTCTGGTCCATGTGCTCAGCCATGTACCGCCGATTGCCAGCCATGACAGGGCAGGCCCTTCGGCCGTTGCATGGAACCACCCAGGAGATCTTCATGAACGTGACCTTCGGCGCGTACTACACCCTCATCATGGCCGTGCTTGTGCTCATGCTTGGCAAGCTCATGACAAGACATATCCGCTTTCTGCGCGACTTCAATATTCCCGAGCCTGTCTCCGGCGGCCTGGTCGTGGCGGCCATCATCTTCATGCTGCATCAGACCACGGGACTGGCGCTGAGCTTCGAGGGCAGTCTGCAGTCGGCTTTCATGCTGGTGTTCTTCTCGTCCATCGGCCTGAGTGCGAACTTCGCCAAGCTGCGTGAGGGCGGCTCGGCGCTGTTCATTTTCCTGGGTGTGATTGCCGTCTTCATCATGATGCAGAACATCGTGGGCGTAAGCCTGGCCACCGTGCTGGGACTGGATCCGCTGATCGGCCTGGTCGCAGGCTCCATCACGCTGGTGGGCGGCCACGGGACGGCAGGAGCCTGGGGCTCGGTGCTGGAAAACCAATACGGTCTCACCGGAGCCACCACCCTGGGCATTGCCTGCGCCACTTTCGGTCTGGTCATCGGCGGCCTGGTGGGCGGCCCGCTGGCCAAGCGGCTGATCACGCGCCACCAACTGGCCCAGCCGCTGACCGAGTCCGAGCAGCTGCGCGCCGATGCACCCACCGTGAGCGAAGGCAGCGAGGTCGCCAACTTCGAGTCGCCCAACAAGGCGCCGCGCCTGATCACGGCGGATGCGGCGGTGGAGACACTGGCCCTCTTCGCGGGCTGCCTGGCCTTTGCCGAATTCATGACCGGCCTGACCATGGGAACGGTCATCCAGCTGCCTACCTTTGTCTGGGCGCTGGGGGGCGGCGTGGTCATCCGCAACGTGCTGGACTATATGTTCGGCTTCAAGGTCTTTGACCGCGCCATCGACGTCTTCGGCAATGCCGCGCTGTCCATCTATCTGGCCATTGCGCTGCTGTCGCTCAAGCTGTGGGAGCTGACAGACCTGGCCGGCCCGCTGATGGTCATCCTGGCCGCACAAGCCATCGTCATGACGCTGTATGCGGCGTTCGTGACCTTCCGCATCATGGGCAAGAACTATGACGCCGCCGTGCTGGCCGCCGGCCACTGCGGCTTCGGCATGGGCGCCACACCCACGGCCGTTGCCAATATGCAGGCCATCACCAACCAGTACGGCCCGTCGCACAAGGCCTTTCTGATCGTGCCCCTGGTCGGCGCCTTCTTCATCGACATCATCAACGCCTTTGTGCTGCAGGCCATGCTCAGCATTCTTCGCTGACCGCTGCATAAGGCAAAAAAGCGTGTTCCCGGTAGACGGGAACACGCTTTTTTTCATGGTTGCTTGCGCTTTCAGGGCAAGCGTCAGAGGCTTGTGCGGCTCAGATCATACAGCCACGGCCTGGGCCGAAGCCGGCAAGCCGAAGATGCGGTCAAAGGCCCAGTTGAAGGCAAAGGTGTAGACCATGAAGAACACCAGCAGACCGGCTTCCATCACTGCAGCTTCCCACAATGAGATGCCGAACCACCAAGCCATCAGCGGGATCAGCATGGCGGCGATACCGCCTTCGAAACCGATGGCATGCACCACGCGGCGCATCAGGGAACGGCCCTTGACGCTCTGGCGCGATTCCCATTTTTCGAACAGGTGGTTGAAGCTCAGATTCCAGCAGATCGCGATCACCGAGGCAGCCACGGCCATGACGCCGGAATCGCCGGCCTTCTGGCCGATGGCCATGAAGATCAGGCTGGAGACGATGATGGCGATGGCTTCATACAGCCCCACGTAGAGGATGCGACGTTTGGGTCCTTGAAGGCCCTTGGCCTTGGCGGGGGTGGCAAAAGCGGCGGTATTTTTGAGAGAAACGGCAGAGGAAGAAGCGGATGCCATCGCTGAGGCTTGTTGAGACATGGGCTGCAGTGTATGTTCTGTAAATTGAAGATAAAAGTCAGTTCCTTTCAATTTTTCTGACAGATCAACGCCATGCCCTTTAGCGCCGACCAGGTTCCACTGTTTCTTGCCGTGCTCGATGCCGGCTCTTTCTCGGCGGCTGCACGCAAGCTCGGGCGCGTGCCCTCGGCCGTCAGCATGGCCATTGCCCAGCTGGAAGCAGAGCTGGACCTGCAACTGTTCGACCGCCGCGGGCGCGAGCCCGTGCCCAGCGCCGCCGCCCGCGCGCTCGAGCCGCAGGCGCGCCTGCTGGCCGAGCAGTTGCAGTTGCTGAACTGGCAGGCTCAGGCGCTGCATGCCGGTCTGGAGGAAAGGCTGACGCTGGCCATCGCCCCCGAACTACTGGCCACGCACTGGAGCGAACCGCTGAACCGGCTGGTGCACGAGTTTCCCGCGCTGCCGATTGAGGTGCTGGCAGCTCCACAGGCAGATGCGCTGGAGCTTTTGCATGCGGGCCGCGCCCATCTGGCCCTGGTATTCGAGCGACCCGCCATGGACGGGCGCGAGGGCTTCCAGGAAATGGGCCGCGAGACGCTGGTGGCCGTGATGTCGCCGCAGTTCGAGCTCTGGCAGCAGGCGCTGGCCGAGCATGAGCAGGGCCGCACCACACGGCCGCAGCTCACGGTGGAGCAGCTGGCAGCCACGCGTCAGGTGCTGGTGGCCAGCCGCGACCCGCAGCAGACCGACCCGCGCTTTGTGTTTGCACGCCAGCTCTGGCGCACGGACAGCCACCAGGCAGCGCTTTCGCTGATAGGTGCAGGTCTGGCCTGGGGCTGGCTGCCCAAGGGCCTGGTGGAGTCGCATATCGGCAGCGGCGCGCTGATGGAGGTTCCAGTGCTCAATATCAGCAACGGCACGACCTTGTTCGTGGACTGGGTCTGGTCCAAGGAGCGTGCCCAGGGTCTGGCAGCCAGGCGCTTTGTGCAACTGCTGCGCGAGCGCTGAGCCTCCATGGGCTTGCCTCCAACATCTGGCCTTGAAGCCAAAAACGCTTAAGGAGCAGAATGTACAAGCGCCAGCCGCTAGTCATTCCATAGCGAATCAATTTGCACTGCACAGGAGTTTCAATACATGCCCCGTCAGCCCGCCAAAGCCGCCCCCGCCACATCGCCTGCTGCGACCACCGAGCCGGACCGCCAGCCGACACGCAAACGCCTGCCGTTTCCGACCAGCGCATCGGCCAAAGCCGCCAAGACAGCCAAGTCATCTGCGCCGCAGCCAGCCACCATCACAAAACCTGCAGCCAAAACCTTGAGCAAGGCTGCAGCGAAGGCACCGGAACTTCCTGCGCCCTCCGCTGCCGCCCATGTCTACCCCTTCGAGACCAAGGACAAGGCGCTGCGCAGGCTATGGCAGCCCTGGCAACCGGGCCAGCCACGCGACAGTCGTGCGACCACCGGGCACCCTCGGCCCACAGTGGATCTGCAGAAGTTCGACCCGACCGCCAAGCCCTTCTCCTTCAGCAAGGGCAAGCAATATGACAAGGACAGCGTGAGTCAGCTGGCCGAGGCACTGGACGGGCTGCAGAACATCTTCTATGCCGACCGGCGTTTCAAGCTGCTGGTCATCCTGCAGGGCATGGATGCCGCAGGCAAGGACGGCACGCTGCGTGCGGTCTTCGGCCGCATGTCGCCGCTGGGTGTGCGCACCGTGGGCTGGAAGGCGCCCACCGAAACCGAGAAAGCGCATGACTATCTATGGCGCATTCACCAGCAGATGCCGGGTGCGGGCGAGATCGTGCTCTTCAACCGCAGCCAGTACGAGGATGTGCTGGTGCCCGTGGTCAACGGCTGGCTCACGCCCGAGCAGCAGACCCAGCGCTATGCGCAGATCAACGACTTCGAGCGCATGCTCAGCGAGACGGGCACGGTCATCGTCAAGTTCATGCTGCATATCGGCAAGGACGAGCAGCGCCAACGCCTGCAAGAGCGTCTGGACGACCCGTGCAAGCACTGGAAGTTCGACGAGAACGACCTCAAGGTGCGCGCCCAGTGGGACGACTACCAGCAGGCCTACGGCCAGTTGCTGGGCGCCACGCACACGCCCTGGGCGCCCTGGACCATCGTGCCCGCCAACTCCAAGACCCACCGCAATCTGATGATCGCCACCGTGCTGCGCGAGGTGCTGACCAATCTGGAGCTGCGCTACCCGCCGGGCGTGCCAGCGCTGGACAAGATCAAGGTGAAGTAAGACTTCAGTACTTCATTCAAGCAGGCTGCGCTGCCGACAAGCTGGACAGAGCCGCCTGCTGGTACACGTCGTAATGCTCGGTAGTCTGGCCGCTAACGGCTTTTTCCAGCCTGTGCTTCATCAACCAGCGGCCATGGACACGCTGATAGCTCACGTCGTAATAGCCAACCACCGTGCGCTGGCCAAAGTATTGGGCTGAGGTGTTGAACAGACCCTGCCACTGAAAATGTACACGGCCTTGCGCGGTATCGCCCTCAATTTGCAGACGCGGCAAATGCATGAAATGCAGGCCTTTGTAGAAGGCATCGACCTGGGTGCAGAAAGCCACCAGCTCTTGCCGCCCCTTATGCACCAGTCTTGGACCGGCGCCCACAGCGGCTAGGTCAAACACTCCGTCTTCCGTAAACACTGCGGCCCAGCCCGCGGCGTCACCCGCATCCCAGGCTCGCGCATATTCGGCTTCCAGATCCATGATGGCCAGGCGCGCCTCGGCCTGCTCCAGTCTGGACAGCACTGCTGCCATGTTGGTATCACTCACTTTTTTGAACTCCCTCTGCGTGGACAAACGCTGCTCAAGCGCCTGATTGGAGAGTTCTTTGCCCGGTTCACGCCCCCGGAATTTCCTGCTTTTCAAAACCGGGGCTTGTTCACAGTATGGCGCTGAAAATTTAAATGAAATTGGCATAAAGCCCATTATTGATATAGGTATGCAGCTATCAAATCAGGACTTCAAATCCTCAGAACTGCCAGGCCAGCTCGCCCAATCCTTCAAAACGGATCGCAAAACGATCGCCCTGCGCCAACGGCATGCAGCCGCACCAGGTTCCTGTGGTCACCACGGTGCCGGCAGGCACGCTGCCGTATTCGCGTGTCACATGCTGCAGCCAGTCCACCAGCAGCCAGGCCGGATCGCCCAGGCTGTGCGTGCCGGTAAAGCGCTGCGGCGGACCACCGTTCACAGCCACCGTGCACAGCTGCCGCGCCCAGTCGCGGCCGGCGATGACGGACGCGCTCTGCCACTCGCCCAGTGCCAGTCCGCCATGGCATTGGCCGTCGGCCAGCAAGGCCAGGGCCGGGGCCTTGAGGCCGTCGCGCCAGCGCACGTCCACCCATTCCACGGCCACGCAGGCGGCATCCACCAGCGCCAGCGCGCTGTCGTAATCGAGGACTGCGGCCTGCTCGGCGCTCACATCCCGGCCTATGCGCAGGGCGATCTCGGCCTCGGCACAGCGCAGATTGAAGACGGTATCGGGCGCAGGCACCGGGTTCAATCCCTGGCGAATGCCGTCCTCGGGCAGCGGCACATGCAGCAGCGCGGCGTTGCGGCCCGGGCCGCCGGACTTCCAGTAACGCGGCGCGCGATCGGCGGGCCACCAGTTCCAGGTACGCGCCAGCGCGCTTTGCACGGCACGGGCATCGGCGGCATCGCGCATCAGCGCTGCCACGTCAGCACCCAGAGCCTGGGCCGTGCCCAGTTTGCGCGACCACCACAGCGCATCGGCCGTGGCATAGCTGTCCTCGGGCAATTCGGGCCACAACGTCTTCCAGTCGGGCAGCACCTCATCCTGCGTCTGCAGCTCGGGAGCCAGCCCGATGGGCGGGGTATTGGCAAACGGTGCCGGGCCGCACCAGCCGCTTTTGCAATCATTGTTTTCAGACATGACGGCAATGATGGCAAATTTCCGGTCCCCATGTCACCAATTCAGTGCTTGGCCCACATCCAGAGCGGCTTTCAGATGGTTATGCACAAAATGCATAGCATCTCAAACAAGAAGCCTTGGACAGGAAAATTCGGCGCGCGCACACTGTGAATCCCGGACAGCAAGGGCTTACAACGACCTTGCTCCACTCAGTCAACCAGGCCTACATCATGCAAGCCAAAGACTCTTCAGCGCTGTCCACAGCGCATGCTCTGCCCTCCTACCTCAACTCTGATCATCTCGGTCCCTGGGGCATTTATCTGCAACAGGTCGACCGTGTCACCCCCTACCTGGGCTCGCTGGCCCGCTGGGTGGAAACGCTCAAGCGCCCCAAGCGCATCCTGATCGTCGATGTCCCCATCGAGATGGACGACGGCCGTATCGCTCACTTTGAGGGCTACCGCGTGCAGCACAACCTGAGCCGCGGTCCCGGCAAGGGCGGTGTGCGCTTCCACCAGGATGTGACTCTGTCTGAAGTGATGGCCCTCTCGGCCTGGATGAGCATCAAGAATGCAGCCGTGAACGTGCCCTACGGCGGCGCCAAGGGCGGCATCCGTGTCGATCCGCGCCAGCTGTCCAAGGCCGAGCTGGAGCGCCTGACACGCCGCTACACCAGCGAAATCGGTCTGCTGATCGGCCCCACCAAGGACATTCCGGCACCTGACGTGAACACCAACGGTCAGGTCATGGCCTGGATGATGGACACCTACTCCATGAACACGGGCGCCACGGCCACCGGCGTGGTCACGGGCAAGCCCGTGGACCTGGGCGGTTCGCTGGGTCGCGTCGAGGCCACGGGCCGCGGCGTGTTCACCGTGGGTGTGGAAGCCGCCAAGCTCACCGGCCTGAATGTGCAGGGCGCACGCGTGGCCGTGCAGGGCTTCGGTAACGTGGGTGGCACGGCGGGCAAGCTGTTTGCCGATGCCGGCGCCAAGGTCGTGGCCGTGCAGGACCATACGGGCACCATTCAGAACGCCAATGGCCTGGATGTGACGGCATTGCTCGAGCATGTGGGCAATACCGGCGGTGTGGGTGGCTTTGCCGGCGCCGAGGCCATGGATGCGGCCGCCTTCTGGGGCGTGGATTGCGACATCCTGATTCCCGCCGCGCTGGAAGGCCAGATCACCAAGGAAAACGCCGGCCAGATCAAGGCCAAGCTGGTGATCGAGGGGGCCAACGGCCCCACC
The DNA here is from genome assembly GCF_000241525.1 of Comamonas testosteroni ATCC 11996. Lineage (GTDB taxonomy): Bacteria > Pseudomonadota > Gammaproteobacteria > Burkholderiales > Burkholderiaceae_C > Comamonas > Comamonas testosteroni. The sequence goes on from NZ_AHIL01000002.1 coordinate 152,403, forward strand.
ACTCCTGAGGCCGACGACATCCTCAGCGAAAAAGGCGTGCTGGTTCTGCCCGACGTGATTGCCAATGCCGGCGGCGTGACCGTGAGCTACTTCGAGTGGGTGCAGGATTTCTCCAGCTTCTTCTGGACCGAAGACGAGATCAACGCCCGTCTGGTGCGCATCATGCAGGAAGCCTTTGCCGGCGTCTGGGCCGTGGCCCAGGAGCACAAGGTGACACTGCGCACCGCCACCTTCATCGTGGCCTGCAAGCGCATTCTCCACGCCCGCGAGGCACGCGGCCTGTATCCATAAGAACCCCTTGAGGCGCTACGCGCGCGCCTTCTCCCGAGAGGGACGCCCCTGGCCGGGCGCCCCTCTCTACGCGCTTCGCGCCAAGAGAGGGGTCGGCGGCTTCGCCGGGGCCGCGAGGCGGCTCTTGCTCGGCAACTCTTTGTCGGGATGTGCCTGTTTCAGGCGCGAGCACAACGAAAAAGCCTTCTGTTTCCAGAAGGCTTTTTTATTGGTTGCGCGAGAAGGATTTGAACCTCCGACCTTTGGGTTATGAGCCCAACGAGCTACCAGACTGCTCCATCGCGCGGTAATTTGTTTCTCAACAGCAGTCGCTGTGTTGATAGGCGCAATTGTAGCCTAAATCGGCCTGTCATGCGGAGCAGTTATATAAACACGCGCTTTTTTATGGTTACTGGCTCTGAAATTTGTCGCCCGCTCCGCATTGGCGGCAGCAATTGCCACCCGGGCCAGTCGGTATAGTTGCCGCCCATGGCCAAAGAGAAAACCACTTTCACCTGCAACGCCTGTGGCGGCACCAGCCCGCGCTGGCTGGGCAAATGCCCGGGCTGCGGCGCCTGGAACACCCTGGTCGAGACCGTGGCCGACTCCGCCTCGGGCGGCAAGAATCGCCTGAGCCAACCTCAGGGCTATGCAGGTCTGGCCAATGCCCAGCCCGTCACCCCGCTGTCGGCCATCGAGGCCCAGGATGTGGCGCGCACCCCCAGTGGCATCGAGGAGCTGGACCGCGTGCTCGGCGGCGGCGTGGTGGAAGGCGGCGTGGTGCTGATCGGCGGCGACCCCGGAATAGGTAAGTCCACACTTCTTTTGCAAGCCATGGATGCATTGCATCGTATTGGCCTGCCCACGCTCTATGTGACCGGCGAGGAAAGTGGCGCCCAGGTGGCGCTGCGTTCGCGCCGGCTGGGGCTGGACAACAGCCAGGTCAATGTGCTGGCCGAGATCCAGCTCGAGAAAATCCTCGCCACCGTGGAGGCCACCCAGCCTGCCGTGGTGGTCATCGACTCGATCCAGACGGTGTATTCGGACCAGCTCTCCTCGGCTCCGGGCTCCGTGGCCCAGGTGCGCGAATGCGCGGCCCATCTGACGCGCGCGGCCAAGACCACGGGCATCACCATCATTTTGGTGGGCCATGTGACCAAGGACGGCGCGCTGGCCGGCCCGCGCGTGCTCGAGCACATGGTGGACACGGTGCTCTACTTCGAAGGCGACACGCACAGCAACTTCCGACTGGTGCGCGCCATCAAGAACCGCTTCGGTGCCGTCAACGAGATCGGCGTTTTCGCGATGACGGAAAAAGGCCTCAAGGGCGTGACCAACCCCAGCGCCATCTTTCTGAGCCAGCACAGCGAGCCCGTGCCCGGCAGCTGCGTGCTGGTGACGCTGGAGGGCACGCGCCCCATGCTGGTGGAAATCCAGGCGCTGGTGGACCAGGGCGGCCCGGCTGCGCGCCGTCTCTCCGTCGGCCTGGACCGCGACCGGCTGGCTATGCTGCTGGCGGTGCTCAACCGCCATGCAGGCGTGGCCTGCGCCGACCAGGATGTCTTCGTCAACGCCGTGGGCGGCGTGCGCATCAATGAGCCTGCGGCTGACCTGTCGGTGATGTTGGCAATCACTTCCAGTCTGCGTGGCAAGTCGCTGCCCAAGGGCTTTATCGCGTTTGGCGAGGTTGGTCTGGCCGGTGAGGTGCGCCCTGCACCGCGCGGCCAGGAGCGACTCAAGGAGGCCGCAAAGCTGGGATTCACCGTCGCCGTGGTCCCCAAGGCCAATGCCCCCAAGAAGCCCATCGCCGGCCTGACCATCCATGCCGTGGAGCGCGTGGATGAGGCCATCAACATCGTGCGCGGCATTGGTTGATGTATTTTGATAGCTGCTTGCGCCTATTAGTTAACGATATCAGCTCATAAATGATATGAAATCGTTGATTGATATACGCCTGCAGCTACTGTTTTTAAAAACTCCTTGATCACAGCGGCCCGTGCGGGCATACGCACTGTCCGCAACCTCAAACCCACACCCTCGTATGACAATAAGCCCATGAATTTGCGCAATATTTTGGTTCCCCTGGGCTTGATCGTGCTGGTGATCGCGGCCTACAACTCTGCGGGCTGGCCCGGCGTGGCGGCTGTGGCAGGCGGCATCATCATGTGGGTGCTACTGCACTTCACGCGCCTGATGACCATCATGAAGAAGGCGTCGGACCGGCCTATCGGCTATGTGGGCAGCGCCGTGATGCTCAATGCCAAGCTCAAGCCCAAGGCTCCGCTGGTCCATGTGGTGGCCATGACCCGCTCCCTGGGCCAGCGCCTGTCCGAAGAAGGCCAGAGCCCCGAAATCTACCGCTGGACCGACGGTACCCAGTCCCATGTGACCTGCGAGTTTGTCGCCGGCCGTCTCATGAAGTGGGAGCTGCAGCGTCCCGAGCAAAAGGAAGACACGGCGGCTGACGTACAAGCAACAGACCGGACATAGGCGCCGACCTCCCCCTAAAATGGCAGCTTCAGGAGACAAGCGCTGCCGCCGACCCGGCAGCAGCGCCCGCCGAACACACAACCCATAGAGGATGGTTTTATGAGCCCTGTTGTTCCCTCGATGTCCGACCGCGACGGCAAGATCTGGATGGATGGCCAGCTGGTGGAATGGCGCGATGCCAAGATCCACGTGCTGACCCATACGCTGCACTATGGCTGCGGCGCCTTTGAAGGCGTGCGCGCCTATGAAACCGCACAGGGCACAGCCATCTTCCGCCTCGAAGAGCACACCAAGCGCCTGTTCAACAGCGCCAAGATCCTGCGCATGCAGATCCCGTTCAGCCAGGAGCAGGTCAACCAGGCCCAGGTCGAGGTGGTCAAGGCCAATGGCCTCAAATCCTGCTATCTGCGCCCGCTGACCTGGATCGGCGACCGCAAGCTGGGTGTCTCGCCCAAGGGCAATACCATCCACCTGATGGTGGCTGCCTGGGCCTGGGGCGCCTATCTGGGCGAGGAAGGCATGCAGCGCGGCATCCGCACCAAGATTTCCAGCTTCACCCGCCACCATGTGAACATCACCATGAGCCAGGCCAAGGCGGTGAGCAACTACACCAACTCCATCCTGGCCAATACCGAGGCTCTGGACGACGGCTATGACGAGGCCATCCTGCTGGACGCCTCGGGCTTTGTCTCCGAAGGATCGGGCGAGAACATCTTTGTGATCAAGGACGGCGTGATCTACACCCCCGACCTGTCCGCCGGCGCACTCAACGGCATCACGCGCAACACCGTGCTGCACATCTGCAAGGACCTGGGCCTGGAAGTGGTGCAAAAGCGCATCACCCGCGATGAGCTGTATATCTCGGACGAGCTGTTCTTCACCGGTACCGCCGCAGAAGTCACTCCCATCCGTGAAGTGGACCGCGTGCAGATCGGCGAAGGCAGCCGTGGACCGATTACCGAGAAAATCCAGGCGGCCTACTTTGACATCGTCAACGGCCGCAACCCCAAATACGCACACTGGCTCACCAGAGTGTGAATCCCCCTGAGCGGCTTTTCCGCTTCCCCCCCGGGGGACAGCACCGCCGCTGCGGGACGGCCCTTGCTCGGGGCATCTGATCTCAGATGCGCCAGCATTGCCGGCCATGCTTCATTTTTGAAAACACGAAAGACACGAGAAATGACCACGAATGCCGTCGTCGAACTGGCCGCCAAAGACCTGAACGCCCAGGGTGGTGTGTTCTGCCCCAGCCCCAAGGCCGATATGAAGCTGTGGAACAGCCACCCCAAGGTCTACCTGGATGTGGCCAAGACCGGCGACGCCAAATGCCCTTATTGCGGCACGACTTACCGCCTAAAGGCCGGTGAGGTGTTTGCTGGCGGGCATTGAAGCAACCACCCCTCATGAAAAAGGCTCCCATTAGGAGCCTCTTTTTTATGCTTCGGGATTGAGAGCCCGATGCCAGGTGCTGCCTGGCACTGCCCCGCCGTGAGCCTTGAACATTTCCGTGAAATGCCGCCTCTCCCCACCCCTGAGCTTGACGATGGGAGCACTGATCTTCGGCCCCTGGACCCGGCACAGCTGGGGATACAGCAAATACCATTTCCAGCGCAAAGCATGGTGATAGTAATAGGCCGAGTCCTCGGCCTTGAACAATGCCATGCGTGAATACTGTCTTTGGCGCAGCACCTGCTGCGCCGTGATATGGATCAGCAGGTAATGGGGGTCACCGATGTTCTGCCGGATACCGGCCCAGTCTGACCGGGCCTGAAGCCGCTGCAGATAGGCCTCGGTTCCCTCGACAATCAAGGCCTGATGGAATTCCCGCTGCCAGGCGACGATGAAATCAGAGCCCGCCAAAGCGCCAAATGCCCAGCTTTCAATGACAGGCGTCTGCACATTGGTGGTGAATTTTTCAAGATAGAAGCCTACAAACTCCGTCCTGGAGTCGGCAGCTGCCTGCATCCAGCTCAGCGAGCGTGTCAGCAAGGTACTGGCATCCAGCCAGAAGCCCCCGTGCAGGGCCACGAGGTACAGGCGCAGCCAGTCGGACTGCTTGGTGGGATGCAACTCAAGGAACCGTGCAGGCAAAGCCCCTTGCTGCACGTACTGAGCCAGGTTGCCTGGATGCACAAGGCATACCTCATAATCCGGACACTGCAAATGCCAGCTCTGGATGCATTCGCGCACAAACGAATCAGGCTGAGGGTGGTTCCAGTAGGTCCACAGCTTCTTGGGAATCGCGGCACTCTGCGGCGCGGCCAATATCGGCGCCGAACCCAGCACCTCGCCATCGACAACCAACGGTGCCGCACCGCCGTAACTTGCCGAAGATTTCAGCGTGCGGGGCTGAACCAGCTTTAATGCGCTTTTGAACAAATGGGCAGGAATCCGGGTCATGGTACCGATAAATAATAAGAAACAATAAAGACAAAATGATTCGTGCAGATTGTCCATCAGAACGATGAATTCATACTCCTTTGCCAAGCCCTGTACCGAGGGCACAACACCGGTCCGCATTCTTCACTTCGTGACCGGAGGATTCTCCGGTGCCACCCAGGTCGCGGTGGACCTGAGCCTGGCCGCGCAGCGCACGCCCGGCTATGAGGTTCTGCTGGTGCTGCGCCGCAAGCCCAGCACGGATGAACACAAGATTGACGCACTGCGCCAGCAAGGTCTTCAGATCATCGTGGTGTCCAACTGGCTGCATGCACTCACCGTCTGGGAACTGCGCAAGATCATTCGCGGATTCAGGCCCGATGCGTTGTTCGCTCATGGTTTCAGCGACCATATCTGGGGCCGGCGCGCTGCGGCGGCCGAAGGCGTGGCGCATGTCTTTCATGTGGAGCACAACTCGCGTGAGCGCTACACGCCGCGTCGGCTGCGCCAGGCCCTGGCGCTGGAGCCGTTCACCCAGGCCCATATCGGCGTCTCCGAAGGCGTCAGGACCAGCCTGGTCGAGCGGGGTTTCCCGGCTGAAAAATGCATTGCCATCTGCAACGGCATCGACCTGACGCGCTTTCCCCAGGAGGCCATGCCCTCGCTCTGGCAGGAGCGCGAGCCCGCGATTTACATGGCCTCACGCTTTGCGCGCCAAAAAGATCACGACACGCTGATCAGGGCCATGGCCGCTCTCAGGCAACGCGGCCTGACGCCCACACTCTATCTGGCCGGCGCGGGCAAGAGCTCACTCAGGGCCAGAGCCGAGAGGCTGGTGGCTGAACTGGGACTTGAGCAGCAGGTTCGCTTCCTGGGCAATGTCTCGGACCTGCCCCAGCGGCTGTCGAGAACGCAGATCTTTGTTCTGGCTACGCATTGGGAAGGCATGCCTCTGGCGCTGGTGGAGGGCATGGCCGCAGGCTGCGCCTGTGTCGTCTCCGATGTGATCGGCGCTCGGGAAGTGGTGACACCCGAGGTGAACGGCCTGCGGGTGCGGGAATCAGACCCCGAGGCCCTGGCCCAGGCTCTGAAGAAGCTATTGGATAACCCGGAGCTTGCACAAAATCTCGGCCGAGCGGCACGCGACCATGCCCTAAATCACTATGGGCGCGAGCATATGTGGCAGCAATATCAAGAATTATTACGAAGCTAATGCCGGAAGAATGGATTTCACAAAACCATTGAAAAAGCAAAAAACAAAATCAACATGCGTGCAACTCTAAAATATTTATCATAATTTTTTGAAGAAATTTTTCAATTCCAAATGAAATTTCATTCTGAATTTTTTAATTCTTTCAATCCAAGTATTTTTATTTCTGACAGTCCATATACTGCTATCAGCACTTGAATCAGCCAGAATAATTGCAGCAGGATGAACTCCAAATATTTTCAGATCATTCTCCCACCAGAATCTCAAATCTATATCAACCGGCCGGCCAAAAGGTATTCTGGAGCGGATCAATTTCTCTGCACCAGTTCTACTAATGATATACCCTGTTGTACAGCTTGGAACTTTTTTATAATCAACAATTTCATAGCCATCTGTTAAATAAACAGAACTACCGATCTTTTCATTGCCTTCTCTTCCTATCAGTTTAATCATATCCCACTCGATATCAACAGAATCTATCGATTTCAAAATTTTCGAGAAATCATCTTTCAAGCAAATATCATCTTCCAATACCACAAGCGCTGGAGCCTCGCTTGCAAGCAAAATCTTCCATGCCTCGATATGACTGCCATAGCACCCCTTCTCTCCATTAGAGAGAGGCTTGTAGTACTGTTTTTTGTTCAGTGCTATGCTATACAGATCTCGCATTTTTTCAGCAGGAAGATCCGCCCACCATACAGCCTCCAGCCGTTGGGCATTCAGGTTCAGCCGAAGAAATTCGGCTTCCATGTTAGCTCGCCTTATTTTATCTTTCGACAAATTAATATATAGAATTGGTTTTTCTTGCATAAGAAATCCTCAATAAAAGACAGAGCAATGCGTATAAGAAATTTTACCCTAAAGAGTATAGAAAACACATACCTGATATTAATCACATTAGGATATTTTCTATTCCCTTGGAAACTTAATCAAGGCATTGCACTGATTGGCATGGGTCTTTTACTATGGTTAATAAATAATTTTAAAAATCCAGATTTAAAATCTTTAATCAAAGATCCACTGGTTATTTTAATTTTATTGTTCTTAAGTCTTTGCATTTTACATATCAAAGAAATTCCTGGAAATGGAGCTACCAGTGTAGCAGACTCCATTAGCCGATACTATAAATATTTCTTTTCAGTTCTTGCAGTCGGAGCAATGACGGATACCAGATTAAGAAATTACTCCGTACGTGCATACTTCATATCAGTACTATTAATTATAGTATCAATGCATTTAAATATCTTCTGGAATTTACCGTGGTCAAATACAACCACCAAAGGATGGGGTAATGACCAGACTGTAGTTGGAGACTACATCACACAAAACCTTTTCACCTGTCTTTTTGTTATATTAGCAATAGATTCATTTATAAAAAGCACAAAACAACATCAAAAAATATTTTTTATAATTGCTGCACTACTGGGAACACATGCGATTCTATTCTTATCTATTGGCAGAACAGGATACGTGCTTCTCACTGTATCTCTTGGGGCATATGCACTATGGGCTATTCAATCGAAGCTGAAATGGCTTGTCCTCATCGGATTAGCAGGAGTAGTCTCACTGGCAATCTATAGCTCCGATCATGCATCACAGCGCGTGCGGTTGGCCATGACAGAGGCAACCAATGCTGTGGACTCCATCAAAAACGACAAGGTTCCTGACCTCACCAGCATTGGCGCTAGAATTTATATGTGGGACCAAAGTTTAAATATTGTTTCTCAGAGGCCCATCTTTGGATGGGGTATTGGGAGCTACCCACAGCGCTGGTGCACCACAGTTCCTGAAGTATGGTGCAATGAAAGTGCAAAGTACCACCCTCACAATCAATATTTGATGTTTTGGATAGAACTTGGATTTCCTGGGGTTATTTTATATCTAGCAATCATGTTTTATCTATCTCGCACGGGTATGAAAGACAAAAAACACGGAGGAGCACTAGTCTCCCTAGTTGCCATACTATTTATAGATAGTTTTATTAATTCACCTTTATATGTAAGACGAGAATATCAGTTTTTTCTTCTTTGCATCCCATTAATGTATTCATTTGCCATGCCAAAATTAATAACAAAAAAATCTACCATTTCATAAAAACTGTTTCCACCAATTTCTAACTTCGTGCGCAGCCTTAACCTCTTTATTGAAATCACGCATCTCTGAATTCAAAAAAGATGCAAGCTGCATCTCTTTGACATCTTCGAATATCAATACATTATTGGAGTGATAAAAAATATCATTCTTAGCAGATCTCCTGTTGGTAATCAATTTACACCCTAAAAAAGCTGCCTCCATCGATCTCATCGTAGGTCCAGTTTGGTTATTTTGAACAATTTCCACCAAACACTTGGACCGTGCAGCTTTTTTTATATTATCTTCATACGATATTTCATGATGACTTAAATATTTAGACTCCTCCTGAGAATAATTAATCCTCTTGCTCGGTGTGACATGGAAATGACAAATCAACCCTTCATTCTCAGCACGCTTCTTAATTTCAATTAATTGTTTTAAGCGACCTTTATCGGACCCAATAAAATAAATATCGATATCCTTTTCAGAACTTGAGATATTGAGGTCCACAAACGGCTGCACTGCGTACCTTAATGAGTGATTATTAGCATCCGATGAGTCGAACGTAAAAACGTCGTCAAAAAGATTTCTCAGGATATTTAGATTTCGCTGAACCTTCCAATCCTTTCCATCATGCGTTTTTAATGGATTCCACAAAAAAATGCTTTTCCTTCTTACAGGCGGCAAGGCTTTTGAAATTACCTGAAGATCTCTAATATAATCAATGTCAAAGAATAAAACACTGTCATCTTTTGAAATTTTTCCGATTGATTCTTGTATTTCTTTTGAAAGACTAATTCCTTGACCCAGTAAAAAAAACTTAGCCTCAAAATATCTAATTATTTTCCCAAAAAAACTTTTTTTCTTCTTTGAAAATTGAATTACATTAACTCCATTTATTTCATGCAAAGGTTGCAAAATAAATCCAGCCAATGTATTATCTTCATCGGTAATTATATGCAGCATATTTGAAACTTATTAATACGACAGAAGTCAGTCTTTATTATTGATTCATGGACTTGGCAGGAAGTCCAAGGGCCAACGCACCCAGCGCGCCCTGAGCCAAGGCAAAAACGCCATAGAGCAGGCCTACGCCAACAGCCAAGGTAGCGGGCACGCCAAACGGAGCCAGTGCAGCAACCGCCGCGGTTTCCCGCGTTCCCCAGCCACCCACACTGACCGGCAACGCCGCCATCAGGAAAATCGGGGCAATCGCAAAAGCCCACACGGACAGTGGCTGCCACAGACCCAGGGCCAGCGCACCACAGGCCAGCGCAGCGGCCGACAGCAGTTGCACCATGGCCGAGCTCAAACCCTGCAACCATAGTTGAGGTATGAAATCGGCCCTTTGCACCGCGTCTTGCAAGGGGGCCAGCCAAGCTCCCGGCAGCTTGACCCATTCCAGATGTACAGCCTTCAGCAGACCCCATGGCAACAGCAGCCACAGCAAGGTGATAAGCAGCAAAGCTGTCCTGAAAAGCGTCACGTCCAAATGCAGCCATGGCGCCAAGGTGGCTGCACAAGCCACGGCGCCCCAGCCTCCAATGGCGCACAACATCCAGAGACCGCTGAGCCGATCCAGAATCACCGACAGGCTGCTTGCTGATTTGGACTGTCCGGTCTTTTGCATAGCCAAAGCCCGGTAGACATCGCCGCCGACGACCGCCCCTGGCAGCAGCACATTTAGGCCAATGGCCTGGAAATACCAGCGCATGGCTGAGGCCATCGGCATCTCGACCCCCAGCCAAACAGCCATGGCCCTCCAGCGCCAAGCGGATACTGCGTTGGAGGCAATGGCAAACCCAAAGCCCGCCAGCAACCACCAGGGATTTGCCTGCTGCAAGCGCCCCCAGACCTGCACGGGATTGGCGAGATAGATGACAGCGCCCAGCAATGCCAGGCCCAGCATGCCCTTGGCAAATGCTTTGCGGCCCTTGTTCACGATGTGCCGAGCATCGCTTCCGAGGCTTGCGGTTCAGGCGCAGTTTCCACAGCGCCGTAATCCTTAGCGTGGTACTGAAAGCCGCTGCCCGACTCGTAATAGATACGCGTCAGCAGCTCGCCGATCAGGCCCGCAGCGATGAACTGCATGCCCATCAGCACCAGCATGACCCCAGCCATCAACAGAGGGCGGCCTCCAATCGCTTCGCCCATGATCTTTTGCGCCAGCAGCCACAGCAGAATCAACACGCCAGGCGTAGCCATCCACAGCCCCATGCCGCCGAAGGCATGCAGCGGGCGCTGGCGAAAGCGCATGAAAAAGACAATGAAAATCAGATCCAGAATCACCCGAAAAGTACGATCTATGCCGTACTTGGAGACACCGCGCGTACGCGCATGGTGACGCACCGGAATCTCCGTGATGCGCGCACCGGCATCACGCGCCAGTGAGGGGATGAAACGGTGCATCTCGCCGTACAGGCGGATGCGGTCAATGATTTCGCGGCGATAGGCCTTCAATGCACAGCCATAGTCGTGCAGCTGCACATTGGTGAATTTGGAGATCAGGCGGTTGGCCAGCACCGAAGGCAGGCGGCGCGACAGCGCCTTGTCCTGGCGATTCTTGCGCCAGCCCGAGATCATGTCCACGTCGGGGTCGCTTTCCAGGCGCTCCAGCAGCAGCGGAATATCGCCGGGTTCGTTTTGCAGGTCGGCATCCAGCGTGACCACATAACGGCCGCGCACCCGGTCGAAACCGGCTTGCAGGGCACTGGACTGGCCGTAGTTGCGCACCAGACAGACGGCACGCACCCAGGGATGCTGTTCGGCCAGCTCGCGCAGACGCCTGGCACTGCCATCCGTCGAGCCATCGTCCACTGCAATCAGCTCGTAACTCAGTGCCTGGGTGCGCATGGCCTCGTCAATGCGGGCCACCAGATCGGGCAGATTATCGAACTCGTTATATACAGGAACAACGATGGAGACTTCGGGGTTTGAATCGTGCACGGACGTCATGCTGAATGATTGGGGATAACAGTCACCTATACTAACTGAATACCCCATGTGCCATTTGCGCCAGGCCCATTGTTTGGCCTGCAAAGCCAAGCGCAATCGTAAGTGCGCACTATCAAAACATGTGCACCCGCCAAATCCTATGGCATCAAACTCCTCAACTTCTATTCGCCCTGACTGGCAGCAAGCCCTGTATGCCAAGCCATGGATATGGCTGGCCCTTTTGGTGTGCGCCCATATCCTGTCCCGCATCTGCATTTCGGCGGGCATGAAATGGGATGAATCCGAACAGATTCTCTGGGCCCAGCAATTACAGCTGGGCTACGGCCCGCAACCGCCTCTGTATACCTGGATGCAATGGGCGGTCTGCCAGATTCTCGGCCCTTCGGTGCTGGCTCTGGCTCTGCTCAAACACCTGCTGATCGCCCTGACCTATTGCCTGGCATGGCTGGCTGGCCGGCAGTTGCTGGGTCAGAAAGGTGCCTGGTGGGTTGCCGCAGGTCTGCTGCTGATGCCCCCCTTCGGCTGGGACTCGCTGCGCGATCAAACCCATACGGTGATGGTGACGGCGATGACCATGGGTCTATGGTGGGCTGTGCTGCGCCAGGTGCAAAGGCCGCAAGCCATCAATTTTGTTCTGATCGGCCTCTTCTGCGGTCTGGGCATGCTGTCCAAATACAGCTATGCCATGCTCATTGGCGCCTTGTTCCTGGCCTCCATGACGGTGGCACAGGTGCGTCGCGCCATCTTCGCCAGTGGCTGGTGGCTGGCTCCGCTGGTGGGACTGCTGGTGTTTGCGCCCCATGGCTTCTGGCTGGCTTCGCACTGGGGCATGGCAACCACCGAAACCGTGCAGAAGATGTCCATCTCCACCGAGGCCTCGTATCTGACGGGTCTGGGCAATCTGCTCAAGGCCCTGCTTTCGACCTTGGGCCTGTGGCTGATTGCCGCTCTGGTCAGCTATCGCTCCAGACTCTGGAAGCCCGGAACCAAAGCGTCTTTACCGGGCCAGGTCTGGGCCTGGCCTTTGCTGCGCAACTACCTGCTCATCATTGCCATCTGCCTGCTGGCCATGGTGCTGGCGGCAGATGTCACAGACTTCAAGCAGCGATGGATGCTGCCTCTGATAGCCATTGCACCCCTGGCCCTCTATGTCTGGCGTCCGACGCTTCTGGAGCAAGGCGTGGGCCGGATGTTCACCACCTTCGTCGTCGTCTTTGCGCTGATCTTTCTGATCATGGCAACACTGCGCCCCTGGCAGGGCAGTCGCAAGAACGATCCCGACGAGCTCAACCATCCGGTCAAGGCCCTGGCCCAGGAACTGCGCAAGGCTGGTTATGACGGCAAGGGAGTCATCGTTGGCTCCGACCATATGATGGCTGCGATGCTGCATTCGCAGTTCCCGCAAGCCTACGCCCTGAGCTGCTCTGATGGCGCACAGCTGAGGCAATGTCTGTCTCAGGCCGACACCGATGCCGCAGGCGGTCTGCTATTGATTACACGCGCCGACAAGCCCGTGGAGGGCTGGTGGGCCGGCATCTTCACCACACAGACAAAAACCGCAGTGCAGACACTGAGCATCCCTTTCGAGAAAATGCCTGCCAGCGCAACACCTGCGCAATACCAATATCTCTGGATTGCCCCATGAATCCCGTTCTGATCACCGGCTGTGCCGGCTTTATCGGCATGCATTGCGCCAAGCGACTGCTTGAGCAGGGCGTGCCCGTGGTTGGCATCGACAACCTCAACAACTACTACGACGTGGCACTCAAGCATGCCCGCCTCGCCGAGTTGCGTCCGCATGCCCACTTCCGCTTTGTGGAGCTCGATGTAGCGGACCGGCAAGGCATGGCCAACCTGTTTGCCCAAGCGGCCCCCTCCAAGGTGCTCCATCTGGCCGCGCAGGCCGGTGTTCGCTACTCCATCGATCAGCCCGACGACTATACCGACTCGAATCTGCTGGGCTTTGGCAATATCTTGCAAGGATGCCGCAAGCACCAGGTCGGGCATCTGGTCTATGCCAGCAGCTCCAGCGTCTATGGCGGCAACACCAAGATGCCGTTTGCCGAAAGCGACGCGGTGGACCACCCCATCAGCTACTACGCAGCCACCAAGAAGGCCAATGAGCTGATGGCTCATACCTATTCGCACCTGTACGGCATACCCACCACAGGCCTGCGCTTCTTCACGGTGTACGGTCCCTGGGGCCGCCCCGACATGGCCTTGTTCAAGTTCACCAAGGCCATACTGGCGGGCGAGCGCATCGATGTTTATGGCGAAGGCAAGCTGGTGCGCGACTTCACCTATATCGACGATATCGTCGAAGGCATCATGCGCGTGCTGGACAAGCCCGCCACGCCCGATGCCGGCTATGACAGCCAGAACCCCAACCCTGGCACCAGCACCGCGCCCTATCGCATCTTCAATATCGGCAACAACGCGCCCACCGTGCTGATGGACTACATCGCGGCACTGGAGGGATCCCTGCAAATTACCGCCCGCAAGCAAATGCTGCCCATACAGCCCGGGGACATGCACAGCACCTCGGCCGACACGCGCGCCCTGCAAGCCTGGGTCGGCTTCTCGCCAGCCATGCCCGTGGCCACGGGCGTGCAGCATTTTGTGGATTGGTATCGCTCTTTTTATCGCGTATGAAAGTTACTGTCTTTGGTACCGGCTATGTCGGTCTTGTGCAAGGCGCCGTGCTGGCCGATGTGGGCCACCAGGTGCTTTGCGTGGATGTGGATGAGAGGAAAGTCGCGGCACTCAAGGCCGGCCAGATCCCCATCCATGAACCTGGCCTCGATGCACTCGTCACCAACAACCAGCAACTGGGCCGTTTGCAGTTCACCACCAATGCCGCCGAAGGCGTGGCACACAGCGAGTTGATCTTTCTGGCCGTGGGCACGCCGCCCGATGAAGACGGCAGCGCCGACCTGCAATATGTGCTGGCCGTTGCCCGCACCATTGCCAGGCACATGGACGGCCCGCGCATCGTCATCAACAAATCGACCGTGCCCGTGGGAACGGCGGACAAGGTCTCGGCCGTGATTGCCGAAGGCCTTGCACAGCGCAATGTGCAATACCCGTTCGACGTGGTGTCCAATCCGGAGTTTCTCAAGGAAGGCGCGGCCGTGGGCGACTGCCAGCGCCCGGACCGTATCATCATCGGCACCGGCAACCCGGCTTCCGAAGCCAAGCTGCGCGAGCTCTACGCCCCCTTCAACCGCAATCGCGACAAGATCGTGATGATGGATGTCCGAAGCGCCGAGCTGACCAAATATGCAGCCAATGCCATGCTGGCGACCAAGATCAGCTTCATGAACGAGATTGCCAACCTGGCGGAAAAGCTGGGAGCCAATGTGGAGGCCGTGCGCCGCGGCATTGGCAGCGACCCGCGCATCGGCTATCACTTCATCTACCCGGGCGTGGGCTATGGCGGCAGCTGCTTTCCCAAGGATGTGAAGGCGCTGATACACACTGCCAGGGAGGTCGAGTTCGAGCCCCTGCTGCTCAATGCCGTAGAGGACCGCAACCATGCCCAGCGCAATGTGCTGTTCGAGCGCATCAGCGCCTTCTACAACGGCCAGCTTGAAGGCAAGACCATCGCCGTCTGGGGCCTGGCCTTCAAGCCCAATACCGACGATATGCGAGAAGCGCCCAGCCGCAATCTTCTGGAGTCGCTCTGGGCTGCCGGTGCCAAGGTGAAAGCCTACGACCCTGTTGCCATGAAGGAAGCGCGCCGCATCTACGGCGAGCGGGCCGACCTGCAGCTGGTGGATAGCCCTCTGGCTGCCGTGCAGGATGCAGACAGCTTGGCCATCGTGACCGAATGGCAGATCTTCCGTGCGCCGGACTTCGACCTGCTGGCCGCAACGCTGCACGACAAAATGATTTTTGACGGCCGCAACCTCTACGAGCCTGCCCTGCCTGCCAGCCATGGCCTGGGCTATGTCTCCATAGGCCGCCCCGCCCAACTGCCGCGCTGAAACAAAAAAGCCCCGCAGGCTGAAACCTGCGGGGCTTTTTTCTTGAACTGCTGCTCAGGCCAATGGCAGGCTGATCACAAAGCTCGCACCGCTACGGCCGTCGTTGCGTGCCTCGCAGTGCACCGTGCCTCCATGCCGCTCGGCGATCGAACGCACCAGCGACAGACCCAGGCCCACACCGCCGGATCTCTCGCTGGCCCCAGGCAGACGATAGAACTTCTCGAAGATACGCTCGCGCTGCGCCTTGGGAACTCCAGGGCCGTGATCCTCGACACGGATCAACGCCATGCCGTCCTGCTTGGACAGGGACAGAGTGATCTCACCCTCGCTGTAGCGGCGCGCATTCTCCAGCAGATTGCGCACGGCGCGGCGCAGCAATTTCGCGATCCCCTGCACCTCAAGCGGACCATCGGTCTGCATCTCCAGATCGGCATCGATGCGCGCGCATTCCTCGGCCGCCAGACCGATCAGATCGACCGACTCCACCGTGCCCACATCGACCTCGCTGGAGTCCAGGCGGCTGGCCAGCAGGATCTCGTCGACCAGTTGGTCAAGCTCGCCGATATTGCGCTGGATCTCGGCCTTGGCGCGTGCACTGGCCGGATCGTCCCCCATGAACTCCAGGCCCATGCGGATGCGCGTCAGCGGCGAACGCAGCTCATGCGAGGCATTGGCCAGCAGAGATTTGTGAGACGTCATCAAGGTCTCTATGCGCGCTGCAGCGGCGTTGAACTGGTGCGCCAGATCCGCCACCTCATCGTGACCATGCTCGGGGACACGCACCGACAGGTCGCCCTCGCCAAAGCGCTTGACACCGCGCTGCAGGTTTTCCAGACGCTTGAGCAGACGGCGAATGATGGGGAACACGCCCACAACCACCGCCACGCCGACCAGGCCCAGCATCCACAGAAAGCCGAACGGCGGCCGCAGCCAGAAGGCGACGGCACCATCACGCGGGGGAGGGCGGCCCTCACGCCACTCACGTGGCGCCATCCATAGCTCATAGACCTGCCCGTCCCGGGCGGCAATTTCAAAACGCACGCCATCTACGGGAGAGCCGGAGATACGGTTTCCACGCCCCTCCACCAGAACCTCTCCCTCGGGGCCTTTGAGCACCATCTCGCGCGAAGGGGGCGTGGTGCTGTTCTGGGCGCGCTGCTCTTCGGCAATATTCCAGGCCCATGCCACGCACAGGGTGAGCACGGCCACGCCGACCACCACCGCCAGCCAGATGCGCAGATACAGGCGCTGGGAGAACGCATGCAGCAGCTTCATCAGTCTTGTTGCTTGGCAAAAACGTAGCCCACACCGCGCACCGTGAGAATGCGCTTGGGAGCCTTGGGGTCGGCCTCGATCGCGGCACGGATGCGGCCCATGTGCACGTCGATGGAGCGGTCAAACGCCTCCAGTTCGCGGCCGCGAACGGCTTCCATGATCTGGTCGCGCGTCAGAACGCGACCGGCGCGCTCGGCCAGTGCCACCAGCAGGTCGAACTGGTAGGAGGTGAGATCGGCCTGCTGCTCGCCCACCGACACGGTACGGGCATCGCGATCGATTTCCAGGCTGCCGAAGCGCATGACGGCATTGGCGGGGGCCGCCTGGCTTTCGCTGCCTTTACGGCGCAGGATGGCGCGAATACGGGCCAGCAGCTCGCGCGGCTCGAAAGGCTTGGGCAGATAGTCGTCGGCGCCCAGTTCCAGACCGATGATGCGGTCCATGGGATCGCCCTTGGCGGTCAGCATCAGCACGGGGACCTGTGCCGGAGTACCGGGCATGGAACGTATACGACGGCAGACTTCAAGGCCGTCCATATCGGGCAGCATCAGGTCAAGGATCACCAGGTCGGGCAGCTCGACCGAGCCACCATCGCTGGGCTGCAGCTGTTCCAGGCCGCTCTTGCCGTCAGCCATATGGGTCACTTCCAGGCCGTTATTGCCCAGATAATCGCTCACCATTTGCGCTAGGCGAACGTCGTCCTCAATCATCAGAAGTTGGTGCGTGCTCATAGGGGGCAGTGTAGTCATGCTCGCGCCTCGGTATTTCTTCAAGACGCCATGCTGCAGCATGCAGGTGACCTGCTCTTGTCTGGTGCGTAAAGTTGGGTAAACGCCGAGCCGCTCAAAAACAATAGCTGTCAGCGCTTATCCATCAAGCGTCAGAGCCCATTTTTACTCTGGATGCCAGGAAAATCAGCAGCAGCACGGGGAAGCCCATCAGTGCCGTGGTGTGGAAGAACGCCTCGTAACCATAAGCATCGACAAACACCCCCGAGAAGCCCGCCAGCCACTTGGGCGCCAGCAGCATCATCGAACTGAACAGCGCATATTGCGTGGCCGAGTACTGCAC
This sequence comes from Comamonas testosteroni ATCC 11996, assembly GCF_000241525.1. Taxonomy (GTDB): domain Bacteria; phylum Pseudomonadota; class Gammaproteobacteria; order Burkholderiales; family Burkholderiaceae_C; genus Comamonas; species Comamonas testosteroni. The sequence goes on from NZ_AHIL01000002.1 coordinate 170,112, forward strand.
ATTGGTCAGGCCCGACAGATAGGCGATGAAGGCCGCCGAGGCAATGCCACCCGCCAGATTGTCGGCGCTGACCACCCAGACCAGCGCCGAGACATCGTGGCCGCGCGTGGCCAGCCAGGCAAACAGCATATTGGTGCCAGCCGACAGCACCGCGCCCAGCATCAGCACACGCATCACGCCCCAGCGCACGGCCATGGTGCCGCCCACAAAGCCGCCCAGCAGCGTCATGATGACACCGAACACCTTGGTCACGGCAGCCACCTCTTCCTTGGTGTAGCCCATGTCCACATAGAACGGATTGGCCATGATGCCCATGACCACGTCGCTCACGCGATACAGGCCGATCAGAGCCAGCAGCAGCAACGCCTGCCACCGGTAGCGGCCGATGAAGTCGGCAAACGGAGCAATCAGCGCACCCTTGATCCACTCGGCCGCATTGCGCGCCGGTGCCATGGGACGGGTTTCAGGCTCGGGCGAGAGCAGCACCGTGACCATGCCAACCAGCATGCTTGCCGCCATGGCCGTATAGGCCACATGCCAGGCCTGCACCATATAGCCCTGCACATCCCCCTGCACCTGCGCCGCCACCCACAGCACGCCGGCGCCGGCCCAGATCATGGCCAGGCGATAGCCGGTCTGGTAGGTGGCCGCCAGGGCCGCCTGGTCGTCGAGCTTGGCAGACTCGATACGATAGGCATCCAGCGCAATATCCTGCGTGGCCGAGCCGAAAGCCACCAGCACCGCGCACCACACCAGCGGCTGCAGCGATTGCTTGGGGTCCATGAACGACATGCCGAGCAGGCCCGCCACAATCAGCAGCTGTGAAAACAGCAGCCAGCTGCGGCGACGCCCCAGCATGCGCGTCAGCCCCGGCAGGGGCAGGCGATCCACCAGCGGAGACCATACCCATTTGAATGCATAGGCCAGACCCACCCAGCTCAGGAATCCTATCGTCGTGCGATCGATATCCGCCTCGCGCAGCCAGAAGCTCAAGGTGCCCAGCACCAGCAGCAGCGGCAGGCCGGCCGAAAAACCCAAAGCCAGCATGCGCAAGCTGGTGGGCTGGGCATAGACCTTGAAGGCCTGGCTCCAGCTGCGCTTGGGCTTGATGACGACATCTGCGGAAGTGGGGCTGGTGCTTGTTTGGGACGACTCGGTCATGGTCTGGTTCTCTGAGGCAGAGGGCATTATCGGTTGCCCGCGCCAGTCGCCGGGCGCTACCATTACCGTGACCGCCGTCTCTTTCTGTAAGTAAGCAAGGTTAGCCATGAGCCGTGACACCGCATCCCTGCGCCCTGTGCTTGATCAGGCACAGGCATCGGTGCGCAGCTACAGCGGCGAGCACCAGGCCCATGCCCATGACTACGCCCAGATTCTGTTTGCGCTGCAGGGCCGCATGGAGCTGGAGGTGGCCGGCAGACCCAGCTTTGTCGACAGCGCCTGCGGCATGGTCATCCCCGCCGGTGCCGACCATGGCTATCTGGCCGCACCGCAAACCCAGGTACTGGTGATCGATGCGCCCATGGCCCAGGGGCTGGACAAGCTGCGCCGCTTTGCCGTGCCCCCGGCGCTGCGCTTTCCGCAATCGAGCCTGTCGGCCGCCGCTCAGATGGCGCTGGTGCTGCAGGCTCCAACCTTGCTGCAGCGGCGCGGCCTGGATCTGCTGCTGCTGCAGCAACAGGTACAGGCCGCCTTGCATGAGAGCTGGCCCACGGCCCGACTGGCGAACCTGGTGCATCTGAGCGTGGCCCAGTTCCATGCCCGTTTTGTGGAGCTGACGGACCGCACCCCGCAGGACTGGCTGCGCGGCCTGCGTCTGGATGCCGCCGTGCTGCAGCTCAAAAAGGGGACCGCACTTGAAGCGACTGCCCTGCTCTGCGGCTACGCGTCGGCCAGCGCCCTGGCCTATGCATTGCGGCGCGAGCGCGGTGTGACATCGCGCCAGCTGCGCGAGCAACGCTGAGTCGGCCCACTTCAAGCGTTTCTCGACAGATGGGCGGCCCGGGCCCGCGCATGATGGCTCACTCATGTCTGTTACTTCCGCTCTCTCTTCTCCCTCGCCCCGCAGCGCCTTGGGCCCTGTCGGGCTGGTGCTGGCCGCCGCCATGCTCTGGGGCACCACGGGCACGGCACAGCATTTCGCCCCGGCTCAGCTTTCGCCCTACTGGGTGGGCGGCCTGCGCATGGTCATGGCCGCGCTGTTCTTTGTCGCGCTGGCGCTGCTGCTGGACCGAGGCCATGCGCGCCAACCCATGCGCTGGGCGCGGGTGCTGTTCTGCGGCCTTTGCATGGCTGTCTACAACCTCAGCTTCTTTGCCGGCGTCAAGGCCAGCGGCGTGGCCTTGGGCACGGCGCTGGCCATAGGCAGCGGCCCTATCTGGGCCGGTCTGATGCAGGCCGTGGTGCACAAGCGCATGCCCAGCCCTCAGTGGTGGCTGGGCACCTGCACCGGCGTGGGCGGAGGCATCGTCATGGCGCTGGCCGCCAGCGACAGACAGCATCTGCCATGGGCGGGCATGGCCCTGTGCCTGCTCGCCGGCCTGTCCTACGCCGCCTACGCTCTGGTCAATCAGGCCCTGGTGATGCAATTGCGTGTGGCCACGGTCAATGCCTGGGTGTTTGCCTGTGCGGCCCTGCTGTCGCTGCCCGTTTCGGCCTGGCTGGGCGGGCCGCTGCAGATCAGCGCCGAAGGCTGGGCCGTGGTGATCTATCTGGGCATGGTCGCCACAGGCTTTGCCTATCTGCTGTTTTCCGTGGGCCTGCGCGGCATGTCTGCCGCGACCGGCGTGGCCCTGAGCAAGGCCGAGCCAATCACCGCCTTTGCGCTGTCGCTGCTGGTGGTGGGCGAGCGGCCGGCCTGGTGGTCCGTGCTTGGTCTTCTCGGCGTGATCGGCGGTCTGTGGCTGGTGGTGCAGGCAGAGCGCAAGACTACAGAAACCGTCTGACCAGAGGCAGACTCCAGCTCGCATAGACTTGGCGTCTATGCACGCCCTCATCTCATCCCTGCACCTGCCCGCCACCCGCAACTGCCTGCTGCTCGCCCTGGCCTGCGCAGCGCTGATGCACGCGCCAGCGCAGGCTCAGGTGGAGGTCGGCAAGGCATCGGTCATGCGCCAGCTGGTGCCGGCCGAGACGCTGGAAAACTCTGCGACCCAGCAGTACCAGGAGCTGCTGCAAAAGGCCAAGGCCCAGGGAGCGCTGGCAGACGCCGGCAACCCGCAGCTGCAGCGCCTGCGCGGCATTGCCCAGCGCCTCATCCCTTATGCCGCGCAATGGAACCCGCGCGCCAGCCAGTGGCGCTGGGAGGTCAATCTCATAGGCAGCAAGCAGATCAACGCGTTCTGCATGCCCGGCGGCAAGATCGCTTTCTATACCGGCATCATCGACCAGCTCAAGCTCACGGACGACGAGATCGCCATGATCATGGGCCACGAGATGGCCCATGCCCTGCGCGAGCATTCGCGCGAGCAGCTGGCCAAGAATCAGGCCACCAGCATAGGCATATCGCTAGGCGCGCAACTGCTGGGCCTGGGCGATATCGGCAATGCCGCGGCACGTCTGGGCGGCCAGTTGCTCAGCCTCAAATTCAGCCGCAACGACGAAAGCGATGCCGATCTGGTCGGACTGGAGCTCGCGGCCCGCGCCGGTTTCAACCCGCAGGCCGCCGTGAGCCTTTGGCGCAAGATGGGCCAGGCCACGGGCGAAGGCGGCATAGGCTTTCTCTCCACGCATCCGACGGGCCCCGATCGCATACGTCAGCTGGAGGGGAATGTGCCGCGCGTCATGGGCTTGTACGAGCAGGCACGCAGGCGCTGAGCACAGGTGACAAGGCGGTTGAAAACCCGCTTTGCGTCAACCATTACGCGCTCTATATTGGCCTGTGACAAGCGCACAGCCACAGGAGTGATCGCATGCAGGCCCTGGACACCCATGACGTCTTCAACCAGTTCGATGAGCTGACCGACATCAACCTGCTGCAGGTCGATACGGCCTTGCAGGAAGTGCTGCAGCGCCAGCAGGCCCAGGGCTTTGCTCCGGCCCTGAGCCGCTTTGCGCAGCAGCTTGGCGAGAAGCAGAACTGGGAGCATGCCGAACTCGCCAACCGCCATACCCCCGAGCTGCAGCGTTTTGACGCACGCGGACGTGTGCTCGATGCCGTGGAATTCCACCCCAGCTGGCATCGCCTCATGGAGCTGTATCGCGAGCAGGGTCTGATCTCCTTGCCCTTTGAGAGCCCGAGCCGCGGTCGCTGGAGCGCCTGGGCCGCCGGTTTCTACCTGCATGGCCAGGTGGAGCAAGGCACTCTATGTCCAGCCACCATGACCACGGCGGCCATCCCTGTGCTGCAAAAAGAGCCCCTGCTCTGGAGCCAGCTGCAAGCCCAGTTGTTCAGCTACGAGTACGACGCGCGCGATCTGCCCTTGAGCCAGAAAAAATCCATCTGGATAGGCATGGGGATGACGGAAAAACAGGGCGGATCGGACGTGCGCGCCAACACCACGGTGGCCCATCCCGTGCATGAGGGCGGCCGCGGCGGCGAGTATCTGCTGCGCGGCCACAAATGGTTTTTCTCGGCCCCCATGTGCGACGCCCATCTGGTGGTGGCACGCATGGCCACGGCAAGCGGTGAGCTCGGCGGCCATGCCTGTTTTTTCGTGCCGCGCTGGCGCCCCGATGGCAGCAAGAACCCCGTGCGTGTGCAGCGCCTCAAGGACAAGGTCGGCAACCGCAGCAACTCCAGCTCGGAAGTGGAGCTGCAGGATGCCTGGGGCATTCTCATGGGCGAGGAAGGACGCGGCATTCCTACCATCATCGAGATGGCCAGCTACACGCGGCTGAACTGCGTGTTGGGCAGTGCGGCCATTGTGCGCAGCGCCACTGTGCAGTCGATTGCCTATGCGCGCCAGCGATCGGCCTTTGGCCAACATCTCGCGGATCAGCCGCTGATGGCCACCGTGCTCGCGGACCTGGCCCTCGAAAGCGAAGCCTCCATGCAGCTCGCCATGCATCTGGCGCAGGCCTATGAGCTGGAGGCCGAAGGCGATCTGCAGGCTCGCGCCTGGAAGCGCATCATGACTCCGGCCGCCAAGTTCTGGGTCTGCAAGCGCTCGGTGGAGATCACGGGTGAAGCCATGGAGGTCTTTGGCGGCAACGGCTATGTGCAGGACAGCATCGTCGCGCGCCTGTTCCGCGAAGCGCCCGTCAACTCCATCTGGGAAGGCTCGGGCAATGTGATGTGCCTCGATGTGCTGCGCGCCATGGGCCGCGAGCCCGAAGCCACGCGCCTGCTGTTGCAGGATCTCGGCGACATGGCTGCCGACCAGCCCCTGCTGGCGGCGATGGCGCAATCGCTGGCCAGGCGCCTGTCTGCGCCCCCTGATGCACTGGAGCCGCAAGCGCGCCGACTGGTGCAGGACTTGTGTCTGCTGGCCCAGGCCTGCCTGATGCACAGGCACGCGCCCGCGGCCATGGCCAATGGCTTCATCCACACCCGCCTGGGCGCACAAGGCGGGGCCATGGTGGTCGGAGCGTTCGACCCGGCTGGGCTCGACATTGCAGCCATACTTGAGCGCGCCCTGCCCGCCTGAATATAGTCATGCGGCGACCAGCGCCTTCAGCTGCTTGAGGCTTTGCGCCACGCTCTTTCCGCTGGTGTCCAAGATATGATCGGCCTTGGAATAAAAGGCCGATCGACCGTCCAGAATACGGCGCAAATCATCCATGGCCTCGGGGTTGGCCGCCATGGGCCGCGTATCGCCCTGGGCCACGACACGGCTCATATGCTCATCGGGCTGGGCCTGCAGCCAGACCGTGGTGCAGTGGCTGAGCAGTTCGTTGAAGGTTGCGGGGTCCGAGACAATGCCGCCCGGGGTGGCAATCACCACGTCGCTGTAGATCTGCACGGCCTCTTCCAGTGCGCGGCGCTCGTAACGACGATAGGCGCCAGCTCCATAGAGGTCATAAATCTCGCGCACGCTGCAACCCGCCACTCGCTCGATCTCCTGGTTCAGCTCGAGAAACGGCACATTCAACTGCTCGGCCAGCATGCGCCCCAGCGTGGACTTGCCCGCGCCGCGCAGGCCTATCAGGGCAACGCGCGAAGCCCGGTGCGGATCGCCGATGGGTGCGGTACCCAGAATCTCCCCGGCGGCCAGTCGCACGCGCTTCAAGTCGGCTTCGCTGCGGCCTTCCAGCAGCTCACGCAGCAGCAACCATTCGGCACTGGCAGTCGTCACATCACCCAGCAACTCGGCCATGCTGCACTGAAGTGCATTTGCAATCTGCTGCAACACCAGGATGGAGACATTGCCCGTGCCGTATTCGAGATTGGCCAGATGCCGCTCCGACACCACGGCGGCAGAGGCCAGCCCACGGCGCGTGAGACCGCGGCGCGCGCGCAGATTGCGCACCCTCTCGCCCAAGGCCTGCAGCAGCGGGCTTTTGCCCGCCTCATCCCCTTCCGCAACCAGCGCGGATGCCATGTCTAACTGATCCATAAAGCTCCTCAGAGGCCGTGAATGATAAACAGTCGGGGTTAACGCGAATCATGCAATATATTGCTTGACACTGCATTGTCTCGTATTTATCTTTTGATTGCACGCACAATATTGCATGTTTCATCGAAAATTTGATGCTGATCAGAACAGCACTTCAGGAGACCCCCATGACTGAGTTACTGGCCAACCATGTGGCTGGCCGCTGGCAAACCGGCAGCGGCCCGGGCAGTTTGTTACGCGACCCGGTACTGGGGGCCGAGCTGGTGCGTGTCGATGCCACCGGGCTTGATCTGGCTGCCGCCTTTGCCTTCGCACGCGATACTGGCGGCAAGGCGCTGCGCGCGCTGAGCTACGCGGAGCGCGCCAGGCTGCTGGCCGATATCGCGACCGTGCTGCAAAGCCGGCGCGATGCGTATTACGAGATTTCCACCGCCAACAGCGGCACCGTCAGAAACGATACCGCCGTCGATGTGGATGGCGGCATCTACACGCTGAGCCAATACGCCAGATGGGGGGCAGCGCTGGGCGCTACCCGGCACCTGAGCGATGGAGAGGCCGTGGCACTGGCCAAGGACGGCGTTTTTCTGTCAAGGCATATCCAGGTCCCGACGCGCGGCGTGGCGCTGTTCATCAACGCCTTCAACTTCCCTGCCTGGGGGCTGTGGGAAAAAGCGGCTGCGGCCCTGCTATCGGGCGTGCCCGTCATCGTCAAGCCGGCCACGGCCACCGCCTGGCTGACTCAGCGCATGGTCAAGGATGTGATCGATGCCGGCATATTGCCGCCGGGAGCGCTGTCCATCGTCTGCGGCAGTGCCGCCGGCTTGCTCGATCAGCTGCAACCCATGGATGTGGTCTCCTTCACAGGGTCTGCGGACACGGCTGCGACCATACGCTCGCACGCGGCCATCAGCCGCCATTCGGTGCGCAGCAATATCGAGGCCGACAGCGTGAACTGCGCGCTGCTGCTGCCCGGCCATGGCCCGGACAGCGAAGCCGCCGCCTTGCTAGCGCGTGAAGTGGTGCGCGAAATGACGGTCAAATCCGGCCAAAAATGCACGGCCATACGCCGCGTGCTGGTGCCGCAGGCCCTGTATGACAACCTGGCCCAGGCCATCAGTGCGCAGCTGGCGAAGATCTCCGTGGGCAACCCGCGCAACGACGCCGTGCGCATGGGATCTCTGGTCAGCCGCGAGCAGTACGACAGCGTGCAGCAAGGCCTGGGCCGCTTGCTGGAACACACCACGGTCCTGCATGACGGCCGGCGCAATGCGCTGCTCGATGCCGACCCGGCGATTGCCGCCTGCGCCCAGCCCGTGCTGCTGGGAACACAGGACCCCGATGGCAGTGCACTCGTGCATGACATGGAAGTCTTTGGCCCCGTGGCCACGCTCCTGCCCTACCGCGATCTGGCCCATGGCCTGGCACTTGCACATCGCGGACAGGGCTCGCTGGTCTGCTCAATCTACGGCGATGACGACAAGGCACTGGCCGCAGCCGCCACCGATCTCGCAGCCAGCCACGGCCGCGTGCACGTGGTCACACCCGCTGTCGCCAAGCTGCATACCGGTCACGGCAATGTCATGCCCCAGTCCCTGCATGGCGGTCCGGGCCGCGCCGGAGGCGGCTCCGAACTCGGCGGCCTGCGGGCTCTGGATTTCTATCATCGCAAAAGCGCCATACAAGCTGCACCGCAGGTTCTGCAGGCACTGGCCGAAACGACGGAAGCATGAGCCATGACCGACTTCAGCCAGCCCTTCAACTTCGCCCAGCATCTGTTTGAGATCAACCAGGGCCGGGGTGACAAGAACGCCTACACCGATGACCAGGGCACGCTCAGCTATGCGCAGTTGCAGGAGCAGGCGCGCCGCCTGGCGCATGGCCTGCTCGCCGCCGGCATCCATCGTGAGGAGCGCGTGCTGCTGGTCATGCACGATATGCGCGAGTGGGTGATCTCCTTTCTCGGAGCCATGTACGCAGGCGTGGTGCCGGTGGCGGTGAATACCTTGCTCACTGCTGCCGACTACGCCTATATGCTCGAGCATTGCCGTGCGCAGGCGATTTTCACCAATGGCGCGCTGGTTCCCGTGGTGCAGCAGGCCCTGGAGCAGGCGCAGCACGAGGTCAACCATATCTGGGTCGCCAGGCCCGATGAGGCACCGCAAGGCCTGCCACCGGCCTTCGAGCCGCTGCAGCCCTGGCTGCAGCAACAAACGCCGCTGGCCCATGCCGCCAGGACCATGGGCGACGACCCCGGCTTCTGGCTGTATTCCTCAGGCTCCACCGGCAAGCCCAAGGGGGCAGTGCATACCCACGCCAACCCCTACTGGACGGCCGAGCTGTATGGCAAGCCGGTGCTGGGCCTGAGCGAAAGCGATGTCTGCTTTTCCGCCGCCAAGCTTTACTTCGCCTACGGTCTTGGCAACGCCCTGACATTCCCCCTGAGCGTAGGCGCCAGCGTGGTGCTGATGGCCGAGCGCCCCACGCCGGAAGCCACCTTCAGGCGCTGGACCGAACACCAGCCCACGGTGTTTTTCGGTGCGCCGACGGGCTTTGCAGGCATGCTGGCTCACACCGCCTTGCCGGCACGCGAACAGGTCAGCCTGCGCATGTGCTCCTCGGCCGGCGAAGCCCTGCCGGCCGAGATTGCCCAGCGTTTCAAGACCCATTTCGGTGCCGATATCGTGGACGGCATCGGCTCCACCGAAATGCTGCACATCTTCATCTCCAACCGCCCGGACGACATACGCTACGGCAGCACAGGAAAGCCTGTACCAGGCTATGTGGTGGAGTTGCGCGGCGAGGACGGCCAGCCCGTGGCCGATGGCGAGATTGGCGACCTCTACATCAAGGGCCCGAGCGCCGCCCTGATGTACTGGGCCAACCGTGACAAGACACGCGACACCTTCCAGGGCGTCTGGCTCAAGAGCGGCGACAAATATGTGCGCGATGCAGAGGGCTACTACACCTATGCAGGCCGCAGCGACGACATGCTCAAGGTAAGCGGCATCTATGTCTCGCCCTTCGAGGTCGAATCCACGCTGCAGCAGCACCCCGCGGTGCTGGAAGCGGCCGTGATCGGCGTGACCGACGAGCAGGGCCTGACCAAGACCAAATCCTATGTGGTGTGCAAGCCCGGGCAGAGCGCCAGCGAGGACGAACTCAAGGCCTTTGTGAAGAGCCGGCTGGCCGCCTACAAATACCCGCGCTTCATTGAATTTGTCGATGAGCTGCCCAAGACCGCAACCGGAAAGATCCAGCGCTTTCGCTTGCGTGAGCTGGAATCCAAGCCACGCTAATTGCTTATCGCAAGGTTGCAAGAAGCTATCAAAACAGTAGTCACAAACTAGGGCAATCGCTGGTATTGCTTTAAACCTAAAGTTGTTAGAGTGCGCTCGTGCATCAGTGCCAACCCCAGCACCACAGCCAGTCATAACCGTTGATCTGAGAGTAAGCCGGCATTCGTCCATCAACCAGCAGGAGACAAGCATGAGCAAGCAATGGGCAATATGGAGCGCAATCGCACTGGCTGCCGCCGCAAGCGGCAGCAGCGCCATGGCGCAGGAGAAGATCAAGGTCGGCTTCATGCTGCCTTTCAGCGGCACTTATGCAGCGCTGGGCGTGGCGATCGAGAACGGCTTTCGCATGCAGGTAGCCGAGCAAGGCGGCAAGCTGGGCGGGCGCGAGATCGAATACTTCAAGGTCGACGACGAATCCGATCCCGCCAAGGCCACGGACAACGTCAACCGCCTCATCAAGCGCGACAAGGTCGACGTGATCATCGGCACCGTGCACTCCGGCGTGGCCATGGCCATGGCCAAGGCCGCCAAGGAAAGCGGCACCGTGCTCATCGTGCCCAATGCAGGAGCCGATGCAGTCACCGGCCCCATGTGTGCTCCGAATATCTTCCGCAGCTCCTTCTCCAACTGGCAGACGGCCTACCCCATGGGCGTGGTTGCGGCCAAGGAAGGCAAGAAAAATGCCATGACCCTTACCTGGAAGTACGCTGCCGGCGAAGAGGCCGTCAACGGCTTCAAGGAAGGCTTCGAGAAAAGTGGTGGCAAGGTCAGCAAGCAGCTGACGCTGCCGTTTCCCAACGTCGAATTCCAGGCTCTGCTGACCGAGATCGCAGCGGCCAAGCCCGATGCAGTGTTCTCCTTCTTTGCAGGCGCAGGTGCCGTGAAATTCGTCAAGGACTATCACGCCTCGGGCCTGTCCAAAACCATTCCGCTCTACGGACCGGGCTTTCTGACCGACGGCACGCTGGACGCTCAGGGCGAGGCTGCCCAGGGCATGCTGACCACGCTGCACTATGCCGACGAACTGGGCACGGCGCGCGACCAGGCCTTCCGCACCAATTACGCCAAGAACTACAAGCTGCAGCCCGATGTCTATGCCGTGCAAGGCTATGACGCTGCGCAGATGCTGGCCGTGGGCCTGAAGGCGGCCGGCGGCGACATCGGCAAGAAGGATGTCTTCCGCACCGCCATCGAAAAAGCCACGATTGCCAGCCCGCGCGGCGACTTCACCTTGAGCAAGGCACACAACCCCGTGCAGGACATCTATCTGCGCAAGGTCGATGGCAAGGAAAACAAGAAGATCAGCGTGGCGGTGAAGGCGCTGGCGGACCCGGCCCGCGGCTGCCGCATGTAATAGACGCGGGCCCTGCCGCCCTGGATACGTCGCAGCTCTGCGCTTGCCGCACCTTCGGTTCCGGCCCAGACAGAGCGCCTCGTCTCCAACGCGAATCCACGATTCGCCGGGCGGTAGCTGCCGCTGCTTCAGCCCTCCCGCTTCAACAAGGATTGCCGTGGATCTCGCCACTTTTCTGGTGCAGTGTCTGAACTCTGTTCAGTACGGACTGCTGCTGTTTCTGCTGGCCTCCGGCCTGACGCTGATCTTCGGCATCATGGGGGTGATCAACCTCGCCCATGGCAGCTTCTACATGATCGGTGCCTATGTGGCGTTCTCGCTCGCACCTTATCTGGGCCAGCATTTCATCGCCATGCTGCTGGTCGGCGTGGTGCTGGCTGTGGTGCTGGGCTATTTTCTCGAATGGGCTTTTTTCAGCTTTCTCTACGAGCGCGATCACCTGCAGCAGGTGCTGATGACCTATGGTCTGATCCTCGTGTTTGAAGGCCTGCGCGCCATCCTTGTGGGCAACGATGTGCATGGCGTGGAAAAGCCGGCCTGGCTGGCTGGCAGCTTCCCTCTGATGGGCATGATGCAGTACCCCTGGTACAACGTGTTTGCCGCCGCCGCCTGCCTGCTGGTGGCGCTGCTGATGTACTACACCGTCAACCGCACGCGTCTGGGCATGATGATTCGCGCCGGTGCCAGCAACCGCGACATGGTGCGCGGCCTGGGCATCAACATCAAGCGCCTGTACCGCATCGTTTTCGCCGTGGGCGTGGCCCTGGCAGCCCTGGCCGGAATGATTGCTGCTCCCATGAGTTCGGTCTATCCGAACATGGGCTCCAGCGTGCTCATCATCTGCTTTGTGGTGGTGGTCATCGGCGGCATTGGATCGATTACCGGCGCGCTGATTGCCTCGCTGCTGGTGGGCTTTGTGGATACCTTCGGCAAGGTGTTCTTTCAGGAACTCAGCGGCATGAGCATCTATCTGCTGATGGCTGTGATCCTGGTATGGCGACCTGAGGGTTTGCTCGGAAAACGGAGCTGAACATGAGCAATACATCCTCCACTCCCTTGCCCAATACCAACCAGGCTTACGCCGAGGCTCCTGCAGTCACCAACCAGAGCCGCCCCATACGCTCCAGAAGCCCTTGGGTGAGCACGGCACTGCCGCTGGCCGCCGCAGTGCTGCTGGCGGCCGCCCAGCCCTTCTGGTCGGCCTATCTCTCCGATCTGGTCGTCAAGATCATGATCCTGTCCATCTTTGCACTCAGTCTTCACATTCTGGTGGGCGGCGCTGGGCTGGTCAGCCTGGGCCATGCGGCCTACTTCGGCCTCGGCGCCTACGCGGCGGTGAAGGCCGCCGGCCAGGACGGCAGCAACTTTCTCATCATGCTGGGCGCCGCCGTCGGTGTCTCAGGCCTGTATGCGTTGGTGGTCGGCGCCCTGAGTCTGCGCACCAAGGGCGTGTACTTCATCATGGTCACGCTGGCGTTCGCGCAACTGGCGTTTTTTGTCGTGCACGACGTGGGCTACTTTGGCGGCAGCGACGGCATCTACCTGATGCAGCGACCGGCCATTGGAGCACTGGACATGGAGAGCAGCACCACGCAGTACTACGTGGTGCTGGCAGCCCTGGTGCTGGTCTACGCCTTCATCGCCATGCTGCGCCACTCTCGCTTCGGGCATGCGCTGGCCGGTATCCGGGTCAACGAGCAGCGCATGCGCGCTGCCGGCTTCACCACCTACGGTTACAAGCTCGCCGGCTTTGTGATTGCCGGTGCGCTGGCGGGGCTGGCGGGCTTTCTGCTGGCCGCACGCGATGCCGTGGTCAACCCCGAGTTGCTGGCCTGGCACCACTCCGGTGAAGTCCTGCTGATGCTGATTCTGGGCGGCGTGGGTTCGCTGCGCGGAGCGGTGCTGGGCACCATCACCTTTGTGCTGCTCAAGGAGCTGCTGAGCACCCATGCCATCGTGGGCAATGCTGCGGACCATTGGCAACTGACGCTGGGCCTTGCCATCATCGCGCTGGTCGCGCTGCTGCCCAAGGGGCTGGTAGGCATCAACGACAAATGGCAGAAGAAGGTAGCAGCGCAGACGGATAAATCGCCAGCAGCTATCGAGCAAGGAGCAGACCGTGGTTGATACAGGCAATGCTCCCAAGATGTCCGTGCGCGGCCTGACGCGGCGCTTTGGCGGGCTGGTGGCCGTGAACAATGTGGACCTGGATCTGCACCAGGGCGAGGTCCATGCCGTCATTGGCACCAACGGCGCAGGCAAGTCCACGCTGATCAACATGCTCTCAGGCGAGATAGCGGCCAGCAGCGGCAGCATTGCGCTTGAAGGCCGGGACGTCACCCAGATGCCGCAGCCGCAGCGCGCCAAGGCCGGCATCGGCCGCAGCTACCAGCGCACCACCATCTTCCCCGAGTTCACGGTGCTGGAGAACTGCCGGCTCACAGCCCAGGCCCAGGCGCTGCCCAGGCCCTGGCGCATCTGGGAGTCGGCCCAGCATTGCGCGGCCAGCATGCAGCGGGCGCAATCTGCACTGAATCGCACCGGTCTTGCCCAGCAAGCTGCGCGCATTGCCGGCAGCCTGAGCCATGGTGCCAAGCGTCAGCTGGAGGTAGCCATGTGCCTTGCCACGGCGCCGCGTGTGCTGCTGCTGGACGAACCTCTGGCAGGCATGGGCGCCGAAGAGACAGAACGCATGCTGGAGCTGCTTAAGGAGCTCAAGTCCGCGCATGCCGTGCTGCTGGTGGAGCACGATATGGATGCCGTTTTCCGCATTGCCGATCGCATCACCGTCATGGTCAACGGCAGCGTGGTGGCCACGGGCACGCCCGATCAGATTCGCAACGACCCGGTCGTGCGCACCGCCTATCTGGGAGAGGACGAGCATGCTTGAAACAAGGCACCCCCTGAGCGGCTCTGCCGCTTCCCCCTCTCTCGCTGCGCGGGAGGGGGACGGCACAAACACGCGCCCACTTTCCGGGGCTTCGAACCATGCCATGTTCAGCCTGCAGGAGGTGCACAGCTTTTACGGCGACAGCCATATCCTGCACGGCGTCTCGCTGGATCTGCCTCAGGGCCAGGCCGTGGGCCTGCTGGGCCGCAACGGCATGGGCAAGACCACGCTGATCCGCACGCTGATGGGCTATGTGGCGGCGCGCTCGGGCAGGGTGTTTGCCGATGGCAAGGAAGTCACGAATTCCGCCCCCGAAAGAATGGCGCGTCTCGGCATTGGCTATGTCCCCGAAGGGCGCGGCGTATTCCCCAACCTCTCCGTCAAGGAAAACCTCTTGATGAGTGCCAGAGCCGGCCTGGACGACAGCCGGGGCTGGACCTACGAGCGCGTGCTTGAAACCTTTCCTCGCCTCAAGGAACGTCTGTCCAACGGCGGCGATCAGCTCTCGGGCGGCGAGCAGCAGATGGTCTCTATCGGCCGCGCGCTGATGACCAACCCGCGCCTCATGATTCTCGACGAAGCCACCGAGGGGCTGGCTCCGCTGGTGGTGGCCGAAATCTGGCGCGTGATTGCCCAGATCCGCGAGACCGGCATCTCCACGCTGATCGTGGACCGCGACTACAAAAAGGTGCTGGCCCATACCGACAAGGCCGTGGTGATGGAAAAAGGCCGGCTGGCCTTGCAGGCTCAGTCTGCGGATCTGCTGCAGCAGCCGGAGAAGTTGTCGGTGTTGCTGGGGGTTTGAGCGGGGAAAGGTTTTTTAAACCGTTCTTCCATGGCCACGTTATGTTTTTTAACTTACGGCAGAGGGCGGGTCTCGGCCCGCCGGCCGACCTACTTTCTGTTGCCAGAAAGTAGGCAAAGAGCCTTCCCCTGCTGCCCACGACCCTCCGGCTTCGCCTACGGGCAACCTGCGCTGTCAACCTCTTGTGACTGTACGGCAAAACTCGCTGCGCGCTTGCAGCGCTTCACTCAAACACGTTGCCGTAAAAGTGATGACGATGCAGTTGCACTCTGCGGTGCAACTGCCAGCCCCAAGAGGCAGCCGTCGCAGGCGTGGTCAAAAGGGACAATACCAGAGATTCTTTATCAAACTGATAGCTGTTACCGCAATCTGTATAAGCGCTAGAAGCCAATTTCGTTATAACTCTCGCAGGCCGTCCGACCCCGCTTTCACCCGTCTGGCTGCGCCTGCGGCACGCAGCTCAGGCTGCGGGCATTGGCACCGAAGAGTGCCAATGCTTCGTGCTCTGACTTGCGGCAACGTGTTTGAGCGGAGTGCGCCAGCACACAGCGAGTTTTGCCGCACCGCGGTCTGAATTGCGTGACACAGGTTTGCCCGGAGCGAAGCGCAGGGACGCAGACATCCGGGTCGCATTCTTTGGGTTACGTTTCTTGTGCGAGCAAGAAACGTAACTCGCCTGCCGGGGCGAGTCCCGGCCTCTGCCCTAAAAACAAAGCGGTCTCGCAAACCAAAACCTACTGCACTCCGCCCAACGAAGCCGCATCCAGTCGCACATTCTTCGCTGCCTCAGGCGGCAGGATTGCCATCGTCAGGCTGCAGTTGCAGGTCAGCTTGCCTTCCTCATCGCGCAACTCCACCGCCCAGACATGCGTGGTGCGCCCCAGGTGCGTGGGCCGCGCCGTGGCGGTGATCCAGCTGCCCTTGCGGCCTGCGCGCACATGGTTGGCGGTCACGCTGAGGCCCACGCAGCGGTAGCCTTCTGGAATGCTGCAGGCCGCAGCCATCGACCCCAGCGTCTCGGCCAGCACCACGCTGACGCCGCCGTGCAAGATGCCATAGGGCTGGCAGGTGCGTTCATCCACATGGATGCGGGCGCGCACATAGTCGTCGCCGTATTCGGTGAACTCAATGCCCAGATGGGAAATTGCAGTGTTTGCGCTGCCTGCGTTCAGCGCTTTCAGATCGAGCTCTCGGGTCCAGATCGCCATACCAGTCCTTGTGGTGCATGAAAAAAGGACGCTCCTTGCAGAGCGTCCTTCGATGCTAAGGACTTGGAGCAGCAGACGCCAGCACCAAGCGGACTAGGCAGCAGCTCCCAGTCAATGCCTCAAGCCATGTGGCATAGCGGACAGTGCACCCACGCCCCGAGTCAGAGACACCAAGCAAGGGCCTAGGCGGCCCCGCCGCCCCGCAGCGAGGGTGTCGTCCCCCTTGAGGGAAGCCGCGGAGCCTCCCAGGCGCAGCGGCTCAGGGGGTAGCTCAGCTACGCATATCGCCCTTGTCCATGAAGCGCTGATGCCAGGACAGCGCCTCGGTCAGGATGTGCGGCGTGTGCTGTGCACCCTGCTGGCGCGAGCGGTCGAAGTAATCCTGCAGCTGGGCGCGATAGTCCGGATGGGCACACTTGTCGATGATGACTTGCGCACGCTGCTTGGGCGACAGGCCACGCAGATCGGCCAGCCCCTGCTCGGTGACGATGATCTGAGTGTCATGCTCGGTGTGGTCCACATGCGAGCACATGGGCACGATGCAGCTGATCTTGCCGTCCTTGGCCACCGAAGGCGTGACAAAGAAGGACAGGTAGCCGTTGCGGGCAAAGTCGCCCGAGCCACCGATGCCGTTCATCATGCCCGTGCCCATGACATGGGTGGAGTTGATGTTGCCGTAGATGTCGGCCTCGATCATCGAGTTCATGGCGATGATGCCCAGGCGGCGCACCAGTTCGGGATGGTTGGAGATTTCCTGCGGGCGCAGGATGATGCGCTCGCGGTAGAAGTCGATGTTGTCCTCGAAATCCTTGTAGGCCGCGGCAGACAGCGAGATGGAGGTAGCCGAGGCCTTGCTCATCTTGCCAGCGCGCAGCAGATCCAGCATGCCGTCCTGCAGCACTTCGGTAAAGCCCAGCAGGTTCTCGAACGGGCCGGTCAGCAGTCCGGCCAGCACGGCATTGGCCACATTGCCCACGCCCGACTGGATGGGCAGCATTTCCTTGGGCAGGCGGCCCATCTTCATCTCGTGGGCCAGGAAGTCGATGATGTAGCCAGCTATTCTTTGAGAGTTTTCGTCCGGTGTGGCAAACACATTGTCGCGGTCACCCTTGTGGGTCTCGACCACGGCGACAACCTTGGCGGGGTCCACCTTCAGGTAGGCATCGCCAATACGGTCGTCGGCATGCGTCATGTTGATGGGCATACGGCGCGGCGGGATGGCCGTGCCGTAGTAGATGTCATGCATGCCCTCCATCCGGGCCGGCGGCTTGGTGTTGACCTCCAGAATCACCTTGTCGGCGATCTCCAGCCAGGTCTTGTTGTTGCCCACGGCCGTCGACGGGATCAGCAGGCCGTCGGCAGTCACGCCCAGCACCTCGATCACGGCGATGTTCATATGGCCCAGAAAGCCGAACCAGGCATGCTGCGCCACATGGGACAGGTGCATGTCGATGAAGTCGATCTCACCCGAGTTCACGGCCTTGCGCGCGATGGGATCGGTGTTGAAGGGCAGGCGCTGACCCAGGGCATGGGCTTCGGCCATCACGCCGTCGCACTCGGCGGCGGTGGACGCGCCGGTCCAGACATTGATCTTGTAGGGCTTGCCCTGGGCATGCTCGGCCTTGGCGCGGGCCGCAATGGCCTGGGGCAATGCCTTGGGGTAGCCGGCTCCGGTAAAGCCGCTCATGCCGACATTGACACCGTGGGGAATCAGGGCGGCGGCCTCTTCGGCCGTCATGACGCGCGAGAGGAATTCTGGGTAACGTACGCGATCTGCGATGGACATTGCATGCTCCAACTAAAAAAAACCGCCCGGGTAGGGCGGCATATCTCCAGCGAGAAATGTTACCAGCGCGGAACATTAATACCGGAACTCTCGGCAAAGGCCCCGCGCTGCTGTCAGGGGAATGTTCCCCCGATTACATGTTGGCACTCACTTGGCCTGTACCTTGGTTTCAGATTTGCGCTCGCCCATGGTCAGCAGTGCGTACAGGATGATGGCGCCGAAGGTGGCGCAGCCAATGCCGCCCAGCGCGAATTCGCCGAACCTCAGCGTGAATTCTCCGGTGCCCAGAATCAGGGTGATGGCAGCCACGATCAGATTCTTGGTGTCGGAAAAGTCCACCTTGTTGTCCACCCAGATCTTGGCGCCGGCAATGGCGATCAGGCCGAACACCACGATGGAGACACCGCCCATGACGGGCAGGGGAATGGCCTGGATCAGCGCACCGAACTTGGGCGAGAAGCCCAGCAGCACGGCCAGCAGGGCCGCCACGAAGAACACGGCCGTGGAGTAGATGCGGGTCGCCGCCATCACGCCGATGTTTTCGGCATAGGTGGTCACACCCGTGCCGCCGGCTGCGCCGGAGACCATGGTGGCCACGCCGTCACCGATGAAGGCCCGGCCCATGTACTGGTCCAGGTTCTTGCCCGTCATGGCAGTCACGGCCTTGATATGGCCCAGGTTCTCGGCCACCAGGATGATGACCACGGGCACGATCAGCAGTATGGCATTGCTGGTGAACACCGGTGCATGGAAGCTGGGAATGCCGAACCAGGCGGCATTGAGCACGCCGCTCAGATCCACGGGCTTGCCCCAGCCCAGGCCGTTGGTGAAGACGGCGTAGAGCACGCTGGCAATGATCAGGCCAATCAGAATCAGCAGGCGCTGCAGCATGCCGCGCGTGAACACGGCCACCAGCGCCACGGAGACAAAGGTCAGCGCCTGCATCCAGGACTCGAAGTTGTTGGAGGCCATGTTCTTGATGGGAATCGAGGCCAGGTTCAGGCCGATGATGGCCACCACGGCGCCCGTCACCACGGGCGGCATGAAGCGTTCGATCCAGGCCGTGCCCACCATCTGCACCAGCAGGCCGACCAGCATGTAGACAAAGCCGCAGGCAATGATGCCGCCCAGCGCCACACCGATATTGGCGTTGGCAGGACCCTGGCTGGCCACATAGCCGGTGGCGATGTTGACCACGCCGATGAAGGCAAAGGAAGAGCCCAGATAGCTGGGCACCTTGCCGCCGGTGATGAGAAAGAAGATCAGCGTGCCGATGCCGCTCATCAACACCGCCAGATTGGGATCGAACCCCATGAGGATGGGAGCCAGCACCGTGGAGCCGAACATGGCGATCACGTGCTGGATACCCATCAAACCGGTCTGCGTCCAGGGCAGTCGCTCATCTGGGCCGATGACGCCACCGCCCTGCAAGACATCGGACGATCGCTCCGTCCATTGAAACATTCCCATCCCATCGCTCCTTGGAGATATAAAAAACGGAGCAGATTATGGCAAGCAGTGCTTGCCCGCTGGGGCCGTGCAAGCACTGGTAAACCAGGGACTGTGGTCTCTCGCACACGCAGGAAAACGGCTGCGCCAGATCAAACTATCAAATACATAGCTTGCAGCGCAATGCCTTCAAAGAATTAATGAATAAACAGATCTAATGTTGTTTATCAGCAAGCGCTAGCAGCTATCAAATTCACTGCTTCTGCTGCAGCGCACGTGCAATGCGGTCGCGCTTGACCGTGGGCTTGGGCACCTTGAACGGGAACCACATGCGCACATCCTCCTCCAGCCCGATGCCGTGCATGAAGTTGTAGATGGCCTTCTTGAGCGCCGCGCCCAGTGCGTCGTGATCGACGCCCGTGGGATCGATGAAGGGGCGGTCGTTCTTGGCAAAGTTGCCCTCGGGCAGCGGCGGCAGCTCGATGCCGTATTCCTCGGGGTTGAGACCCACGGGAGAGTGCACAGTACAGCTGAAGCGGTGAAAGAAGCCACTTTGAATGCAGCCGTTGAGAAACAGCTGGCGCACATACTCGAGCGCGTCCACCGTGTCCTGCACGGTCTGCGTCGGAAAGCCGTACATCAGATAGGCATGGACCAGGATGCCGGCCTCCGAGAACGCCTTGGTCACGCGTGCCACCTGGTCCACGGTCACGCCTTTTTTCATCAGCGCCAGCAGCCGGTCGGAAGCCACTTCCAGACCGCCGGAGATGGCGATGCAGCCGCTGTCGGCCATCAGCTCGGCCAGCTCTGGCGTGAAGGTCTTCTCAAAGCGCACATTGCCCCACCAGGAGATGCCGGCGTTGCGCGCAATCAGCTCCTGCGACAGCGCCTTGAGAGCCTTGGGCGGTGCGGCTTCATCGACAAAGTGAAAGCCGGTCTGGCCGGTCTCGGCGACGATGGCCTCGATGCGGTCGGCCAGCACGGCGGCGCTGGCGCCCTCGTAGCGGCCGATATAGTCCAGGCTCACATCGCAGAAGCTGCACTTCTTCCAGTAGCAGCCATGGGCCACGGTGAGCTTGTTCCAGCGCCCGTCGCTCCACAGACGGTGCATGGGGTTGAGCATGTCCAGCAGCGACAGGTATCTGTCCAGCGGCAGGCCATCCCAGGTGGGCGTGCCGACCTCGGCAAACGCAATGTCGGACTCCATCATGTTCACGTACTGCACCTTGCCGTCGTCGCCGCGCACAAAGGTGCGCACCAGGCGCGATCTGCCGCGCTCGCCGCGCAGATGCTCGAGCAGCGCCAGCAGCGGGCGTTCCCCCGCATCCAGCGTCACGAAGTCGAAGTAGTCGAACACGCGCGGCTCTGCCAGCTCGCGCAGCTCGGTGTTGACAAAGCCGCCGCCCAGCACGGTGGCAATCTGCGGGAAGCGCCGCTTGATGGTCTGGGCAATGCGAAACGCCGCATAGGCCGAGCCCGGAAAGGGCACGGACAGCAGCACCACCGTGGGCTGGTGACGCTCCACGGCCTCCAGCGTCAGGCGCTCCAGCACCTCGTCCACCAGATTGGGCTCTGCCGCAAGGGCATTGGCCAGCGGATCGAAAGTGGGCTGGCTGCCGGCCAGCGACTCGGCATAGCGCACGAACTCGAAGCGCTCGTCCACGGCATCGCGCAGCACATCGGCCAGATCGTTGAGGTACAGCGTGGCCAGATGCTTGGCCTTGTCCTGCAGGCCTAAAGCGCCAAAGGCCCAGCCCAGCGGATCGCCGCCCTCTTCGTCCTCGTACACGTCCAGCGTGGCAAAGCGCGGGCCTTCGGGCAGAAAGTGGCGCCCCACGATGCGGTGGGCCAGCGTGGAGTCTCGCCCCTGCAAAAAGGCAATCGTGGGCGCAATCGTGGCCAGATAGCGTTCCTGCTGCGCGACAAAGGACTGCACGGCAGGCGTGTGCTGCTTGGCAGGCAGGCTCTGGATGCGTTCGGCCACGGCGCGCAGGCCATCGGGCGAGAGCAATTGCAGCACCAGAGCCAGCGCCAGGTCTTCCTGCATGGCGGTGATGCCGCGCGAGCGCAGAAAGCCGGTCAGATAGGCCGTGGAGGGGTAGGGAGTGTTGAGCTGCGTCATCGGCGGAATGACGGCCAGCACGCGGGTGGGCAAAGCGGACATGGGGTGCGGGTCGCCGGCATGCGCCGTTGACGGTGTAGACAGGCCCTGATTATCGGTTTGACCGCGCATCCGTGCTGCACAGGTGACATCTGCGGGGGCCACCACCAATGACTTGCACGGACTGCAGCGCTAGGCTGAGGCCATGTCCTGTGCCTCCCCAAACACCGCCCCCTATATTCCCCAGATCCGGCTGTACCAGAACTGGCTGCGTGAAACGCGCGGCCTGAGCTTCGCCGACTACGACGCGCTGTGGCGCTGGTCGACCAGCGATCTCGATGCCTTTTGGCAAAGCATCTGGGATTACTTCGACCTGCAGTCGCCCACGCCGCACAGCGCGGTGCTGGCCAGCAACACCATGCCCGGCGCTCAGTGGTTCCCGGGCGCGCAGGTGAACTATGTGCAGCAGGTGCTGCGGCATGTCCAGCCGGCCCATGCCGCCGGCATGCCGGCCGTCATCAGCCGCAACGAGCAGGGCCTGCAGCGCGAGCTGAGCTGGCCCGAGCTGCAGCGCCAGGTGGCGGCCCTGGCCCTGCACCTGCGCGCGCAGGGCGTCGCCAAGGGCGACCGCGTCGCGGCCTATCTGCCCAATATTCCCGAGGCCATGGTCGCCTTTCTGGCCTGTGCCAGCCTGGGCGCCATCTGGAGCATCTGCGCACCCGACATGGGCACCCATGCCGTGCTCGACCGCTTCAAGCAGATAGCGCCCAAGGCGCTGATCGCCGTGGACGGCGTGCATTACGCTGGCAAGGACATAGACCGCCGCGAGGTCCTGCAGGAGCTGCGCCGAGGCCTGCCCAGCGTGCAGCACGTGGTGCTGGTGCCCAATCTGGATACCTCGATAAAGATAGCTGACACTGCAGACTACACCAGCGTTACAGCGAGAAATGATGCAGATACCGCTGCCTTTGAGCCCGAATGGCTGGCGTTCGACCATCCGCTGTGGATCGTCTACTCCAGCGGCACCACCGGCCTGCCCAAGCCCATAGTCCACGGTCATGGCGGCATGGTGCTGGTGGCCCTGCAACTCAAGGGTCTGCACAACGACATCGGCTGCAGCTACGAGCCCAACAGCTGGGGCGAGCGCTACCACTGGTACAGCTCCACGGGCTGGGTGATGTGGAATGCCCAGGTCTCGGGCCTGCTGGGCGGCACAACCTGCGTGATCTTTGACGGCAGCCCCGGCGGCAGCAAGGACAAGCCCGACTGGGGCACGCTGTGGCGCTTCGCGGCCGAGACCGGCGTGACCAGCTTTGGCTCAGGCGCGGCCTTCTACGCCAACTGCATGAAGGCCGGTGTCGACCTGACCGCCTGCGGTGATCTGTCACGCATACGCGGGCTGGGCAGCACGGGCTCGCCGCTGTCTGCCGAAGTGCAGCAATGGGGTTCCGACCAATTCGAGAAACTGGGCCGCGCCAATATTTGGTGGAACAACCTGTCTGGAGGGACAGATTTTGCTGGTGCCTTCATCGGCGGCAACCGCGATCTGCCGCTGGTGCCCGGCGTCATGCAATGCCGCCAGCTGGGCGCGGCCGTCGAAGCCTGGAACGAAGAGGGCCAGCCCGTGATGGACGAGGTCGGCGAGCTGGTCTGCACCCAGCCCATTCCCTCCATGCCGCTGTTCCTGTGGGGGGACACGGACGGGAAAAGATACCTGTCCAGCTATTTCGACATGTATCCCGCCGGTCATGGCCGCCAACCCGGCGGCGGCGACGGCCCGCAAGAGATGGGGCCGGTCTGGCGCCATGGCGACTGGATCAAGCTGCTCGGCGAGGGCGGCTGCATCATCTACGGCCGCAGCGACGCCACCATCAACCGCCACGGCCTGCGCATGGGCACCAGCGAGATCTACAGCGCCGTAGAGGCCCTGCCCGAGGTGCTGGACAGCATGGTGGTGGACCTCGAATATCTGGGCAAGGACAGCTATATGCCGCTGTTTGTCGCCCTGCGACCCGGCGTGGAGCTGGATGCGGCCCTGCGCGAGCGCATCAACAAGGCCATCCGCTCGGCGCTGTCGCCCCGCTTTGTGCCCGACGATATCTTCGCCGTGGCCGAGATACCGCGCACGCTCAGCGGCAAGAAGCAGGAGCTGCCCATCAAGAAGCTGCTGCTGGGCCAGCCCCTGGCCAAGGTGGTCAACAAGGACGCCATGGCCAACCCCGGCTGCCTGGACTGGTATGAGGGCTTTGCCAGGGAATACCTGGCCAGGGCCGAAGCAGGCGCGGTGTCCTGACGCGGCAGGCGCGGAGCAAGGGCCTGGGCGGCCCCACCGCTTTGCAAAGAAATGCCGTCCCTTCTTGGGGCTCAGTGCCCCTGAAAGCGGGCGGCTCTTTTTTCGCGCCAGGCCGCACCGCCTTCCTTCAGATCGGCCGACTCGATGGTGGCCTGCACGGCGGCATCGATGGCGGCCCTGTCATGCACGCCGCGAGCAATGGCGTTGAGGTGTTTCTTCATGCCCAGCAGCGCCAGCGGCGCCATGCCGGCCAACGTAGTCTGCAGCTGCACCACGTGCTCGCAGATATCGGTGCCGTCCACCAGATCGGTCAGAAAGCCGCAGTCCTTCATGGCCTGGGCCTGCAGCTTCTCGCAGCTCAGGAACAGGCGCTTGGCCGTATCCAGGCCCAGGCGGGTCACATAGCGCTCCAGGCCCGAGCGGTAAAAATGCAGGCCCAGCCGCGCGGCAGGCATGAACATCTGGCTGTTGCCCCCACCGACGCGGAAATCGCAGGCCAGCGCCATATCGGTGGCGCCGCCAAACACGCCGCCCTGAATCGCGGCGATGGTCACGGGGCGGCAGTTCTCGATGGCGTCCACCATTTCACCGAAGGAGCTGCCCTCGTTCTGGCTGTTGGCAATCTCGCCAATGTCATAACCGCTGCAGAAATGCTTACCCACCGCCTGCAGCGTCAGCACCAGCACCGCAGGGCTGGCGTTGACCTCATCGATCTGGCGGCGCAGCACGATCAGGTCTTCGGGCAGCAGTTTGTTGGCAACTTCGGGGCGGCGCAAGGTGATGCTGGCACAGGCGCCCTGGATCAAAAGCTCTGGAGACATGACTGTATTTTCATCCAGACCAGCACAAACAGAGGCCTCTGAGGTGCATCAAGTGTTGCAGTGCAAACACTCGGTGACCATATCTTTTGCCGGTAGGCAGGTACACTTTGTCGTCCTCATAGAGCACCTGATGTGCGCTGATCCCATCCATGTCTGTTGAATCGACCGGCGCCGAGCGCCCCAGCTTTGACCTCAAGAGCGCACAACTGCCGGTGCTTTCCGTGGTACTTCGCAGCACCGACATGCAGGCGCTGGCCCAGGATCTGGCCCGCCGTCTTGCCGACGACCCGGATTTCTTCGACAACGACCCCGTGCTGATCGATCTCAGCCAGGTGCGCGAAGCAGAGGAAGAAATCGACTTCCCGGCCCTGATCGAGGCCCTGCGCAACCACCGCACCGTGCCGGTTGCCGTGCGCAGCGGCAGCGAGGCCCAGATGGAAGCAGCCAAGGCCCTGGGTCTGAGTGCAGCCCCCGATGCCATGCCGACGCGCCGCGCCGAGCCCCAAGTCCACGAAATCATTCGCGAAGTGGAGGTCGAGGTGCCTGCTCCGCTGGCCGATGCCGTCATCGTGGATAGGCCGTTGCGCTCGGGCCAGCGCGTCTATGCCAAAGGCACCGACATTGTGGTTCTGGACATGGTCAGCTATGGTGCCGAGGTGATTGCAGACGGCAACGTCCATGTCTATGCGCCTCTGCGCGGCCGCGCCGTAGCCGGGGCCAGCGGCAATACCAGCGCAAGAATTTTTAGCACTTGCATGGAGGCGCAACTGCTTTCCATCGCAGGTATCTACCGCACAATTGAAACCGATCTCCCCAAAGAAGTCGCCGGCAAAGCAGCCAAGGTGCGCCTGGAGGGAGAAAGCATCGTTATCGAGCCGGTATGAGAGACACACCGGACACCCTATCAACCTGCCCCATTTGTCTTAAAGGAATCGTGCAAACATGGCCAAAATCGTCGTCGTGACCTCCGGCAAAGGCGGTGTCGGCAAGACCACCACCAGCGCCAGCTTCGCATCCGGCCTCGCACTGCGCGGCCACAAGACCGCAGTGATTGACTTCGATGTGGGTCTGCGCAATCTCGATCTGATCATGGGCTGCGAACGCCGCGTGGTCTATGACCTCATCAATGTCATCCAGGGCGAAGCCAATCTGAACCAGGCCCTGATCAAGGACAAGCAGTGCGAGAACCTGTTCGTGCTGGCCGCCTCGCAGACCCGAGACAAGGAAGCCCTCACGCAGGAAGGCGTGAAGAAGGTGCTGGACGACCTGTCCGCCATGGACTTCGAGTTCATCATCTGCGACTCGCCCGCCGGCATTGAAAGCGGTGCGCTGATGGCCATGCACTACGCCGAAGAGGCCCTGGTGGTGACCAACCCCGAAGTCTCTTCAGTGCGTGACTCCGACCGTATTTTGGGCATGCTCAGCTCCAAGACTGAGCGTGCGGTCAAGGGCGAGCGCATCAAGGAGCATCTGCTGATCACGCGCTACAACCCCAATCGCGTCGAAGACGGCCAGATGCTGTCGCTGGAGGACATCCAGGACATTCTGCGCATCGAGCTGATCGGCGTGATCCCCGAATCCGAAACCGTGCTCCAGGCCTCCAACCAGGGCATTCCCGCCGTGCACATGCAGGGCACGGATGTGGCCGAGGCCTATCAGGATGTGGTGGCACGCTTTCTGGGCGAAGAAAAACCCATGCGCTTTACCGAAGCCGTCAAACCCGGTTTCTTCAAGCGCATGTTTGGCGGGAGGTAAGCCTTATGTCCATGTTGTCGTTTCTGCTCGGGGAGAAGAAGAAGTCCGCTTCGGTCGCCAAGGAGCGTCTGCAGATCATTCTCGCGCGCGAGCGCGTGGGCGGCGAAAGCGGCAAGCCCGACTATCTTCCGGCCCTGCAAAAAGAGCTGATGGCCGTGATTTCCAAGTATGTGGACATCAACCCCAATGACATCAAGGTACAGCTGGAGCGCCAGGAAAACCTTGAGGTTCTGGAAGTCAAGATCGAGCTGCCGGACGCCGCGCGCGGCTGATGCCGACTCACTCTCTCAAGCGTATGCATGACGCTTGATGGATAAGAAATGGGCCTGAATAGGCCCATTTTTCATTGCGGTGTCGCCCTGCGCGCCCCGCAGTACGAACTGCGCGGAGTGTCGTTTCTTATTCGCGCACCGGCTCCCGCATGGTCACCAGCTCCTCGGCCACGGTCGGGTGTATGCCTATGGTCGAATCGAACTGCTGCTTGGTCGCGCCGCATTGCAGCGCCACTGCAAAGCCCTGCATCAGTTCGCCCGCACCCTCGCCCACCATATGCACGCCGCGCACGCGCTGGTCGGCCGTGGAGACGATGAGCTTGAGGAAGACATTCTCGGGCTCGGCCCCCATGCGGTTGGTCAGCGGCCTGAAGCCGGACTGGAAAACCTGCACCGCACCGAAGCGCTCGCGCGCCACCTCCTCTGACAGGCCCACGGTGCCCACCTGCGGATGGGAAAACACCGCCGTCGGCACCAGCTCGTAGTCGGGAGCGCTCTTGCCGCCCTGGCCGAACAGGTGATGGGCGAGCACTGTCCCCTCGGCCAGCGCCACGGGCGTCAGAGCCATGCGATCGACCACATCGCCCACGGCATGGATGGATGGCACATTGCTGCAGAAATGCTGATCCACCTCGATGGCGCCCTTGTCGTTGACCTTGACGCCCGCAGCCTCCAGCCCCAGCCCTTGGATCAGGGGCACGCGACCCGTGGCATACATCACGCAGTCCACGACCAGTTGCTCGCCGCTCTTGAGCTGCAGATGCAGGCCGTCCGCCTGCTTGTCAATGGCCTGAATTTCATCCTCCCAACGGAAGTTCACGCCCAACTGGGCCATCTCCTGGCCCAGATGCAGACCCAGGTCTGCATCAAAGCCGCGCAGCAGCTGCTGGCGGCGGTGCAGCAGGGTCGTCTCGGCGCCCAGACCGTTGAAGATGGAGGCGAACTCCACGGCGATATAGCCTCCGCCCACGACCACCACCCGCCTGGGCAGATGCGGCAGATGGAAGGCCTCGTCAGAGCTGATGGCATGCTCCACACCAGGAATATCGGGCAGGCTGGGCGTTCCGCCCGTTGCAATCAGGATATGGCGGGCATGGATGGTCTGGCCGTTCACCAGCACGCTGTGCGGCCCCGAGAGCGCCGCACGGCCGTGGATAAGGGTAATGCCTGCGCCGGCCAGCATGCGGCCGTAGACGCCGTTCAGGCGCTCGATTTCCCGGTCCTTGTTGGCAATCAGCGTGGGCCAGTCGAACTGGGGATGCTCCAGCTGCCAGCCAAAGCCCCGGGCCTCCTCGGCCAGCTGGCTGAAATGCGCGGCATGGCTGAGCAGCTTCTTGGGGATGCAGCCCACGTTGACGCAGGTGCCGCCCAGTTGGGCAGCTTCCACCACAGCCACACGGGCCCCCAGACCGGCTGCCACACGGCTGGCGCGCACGCCGCCCGAGCCACCGCCTATGACCAGAAAGTCGTAATCAAAGTCTTGTTGCTGCATGTTCTGTCTCGCTGTTTGGGAGGTTCAAAGCAGATGCTTGCTGCTTTGAACTCTACAAGACAAGACTGCCGCAGGTGGTTTAACGCAGCGTTAAACCACCTGCACGACCCAGTTTGATTGGCGGGCGGCTCAGAAAGGTTTGTCGCCCATGACCGTGGCGCGGTGCATGCGGCGCACGGCCGGGAAATAGTCCTGAATCGCGTAATGCTGGGTGGAGCGGTTGTCCCACATGGCGATGGTGTTGGGCTCCCAGCGCAGACGCATCTGGTATTCCAGAATCGCGGGCTGGCGCAGCAGATAGTTCATCAGATCCTGTTGCTGGGCATGAATTTCGTTGGCCGAGCGGAAGCTGGCAAAGTTCGAGCTGAAGTTGGCGAAATGCGTGACGAAGGTCTCGTTGACGTAGAGAATCTTCTGCCCGCTTTCGGGGTGGGTGCGCACCACCGGGTGCACCACGGGCGGGTATTTGCCGCGGGCCTGGGCCTGCTCTGCAGGCGTCATGCGCGCACCGAACGAGGGCAGGATGTCATGCACGGCGTACAGGCCGGCAATCTGCTGCTTGCGCGCCTCGGGCAGCTGCTCGTAGGCCTGCTCCATATTGATCCAGACCGTGTCGCCGCCGACCTCGGGGCACTCCACGCAGCGCAGCACCGAGGCCATGGAAGGCGTCTCGCGCCAGGAGACATCGGTGTGATAGACGTTCTCGGTGCCAGGAATCTTGCTGTTGCCGCCGAGAAGCACCAGCTCGGCATGGTCGGGGTGATGGGGAAATACCGGATGAAGCTCCAGCTCGCCGAAGCAGCGCGCAAACGCCACATGCTGGGCAGGCGTGATGTTCTGCTCGCGAAACACCAGCACCTTGTGCGCCACCAGCGCCTGGCGCAGCTCGCGCGTCTGCTCCTCGCTCATGGGCTGGCGCAGGTCTATGCCCGAAACCTCCACGCCTATGGCGGGAGAGATGCGCCTGAACTCGATCCCCGTGCTGCTTGCCGCGGCCACCTTGCGCTGGGTATGGGCCGGCCTGTCTTCGCAATCGATCATGATGTGTCTCCAAAGCGTTACAACCACTGTCCTCGGGCCTGACACAGCAGGCCTGGGGGCAATCTAGGGCGGGCCTTGGAGATCGGTATCGTTCAAGCCGACTAGGTAGGGTTCCCAGTCGGCCGCCGGCACTACCTGACGAAGCCGTGGGCGTGCATATGGCCCGAGTGGTAGAGCAGCGGTGCGCGGTCGGTATGGTGCTCGCAGCGATCCACCTCGCCAATGAAGAGCAGATGATCGCCCTCCTCATGCTGGCGCAGATTGCGGCATTCGAAGACGGCGCTGCAGCCCTCCAGCAGCGGCACACCATGCTCGGAGTCATGATGCGGCGTATGGCTGAAACGGTCCGCACCCTTGCGTGCAAACAGCTCGGCCAGCGGCTTTTGCGAAGCCGCCAGCACATGGATCGCGTAATGCGTGCAGTGACGGAACACGGGCAGTGAGTTGGCCTTCAGACCCAGGCTCCAGAGCACCAGCGAGGGTGCCAGCGACAGTGCGTTGAAGGAGCTGACCGTGGAGCCCACCGCATGGCCCTCTGCACTGCGCGCCGTGATGATGGTCACGCCGGTGGCAAATTGCCCCAGCGCATCGCGAAATTCGCGCTGCGAGAAAGGCAAGGCCGAACGCAAGACGGAGGTAGGCAAGGCGGAGTTCACGAAATTCAGAGCTCAAGTCAGCGACCACAACGGTGCGCCACGGTTCAAGATCAGCAGATCCAAAGAGCATCTGCAGGACTTGATCAATTATCAACTTGAACCTTGCCGGTCACAATCCGTAAGGGCTTAAGGCCAGAATAATCAATTTTGATAGCTTCTTGCGCAGGAATACAAAGGCCTGCAGGCCAAAATCTATCAATACTAGATCTGAGCTGCCAGCAGCGTTTGACCGGCCTGCTGCGCCAGCCAGCTGCCGGCCTTGGCCTTGCTGCAGCGTTGCAGCTGCATCAGCAGCTCGTGCTCGGGCCAGGGCAGGGCATGGCGCTCGCACAGGTCCTGCTGCATGCGCGCCAGCAGGGCTGCCGCCATCTCGGCATCGGCCAGCGCCCGGTGGGCGCGCCCCGTGGAGGGCAGTTGCAGATAGCGCGCCAGATTGCCCAGGCTGTGGCTGGGCGCCTGCGGGTAGATGCGGCGCGACAGCAGCACGGTGCAGGCAAAAAGCTGGGGGGCGGCTTCGCCCGCCAGCGCCAGCTCGGCCTGCCAGAACTTGCTGTCGAACGATGCGTTGTGGGCCACCATGGGTGCAGCGCCCACAAAGCGGGCCGCGTCACGCATCACCTCGGCGGCGGGCGGCGCCGTGCGCAGCATCGCGTTGGTGATGCCGGTGAGTTCGGTGATGAAGGGCGAGACCCAGGCCCCGGTCTGCATCAGGCTCTGGAAACGGTCCACCACGCGGCCCTGCTCCAGCAGCACGATGGCCACCTCGGTGGCCCTGGCGCCCTGGGCGGGCGTCATGCCCGTGGTTTCAAAGTCGATGACGGCAATCGCAGCACTCATGACTGCATTGTGCCGTGACCAGAGCCTCAGTCCTGGCCCAGCTCGTCTTCGCCGGGCAGACCCAGGCTTTGCACCACATGCTCGAGGATGCGGAACAGCTGCTCGCTCTCGGCGCTGCCCAGTTGCTCCTCGATCTCGGTGTAGATGGTTTCGAAGTGCGGCACGATCTGCGCCACCATCTCCTGGCCGGCAGGCGTGAGAGCAAACTCGGAGCCCCGCAGGTCGGCCACATGGCGGCCGCGCTTGATGAGCAGGCGCCCTTCCAGCGTCTTGAGCAGGCGCGAGAGGCTGGGCATGCTGATGAAGGTCAGCTGCGACAGCTCCATGGGACGCAGGCGCCTGTCGGCCACCCACATGGTGCGCAGCACGCGCCATTGCTGCTCGGTCAGGCCGTGCGCACGCAGCGAGGGACGAAAGCGCACCATGACCGCCTCGCGGGCCTTGAGCAAAGCCATGGGCAATGAGCGCGCAAAGGAACGTGAGGTTTCAAGGGCAGGAGTGATGTCGTGCTGGATCATGGCATGGACGAGTTGCTGGCGTGATTGTATGTAAGAGCCCCACGCAGCGATACCGTCAATCCGGGCAAAAGAGTCAGCCAGCCCGTACTCGTCCTGCAGTCCTATGCCCTGTCTCAGGCAGACGCAATCCGCGCGCCGCGAGCGACCTCGAGTGCCGGCTCATCCCAGAACCGGAAATCCAGCGCCGGGCGCTCGCCGCTCATCAGCGCCGCCATGGCCTTGCCCGAACCCGCACCATGCGTCCAGCCCAGGGTGCCATGTCCGGCATTGACCCAGATGCCTTTTGCCTGCGTGGCCCCGATGCAGGGAATATTGCTGGGCGTGGCGGGCCGCAGACCGCACCAGAACTGCGGATCGCCGCCCTGCTCGGGCAGGCGCGTGTCGCAGACGCCGGGCATCAGCTCCTCCACGCGCCTGACCAGCATCTCGCAGCGCGCCCTGGCCGTGGGTGTGTCCAGACTCAGATCGAAGCCACCGAGCTCTATGGTGCCGGCCACACGCAGGCGGTTTCCCAAACGGCTCATGGCGACCTTGCGGCTGTCGTCGATGGTGGAGACGACGGGAGCTTTTTCGGGCCGCAGCAGCGGCAAGGTAGCGCTATAGCCCTTGCCCGGATAGATGGGAACCTTCACACCCAGAGGCCCCAGCAGCAGCGGTGTGTATGAGCCGCAGGCGACCACCACGCCATCCGCGCTCATCATGCGCCGAGCGCCATCGCTGCCGTCGCGAATCTGCACCCGGGCAGGCCTGCCCCGGCGCGCCGGCTGCAGGCCCAGAATGTCGTGGCCGTAGAGGAACTGCACACCGGCCTGGGCACAGAGACCGGCCAGCTTTTCGGTGAACAGACGCGCATCACCGGACTCGTCGGTGGCGGTGAACGTGCCACCCGCAATCTGCGCCGCATAGGGCGTGAATGCGGGCTCGATGGCCAGCAGCTCGTCGCGGCTGACCAGACGGCGCTGCACGCCGTATTGCCGCATCAGCTCCACGCCTTCGGCGGCCTCGGCAAACGCCTGCGGACTGCTGTAGAAATGGGCAATGCCGCGCTCCAGCCGCTCGAACTCGATACCGGTCTTCTGGACCATGTCCTTGAGCGCCACATGACTGTAGGCGCCCAGGGCCACGATCTGCTGCACATTGCGCGCGAACGCCCGGTCATTGCACTGGGCCAGGAACTGCAGGCCCCAGCGCCATTGGGCAGGATCGAGCTGCGGCCTAAACAGCAGCGGCGCCTGTTTGTCGAACATCCATTTGAGCGCCTTCCAGGGCGCCTGGCGATTGGCCCAGGGCTCGCAGTAGCTGACCGAGATCTGTCCGCCATTGGCATAGCTGGTCTCCAGGGCCGGACCGCTCTGGCGGTCCACCACGGTGACTTGATGACCGCGCTCGCGCAGATGCCAGGCGGTGCTGATGCCGATGATGCCGGCGCCCAGGACGATGATGTTCATGCAGCCAGTGTCTGCACTCTTGCAGGCAAACAAAAGCAGCATTAAATTTTCAGCAGTTTCATCAGAAATGCTAATGGAATTGCCATGAGTTCCTGGGACCCTGTTGCGCTGGAATGCCTGGCCGCCATCGTGGAGGAAGGCGGCTTCGAGCGCGCGGCGCAAAAGCTGCACATCACCCAGTCGGCCGTGTCCCAGCGCCTGCGGGCGCTGGAGGCGCAGGTGGGTTCGGTGCTGGTGGAGCGCACGCGCCCCGTCAAGCCCACCAGCGCCGGGCGGCTGCTGCTCAAACATGCCAAACAGCTACGCCTGCTGCGCGCCGATCTCGCGCATGAGCTGCAGGAGCTGGCACCGCAGACCGGGCAGAGTCTGGCTGGAGAAATCGTCTCCATCGCCATCAATGCCGACAGCATTGCCACCTGGGCCATGACGGCTCTGGACGAGCTGGTGAAGAGCGGCCTGCCGCTGGAGGTGGTGGTTGACGACCAGGACTTCACGCAGGAGCTGCTGCGATCGGGCCAGGTCATGGGCTGCGTCACCACGCTGAGTCAGGCCATGCGCGGCTGCACGGTGCAGCCCCTGGGCGCCATGCGCTATGTGGCCGTGGCCTCGGCCGAGTTTGCGCGGCAAAGACTGCCGCAGGGGCTGACGCGCAAGAACTTCAACCAGCTGCCCTATCTGTCCTTCAACCGCAAGGACGATATGCAGGCCGAGTTCGTGGCGCGTTGCCTGGGTCTGCGCAATGTGTCGCTGCAGCATCAGATTCTGCTGCCCAGCTGCGAGGCGCAGGTGCGCGCCGTGCGTGCCGGCTGGGGCGTGGGCGTGCTGCCGCAGCTGCTGGTGCAGCCCGCACTGGATGCCGGTGAGCTGATCGACGTGGCAGCAGGCCATGTGCTGTCCATCGCGCTGTTCTGGCATTGCTGGAATCTGGAGTCACGCGTGCTGGCCCGTGTCAGCCAGGCCTTGCTGGGTAAGGCCCGGCAAGTGCTGCAAGCTGTTTGATGCTGACAAGAAAAAAGGCCGTGCTTTGCAGCGCGGCCTTGAGAGCTTGATGTCAAACGGAGGTACTTTGGTTTTTGTAGCTGTGGACGCTCATCCATCCTTGATTTGAAGCTGATTTATGCCTGATATGTATGCATACCAAGCGTAAGCAGCTATGAAAATCAGCGAATCAACAGCACGGGGATGGTGCAGCCCGCCAGCACCTGCGAGCTGACCGAGCCCATGACCAGACGGCCCAGCGCACCGTGGCCGTGCGTGCCCATGGCGATCAGGTCGAACTTGCCGTCCTGGGCAGCATGGATGATGGTGTCGGCAATGGGGCCGACCTTGGCGATGCTCTGCGCCTCGACGCCACGCCCCTTCAGGAACTCCAGCACGGGCTGCAGGATCTTGGCGGATTCTTCGTCGTAGTACTGCTCCACCACTTCCTTGCCCAGCGCAGCGCGTGCACGAGGCGGCAGCAGCGGCTGCACGGTGATGATGGTGTACTCGTGGCCCGTGCCCAGCATCTCCTGATGCGAGGTCAGATAGGCCAGCATTTTCTGGGTATAGGCACTTCCGTCCACAGCGAGCAAGATCTTCATACCAATTTCTCCTTGTTGATGTCCCAAGCCTAAGGGCTGGGGACAGTCAGCATCTTGACTTGGCTCAAGTCAATTGTCGATGCCGGCAGAAAGTCCTCCTGCTCTCCCTTGCGGGCATAACCAAGAGGATTGGCCACCACACGGCATTGCCATTCGCTGCCGTCCTCGCGCTGGCCGCGCGCGATGTAGTCGCTGGCGCAATGCAGATGGCCGTGCAGCCAGAGCTGGGCATGGGGCAGAAAGTCGTCCATCACATTGCAGAAACCGGCCGTACCGGGCACCAGACCGTAGCGCGGATCGGCACTGCGCAGGCTGGGCGCAAAGTGGGTCACGGCCACCGTGGGTCCGTCAAAAGGCTGCTGCAGCGCGACGCGCAGCCAGTCCTGGCAAAGCAGGCTTTCCTCGCGCATGGGCGCGGCCAGAAACGGCTCGCCCTGGCGACTGCCGCCGGTCTTTTGGAGATAGAAATTGGCGGCGCGAAAGGCCTTCTCGCGCAGCTTGTGCAAGCGCGTGGCATCGCTCACGCCTTCATGCATGGCCATGGCGTCGAAGTCGCTCCACAGCGTGGTGCCGATGAAACGCACCCCGTCCATGACCACGGTTTCACGGTCGAGCCAGATCAGGCCCAGCCTGTCGCACACACGCTGCAGACGCAGCCGTGCCTCATCGAAGTCCTGCATGTCGTATTCGTGATTGCCGGGCACGAACAGCACGGGTGTGGGCCAGGCCGCGTATTGCGGCAGCGGCGAGAAACGCTCCAGCCCGAAGTTCTCGCCGTCGACCTGGGTGCTGCTCTGGTAGGAGCCGATGTCGCCGGCCAGCACCAGCACATCGGCGCCCGCGGCTGGCTGGGCCACGAATTGGGGGTGGACTTCGAGGTGCAGGTCGGACAGCAGCTGGATCTTCATGTGGCTAGTTTAGTCAACCATGGTGAGTGACCTGGGCCGAACCGTTGGCAAAGGTGATCTCAGCCGAGCGCGTCAGCGTTTTCAGCAGCCAGTCATAGGCCTGCGGATGCGGGCCGCGCCGACGCCACAGTGCATCCACATGCACGGGCGTGACATCGAAGGGCAGATCGCGCAGCTCCAGCTGCTCGCTCATGCCGGTCACGGGCACAAAATGGCGCGGCAGGATGGTCAGCAGATCGGAGTTGATCACCACGCGCGCCGCGGTGAAGAACTGGTTGACGGTGAGCACCACTTCGCGCGAGCGCCCCAGCGAGGCCAGGGCCTCGTCGATGAAGCCGAAGGAGCGGCCCGAGAAGCTGACCAGCATATGGCGTGCCGCGCAATAGTTGTCCAGCGTCAGCGGAACATGCGCCAGCGGATGGCCTTTGCGCATCACGCACAGGTACTCGCCCTCATACAGACGACGGCTGTCAAACGCCACCAGACCGCCAGCCTGGGCACGCGCCGTCAGATCGGCCAGCACGGCGGGGAAATAGCCCACGGCCATATCGGCCTCGCCATCATCGAGCAAGGACCTTGGATCGCGCGTGGTCAGCGGCAGCAGGCGTATGCCCAGACCCGGAGCCTCGCGCGCCAGAATCGGGTACAGCGGCGGAATCAGCGTGGCAGCCGTGGCGTCGGCCATGGCGATCACGAATGTGGTGGCGGCCGTCTCGGGATCGAACTCATCGGGAGCCAGAGCGCCCTCCAGATGCTGCAGGGCCTCGCGTATCACCGGCCACAGGGCCTGGGCACGCGGCGTGGGCTCCACGCCCTGTCCCTGGCGCACCAGCAACTCGTCGCCCAGGACCTCGCGCAGCCGACGCATGGCATTGCTGACCGCAGGCTGGGTGATGCTGAGCTTGTGCGCCGCGCGCGTGAGGCTGCGCTCGGACATGACCTCGTCGAAGACGCGCAGCAGATTGAGATCCAGAGAACGAAAGTTCAAAGACATGGCATCACCCAATACATCACTGCTGTGAATGCTACAGATTCAAAATATAAATTTGAACACACCTAGGGTAATCCCTATAGTTACACCTATTCCCCGGGCAATTCGCCAAAAGCGTGGGTCAAAGGGTTAACTGCCATGAGCAACTTTATTTACAACTCCTACTGTGTCGAGCACCCTGGTGTGGTGCGTATCTATCAAGCCAGCGATGAACGCATGGCCGCCATTGCCGCCGAGCACGAGGCGCAATCCCAGTCCAGGTCGTACTGGATGGTGCTGGCCGTAGTGCTGGCAGCCCTGGCCGCCGGCGTCTTCCAGGCTACCGAGACCTGGAGCGACGGTCATATGATGGCTGCCTGGATGGTCCTGTGGGCCATGGCTTTCGCCAGCATCGCCCTGTTCTCCCAGCCCGCCCGCCGCGCCATCAATCTGGTGCGCACCGGCTACCGCGCCTGGGTCAAGAGCCGCCAGCAAGCTGCTGCCGATGAACGCGTCTGGAACGCTGCGCTGCAAGATGCCCGCCTGATGGCCGACCTGGCCCGCGCGATGGATCGCCAGAGCCGCTGAGCGCCCGGACCGCTTCCCGAAAAAGCCGCTGCCCACAAGGCCAGCGGCTTTTTGCATGGGGGAATAGAGTCACACAAGCCTCTATCCCAGATTCAGAAAGCGCTTATAGCTACAAAAATAAAAGCAAATAAAAAGCCCTGATGAAAAAAATCAGCAGGGCTTTTTTAATGTGCACAGTCTCGGTCAGGGACACCGCGCAAGGGCCACCCCGCCGCGCTGGTGTCGTCCCCCTCCCATAGCGCGTAGAGAGAGGGGCGCCCGGCTAGGGGGAAGCCGCGCAGCGGCTCAGGGGGGAGAATCAAGCGCTCAAGCGCTTTTCCAGCTCAGCCTTGGTATCCAGCATGGCCTTGGGCAGGTTGTAGGCCAGCTTGTCGAAATGCTCGCCGTGCAGCTTCATTTCCTCGGCCCAGGCAGCCTTGTCGATATTGGTCACGCTGTCGAACTGGGCAGCGTTGAAGTCCAGGCCGTTCCAGTTGATTTCAGCGTACTGGGGCGCAATGCCAAAGGCGGTTTCCTGACCTTGAGCCTGGCCTTCCAGACGGTCGATCATCCACTTCAGCACGCGCATGTTTTCGCCGTAGCCGGGCCAGACGAACTTGCCTTCGGCGTTCTTGCGGAACCAGTTGGTGGTGAAGATCTTGGGCAGGGTTGCGCCCTGGCCTTCGATCTTGGCGCCCAGGTCCAGCCAGTGCTGGAAATAGTCGCTCATGTTGTAGCCGGCAAAGGGCAGCATGGCGAAGGGGTCGCGGCGAACCACGCCTTGCGCGCCAAAGGCGGCGGCGGTGGTCTCGGAGCCCATGGTCGCAGCCATGTACACGCCTTCGGTCCAGTCGCGTGCTTCGGTCACCAGAGGCACGGTGGTGGAGCGGCGGCCGCCGAAGATGATGGCATCGATCTTCACGCCAGCGGGGTCGTCCCAGGCTTCGTCCAGCGCGGGGTTGTTGGTGGCAGCCACGGTGAAGCGGGCATTGGGGTGAGCGGCCTTGGCACCGGTTTCCTTGGCGATCTGGGGCGTCCAGTCCTTGCCTTGCCAGTCGATCAGGTGATCAGGCAGCTTGCCCTCATCCTTTTCCATGCCTTCCCACCACACGTCGCCGTCATCGGTCAGGGCCACATTGGTGAAGATCACGTTCTTGTCCAGGCTCAACATGCAGTTCGGGTTCGTGAGCATATTGGTGCCGGGAGCCACGCCGAAGTAACCGGCTTCGGGGTTGATGGCGCGCAGCGAGCCGTCGGCCTGGGGCTTGATCCAGGCGATGTCGTCACCGATGGTCGTGACCTTCCAGCCGTCGAAGGCCTTGGGCGGCACCAGCATGGAGAAATTGGTCTTGCCGCAGGCCGAGGGGAAGGCCGCAGCCACGTGGTACTTCTTGCCTTCGGGGTTGG
The DNA here is from genome assembly GCF_000241525.1 of Comamonas testosteroni ATCC 11996. Taxonomy (GTDB): domain Bacteria; phylum Pseudomonadota; class Gammaproteobacteria; order Burkholderiales; family Burkholderiaceae_C; genus Comamonas; species Comamonas testosteroni. The sequence continues at coordinate 208,066 of NZ_AHIL01000002.1, forward strand.
TGACGCCCAGGATCAGCATGTGTTCGGCCAGCCAGCCCTGGTCGCGGCCCATGGTGGAGGCGATACGCAGCGCAAAGCACTTCTTGCCCAGCAGCGCGTTGCCGCCGTAGCCCGAGCCGTAAGACCAGATTTCGCGGGTTTCGGGATAGTGAACGATGTACTTGGTCTTGCTGCAAGGCCAGGTGGTTTCGTCCTTCTGACCTGCGGCCAGAGGTGCGCCGATGGTGTGCACGCAGGGCACGAACTCGCCGCTGGTGCCGATCACGTCATACACGGCCTTGCCCATGCGGGTCATGATCTTCATGTTGACGGCCACATAGGGACTATCGGACAGCTCGATGCCCACGTGGGCAATGGGCGAACCCAGCGGGCCCATGGAGAAGGGCACCACGTACATGGTGCGGCCAGCCATGCAGCCGTCAAACAGCGGGTTCAGCGTGGCACGCATTTCCGCAGGTTCCATCCAGTTGTTGGTGGGGCCTGCGTCTTCCTTCTTGGCGGAGCAGATATATGTGCGGTCTTCCACGCGGGCCACGTCCGAAGGATCGGTCCAGGCCAGGAATGAGCCGGGGCGCTTGGCCAGGGGCTTGAAGGTGCCGGCGTCCACCAGCTGCTGGCACAGCGCGTCATATTCGGCTTGCGAGCCGTCGCACCAGTGGATCTGGGCGGGCTTGCACAGTGCGGCCATTTCGGCAACCCAGGCAATGAGCTTGGGATTCTTGACGTAGTCGGGAGCCTGGATGTTCAGGCTTTGCACAGCGGCGTTCATGGGGGAAGTCCTTCAATTAAAAAACCAATTTTTCAAAGAAGCATCCTCTGCAGTCCCTACCGGCTGCGTCTTTGAAAAAAGGCTTTTGAAGGTGTCTCGCTTGCTTTCCCTAGCGCTTGTTGGCGCCTGAAATCCGTCTGAAATAGTCAAAACAACCTTGTTTTGAATAGCAGCGGGAGATCGATTTTAGGTAGGAGCCTTGAATTTGTCAGCAAATCACTGGCAATATCTATGCATTCTGCGCATCAAAGTATGCACTTAACCTTCATTCATAACCTGTACAGACGTAAAAAAACCCCGCGTCGCGGGGTTGGGCTCGAGAAGGTTGGAATGCCTAGGCCATGTTCACGGCGATAAAGGCCAGCAGGAACATCATCACGGCGCCAGCGGCGGGAATGATGATGGGGATATAGGGCACAACGGCTTCGGCCGCATCCTGTGCCTCGTGGTTCACTGCGGAATCATCTGACATGTGATCAATGCTCCTCCTGAAAGCAGGCGGTGAAACAAGCAAGCTCTGCAGCCATTCTAGGCATAGCCCTGGCGACATGGCTCAGGGAAAGCCATAGCCGCTCTTGGCGCTCAGACCCGCATCTCATGCGCCGCCAATGGAGAGCAGCACTTCTTCGATGTCGACCATGCGCAGACAAGTTCGCACTCGGAGTGCAACAGCATATGCTGGGCTTGCGGACGACCCGGCGCCGATTGCGAAATCGATGTGCACTGTTCCGCGTCAGATCGCAGCGCCGAAGTCCCTCGCTGAAAGGATGGCTTCCATGGTTAGCGCTTCTTTCTTGTTCTGGCTGATCCTGCTGATGCTGGTGATTGGCCTGGGGACGGCGTCGATCCGGATTTTTCGCGAATATGAGCGCGGCGTGGTATTCACGCTGGGTCGCTTCTGGAAGGTCAAGGGGCCGGGACTGATCTTCATCATTCCCGCCATTCAGCAGGTGGTACGGGTGGATCTGCGCACCGTGGTCCTGGAGGTCCCGGCGCAGGATGTGATCTCGCGCGACAACGTCTCGGTCAAGGTCAATGCCGTGATCTATCTGCGCGTGGTGGATGCGGAAAAGGCGGTGATCCAGGTGGTCAATTATCTGGAGGCCACCAGTCAGCTCGCGCAAACCATGCTGCGCTCCGTACTGGGTAAGCATCAGCTCGACGAAATGCTGGCAGAGCGCGAATCGCTGAACCTGGACATCCAGCAGGCGCTGGATGCGCAAACCGACACCTGGGGCATCAAGGTCTCGAACGTGGAGATCAAGCAGGTCGATCTGACCGAGTCCATGATCCGGGCGATCGCGCGCCAGGCCGAGGCCGAGCGCGAACGCCGCGCCAAGGTGATTCACGCCGAAGGCGAGTTGCAGGCTTCGGAAAAACTGTCTCAGGCAGCAAAAGTTCTGGCGCAGGAGCCTCAGGCCATCTTGCTGCGCTACCTGGAGACGCTGACCGTGATCGGCGCGGACAGGAACACCACCGTGGTGTTCCCCTTGCCCATGGACCTGGTGACCCCGCTGATCAAGAAGATCACGCCCCTGCAGGCCTGAGCAAGGCCTGTGGCTCAAGCCTCACACCAGGGCCGCCTCCATGCCTGCGCGGCGCAGTTGCTCCAGCACCTCGCTCACATGGGTGTGGCCGCGTGTCTGCAGCACGAACTCGATCTCCACATTCTGCGCAGCCAGCATGGTGAAGGCGCGCTGGTGATGGACTTCCTCGATATTCGCGCCAGCTCCGGCTACCGTCGCCGTGATCTGGGCCAGCACGCCTGGCACGTCGCGCGCGCTGACACGCACACGCGCCAGACGACCGGAGCGCACCATGCCGCGCTCGATGATGGCAGCCAGCAGCATGGGGTCGATATTGCCGCCCGACAGCACCAGACCTATTTTGCGGCCCTTGAAGCGAGCGGGATAGCGCAGCAAGGCCGCCAGGCCCGCCGCCCCCGCACCTTCGACCAAGGTCTTCTCGATCTCCAGCAGCATGAGCACGGCCTGCTCGATATCTCCTTCGTCCACCAGCAGCAAGTCGTCCACGCAGCGCTGCACCACCTCCTGGGTGATGACGCCGGGCTGGGTCACCGCAATGCCTTCGGCAATCGTCGATGTACCCATGGGCAGATCGGTGTGGCGCAGTGCGTTGACCATGGAGGGAAAGCGCTGAGTCTGCACACCCACGATTTCGATCTCGGGCTTGATGGCCTTGGCCGCCGTGGCAATGCCCGCAATCAGACCACCGCCGCCAATGGCAATGACCAGCGCATCCAGATCGGGCTGTGCCTGCAGGATTTCCAGCGCCAGCGTGCCCTGGCCGGCGGCGATCGCCTCGTCGTCATAGGGATGGACAAAGGTCAGTTGCTGCTCCTGCGCCAGCTGATAGGCATGGGCTCGCGCCTCGGCCAAGGTGTCGCCATGCAGCACCACCTCGGCACCGAAGCCGCGCGTGCGCTCCACCTTCACGCCGGGCGTGAAGCGCGGCATGACGATGACGGCACGCAGACCCAGGCGTTGCGCGTGATAGGCCACGCCCTGGGCATGGTTGCCCGCACTCATGGCGACCACGCCGCGTGCGCGCTCGGCATCGCTGAGCATGAGCAGCTTGTTGAGCGCGCCACGCTCCTTGAAGGATGCAGTGAACTGCAGGTTCTCGAACTTGAGATAGACCTGCGCCCCCGTGATCTGCGAGAGCGTGCGTGATTCCACAAAAGGGGTTTGAAGGACGGCGCCATTCAGGCGCGCAGCGGCGGCTTGGATATCTGCAAAGGTCAGCATGGTGGATCCATTTTGCAAGCAGCTCATCACCCCGCGCCAGTGCTGGGTTTGCGAATCGAGGGCATCCGGATCACTTGCTCAGTAATTGCTAGCTACTCGTCCTTTCCTAGCAAGGAAATAGCCGTCAAAACACTTCTAATCCGGCGCCGTTCTGCAAACTGTGAGCATCTAAGGATTTCCCTTGGTTTCAGCAAAACATGCAACATAGTGCCTAAATCGACGTGCTTTTTTTCGATGAATCTGCATAATTGTGCCAACACCGAGTCAGTAACTGCACTATCTTTCATCTCAGCAGGAGCCGAGCATGCAGCAGCAAACCAACGTCGATTACCGCACCGAGCCCAGCCAGTACCGGCACTGGTCGTTTGAAGTGGATGGCAATATCGCCCGGCTCAAGCTGGACATTGCCGAGGACGGCGGCATACGCCCCGGCTACAAGCTCAAGCTCAACAGCTATGACCTGGGCGTGGACGTGGAACTGCACGATGCGCTCAACCGCATCCGCTTCGAACACCCGCAGGTGCGCTCCGTGATCGTCACCAGCGGCAAGGAACGCATCTTCTGCTCGGGCGCGAACATCTTCATGCTCGGAGTCTCGTCCCACGCCTGGAAGGTGAACTTCTGCAAGTTCACCAACGAGACGCGCAACGGCATGGAGGACAGCTCCCGGCACGACGGACTCAAGTTCGTTGCCGCTGTCAACGGGGCCTGCGCAGGCGGCGGCTACGAGCTGGCTCTGGCCTGCGATGACATCGTGCTGATCGACGACCGCTCTTCTTCCGTGTCACTGCCCGAGGTCCCGCTGCTGGGCGTGCTGCCCGGCACCGGCGGGCTGACGCGCGTGACCGACAAGCGCCATGTGCGTCACGACCTGGCCGACATCTTCTGCACCAGCGTGGAAGGCGTGCGCGGCCAGCGCGCCGTGGACTGGCGGCTGGTGGACGCGATTGCCAAGCCCGCGCAGTTTGCCGAGGTGGTGCAGCAACGTGCCATGGCGCTGGGCGAGGGCAGCCCGCGCCCGGCTTCCGCACAGGGCATACAGCTCGCCAGGCTGCAGCGCGAGCAAAGCCCGGAGGGCCTGCACTATCGCCACGTCAGCGTGCAGATCGATCGCAGCAAGCGCAGCGCCACCATCACGGTCAAGGCCCCCAGGGGTGAACAGCCCGGCAGTATTGAAGCCATTGAAAACGCAGGTGCTGCCTGGTGGCCGCTGGCCATGGGCCGCGAGCTGGACGACGCCATCTTGCATCTGCGCACCAACGAGCTCGATGTGGGCACCTGGATTCTCAGGACCGAAGGCGATGCGCGCGCCGTGCTGGCTGCAGACCAGTCTCTGATGGCGCACAAGGATCACTGGCTGGTGCAGCAAACCCTGGGCTTGCTGCGCCGCACCTTTGCACGCCTCGATGTGTCGTCGCGCTCGCTGTTCGCCTTGATCGAGCCTGGCTCCTGCTTTGCCGGCATGCTGGCCGAGCTGGTCTTCTGCGCCGACCGCGCCTATATGCTGGTGCTGCCCGACGAGCCCGAGCGTGAGCCCGTGATCGAGCTCGATGAATTCAACTTCGGCCTGCTGCCGCTGGTCAACGATCAAAGCCGTCTGCAGCGTCGCTTCTATGAGGAGTCCGAGCCCCTGGAAGCCGCGCGCGCTGCCGTGGGCAAGCCGCTCAACGGCGATGCGGCGCAGCAGCTCGGACTGGTCACCGCCGCGCTTGACGATATCGACTGGGAAGACGAGATCCGCATCGCCATGGAAGAGCGCGCCGCGATGTCGCCCGATGCGCTCACGGGTCTGGAAGCGAACCTGCGGTTTGCCAGCCAGGAAAACATGGTCACACGCATCTTCGGACGCCTGTCCGCCTGGCAGAACTGGATCTTCAACCGCCCCAACGCGGTCGGAGAAAAAGGGGCCTTGAAGCTCTACGGCACCGGACAGAAAGCCGGCTTCGATTTCAACCGGGTATGAGGAAACTCCCCCTGAGCGGCTATGCCGCTTCCCCCTCTCTGGCACTGCGTGCCGGAGGGGGGCAACGCCCTCGCAGCGGGGCGGCCCTTGCTCGGCGTTACTCGCCTGGGCTGCACCAGTTTCACAGCGAATACACGGCTTCATGAATCGGCAAAACATCACAGGAGACACCCCATGAGCAGCATCGACTACAGCCAGAAGATTCCCAACAACGTGGACCTCAGCGGCGACCGCACACTGCAGCGCGCCCTGGAGAGCTGGCAGCCCAATTTCATCCGCTGGTGGGACGACGTGGGCCCCGAAGGATCGACCAACCACGAGGTCTATCTGCGCACCGCGGTGAGCGTGGATCCGCAGGGCTGGGCGCAGTTCGGCTACGTCAAGATGCGTGACTATCGCTGGGGCATTTTCCTGAACCCGGCGGATCAGGAACGCAGCATTCATTTTGGCGATCACAAGGGCGAGAAAGCCTGGCAGGACGTACCCGGCGAGCACCGCGCCAACCTGCGCCGCATCATCGTCACGCAAGGCGATACCGAGCCCGCATCGGTGGAGCAGCAGCGCCACCTGGGCCTGACCGCGCCGTCCATGTACGACCTGCGCAATCTGTTCCAGGTCAATGTGGAAGAAGGCCGCCATCTCTGGGCCATGGTCTACCTGCTGCACAAGCATTTCGGACGTGATGGACGCGAGGAGGCCGAGGCCCTGCTGGAGCGCCAGAGCGGCGATGAAAACAACCCGCGCATTCTGGGCGCCTTCAATGAAAAAACGCCGGACTGGCTGGCGTTCTTCATGTTCACCTACTTCACCGACAGAGACGGAAAATTCCAGCTCGCAGCGCTGGCCGAGTCCGCGTTCGATCCGCTGGCGCGCACCACCAAATTCATGCTGACAGAAGAGGCGCACCACATGTTTGTCGGCGAGTCCGGCGTCTCGCGCGTGCTGGCCCGCACCTGCCAGGTCATGAACGAGCTCAAGACCGACGATGTGAACAAGCTGCGCAGCGCGGGCGTCATCGATCTGCCCACGATCCAGCGCTATCTGAACTTCCACTACAGCGTGACCATCGACCTGTTCGGTGCCGACCAGTCGAGCAATGCCGCCACCTTCTACAGCTCGGGCCTCAAGGGCCGCTACGAAGAGGGCAAGCGCGAGGACGACCACAAGCTGCACGACCAGAACTACAAGGTGCTGGAGGTGGTGGACGGCAAGTTGCAGGAGAAGGAAGTGCCCATGCTCAACGCCTTGAACGAGGTGCTGCGCGACGACTACATCAAGGACAGCAATGCCGGTGTGGGCCGCTGGAACAAGGTGATGGAAAAGGCCGGCATCGACTTTCGCCTGACGGTGCCGCACAAGGCCTTCAACCGCCAGATCGGCGCGCTGGCAGGCGTGCGCATCAGCCCCGACGGCCGTCCCGTGAGCGAGCAGGAATGGCTGGCCAGAAAGAACGAGTGGCTGGCCACCGACGACGACCGCAACTTTGTCGCATCGCTGATGAAGCCATGCCTGGAGCCCGGCAAGTTTGCCGGCTGGATTGCCCCGCCGGTCATGGGTATCAATCGCCAGCCCGTGGACTTCGAGTACGTGAAATTCTGATCCCCCTGAGCGGCTACGCCGCGTCCCCCGAGGGGGACGACATCCTCGCGGCGGGGCGGCCCTTGCTCGATGTCACTGAGTTGGGTTGCCCCGGTTTGGAGAACAAAATGAGCACCATCACGCTGATTGAAAACGGCATCCTGAAGCAGCATCTGATCGACCCGGAGATCTGCATTCGCTGCAACACCTGCGAGGCGACCTGCCCCGTGGACGCCATCACGCATGACGACAACAACTATGTGGTCATGGCGGACAAGTGCAACGGCTGCATGGACTGCATCTCGCCCTGCCCCACGGGCTCCATCGACAACTGGCGGCTGGTGTCGGCCAGCAAGCCCTACAGCGTGGCCGAGCAGCTGGGCTGGGAGAGCCTGCCCGAAGAACTATCTGCCGATGTGCTGGCCGCCGCGCAGACGACCGAGAATGCCGGCGATGTGCAGGATCTGAGCCAGGCCCAGGCCGTGATTGCGGCCGCTGCCGGCCTCGCCGAAAGCGGCGCTGCGGAGGTCTTTCGCGCAGCCAGCTATGGCGCCACCACGCCGCCCTGGTCTGCCGCCCATGCCTACACCAATCTGCATGGTCCCAAGGCTGCGGTGACGGCCACGGTGGTGGGCAACCTGAACTGCACGGAAACCGGCTTCGACAACGAGACCCACCATATCGTGCTGGACTTCGGCGCCATGCCTTTTCCGGTGCTCGAAGGCCAGTCGCTGGGCATTGTCCCGCCGGGTGTGGATGCCGGCGGCAAGCCCCATGTGGCGCGCCAGTACTCGATTGCCAGCGCCCGCAACGGCGAGCGCCCCGGCTACAACAATCTGGCCTTGACCGTGAAGCGTGTGGTCGAGGATCACCAGGGCCAGCCCGTGCGCGGCGTGGCCAGCAACTATCTCTGCGATCTGCAGGTGGGTGACAAGGTGCAGGTCATAGGCCCGTTCGGCAGCAGTTTTCTCATGCCCAATCACCCGCGCTCGCACATCGTGATGATCTGCACCGGCACGGGCAGCGCGCCCATGCGCGCCATGACGGAATGGCGGCGCCGCCTTCGCAAGAGCGGCAAGTTCGACAGCGGCAAACTGCTGCTGTTCTTCGGTGCGCGAACGCCTCAGGAGCTGCCCTATTTCGGCCCCTTGCAGAACCTGCCCAAGGATTTCATCGACATCAACTTTGCCTTCTCGCGCGTGGCCGGCCAGCCCAGGCGCTATGTGCAGGATGCCATGCGCGAGCGCTCGGCCGATCTCATGGAGCTGCTGCGCGACGACAACACGCACATCTATGTCTGCGGTCTCAAAAGCATGGAGGACGGCGTCGTGCTGGCCCTGCGTGACGTAGCCCAGCAAGCAGGCCTGGGCTGGGAAGAGCTGGGCGCAAGGCTCAAGCGCGAAGGACGCCTGCACCTGGAAACCTACTGACGCCTGAAGCCCTCGCGCACCCCGTCTGCGGCAAACAGGATTCGCCCATCAACGCAGCGGCTGCATGTCATGCCCTTGACAGCGCAGCCCCTGCCAGCGCCCTACAGTGCAACGACCATAACCCACGAAAGACATGGCATGAATGCACGGGCGAACTTTCTGCGCATGCAAGACAGCACGCGTGAAGACTGGCAGTTGATCGGCGGCGAATTCGCACACTTCACCAGCGGTCTGCCTGACAGGGTGATGGCCCACCTGAAGCTGCTGGAGGGCGACTATGGCGGCTTTCCGGTGGACCGCTATACCCACTCCCTGCAAACCGCCACGCGCGCGCTGCGCGACGGCCGCGACGAGGAGTATGTGGTGTGCGCGATGCTGCACGACATTGGCGACACCCTCGGGTCCTTCAACCACCCCGACATTGCCGCCGCAGTTCTCCAGCCCTTTGTGAGCGAGGCCAACCACTGGATGGTCCAGCATCACGGCATCTTCCAGGGCCACTATTTCTTCCATCACATCGGCCTGGACAGAGACATGCGCGAGCAGTTCCGCGAGCACCCGCATTACACGCGCACGGCTGAGTTCTGCGAACTCTATGACAACCCGGCCTTCGATCCCCGGGGCGAGACCTTGCCCCTGAGCGAGTTCGAACCCATGCTGCGCCGCCTGATGCAGCGGCCCCGGCAAAGCATCTACAAGGCCGCCATGGACTCGGAGATGCAGGACGCCCGGAAGTCGTAGCACGCGCCGGCATGGCGTCTGCAGGACCCTTTAAAAAATGAGCTGTCATCGCCTGTCCATCAACAAACTTGGCAATGATTCGATCCATGTTTGTTTTACAACATGCGATTGCAGCTCATCTTTTTGATGAGTATTGGCCTGCTCCGCCATGCGTGCTGCCACCGCAGCTAATGCGCGTAGGCGTCCTGCGCCAGCGCACAGGCCAGTATCCAGGCCGGGTCCACCAGCTCGGCGCCGCGTGCCTGCGGCGCCTGCGGCAGGGCCAGCGGGATCTCGGTGCAGCCCATGATCACGGGCACGGCGCCATGGCGCTGCAGCAGCGGCGCCAGCGCCTCGCCGAAGCATTGCACGGCCAGCGGCATATCGCCCTGTTTCACACCCTCGTAGATGCCTTGCATGAGCCGGGCCCGGCCCGCCGGTCCTGGCCGCAATGCGGCAATGCCGCAATCGGCCAGTGCCGCGTCGTAGAGCCCGCTGTCATAGGTGCCGTCCGTGGCCAGCACCAGGGCCTGGCGCACGCCACCTGCCTTCAGATGCAGCGCCGTCTGCTGCGCGATGTGCAGCACGCGCAACTGCGGGAAAAACGCCTGTATCTGCCCATGCCAGGCATGGGCCGTGTTGCAGGCCAGGGCCACGCTGCGCACGCCCAGGGCCGCGAGCCGGCCCGCGCCCTGCAGCAGATGTGGGGCCGGGCCCGCAGGGGACTGCGGATCGCGGCGCAGCGCCTGTGTGCGATCGGGCACGGGCAGTTGCACCAGCCAGTGCTCGGGATAGGCCTGGTCATGCACGGGCGAGCCCTGTTCCTGCAGATGCCGGGTGCAGGCCTGCACGAACAGGCGCACGAAATCCGCGCCCGCAGCAGGCCCCATGCCGCCGAGAATGCCCACCGCCCGCATCTCAGAACGCCGGCTTGTCACCGCGCTCCTGCACGTTGCGCTGCAGCTGCTCGCTCATGGGCAGGCCCAGGGCCGCGTTCTTGGGTGGGATGGGCTGCATGAACCATTTGTCGTAGAGCCTGGCGAAGGCGCCCGACTTCATCATGTCGCCGATCACGCCATCCACCAGCTGCTTGAACTGGGGGTCGTCCTTACGCAGCATGCAGGCATAGGGCTCGACCTGCAGCGCATCGGCCACGACGTGGAAATCCTTGGGATTCTTGGCGTTGGCGATCAGGCCGTAGAGCAGGATGTCGTCCATGCCGAAGGCTGCGGCGCGGTCGTTCTCGACCAGCAGAAAGCCGTCGGCATGGTCCTTGGCCATGACGATATTCATGCCCCAGCCCTGCTCGGCATTGGCCTTGCGCAGCACCTGCAGATTGGTGGTGCCGGTGGTGATGGACGCTGTCTTGCCCTTGAGGTCGGCATAGTTCTGGATGCCCGAGCTCTTCTTCACCAGCAGCCGCGTACCTGTGTAGAAGTGATTGATCGCAAAGCCCACCTCCTTGGCCCGCACCGTGTTGTTGGTGGTCGATCCACACTCCAGATCTATGGTGCCGTTGGCCAGCAGCGGCATGCGGTTCTGCGAGGTCACGGCCTGCCAGCGCACCTCCAGCGCGGGCTGATTCAGCACCTTCTTCACGGCTTCGGCCACCGCCTGCGAAAGCTCCACGGTCATGCCGATGGGCTTGCCGTTGTCCAGGTAGCTGAAGGGCACGGAGGACTCGCGGTAGGCCAGCGTGATGCGTCCGCTGTCGCGCACCTTGGCCAGGGTATCGGCATGAGCGGCGCCCAGAAAACCCAGGCCCAGTGCCGCACAAAGCGCGGTGGAGTGAAGTTGCATGCGGTGTCTCCTCTTCGGTGGTGGATGTGCCGCCAGTGTAGAAAGCGCGCCCGGCTCCGGGGGATGACAATATCGGGCTGATCCATGCCCCTGGTTTATGGGTGGCAGCGCAGGCACCGCCATGCTCCGGGTAAACACCGCGCCCGGAGGCCACTCGGCCCCACGCATCGCGCGCTCAGGCCATAACCTGAGTGCATACCCCGCATGCCAAATGCCATGGCTGCCCGGCCCCGTACGGGCCTACAGTGCTGCAGCATGGAGAAACGATCAATGCATGTCTGCATCGTGGGCGCCGGCATCGTCGGCCTGGCCACTGCCTATGCGCTGCAGCGCGCGGGCTGCCGCGTCACGATCCTGGAGCGCGGGCCCGGCCCGGCAGCGGGCGCCAGCGGCGGCAACGGCGCGCAGCTCAGCTATTCCTACGTGCAGCCGCTGGCCGATCCTGGCATCTGGAAGATGCTGCCGCAGCTGCTGCTGGAAAAGGACTCGCCGCTGGCCCTTCGCCTGCGCGCCGATCCCGCCCAATGGGCCTGGGGACTGCGCTTTCTGGGCGCCTGCAATTCACGTGCCTCCATGGCCGGCACGCAAGCGCTGCTGAGGCTGGCCGCCGAGAGCCGGCAGGCCTTCGAGAGCCTGCAGGCGCAGGAGTCCCTGAGCTGCGCACTGCACACGCCGGGCAAGCTGGTGCTGTACCAAACGCAGCAGGGCCTGGATGCCGCGGCCCGGCAAGTGGCCCTGCAATCGCGCCTTGGCGGCGCCAGCCAGCAGGTGGTGGATGCCACCGCCGCCGTGCGCCTGGAGCCCGCGCTGGCCGGCTACGCGGGCCGCATGGCGGGCGCCGTTCACACCCCCAGTGAAAGCGCTGCCGACTGCCGCCAGCTGTGCGAGCAGCTGGCAGCGCTGCTGACAGCGCGCGGTGCCGAGTTGCGCTACGACACCGAGGTGCTGGGCTTTGAGCGCCAGGGCGACGCCGTCACCGGCCTGCGCACCGCCGCCGGCCTGCTGCAGGCCGAGCACTACGTGCTGGCCAGCGGCTGGGAAAGCCCGGCCCATGCGCGCCAGCTGGGCCTGCGCATTCCCGTCTATCCGCTCAAGGGCTACAGCATCACTGTGGACATCCCCTCCAACCACACCCATGCAGCGCCGCGCGTGAGCGTGACCGACACCGCGCGCAAGGTGGTGTTCGCGCGCCTTGGCGAGCGCCTGCGCGTGGCCGGCATGGTGGAGATCATCGGCCGCGACACACGCATCGATACGGCCCGCATCGACAGCCTGCGCCGCTCCACGCAGCAGGTCTTTGCCCAGTTGCCGCTGCAGGGCTCGCTGCATCCCTGGAGCGGCATGCGCCCGGCCACACCCACGGGCCTGCCCATCACCGGCCGCCAGCGCGGCGGACCGCACAATCTATGGCTGCAGACCGGCCATGGCGCACTGGGCCTGACGCTGGCCTTCGGCTCGGCGCAGCGACTGGCCGCGCAGATGCGCGCAGCCTGAACACGGGTCTGTTCAGGAGGCGCTCAGAAGTTCTTGCAGGGCCTTGCGCATTTCCTGGGTCATGGCACGCGCCAGCACCGATCCCGGGCGCTGGGGCAGGCTCAGCGCGTTCACGCCCACGGTGATGCGCGGCAGCAGCGGCACCACGTGCACGCGGCGCCGGTCGGCCGCCAGTGCCGTGCAGCCGTCCATGATGGCCGCGCCCAGCCCGTATTCGGCCATGGACAGCGCCGCATGGTAGGTCTGCACCGTCACCACGGGCGACAACCCCACGCCATGCTCGCGGCAGGCCTGGCCCAGGCGCATGCCCAGCGGGTCGCGCGCATCGAGCGCAACCACAGGCAGATCGGCCAGATCCTTGAGTTCCATGCCTTCGGCGCGCACGCGCGAAGGCGGCAGCAACCCCTTGGGCAGCACACAGAACATGTCGACCTCGGCCAGCAGTTCGTGCTCCAGTGCGGGCTGGCCCGCGGAGCTGATCACAAAGCCGACATCGGCCTCCTGCAGCAGCAGGGCCGACACCACCTGCGGCGTGTGCAGCGCCTGCACGTGCACCTGGACCTGCGGATGGCGGCGCCTGAAGCCCGCCACGGCGCGCGGCAGTACCTCGCGGCTGAGCGCGAACACCGTCAGCACATTGAGCCGGTCGGCCGACTGGCCGTGGCGCAGGTTGGCGGCCAGGCGCTGCACCTCGTCGAGCTGCTCGAACAGCTTCTCGATATGCGGAAACAGGGCCAGTGCCTCATTGGTCGGCGTCAGCCGCCCCCGCGCGCGCTGAAACAGCGCAAAGCCCATCTGCAGCTCGGCATGCTGCAGCGTGCGGCTGACCGCTGGCTGGGTGACGTTGATGAGGCGCGCGGCCGCGCTGACGCTGCCGGTCTGCATCACGGCATTGAAGACTTCGATATGTCGCAGACGCATGCCCGGCCTCCTGCCTCCGCTTCACTCGGACTGTGCTCGCGCCAGGCGTTCGCTCTTCCAGTACACATCGTCGCCGCCGTCGATGCGGTTGAGCACGCGGGCCAGCACGAACAGCAGATCGGACAGGCGGTTCAGATACTGGCGCGGAGCAGCCCGCATGGTCTCGGCCTGCTCCAGCGCCACCACCTGGCGCTCTGCACGGCGCGCCACGGTGCGGCATACATGGGCCTGCGCGGCAGCGCGCGTGCCGGCCGGAAGGATGAACTCCTGCAGGCGCGGCAACTGTGCGTTGTAGTGGGCCAGCGCGTTGTCGAGCTGCAGCAGCGCATCGTCCTTGAGCAGCTCATAGCCCGGCATGGACAGCTCGCCGCCCAGGTTGAACAGCTGATGCTGGATGTCGATAAGCAGGTCGCGCACATCCTGGGGCATAGGCTCGCACAGCAGCAGGCCGATATGCGAGTTAAGTTCATCCACATCGCCCATGGCATGCGGGCGGCCGCTGTTCTTGGAAACGCGGGTGTTGTCTCCCAGGCCGGTGGTTCCGTCATCTCCGGTGCGGGTGGCGATTTGCGTGAGGCGGTTGCCCATGGGTCATCCCTTGTCAAAGCTGCGAATTTTTCGGGGCCGGAACGGCCCTCAGATACGGCCGCCATTGTGCGTTACAGCCCGCAGGCAAATGTAGTCTGAGGCAACAGCAGGCAAAAGTGCTGGCCCTTTGCCGCCTCACAGGGTGCAATGCACTCCTGTTATCGCATAGAGAAGGAATGCCATTCATGAACAAGAAGAATCTGCTCAATTGCAAGGTCTCGTCATTCGAAGTCGTCAGCGTGGTGCTGTTCTCCGCACTCACCCTCGGCGGGGGCATGGCTTTTGCGCAAACCGGCAGCGGCAATGCCGGCGAGAACAAGGAGCCGGCGCGCATCGTGCAATCGGGCGCGGCCACCGGCGTGCAGCAGGCCCCTACCGTCAAGAACAGCGTGCAGGCGGCCTTCGAGCGTGCCGACGCCAATCGCGACGGTCAGCTCAGTGCGCAGGAAGCGCGCCAGCTGCCTGTCATCTCCCAGCGCTTCGAAGAGATTGACAGCGACCGCAACGGCCAGCTGTCACGCGCCGAATTCGACAAGGGCGCTCAGCAGTACTGAGGCCTTGCCGCGGCGCTTTCCGGATCACGCCGCAGCGCTGAGTTCCTCCTGCGGCAAGGCGAACTCGGGCCCGGCATAGTCCAGGTGAATCTCGAACTCGCGGCGCAGCAGGCGCTGCGCCCAGTCTTCGACCAGGCTGCGCTGCGCAGCACTCACCCCTGCCCCCATTTCCAGCCGCACCAGGCTCGGCTCCTCGAGGCCGAAGGCTCGATAGCCACCCAGCGGCAGCAGACCCCGGGCATGGTCCTCGACGGCGCGAAACAAGGCCTCGCCGGAATCTGAGATCGCCGAGGCCACAAACACCTCGGGCTCGCGCTCCACCCAGTTCAGCACATTGCCGATCTGCACCACGCCATGTTCGCGGCAGGCCTGTGTCACACCGGGGCGGCCGCCATCGAGCATGGCAAACACAATGTCCAGATCCGTCTGCTCGACCATCGCCGAGACACAGCTGCGGGCCCAGCCCGGACGATGCTGGTGGCCACAGAACTGGGTGACGAGCTGCCCCTCGAAGCCGGCACGCCTGAGTCCGTCCGCATAGGCCGCGCGACCACGCAGACCCGGCGGCACTTTCTCGCCCGAAAAATGCCCCACATTGCCCGTCTTGCTCCACTGGCTGGCCAGCACGCCTGCGAGGAAGGCCGACTGCTCCTGCAGCACCTCGTAACGCGCCACATTGGGTGCTGCCCAGCTGCCTTGCGTGACCGCAAAGGCCTGCTCGGGCCTGCGCTCGGCCAGGATCTGCACCGGACCGTCGCCCTGACCGCCATGCGCAAGAATCAGCGCATAGCGGCCGCCGCACAATGCGGACATTTCGGCGGCGCGCTGCTGGGCCGACTGGCCGGCCACCCAGAGCACATCGACCTCATGGCCGGCATCTCTGGCCTTGTGGGCTCCGCGCAGTCCCGACTCATTGAAACTGCCCTGCCCTTCGGGGCCAAACAGCACCACGGCATAGCGCGGCTTACGGGGTGAATACAGTTTCTCTCTGCTCATCGTTGTCCTGACTGGTTAAAGTTTTGCGCCTGTCTTTTTCGCGATGTCGCCCCAGGCCAGATGCTGGTCTGCAATCAGCTGGGTGAAGGCTTTGGATTCCATATCCCGGGTCACGAATCCCTGGGCTTGCAGCGTCTGCGCAAACTCGGGACGCGCGCTGATCTGCCGCACCGCGCTGGCGATTTTTTCGGCCAGCGCCCCGGGCAGACCGGCGGGGGCCGAGATGCCGACGAAATTTTCGGAGACCAGCTGTGCCAGCCCCAGTTCGGCCACACTGGGCACCGCCGGTGCCTGCGCCACGCGGCGTGGCGATGTCAGCGCCAGCAGCTTGAGCCGGCCCTGCTTATGCAGCGCGATGTTCTGCGGCAAGGCGTCGATCGCCAGCTTGATATGGCCGCTGAGCAGATCCGCACGCATGGGACCGGCACCGCGATAAGGCACATGCTCCATGGACAGCTTGAGCGTCTGCGCAAACTGCTCGCCCACCAGATGTCCCACCGAGGCAGCACCTCCGCTGCCAAAGGCCACGGGAGCAGGCTGCTCCTTGATCCAGCTCACCAGCTCGCTCAGGCTGTTGGCGGGCACCGAGGGATGCACGGCAAACACCGTGGGCACGGCGCCGATGTAGGCCAGGTGTTCGAAACTGCGCAAAGGGTCGTAGCCAGGGCTTTGCAGCAGCGATGGCGCTATCGACAGCGCCGCCGAATTGGATACCAGCAGCGTGTAGCCGTCATTGGCGCTGTGCGCCACGATTTGCGCACCAATGGACGAGCCCGCGCCCGGCTTGTTGTCTATGACCACGCTCTGGCCCAGCTTTTCTGCCAGCGCAGGAGCCAGCACCCGCGCCACGATATCGCTGGAGCCGCCGGGCGGGAAGGTCACGACCAGTTTGATGGGCCGCGCCGGCCAGGCGTGCGTCTGCGCTGCACGCACATGCCATGCAGCGCCCAGCATGCCTGCCGCCGACACCCCGGCCAGCCCCTGAATGAATGATCTGCGACCCGTATCGCGCATAGCTCCGCCCTCCGAACTGCTTTTGGTTTGAAGCGAGCTCTGCAGCGCACGCCATGAGGCTTGCCAATATAGGCACACCAGGCACAAACCCTAAACACTGATTTCTCATTAGCTAGGGCGCAACTTATCTATGTGCTCGCGGCAGACGGCTGCGCCACGACGAAACCGCGATCTCTGCCAGCTCCAATGGGCATGCGCCAGCGCAGCGATTGCGACCTTGAGCGGCACGGCCTAGTACCCAATACGTACACGTCCGGATCGGGCCAGGTGGTATTCTTTTTCTCCTCTGGAGACCCCGATGAACGCACCTGTTGCCCATACCTCGCTGCAGCCCGATTTCGTGCAGCGCCCCATCCCCGAAGAATTTCTGCTGGCTCTGCAAACACGTTTCGGCGGCCAGTGCTCCACGGCGCTGGCCGTGCGCGAGCAGCACGGCCGCGACGAAGGTGCGATTTCTGCGCCCCCTCCGGCAGCCGTGGTGTTTGCCGAATCCACCCAGGACGTGCAGGATGCCGTCACGCTCTGCGACCGGTACGACGTGCCCGTGATTGCCTACGGCGCAGGATCGTCGCTGGAAGGCCATCTGCTGGCCGTGCAAGGCGGCATCACCATCGACGTCAGCCGCATGAACCGGGTGCTCTCGGTCAACACCGAAGACCTGACCATCACCGTGCAGCCCGGCATCACGCGCAAGGCATTGAACGAGGCCATCAAGGACACCGGCTTCTTCTTTCCCATCGACCCCGGCGCCGACGCTTCGATTGGCGGCATGACCTCGACCCGCGCCAGCGGCACCAATGCCGTGCGCTACGGCACCATGCGCGAGAACGTGCTGGCCCTGGAGGTAGTGACGGCCAGCGGTGAAGTGGTGCGCACCGGCAACCGCGCCAAGAAGAGCGCTGCCGGCTACGACCTGACCCGCCTGCTGGTGGGCAGCGAAGGCACGCTGGGCATCTTCACCGAGATCACGCTGCGCATCTATCCGCTGCCCGAAGCGGTGAGCGCAGCCATCTGCTCTTTTTCCAGCATCGAAAACGCCGTGCACACGGTGATCCAGACCATACAGATGGGCATTCCCATCGCCCGCGTGGAACTGGTCGATGTGAATTCAGTGCGCATGGTCAATGCCTACAGCAAGCTGTCCCTGCGTGAAGAGCCCATGCTGCTGATGGAGTTCCACGGCTCGCCCACGGGCGTGAAGGAGCAGGCCGAGATGGTTCAGGACATTGCCCATGAATTCGGCGGCAATGCCTTTGAATGGGCCGAGCGCCCCGAAGACCGTACGCGCTTGTTCACCGCGCGCCACAATGCCTATTTCGCGGCCGTCTCCAGCGTGCCCGGCTGCCGCTGCATCACCACCGATGCCTGTGTGCCCATCAGCCGCCTGGCCGATGCGCTGCTGGAGTGCGTGACCGAAGCCGATGCCAGCGGCATCCCCTACTTCCTGGTCGGCCACGTGGGCGACGGCAACTTCCACTTCGGCTATCTGATCGACCCCGACAACGAAGCCCAGCGCCAGCAGGCCGAGCAACTCAACCATACGCTGGTGGCACGCGCTATTGCACTGGGCGGAACCTGCACGGGCGAGCACGGCATCGGCATCCACAAGCAGGGCTTCTTGCTGGAGGAAGCTGGCGTTGGTGCGGTGCAGATGATGCGCGCCATCAAGCAGGCTCTGGACCCCAAGAACATCCTGAACCCGGGCAAGATCTTTCAGCTGCAGTAAGCAGCGCTCGAGGCGCTTGCTGAAGACGCGCAAACCATGAAAAAAGGGCCTGCAACTGCAGGCCCTTTTCTGTTCTCGGATCGGCGCTTTACTTGCCGACCTTGAGCTGACCGCCACGACCCAGGCCGCCCTTGACTTCCTGCGCCTTGTAGTTGCGCAGCGAGATCACCATGTTGTTGTAGGCATCCATGAAGGCGGCCACCGTGGCCTTGCCTTCGGGTGAGCGCGAGAAGCCGCCCAGACCACCACCCACGCCACCGCCGAACGCGCCCATGGCAGCGCCGAAGTTGGTGGCTGTGGAGTTGCCTTCGGAGATGGAGATCTGCACGCCAGAACGGATGTCGAACATGCTCAGCGTCACCACCGAAGCCTTGCTCTGCATGGCGCCGCCGATCAGCGTACCCACATTGCCGAACAGACCGCCCACACCCGCTGCCAGCTGGCCGGTTGCATCGTTGTCGATGATGATGGAAGGCTCCATGTAGTAGTCGGCTGCCACGCGCTGGCCCTTTTGCTGCTTGGAGCCGGCACGGAATTCACCGGAATTGCGCTGCTTGTCGGTGATCGCCGACATCTTGCTTTCGGTGCGGTTGTTGCCGATGGAGGTGATCACGAAGCAGTTGGACTGCTGCACGGCCAGACGGATCAGGGGTTCGATGGTCGTGATCTTGGTGGCAGCGCCAAAGCTGGCATACCAATCCTTGCCGCGACCGTCATCCACGGCCAGGGTGCCCAGAGGGGCATCGCAACGCTCCAGCGTAGGGTTCGCATTCACGCTGGTTGCGCCGCCCGCTGCGCCGGTGGCAGCCGTGGGAGCCGTACCCGTGGAGATGGTGCCGCCGCCGGGGGTCACGCAGCCGCCCAGTGCCAGGGCCGATGCGATGGCTGCCAGACGCAGCGTTGTCTTCTTGGACATAGTGATGCTTTCTAAAAAATAAAAAATGCTGCTGCGCTCACGGCGCCTCAGCGGTAATACCAACCCGACGAGCCCCACACCATGTAGTAGGGCGCGCCCACATACCAGCCGTTCCAGGACTTGCGCTCGTCCTCGATGGCCTGATAGCGTGCATGTGCATTCTGTTTGGCGGCCTGCGCCTGAGGCAGCAGTCGCTTGGCTTCCTTGAAGCCCTTGGCGGCAGCACGCGAAAGCCAAGCCTCGGCCTCGGCAGGGTCCGGGCCCATTTCTTCAAAGCCCAGCAGATACAGACGACCCAACGCAAACTGGGCCTGACCGTTACCGGCATCGCCGGCCTTGCGCATCCACTCGATGGCCTGATAGCTGTTGCGCTCCACGCCATCGCCGCGCAGATAGCGCAGGCCCAGGTCATAGGCTGCGCGAGGATCCGCTTCGGCTTTTTGCACCAGTGCCGCCAGGCGGCGCTCCGCCTCGGGATTGACGGGTTCGCCGCGGAAAGTCGCGACATTGCGCGGCAGCTCGGAACAGTTATTGCCTTCGCACAGGCGCACGGTGGGCGAAGCAGGTGCCAACTGCTCCTGCGGTGTCTGTACCGCGCATGCTGTCAACGCAAGAGCCGCCAATGAAAAGGTGGGGGCGAGCAGGCGCATGGATGTCTCCTCTGAATTCTCAGCCACTGAAAGCCGAAAAGTATACATAAGCAAAAATCAGTAATTTTTACGACGAGTTGACAACACGCATACCCCACCAAAGAGGGGTATCCCGCACAAAATGCAAAACTCCGACAAGGCCTTGTCTGCGCTTCGGTGTCTTGACGCCTGTGTATGACGGATACATTTCAAAACTCATGACAAAAAAATGGCTTGCCTCTACCTGGCCTCTGCCTGCACTGCTCGTCTGGCTGCTGGCCTGGATGATCTTTGCGGGACTGGCGCGCCTGCTGCCCTGGTGGCTGGCCCTGCTGGTCGCCGGCAGCTTCAGCACGGCAGCCAGTCTCTGCGGGCCCAACTGGTGGCGCAGGCTCATCATTGCGGCCGGGTTTCCGCTGTCGTTTCTGGTGCTCAGCGCCAGCCAGTTGCCCGCCTGGGGCTGGCTGCTGCCTCTGGGCTTGCTGCTGCTGATCTACCCGCTCAATGCCTGGCGTGATGCCCCGGTCTTTCCAACGCCGTTCAATGCGCTCAAAGGACTGGCAGAGATCGTGCAGTTGCCGGTGCAGGCGCTGGTGCTGGACGCCGGCTGCGGCATGGGCGATGGTTTGCGCGCGCTGCGCAGCGCGCTGCCGCAGGCCCGCCTCCATGGTCTGGAATGGAGCTGGCCACTGGCGATTGCCTGCGCCCTGCGCTGCCCCTGGGCACGCGTGCGACGCGGCGATATCTGGCTGGCCGACTGGAGCGGCTATCAGCTGGTCTATCTGTTCCAGCGGCCCGAAAGCATGGGCCGCGCCGCTGTCAAGGCGGCCACCGAGATGCAGCCCGGCAGCTGGCTGGTGAGCCTGGATTTCCAACTGCCCGGCGTGGAAGCGACGGCATGCCTGCAAGGCAATAGCCGCCACAAGGTATGGATCTACGCCATGCCGCTGGATGGCGCGCAGCGCGGCTGAGGCGCTTTACTTGGCTGCGCCGCTGGCCTTGCTCACGTAAAGAGCAACGGCAGCGATATCGGCTTCGCTCATTGTGGCCTTGAAGGAGGGCATGGAGCCGATTCCGTCCTTCAGAGCGCGCGCCACGCGGGCCGCATCGGGCTGCAGCTCGTCCAGCACGGGGCCGATGGCGCCTTCGGTGCCGGCGTCCTTGAGGGTATGGCACACCGCGCAGGCAGGGACTGCAGCAGTGGTGAACAGCTCTTTGCCGCGCGCCATCTGGGCAGACTGATCGGCATGGGCGGCAGTGCCCGCAAAGGCGGTCAACAACAGGGCGGCAAGGGTATGGTTTGTCTTCATCATTGTTCTTGGAGAAATGCGATGCATCGGGGTTGGATCCCATGCCCTGCGTCCCTTCTTCTGGCACCGGGCATGGGCAGTGATTGCGACGCTCAGGCCACGGTGACCGTCACTGCGTGGTCGGCCCAGCTGGTGTTGTTGTAGCCGCTCTGGTTTTCACCGCGCGTCTCGGGCTGCACATTGCCCTTCACATCAGTCGCGCGGCTGGCCAGCTGATAGGTGCCCTTGGGCAGCTGGGCCTGGAGCACGAACTGGCGCCAGGCGTACCTGCCCATGTCGGGGCCCACCAGACGGGCCTGCTTCCAGGTCTTGCCGCCGTCGATGGAGACTTCCACGCCCTTGACGGCGTTCATGCCGCCGAAGGCCACGCCCTGAATCTGCACCAGACCGGAGGCCTGGTTGCCGTCCTCGGGGATGGGGCTGTTGATCCATGACTTGACGCTCATCTCCTGCACCGAAGGCTGGCTGGGATCTCCCTTGCTGCCCGGAGGCGAGATGCGGTAGC
This sequence comes from Comamonas testosteroni ATCC 11996, assembly GCF_000241525.1. Lineage (GTDB taxonomy): Bacteria > Pseudomonadota > Gammaproteobacteria > Burkholderiales > Burkholderiaceae_C > Comamonas > Comamonas testosteroni. Next base: position 229,747 of record NZ_AHIL01000002.1, read on the forward strand.
CGTGGGACATGATGTGCGCTTCGCTTTCCTTGGCGGTAAAGACCAGCTGCTTGATGTACTTGATGTTGTTCACGCCGGTGTAGCCGGGCACGATCAGGCGCAGCGGGCCGCCATGGGCCAGAGGCACGGGCTCGCCGTTCATCTCCCAGGCCAGCAGCGCGTCCTCCATGGCCGAAAGGGGCACGGAGCGCTCCACCAGCACGCTCTTGGGATCGAGGCCTGCGGGCAGCACCTCTCCGCCCGTTCCCGTCATGTAGACCATGCCGTCGGCCACGCCGCCCAGGGCCTTGACCACATCGCGCACGGGCACACCGCTCCAGACCACGCAACCAGCAGCACCCACCGTCCATTGCGTACCGCTGGGCTTGGAGGGGAAGAAGGCGCGACCGTTGCCAGAGCATTGCAGCACCATGGTCACGGTCTCCAGACCCATGGTCTTGAGTTCACGCACGCTCAGCTGTCTGGGTTTTTTCACACCATCGATCTGCACCGCCCATGCGTCGCGGTCGGCCACGATGGCCTCGGAAGGCGTCGGCAGGTTGTTGCGCACATAGAGCTGGCTGGTGGGCGTGACCACGCCGGCGCCAAACGCGCTGCGCTTGGTCTCGATGGTGGTGGAGCTGTGCACGATCACGGCATCGGCATTCTTGAAGCTGGCATAGCCGGGCAGAGGCTTGGCGGCGGGCGCTGCCGCCTGAGCCATGGCTTGGCTCTGGAAGCTGGCCAGACCGGCTGCAGCCAGCGCGCTGGCGCTACCGGCGAGCAGGCGACGACGCGGCAGGGATGTGGGTTGTTGCATGGTGTCTCCTTGGTAATTGTGGTGAATGCTCAGCGCGAAAATCCGGTTCAGCCATCGGCTTTCTCAGGTGCCCCCAGAGCGCGTGATGCCACGGCCAGAGCCTGTTTCTTCTGTGCGATCAGCACCAGAGGGCGGCCTTCGCGCGAGCGCACCACCTGCCAGTAGCTGTTGGCCCACCAGCCCTGGCCGTCGGCAATCGGCTGGGGCTGCTCGAAGGCCAGCACGGTGACGATGCCGCCTTTTTCAAAAAAAGTGGTCAGGTGATAGGCGCGACTGCCGTCGATATCGCAGGGCCGCATGAGCTGGGTGTAGCCGGGCAGCTTCTGGTCGGCAGGCCAGTCCATATGCCTGGCAATCTCGGCCTCCGGGATGAACTGGCCACGCAGCGTGCGTTCGTAATACTCATGCTCGATGGCCGAGCGCACCATCTGCGGCGGGCGCAGGCTCAGCACGCCGCCCGCAGCAACGCTGCCGACCATCACGGCGGCACACAGTGCATGCAGGCCACGACGGGCGTACCAGGGCGTGTGGCGCAGCAAATGGGTCGGCGGCTCGCCGGGCTCGAAAGCCAGTGCCAGCTCGGCACGGGCACGCAGGTCGAAATCGGTGTCTTCGGGGCGGTCTTGGTGTTTCATGGTGCGCGCTTTCTCAGCGGTATCACGCCGGCAGCTGCGGAAGATTCGGTGGTGGCCCCTGCGGGACGGCGTGCAGGCTCCTGCAGTGCCGTCTTGAGCGCTTCACGGGCCCGCGCCAGGCGAGAGAGCACGGTGCCCGGTGCAATATCCAGCGCCTCGGCCATCTGGGCCGTGGGCATGTCGTCAAAGTAGTAAAGCACCAGCACTTCACGATGGATCGGGGCAATGCGGCTCAGCGCCTTGACCACGTCCAGCTGCGCATCGAGTGCATCGTGGTGATTCACGCCCTGCTCGCAGGCTTCATCCAGAGACTCGGTCTGCGATTGCACAGGATCGAAGTGCCTGAAGGCATGACGGCGCATGATCTGGAACAGCCAGGCTCTGGCCATGCTCTGGTCGCGCAGCTGGTGGCGAAAGCGCCAGGCGCTGGTGAAGCAATCCTGCACCACATCCTCGGCCGTGGCACGCGAGCCCGTCAGCGCCCAGGCGCTGCGCAGCAAAAAGCGGTAATGCTCGCGCACCCACTGGTTGTAGCGCGACTCGGCAGAGAAGATCATGGTGATAAAGAGCGCAGGCCTGCTGCTTTCATTCCATGTCGCTGCAAATATTTTCTGGAGCCACCCGGCAAATACAGATGAGGCTTGCAGCCCTGTTCAATCAATCGCTGGCAGCCATGACCTTGGTGTGCATGCCAAAGAACTGCGCAGGCGGCATGCCCACCGTGCGGCGCACCATGGCGCTGAAAGCGCTGGGACTGTAGTCCAGCTCGGCAGCAATGCGCTGAATCGGCCAGTTGCGCGCTGCCAAGCTCACGGCATGGGCCAGCACCACCTGCTGGCGCCACTGGGTAAAACTGCATTCCAGCTGCTGGCGAAACAGTCGCGCCACGGTGCGCGGACTGGCCCCGGTATCGCGCGCCCAGTCTTCCAGCGTCTCGTTGCGCGTGGGGTCGGCCAGCACGGCCTCGCACAGCAGGCGCAAGCGCTTGTCCTGGGGCAGGTTCACGCCCAGTTGCACGGCACTGGCGCGGCGCAGCTCGTCGAGCAGCAGCTGACTCAAATGGTGCTCGCGCGCCCTGTCCTGCTCGGACAGCTGCAGGCTGTCATCGGGCAGCGTGGGCAGCTCGCGCACCACGGCGCGCAGCAGATCCGACGCGTTGAGCACCCGGCATTGGCGCCAGGCCGCCTCTTGCTCAGGGCTGACATCGGGGCCGCAACGCCCCTGGGTCTGAAAGAAGTACAAGGTGCGCAGATCGGCACTTTCCACCATGGTCACCGCATGCTCCATGCCCGGCGGCACCCACAGTGCGCGGGACGGCGGCACGATATAGGTGCCCTGCGCTACTGTCAGGCGTATGGTGCCCGTGGTGGAGATGGCCAGTTGCCCCCAGGGATGACGGTGCGGCTTGACCTGGGTGTCGGCCTCCAGCCAGCGACATTTGGCGCGCACCGGGCGCTGCGCCGAGGGAATGTAGAGATGGGGTGTCAGCGTCTCCACATAGGCGGTGGCCTTGCCTGCACGCAGGGGCTCGGGGTCGTGGAGGCTGGACATGATGGTTGGCTGGCTTGCGATAGCAATTGGCAGACTATCGCATACAAGACGCAAGCAGTCTGCCTAAGATGCGACATATGAACCGCCCTGCCTCCACAACACCTCAAAACCAGGCGCCAGAGACACTGCGCAGTGACGCTCGCACCATCAGCCTCATCGGTCTGGCCCATGGCTCGTCGCACTTCTTCCACCTGCTGCTGCCGCCGTTGTTTCCCTGGCTGATCAAGGACTTCGGCTACAGCTATGCCGAGCTCAGCGTCATGGTTTCGCTGTTCTTCATTGTTTCCGGCACCGGCCAGGCACTGGCCGGCTTTGCGGTGGACCGCTTTGGCGCACGTCCGATTCTGTTTGCCGCCCTCGGCAGCTTTGTGGTGGCAGGCCTGATTGCCAGCACGGCCCAGGGCTACAGCATGCTGCTGGCTGCCTCCTTCTTTGCGGGCCTGGGCAATGCGCCCTTCCACCCCGTGGACTTCACCATCCTCAACAAGCGCGTGTCGCAGCAGCGCATAGGTCATGCGTTCTCGGTGCATGGCCTGTCCGGCAATCTGGGCTGGGCGCTGGCACCGCTGTTCATGGCGGGCATCACCACGGCCACGGGCTCCTGGCGTCTGGCCTGCCTGGGCGGCGCCCTCTGCGCAGCCGTGGTGCTGGCCATCATGGTCTTCAACCGTGACGCGCTCGATGATCGCGCCGAATCCGCAGGTGCTGCCGCCAAGCCGGCTGCCGGAGCCATTGCCGCACCTCAGGAACACCCCATGGCCTTCATGAAGCTGCCATCGGTGTGGCTGTGCTTTTCCTTCTTCTTCTGGAGCACCTGCGCGCTCAGCGCCATCCAGAGCTTTGCCAGCCCGGCCCTGCAATCCATGTACGGGCTGCCGCTTTCCGTGACGGCGCTGATCGTCACCGGCTATATGCTGTGCGGCGCTGCCGGTATGGTCGTGGGCGGCTTTCTGGTCGGCCGCGTGCAGCGGCTGGAGAAGGTGATCTCCATCTGCATGCTGGGCTCGGGCCTGTTGCTGTTTGTCGTCGGCACGGGCTGGCTGCCCGGCATGGCTGCCGTGATCGTGGCTTCTGTCGCCGGTCTGGGCACGGGCCTGGCCGGCCCCTCGCGCGACATGCTGATCAAGCGCGCAGCGCCCCCCGGCGCCACGGGCCGTGTCTACGGCACGGTGTATTCGGGCCTGGATCTGGGCTTTTGCCTGGCCGCGCCGGTCTTCGGCTACATGCTGGACCACCAGATGACCAACGCAGTGTTCTATGGCTCGGCGATTGCGCTGGTGCTGTCGGTGGTCTCGGCCGTCATCGTCGGCGACGGCGTGAGCAAGAAGACCAAATCCCATCTGGCAGCCGCCTGAGCAACAGGCGCAACCCACCCAGCCCTGCCCGCGCAAGCTGCAGGGCTTTTTTGTCGGCGCGAGAGATCAAGTTACCCTGGTATTTATCCCTAGTGGCTCAGCGCTGAGGCCACAAACACGGCTGCTAAGCTGAATTCCCTGAGCGGTGCATCACACCGCCTTTTCTTGCCGTGGCCCTATCCGGGAGCGGCTCGCCCCCCTCAAGGAGAATTTCTATGCGTTGGAACACGCCCTCTGCCCCTTTGCTGCGCGCCCTGCCCCTGGCCCTGGTGCTGGCCTTCGGCTCTGCCCAGGCTGCCTCTCAGACTGAATGGCTGGAGCATGCGAAAAAGGAGCAGCAGCCCTACCTGGATACGCTGCGCGATCTGGTGCATATCGAGTCCGGCAGCAAGGATGTGGCGGGCGTGAAGAAGATTGCCGAATACATTGCCGGCAAGCTGCGCGCGCAGGGCGGCAAGGTCGAGGTGATCGAGCCCAGCGACATCTACCGCCTCGATGACACGCCCGAGAAAGTCGGCTCCATGGTGCATGCCGAATTCAAGGGCAAGGGCAGCAGCCGCATCATGCTGATCGCGCACATGGACACCGTCTATCTGCCCGGCATGCTCAAGGATCAGCCCTTCCGTGTCGACGGCGACAAGGCCTATGGCCTGGGCATTGCCGACGACAAGCAGGGCGTGGCCCTGATCATGCATATCGTGCCCCTGCTCAAGAAGCTGGGCATCGAGGACTACGGCACGCTCACGGTGCTGATCAACGGCGACGAGGAAATCAGCTCGCCCGGAGCACGCAGCACCATCACCCGCCTGGGGGCCGAGCAGGACGCCGTGTTCAGCTTTGAAGGCGGCGGCACCGACGGCAGCCTGCGCCTGGCCACCAGCGGCATCGGCGCCGCCTACCTCAAGGTCACGGGCAAGGCATCGCATGCGGGCGCCAAGCCCGAAGACGGTGTGAATGCGCTGTACGAGCTGTCGCACCAGCTGCTGCAGATGAAGGATCTGTCCCAGCCCCAGGACGGCCTCAAGCTCAACTGGACGGTGTCCAAGGCCGGCACCAACCGCAATGTGGTTCCCGCCGAAGCCTCGGCCCAGGCCGATGCCCGCGCGCTGCGCGTGGCCGACTTCACGGCGCTGGAAAAAGCCATGCAGGACAAGATCGGCAACAAGCTGCTCCCCGCCAGCAAGGTGGAGCTGAAATTCGAAGTGCGCCGCCCGCCGCTGGAGGCCAATGCCACGGCGCGCAAGCTGGCGGCCCATGCCCAGGGCATTTATGAGCAGGAGCTGAAGCTGCCCATGAAGGTCATGGACAAGGCCACGGGCGGCGGCACGGATGCGGCTTTTGCGGCCCTCAAGGCCAAGGGCGGCGTGATCGAGGGCTTCGGTCTGTCGGGCTATGGCGCGCATTCCAACGATGCCGAATATGTGCAGATCAACACCATCGCACCTCGCCTGTATCTGGCCGCCCGCATGATCCAGGACCTGTCGCGCGGCCAGATCAAGTAAGCGCTTTTGATAGCTGCTTTCGCCTGATCAGCTTCGATTTCAGTATAAAAACAATCTACAAATCAACAGGAGCTTGCGATGCAAGCTCCTTTTTTATTCTCAGACTCAGCCAACACCTGCCACGGGCATCGCCACCACGCCTGATCCGAACCGGCCTCGCCCGCGTTTCCAGGCTTCTGTCGCCTAGCCAACAGACCGCTGACGCACGAGTGTCTACATTCATCGAATCAACGATGAAGGAGAGCCGCCCGTGAGCCAAGAGCCCTTGAACATCCCCAGCGTACAGCATCTGGTCAGCCCCGAGGAATGGCAGCTGCGCGTGGACCTGGCCGCCTGCTACCGGCTGGTGGCGCTGTACGGCTGGAGCGATCTGGTCTTCACCCACATCAGCGCGCGGCTGCCGGGCCCCGGGCATCACTTTCTCATCAACCCCTACGGGCTGATGTTTGACGAGATCACGGCCTCCTCGCTGATCAAGGTGGACCTGGGCTGCAACAAGCTCATGGACTCGCCCTTCCCCGTGAACCCGGCCGGCTTCGTCATCCACAGCGCCGTGCACGAGGCGCGTGCCGATGCGCAATGCGTGATCCACACCCACACGCGCGCCGGCGTGGCCGTGGCGGCCCAGAAGAACGGCCTGCTGCCCATCAGCCAGCAAAGCACCTTTGTCCTGGGGTCCCTGGCCTATCACGTCTATGAAGGCGTGGCCTTTCGCGAGGACGAGAAGCCGCGCCTGCTGGCCGACATGGGCGAGGCCAACTTCCTCATGCTGCGCAACCACGGCCTGCTGACCTGCGGCGCCACGATTGCCGATGCCTTTTTGTCCATGTACGTCTTCGAGTCCGCCTGCCAGATCCAGATCGCGGCCCAGTCGGGCGGCACCGAACTCACCGAGGTCGACCCGCAGATTCTGCAAGGCATCGCCCATGCCATGAAGGTACAGACCGGCGGCATGGGCGGCCAGTTTGCCTGGCCCGCCCTGCTGCGCAAGCTCGACCGAATCGACCCCGGCTACCGCAGCTAGAACACCACACCGGAATCAAAAAAGGGCATCCGAAGGGATGCCCTTTTTTGTAGCATCAGCTGCGGCGAATACGGTAGAGACAGTGCTCAGCCAGCGCGTGCCCAGCTGGCAGATCAGGGTGCATGAATGTCTGCGCATCGGGCTGCATTCCCAGGCGCTGCATTACGGCCTGCGAGGGCTTGTTCGGCACCGCCGTGAACGCCACAACTTCATCCAGCAGCAGCTCATTCCACGCAAAATCCAGCGCGGCTTTTGCACCCTCTGTCGCCAGACCTTTGCCCCAGTATGGCCGGGCCAGCCGCCAGCCCACTTCCACGCAGGGTGAAAACGGTAGCTCTGCTGCGGGAGTGTGCAAGCCAATCATCCCTGCCAAGTGCCCGGTGGCTCTATCCTGCGCAACCCAGAATCCCCAGCCACGCTCGGCAATCAGAGCTTCGGCCTTGGCGGCCAGGGCATCGCTGGCCTGCCTGTCCAGCACGCTTGGGAAGTAGCGCATGACTTCCGTGTCCGCATTGAGCGCGGCAAACTCCGGCAAATCCTGCGGCGTCCATTGCCGCAGAATCAGCCTTGGCGTGGTCAGGCACTCAGGCTTCACCACGCAGCTTTTCGATGATGCCGTTGAGCTCGTCAAGCGAGCCGAACTGGATGGCGATCTCGCCCATTTCCTGCTGCTTGCCGTGGCGACGCACGGTCTTCTTGATGCGCACCTCTACATCGGCCGTAAGCAGGTCGGACAGCTCTTCCTCGATGCGTTTCACGTCGCGCGACTTGCCATCCTTCTTGGCCTTCTGGCGCGTGAGATTGAACTCGGCACCGATCTTCTTGACCAGCGACTCGGCCTCGCGCACCGACATCTTCTTGGCCGCGATCTGGTTGCCTGCCGTGATCTGGGTGGCGCGGTCCAGCGTCAGCAGTGCCCGCGCATGGCCCATGTCGATATCGCCGGCCATCAGCATGGTCTGCACGGGCTCGGCCAGATTCAGCAGACGCAGCAGATTGGTGGCGGCGCTGCGCGAGCGGCCCACGGCCTGCGCGGTCTGCTCGTGGGTCAGACCGAACTCCTTGACCAGGCGGGCCAGCCCCTGCGCCTCTTCCAGCGGATTCAGGTCTTCGCGCTGAATGTTCTCGATCAGTGCCATGGCCGCAGCGGCTTCATCGGGCACCTCGCGCACCAGCACCGGCACCTCCGACAGACCCGCGATATGCGCGGCACGGAAGCGCCGTTCGCCGGCAATGATCTCGTACTTGCCGGCGTTGTCGCCCCGGGAGAGCTGGCGCACCAGAATCGGCTGCATGATGCCCTGGGCCTTGATGCTCTCGGCCAGTTCGTACAAGGCGCCTTCGTCCATGCGGGTGCGCGGCTGGTACTGGCCGGCCACCATCACATTGAGTGCCAGCGTGCTCGGCAGATTGGCCTGAGACCCGCTCGCTGCGGCCTGCTCTGCTTCACTGACCTTGGGGCCCAGCAGGGCTTCCAGACCACGTCCCAGGCCCTTGGGTTTCTTAGTCACCATTGCTGAATTCTTTCTTTAAAGGGAGAGCAGCAGCTCATGCCCGGCTTCCCACAGTCCCAGTCCGCTGGCCGTGTTGATATGGCCTGCGGCACCCGCATTCACGAAGCGGCTGCCCCAGCCCTGTGCCATGGCCTGTGCGCGTGCTACAGAGCAGTTGGGGTCGTTCTCGCTGCCCACCAGTATCGACGGGAAGGGCAGCTTTTGCAGCAGCACGGGCGACCAGCCCGGCAGGACGCCACGCAGACTCTCCTGCTCGGTGTCGCCGGGGGCCACCAGCAACGCACCGCGCACCTTGCTCCTGGCTACTTGAGAATGTGCCGCCCACCAGGCCACCAGCACGCAGCCCAGGCTGTGCGCCACCAGAGTGACGGGAGCAGGAGCGTCGAGCACGGTTTCCTGCAAGCGAATGCTCCAGTCACCACGCAGCGGATGCTGCCAGCTGTGCTGCTCCAGCCGTTGGTAGCCGTACTGCTCCTGCCACAGACTTTGCCAGTGGCCGGGGTCGGAGTTCTGCCAGCCGGGCAGCAGCCAGACATGCTGCGGGTTCAGTGCTTCAGAGGTCATGACCATTGGCGATGGCTAAATAGGAGACGGGGAGCTGTTTCACGTGAAACACTCACATTTTCTTGATACGGCGCACCATCTCTTCGGCGAACTCGACAAAGGCCTTGCTGCCCTTGGCCGAGGCGTCGAACACCACGCCCGGCAGGCCGTAGCTGGGGGCTTCGGCCAGGCGCACATTGCGCGGGATCACGGTATCGAACACCTTGTCGCCGAAATGCTCCTTAAGCTGGTCGCTGACCTGCTGCTGCAGCGTGGTGCGCGGATCGAACATCACGCGCAGCAGACCGATGATCTGCAGGTCGGGATTCATGTTCGCATGCACCTGCTTGATGGTGTTGACCAGATCGGTCAGGCCTTCCAGTGCAAAGTACTCGCACTGCATGGGCACGATCACGCCATGAGCCGAGCACAGACCGTTCAATGTCAGCATGGACAGCGAAGGCGGGCAGTCGATCAGCACAAAGTCATAGTCGGCGGCCACGGCCTGCAGAGCGGTCTTGAGACGCTCGTTGCGGCGCTCCAGCGAGACCAGCTCGATCTCGGCGCCCGACAGCTCGCGGTTGGCGCCCAGCACGTCATAGCCGACCTGCTCGGACTTCTGGGCCACTTCCTTGATGCTGGCGTTTTCCAGCAGCACGTCGTAGACCGTCAACTCCAGCGCGCGCTTGTCCACGCCGGAGCCCATGGTGGCATTGCCCTGCGGGTCCAGGTCGATCAGCAACACACGCTGGCCGACCTTGGCCAGACCGGCGGCAAGATTGACCGTGGTCGTGGTCTTGCCCACTCCACCCTTTTGATTGGCAACGCAGAAAATTTTGGCCATTGAACTTCTCTTTTAGTTGGCGGCCAGCTTGAGGCCAAAACCGATCAGAAACACACCGGCTGTTTTTTCCAGCCACTTCACCACGGCCGGATTGGCACGCAGACGCTCTGCCAACACCGTGGTCAGCGTCACCACGATGACGCTGTAGATAAAGGTAATTGCCGCCACCGTGGCAGCCATCACGCCAAAGGTGACGGCGCCCTGGTGATTGGCAGGGTCTACGAACATGGGAAAGAACGCCATGTAGAACACGATGGCCTTGGGGTTCATCAGAGTGATCAGAGCACCCTGACGGAAATACTGGCGCGGCTGGATTTCAATGGCTGGTGCATCGCCGGGCCTGGCCGTAAGCAGCTTGTAGCCCAGCCAGGCCAGATAGGCCGCCCCCACCCATTGCACGGCATGGAAGGCCGCGGGATAGGCGGCCAGCACCGCCGCCACACCGGCCACGGCCAGCCACATCAGCACCTGGTCGGCAGCCATCACGCCCAGGCAGCATGCAAGGCCCGCTCTCCATCCGCCCTTGCCCGTGGAGGTAATCAAGGCCAGATTGCCTGGCCCGGGGATCAGCAAGAAAACGGTAACGGCGGCTGCAAAAGCGCCGTAATCAGAGATGCCAAACATTCAAACCCTGCGCGATGGAAAACAGCAAGTTTATGCGAGGGCCATGACCGGCGCATCTGCATTGCGCAGATGTTGTCCGATACGGTGTGTAAAAAAAACGGTTTCCGCCGTGGCCAGCGACTTCGACATGCCGGCCCAGGTCGAGGACACCGAGCAAAGGCCCAGGCGGCCCAGGCGGCCCCGCGGCCCTGCGGCGAGAAGGCGCCGCCCCCTTCCAGGGGGAAGCGGCAAAGCCGCTCAGGGGGTTACTTGATTTTCAACCAGATCACGCAGCGCTCGGCATCAAGGCCGGGCACGGCCAAAGGTTCCACGTGAAACACCTTCACGTCGGCAGGCAGCGCAGCAATTTCCTCATCGGGGTGCTTGCCCTTCATGGCAAACCAGATTCCGCCCTCGGCCAGAGCCTTGCGCGACCAGGTCGTGAAGTCCACCAGGGACGCAAAGGCGCGGCAGCTGATGACCGGGTACTGGGTCTTGAGGTTTTCCACCCGGTCATGAATGCCGCGCAGATTGGGCAGGCGCAAGGATGCAGCCACCTGCTGGATGAAAGCGGCCTTCTTGCCCACGGTATCCACACAGTTCACATCGATCTGCGGGCAGCAGATGGCAAACACCACACCAGGCAGACCACCGCCGGAGCCCACGTCCAGCAGCGGCAGACGCTTGCCCTCTTCCAGCGGCAGGCTGCTCACATGTCGCAGCAAAGCGGGCACGGCAGCCAGGCTGTCGAGCAGGTGATGCGTCAGCATCTCCTGGGGATCACGCACCGACGTCAGGTTGTAGACCTTGTTCCACTTCTGCAGCAGATCCATGAAGGACATCAGCAGATCGATCTGGGCCGGGGCCAGATCCAGCTTCAGTGCCTGAACGCCCTGCTCCAGCTGAGTACGCAAAACCTGGCTCATGCGGAAGCCTCTTCGTTCTGATTGGCAAAGCCCTTGAAGCCGCCTTTTTTCAGATGCACCATGAGCAGCGAGATGGCAGCAGGCGTCACCCCCGAAATACGCGAAGCCTGACCCAGGGTTTCGGGTCTGTGCTTTTGCAGCTTCTGGCGCACCTCGAAGGACAGTGCCGCCACCTGCATATAGTCAAACTCCAGCGGCAGACGCAGGCGCTCGAAATGCGCGGCACGCTCCACCTCATCCTTCTGACGATCGATATAGCCAGAGTACTTGGCGGCAATCTCCACCTGCTCGATCACCGGGGCGCTGAGTTCGCCCAGCGCCTCGGGCTGCACATCGGCACTGGCGTACTTGCCCTCGTTCATGCCCATGAGCTTGTCGTAGTCCACACCCGGGCGACGCAGCAGGTCGAACAGGTTGTATTCGCGCTCCATGGCCTTGCCCAGCACGCGCTCGGATTCTTCCGCAGCCACGACACGCGGGTTCACCCAGGTGGACTTGAGGCGCTCTGTTTCACGTGAAACAGCATCGCGCTTGCGGCTGAAGGAGTCCCAGCGCGCATCATCGACCAGACCCATCTGGCGACCCGCTTCGGTCAGGCGCATATCGGCATTGTCTTCGCGCATCTGCAGGCGGAACTCGGCGCGGCTGGTGAACATGCGATAGGGCTCGGTCACGCCCTTGGTGATCAGATCGTCGACCAGCACGCCCAGATAGGCCTCGTCGCGACGCGGCATCCAGGGGCCTTCGCCACGGCACTGCAGCGCTGCGTTCAGGCCCGCGAACAGACCCTGAGCGGCCGCCTCTTCATAGCCGGTCGTGCCATTGATCTGGCCCGCGAAGAACAGACCCTGGATCTGCTTGGTCTCGAAGCTGCTCTTGAGCGAGCGCGGATCGAAGTAGTCGTACTCGATGGCATAGCCTGGGCGCAGGATATGGGCGTTCTCCAGCCCCTTCATGCTGCGCACCAGTTCGTACTGAATGTCGAACGGCAGGCTGGTGGAGATCCCGTTGGGGTAGAACTCGTGCGTGGTCAGGCCTTCGGGCTCCAGAAAGATCTGGTGGCTTTCCTTGTCCGCAAAACGGTTGATCTTGTCTTCCACGCTGGGGCAGTAACGCGGACCCACGCCCTCGATCTTGCCGGTGAACATGGGACTGCGGTCAAAGCCGCTGCGAATGATCTCGTGCGTGCGCGCATTGGTGTGCGTGATCCAGCAAGGCATCTGGCGGGGATGCATGGCACGGTTGCCCATGAAGCTGAACACGGGCACTTCGCCCTCGTTGACGCCGCCTGGCATGCCGTCGCCGGGTTGCTCCTCGCACTGGCTGAAGTCGATGCTGCGGCCGTCGATGCGCGGGGGCGTGCCGGTCTTCAGGCGCCCCTGCGGCAGCTGGAGCTCCTTCAGGCGTGCCGACAGGCTCACAGCGGGGGGATCGCCCGCACGGCCTGCTGCATAGTTGTTCAGGCCCACGTGGATCTTGCCGTCGAGGAAGGTGCCCGCCGTCAGCACCACGGTACGGCTGCGGAACTTGAGACCCACCTGGGTGACGGCACCGACCACGCGGTCGCCCTCCACCATCAGATCATCCACGGCCTGCTGGAAGAGCCAGAGATTGGGCTGGTTTTCCAGCATCTCGCGAATCGCGGCCTTGTACAGAATGCGGTCGGCCTGGGCGCGCGTGGCACGCACGGCCGGTCCCTTGGAGCTGTTCAGAATGCGGAACTGGATGCCGCCCTTGTCGGTCGCCAGGGCCATGGCTCCGCCCAGGGCATCGACCTCCTTGACCAGGTGGCCCTTGCCGATGCCGCCGATGCTGGGGTTACAGCTCATCTGCCCCAGGGTTTCGATATTGTGGGTCAGCAGCAATGTCTTGCTGCCCATGCGCGCAGCGGCCAACGCAGCCTCGGTGCCGGCGTGACCGCCACCGACCACGATCACGTCAAATTCCTGTGGGTACAACATATTTCTGCTCCGGGCCAAGCCCGGCCCTTGCCCCTGCACGAAGCAACCATGCCTCGGCTCTCATGGCAGGCGGACATGTTTTCGCGCCATGTCCAGCCCTGCGGGGAACCTGCAATTTTCCCACCATTGGCGCAACAATGCCTTGCCAGGGGGGTTTCACGTGAAACATGGCAGCCAGAGCTACGGCCTAGATGTTTGCCCTGATCACCCTGCCTACGCATGAAAAGTGCAATCGCTCTGTGCTGCAATGCCTGCATGCAAATCCTCATTTTTGCGGGCAGCACCCGCCAAGACTCGTACAACCGCAAACTGGCCAAGGTGGCCGCCTCCATCGCCCGGCAGCAAGGCGCAGAGCCCAGCCTGCTGGAGCTGTCGGACTACGACATCCCCCTCTACAACGCCGACCTCGAAGCGCAGGGAACTCCAGCCGATGTCATTCGCCTCAAGCAGGCCATGCACAGCCATGCTGCCTGGATTGTCTGCAGCCCCGAGTACAACGGCAGCTACCCTGCCCTGCTCAAGAACGCGATCGACTGGGCCTCCAGCCCGGTCAAGGGCGATGCGAAGTGGTCCGATGGCGTCCTGCCGTTTCGCAACAAGGTCGTCGGCATGGCCAGTGCCTCGCCTGGCGGTCTTGGAGGCCTGAGAGCGCAGTCACACCTCGCTGCGCTGCTATTGAACCTGGAATGCTGGGTGGCACCGCGCAGCCATGCCGTGAGCCAGGCGGGCGAGGCTTTCGATGCCCAGGGTCATCTGCTGCGCGCCCAGAACCAGCAAGGCATGGAGGCACTGGTGCAGCAGGTGCTGTGGGCTGCAGGGCGCCTGGGCTGAGCAATCCCCCACGGATACGGACTACTTGCTGTCGGCTGCATATGCATATGACATGCAACCGGTTTAGCATGGGCACTTGTCTTTTCATTGCATAGAGAGCCACTCACCATGAAGCTTTACTACAGCCCCGGCGCCTGCTCCCTGTCTCCGCACATCGTGCTGCATGAAGCAGACCTGCAGCATGAAACTGTGATGGTCAGCACCAAGAGCCACAAGCTCCAGGACGGAACGGATTACTACGGCATCAATCCTCTGGGCTATGTGCCTTTTCTGGTGCTGGACAACGGCGACACCTTGCACGAAGGCCCGGCCATTGTTCAATACCTGGCCGACCTGGCCCCCGAGAAAAACCTGGCGCCCGCCAACGGCACGGTGGCCCGCTACCACCTGCAGGAATGGCTGAACTTCATCAGCACCGAGGTGCACAAGGGCTTCGGCCCCTTGTTCAATCCTGCAACGCCAGAGGATTACAAGCCCCTGGCACGCGCCAGCGTGCTCAAGCGCCTGGCCTGGGTCAACGAGCAACTCGCCAACAAGACCTATCTGATGGGCGACCAGTTCACCGTGGCCGATGCCTACTTCTTCACGGTCACGGGCTGGGCCCAGTTTGTGGGCCTGGACATCTCCGAGCTCGAGCACATCCAGGCCTACCGCGAGCGCATTCTGGCGCGCCCCGCAGTACAGGCCGCCATGAAGGCAGAAGGCTTGCTGAAGTAAGTCTTTTGACACCCATGCAAACTGAGAACGTATTTACGATCTCTACGCAGCCGCGTTGGAGCGCAATCGGGATGAGTTCGAAGCGATGGCTCGCCGCTTGCACCGGGGTGCAAGCAAGAGACAGCGCACAGAAATCGCCCGATTTCGCTCCAACCCTTCGGGACAGTGTCTTTGCGGGCGGTCTGCGGCGTTGCGAATCCTCGCAATAGCACAGCTATTGCTGCGGTATCGCGCGCGGGGGGCCGCCCCCTTGCATCCCATCCCGCAAAGCCTCTGTCGCGGCGCGAGGAGATCGTAAACACGTTCTAGGAGCTCGGTACCCACCGAGCTTTTTTCATCTGGAGTTCTGCATGACCTCATTGTTCGACCCGATTGAAGCGGGCAGCCTGCGCCTGCCCAACCGCATTGCCATGGCACCGCTGACGCGCAACCGCGCTCCCGACGCGGTACCCACGCCGCTGATGCAAACCTACTATGTCCAGCGCGCCTCTGCCGGCCTGCTGATCAGCGAAGGCACGGCCATCAGCCACCAGGGACAGGGCTATGCCGACGTACCCGGTCTGTACGGCCAAGAGCAACTGCAGGCCTGGAAGAAAGTCACCGATGCCGTGCATGCCAAGGGCGGGCGCATCGTCACCCAGCTCTGGCATGTGGGCCGCATCTCCCACAACGTGCTGCAGCCCGACCTGCAGGCGCCGGTCGCGCCGTCGGCGCTGACGGCCCGCTCCAAGACTTTTGTGATCGACCGCGAGACGGGACAAGGCCAGTTTGTCGCCACCTCGGCGCCGCGCGCACTCGAGCAGAAGGAGCTGCCGGGCATTGTTCACAGCTTCGCCACCGCAGCGCGCGAGGCCGTGCATTCGGCGGGCTTCGATGGCGTGGAGCTGCATGCAGCCAACGGCTATCTGCTCGATCAATTCCTCAAGACCGGCACCAACCAGCGCAGCGACGACTACGGCGGCAGCATCGAAAACCGGGCCCGCCTGGTGCTGGAATGCGTGCGCGCTGTGGCCGATGCCATCGGTGCCGGCAGGTTCGGCATCCGCATCTCTCCGGTCACACCAGCCAACGACATCGTGGACGAAAACCCGCAGGCACTGTTTGAATATCTGGTGCGCCAGCTCGCGCCGCTGGGCCTGTCCTATATCCATGTGATCGAAGGCGCAACTGGCGGCCCGCGCGAACTCGCGGATCGCCCCTTCGACTACCAGGCACTCAAGCAGGCCTATCGCTCAGCGGGCGGCAAGGGAGTCTGGATGGTCAACAACGGCTATGACCGCCAGCTGGCGACGCGTGCGGTGGAAAGCGGCTATGCCGATGTCGTGGCCTTCGGCAAGGCCTATATCTCCAACCCCGATCTGGTGCACCGTCTGCGCGACGATCTGCCGCTCAATGCCTGGAACAGCGAACGCTTCTACGGCGGCGGGGCCGACGGCTATACCGACTACCCTGCGCTCGCCAGCCAGTAAGCACGAGCGGGCTGCAGGCCCCGTCACCGCTTGCGCCAGCAGCTGTTGAACGAAAGAAAAAAGCCCGGTGCAGCGCAGCAACCGGGCTTTTTTGTGGGCGTGCTCCGCCCGAGGATCAGGCCTGTTCGAGCAACTGCTGCTTCTGGCCCGGCAAAGCCACCTGGGCAGAGGCCACCTGGGCAGGCGCCATACCGGGATGGGCGGCAGTTCTGGGGCTGCGCTGTGCGGCATGCAGCGCGCCGCCGGCCAGCTTGAACTGGCTGACCAGCTGTGCCAGTCGCGCCGCCTGCTCGCGCAGCGATTCTGCGGCGGCGGCAGACTCTTCCACCAGTGCCGCATTCTGCTGGGTCATGCGGTCGATATCGCCCACGGCCTGGTTGACCTGGCTGATGCCCAGCGACTGCTCGCTGGACGCCGCTGTAATCTCGCCAATGATGTCGCCCACACGTTGTGCGCTGTCCACGGTCTCCTGCATGGCCTTGCCTGCGCTCTCCACCTGGCGCGCGCCCACATCCACGGTCTGCACGCTGGTGTTGATCAGCGACTTGATCTCGTTGGCAGCCTGGGCCGAGCGCTGGGCCAGGCTGCGAACCTCGGCCGCCACCACGGCAAAACCACGGCCTTGCTCGCCGGCACGGGCCGCTTCCACGGCGGCATTCAGCGCCAGGATATTGGTCTGGAAAGCAATGGAATCAATCAGACCGATGATGTCGCCGATCTTGCGGCTGGAGGCCGAAATTTCCTGCATGCTGTTGACGGCCTGGCCGACGATCTGGCCGCCCTGCACGGCCGTCGAAGAGGCCGAGGCCGCCAGCTGGTTGGCCAGTTGCGAAGACGATGCGGTCTGCTGCACCGTGGCCGTCAGCTGAGCCAGCGACGCGACGGTTTCCTGCAGATTGCTGGCCGTCTGTTCGGTGCGGGCCGACAGATCCTGGTTGCCCGTGGCAATTTCCTGGCTGGCCGTGGCGATATTGCCGCTGGCATCGCGCACCTGGGCCACCGTGGTGCCCAGCGACTGCTGCATCTGGTCCAGCGCACGCTGCAGATCCGTCAGCTCATCCTTGCCGCTGACCTCGACCTTGTGCGACAGATCGCCGCCAGCAATCGTCAGTGCCATCTGACGGGCCACTTCAAGCGGACGGCAGATGGACAGCATGTTCAGCAAAGTCAGCGGAATCACCACCACCAGCGCCAGGATCACGGCCACCACAAACATCCAGCGTGTCTGGTCGGCCACGTCGCGCTCGGCCGCAGCCAGTGCGTCGGCCTGCTGGCGCAGCAGCTTGTCCAGCTGCGCCAGCAGCTTGTCGGCCTCCATGACTTCGGCCAGAGCCTTGCCGCTCATGCGGTTGGCCGTGGTGGCCGAATCATAGCCACCGGCCTCCAGCTGGCGCGCCACAGGCTCGAAGAGCTTTCGATAAGCGTCGATATGCCCAATGATGCTCTTGGTCAGCTGTGCGTCCTGTGCATTCTGGTCGGTCACAAACTTGCCCAATGTCACCTTGGATTTGTCGATGAACATGACCCATTGCTGATAGGCCTTGCGCACCTCTTCGGGCTTTTCGTACTGGATGACCATGTCCTTCTCGCTGGAACGGATGCCACCCAGCTCGGTGCGCAGCTGCGCCATATGGCCCGATTTGACAAAGGCGTTGCTCAGAAACTCCTGGCTCATGTCCTGGATGCGGAACATGCCCAACATCCCGGCGCCCCCCAGCAAGCCCAGCAACACCATCACCACACCAATGGCGCCCATCATGCGCGTGCGGATGGTGAAGCCCCGCATCATTTCCAACAGACTCATGAATCTCTCTCCACTTTGAACGACTGGCATTGTCGGGCCAGAACTTGCAAATTGTTTCAGATTGTCACCGACACCGAGAAAAACCCGTGACTGCGATGCCCAAGCCATGGCGATGTGCAATATGACAAGTTCTTATCGGCAGTCTTTGCGGCTTATCAACCCTGCCGGCTTCATGTCTTGTCAAAGGCTTGACCTTGCCATGATGTTAGGGTTGACCATTCAAGACATGGAGTCCGCCAGTCCGGCCGACTCACTTTCTGAAGGAGCCATCCATGCAACAAGTTTTTGAAGTTCAAGGCATGACCTGCGGCCACTGCGAACGCGCCGTCACCAATGCCATCCAGGGCGTCGATGCCCAGGCACAGATCAAGATCGACCGCACAGCCAACCGCGTGGAAGTCGAAACCGGCGCCAGCCGCGAAGCCGTGGCAGCCGCCATTGCCGAAGAGGGCTACAAGGTAGCCTGAGCGCAGCCTCTCCCACCGCGCCAGCACCCCATGCAAGCCATAAGAAGGCTGCTGGCGCGTTTTTTCAGGACTAGCCATGCCCAACCACCCACCGACACAAAAAATCGCTCAGAACTGGCCTGTCGTCATCGGCGAGGCCGCACGCCGCGCCGGGGTTTCTGCGCGCATGGTGCGTCACTACGAGTCACTGGGCCTGCTGCCACCCGTGCACCGTACCGACAGCGGCTATCGCCAGTACACCGAAGCCGATGTGCATGCTCTGCGCTTCATCCGTCGCGGGCGCGATCTGGGCTTTTCCATGGACGAGATCGCCACCCTGCTCGGCCTGTGGCAGGACCAGGGCCGTGCCAGCAGCCAGGTCAAGGCCATCGCGCAAAAGCACATTGCCACTCTGACCGAGCGCATCGCCGCCATGCAGTCCATGCAGCGCACGCTGCAGACTCTGGTGCATTGCTGCCACGGCGATGACAGGCCTGACTGCCCCATCCTCGACGACCTGGCCAGCGCGGACACCGACCTGACGCCGACCCATCACGAGCCCACGGCCCCCACTCCGAGAAGCCGGCGCAGGGCTGCGGCCTGAGGCGGCTTGCGGGTTTCACGTGAAACCATCGCCGCCCACGCAGGGCAGCGTCAACAACGAGACATGTTGCACTGCAGCAAATACTGCAGAATACTCTGTGCGATGAATGCGGTTGCTCTCATTCATCTTTTCAAATCATTCAAGCACAAGCATTGCCGACGCGATGCAGGAGACAAACCATGAGCACCAGAGACATCTTCGTTGTCAGCGCCGCGCGCACGGCCATCGGCACTTTTGGCGGCAGCCTCAAGGACGTTCCCAACGCACAGCTGGCCACCACCGTGGTCAAGGCCGCCATCGCGCGTGCCGGCATCGCTGCCGACACCGTGGGTCATGTGGTGATGGGCAACGTCATCCCCACCGACACGCGCGACGCCTACCTGTCCCGCGTGGCTGCGGTGGACGCCGGCTGCCCCATTGAAACCCCTGCCTTCAACGTCAACCGCCTGTGCGGCTCTGGCCTGCAGGCCATCGTCTCGGCAGCGCAATCGATTGCGCTGGGCGACTGCGAAGTGGCCATTGGCGCCGGCTCCGAATCCATGAGCCGCGGCCCCTACTTCGACATGTCCGCGCGCTGGGGCGCACGCATGGGCGATGCCAAGAGCATCGACTACATGCTGGGCATCCTGCACGACCCCTGGCAAAAAATGCATATGGGCATCACTGCTGAAAACGTGGCCGAGCGCTACAAGATCAGCCGCGTGATGCAGGACGAGCTGGCCGTCATCAGCCAGCAGCGCGCCGCTGCCGCCATCGAGGCCGGCCGCTTCAAGGAGCAGATCGTTCCCGTGGAAATTGCCAGCCGCAAGGGCGTGGTGCTGTTCGACACCGACGAACACGTGCGCGCCGCCACCACGCTGGACACCCTGGCCGGCATGAAGCCCGCGTTCAAGAAGGAAGGCGGCACGGTCACCGCCGGCAACGCCTCCGGCATCAACGATGGCGCGGCTGCCGTGCTGATGATGAGCGAGCAGGCGCTGAAGTCTTCCGGCGCCAAGCCCATTGCCCGCCTGGTCGGCTACGCCCACGCTGGCGTCGAGCCCGCATACATGGGCATCGGCCCGGTCCCCGCCACGCAGAAGGTGCTGGCACGCACTGGTCTGAAGATCGAACAGATGGACGTGATCGAAGCCAACGAAGCCTTCGCCGCCCAGGCCTGCGCCGTGATTCAGGAGCTGGCTCTGGACCCTGCCAAGGTCAACCCCAACGGCTCCGGCATCTCCCTGGGCCACCCCGTGGGTGCGACCGGCGCCATCATCACCACCAAGGCCCTGTATGAGCTGCAGCGCACTGGCGGCCGCTATGCGCTGGTGACCATGTGCATCGGCGGCGGACAGGGTATTGCCGCGATTTTCGAGCGCGTCTGATACCGCGTTTCCGGGCGCCTGAAGCGCCCATGAAAAAGGCCTGCCGGAGACATCTGGCAGGCCTTTTTTTGATAGCTTCTTGCGCTTGCTAGCCATTGATTTCAGCATCAATGAATACTGAAATCCTTTATTTACATGCGTAAGAAGCTACATCATTCATAGCATCAGAACGGCGCCTCTTCCGGGGCCGTATCGGCGGGCGCCGTGGCCGGCCCGGTGACCGTTCCCTGGCTGCGCCCTTGTGCCAGACGCACGGGCAGAGTTTCTGCCGCAGGCGCCGACGACAGCGATGCAGGCAGGCCGTCGCCCAGACCCGTGCGCCCCTCCCCGCCCAGCGCCTCGATCAGGTCGGGAATCAGGCGCGAGAGCTCGCCCGTGGCAATCGTCACATCGGTATCGAAACCGCCATCATCCTGGGACTGGCCATCCATCACCGCATCGAGCAGCGCGATCTTCTTGATCTGCAGACCTTCGCTGAGCACAAAGCTCACGCGGTCATCCCAGGTCATGGCCAGCTTGGTCGGCAGCTTGCCATGCTCGATATGCTGGCGCACCTCGTCGATATCGAGCGGGTGGCGCGCATAGCGCACCACGGCTTTGGACTCATCGGCGGCCTTGAGCTCGCACTCGCGGTCGATGGAAAAACCTGCGGGCGGCTCCTGCGTCATCAGCCAGTGCGCCATGGCGGCCTGCGGACTGGTCTGCGTGTCCAGCAACGCCACCGCAAAGCCCGGCAGGCCTTCGACCAGCAGCGTCACGATCTCGTCGGCACGGCCTTGTGCACTGGTATCGAGCACCAGCGTGCGCGCCTGCGCATCGATCCAGACCCACATGCTGCCCTGCTTGGTGAAGGCCATGGGCAGCAGGTCCAGCTTGGCCTCGTCCTTGAGCTCCTTCTTTTCCTTCTTGCCGGGCTTGCGACCCTCCGTCTTTTCGATGTGCTCGGCCTTCTCGTTGACCTTGCGGTTGAGCACGCTGGCCGGCAGCATCTTGGACTCGCTCATGAAGCGCATCACCCACTGGCCGGCCACGCTTTCCGCCAGCGGGCCATGGGCCTCGCCTCGCGGCGGCACCCAGCCCACGGAGCGCTCCTGGGTCGCGCCGCACTCCTCAAACACCGTCTTTTGCAGCGCATCTTCGAGCTGCTGCAGATCGCCCTGCCAGCTCTCGGCAATGCGATAAACAATCATGTTCTTGAACATCAAAAACCTTTGCTAAACCTTCAATCGTCGCCAGCTCCTGCAGCTGGATCTCGCGGAAAAAAATCGGCCGCCAATGCAGCCCATGCATGCATTGTTGCGCAGTCGCAGCCACTCAAACTTATCAAATCTTTACAGAGCGGCTGCAAAACCTCACGTCTCAGAAACATGGGGGGGCCACACTTCAGTCATCCGCTACCGAATGCCCATTCAGGAGCAAGACCAGGCGGCCACTTCTTCCACTTCAACCGAAAAGGAAACAGACATGACCCGCTTTCGCCAGACACTGACCGGCGCCGCTGTTGCAACCGCCCTGCTCGCCTCGCTGAGCCTGCCCAGCTTTGCCCAGACCTCCGCCCCTGCCGAGCAACCCGCAGTCGCTCAAAAAGCGCCCGAGCCGCACCAGCACCAGCGTGGTGACAAGCGTGGCGACCGCATGGAGCATATGAAGCAGCGCATGGAAAAACTCAAGGCCGATCTGAAGCTGACGCCTGCGCAGCAAGCGGCCTGGACCACCTACACCCAGGCCATGAAGCCCGGTGAACGCCCTGCCCCCGGCGACCGCGAAGCCTTTGCCAAGCTGACCACGCCAGAGCGCATCGACAAGATGCGTGAAATGCGCGGCAAGCGCATGGCCGAGATGGACCGTCGTGCCGAAGCCACCAAGGCCTTCTACGCCCAGCTCAATGCCGAGCAGAAAAAGACCTTCGATGCGGCCACCCTGCACATGCATCACCAGCGTGGTGAGCGTCATCACGGCCACCATGGCGGCAAGCCCGGCCAGGAGCGTCCCGCAGCTCCTGCCCCTGCGGCAAAGTAAGCCGAGCTCAATCGCCCTCTCCATAAAAGCCCCCGGTCGTCATGACCGGGGGCTTTTTTCATTTCGATATCAATTGGCTGACTACCAACGCAAGCGCTTGCCGACAGAACATTTATTCACAAGCTTCTAGATTCATATCCACAGAGGGAGCGAAATCCAGGCAATACCCAAGCATCGATGTCGCGACCATATTCAAAACATTTAGATGGCAATTGACATGAAAAAACTGCAATTGACAACAAATCTTGTAGTCCCGACGCTGATCAGCCTGGCAAGCCCCATGCTTCATGCACAGCCTGCGCAATCATCGACAACAGCTATCTATCTGCAGTACGGCTCGGCGGAGCACAGCACCGACAGCTGGACGGGCGGCGTCATCCTCCCCTGGAACTGGAGCTACGCCCTTGGCTCGGGACGGATGACGGGTTACTGGGATCTCTCTGTCAGCCGTTGGTCGGCCGACTATCAGGGCGGCAATCGTTCAACCTGGGTTCTGGGTGCACAACCCACATTGCGCTGGCGCCCCTCTCAAGGCCAGTCTCCCTGGTTCCTGCAAGCCGGCCTGGGCGTGAGCTATGCCATCAACCACCGCTTCATCACCGATCACAAGGAATTTTCGACCCGCTACAACTTTGCCAGCCATATAGGCATCGGCTACCTGTTTGGCGAGCAACTGAAAAACGAGATCAGCCTGCGCTTCGAGCATCAGTCCAATGCAGGCATCAAGCGCCCCAATCCGGGAGAGAACTTTCTTCAGCTGCGATACGCACGCCACTTCTGAATTCCCGGGCCAGCGCGATCCGGGTCGACCAGGCCGCCCAACGGGCGGCTTTTTTCATGCTTTGCAGCATTTGCGTGACCTGTGAATAAACATGGTGATAAAAGCCAAGGAAATTTTCAGTTCTCCACAGACAGGCAAGCTTCTGGAAAGTTGTTCCCAAATCAAGGACATCGGCAGCCCATGTAAGGGCACAGACTTTCAAGAAGTGCAAGTTGTTGATTTTAAATGAACTTAATTACTTATCAACAATTAAGTGGACTACTTACTATTACTACTAAGTAAAAAGATAAGACTAGAAATAACAACTTTGGCCGAAGTGTACACAGCAATCTGAGAGGGCCTGGATAAAAAAACCGGCCGATCAGATCGAGTTCAGGAGGTTCTTGTTTCACCACACCTCTGACATCCAATGTGCCCAAGCATGCTTACATCAGTTGTTCACTATAAAAAACATAGCTAACTATGCTTATATAGCAACGTACTCATAGAATTTAATGCTTATCAAGGAAGAAATGAATTTCTGTGGATAACAAGATACCAACTCTTGGGTTTTCCACAAAAATCAAGAGATCGGCGAAGTTGTTCATGAACGGAGGACAGCAGCGACCCTCGTTTGTCTCCATGTTTGTCATCGAGCAAGAGACTTGATTTGTCTTGTTTTTTTGAAGTTATCAACAGCAGATGCCAAGTCTTACTACTACGACTATATTTTTATAAAACTTCTAAAGAACAACTGAAGGCAAACTCCCGGACAGGGGCTGGAGGAAGCTGGAACTGCGCGTGTTCAGCCGCTTCAATC
Organism: Comamonas testosteroni ATCC 11996; assembly: GCF_000241525.1. Lineage (GTDB taxonomy): Bacteria > Pseudomonadota > Gammaproteobacteria > Burkholderiales > Burkholderiaceae_C > Comamonas > Comamonas testosteroni. The sequence goes on from NZ_AHIL01000002.1 coordinate 253,841, forward strand.
CCTTTGCTTCAGAGGGAAGTTCAGAAAAAAAGCCCTTGATGAAAATTGACGCGCCAGATCTCGAAAAATTGGCGTAAGATGCGCCTCCTCAAAGATCCGAGCTGGGGATAAATTCCAGTGGCAGAGACTGTGAAGCGCTTGTTATCCACAGAATGTTATGAACAGCTGGGGGAAACTTGCCACGCATGCATGCAGCCGATGCCAGCGGCTGATGGCTTGTTATTCATTCAAAAAAATTCAATGATCCGTAGATAATTGTTTTCAAAGGATTTTTTGACTACTTCATGGAGTCCGAACCAGGACTGGGCCGGATACGGTTGGCATCCAGGCAGGTGCAAAGGCATTGCAGCAGGCGTCAATGCTCGAGCTGGGCACCCGCCATGGAGGCCGTCCAAGAGGAAAGGGCCGGATCGCAGGCGTATCGGGTATCGCGTCTTGCATGGGAATGGGCTTGCCGCGCAGTGCGTCGCATCGCTGCAGATGCTGCTCGCAGTCCCGGCAAGTGTTAGAAAAATTACAAATGCGCGGAGTGCGCCGGGACTGAGTGAACGTGCGCAGGAAGGGCGCGGCAGCAGTGCAGAAAAGAGCCATGCGGCGAAGGCCTGGAGCTCTGAAAACCTGCCTCAGGAATGACGCAAAAGAGCAGCGAAACGGCCTTGGATCAGCAGTGTGAAAGGCGCGCTTCGCTCAGGACTTCAAGGCATTGAAACAGGGCGCTTTTGCAGCGTGAACGGCGGCAGGCCCTTGATCAGCAGCTGGCCGTAGCTGGTGCCCGTCAGGCGACGGTCATAGCAGTACACATGGGCCTGGTCTTCCTCGGTCCGGATAGCGCGGCCTACCCACTGCGCCAGGCGAATGGCCGTGGCCGGCACCACCAGCTCGTTGAAGGGGTTGCGGCCGCTGCTGCGCAGCCATTCGGCTCTGGCTTCGCCAACGGGGTCGTCAGGCGGAGCAAAAGGCAGCTTGGTGATGAACAGGGACTCGCAGAGTGCTCCGGGCAGGTCCAGTCCTTCGCCAAAGGACTGCATGCCGAAGATGATGGAGGGCTCACCCATCGCCACGGCCTCGCGGTGGCGTGCCAGCAGTGTCTGGCGGGGCAGGGCGGTCTGCACCAGCACCTGGTTGCGCATGCTGGTGGAAAGCGCATCCACGGCCTGGCGCATCTGCTCGCGGGATGTGAACAAGACCAGTGCGCCGGCCTCTATGCGGCTCAGATCGTTCAGCAGGGCCTCTACCATCTCCTCGGTAAAGCGTGCGGCTTCGCGCGGGTCTGAGACCGTTTCACGGGCCACCAGCGTGCCCTGGCGCGCATAGTCGAAGGGACTTGGCACTTCCAGCGTGGTGACAGAGGCGTCATTGGCCAGCCCCGCCTCACGCAAAAAGAAGTCGAAATGGCCGCAGCTGGTCAGCGTGGCGGATGTCAGTACCGCGCCGCGCACCTGCGACCACAGATGCTGGCGCAGTGTGGAGCCGGGCTGTATGGGGCTGGCATGGGCCTTGACCACGATGAACTCGCCGTCCATCTCCAGCGTGAACCACTTGGCATGGGGCACCATCTTGCCGTCGCCGTCGCTCTCGTTGTTCTGCAGCAGCAATTGCGTGGTGTTGAAAATGGCTTCCAGCCTGGGAGCCAGGGCTCCTACCTGCGCATAGACGGTGGACAGGCGCTGTGCTTGCTCGGGTTGTTCCTTGATTTCGGCACGCAGGGCCTTGGAGACGGCACGCAGCGCATCCAGAAAGCCGTCGGCATGGTGCGCAATCTGTCCCAGAGGCTCCAGAAGGGCCTCTGGCAGCATTCCGCGGGGTGCCCGTACCCTGGCTGGCCCATAGCTGTCTTTTTGCGATTTGAGCGTCTCTCCGTAGTGCTCCATGACCAGTCGCGCCAGCTCCTGCATCTGCTGGCGCAGCTGACCCGCATGCTTGGGCACGTCGGCCAGTTCCTCCACTTCGGCGACCTGGTTCACGCGCAGCGCACGGCTGGCCAGCTTGTCGATCCAGCCCAGGCGGCTCAGATCCATCTCGCCGGCAAACTGGTCCAGAGCCGTGGAGGGCAGGTGGTGGGCTTCATCGAGCACCAGCAGGCAATTGTCCAGCTCGGGCAGCAGCTTGGAGCCCAGCGATGAAAGCAGCAAATCATGATTGGCGACAATGACTTGCGCTGCCACCAGGTCTTTGCGGCGCTCGTAATAGACGCAGTTGCCGAAGGCCGGGCAGTGCTTTCCGGTGCATGAAGAGGACTCGGCAGCCACGGGACTCCAGGCCTCGGCTTCGGGCGGGGTCTCCAGCGAATCGCGGTCGCCGTTCCAGGCCTCCGTGGCCAGCGCATCGGCCATGGATTTGTAGAACTGCATGCGGGCCTGCAGTTCATGCTGAGGACGACTGAACTTGGTCTGACCCTGCTCATCGCCAAACAGGTCGTCCATCTCGTCCTGTGCTTCCCCCGTGCTCGCCAGACGTTCCAGCTTGAGTTTGCAGACAAAGCGGCCGCGCCCCTTGGCCAGCGCGAATTTGAAAGGCTGGTCCAGCTTTTGCGCCAGGGCCGGCAAATCCTTGTTCACCAGCTGTTCCTGCAGCGCCACCGTGGCTGTGGAGATCAGCACGCGCGTGCCGCGCGACAGCGCCATGCGGATGGCCGGAATGCTGTAGGCCAGCGATTTTCCGACTCCGGTTCCAGCCTGCACGACAGCGATGGCACGACGCGGTTCCGGCTCGTCTTCATCGATTTTTCCGAGCTGGGCCTGGCTCAGCGTTTGCGCGATCTGGGCCGCCATTTTTCGCTGTCCATCACGACTGCGAAATCCCGGCATGGCCCCGACCACGGCATCAAAGGAATTCAGGGCCTCTTCAGCCCACTTTTTTTCATGCATTTCAGCGTTTTTCGAGACGCAAAGACGCTGTGCTTTTGCGACTTATAAGTATTCGTACAGAGATATGTATTAAATAAGATTGAATTTCTTATGCAATACGGCATACAAATCAGGGGAGTTTGTATGTTCTACAGCTGTATCCGAGGGAGTCGGTGGGCAGAACTTTTCCACTACTTGTATATGACTTGTTCATTGTAGTTGTGGATTCTGCCGAGTGCAGTTACCAAGAAACTTATCCACAGAATGGGTTGAAGATTGGCCTGTACATATCCTGGAGACAACCATGTATCAATCCCTGTGGATATGGTTGTTAAATTTTTATGAACAAAAAGATTTTTCTAGATTGCGACTTTGCTGTAATTTTGCAGAAATGCCATGGTTTTCAAGTGCTGTGGGTAAGGTTGTTCATGGCTATCTTCGCTCTTGCCAGTGGTGAAAAAGCAAATTTATCCACAAGTTTGATGAAAGCCCGCTGGGGTGGCTGAAGGCGCAAGATTACCCACCGGCAATGCTCGTCGCACTGGTTTGTATGCAAGAGCGCCGGTTTCTGTTGAAATCTGGAGGCAAAGGAGGAGAAGGGCGAAATCTATCCACCGCGTGGATAACTTTAAAGCTCACCTTTTGATAGTAGATATTCATTGACTATCAAAGGTTTGATTGTGTTTTCCCTGAAATTCAGAGACAAGGCATGCTTCGGCCCTTGGCCATGAAATGATGATGCTTTTGGTACTCATGTATGAAAAAATACATGAGAAATGCCTGTTTTTTGAGCAAGTTGCAGAAGGTATGCGTGATTTGCCTGAAAAACGGGCAATGCAGCCTGTCTGAAGGCTGATTTCCTGGTGTCAGGCCATCAGCGGGGCCTGGCCTGCTCTGCGGCCCTGTTTCAGTCCGTGTCTGGTCTTACCAAACCGTAATGCGTGTGTCATCCACGCCGCTGGGGGCTGTTCCTAGCATGGTGGCATCACTGCAAGTGAGGCCGCGGACCAGCTCGTCACTTGCCAGTCATGGAAAAGGGTGAACGATGAACAAAAGCCTTGTGGGACTGCCGGGAGCGGCACATTTACCAAACTGGACATGGGCAAGACTGCCGGTGGTGGCTGCGGCCATTGCCGTGGCGGGTCTGTTGGGTGGCTGTGATGCCTCCAAGGCCACCGAGGAAGCGAAGAAGCCGGTTGCGCAGCTGCCCAAAGGCTTTATTCAGGTCAAGCCAGAATCCGTGAAGATGCTGGAGATCGCGCCCGTGGCCGATCCGCAAGGGGTGCAGATGGCCTGGGCTCCTGCGCATGTGGCGTTTGTCGAGGATCGTGTGGCTTCGGTCGCAGTGCCGCTATCGGCGCGTGTCGTGGCTGTCAATGCGCATGTGGGCGATATGGTCAAGGCCGGTGATTTGCTGGCGACGCTGGTCAGCCCCGATGCACTGCGCACCCGCTATGACGTGGCTGCGGCCAAGACCGCACACGACGTGGCTGTGGTGGAAGCCCAGCGCCAGCAGACCATGGTGGACAAGGGCGTGGGCGTGGAAGTCGATCTGCGTGCCGCGCAGGCCAAGCTGCGTGAAACCTCGCAGGAGTTGGGCCGTGCACAGGGCACGGCAGCGCTGCTGGGCTCTGGTGGCGGCGATCGGATCGAGCTGCGCGCACCGCGCGCCGGCATCGTGGCCGAGCGCAAGGCCGTGGTGGGTACCGCTGCCGAGCCAGGAGCGGCGCTGTTCATGATTGGCGACCCCCAAGCCATGAATGTGGTCGCAGAGGTATTCGAGTCCGATCTGCCTGGCATTCGTCTGGGCAGTTCCGTACAGGTCGAGGTACCGCAGCTGCCCAAGCCGATCAAGGGCACGGTCCGTCATCTGGGGGCGACGCTGGACAAGGAGTCGCGCCGCGCTGCCGTGGTGGTGGAGCTGAGCGAACAGAACCCGGTGCTGCGTCCCGGCATGCAGGCCAAGGTGGGCGTGCAGTTGTCGAATCTGCAGGAGATGCTGATTCCCGTCACTGCCGTGCTTATCAAGGATGAGAGCCGCAGCGTGGTCTATGTACAGCATGAGAACAACCAGTTCGAAGCTCGCGTAGTGACGCTCGGGCGTCCATCGCGCGGCATGGTGCCGGTGATCAGCGGCCTCAAGGTCGGTGAGAAGATCGTGGTGCGTGGTGGCCTGCTGCTCGACGGCGCGGCCAGTCAGCTGCTGTAGTCCCGGCAGGAGTCTGAACCATGCTGCGTTCATTTATTGCATTTGTCGTCCATCGCCGACTGCTGGCGCTGTGCGCCACGCTGGCGATTGCCATCTATGGCGTCTACGCCTATCTGCAGACGGCCATCGAAGCCTACCCTGACGTGACCAATGTGCAGGTCGGCGTGATCACCCAGGCTCCTGGCCTGGCTCCTGAGGAAGTGGAGCGCCAGATCACGCAGCCGCTGGAGCGTGAACTCAACGGCACGCCGGGTCTGATATCGCTGCGTTCGGAGAGCTATTTCGGTCTCTCCATGATCAACCTGGTCTTCAACGACGACGCGAAAAGCTTCACTGCGCGTGCCGAGGTTTCGCAGCGTCTGCCGCAGGCAGATCTGCCCAACGGCGTGACGCCTGAAATGGCGCCCGACTACACCCCGCTGGGCAAGATTTTCTACTATCGCCTGCAAAGCGACAGGCACACCCTGGCGCAGCTGCGCACCGAGCAGGAATGGCATGTGGTGCGCGTGCTCAAGCAGGTGCAGGGCGTGGCCGATGTGGTGAGCATTGGCGGCTTCGTCAAGGAGTTCCACGTTGAAGTCGATCCCGAGAAGCTCTACAGCCTGGGCCTGTCGCTGGACGATGTGAGCGATGCGCTGTCCAAGTCCAACCGCAATGTTGGCGGTGGCCTGATGCGCCGCGGCGAGCAGTCCTTCATCATTCGCGGTATCGGCCTGTTGCGCAATCCGCAGGAGATTCAGGATGTGGTCGTTGCCATGCGTGGCAAGGCTCCCGTGACCATCGGTGACGTGGCGCGTGTCGCGCAGTCGCATACGCCGCGTCAGGGCTCGGTGGGCATGGACGACCAGAACGATGTGGTGCAGGGCATTGTGCTGCTCAAGCGCGGCGCCAACCCCTCCATCGTGCTCGATGACATTCATGCCAAGGTCGAGGAGCTCAACAGCGGCGGCCTGCCTGAAGGCATGCACATGGTCACCAACTATGACCGCTCCGATCTGGTGGGCCACACGCTCAAGACCGTGCAGCACAACCTGCTGTTCGGTGCCACGCTGATTGTGGCCGTGCTGTGGCTGTTCCTGCGCAGCCTGCGTGGCTCGCTGATCGTGGCCACCGTGATTCCGCTGTCGCTGCTGGTGGCCTTCATCGGCTTGCACTGGCTGGGCATGCCCGCCAATCTGATCTCCATGGGAGCCATCGACTTCGGCATCATGGTGGACGGTGCCGTGGTGCTGGCCGAGAACATCATCCGCAATGCACGCCAGCGCAAGCCGCAGACGGCCAATGACATGCGCCACATCATTGTGGATTCGGCCGTTGCCGTGGCCAAGCCCACCTTGTTCGCCATGGCCATCGTGATTGCGGCGCTGATTCCCGTGTTCTCGCTGCAGAGCATCGAAGGCCGCATCTTCCGCCCGCTGGCCATGACCTACAGCTTTGCCCTGCTGGGCGCGCTGGTGTTTGCCATGGGACTGGTGCCTGCGCTGTGCGCCCTGATGCTCAAGCCCAAGCATGTGATGGTGGAAGAGCCCAAGATCTTCGACCGCGCGCACCACGGCTACCAGCACTGGATCGCCAAGGTGCTGGGCGCAGCCAAGCGTCGCACGGCCGTGATTGCCGTGTTCGTGAGCGTGCTGGTGGTGGCCGGGGTTTCAGCCAAATGGCTGGGCACCGAGTTCCTGCCCGAGCTCGATGAGGGCGATGCCTATGTGCTGGTGCAGATGCCGGCTTCCATCTCGCTGGAAAAAGGCCAGGAAGTGCTGCGCGATGTGCGTCTGCGCCTCAAGGTCTTCCCCGAGGTGATTACCGTCACCACGGAGCAGGGACGTCCCGAATCGGGCACCGACAACGAGACGCTCAATCTGGCCAAGGTGCTGGTGCGCCTCAAGCCCCACGGCGATTGGCGCAAGGGCCTGACCAAGCCTGCGCTGATCGAGGAAATGCGTGCGACGCTGGGTGAAATTCCCGGCGTGGCCTTCAACTTCGCGCAGCCTATTCGCGACAGCGTGGAAGAGTCCACATCGGGCGCGCGCGGCCAGGTCGTGCTCAAGCTGTTCGGCCCCGATATTCCCACCCTGCGCGGCATTCTTCAGCAGACCAAGTCGCTGGTGAAAGGCATCGATGGCGTGGTTGACCTGGATCTGTATCGCGATGCTCCGGCACCCCAGGTGCATGTGCAGTTCGATCGCCAGGCACTGGCGCGCCAGGGCATTGCCATGGAAGACGCGCAAAAGACGCTGGAAGTGGCCCTGGCAGGCAATGTGGCCACCACTTTGTGGGAGGGCGAGTTCCCCGTGCCGGTGCGCGTGCGTCTGCCCTATGTGGACCGCATGGACGAGGAGCGCATTCGCAACATCGCCATACCGCTGCCCGATGGTGGTTCGGTCCCCCTGGGATCGGTCGGTACGGTCAGCATGAAGATCGGCAACTCCTCCATCTTCCGCGAAGGCAATGCGCGCTACATGGCGCTCAAATTCAACGTGGAAGGCCGGGATATCGGCTCGGTGGTGAAGGACACGCTGGCCACCTTCAAGCAGAACGTGAAGCTGCCCGAAGGCTACCAGGCCGTCTGGGGCGGCGAGTGGGAGAACCAGCAGCGTGCGGCTGCACGCCTGAAGGTGGTGGTGCCGCTGTCTCTGGTCATCGTCTATGCCCTGCTGTTTGGCGCGCTGGGCCAGGCCCGCAGCGCCGGCATCATCCTGCTGTGCGCGCCGTTCGCCATGGTGGGCGGCATCGCAGCTTTGCATCTGGCACACATCGAGCTGTCCATCAGCGCGGCCATCGGCTTTATCGCCTTGCTGGGTCAGGTGGCCCTGGCGGGCTTGCTGGTGGTCTCTGCGGTCGAGGATTTGCGCCGTCAGGGCATGCCCTTGATGCAGGCGCTGATCGAAGGTGCAGCCGAGCGCATGCGTTCCATCATTTTGGTGGCTTTGCTGGCGCTGCTGGGCCTGCTGCCCATGGCTCTGTCTACCGGCGTGGGTAGCGAAACCCAGCGCCCCTTTGCCTCGGTCATCGTCGGCGGCATGGTGGTGCTGCCACTGGTGGCACTGGTGCTGCTGCCCGTGCTGTATGCCTTGCTGGGCCCCAAGAACATGTTGACGCAGGAAGAACGTGATGAAAGCGCTCAAGATGAATAAGTGGCACTCTCTGGCCATGGCCGCTGCACTGTGCTGCGGTGCTTTCAGCGGCATGGGCCATGCTGCCGAGACTATGGATGCAGCCGCATACAGCAATGCTGCAGCGGGCCGTATGGCGGCCCCTGCACAGCCTGTGACCTTGCAGGAATATCTGCGCATCGTCGTGCAGAACCAGCCCAATCTGGCGGCTGATCGCATGCAGCTGGATCTGGCCAAGGCCGACAGCAAGACGGCTGCCACCATACCCAATCCCGCCATGCACTACTCCAGCAAGCGCGGCGAAAAGGAATGGGGTGTGGAGCAGGCCATCCCCATCTTCGGCCAGCGCGGCATGCGCATCGAGAACGCCAGGCTGGGCGAGAAGGCCGCTGCGGCCAATGCCGATGTCGCAGTCGCCGTCACCATGAGCGATGCAGCCCATGCCTTCAATGAGCTGCTGGTGGCACAGCAGCGCTATCAGGTGTGGTTGGCTGCCCGTGATGAGCTGGAGAAGGCAGGCAACATCGTCAAGGGCCAGATCGAAGCAGGCACGCGCAGCCGTTATGACGGCGCGCGCCTTAACCTGCAACAGGCACAGATGAGCATGCAGGTCAGCAAGGCTCAGGCCGCCTTGCGGGATGCAGCGTCACGTGTGGCCAGCATTGCGGCCTTGCCGCAATGGCAGGTACGTGTGGAAGGCAGCCTGCAGGCCACTGACATTCGCAAGGCAGCCAGCTACGAGCAGCTGTGGAACCAGGCGCAGACCCAGTTGCCGAGTCTGCGTGCCGCGCAGGCCGAGCTCGACAGGTCGCGCCAGAAAATCAAGCTGGAGCAGCGTGAAGCATTGCCCACGCCATCCTTTGGTCTGGCCCGCATTCGCAACAGCGTGGATGGCAGTTTCAACCAGGTGGGTGTGAGCGTGGAAATCCCGCTTTTCGACCGCCGCCAGGGCCCCATCGAGCGCGCCAAGGTCGAGGCCGATCAGGCCGAGCTGCGCCGTGATGCGGTCGTGCTTGCCGCTCAGTCCGAATTGCAGCGTGCCCTGCAGCAGCTGTCGCTGCGCCGAACGGCCGTGCGCGACTACGAGAAGGAAGGGCTGGCGCAGATCGCGCCGCTGCACCAGATGGCACAAGACGCCTACAAGCTGGGCAAGGGTACGATCCTGGAGCTGATCGATGCGCTGGGCTCGATTACCGAGCACAGGCTGGAGCACCTGGAGCTGGTCAAGGACATGCTGGATGCCGAGTGGGAAGTGCGTCAGGCCAGCGGCGATCTGCCACAGGTGCAGCCTTGAGCGAGGCGAGGGAGATGGCACAAACCCCTGTACCACCTCCTGATGCCGCTGCATCTCCGGCTGCGAAGGTGGAGGCAACGGCTTATAGTGTCTGTCCACCAACGGCCAGAGACAGACTCAGCATGTACCGCTACCTCATCATCGAAGACGATGCGCTCAACGCGCGTTACATCGCTGAAGGGTTGCGCCAGCAAGGCGCGCATGTCAGCGTCTGCGGTGACGGCGTGCAAGGCATTGCACAGGCTGTTGGCGAGAACTGGGATGTCATCATCCTCGACCGCATGTTGCCCAATGGCTTTGACGGGCTGCAGATTCTGCAGACACTGCGCTCCATGGGCAAGCAGACGCCGGTGCTGGTGCTCAGCGCCTTGTCTGCCACGGATGAGAGAGTGCGCGGGCTCAAGGCCGGCTGCGATGACTATCTGACCAAGCCCTTTGCATTTTCCGAGCTATCGGCAAGGCTCGAAGCCCTGGTGCGCCGCGCACAGATACCAGCTCCCACACGCGAGATGCAGGTGGCCGATCTGCGCGTCAACCTGATTTCACGCAGTGCCGAGCGCGCCGGCCAGCCGCTTTCGCTGCAGCCGCGCGAGTTCCGTCTGCTGGCGTTTCTCATGCAGCATGCGCATCAGATCGTCACGCGCACCATGCTGCTGGAGTCGGTCTGGGATTACCGCTTCGATCCGCAGACCAATGTGATCGACGTGCACATCAGCCGCCTGCGCAGCAAGGTGGACAAAGGCTTTGCCACGCCTCTCATCCATACCGTGCGCGGTGTGGGCTACAGCCTTTCGGACCAGCCGCAAGACCTGCCCGAGGTGGTCTGATGATGCGCTCCAGACCCTGGAGTTCACTGGCCTTCAGGCTGGCACTCAGCTATGGCGGCCTCATGGTGCTGACCATGGCCATTGTGCTGGCCGTCTTCTATGTCCAGACCGTCGGCGTGGTGCGGGTGAGGCTCGACAAGCAGGCCGAGAACCATGTGCGCAGACTGACCGAGCACTCGGCCAAATACGGCCCTGGAGCGCTGGAAAGCGAGATACTGCAGACCATTCGTGACGGTGTGAATACCGACACGGAAATCCTCATTCTCATGAACCCGCAAGGCGAGACCATTGTCAGCAATGCCGAGGTCTATCCTCCGCGCAAGCTCAGCATCATGGGTGTGCGTGAGCTGACCGTGAAGCGCAACGGGCGGCTGATGGTGGGCCGGGTTGCCGTGGTCGAAATGCCCAATGGCAATCTGCTGGCCGTAGGCAGCGACATGCAGCTGCAGCGCGACATGGAGGAGCTGTTCGGTCAGGCCAGCTTGCTGGCGGCCGTTGCTGCCTGCATCATGGCCCTGATAGGTGCCATGGTCTTCAGGCGTGTGGTGGATGAGCGCGCGGCAGCCATTCGCAACACCATGTCGCGCGTTGCGGCGGGCGATTTGCGACAGCGCATTCCGGTCGATCAGCGCGGTGATGAATTCACGCTGCTCAACCGCGATATCAACGCCATGCTCGATCGGCTCGAGCAGCTGATGGAAGGCATACGCCATGTCTCCAACAGCATTGCGCACAACCTCAGAACGCCGCTGACGCGCATATTGCTGCGCCTGCGCAACGCGCAGCAGGCCAGCCCCGAAATGCAGTCCGCCACGCTGGCGCTGGTGGCCGAAGAAGTCGCTGAACTCGGTGTGGTGTTCGAGAAGCTCTTGCAGATTGCCGAAGTGGAAAGCGGAGCCAGTCGCAAGAGCTTTGCGCCGGTTGATCTGCAGGCCTTGCTGGTCGATGTGGTGGACTTCTACGAGCCACTGGTGGAAGACGCCGGGGGCATTCTCAGGCTGGATGTGCAGGAAGGTGTGCAGGCCCTGGGCGATGGTGACTTGTTGGCCAGTGCTGTCTCCAATCTTGTTGATAACGCTATTAAATACGGAGCGTCAACCGACGATATCCATGGCGCTGACGTGCTGCTGCGTGCGGCCCCTGCGCAGGAGCAGGGCAGCGATGGCGCATGGGGGGTGGAGATCACCGTGCAGGACCAGGGACCGGGCGCAGATCCTCAGACCCTGGAGAAAATGACTACCCGCTTCTACCGCGCGGAATCGGATCGCCCGGGCTACGGACTGGGCCTGGCCAGCGTGCTGGCCATTGTCCAGCTGCATGGCGGCAAGCTCAGTTTTCACAACGCCCATCCAGGCATGGTGGCGCGCATCTGGTTGCCTGCCGTGGCGTAAGGGTGAGATCGGAGTCTCGTCGTTAGAAGCTGGCGCGATAGCTTTGTGCATCCAACTGGCAATGGCTGTCGATCGCTCCTGGGAGATCAAACAACTGAGGGCGCTTTCTGAAGTCATAAAGACGGTATAGATGAAAGCGAGAAGATTCTTGCTGTGACACCTGCAGCTCATTGCGTGTGACAAAAAATGGCGTTTCTTTGGCAAAGCTGGTGGTCTTTACTTCGATCAGCTTTTCCTTGCCGTGCAGGTCGAAGGATCGCACATCAAAACCCAGTCCATCCCCCAGCGACTCGGCAACATGCTCGACCCTGCTTGCCAGCTTGTGCAGTCCTTGCTTTTCAAGCTGCCATTGCTCATAAGCCAGCACAAATTTTTCGCCGGCCAAACCCAGTGAACGATTGCGTGCTTCCTGAGCCAGATAGTCACGTTTAGCGGCACTGTGCAGGGCATAAGTCGCGGTGGGCTCAGCCGCTTTGGGCGTGCGCTTCGGGGGCTCTTGCTGCACAGTGTCGAATGCCGGAGCGAGGTACTCAACTGCCGGTTGAGTCACGGCAAATTGCACGATGGCCTCCAGCGCCTGGCATTGCTGAAGCTGGGATTCGACTTCCTCCATCAGCAGCGACTGGAAGTTGAACCGCGGCTGATAACCCTTGATGTGAGGGTAGCCAAGAAGACGCATGACTGCACTGATATTGCAGTGCTTGAATTCAATGGACGCAGGCGATCGGATACCGTTCAGTTGCTGGAATAGAAGCTGTCGGCAAGCCGCCTTGTTGTAGCGTTGCCCGGCCAGCTCTTGCTGCAGCATGTTCAGATAACTTTGGACGGTTGCCCGAACTTCTGTTGTGCTCCAAGGCTGGCCCTTTTGTGATGTCTCCATGCCCCGATCTTGCCAGGAATTGAAGGCGGCTTGCTGCTATGAAAGCGCCTTGTTACCGTAGGCACAGAAGCCCGGTTTGGGCCCTTTCTTGGGATGCAATCTACAGGTCTCCGGGCGCTTTTCATAGACCGTGCAGCGGCGCGTGTTCTTGTCCAGGAAATTGCAGTCTCCGCCTGCCCGGCGGGCCATGGTGAAGATCTCGTGCTTGGGGTTGAAGTGGTCGATCAGGCGCATCTTCAGCAGCCGCTTGGCGATCAGCTTGGGCTCGATGTTCTCGACCTCAAACGGGTCCACCAGCTCCAGGCGCACCAGATCCGGCAGGCGTACCTCCAGCGGCATGGTGCAGCAATTGGCCGCGCAGCTGTCACACATGCCGGCCTTGTACTTGCTCCAGGTTTCCAGGCGGTCGACGTCAACAATGCGGATGGAGGATTTCATTTCGGGTGGGGCACTTCTGGCAGAAGCGCGATGCTGCCATGAGATGTCGATGTCTGCCTTGCGCCATTGCTATGAGCAGACCCGGTTCATGGGATTGAGCCGGCTGCGCAGCAGCCTACACTGCATAGGCACATCACCATCCACGGGAGAACGATTTTGGCAAGCCAAACCACGCTTTACTACGCAGCTGGCACCTGCGCGCAGGCCGTATTGATTGCGCTTTATGAGGCCGATGCCCAGTTCACGCTCAAGACGCTGAGCTTTGCCGACAACGAGCAGCGCAGCCCCGAATACCTGAGCATCAACCCCAAGGGCAGAGTGCCCGCGCTGGCCACGGAACACGGCGTGCTGACCGAGACTCCTGCGCTGCTGCTGTACGTGGCGCAGACCCATCCGCAGGCAAGACTGGCTCCGCTCCATGATCCCTTTGCGCTGGCGCAGATGCAGGAGTTCAATGCCTATCTGGCATCGACCGCGCACATCGCCCACGCTCACCGTCCGCGCGCCTCGCGCTGGGCCGACGACGAGGCCGCCCAGGCCTCCATGCGCGCCAAGGTGCCGCAGAACATGCGCGAATGCTTTGCCGTGATCGAGCAGCACTATCTGGGCGACAAGACCTGGGTGATGGGCGAGCAGTTCACCGTGGCCGACGGCTATCTCTACACCGTGGCCGGCTGGCTCAAGGGCGACGGCGTGGACATCGCCGAATTCCCGCGTGTGGCGGCCCATTTCGAGCGCGTGAAGGCCAGGGCTTCGGTGCAGAGGCTGAAATAAAAAAGGCCAGCTGACGCTGGCCTTTTTTCGGGTTTTGCACCAGGCGTAAGCCGCCACAAATAGTGAGACTGTCCTCACTGTAGAGATGCGTGACGACGCCACAGCATCAGCTCGCAAGCCGCCAAAGTTGCTGAGACTGGGCAAGGATGTGACACAGTTAGTGCGACTCAGGCTGCTGTGTTGGTGAATGTCTCAGACCGGCCAGGAGCAGTCCTTCGGACCGTGGCTTACAGCATTCACACCAAGACTGAGATCAAATTTTTAGTTTTGTCTAAACATGACAACAGCTAATTTGCCTGTCAAGTTGCGCACTCATACAGTATTAGGCGAACTAGACTTGCCTGTTGCGTGTCCTCTGAATCTCGTTAGCCTCATGAAAAAAACAACGAAGCTCCGAGGATTGGGCTCACCCACTCCCTCCAAAGAACAGCGAGTGCTGAGTGTTGAGCTGGATGGTGCACTGACAATCACCGTCGCAACATTCTCTCCATGGGATGGACAGTGGCGAGTCATCTTTAACAACCCGACTGGCGTTAGGGTGCTCGACGAGCGAGACACCCCCGAGTTCTGGCATATCTCTGTTGAGCTCTTGGATGGCACAAGTAACTCGGTCGTATATGAAGTAGTTGAAGGTGGCTGGCTTAGCCAGCAACTTCCTCACTCACCACTCATGCAGTCTGGTTTCTATTCAAGCATCAAGGAATATCTGGTTGCCGGAGATGCTGATTGCGTTAGTGTCCTTTCCGAGGACGAACCAAAAATTCTACGGATCAGCGAGTCCGCTTAGGCCTAACATTTCGTTCAAGGCGGACTGCTTTGCGCCGCTTAACTCAATCGTTAGTAATTTGGCTGTCTGATTTGGGTTGTGGATTTAACTGGTCAATGCAACACAATGACTGCCATCTGGCGGATGGAGTGTTGGCATGAAGCAAAGACCGCGGACTTACTACACCGAAGCTCAGAAGGCCCTGATGTGGGATCTCTGGAAAAGATGTTTAACGAATGTGTTGCATCCATCGGTTGAATCCACAGTCGATAGGCGACGGCTGCAGCCAACCTGTAATTCAGACCTCGCACCGCAAAAAAAGCCCCGTAACTTTGTTGAGTTGCGGGGCTTTTTTGATGCTCACCCACCAATAGCTAGCCCATTCGCGGCAACTGTGTCACCCAGTCGCAATTAATTTGGCGCCCTACGCCTGGGCAAAAATCAAACGTCGATATTCCCCGCACGCAGCGCGTTGTCTTCGATGAAGTTGCGGCGCGGTTCGACCTCGTCGCCCATGAGCATGGTGAAGACGCGGTCGGCCTCGATGGCGTCGCCGATCTTGACCTGCAGCAGACTGCGGACATTGGGGTCCATGGTGGTTTCCCAGAGCTGCTCGGGGTTCATTTCACCCAGACCCTTGTAGCGCTGGCGGCCCGTGGTGCGCTCGGCTTCGGAGATCAGCCAGGCCATGGCCTGACGGAAATCGCCAACCTTTTCGGTCTTGGCCTTCTCGCCTTCGCCGCGCGTGACCTTGGCGCCTTCGCTCAGCAGGCCGACGAAGTTCTGCGCTTCGTCGGACAGGGCGGCGTAGTCATGGCTGCGCACGAACTCCTGGGTCAGGATGGAGCTCTTGATATTGCCGTGGTGATGGCGGCTGATGCGCAGGATGGGGTGCTCGCTGTTGGGGTCGATCTCGGCCGTCACATCGGCAGGCACGCCGGTGGTGGTCAGCTCGCGCAGCTTGGCTTCCAGAATCGGGGCGCACTCCTGGGCTTGCTCGATGGTGTCGAGCTTGATCTGCACGCCATCGGCAATGGCGCGTAGGGCTTCGGCATCCATGAAGTTGGACAGGCGCTCGATGACGGTTTCGGCGGCCAGGTGCATGTTGGCCAGCTTGGCCAGCTCTTCGCCTTCCACGGTGCGCGGATTGTCGCCGCCGGTGTTCACGCTGGCATGGTTCAGCGCGATCTTGAGCAGGTATTTGTTGAGGGCAGGGCCGTCCTTGAGGTAGAGCTCTTCCTTGCCGTTCTTGACCTTGTACAGCGGCGGCTGGGCGATGTAGATATGGCCGCGCTCGACCAGGTCGGGCATCTGGCGGTAGAAGAAGGTCAGCAGCAGGGTACGGATGTGGGCGCCGTCCACGTCCGCGTCGGTCATGATGATGATGCGGTGGTAGCGCAGCTTGTCGGGGTTGTAGTCGTCGCTGCTGCTCTTGCCCGAGTCTTCGCTGACCTTGCCGATGCCGGTGCCCAGGGCGGTGATCAGGGTGATGATTTCCTGGCTGGACAGCAGCTTTTCGTAGCGGGCCTTTTCCACGTTCAGGATCTTGCCGCGCAGCGGCAGGATGGCCTGGAACTTGCGATCGCGACCCTGCTTGGCGGAGCCGCCGGCGGAGTCACCCTCGACGATGTAGATTTCGCACAGCGCAGGATCTTTTTCCTGGCAGTCGGCCAGCTTGCCGGGCAGGCCCATGCCGTCCAGCACGCCCTTGCGGCGCGTCATTTCGCGGGCCTTGCGCGCGGCTTCACGGGCGCGGGCAGCTTCCACAATCTTGTTGCAGAGAATCTTGGCGTCGTTGGGCTTTTCTTCGAGGAACTCGGCGAGCAGCTTGCCGACAATGTCTTCCACGGGCGCACGGACTTCGGAGCTGACCAGCTTGTCCTTGGTCTGGCTGGAGAACTTGGGCTCGGGCACCTTCACGCTGAGCACGCAGCACAGGCCTTCGCGCATGTCGTCGCCGGTGACTTCGACCTTTGCCTTCTTGGCGAGTTCGTTGTCGGCGATGTACTTGCCGATGACGCGGGTCATGGCGGCGCGCAGGCCGGTCAGGTGGGTGCCGCCGTCACGCTGGGGAATGTTGTTGGTGAAACAGAGGACTTGCTCGGCGTAGCTGTCGTTCCACTGCATGGCGACTTCGACGCCGATTTCGGTGCCGGGAATGCCACCATAGGTCTCTGCCGGGCGTGTGCCTTCGGCGTAGAAGGTGGTGGGGTGCAGGACCTTCTTGGTGCCGTTGATGAATTCCACAAAGCCCTTGACGCCGCCGGCGCCCGAGAAGTCGTCTTCCTTGCCGTCGCGTTCGTCCTTCAAGCGGATGCGCACGCCGTTGTTCAGGAAGGACAGCTCGCGCAGGCGCTTGGCCAGGATTTCATAGCGGAACTCGAAGTTCTCCTTGAAGATCTCCTGGTCGGGCAGAAAGTGCACCTTGGTGCCGCGCTTGTCACTGGGGCCGACCACGCGCATGGGCGAGACTTCGGTTCCGTCCACGACTTCGATCAGGCGGTTTTGCACAAAGCCGCGCGAGAAGTCGATTTCATGGCGCACGCCGTCGCGGCTGACGGTGAGCTTGAGCCAGATGGACAGCGCGTTCACGCAGGACACACCCACACCGTGCAGGCCGCCCGAGACCTTGTAGCTGTTCTGGTTGAACTTGCCGCCGGCGTGCAGCTCGGTCAGGGCGATTTCGGCCGCCGAGCGCTTGGGCTCGTGCTTGTCGTCCATCTTCACGCGCGTAGGAATGCCGCGGCCGTTGTCGATCACGGACAGCGAGCCGTCGGCGTGGATGGTGACCAGAATGTCGTCGCAGTAGCCGGCCAGCGCTTCGTCGATGGAGTTGTCCACGACCTCAAAGACCAGGTGGTGCAGACCGGTGCCGTCCGAGGTGTCACCGATGTACATGCCTGGGCGCTTGCGCACGGCTTCCAGGCCTTCCAGGATCTGGATTGCGCCTTCGCCATAGCCGCCTGCATCTGCGGCGGTCTGGGTGTCTGGCTTGTTCTCTTCGGTCATGAAATTACCTTGCTGCTACAAGATCAGGAGCTGTTGGCGCCTGACCTGCATAACTTTCAAATGAATACTTGCCTGAAATCATTACAGGACGAGCGGTAGCTGCTCCTGTTATTTCAGGCAATGAAATGGCTGGCTGCGTTCGGTCCACTCAGATGCGCATGGGCATCACGACGTACTTGAAGCTTTCGTTCTCGGGGATGGTGACCAGAGCCGAGCTGTTGCCGTCCTGCAGATCGATCTTGACCATGTCCTGGCTCATGTTGGTGAGCACATCGATCAGGTAGGTCACGTTGAAGCCGATCTCGATGGTGTCGCCACCGTAGTCGATGTCGAGCTCGTCCATGGCTTCTTCCTGCTCGGCGTTGTTGGACGCCACGCGCAGCGTGCCGGGCTCGACCGACAGGCGCACGCCCTTGAACTTGTCGCTGGTCATGATGGCCGTGCGCTGCAGCGATGCCAGCAGCGGGGCGCGGCCCAGGGTCACACTGTTGGTGTGGTTGCGCGGGATGACGCGGTTGTAGTCGGGGAACTTGCCTTCGACCAGCTTGGTCACGAACTCCATGCCGCCAAAGGTGAACTTGGCCTGGTTGTTGGCGAACTGCATCTCGATGACGGGCTGGTTCTCGCCGCTGGCGTCCGACAGCAGGCGCTGCAGCTCCAGCACGGTCTTGCGCGGCAGAATCACTTCCTGCTTGATGGGCACTTCCACATCCAGCGTGGCGCTGGCCCAGGCCAGGCGGTGGCCGTCTGTGGCCACCAGGCTCAGGGTGTTGCCTTCGGCGACGAACAGAATGCCGTTCAGGTAGTAGCGGATGTCCTGCACGGCCATGGCAAAGGAGACCTGGCCCAGCAGGTCCTTGAGCACTTTTTGCGGCACGCTGAAGGCGGGGCCGAAGGCGGCCGATTCCTGCACCAGCGGGAAGTCTTCGGCGGGCAGGGTCTGCAGCGTGAAGCGGCTCTTGCCGCCTTTCAGAATCATCTTGGACTGCTGCGTCTCCAGGCTCACGGTCTGGTCGCCGGGCATGGTCTTCAGGATGTCGATCAGCTTGCGGGCACCGATGGTGGTGGTGAAGTCGCCGGCGTCGCCGCCCAGCTCGGCCGTGGTGCGGATCTGGATTTCCAGATCGCTGGTTGTCAGCTGCAGTGCATTGCCGGTCTTCTTGATCAGCACATTGGCCAGAATGGGCAGCGTGTGGCGGCGCTCGACAATGCCGGCCACCGATTGCAGGACCGCGAGAACTTTGTCTTGTGTGGCTTTCAGGACGATCATGTCAACCTCAGTGATTTAAGTGCGCATTTGTTTTGACGCGGCGGCGTCCGCAGGGCAGGGCGGACGCTCCCTCATGCCGCGTGAATTCCCCATTTTGCCCTGTGTGAGTGACATTCATGGGGGAGTTTTCATCAACCCTTGAGCGTTTGTTCCAGCACATGGAGCTGCTGGTTCAACTCGGTGTTGGTCTGGCGCTCGCCCGCAATCTTGCGTACGGCGTGCAGCACCGTGGTGTGGTCGCGGCCGCCAAACAGCTCGCCGATCTCGGGCAGGCTTTTCTGCGTCAGCTCCTTGGCCAGGTACATGGCAATCTGGCGCGGCCGGGCAATGCTGGCCGGGCGCTTCTTGCTGTACATGTCGGCTACCTTGATCTTGTAGTAGTCAGCCACCGTCTTCTGGATGTTTTCCACAGAGATCTGGCGGTTCTGAATACTGAGCAGATCGCGCAGCGCCTCGCGCGCCAGCTGGATCGACACTTCCTTCTGGTTGAAGCGCGAATAGGCCAGGATCTTGCGCAGCGCGCCTTCGAGCTCACGCACGTTGGAGCGCACGTTCTTGGCCACGAAGAAGGCGACTTCCTCAGGCATGTCGGCGTTCTCGGCGCGGGCCTTGTTGATCAGAATCGCCACGCGCATTTCCAGCTCGGGCGGCTCGATGGCCACCGTCAGGCCGGAGTCGAAGCGCGAGACCAGGCGCTCGTGAATATTGGCCAGACCCTTGGGATAGGTGTCGGACGTCATCACGATATGGCTCTTCTTGGCCAGCAGGGCCTCGAAGGCATTGAAGAACTCTTCCTGCGTACGGTCCTTGTTGGCGAAGAACTGCACATCGTCGATCAGCAGCAGATCGAGCGAGTGATAGCGTTCCTTGAACTCGTCGAAGGTGCGGCGCTGGTAGGCCTTGACCACATCCGAGACGAACTGCTCGGCGTGGATGTAGAGAATCTTGGCGTCGGGCTTGTCCTTGAGCAGCTGGTTACCCACAGCATGCACCAGGTGGGTCTTACCGAGACCGACACCGCCGTAGATGAACAGCGGGTTGTAGAGGTGGCCGGGCGAGCCTGCCACATGCATGGCGGCCGAGCGCGCCATGCGGTTGGCCGTACCTTCGACCAGCGTCTCGAAGGTGAGGGCCGGGTTCAACCGGGTGCGGAAAACAGGTGCGCTGGCCTCTTCGCTGGTGACGGTGGGCACAGCGACATTGTGCGTCTGCGGCGCAGCCTGCTGTGTCGACGACGGAGGGCGCACATAAGTACGGACAACGCTTTCCCGCTGAGCAAGTGCTAACTCAAGGGTGACGGGTTGGCCGTAGAGCGACTCCAGCATGGCCGAGATGCGACCCGCATACTGGGCACGGATCCAGTCCAGCTTGAAGCGGTTGGCCACATAGACGGTGACCTTGGAAAAATCTTCTGCAACGAGTGCCGTCAGCGGCTTGATCCAGGTGTTGAATTGCTGCTCTGGCAGCTCCTGACCCAGTTGCTCAACGCAGACCTGCCACAGGGCCTGGCCTGCATCATTGGTTGGTTCCTCTGTCATTGTCAAAAGTCTAATTGTGGATAGGAGGAACAGTTGCGGGGTTGGTATTGTAGCTTTTGCGGAAGTTATCCACAAAATATCAGAAGGCTGTCCCCGACTCCAGTGCGTTATAGGCTGCACATCCTAATAGATTGGCAGCCTGCTGTTTGTAAAGAATCTCTGGGCCACGCAGGTGCTTGACGGGATACCCTGCGAGTCCTTAGCAAATTCAAGGGTCATTGCATCAAAGGCGCAACGCTGTGATAATCCCCGGTTTCCCTGAATGTGTTCAGGGTGATATGAGCCGGGCGCCTTTTTTGTGCGCGCGCGCCCAGTTGCTTTAGGAGCTGTGGCGGGTGCTTTGTTCCGTTTGTTGCCTTCTGGCCCGATGACATGCACGGCATGTGAAAAAATATCGGGTTTGGCGGTGACAGTGTGCGGCGCAAAACCGGAATGGTCGGGCGCGAACATGGCGCCTTGCCGACGCAAATACTGAACCTTCTCAAGGAACCAACATGAAACGTACTTACCAACCTTCCAAGATCCGCCGCGCCCGTACCCACGGTTTCCTGGTCCGCATGAAGACCAAGGGTGGCCGTGCCGTGATCAACGCACGTCGCGCCAAGGGCCGCAAGCGTCTGGCCGTCTAAGGCCGGCGTTGGCTAGCGGTCTGCTCATTCGCTGCGCTGAAGGCCTCTGAACGGAGGCTCTCCTATGCAAAGGCTGAAAACGCGTCCGCAATTCCAGGCCACCATGTCCGCGGGTACGATTGCCCGTACCCCGCACTTCGCCCTGCACCGCATGGAGCTGGTGGCCGAGGTTACCGACATGGTTGCCAACCCCAGGACAGGGCCCGGATCGAATGATCCGCAGGCCCTGTTTGGCATTGGTGCCGTGCGCAAGCAGGCCTGGCTGGGTGCCATGGTGCCCAAGCGCTGGGCACGCCGCTCTGTCACGCGTCACACCATCAAGCGCCAGATCTATGCGGTGTCCTCGGATTACGAAGACGCCCTGCTGTGTGCTTCCTATGTGGTGCGCCTGCGCTCGGGGTTTGACCGTAAGCAATTCGTCAGTGCAACTTCGGATCAGCTCAAGGCAGCGGTCCGCAAGGAACTGCAACAGCTTTTTGCGACCGGGGCGCGCCGCCTGACGCAGGCCCGTCAGGCCGCTGAGGCGGAGGTGGATTTGAAGAAGAATTCACCTCAAGCCATTGACGGCAAAGCGCAAGAGGCTACTGATTCAATAGCGAATCAGCCGGAGAACCAGCCATGATGCAGCGACTGCTCATGGCTGTAGTGCGTGGCTACAGGCTGCTGCTCAGTCCCTGGCTGGGCTCGGCCTGTCGCTTCGAGCCGACCTGCTCGGCCTATTCCCTTCAAGCGCTGGAGCAACACGGCGCTGCGGTAGGCTCTTATCTGACGGTGCGCCGGCTGGCGCGTTGTCATCCGTGGTGTGACGGAGGGCATGATCCCGTGCCACAGCAAAAGCCCAGGCTGTTTTCCTTTCTGGACAATGCCTCGGACTCTTCCGCGACCACCCAACCTTCCTCACCTAAGAAGTCTTCATGAACGATATTCGCCGCACCATACTGTGGGTGATATTTGGCTTTTCCATGGTTTTGCTCTGGGACAAGTGGCAAATCCATAACGGCAAAAAGCCCACCTTCTTCCCATCGCCGCAGACGGTCAGCGCGCCTGCTGCGGCTGATGCCAAGCCTGCTGACGTCAGCGTGCCCCAGCCCGCCGCTGCCGCTTCTGCCGGCGATGTGCCCGGTGCTGCCAATGCTGCGGCTCAGCCCGCAGCAGCCGTGACGCCCCGTCAGGACGTGATCGTGGACAGCGATGTGATGCGTCTGACCTTCGACAGCGAAGGTGGCACGCTAAAAGCTTCCGAGCTGCTCAAGTACTCCGACACCACGGATGACAAGAAGCTCATGCAGGTGTTCGAGCAAAACGCCAAGCGCGTCTACCTGGGTCAGACCGGCCTGATCGGCGGCAACTTCCCCACGCACAAGACTCCCATGACCGTGATGCCCGGCGAGCGCGAGCTCAAGGACGGTCAGGACAGCGTGCAAGTGCGCTTCGAGTCCGCCGACCAGGGCGGTGTGAAGCTGATCAAGACCTTCACGCTCAAGCGCGGCTCCTATGCCGTCGATGTGCAGCACGATGTGGTCAACACTGGCTCGACCGCCGTGAACCCCCAGCTGTACATGCAACTGGTGCGCGACGGCAACAAGCCTGAGCATGAGTCCAGCTTCTATTCCACCTTCACCGGTCCTGCCGTCTATACCGACGCCAAGAAGTACCACAAGGTCGAGTTCAAGGACATCGAAAGCGGCAAAGCCGAGGTCGACAAGGCCTCTCCCAATGGCTTTGTGGCCATGGTGCAGCATTACTTCGCCAGCGCCTGGCTGCTGGCCGACGGCATCCAGCGCGACAACTTCGTGCGCAAGGTGGGCGACAACCTCTATGCAGTGGGCATGATCACGCCCGTGGGCACGGTGGAGCCTGGCCAGACCAAGACCGTGAGCTCGCGCCTGTTCTCCGGTCCTCAGATCGAGCCCATGCTGGAAAAGCTCTCGCCCGGTCTGGAACTGGTCAAGGACTATGGCTGGCTGACGATTCTGGCCAAGCCGCTGTACTGGCTGCTGTCCGAGCTGCACAAGTTCATCGGCAACTGGGGCTGGTCCATCGTGGCCCTGGTGGTGCTGCTGAAGATCGCCTTCTACTGGCTCAACGCCAAGGCGTACTCCTCGATGGCCAAGATGAAGGCCATCAACCCCCGCATTCAGGAAATGCGCGAGCGTCTGAAGGACAAGCCCCAGCAGATGCAGCAGGAGATGATGCGCATCTACCGCGAGGAGAAGGTCAACCCCATGGGCGGCTGTCTGCCCATCGTCATTCAGATCCCTGTCTTCATGGCTCTGTACTGGGTGCTGCAGTCCAGCGTGGAAATTCGCAACGCACCCTGGATTGGCTGGATTCATGACCTTTCGGTGCCGGATCCCTTCTTCATCCTGCCGCTGCTGATGACACTGTCCTCGCTGTTGCAGACCGCCCTGAACCCCGCTCCTCCTGACCCCATGCAGGCCAAGATGATGTGGATCATGCCGCTGATGTTCAGCGTGATGTTCTTCTTCTTCCCCTCGGGTCTGGTGCTGTACTGGCTGACGAACAACATTCTGTCGATCGCTCAGCAGTGGATCATCAACAAGCGCATGGGCGTGCCGCCTCAGTTCAACCTGCCCAAGTTCGGCAAGGCTGCCGAAGGCAAGTAAGCACGGCGCCAGCGCCAACAAAAACGCCACCTGAAAAGGTGGCGTTTTTTTATGCCCGCTCGAACAGGGCGGAGGGCCGGCCTGCGGCCTTACTTGCCGATGCAGAAGCTGGAGAAGATCACCCCCAGCAGGTCGTCTGAGCTGAATTCGCCGGTAATCGAGTTCAGCGACAGCTGGGCCAGGCGCAGCTCCTCGGCCAGCAGGTCCAGATGGGCGGATTGCGCAGCCAACTGCTCGTCGGCCATCTCCAGGTGGGCATCCACGGCCTGCAGGGCCTCCACATGGCGGGCGCGTGCCAGGTACAGGCCCTCGGGGGCGGACTGCCAGCCCGCCACTTCCAGCAGGCGCTTGCGCAGCGCATCCAGGCCGTCGCCGGTACGGGCGGACAAGGCGATCTGCTCGGCATTGAGCTGGGCGGTGTGACGGGACTGCACGTCGGCAGCCGCCATATCGGTCTTGTTCCAGACATGAATGACCGGCACCTGCGCGGGCAGCCTGTCCTGCAGGGTGCGGGCGATATCGGCATCGGCTGCCGCATAGTCGGCCTGCTCCACGCGGGTCAGGTCATGCAGGAAGAGCACGGCATCGGCCGCTGCAATCTCGTCCCAGGCGCGTGCAATGCCGATGCGCTCCACCTCGTCATCGCTGTCACGCAGGCCTGCGGTGTCGATCACATGCAGGGGCACGCCCTCGATCTGAATCGTCTGCTGCACCTTGTCGCGCGTGGTTCCGGCAATGGGGGTGACGATGGCCAGCTCGGCCCCTGCCAGCGCATTGAGCAGCGAGCTTTTGCCCGCATTGGGCTGGCCGGCAATCACCACCTTGATGCCTTCGCGCAACAGCGCGCCCTGGTGGGCGCGTGCCAGCACGGCAGTGACCTGGGCGCGCAGGCGCTCGAGTTGGCCAAAGGCATCGGCCTTCTGCAGAAAGTCGATTTCCTCTTCGGGGAAGTCCAGTGTGGCCTCCACCAGCATGCGCAGATGCACCAGAGCATCGCGCAGCACATGGATTTCCTGCGAGAACGCGCCGGACAGCGAGCGGCTGGCACTGCGCGCGGCCGCTTCGGTGCTTGCATCGATGAGGTCGGCAATCGCCTCGGCCTGGGCCAGGTCGATCTTGTCGTTAAGAAAGGCGCGCTCGGTGAACTCGCCGGGCTGGGCCAGGCGCAGTCCAGTCAGCACTGGCTTGCCATCTTCATTGGCGCTCTGTGCTGCTTCCAGACAGCGCGCCAGCAGCAGCTGCAGCACCACAGGGCCGCCGTGGGCCTGTAGCTCCAGCACATCCTCGCCCGTGTAGCTGTGCGGGCCCGGAAAGTAGATGGCCAGGCCATGGTCGATGGGCGAGCCGCCCGCGTCCCTGAAGGGCAGATAAGTCGCTTCGCGCGGTTTCAGCGCCTTGCCACAAAGCGTCCGGACCAGCGCAGCAATGCCTTTGCCGGAGACCCGAACGATGCCCACGGCACCACGCCCCGGAGCGGTGGCGATAGCGGCAATCGGGTCGTTGTGGCGGGGCAGCATGGGCGGACTTTCGGTCGAGAAGAGAAGCCGCGAATCATAGCCCTGTGGGTCAAGTCCTAGGAAATCAGTGGTGAGCGCTGCTTGGGCGGCTATTTAACAAAAGAAGTATTTCATACAATCGTCACAAAACTGTCACGAAAAATGAATATATCTTCCTTTGCAATGAGACTGGGCTCTCTACTAGCCTGGATACTGCTTTTTTCACCGCCGTTTCTAATTCGCTCATATGGAAAAGAGGTGGGCTACACATTGTTGGCCGCGCTGTTCTTCTATCCTTTGGCGCTGTCCCGAAAGTCTCTGGCGATCTGTATTCCACTTCTGATTTTTATTGGCGCTGCGAATATTTTTCATGCCCAGTTTTTGGGAAACATGATCGATGAGTTTTCCCTTGCCACGCTGCTGCGCACCGAGGCTCATGAGGCTGCCGAGTTCCTGAACTCTATCAATCGCCAGATGATTCTTGTCGTGCTGTGCTGGCTGGTGGCAAGTTTCGGATGTGGCTACTTTCTCTTTAAAAACTGCAAGGCTGGAGCAGCTCCATTTCAGAAATGGGAGAAAAGAATACTGCTGGGCATAGGATTGCTCTGGACCAGCTTTTTTGCCTTTGGCATGACCCAGCAGTTCACCGTCAATGACTATGTGCATAAACTGCGTCATATCTACCCCATGCATATGGCCAAGGCTGCGGTGCGCTATGGAGATCTGGAAAAAGAGGTTTTCTATCAGCCGACACTGCCTGCCAGGCCAAGCGCATCTCAGGCGAACACCTTGGTGGTGATTATTGGTGAGAGCGCCAGCAGCCATCGCTGGTCACTATTGGGCTATCAGGAAGACGATACCAATCAGTCACTGAGGCAGGTTTCCGGTTTGCGTACCTACAAGGTCATGGCTCATGGCTTCAATACCGCAAAGGCGCTGCCCTATATTTTGACGGGGCAGTCTGCTTTCGACAGCCAGAAAAATGCCTCGCCTTCGTTCCTGGATTTGGCGCGGCATGCTGGCTACAAGACCTTTGTCTTTTCGAACTCTAGATTCAATGACAAGAGCGAGGATATGTACTCGCAGATATTGCGTCGCTCTGCGGATGTCTATGCCAAGGTGGGCAATGGGGCACATGACGAAGTAATGACGACTTGGCTGGAGAAGTCGCTGGCGGATGACGCGTCACATAAGCTAGTGGTTCTTCATACCTATGGCAGTCATCCCGATATCTCCCAGCGCTACCCTCGTTCCCGCTATGAGGGCGCAGATGCATACGATAACTCGATTCGCTATACCTCGGACCTGCTGGCCGACTGGATTCGCATGGTGGATGAGGCGTCTGACGCGCCCAGCGCGCTGCTTTACGTGTCTGATCATGGCCTTGGAGTTCCTCCTTGTGTGGACAGCCCTCGCCAGGGTAATGATCAGTCAGTGCTGGAGGTGCCGCTGGCATATTGGGCGAATGAGGCAATGAGGAGTCTCCAAGGGAGCAAAGAGGTGGCGGTCTCTGACAGTCCTCTGGAACACAGCACGACTCTGGCACCCGAGATATTGATTGCTGCCCAGGGGTACGACATCCGCACGGCGATGCCGCATTTGCAGGACAGCCGGAAGCTGCATTTCGATGGCGTGCCTTATGCCAAGCTCTATCGCGACGATGCCTGCACGCCCTGAAGTGCAAAATCTCCATATGTTATGCGCTGTTTGCATAATGTTATGATTTCGTTTGCATTGTTATTGAACAGTCATGGCTGTTTGACCTTAAACGCCGAGCTGCAACCCCTCTTTTTTTGATAGCGCTCGGCCTACAATCCAAAATCCGATTTCATCGTCCGCGGGAGCACAGGGGCCGGGCTGTGTGCCCATAGAGAGTCCTTACTGCGGATGACTTACTTTGCGAGCTGGAGACCGCTGATGTCCGACACCAAGCCCATTACCTCGATTGATAAACGTGCGTTGCTGCGTCAGGCGGCGCTGGAGTATCACGAGTTCCCCAAGCCCGGCAAGGTGGCCATCACGGCAACCAAGCCCATGGCCAATCAGCATGATCTGGCTCTGGCCTACTCGCCTGGCGTGGCTGCGCCTTGCGAGGAAATCGTCAAGGACCCGGCTGCAGCCTTCAAGTACACCAGCCGCGGCAACCTGGTGGGCGTGATCTCCAACGGCACGGCGGTGCTGGGCCTGGGCGATATCGGCGCGTTGGCTTCCAAGCCCGTGATGGAGGGCAAGGGCGTGCTGTTCAAGAAGTTCGCCGGCGTCGATGTGTTCGATATCGAGATCGACGAGAAGGACCCGCAAAAGCTGGTCGACGTGATTGCTGCGCTGGAGCCCACCTTCGGCGCCATCAACCTCGAAGACATCAAGGCACCCGAGTGCTTCTTCGTGGAGCGCGAGCTGCGCAAGCGCATGAACATTCCCGTCTTCCACGACGACCAGCACGGCACGGCCATCACCGTGGCAGCCGCCATGGTCAACGCGCTCAAGGTGGCGGGCAAGAAGATCGAAGAGGTCAAGCTGGTGGCTTCGGGTGCTGGCGCCGCGGCGCTGGCCTGCCTGAACCTGCTGCTGGAAGTGGGCCTGAAGCGCGAGAACGTGTTCGTGACCGACATCGCCGGCGTGGTCTATGAGGGCCGTACCGAGCTGATGGACCCGGACAAGGCGCTGTTTGCCCAGAAGACCGAGCTGCGCACGCTGGGTGAGGTGATCGAGGGCGCCGACGCCTTCCTGGGCCTGTCCGCCGGCAACGTGCTCAAGCAGGACATGGTCAAGAAGATGGCGGCCAGGCCCATCATCTTCGCGCTGGCCAACCCCAACCCGGAAATCATTCCTGAAGATGTGAAGGCGGTGCGCGACGACGCCATCATCGCCACGGGCCGCACGGACTACCCCAACCAGGTCAACAACGTCCTGTGCTTCCCCTACATCTTCCGTGGCGCGCTGGACTGCGGTGCGACCACCATCACCACTTCGATGGAGATCGCCTGCGTGCACGCGATTGCCGCGCTGGCCCAGGCCGAGCAGTCCGAAGAAGTGGCAGCCGCCTATGTGGGCGAAGTGCTGAGCTTCGGCCCCGAGTACCTGATTCCCAAGCCCTTCGACCCGCGCCTGATGCTGATCGTGGCACCCGCCGTGGCCCAGGCAGCGGCCGAAGCCGGCGTGGCCAAGCGCCCCATCCAGGACATGGATGCCTACCGCGAGCACCTGAAGACCTTTGTCTACGCCTCCGGCACCATGATGAAGCCCATCGTGCATGCCGCCAAGAAGGCCACCAAGAAGCGCGTGGCCTATGCCGAGGGCGAGGAAGAGCGCATCCTGCGCGCGGCCCAGATCGTGGTGGACGAACGCATTGCGCGCCCGACACTGATCGGCCGTCCCACCATCATTGCCCAGCGCATCGAGAAGTTCGGCCTGCGCATGAAGGAAGGTGCCGACTACGACGTGGTCAACGTCGAGCATGACGAGCGCTACCGCGACTTCTGGCAGAGCTATCACCGCATGACGGAGCGCAAGGGCATCACCGCGCCCATCGCCAAGATCGAAATGCGCCGCCGCCTGACGCTGATCGGCTCCATGCTGCTGCACAAGGGTGAGGTCGACGGCCTGATCTGCGGCACCTGGAACAACACCAATGTGCACCTGAACTACATTGATCAGGTCATCGGCAAGCGCAGCGGCGTGGCCACCTATGCCTGCATGAACGGCCTGCTGCTGCCCGAGCGCCAGGTGTTCCTGGTCGACACCCACGTCAACTACGACCCCACGGCCGAGCAACTGGCCGAGATCACCATCATGGCTGCCGAGGAAATGATGCGTTTCGGCATCAAGCCCAAGGCTGCGCTGCTGAGCCACTCCAACTTCGGCTCCAGCAACCAGCCCAGCGCCATCAAGATGCGCCAGACCCTGGAGCTGCTGCGCGAGCAGGCACCCTGGCTCGAAGTGGATGGCGAAATGCACGGCGATGTGGCTCTGGACGGCAAGGCCCGCGCCAAGCTCATGCCCAACAGCACGCTGCTGGGTGATGCCAACCTGCTGGTCTCGCCCAATATCGACGCTGCCAACATCAGCTACAACCTGCTCAAGCAGGCGGCCGGCGGTGGCATTGCCGTGGGCCCGGTGCTGCTGGGTGCGGCCAAGCCCGTGCATGTGCTGACGCCCAGCACCACGGTGCGCCGTATCGTGAACATGACGGCGCTGACCGTGGCTGACGCCAACGTCAGCCGTTAATTACGGGGCAAAAACAAAAGCCCGCCGTGCAGGGAGCACGGCGGGCTTTTTTGTGCCTTGCGGCGGGGCTTACCAGGTGCGGCTGACGCCTGCGTCCACGGTGCCGAAGATTTCCACGCCGCCGGAGCTGCCGGAGCCGCTGGAGCTGGAGGAGGCCGGCATGGTGCCGGAGCAGGCCGTCAGCGCCAGCGTGGCGGCTGCTGCGGCCAGGGAGAGCCATTTGCGCATCTGCATTTCCTTGTCCGCATCCATTGCGGCTTATGGGCCATGGTAGCGGGCCGAGGATATCCTGCCGTAACAGCTTGTTATGCCTGAAATTGGTGTGAAACCAATTCAGGACAAGCGTTGACAGCTATCAAAGTTGATCAAGTCTCCAGATACAGCTCGGCCAGTCGCTCGCGTGCAGTGCCGTCTATACCCAGCTCCTGGCTCAGATAGCGGTCCACGCTGCCGTGCTGGGCGCGCACCACATCGACCGAGGCCATCAGATAGGACGGCTGCACGCGCCACAGCGCATCCAGAGCCTCTTCGGACAGCTGGCCGTACATCTGGGCCGGGCGTTTGAAGTACTGATTGGTCAGCAGATAGTCTTCCATGATCTGCTCCTCGTCCACGCCCAGCGCCGTCAGCAGCAGGGCAGCAGCCCAGCCCGTGCGATCCTTGCCGGCCGTGCAGTGAAAGACCAGCGGCGCATCGCTGAGCTGCAGCAGTGCGAGGAACTGCGCAAAGCGATTGCCGTACACGTTCACAAAGCTGCGGTAGGTGTCGTGCATCAGCTCCTCGGTATCGCGGCTGCTGAGGTTACGGCCCTGCTCCATCAAGGACTGGGCGCGCTGCACTACCGTGGGCTCGACGACCAGGGCATGGCGCTCGATTCTGGGCCAGTCATAGGAGAGATGCGCGCTTTCGCCTTCGCCGCGAAAGTCCGCGCTGCGGTGGATGCCAAGCTTTTGCAGCTGTTCCAGGTCCTGCTGCGTCAGATGCGCCAGATGGGCGGAGCGGTACAGCTTGCCCCATTGCAGGCGGCGGCCGTCCAGGCCCCGATATCCGCCCAGATCACGGAAATTGGAGGCTCCCGAGAGGGAGACTTGGCGCGCCGGGCGCTCCGTCAGCAGGTCGTGGTTCAGTTGCATATCACTGCTTATAGCGGATTGCAAAGACCCATCCATGTCATCCGTGTTACCCGGGTGCGGCACCAGGAGCATCGGCCCGAACGGAAAGCGCCGCATGCCCAGGACATGCGGCGCTGAACCTATCCGAAGCGGTCTTGCGACAGTGCCTTCGCACTCAATGGCTGGTCGTGCTGCCCCGCAGCATGTGCTTGAGCAGCTTGCCGGTCGCGGTGCGTGGCAGCGTGTCGCGGGCCTCGAAGAAGCGCGGAATCTTGTAGCGCGCCAGCTTCGGCGCCATGAACTGGAGTAGGGCCTCATGGTCCAGCAACTTGCCGGGCTTGAGGGTCAGCACCGCCACCACGGTCTCGCCCCATTCAGGATGAGGGCGGCCGATGACGGCTACGTCCTGCACATCGGGGTGGGTGCAGAGCACGTCTTCCACTTCCTTGGAGTAGACGTTCTCGCCACCCGTAACGATCATGTCCTTGAGTCTGTCCACGATGTAGAGATAGCCGTCCTCGTCCACGCGCGCCAGGTCGCCGCTGCGATACCAGCCCTGGTCGTCCAGCACGGCGGCCGTGGCCTCGGGGTTGTCCAGATAGCCTTGCATCATGGCCGCAGAGCGCAGGCAGATCTCGCCCACTTCGCCGGGGCCGCACAGGCCGCCGTCCTGACGGCGCACCTCCAGTTCCACGCCGGGTATGGCGCAGCGACCTATGGAGCCCGCCTTGGCCACAGCCTCTTCGGGGTAGAGCACGGTGCCCAGAGGGCCTGATTCGGTCATGCCATAGACCTGCATGAAGCGGTCGCTGCGATAGGCCTGAGCCAGCTTGCGCGCCATGTCCGCGCCCAGTGGGCCACCGCCGTAGGCCCACAAACGCATGGCACTGAAGTCGTAGCTGGCCACATCGGGCACCACGGACAGCGGAGCCAGAAAGGCAATCGGTGCGCCAAAGGTGAAGCTGATGCGCTCCTGCGCCAGCGTTTCCAGAAACTCCCTGGGCGCATATTCGCGCATCAGCACAGCGGTGCCGCCCATGAGCAAGGTGCCCAAGAACCAGTTGTTCAACGGCGACGAGTGCCATATGGGCATGGCGATCAGCGTGCGCTCTGTGGGAGTCAGCGAGGTGGCCGCCGCTGCACACAGGGCGGCATGGAAGACATTGGCATGGCTGTGCAGGCAGCCCTTGGGCTGGCCCGTGGTGCCGGAGGTGTAGAGAATCTCGGCCAGCGCGTCTGGCGCAGGTCGGCCATGCTCTTCGCCGCAGGGCGCAGCCTGCGCCAGCAGCTCATCGAAGCAGTCCAGGCCTTCGGCGGCAGACGCTGTGCTCAGCCACTGCATGTCCGCCAGCGGCTGTGGTTCGGCCTGGATGGCGGTGATCAGCGAAGCGCGCGCACCATCCACAAGGCACAGTCGAGCACCCGAGTGGCGCAGTATGTAGCTGACTTCCGGGGCCTGCAGCTTGTGGTTGATGGGCACGACGACCGCGCCCAGCCGCCAGGCGCCGAATAGGGCGAACACAAAGCCCGGGGTGTTGAAGCACAGCAGACCTAGCTTGTCGCCCCGGCGCATGCCTTGCGCGCGGAGCACGGCAGCGGCGCGACGGCTGGCCTCGGCCAGCGCGGCATAGCTCCAGCCCAGGCCGTCCGCGCGCAGCGCCAGTTTTTCGGGGCGCGTACGTGCCTGCTGGTCGAGCAGGGAAATGAAATTCATCATTGCTGGCATCCCCTCAACCCGCCCATGCATTGCGCAGCAGGGCGGCCGGGTCGTTGCTGGCGCAGGCAACACCGGCCACCGGGCCCCAGTCCGGATCGAAGCGGCTGCCGATGAAGGCCGAGGCACTGTCGCTGCCCGCATGCTGCAGCATCAGTGTGGCTTGTACCGTGATAGCCAGGCGCTGGGTGAAGCGGCGCGCCTCGCGCTCCAGATCCTGCGGAGGCAGGGTGACGGCCTGGCGCAGCTTGTCCACCTGCGCACGCAGCACGGCCTCTTCTGAGCTGACTTCACGCAGATGGTCCAGCAGCAGATGGGCGTCGTCGGGGTTGCGGGCAATGGCGCGCAGCACATCCAGACACATGACGTTGCCCGACCCCTCCCAGATGGAGTTGACGGGGGCTTCGCGGAACAAGCGTCCCATGGGGCCGGTCTCCACATAGCCGTTGCCGCCGAAGACTTCCATGGCTTCGCCGGTGTAGCCCACGGCACGCTTGCAGTTCCAGAACTTGGCGGCAGGCGTGACGATGCGGCGCCAGGCCTGATCCAGCGGGTCTTCGGAGCCAAAGCGTGCGGCCAGATCCATGGCCAGCCAGGTGGCGGCTTCGGATTCCAGTGCCATATCGGCCAGCAGGCCGGTCATCACCGGCTGCTCGGCCAGCGGCAGGCCGAAGGCATGGCGGTTGCGCGTGTAGTGCAGGGCCTGCACCAGGGCCTGGCGCATGAAACCTGCACTGGACAGCGCACAGTCCAGGCGGGTGTAGGTGGCCATTTCGATGATGGTGGAAATGCCCCGGCCTTCCTGGCCGATGAGTACGCCCCAGGCGTCGTCGAACTCCACTTCGCTGCTGCTGTTGGAGCGGTTGCCCACCTTGTCCTTGAGGCGCTGGATGTGAATGGCGTTCTTGCTGCCGTCGGGTCGCCAGCGTGGCACGAAAAAGCAGGTGGGGCCCCGCTCCTCGGTCTTGGCCAGCACCAGATGCCCGTCGCACATGGGGGCCGAGAAGAACCATTTGTGGCCGGTGATCAGGTATTCCTCGCCCCGGGGGCCGCTGCTGCCCGACGGGTTCAGGGCCACGGCACGAGTGGTGTTGCTGCGCACATCGCTGCCGCCCTGGCGCTCCGTCATGCCCATTCCCACGGTGATGGAGCGCTTGCCCTCGGCGGGAATGTCGCGTGCGTCGTAGTCGGTGGATTCCAGCAGCGGCCCCAGCGTCGCGTTGAGCTGGGGGTTGATGCGCACCAGCGGAATGCTGGCCTTGGTCATGGTCGTCGGACAGGTCGAGCCGGACTCGATCTGGCTGTGCATGAACAGCGATGCGCCATAGGCGGCCCAGGCCGTCTGTCGCTGGTCGGTGAAGGGCAGGTTGGAGATGCCGTTGCGCCGTGCAATCGTCATCATCTGGTGCCATGCGGGGTGAAAGCGGACCTGGTCGATACGGTCGCCTGAGGGCGAATGCGTGTGCAGCTCGGGCTCGAAGTGGTTGGCTTCTTCTGCGGCGCGCAGCGTGGCTTCGGCGCCATATTCCGCGCCCTGGCGTTGCAGCTCCGGGTCGCGCCACTGTGCGCCGCCGCGAGTCACGGCACGCTGCAGCACCGGGTCGCTGGTGTAGACGTTGTAGTCCTTGAGCTCTGGAGCCTGGTTATGGGGATGGATGCCAGTCATGATGTCTCTTCCTTCTGAGGTGGGTGGCCCTGTTCGCAGAGGGGCTCAGGGCGTTGTGATTTCTAGGAGGCGCCAGGCAGGCGGCTCAGGAGGGCCGCTTCATAGTGCAGCTGGTGTCCAGGCTGGATGCCTGTGCGGAAACCGTGCTGACGGGCTTCCATCCCAGGCCCGTTCCTTCCTGGTCATGCACCACGGTCTTGCCGTCCATTTTTTCCCAGCTCAGCACATGGATGGGTTGCTGGGCCTGGTGGTCGCTCTTGCGCATTTCCACGGGGCCGTTGATGCCCTCGAAGCGCATGCCAGACATCCTGGCCGCGACGGCGCCAGGTTCCACGGACTTGGCCTCGCGCATGGCCTGGGCCAGCATCAGCATGGCGTTGTGGCCCAGGCCGTTGATGAAGTCCTCGTTGAACTGGCGCTTGAAGCCCGGCAGCAGCGGGCTGCTCATCAGCGGCTCAGAGTTGGGGCTGAAGGCCGAGATCAGCTTGACCCGGCCTTGCCCTGCCGCACCCATGGCGCTGGGCACCCCGAAGTTGTTGCCGTTGAGGGTGTAGAAGTCCGTGTTCAGACCCGCTTCGCGCGCAGCCCGCACGATCAGTGCCAGATCGGCACCGAAGTCCGCAGTGATGACGGCATCGGCCCCGGATTGCTTGATCTTGGCGATATACGGCGAGTAATCCTTGACCTGTCCGAGAGGGTGGAAGTCATCGCCCACGATCTTCAGGTCGGGGCGCTTGGCCGCCAGCATGCTGCGTGCGGCGCGCGAGACTTCCTGGCCGTAGGCATAGTTGGGGTTGAGCAAAAAGACCTGCTTCACCTGCTTTTGCCCGGCCAGGTAGGAGGTCAGCGCGGCCACCTTCATGTCCGAATTCGCATCGGTGCGAAAGTGCCAGTAGCTGCACCTGGCATTGGTCATCTGCGGCGCCTGGGCTGCATAGTTCAGGTAGATGATTTCCTTGCCGGGGTTGCGGCTGTTGTGCTTTTCTATGGCCTCCTGCAGTGCCAGGCCCACGGCCGAGGAGCTGGCACCCTGCACCACATAGCGGATGTTCTGTCCGATGATGGAGTTGAGCTGGCTCAGCGCCTCCTGTGCGGAGAGGCGGTTGTCGAAGGGCACGACCTCGAACTTCACGGCACCGGCCCAGCCTTGCTCGTTGGCAAGCTTGGCGCTGTACTGGAAGCTCTTGAGCACATTCAGGCCCAGCCCCGCCATGGGGCCGCTCATGGCATCCAGCGAGGCAATCTTCACCACCGTGGCCGGCTGCGCGTGAACGAGTGATGCGCAGGCCAGAGCCACTGCCGCCAAGGGAGTGGAAATACGAGGGTGCATGCTTGTCTCCGTCTTCTCATAAGAATTTTTTATTCACCAGGCCGCAATGCACAATGGCATCGAAGTACCTGTCAAAAATTCTAGGAAACCGTGCAAAAAAGGTGTTCGGATTTGGCCAGCATGAAACCACGCACTCCTTCGACCGCGACAGCAGGGCGTCGCCGCCCTTTGCAGTCCCGTGCGCGGCAGACGTTTCAGGCCCTGCAGGACGCCTTTGTTCGGCTTTTGCTTGAGCGCAGTTACGCGGAAATCACCGTGCGCGAGATCGTCCTGGTGGCGGGCACCGGGCTGGGCAGCTTCTACGAGTACTTCTCGGGCAAGGAAGACCTGGCCAAGGTTTGCCTGCATCTGCGCTCCAAGTCACTGCTGCTGGGAATTCGCGGCGTGACCGCAAGCCATTCGGGCCAGCCGCTGATGCAGATTACCGAGGCGGTGATCGAGTCACAGCTGCAGGCGCACCGTGAGCGGGCAGATGAATGGGGTGCCCACTATCTGCTGGAGCGCCACTACTCCACTTCCGAGGCCTACCGAAAGATGTTCGAGCGCTTTGTGGATGCCTGGGCCGCAGCCATGGAGCAGGCCGTCGATCTGCCCCCGGACTACCCGGTGCGCGATGCTGCACGGGTGAGCCAGTGCATTCTGTACGGCCTGTTCAATCACAGCTATCTGGCCGCCGATGCTCCGCCGGATCTGGACTTGCTGCGCCAGCGCGCC
Organism: Comamonas testosteroni ATCC 11996; assembly: GCF_000241525.1. Classification (GTDB taxonomy): domain Bacteria; phylum Pseudomonadota; class Gammaproteobacteria; order Burkholderiales; family Burkholderiaceae_C; genus Comamonas; species Comamonas testosteroni. The sequence goes on from NZ_AHIL01000002.1 coordinate 289,711, forward strand.
AACACGGCCATATCCGGCTATCTGAACGCCTTGCGCTGCGCTGCCTGAAATGAAAAAGACCGCCAGCGGCAAGCCGTGGCGGTCTTGGTTGGTCATTGCGGCAGGGCTGGCGATCAGCTCACATGCTTGCCCACAATGCCGGCCAGCTCGAACATGCTGATCTGCTCCTTGCCGAACACCGGCTTGAGCTTGGCGTCGGCGTTGATGGCGCGCTTGTCCTTGGCGTCCTGCAGGCCGTTGGCCTTGATGTAGTCCCAGAGCTTCTTGATCACGTCGGGGCGCGAGGTGGGCTCGCTGCCGATCACGGCGGCCAGGTCGGCGCTGGGCTTGAGCGTGGCGCTCACGGTGCGGGGCTTCTTCACCGCAGCGGTCTTGGTCGTCGCCTTGGTCGCTGTCTTGGCGGCGGTCTTCTTGGCTGCGGCGCCTGTCTTCTTGGCGGCAGCCGTCGTGGTCTTGGCCGCTGCAGCGCCCGCCGTCTTGCGTGCCGGGTATTTGCCTTCGCGCTGCTCGAACTCGAAGTTCACCTTGCCCGCAGCACCATCCCAGACCAGGAAGGCCTTGAAGTTGCGGCGCGTGCGGTTGGAGACGAACTTCTCCAGCAGATCGGTCTTGCCGGTCTGCAGCAGCTTGCTCATCTGCTCGCGCTCGATGGGCTGCTGCAGGATGATCTGGCCGCTCTTGAAGTCGCAGCTGGGCGTGGTCTGGGCCAGCGTGGGCACGGCCTTGGAGCAGACATAGTTGGCGCCATGCTCGAAGACGGGCGAGCCGCACTTGGGACAGGGGCCCAGGCTTTGCTGGTGGGCAAAGTCCACAATCTCGCCCGTGTCCTCGGAGTCCTTGTCGTCGCCGAAGTCGAATTCCAGCTTGAAGTTGCTGTTTTCCTCGTCACGCACGATGGCGACCTCGGCCACAAACGGCCAGCCGGCCTTGGAGCGGAAGCCTTCCAGCGGGCCGATGCGGCGCTCGCGCAGCAGCTGCTCGGCTTCGGCCGTCTCGAAGGTGCGGCCGGCCGGCGACTTGGTGAACGAGAAGCCGCAGCCTTCGCTGGCGCCATTGGCGCCTGTGCAGGCGTAGCGGCGGTAGTTTTCCTTGACTACGCCGCCGCAGTTGGGGCAGGGCGTGGAGAGCGTCGCGTAGTCACCGGGAATGGTGTCGCGGTCGTATTCCTTGGCCTTCTTGACCAGCTTCTCGGTCATGGCCTGGATCTGCTGCATGAAGGCTTCGCGGGAGAGCTGGCCTTTTTCCATCTGCGACAGCTTGAATTCCCATTCGCCGGTCAGGTCGGCGCGGCACAGTTCCTCGACTTCCAGACCGCGCAGCAGCGTCATCAGCTGGAAGGCCTTGGCCGTGGGGATCAGTTCGCGGCCTTCGCGCAGCATGTACTTTTCCGTCAGCAGGCCTTCGATGATGGCCGCACGCGTGGCTGGCGTGCCCAGGCCTTTTTCCTGCATGGCTTCACGCAGCTCGTCGTCGTCGATCTGCTTGCCGGCGCTTTCCATGGCCCCCAGCAGCGTGGCTTCGGAGTAGCGTGCCGGCGGCTTGGTCTTGAGGCCCTTGACATCGGCGTGGTGGGTGCGCGGCTGCTCGCCGGGCTTCACGGCCACCAGGGGCTGGCCCTTGTCGCCTTCCTTGGCATCCTCCACCTCGTTGGCGGCTTCCTTGCCATAGATGGCCAGCCAGCCCGGCTTGACCAGCACCTTGCCCTCGGTCTTGAAGCTGTGCTGCTCCACCTTGCTGATGCGCGTGGTGACCTGGTATTCGGCGCTGGGGAAGAACACCGCCATGAAGCGGCGCACGACCAGGTCGTACAGCTTCTGTTCGGCTTCCGACAGGCCGGAAGGGGCCTGTGTGGTCGGGATGATGGCAAAGTGATCCGACACCTTGCTGTTGTCGAAGACGCGCTTGGTGGGGCGGATGTAGTTGTCGTTGATGGCCTGCTGGGCAAACGGCGCCAGATGGCGCATGCCGCTGGTGGCCAGCATGTCGAAGGTCTGCTTGGCGACGGGCAGATAGTCTTCGGGCAGGGCGCGCGAGTCGGTACGCGGGTAGGTCAGGGCCTTGTGGCGTTCGTACAGGCTTTGCGCCAGCGCCAGCGTGGTCTTGGCCGAGAAGCCGAACTTGCCGTTGGCCTCGCGCTGCAGGCTGGTCAGGTCGAACAGCAGGGGCGATGCCTGCGTGGTGGGCTTGCTCTCTTCGGTGACGGTGGCCGGCTTGCCTTGCACGGCGGCGGCAATCGCTTCGGCATCGGCCTTGTTCCACAGGCGGTCGGCCTTGGCCTCGGCATCGTCCGACTTCTTCCACTGCGGGTTGAACCACTTGCCCAGGTACTGGCCGGCCTGAGCGTCGAAAGTGCCGTGCACTTCCCAGTAGTCGCGGCTGACGAATTTGCGGATCTTTTCCTCGCGCTCCACCACCAGGGACAGGGTGGGCGTCTGCACGCGGCCCACGGTGGTCAGGAAGAAGCCGCCGTCGCGCGAGTTGAAGGCCGTCATGGCGCGCGTGCCGTTGATGCCCACCAGCCAGTCGGCTTCGGAGCGGCTGCGCGCAGCGCTGGCCAGGCCCTGCATCTGGGCATCGCTGCGCAGATTGTTGAAGCCGTCGCGAATCGCCTGCGGCGTCATGGATTGCAGCCACAGGCGCTTGACGGGTTTGCCCAGGCCGCCCTTGGCGCCGCCCGCGTATTGCTCGATCAGGCGGAAGATCAGCTCACCTTCGCGGCCCGCGTCACAGGCGTTGATGAGTTCGGTCACGTCCTTGCGCTTGGCCTGCTTGACCACGGCGTTCAGGCGGGTCTTGGTCTTGTCCACGGGCTTGAGGTCGAAGCGCGGGGGGATGACCGGCAGATTGGCAAAACTCCATTTGCCGCGCTTGACGTCGAATTCTTCGGGCGCCTGAATTTCCACCAGGTGGCCGACCGCACTGGTCACCACATAGCTGTCCGATTCGAAATAGTCATCGTGTTTTTCGAACTTGCCTGCCACCGGGGTCAGCGCACGGACGATGTCCTGTGCGACAGAAGGCTTCTCTGCAATCACCAGGGTTTTAGTCATTGTGTGTTCTCGTCGTCATTAACCACCTGAACCCGAATCAAAACTCAGGCTCATACAATTCGCTTATCACGCGCGCGCATGCGCACATGTGTGCATATTCAAAGTATCAGAGAAAACATGCCCCGCACATCACTGGCCTCTTCAACGGGTCGCCGCATCCAGACCCGGCGCTCTGGCGTTCATGGCAAAGGCGTTTTCGCCGCGCAGGATATTGCGGAAGGCGAAACCATTATTGAGTACGTGGGCGAAGTGATTGACTGGCAGGAGGCGCAGGACCGTCATCCGCATGATCCCAGCCAGCCCAATCACACTTTTTACTTTCAGGTCGATGATGAGCGGGTGATAGATGCCACGCACAAGGGCAATTCTTCGCGCTGGATCAACCACAGCTGCGCGCCCAACTGCTACACCGACGAGATCGACGGTCGCGTCTATATCGTGGCGCTGCGCAATATTGCAGCGGGCGAGGAACTGAACTACGACTATGGCCTGATGGTGGAGGAGCGCTATACGGCCAAGCTCAAGGCTGAATATGCCTGCTACTGCGGCGCCGCGAACTGCCGCGGCACCATGCTGGCGCCGAAAAGGGGCTGGAAACCTCCGATGCCCCAAGGCTCCCCCTGAGCGGCTTTGCCGCTTCCCCCTCTCTCGCGTTGCTTCGCAATGCGGGAGGGGGACGACGCCATCGCCGCGAGGCGGCTCTTGCTCGGCGTCTCTGAGTTGGAACATGCTTGTTCAAGGCGTGCTCGCTGCATAGAAATTTTGGATAAAGAAAATGACTCAGCCGATTCACTGGAATGCCGAAGCCTTGTGGGAAGCCATTGCACCGCAGTTGCCGGGCTTTACGGTCGAGGTGCTGCCGACCATCGATTCCTCAAATACCGAAATCATGCGCCGCGCGCGCGACGGGCTGACGGACCCGGTGCTGCTGATTGCCGAGCAGCAGACCCAGGGCCGAGGCCGCCTGGGCCGCAACTGGGTCAGTGGCGTCGGTGATTCGCTGATGTTCTCGCTGGGCCTGCCACTGGCACCGCGCGACTGGTCGGGGCTGTCATTGGCGGTGGGAGTGAGCGTGGCCGAGAGCCTGCAGCCCCAGCTTCCTGCAGCGGGGGCTGCGCCCAGGATCGGCATCAAATGGCCCAACGATCTGTGGCTGGAGGGCGACCGCAAGCTGGCCGGCATTCTGATCGAGACCGCCAGCTTTGTCGGCGGCCAGCAGCACGATATGACGGCGCCGCGCTATGTGGTGATCGGTATCGGCATCAATGTACGCCCGCGTCCCGGTGACGGCATGCGCACGGCCCCGGCCTGCCTGCAGGAGCTCGATGCCGCACTGGATGCGCCCACGGCCCTGGCCTGCATATTGCCCAACCTGGTGGCCGAGGTGCAGAGCTTTGCCCTGCATGGCTTTGCTCCGCTGATGCAGCGTTTTGCCCAGCGCGATCTGCTGGCTGGACGCGAGGTGAATCTGAGCGACGGCACGAGCGGCATGGCTCAGGGTGTGGCTGCCGATGGCGGCTTTCTGGTGCGTACCGCGACCGGGCTGCAAGCCGTGACCAGTTCTGAAATCAGCGTGCGTCCGGCTGGCAGCCCGCTGCAGGCTTGAAATGAAGCACCTCATGAGGCGCTTTGCGCCTTCCTCCTCTCTCTACGCGCTGCGCGCTAGGGGAGAAGGACGCAGCCCTCGCTGCGGGGCGGCGGGGCCGCCCAGGCCCTTGCCCGGCTGCCCGCGAGCGGCTGCAGCCCATGGATAACTGATGTGAGAAACCTATGCTGAGAATCGTTTTTCTGCTCCTGGTACTGGGCAATGCCGGCTACTACCTGTGGAGCCACGGCTATCTGGCCGGCATGGGACTGGCGCCGGAGTTGCAGTCCGAGCCGCAGCGCCTTCAGGAGCAGATCAGACCGGATGCCCTGGAGCTGCAACAGCCCGAAGCGGCGCAAGCTCCGGCCGTTGAACCCGCAAAGACTTCGGAGCCTGAAGCGCCTGCGGTGGACGACAGCGCGCCGCCAGCCGCTCCCGAAAGCAAGTCGGATGGCAAGCCTGAAGCTGCAACCGTCGCGGCCAGGGAAACCAAGGACGCCAAGGATACCAAGGATGCCAAGACCGCCATCAAGGAGCCTGAGGCCTGCTATCAGGCCAACGGCATCGAAGAGGCGCAGGCCGACAGCATTCGCCGTGCGCTGGCGGGCAAGTCCAAGAGCGATTGGGAGCTGGTGGCCAGCCATCAGGGGGGGCGCTGGATGGTCTATATGGGCAAGTTCCCAGACGCCGAGTTCATGGACCGCAAGCGCGGCGAGCTGCGCCTGATGAATATCGACTTCGACCGCGCCGGCGGCAGCTTCGAGCCCGGTCTGTCGCTGGGGCGTTTTTCGACGGAAGAAGCCGCCCAGCGGCAACTGGCCACTTTCGCGCGCCAGGGCGTGCGCACGGCGCGCGTGGTGCAGGAGCGCCCCGATGTGACGACCTATGCGCTGCGCCTGCCCAAGGCCACACCGACCTTGCGCAACGAAGTGGCCGCGCTGGCCGGCAAGAACTTGGTACCCAAGGCCTTGCAGGCCTGTGCCAAGTAATTTTCGTAGCTGCTATCGCAAGAAAGGCCTGCATTTGCAGGCCTTTTGCATTGGAAAACCAGTTGCGACAAGCGTAACCAGCTCCTGTTTTTAGTCCAGATGAATATTGGCAACAGCGGCCAGTTTCTTCATCTTGGCCACTTCGCTGGCGATCTGCTTGGTGAAGTCGGCGCTCGATGTGCCCGAGGGGTACAGGCCTTGAGCAGCCATGCGCTGCTTGACGGCGGGATCCTTGAGTGCGGCAATGATGGCTTTTTGCACACGTTCCACTTGTGCGGCGGGCGTGTTCTTGGGGGCTACCAGGCCAAACCAGGAAGGCTCGTTCAGATCGGGGTGACCGGCCTGCGCATAGGTCTGCACATCGGGCAGCACGTCCAGGCGTTCATGCCAGGACACGGCCAGGGCGCGCACCTTGCCCGACTTGATATGGGGCAGCGAAGAGTTCACCTGGTCGAAGTACACGGGAACCTGGTTGCCCAGCACGTCGTTGATGGCCGGAGCCGAGCCACGGTAGGGAATGTGGTGCATTTCGGTGCCCGTGCTCTTGAGGAACTGGGCGCCCCACATATGGCCGATGGTGCCGTTGCCGGGGGTGGCATAGGACACCTTGCCGGGGTTGGCCTTGAGGTAGGCCACAAACTCGGCAAAAGTCTTCACGGGAATCAGCTTGGGGTTGATCACCAGCACGCCGGGGGCCTTGACGATCTCGGTCACGCCCACGAAGTCGTTGATCGCGTCGTAAGGCAGCTTCTTGAACACGGCGGGGTTCACGCCATGGGTGGACAGCGTGGCGATACCGAAGGTCACGCCATCGGTGGCACGGGCCACTTCGGCCATGCCGATGGAGCCGCCGGCGCCGGCCTTGTTTTCAATCACCACGGCCTGGCCGCCCAGCAGCTTGATCAGCACGTCCTGCATATTGCGGGGCACCATGTCGGTAGGGCCGCCTGCGGGGAAGGGCACGACGATGCGCAGAGGACGCGATGTGTCCTGCGCCATGCTCATGCCGGAGAAAGAAGAAGCGGCTGCGGCAGCAGCGGCGGTGTAGATGAATTGACGTCGTTGCATCAAAAAGCTCCCAGGATCCAGTGATTCCAAATTGTTGTCCTGCAGAGCACAAATAGCGACTCTTCAGACAACCCATGATCGAATTGATTCTAGGGTAAGCGAGAACTTGCCAAATACGCAGTTTCCGATATCCGCATCGGGGCAAACGGGCGCAAAGCCAAGTCTGGCGCGGCTTCTGAGCCTTGGCTGGCACCGAATTGGTGCATTTCGAGCTTGCGCTTCACTGCTGTCCGGGCATGGCCTTGAAGCGCACGGTAAACAGCGCCCCCGGCGGGGTATGACCGGGCCTGGCATCTTGCAACAGCACTTGCGCGCCATGCTGACGGGCGATTTCCATGACGATGGGCAGGCCCAGACCGGAGCCGTCGGCTTCGGAGCCCAGCGCCCGGTAAAAGGGCTGGAAGATCAGTTCGCGCTCGGCCAGCGGCACGCCGGGGCCTGAGTCCTCGACCTGCAGCAGCAGAATCTGGCCGAAATGATCGGCCTGCACGCGCACGGTGACCACGCCTGGCTGTTCGCTGGTCGATGGCGTGTAGTTGATGGCGTTGTCCACCAGATTGCGCACCAGCTCGGCGAGCAACGTGGCATTGCCGTTGAGCCAGACACCGGGCGTGCTGGCGTCGGCGCCCTCGTAGCCCAGGTCGATGTGCTTGTCCATGGCGCGCGGCAGGCAGTCCTGCACCACGTCGGTGACGATGCGCACAAGGTTGCAGCCCTGCATGGCGGGCACGGCGCTCTCGGCCCGTGCCAGTGCCAGCAACTGGTTGACAGTATGGGTGGCACGCATGCTGGAGCGGCCGATCTGCGCCAGCGAGCGCTTCAGATCTTCGGTATTCGTGCCCTCGCGCTGGGCCAGGTCGGCCTGCATGCGCAGCCCCGCCAGCGGGGTCTTGAGCTGGTGGGCGGCGTCGGCCAGAAAGCGCTTTTGCGTGGCGATGGAGTCATGCAGACGCTGCAGCAGATCGTTGACCGAATCGACCAGCGGAACCACCTCCAGCGGCACATCCTTGTGGTTGATGGGCGAGAGATCCTCTGGCTTGCGCGCGCGGATGCGCTCTTCGAGCCGGTGCAGCGGCTTGATGCCGCGCGCCAGTGCCAGCCACACCAGCAGGGCGGCCAGCGGCAGGATGACGAACTGCGGCAGCATCACGCCCTTGATGATTTCCGTGGCCAGCACGCTGCGCTTTTCGCGTGTTTCCGCGACCTGCACCAGAGCGCTGGGCTCGCCGGGCAGCGGCATGCGCACCCAGATGTAGGCCACGCGCAGATCGATACCCTTGTATTCCTCATCGCGCAGCAGCACCGTGCCGGTGGGCGGGTCCTCGTCGATGGCGGGCGGGCGGGGCAGGTCGCGCTCGCCCGCCAGATATTCGCCCCTGGTGCCGCTGACCTGGAAGAACACCGTGTCCGATTCATCGGCGCGCAGGATCTCGCTGGCCGACTGCGGCAGATTGAACTGCACCTTGCCGCGTTGCACGATGACCAGCTGAGCCAGGGCCTGGGCGTTGTACTCCAGCGCGCGGTCGAAGGGCTTGTTGGCCAGACCCTGGGCCACCAGCCAGGTCAGCGCCAGGCTCACGGGCCAGAGCAGCAGCAGCGGCGTGAGCATCCAGTCGAGGATCTCGCCAAAGAGGGATCGCTGCTCACGCTGAAAGATCTTCATGGGTGGGGCGCTATCTCATGCAAGAGGCAGCCAGCGAGGGCCGCCCCGAAGCCAAGGCTGCCGTCCCCCTTGGGGGGAAGCGGCAAAGCCGCTCAGGGGGGGGTGATTTTTTCCAGGCAGTAGCCGAGGCCGCGTACGGTGGCGATGCGGATCGGACCTTTCTCGATTTTCTTGCGCAGGCGGTGGATATAGACCTCGATGGCGTTGTTGCTCACCTCTTCGCCCCATTCGCACAGGCGCTCCACCAGCTGGTCCTTGCTGACCAGACGGCCCGCGCGCTGCAGCAGCACCTCCAGCAGGCCCAGCTCGCGCGCCGACAGCTCCACCATCTTGCCGTCGATGGTGGCCACCCGGCCGGTCTGGTCATAGACCAGCGGGCCGTGCTTGATGGTGGAGCTGGCGCCGCCCATGCCGCGACGCGTGAGGGCGCGCACGCGCGCTTCCAGCTCGGACAGCGCAAACGGCTTGGCCATGTAGTCATCGGCACCATAGTCCAGGCCCTGTACGCGCTCTTCGATCGAGTCGGCGGCCGTGAGAATCAGTACCGGAAGCGCATCGCCGCGCCCACGCAGGCGCTTGAGCACTTCCAGGCCGTGCACCTTGGGCAGGCCCAGATCGAGAATCAGCAAATCGAATTCGCTGCTGGTCAGCAAGGCGGTATCGGCCTCGCTGCCATTGGCCACATGGCTGACGACGGCGCCCGAGCTGCGCAGCGTGCGCAGCAGGCCGTCTGCCAGCACCTGGTCGTCTTCGGCAATCAGTATGCGCATGTGTGTCTCCTGCTTGTTATGTGTGCCTGTTTGCACTTTTGCTGCCATTGTAGGGATGGCCCGTGGCCGTTCGGGGCAATTCTCGACAGCCGCTTACAGGCGTCGAATCTCAGTAGCCTTCGGCATAGGCTTCCAGGCCCAGCGCGACCACGGTGGCCACATCCGCGCCCACGGCTTCGCGAAACTCGGCCTCGGCCTGGCTTACGGCGTCGTGAAAAGCCTGCAGCCAGGCCAGGCCCGCATCGGTGAAGCGCACGCGCCTGGCGCGCGCATCATGCGGGTCGGCCTCGCGCGTGACCAGGCCCCAGGCTTCGCACTGCGTCACCAGATCGGCCATGGCCTGCTTGGTCATGCCGGCCTTGTCGGCCAGATCGGTGAGCCGGTCGCCAGCCAGCGACAGATGGCGCGTGATGTGGATATGGGCTGCCCCCACCTTGTCGCGCGCCGCCAGATTGGACAGGGCCAGCGGCACCTCCACTGCACGCGCCATGAGCTGCAGCACGCGTGCATCGAAGCGGCGCATGGCATGACCCAGCAGACGGCCAAGATGGGTCTGGCGCCAGGCATCGGCGGGCGGGGTGACGGGGGCGATTTCTGACATGGATAAATAGTAAGGCAAACTGACTAAATATTTAAATAAATTCGCAATATCAGCCTCTAAACTACTGTTCAAGCATCCAGCCTGAATACAACAACAGGGCTGGCCACAGACAGTCATTCACCTACTTCGGAGCCTGATATGAACGCCATCGCCAAGACCAACGACGCCAACAGCGAAAAAGCCAAAGCCCTGGCTGCAGCCCTGGCCCAGATCGAAAAGCAGTTCGGCAAGGGCACCATCATGAAGCTCGGTGAAGGTGAGGCCATCGAAGACATTCAGGTCGTCTCCACCGGCTCTCTGGGTCTGGACATCGCGCTGGGCGTAGGTGGTCTGCCGCGCGGCCGCGTGATTGAAATCTACGGTCCCGAATCCTCGGGCAAGACCACGCTGACGCTGCAGGTCATTGCCGAGATGCAAAAGCAGGGCGGCACCTGCGCCTTTATCGACGCCGAACATGCGCTGGACACCAGCTACGCCCAGAAGCTGGGCGTGAATCTCAGCGACGTGCTGATCAGCCAGCCCGACACCGGTGAGCAGGCCCTGGAGATCTGCGACAGTCTGGTGCGTTCGGGTGCCGTGGACCTGATCGTCATCGACTCGGTGGCCGCATTGACGCCCAAGGCCGAAATCGAAGGCGAGATGGGCGACGCCCTGCCCGGCCTGCAGGCCCGCCTGATGAGCCAGGCCCTGCGCAAGCTGACGGCCACCATCAAGAAGACCAACTGCATGGTCATCTTCATCAACCAGATCCGCATGAAGATCGGCGTGATGTTCGGCTCGCCCGAGACCACCACCGGCGGCAATGCGCTGAAGTTCTATGCCTCCGTGCGTCTGGATATCCGCCGCACCGGCACCATCAAGAAGGGCGACGAGGCCATCGGCAACGAAACCAAGGTCAAGGTCGTGAAGAACAAGGTCTCGCCCCCCTTCAAGACGGCAGAGTTCGACATTCTGTTTGGCGAAGGCATCAGCCGCGAAGGCGAGATTCTGGATATGGGCGTGAACGCCAAGATTCTGGAAAAGAGCGGTGCCTGGTATGCCTACAACGGCGAAAAAATCGGCCAGGGCCGTGACAACTCGCGTGAGTTCCTGCGCGAGAACCCCGCGCTGGCCATTGAGATCGAAAACAAGGTCCGCGAAAGCCTGGGCATCAAGCTGTTGCCCGTGGACGGTGCTGCGGCTGCCGAAGCCAAGCCTGCCAAGGGCGGCAAGGGCAAGGTGGACAAGGACGGAGTGATTGAAGGTTGATTCTTCCCCCTGAGGCGCTTGCGCCTTTCGCGAAAGGGGACGACATCCTCGCTGCGGTGCGGCCCTTGCTTGATGTCCCTGGCTTGATGAACGCCAGTGTTTGAGTACGGGCCTCATTGCTCAAAAGGTTTGCCATCTTTGCGCAGGTTCGTCCTGCGCCTTTTTGTTTCTGGAGATGCGTCGTGAGCTTTGCCAAGCTTTCACTCAAGGGCCGCGCCCTCAAGCTGCTGGCGCAGCGCGAGCATTCGCGGCTGGAGCTGCAGCGCAAGCTGGCCGCCCATGTAGAGGAGGGCGATGATCTGAATGCCGTGCTCGACGAGCTGGAGCAGCGGGGCTTCATCAGCGTGGAGCGCGTGGTCGAGTCTGTCTTGCGCAGCAAGGCCGGCCGATATGGTGCAGCGCGTCTGGTGCATGATCTGCGCAGCAAGGGGCTTGATGACGAGACCGTGCGTCAGGCGGGCGAGCAGCTGCGCGGCAGTGAGCTGCAGCGCGCGCGGGCGCTTTGGTGCAAGCGCTTTGGCAGCGTGCCCGTCGACCTCAAGGAAAAGGCCAGGCAGCTGCGCTTTCTGGCTTCGCGCGGCTTTTCGGCAGATGTGGCTTCACGCGTGCTGCGCGATGCCCCATACTCCCCTGCACCCGACTGCGAGGACGAGGACTGAGGCGGCCACCCGGTCCCCGCCCACCTGCGGCGGCAACAGCTTCTTACACCGGAGGGACCCACGTGCTGACTGCTTCGCAACCCCCTGATTCCCCATCCGCATTGCGCGTGGGCCTGAGTGCAGGCAAATCGCTGCTGGGCGGCCTGATGCTCGGTGCCTTGCTGGCCCTGGTGCTGGGCTGCGGCGCGGCCGTGTTCTATTTTTCCCGCCTGATGGCCGACCCCGGCCAGGGCATTCATGCCTCGGCGCATACCGGCATCTACGGCGCCGTGATCAGCCTGCTGATGTCGCCGCCGCTGCTGGTGGCTGTGGTGCTGATCTTTATCATCCCCGCCTACCTCATGGTCGGTCTGCAACTGGGCCGCGCCCGCGCGGCAGGCAAGCTGGTGGCGCGTTACGGCCAGGGCCTGGCCGAGCGTCTGGCGGCCATGCTGGCACAGCGCATCGAGGCCCTGCCCAGCGCTCACAAGGCCATGCACAAGGCGGCCGACCTGCTCACCGTGGGCGCGGCGATGGAGCATCTGCAGCCCTGGGTGGGTAACGGGCGTGCCGTGCAGTTCGTGGTGCGCAGCGTGCTCAATCGCCTGCCGCTGGCCGATCTGCTTGAGGAATGGGGCCACACGCGCGCCCAGTGGGGCAGCGAAGGCGGCAAGGACGATCCGGCGCTGCGCGCCTTTCTGGGCGCCCGCATCCAGGAGATGCTGCAGGGTCTGACCGAGCCGCCCTGGACGCTGTTGTGGATCTTGCTGGCCGGGCATGCCACCGTGCTCGGATTGGGCATCTGGCTGACGGCCTGAGGGCCCCGGCGGGCGCGGTGCCGGCCTAATCCCGGCTGCTGCGCGTCGCCCACCAGCAGATCAGCGAGCCCAGCGTGACCAGGGCCACGCCCTGCCAGAAGCTCCAGCCCGGCAGCACCTGCAGCAGGGCGCTGGCCATCAGCGCCGAGAGCACGGGCGTGAAGTAGGACGCCGCTGCCAGCAGGGCCAGCTTGCCATGCTGGATGCCGTGCTCCCAGCAGCTGTAGCCCAGTGCCGTGAGCGCGCCGACCAGAAGAACCTGGCCGGCGGTGAGCCAGGTCCAGTGCATGGGCTGTGCGTCGCCCAGCATCAGCCATTTGAGCCACAGCGCCAGGGCAGTCCAGGTCACGAACAGGCCCACGGCGTTGAAGCCCGCACCGTGGCGGCGCGCCAGCAGCGAATAGGCCGGCCAGAGCAGGGCGGCGGCAAAACCCATGCCATAGGCCAGCGGGTTGCCCAGCACATGGCTCCACATGACCGGCAGGCTGAAGCTTTCGCCGCCCAGCACGCGCGCCAGGCCCCACAGGCAGATCAGTACGCCGGGCCACAGCCACCAGCGTGCCGCCTGCTGGCCGCACAGCACGGCCAGCACGATGGTGAGGCTGGGCCAGAGGTAGTTGATGAGCCCGATCTCCATGGCCTGGTTACGATCGTGAGCCAGGCCCACGGCCACGGACAGGCAGATCTCGTAGACCACAAACAGCAGGCCGCAGCCCCAGAGATAGGCCGGATGCATGCTGCGCCAGCGGGCCAGCTCGCGCCAGCCCTTGCGTCCGCGCGCCACGGCGATGCACAGCGCGGCCATGGTGTAGAGGCAGGCTGCGCCGCCGACCGCGCCCAGCGGCTCGGCCACGGCGCGCATCAGACCCACGGTGCAGCTCCAGCAGAGCACGGCCAGCAGGCCTATCAGGGTGGCGCGGTGCTGAAGGTTGGGATTCTGGGACATGGGACCGGCCGGGTTATCAAAACAATAGCTGCTTGCGCCCGTCAGATAAGGAATTTCAGGTGAAACACCTGAAATTCCATGCTGGGAAAGCGTCAGCTGCTATCCAAAACAAGAATGCCGCGCATTGTGCGCCGAGCTTACTGAATGGCCACCACGCCGGCTGCAGCGCGCTTGCGCACGAACTGGTAGGCCACGCCCAGCAGCACAAACCACAGCGGGGTGACGATCAGCGCCTGGCGCGTATCGTCCTTGAGCGTGAGCAGCACCAGAATACCCGCGAAGAAGGCCAGGCAGGCCACGCACATGGGAACGCCGCCGGGCATCCTGAAGCGGGAGGCCAGGTGCAGCGCTGCACGCTGGCGGCGGTAGGCGATGTAGGACAGCAGAATCAGCGACCAGACAAACATGAACAGAATGGCCGATACCGTGGTCACCAGGGTGAAGGCTTCCATCAGATCGGGAATCATCCACATCAGGAAAGCGCCTGCCAGCAGACAGATGCACGAAAACATGAGGCCGCGCGAAGGCACGCTGCGCGAGGACAGGGTGCCGAAGGACTTGGGCGCATCGCCCTTGAGCGACAGGCCGTAGAGCATGCGGCTGGTGGAGAACACTCCGCTGTTGGCCGAGGAGGCGGCCGAGGTCAGCACCACGAAGTTGATGATGCCGGCGGCGGCGGGCAGACCGGCCAGCACGAACAGTTCCACAAACGGGCTCTTGCCCGGCACCACGTCGCGCCAGGGTGTGACGGTCATGATGGCCACCAGCGCCAGCACGTAGAAGACGATGATGCGCACGGGAATCGAGTTGATGGCGCGCGGCAGCGTGCGCTCCGGATCCTTGGCCTCGGCGGCGGTGGTGCCCACCAGTTCGATGCCGACAAAGGCGAACACCGCAATCTGGAAGCCCGCGAAAAAGCCCATCAGGCCGTTGGGGAACATGCCGCCGTCATTCCAGAGATTGGCCAGCGCAGCCTGACGGCCCGCAGGCGATACAAAGCCCGAGAACACCATCCACAGGCCCACGCCGATCAGCGTCACGATGGCCACGATCTTGATCATGGCGAACCAGAACTCGGTCTCGCCGAACAGCTTCACCGTCAGCAGGTTCAGGCCCAGCAGCAGCAGCACGCAGGCAATCGCAGGCAGCCACTGCGGGATGTCGGGGAACCAGAATTGCGCGTAGCCGGTGATGGCAATCACATCTGCGATGCCGGTGACGATCCAGCAGAACCAGTAGGTCCAGCCCGTGAAAAAGCCCGCCCAGGGGCCCAGCAGATCGGCAGAGAAATCGATGAAGGAGCGGTACTGCAGATTGGACAGCAGCAGCTCGCCCATGGCCCGCATCACGAAGAACAGCATGATGCCGATGGCCATGTACACAAAGACGATGGACGGCCCGGCCAGGCTGATTGTCTTGCCCGAGCCCATGAACAGGCCCGTGCCTATGGCGCCGCCGATGGCGATCAGCTGTATGTGGCGGTTGGTGAGGTTGCGTTGCAGGTGGTCGTGGCCATCCTGGCCCGGCGCGCCTGATGCCTTGCGAGTCATCTGAGGGAAACCTTTGCAAAAGCTGCCGTCGCCACGAACGGCAACGCCGCCGCTGCGGCGCCGGACCGCAATGGCTGGCAGGAAACCTGAAATCTTAGAGCGTGGTTACGATCTCTACGCAGCCGCGTTGGAGCGCAATCGGGATGAGTTCGAAGCGATGGCTCGCCGCTTGCACCGGGGTGCAAGCAAGAGTCAGCGCACAGAAATCGCCCGATTGCGCTCCAACCCTTCGGGACAGGGGCTTCGCGGGCGGTCTGCGACGTTGCGAATCCTCGCAATAGCGCGGCTATTGCTGCGGTATCACGCCTTGCATCCCATCCCGCAAAGCCTCTGTCGCGGCGCGAGGAGATCGTAAGCACGCTCTTAGAGTCGGCAAGGATAAACCAAGCCGGCTCATGGCATCCGGGGTACTGGAATCCGGACTCGGGCGGCAGCCCTGCCGCCACAGGAGTTCGGCTGCGGGCAGGCGCATTAGAAATGCCCGCCGAGGCGGGCATCAGCGGATGTGGAGCGCATGCAGGCGTCAGTGCCCGTCGGGCAAGCGCCTGCAGCTATCGCAACCGTAGCGAGTGGGAGCGCCGACCGAGCCCGCGATTACAGGCCCAGCATGAGCTGCAGGTTCTGCACGGCGGCACCGCTGGCACCCTTGCCCAGATTGTCCAGACGTGCGATCAGCACGGCCTGGCGATATTGCTCGTTGGCAAACACGCGCAGCTCCAGCTTGTTGGTATTGGCCAGGGTGTCGGCGGCCAGCTTGTTGTCGTCCGTGGGCGGCAGCACGCTGACCCAGTTGGCGCTGGTGTTGGTCTGGGCGTAATGGCTGGCCAGCGCGTCGTGCAGGTCGGAGGCCTTGGGCGCGCCGGGCAGCAGATCCAGGTGCAGCGGCAGCTGCACCAGCATGCCCTGGGCAAAGTTGCTCACGGCGGGGATGAACACGGGGCGGCGGGTCATGCCGGTGTAGTGCAGGATTTCGGGAATGTGCTTGTGCGACAGGCCCAGAGCGTAGGCTTCGTAAGGTGCAGCATCGCCGCCTTCATAGGCCTCGATCATGGTGCGGCCGCCGCCGGTGTAGCCGGACACGGAAGGCAGGCTCACGGGGTAGTCGGCGGGAATCAGGCCGGCAGCCACCAGCGGTGCCAGCAGGGCGATGGCGCCAGTGGCGTAGCAGCCGGGGTTGGAGACCCGGGTGGCGCTCTTCACGGCGTCGAGCTGGCCGACGCGCAGTTCGGGGAAGCCGTAGACCCAGCCTGCGGCCGTGCGGTGGGCGGTGGAGGCGTCGATGATCTTGATGGCGCGGCCGGTTTCTGCGGTGATGGAGTCCACCATGGCTGCCGTTTCACGGGCGGCATCGTCGTGCAGGCAGAGGATGACCAGATCCACACCGGCAATCAGAGCGCGTTTGGCGGCCGGGTCCTTGCGCAGTGCGGGGTCGATGCTGACCAGCTCCACACCTGCAAAATCGACCAGACGATCACGGATCTGCAGACCCGTGGTTCCTGCTTCTCCGTCAATAAAGACTTTTGCCATTGCATTTTCTCCTGCACCGGCGCGCGCATTTCTTGGTTTATATGCCGCTGCCTGCGGCACCATTGCCGCTTTCCGAGCGGTGATTGTCCTTGAATCTCGTCAGGGATGTGCATTGCCTGTCTTTGAGAACGTGGTTGAGATCTCCTCGTGCCGCGACAGAGGCTTTGCGGGATGGGATGCAAGGCGCGATACCGCAGCAATAGCCGTGCTATTGCGAGGATTCGCAACGCCGCAGACTGCCCGCAAAGACACTGTCCCGGAGGGTTGGAGCGAAATCGGGCGATTTCTGTGCGCTGACTCTTGCTTGCACCGCGGTGCAAGCGGCGAGCCATCGCTTCGAACTCATCCCGATTGCGCTCCAACGCGGCTGCGTAGAGATCGCAATCACGTTCTGAGGCAAGTCTTGCGCGAATGGCCCAGTAGACGTAGCAGCTATTCGCAGTTGTCAGCACATTGCCAGCCGCTGCCTCAATGCCTTTAACTCGTATATAAGACATAAGAAAGTTGCGGGAAGAAAAGATATCGTGTAGGAATAATTTCCCTAAAGAATTCAAGGCATTGCAGCTGTTTCCGGAACACGACAAAGTTGCGCGAAATTGTGGATTTTGCGCATGTTCAGGTGTCGTTTTGCGCGGTGCAGCATGGTACATTCCTGCTCGCCATGTCATATGAACCCGATGGCCAGGCTCCCCCGAGTCGGTGGCAAGCGGGTATTTCCCCTCAGTTCAGAGAGACAAAGTCATGAAGATTCATGAATACCAAGGCAAGGAAATCTTGCGCCAATTTGGTGTGCCCGTTCCCCGTGGCATTCCTGCGTTTACCGTGCAAGAGGCTGTTGAAGCAGCCCAGAAGCTGGGTGGACCCGTGTGGGTGGTGAAGGCCCAGATTCACGCTGGCGGCCGCGGCAAGGGCGGCGGCGTGAAGGTTGCCAAGTCCATCGAGGACGTGCAAAAGCTGTCCGAGCAGATCCTGGGCATGCAGCTGGTGACTCACCAGACCGGCCCCGAAGGCCAGAAGGTTCGCCGCCTGTATATCGAAGACGGCGCCGACATCAAGAACGAGCTGTATGTGTCGCTGGTGACTGACCGCGCCACACAGAAGGTTGCCCTGATCGCTTCCAGCGAAGGCGGCATGGACATCGAGGAAGTGGCTCACTCCACTCCCGAAAAGATCATCACCGAGATGATCGACCCCCTGACCGGCATCACCGAAGCGCAATCGCGCAAGGTGGCGGCTGCCATCGGTCTGGAAGGCAAGTCCGTGGACCAGGCCGTGGATCTGTTCGCCAAGATCTACAAGTGCTACATGGACACCGACGCGTCGCTGGTGGAAATCAACCCCCTGAACTGCGACTCCAAGGGCGACCTGATGGCCCTGGACGCCAAGTTCAACTTCGACCCCAACGCGCTGTTCCGTCACCCCGAAATCGTGGCCTTCCGCGATCTGGACGAAGAAGACGCTGCCGAAATCGAAGCATCCAAGTTCGATCTGGCCTACATCTCCCTGGATGGCAACATCGGCTGCCTGGTGAACGGCGCCGGTCTGGCCATGGCCACCATGGACACCATCAAGCTGTTCGGCGGCGAACCTGCCAACTTCCTGGACGTGGGCGGTGGCGCTACGGCCGAGAAGGTGACCGAAGCCTTCAAGATCATGCTCAAGAACCCCGAAGTCAAGGGCATTCTGGTCAATATCTTCGGCGGCATCATGAAGTGCGACACCATCGCCAACGGCGTGGTCACAGCCTGCAAGGCCGTGAACCTGTCCGTGCCTCTGGTCGTGCGCATGAAGGGCACCAACGAAGAGCTGGGCAAGCAAATCCTCAAGGATTCCGGTCTGCCCATCATCGCTGCTGACACCATGGCTGAAGCAGCGACCAAGATCGTTGCTGCCGTTAAGTAATACGCCCCGGAGATAGAAACATGTCGATCTTTATCAACAAAGACACCAAGGTCATCACCCAGGGCATTACTGGCAAGACCGGTCAGTTCCACACTGAAAAGTGCCAGGAATACGCGAACGGCAAAAACTGCTTCGTGGCAGGCGTGAACCCCAAGAAGGCTGGCGAAAAGATTTTCGACATCCCAATCTTTGGTTCCGTCAAGGACGCCGCCAAGGAAACCGGCGCTACCGTGTCCGTGATCTATGTGCCTCCCGCAGGTGCTGCTGCTGCCATCTGGGAAGCGGTTGAAGCCGATCTGGACCTGGCCATCTGCATCACCGAAGGCATCCCCGTTCGCGACATGCTGGAAGTGCGCAACAAGATGAAGGCCAAGGAAGCTGCTGGCGGCAAGAAGACTCTGCTGCTGGGCCCCAACTGCCCCGGTCTGATCACGCCTGACGAAATCAAGATCGGCATCATGCCCGGTCACATCCACAAGAAGGGCCGCGTGGGCGTGGTGTCCCGTTCCGGTACGCTGACTTACGAAGCCGTGGCTCAGCTGAGCGAACTGGGCATTGGCCAGTCCTCCGCCGTCGGTATCGGTGGCGACCCCATCAACGGCCTGAAGCACATCGACGTGATGCGCGCTTTCAACGACGATCCCGACACCGATGCCGTGATCATGATCGGTGAAATCGGCGGTCCCGATGAAGCCGAAGCTGCCCAGTGGTGCAAGGCCAACATGAAGAAGCCTATCGTCGGCTTCATCGCCGGCGTGACTGCGCCTCCCGGCAAGCGCATGGGCCACGCAGGTGCCCTGATCTCCGGCGGTGCCGACACGGCTGACGCCAAGCTGGCCATCATGGAAGAGTGCGGCTTCACCATCACCCGCAACCCTTCCGAGATGGGTCGCCTGCTGCAAGGCCTGCTGAAGAAGTAAGCCCGTGCAAAAGTTCGTGATACCGCGTTGAATTTACGCAGTATTACGAACTGGCAAGGTGGGCTTCGCGCCCTACACTGCCTCCACTCTTAAAAGAAAGCGCCGCGCAATGCGGCGCTTTCATATTCAAAACAGTGGAGTCAACATGGAAATGCTCAATAGCGCCGATTTCTGGATCGGCCTGGTGAAGATCATCTGGATCAACATCATCCTCTCCGGCGACAACGCCGTGGTCATCGCGCTGGCCGCGCGCTCCCTCCCCCCTGAACAGCAAAAGAAAGCCATCATGTTCGGCTCCGGCGCCGCCGTGGTGCTGCGTATCGTGCTGACCGTGGTCGCTGCCAAGCTGCTCGAACTCTCCTTCCTGCAAGTCGTGGGCGGCTGCCTGCTGCTGTGGATCGGCTATCAGCTGCTGACTGGCGACGAAGACGGCGAGGGCGAATCCAAGGGCCATGGCTCCATGATGACCGCCATCCGCACCATCCTGATTGCCGACTTGGTGATGAGCTTGGACAACGTGATTGCCGTGGCCGCTACCGCCCAGGGCAATATGGTGCTGCTGATCCTGGGTCTGGCCATCTCCATTCCCCTGGTGATTTTCGGCTCCACGCTGATGATCAAGCTCATGGAACGCTTCCCCGTCATCGTCACGCTGGGCGCGGCGCTGATCGGCTGGGTGGGCGGCGAGACCATCGTCAACGACAACCTGCTGCATGGCTACACCATGGCTCACCCCTGGCTGCACTATGCCGCTGCTGCAGCGGGCGCCGTGCTGGTGGTCGGACTGGGCAAGCTCATGCAGGCACGCTCTGCCAAGAAGGAAGTCGCCGCGGCCTGATTGCCCCGGAAGTCTTTCCCCAAAAAACGCACCGTGCTTTCACGGTGCGTTTTTTTGGCTGCAGCGCGGATGACAAACTGTGTGAACATGGCCTCCAACCTTCGTGTAACCCCAGGCTTGTTAGCCTTGTTGCCATGCAGATATCGGAACTTGCCAGCCTGTCGGGTGTGTCCGTGCACGCCATTCGCCACTATGAGAGTCTGGGCCTGATTGCCGCCGCCCGGCGCCCCTCCGGCTACCGCGAGTTCGATGACAGCGTGATCCGCGAGCTGCGATTCATCGCCATGTCGCGGCAATGTGGCTTCTCCCTGGCGCAGATCGCCGAAGTGCTGCCGGCCTATCGTCGCAAGACGCTGACGGCGGCCCAGATGATTGCCAGGCTTGAGGAGCGCATTGCCGAACTGGATGCGGAGATTGCCCAGCGGCGCGCACTGCGCAAGCACCTGGTTTCACATATCGCATGGTTTGGCGAGCGCGAGCCGCAGCCAGCCTCGAAGTCAGGATTTCCGCGTGTTCGTGCGCGCGGCAGTGACGAGGCCGGTTTATCCGGTCGGAGCAGGAGGAAGTGATGACACCACAGAACGAGAATTTCGCCCGTGACGTACAGGCCCTGGTGCTTTCCATGCCGGTGGCGCAAATGCTGAAGCTGCGCTTTGAGCGCATGGAGCCAGGCGAGGTCGATCTCTGCCTGCCATACCAGGAAAGCCTGAGCTTCAGACCCGGACAGTTGCAGGCAACGCCGGTCTTTGCCATCGCGGACTTCGCCGCCGTATCGGCCGCAGGGACACTGCTGCCGACCGGCTGGCGCAATGCCACGATCGACTGCAGCATCAAATACCTGGCTCCTGCCGATGGCGAGACATTGCTGGCCCGTGGCCGGGTCATCCAGACCAGCAAGCTGCTGACGGTTGCCAGGGCGGATGTGTTTTCTCGCAAGGCGGGCCGGGAGCTGCTGTGCGCCACCATGCTGGCCACGGCGCGGAACCTGGCGCCTGCACAGTAGGGGGCCTTTCGGTGCTGTAGCGCCTGAACGGCGGATGCTGGATGCTATCGAGATAGATTTTTCTCCATAGCAGGTCTGTAACCGACCGGGCCAGCGCCTTCAAGGCAAACTACAGCCCATCATGAAAACCCAGTACTACACCGCCTCCAGCCTGGACGGATTTCTCGCCACCGAAGACGACTCACTGGACTGGCTGTTTCCGTTGGGCAGCCTGACGCAGTCCAGCTATCCGGGCTTTATTGCGCAGGTCGGCGCGCTGGCCATGGGCTCATCCACCTACGAGTGGATGGTCCGCAATGCCGATGCGGTGAAGAAGGAGACCGGCGCGGCCTGGCCTTATGCGCAGCCTGCCTGGGTGTTTTCCAGCCGTCAGCTGCCGTTGATAGAGGGAGCCGATGTGCGCTTTGTCAGCGGCGATGTGCGGCCCGTGCTGGCAAGCATGAGAGCTGCAGCCGGTGACAAGAACATCTGGATCGTGGGCGGCGGTGATCTGGCGGGTCAGTTCCATGACGCGGGGCTGCTCGATGAGGTGATTGTGCAGGTTGGCTCGGCCACTCTGGGCCGTGGCAAGCCTTTGTTTCCGCGCCGCGTGCTGAGCCCTGTGCTGCAGCTGCAGTCCGTACAGCAGATGGGCGCGGGCATGGCGGAGCTACGCTACACCGTGTGCAAGACGCAGCTGCCCGCGAATTAACGGCTGTTTTTGGCAGGCCAGAGCACCGAGGCAATTGCCACCACCATCAGGCAGACAGCAGTCCAGTCCTGCCAGTGCAAGACCTCGCCCAGCCACCAGGCGCCCACAAAAACGCCCAGCACCGGAATCATCATCACGCTCAGCGTGGAGGCCACGGGCGGCAGGCTGCGAGCCAGATAGAACCACACGGCCTGGGCAAAGCCCAGCACTAGCACACCATTGAAAGCGATCGCAGCCAGAGCGCTCTGGTCGGGCACATGCCATTGCTGGCGCTCGAAAACAAAGGCCAGCAGAGTCAGCACCACGGTGGTGATGGCCACCATCCACAGCGACAGCGTCATCAGCGGCACCGGCGCCTCGGTGCGGCGCAGCAGCTGCGTGCCCCAGGCCCAGCCGGCGGCGGCGATCAGCATCAGCATCACGCCCAGGGGCTTGCTGCCCAGAGCGCCAACCTCATGCCACAGCAGCAGCAGCACGCCGGCGAAGGCCGCTCCCACGCCTGCCCAGGCGCGCGCGCCCAGCCGGTCCTTGAAGAACAGGCTGCCGAACACGGCCGAGAAGATGGGCATGGTGTAGCCCAGAATCGCCGCACGCCCGCTGGACAGTGTGGGGATGGCGATGATGATCAGGCAGTGCCAGAGCACCATATTGAACAGCGTGAGCTTGGCCAACTGGCCCCAGTAGCTGCGCGGTATGGTCAGCGGCAAGCCCCTGCCGACGACAAAGAGGGCCAGAATGGGCAGGCCTATCCACATGCTGACCATGCGAAAGCTCAGGGGCGGGAAATGCTGCACGCCGAGTTTCATCACCGGCCAGTTCAGGCCCCAGACGATGGTGAGCAAGACGAGAAGAACGAGCTGTTTGGGCGTGAACGAAGGCATGGGGGTGGATTATCTCCCCCGGAATGACTTTCTCCCCCTGTGGCGCTTCGCGCCTTCCCCCTCTCTCTACGCGCTGCGCGCTATGGGAGGGGGGCGACAGCCTCGCTGCGGGCGGCGGGGCCGCCCAGGCCCTTGCTCGCTGTCTCTCTGCTGGTGTGTGCCTGGTTTGACGCCTTGCTGCAAAACCTGTGGCAAGGCTTGGAAGGGGCGAACAATTAAAATCACGCTTTATGACTTTTATCGACATGCTGCGCGACGCGTCCACGCGCAATGACTCCATGCTGTGCGTGGGTCTGGACCCTGAACCCAGCCGTTTTCCTGGCGCCATGCAGGGCGATGCGTCCAAGATCTACGACTTCTGCGCAGCCATCGTCGATGCCACCCATGATCTGGTCAACAGCTTCAAGCCCCAGATCGCCTACTTTGCAGCCCACCGCGCCGAGGACCAGCTCGAAAAGCTGATGGAGCACATGCGCCGCGTGGCACCCCATGTGCCCGTGATTCTGGATGCCAAGCGTGGCGATATCGGCTCCACTGCCGAGCAATACGCCAAGGAAGCCTTCGAGCGCTATGGTGCCGACGCCGTGACGCTCTCGCCCTTCATGGGGTTCGATTCCATCACGCCCTATCTCAAGTACGAGGGCAAGGGAGCTTTTTTGCTGTGCCGTACCTCCAACCCCGGCGGTGACGATCTGCAGGCCCAGGTCCTGGCCGATGTGCCTGGCAACCCCCATATGTTCGAGCATGTGGCCAAGCTGGCCCAGGGCCCCTGGAACACCAACGGCCAGCTGGGCCTGGTGGTGGGTGCGACCCGTCCCAACGAGATCGAGCGCGTGCGTGCCGTGGCCCCCACCTTGCCGCTGCTGATTCCCGGCGTGGGTGCACAGGGGGGCGATGCCGTGGCAACCGTCAAGGCGGCCCGCATCGGCGGCGGACCCATCATCATCAACTCCTCGCGCGCCATTCTGTACGCAGGGCAGGGCGATGACTTTGCCAAGGCTGCACGCGAAGCCGCCATCGCTACGCGCGCCACGCTGCAGGCTGCAGCCCAGAGCTGAGCCAGGGTAGGCTCTGGCCATGCAAAGCAAATGGCTGGAAGACTTCCTGCTTCTGGCTCAGGAGCGCAGCTTCACCCGTGCGGCAGAGCTGCGCCATGTCACCCATCCGGCCTTCGGCCGGCGCATCCGTGCGCTGGAGGAATGGGCTGGAACGCCGCTGATCGAAGCAGGTGGCGGGCCGGTTCGTCTCACCCCGGCCGGCGAAGCCTTTCGCGACACCGCCGAGCAGATGGTGCGCACACTGGCCCAGTCGCATGACGAGTTGCAGGCCGTGGCCGGCCGGCAGGCCCATGTGATCACGCTGGCCACGGGGCGTACCCTGGCGCGCACCATCGTGGCCGACTGGCTGGCACGCTACGGCAGCGTGCTGCAGACAGCGCAGATGCGCATCGTTACCCGCACACTCGACGAAACCGTGCACATGCTGCAGCGCGGCGAGGTCAGTTTTGCCCTGCTCTATCACCATGCGGCCATTGCCGTGCGGCTGGATGGCCGTCAGTTCAGCTATCTGACGGTGATGAGCGACAAACTGGTGCCCGTGGCGCGTGCCGATGCCGAAGGCAAGCCCTTGTTTGCACTGGCGCAGGCTCTGCTGCCCGGTGCCAGTCCTGTGCCTTATCTGGCCTTCTCGCACAGCATGGCGCTGGGGCGACTGGCTGAAGACCACCTGGCCAGCCATCCGCTGTGGCCGCGTCTGCGCCGCTGCATCGAATGCGATTCGGCGGATGCCAATTACGAGTACGTGCTCAAGGGGCTGGGCGTGGCATGGATGCCCTGGTCCATGGTGCAGCGCGACTGCCAGGACGGTCGTCTGGCGCTGGCCGGGGACGGCAGCCTGGACGTGCATTTCGATGTGCGGCTTTATCGGCCCAAACGCCGTTTGAGCACCGCTGCGGAGCAGTTCTGGACCGATATCACTGGCCAGTAAATGAGCAGTCACTCCTTTTTTGCCTGCGGCCAGACTTGAAGCTGGAAAAACAACAGTGGGTATCGGACTCCTGGCGACATTGCTCTCTCTCGATTTGCTCAAAAACGCATTGATGTGCTGAAATGGCACGGAAATGTGCCAGATCGGCACCGAAAGGTTTTCTCCGTATTCGGACAATTGCCTCATACAGATTCGGAATAGTTTCATGCAGAACACAAACATCCTCCGCCGTACCGCCATCGCCGCGGGCCTGCTGCTGGGCGCTGCCGTGGCAGTGCCTGCCATCGCCGCCGACAACTATCCCAGCAAGGCCATCACCATGGTTGTGGGCTACCCGGCCGGCGGCAGCACCGACCTGGTCGGTCGTCTGGTGGCCGACGGCCTGGCCAAGCACCTGGGCCAGCCCGTGGTGGTGGAAAACCTGGGCGGTGCTGGTGGCGCCATCGGTGCGCAGAAGGTGGCCAAGGCCCCTGCCGACGGTTACACCATCATGGTGGGCGCCAACAATGAGCTGGCCATCGCCAGGCTCATCAACAAGGCCGTGAAGTACAACATCGGCGACTTCACTCCCATCGGTCTGGTGGGGTCCCAGCCCATGGTGCTGGTCGCATCGCATAAGGCCGGCGTGAAGAACGCGGCCGAGTTCGTGAGCCTGGTGTCCAAGAACCCCGACAAGTTCAGCTACGGCAGCTCCGGCGTGGGTACGGCGCTGCACCTGGCTGGCGAGCTGGTCAAGGAGCAGGGCAAGCTGCAGATGACCCATGTTCCGTACAAGGGCGTGGCTCCGCTGACCACCGACTTGGTGGGCAACAACATCGAGTTCGGCGTGTTCGTGCTGTCCTCGGGCCTGCCCCATATCAAGGCCGGCAAGGTCGTGGCCCTGGGTACGACCGAAGCCAAGCGCTCGGCCATCACCCCCGATATTCCTGCCCTGTCCGAACTGCCCCAGTTCAAGAACGTGGACATCAACAGCTGGTTTGCACTGATGGCCCCCAAGGGCCTGCCCGCTCCCATCGCCGCCAAGCTAAAGAAGGCGCTGGAAGAAACCATGGCTTCGCCCGAGTTTCGCAAGAAGATGGAAGAGACCGGCAATGTGGTGGCCGATCCCAAGGTGGATGCCGGCAAGTACATCAACACCGAGATTGCCAAGTACGCAAAGATTGTTCAGTTCGCGCATATCGAGAACTGATCTGACTTTGACTGGCGGCGGCCTGAGGTCGCCTCGGTTGGGAAACGGCTTGTGTCTTTGGGGCGCAGGCCGTTTTTGTTTTTGCGTTTTTTCGGTGTCGTGCTTGATTTGTTGGCAGGGGCCGGGTTTCGCCTCGGCGGGTGAACTCAAGGCAATGTGAAGAAATTGGCTTCCGACGCTTATCTAGATTGCGGTAGCAGCTATCAATTCTCAAAGAAGCTATCCGGTATTGCCCCTTGTGCCCACGCAGGTTGCCCGCAGCGTAGCGGAGGGACGTGGGCAGTAGGGGCCGGCTCTGTGCCTACTTTCTGGCACGCCAGAAAGTAGGTCGGCTGGCGGGTCGAGCCCCGCCCTCTGAGTGCCAATCAAGCAAGCCGTAATAATTGAATCAAATCGGCATCAAGCGCAGTCCTAAAAAGCGCAACCAGCTCTCAATTCTGGGGCGCCAGCTGACAACGCGCAGGCGACACCGCCCCCACATTCACCTGCTGCGCGGCCAGCGCCGCATCCAGCGTTTCCCCAAGCAGCAGATTGCGCGCCAGCAGGCTGTAGCCAGCGGCGCTCTGGATGCCATAGCCGCCTTGGGCGGCGACCCAGAAAAAGCCCGGCACGGGCGTGGGTGAGGCATCCCAGCCGATCACCAGCTCGCCATCGGCGACAAAGCTGCGCAGACCGGCCCAGGTATGCGAGGGGCGGCGGATTTCCAGCGTGGTGGCTTCCTCTATGTGATAGATGCCGGTGGCAATGTCTAACTCTTCGGGCACCACGTCGTGCGGTGCCACGGGGTCTGCATTGGCCGGCGAGCCCAGCAGCTGGCCGGCGTCGGGCTTGATGTACCAGTTTTCATCGGCGCTGATGATGGCGGGCCAGTGCGTGGCGTCCAAGCCTTCGGGGACAGGGAAGGTGAAGGCACTGCGGCGCTTGGGCGTGATGCCGATGGGAGCCGCGCCCACCATGGCGGCCACGACATCCACCCAGGCCCCGGCGGCGTTGACGATGACCTTGGCACGAAGGCTCAGTCCCTGGGGCAGGGCGATATGCCAGCAGTCGTTGACCCGGGTGATGGCCTGGACCTCGGCGTTGCACCACAGGTCGCCGCCGCGCTGGCGCAGGCCGCGGATATAGCCCTGGTGCAGACCGTGCACGTCGATGTCGCGCGCACCAGTATCGAGAAAGCCGTCCACCAGCACCTCGGTGTCGAGCACGGGAACCAGCGCCTTGAGCTGTGCGGCGCTCAGGCGCTGGGCATCCGGGGAGTGAATCTGGGCCTCGGAGTAGGCGGCATCCACCAGATCCCGCTGATCGGCCGTGCCCACATAGAGCACGCCGCGCGGCGTGAGGATGGGGGCTTCGGCAAATCCGGCCGGCGGCGCATCGTAGAAGGCGCGGCTGGCGCGGGTCAGGGCCTGTACCTGGGCAGGACCGTAATGCTCTTCAAACAGTGCGGCCGAGCGGCCGGTGGTGTGATAGCCGGGCTGGGATTCGCGCTCCAGCACCAGGACGGAAGGCGGAGTTTCGCCACCCGACTGCGCCAATTGCCAGGCGGCGGAGGCTCCGGCCATGCCCGCGCCCACGATGACGAAATCCCAGACATCTTTCTGCATTGCTTCTCTCCTCTGTGTCGCCGGTCATGGTCCTGCATGGCTGGCTGCGTTTGGTCAGTCCTGGCTTGTGGTCGATTTGGCTCTGGATTTTGCGGGAGCCTTGTCCAGATAGGGCTTGAGGTAGCGGCCCGTCACGCTGGCCGGGTTGGCTGCGATGTCTTCGGGTGTGCCCTGGGCCACGACCTGGCCACCGCCCGAGCCGCCCTCGGGGCCCATGTCGATCAGCCAGTCGGCGGTCTTGATGACGTCGAGGTTGTGCTCGATCACGACGATGGTGTTGCCCGCATCGCGCAGCTGATGCAGCACTTTCAGAAGCAGGGCGATGTCGGCAAAGTGCAGGCCCGTGGTGGGTTCGTCGAGGATGTAGAGCGTGCGGCCGGTGTCGCGCTTGGACAGTTCCTGCGCGAGTTTGACGCGCTGGGCCTCGCCGCCCGACAGCGTGGTCGCGCTCTGGCCCAGGCGGATATAGGACAGGCCCACGTCCAGCAGGGTCTGCAGCTTGCGCGCAATGCTGGGCACGTCCTTGAAGAAGGCATGAGCGTCTTCGACCGTCATCTCCAGAATCTGCGAGATGTTCCTGCCCTTCCACTGCACTTCCAGCGTCTCGCGGTTGTAGCGCTGGCCGTGGCAGAGGTCGCAGGGCACGTAGACATCGGGTAGAAAATGCATTTCCACCTTGACCACGCCGTCGCCCTGGCAGGCTTCGCAACGGCCGCCCGAGACGTTGAACGAGAAACGCCCGGGGCCGTAGCCGCGCTCCTTGGCGGTATTGGTTTCTGCCATCAGCTCGCGGATCGGCGTGAACAGGCCGGTATAGGTTGCCGGGTTGCTGCGCGGCGTGCGGCCGATGGGTGACTGGTCGACGTTGATGACCTTGTCGAAATAGTCGATGCCAGCGATATCGTCATGCGCCGCCGGCTCGGTGCCTGCGCGGTGTATCTGGCGTGCCGCTTCGGCATACAGCGTGTCGTTGACCAGGGTGGACTTGCCCGAGCCGGAGACGCCGGTCACGCAGGTGAACAGGCCGACGGGGAAGTCCACCGTCACATTCCTGAGGTTGTGGCCGCGCGCGCCTTGCACGGTCAGCGCCTGAAGGTCGGTGCGCGCCTTG
Organism: Comamonas testosteroni ATCC 11996; assembly: GCF_000241525.1. Taxonomy (GTDB): domain Bacteria; phylum Pseudomonadota; class Gammaproteobacteria; order Burkholderiales; family Burkholderiaceae_C; genus Comamonas; species Comamonas testosteroni. Next base: position 318,289 of record NZ_AHIL01000002.1, read on the forward strand.
CTCGCAGATTCCCGCTTCTTGGCGGCAGTAACGGGAAAGCGCGATGTGCTCTGGGCGGCCTCGGCTTCACTTTCCTTGCGCAGCACGGGCAGCCAGGCGGTGCGCTGCCTGGGCACGGGGATGCTTTGCACGCCGCTCAGGTAGCGGCCTGTGGGCGAATCGGGGCTGGCCTTGATGTCTTCGTAGCTGCCCTGGGCCATGATGCGACCGCCATGCACGCCGGCGCCCGGGCCCATGTCGATGATCTGGTCGGCTGCGCGCATCATGTCTTCGTCATGCTCGACCACGATCACGCTGTTGCCGATATCGCGCAGATGCTCGAGTGTCGCAATCAGCTTGTCGTTGTCGCGCTGGTGCAGCCCGATGGAGGGCTCGTCCAGCACATACATCACGCCCGTCAGGCCCGAGCCGATCTGGGACGCCAGGCGAATGCGCTGGGCTTCGCCACCCGAGAGCGTGTCGGCGCTGCGGTCCAGGCTCAGGTAGGACAGGCCTACATCGTTGAGGAAGAGCAGGCGCGAGGCGATCTCGCGCACGATCTTGTCCGCAATCTCGGCCTTGGCTCCGGCCATGCTCAGCTGCTTGAACCAGCCCAGTGCATCGGCCAGCGTGGCATGGCTGACTTCATAGATGGAGCGGGCCTGCTCGCCATCGCCCACGCGTACAAAGCGTGCTTCTCGGCGCAGGCGCGTGCCTTCACATTCGGGGCATTTGCGAACGCTGCGCAGCTTGGCCAGGTCGTCGCGTACCACCTGGGATTCGGTCTCGCGAAAGCGGCGCTGAATGTTGGGGATGATGCCCTCGAACGGGTGCGACTTGATGAAGGCTTCGCCCTTGCGTTCGCCGCTCTCGAAAACATAGTTGAATTCCATGGACTCGTCGCCCGAGCCAAAGAGAATCACGTTGCGTACTTTCTCGGGCAGTTCCTCGAATGCCGTCTCGGTGCTCACGCCATAGTGTTTGGCCACGCTCTCCAGCATGGAGAAGTAGTAGTTGTTGCGCTTGTCCCAGCCCTTGATGGCGCCGCTGGCCAGACTCAGCGACGGGAAGGGCACGACGCGGTCGGGGTCGAAGGCTTCGCTGTTGCCCAGGCCGTCGCAGGCCTGGCAGGCTCCCATGGGCGAGTTGAAGGAAAACAGGCGCGGCTCCAGCTCGGGCAGGGAGTAGTCGCAGAGCGGGCAGGCGAACTTGGCGCTGAACAGATGCTCCTTGCCGCCGTCCATCTCCAGCGCGATGACGCGGCCGCCGGCATCGGCACCGCCGGCGCGCAAGGCTGCCTCGAAGCTTTCTGCCAGGCGCTGCTTGATATCTTCGCGCACCTTGACGCGGTCTATCACCACGTCGATGTTGTGGCGCTCGTTCTTCTCCAGCTTGGGCAGGGACTGGGCGTCATAGATCTGCCCGTCGACGCGAAAGCGCACATAGCCCTGGGCCTGCAGCTGCACGAAAAGCTCGGCGAACTCGCCCTTTTTCTCGCGCGCCAGGGGGCCGAGGATCATCAGCTTGGTGTCTTCGGGCAGCTGCAGCACGCTGTCCACCATCTGGCTGATGGTCTGGGCCTGCAGCGGCAGATTGTGGTCGGGGCAGAACGGTGTACCGGCACGGGCGTAGAGCAGGCGCAGATAGTCGTTGATCTCGGTCACTGTGCCCACGGTGGAGCGCGGGTTGTGGCTGGTGGCCTTTTGCTCGATGGAAATGGCAGGCGACAGGCCCTCGATCAGATCAACGTCGGGTTTGTCCAGGCGGCCCAGAAACTGGCGTGCATAGGCCGAGAGGCTCTCCACATAACGACGCTGGCCTTCGGCGTACAAGGTATCGAAGGCCAGGCTGGACTTGCCCGAGCCCGAAAGGCCGGTGATCACCACCAGCTGGTTGCGGGGAATGTCCAGGTCGATGTTCTTGAGGTTGTGCGTGCGTGCACCGCGAATGGCGATGCGTGTCTGCGCCAGAGAACGGCCCAGATAGAGGCTGTCATCGTGGACTTCAGAGGGCGAATCAGGCTTCAGGGACACGGGCGCTCCAGACGGGGAAAACTCTCCATGATAGTCAGACGGGCTTGTGCGTGACTAGATGATCCAGGTTCACGGACAATCTACGGTTTTATTTCCTCTCTTTTGCCCGGCAGTGATTTAGTTAACCTGGGCATAAGACTTTGACTCTTGGCAAAATCTGAGCGTGAAAAAAATCATTACCTCCCCCAGCGCGGGCACGCAGGGCACGGACAAATCCTCCACCACCATGACCTCCCAGGAACGCCGCTCCAGCGGCGCCCTGGCGCTGATCTTTGCGCTGCGCATGCTGGGCCTGTTCCTGGTGCTGCCCGTCTTCATGCTGGAGGCACGCAAATACCCGGGCGGTGACGACCCGGCCATGATCGGCCTGGCCATGGGTCTGTATGGCCTGACCCAGGCCCTGTTCCAGCTGCCCATCGGCCTGGCTTCCGACCGTATCGGCCGCAAGCGTGTCATCGTCGCCGGCCTGCTGGTGTTTGCGGCGGGCAGCCTGATTGCGGCCATGGCCGATTCGCTGACCGGTCTGATGGCCGGACGTGCCATTCAGGGCGCAGGCGCCGTGTCTGCCGCGGTCACGGCCTTGCTGGCCGATCTGACGCGCGATGGCGTGCGTACCAAGGCCATGGCCCTGGTGGGCGGCAGCATTGGGCTGATGTTTGCGCTGGCGCTGGTGCTGGCGCCGCTGCTCAACGCCTGGATCGGGCTGTCCGGCATCTTCGGCCTGACCTGCGCGCTGGCGCTGGCCGGCATTGCCGTGGTGCTGTGGGTGGTGCCGCCCGAGCCCAGGCAGCATGCCGATGCGCCCAAGGGCCGGTTCAGCGAGCTGCTGGGCCAGTCCGATCTGCTGCGCCTGAATTTTGGCGTCTTCATTCTGCATACCGTGCAGATGTCCATGTGGGTGGCCGTGCCGGCCATGCTGGTGCAGGCCGGTCTGGCCAAGGAGCAGCACTGGCATATCTATCTGCCGGCCGTGCTGCTGTCCTTTGTGGCCATGGGCCTGCTGTTCTCCATGGAGCGCAAGGGCAGGCTGCGCACAGCCTTGCTGGGGGCCATCGGTCTGGTACTGGTCGTGCAGATCGGTCTGGGCATGTTGGCCGCCAGCGGCACTATTCCTACGGTCTGGTGCATGGCGCTGCTGATGTTTCTGTTTTTCTGCGGCTTCAATGCTCTTGAGGCCACCCAGCCAAGTCTGGTCTCGCGCATGGCGCCGGCGCCGCTGCGCGGTGCGGCCTTGGGGGCCTATAACACGCTGCAGTCACTGGGGCTGTTTGCCGGCGGCGCTGTCGGTGGTGCAGTCGCCAAATTTGCGGGCGTGCCGGGCTTGTTCATCATGACGGCTGTGCTGGTTGCCCTGTGGCTGGTCGTGACCTGGCCGCTGCGCCCTGTGGGGCGCCACTGACTTAGACCAACACCCTCTGAGGCGCTGTGCGCCTAGGCGGCCCCGCCTTCCCCCTCTCTGCTCGCGGAGGGGGATGCAGCCCTCGCAGCGGGGCTGCCCTTGCTCGGCTGTTCGTGTGCAGTGGCCCCTTTCCTGCTGGGGCACCATGTATCGCCGTGATGGGATATAGGGCAATCCCGTGCTCTTCATGGCTGGCTTGGGGCAGAATACGAGGCTCATTGGTTCGGGACCTTTCTTGACTACCCGGGCCACTTTTTGAAAAGGTATCTCTATGGCATCCGTCAACAAAGTCATCATCGTCGGCAATCTGGGTCGTGACCCTGAAATGCGCACCTTCCCCAGCGGCGATCAGGTGGCCAATGTGACCATCGCCACCACAGACCGCTGGCGCGACAAGAACACCGGCGAGAACCGCGAAGCCACCGAATGGCACCGCGTGGTCTTCAACGGCAAACTGGCCGAAATCGTGGGTCAGTACCTGCGCAAGGGCAGCCAGGTCTATGTGGAAGGCAGCCTGCGCACCCGCAAGTGGACCGACCAGGCCTCCGGCCAGGAACGCTACGCCACCGAAATCCGTGCTGACGCCATGCAGATGCTGGGCAGCCGCCAGGGTGGTGGCCAGCAGCAAGGCGGCTATGGCAGCGATGATGGCTATGGCGAAAGCAGCTACGAAGCACCCCGCCGTCAGGCTCCCGCTCCGATGCAGCAGCGCCCCGCACCGGCACCCATGCAGCAGCGTTCTGCTCCTGCACCCATGGCTCCTCCTCCCCAGCGCGCAGCTTCGGGGTTTGACGACATGGATGACGACATCCCGTTCTAAATCACGGACAGGTGGCTGCCGCCACTTTGCAAAGATTTGCAAAAAGCCCGCGCTCCAATCAGCGTGGGTTTTTTTATGTGGCGACTCGATAGATTGCCGAAGTGCTTCCCAAGATGTTGCAGGTGAATGGCAGCCAGGTTGAAAATTTCAATCGGTTAGCTGGCTTCATCGAATTAGTGAAATAAGATGCTGCATGCGAGCGCGTTTCATCCAGTTACGATTGATGATCGAGCGCTGAATCACACACTCAAGTGGGAGTGGTCCTAGCCAGTGCAGCCAAGCAGGACTTGGCGTTTCCTCAGGAGCTTCGAGCATGCCGACTTTGGTCATCTCAATCGACGGCGCAGTCATCAAGGAAGTACAGCTCACCAAGGAGCGCACGACTTTGGGTCGTCGTCCTTACAACGACATCGTGATCGAGAATCTGGCGGTCAGCGGCGAGCATGCCGTGCTCACCATCTCTGGCGGCAAGGTCAGCATTGAAGACCTGCGCAGCACCAACGGCACCTATGTCAACGGTCGTGCCATCCAGAAGCAGGGCCTACTCAACGGCGACCTGCTGGACATTGGCCGCTATAAGATCCGCTTTCTCGATGCCGTGATTGCCGATTCGAGTGCCCCGTCGTCTGCCCAGAGCAGCAAAAAGGCGTTGGCGCATATTTCCGAAGAGGCAGACAGCGGCTACGCCAAGCTTGCCAGCCCCTCCGGGTTTGGTGAAATCTCCAGCTTCAGCTCCACCATCCAGGGCTCGCTCGCCGCGCTGCCTGAGCGCCACGCCGTGATCCGCATGCTCACCGGCAGCCTGGCCGGCAGGGAAATACCTCTTTTCAAGGTCGTCACCACTCTGGGCAAGCCTGGTGTAGCCATCGCCTCCATCACCCAAAAACCTCATGGCTTTGTGCTCACCCAACTGGAGGGCGCAAGCGAAGACCTCAAGCTCAATGGTCAGGTCGTGGGCCCTCTGTCTGTGCCGCTGCTCAATGGTGACACGGTGGACCTGGCGGGCAGCACCATGCGCTTTGTCGTGGAGTGACAGACCGGCTTGACGGGTGTTAGGCGTCTGACAAATTTGTCACCGCTTGCGATTGGATCGCCAAAATTGTTACTCAAACTCGCGTTCGTGTTGCCAAACGTGTCGTCTGTTGCAGGCTCTGCCTCTGTCAAATTGTTGGCATGCAGCTTGCTTGATACCTTAGGTCTCATCCAACTAGGGAGTTTGAAATGAAGCGTTCCATTCAAAAGGGTTTCACCCTGATCGAACTGATGATCGTTGTCGCGATCATCGGTATTCTGGCTGCTGTGGCTCTGCCTGCTTATCAGGATTACACGGCCCGTGCACAGGTGTCGGAAGCATTTAGCTTGGCTAGTGGTCAGAAAGCTGCTGTTTCCGAATATTATTCAAATAATGGCGTGATGCCAACCTCAAATGCATCTGCTGGAATAGCAACAAACACCGATATTAAAGGTAAGTATGTCGCTCAAGTTGATGTCGGTACCAGTGGTATTATTACAGCGACAATGCAATCTACAGGGGTAGCCAAAGGCCTGGAATCTAAAAAATTGGGACTTGTTCCAGTTGTTAACAATGGGTCTTTGGATTGGAAGTGTAACGACACTACACAGACTACGATTGTGACGAAGCATCTTCCAGCTGCTTGCCGCTAATAAACACTAGCCCATAAAAGAGTGCGTAAGCACTCTTTTTTTGTTTATGAAATATTTACAGGTTGCAATAAAAACTTTTTTTGTTATTTTTTTATTGGGTGCTTTTTTATTGCCCGGTAAATACTCTTTTTGGCCTGAATTTCATCAGTCTGCCTCTGCGATATGCGTGGCAATTATTTCCTCAATTGCACTTATCTTCTATAAAAGGATAGCGATAAATCATTTTTCAATAATTTTATTTTTCTTCTGTATAGCTATTGTTTTTGATCTTTTCCTTGAAAGAAATTATTTCTTTGCATTTAATTTTTATGGGTTGCTTTATTTATTGGCTGCTATTTTTTTAAGTATATATTGTATTAATAATGAAGATGATAGCTTATATTATATTTTTTCTGTATCTCTGATATTTATTTCTCTTGTGTCTTTTTTGCTCCAGATTTATCAAATAACTGGATGGTGGGTTGATTATCAGTTGATCATAAATTACTTGGATGAAAATGATAATAGAGCGTATGCGAATATAGGGCAGCCTAATTTACTCGGAACTTTGTATGTTGTTTCTATTATAGTTTCATTGGTGAATTTTTCTCAAAAAAAAATTAATGGAAAAATACTTTCGTTATTGATTTTTATATTTTCTCTTGGGGTGTATCTGACGGCCTCTCGAGTGGCCATGCTCTCATTGTTTCTGGTGTCCATATTTTTATTAGGACAAGAAAAATTTAGAGCTAATCCTATTAGTGTAGCGCTTCCATCTGCTTTGATAATTATCTTTTTTTCAAAATTTTCTATTCCTTTTTTGTTTTCTTTGGAGGAAAGATCACTAATTTCATCAAATTTTTCAAATGGGCGCTTTGAAATATGGAGGATGGCATTAAGCCAAGTGGGAAAAAATTTGAGTACAGGCTACGGATTCAATAGATTTGGATTGGCTAGTTTTTATAACTTGGACACATTCCCATATTTGGAAAATACGTTCGTCACTCAATCGCATAATTTATTTATTGATTTATTTATATGGTTTGGTATTCCTATTGGAATTATTCTGTCGGTGGCGATTTTTATTTTTATTTTTATATTTGTCAAAGAGAATTTTTCATTCAAAGATAGAAATTTCTTGTATATTGCATCATTTCCGGTTCTTATACACGCCATTTTTGAATATCCGCTTTATTATCAGAACTTCCTTTCTATTTTTGCAATTATTATTGGGTTGTCAAAAAAAAATAAAGTATTCTATATCAATCCGAATTTGATTCGAATTCTGACACTGATTTTTTGGTCTTTTTCTCTTCAGGCTTTTTATGAGATGAAGACATTGGAGGTTTCTCTTTTAGAACAAAAGTTATACGCCAATAGAATATATAAATCAAAAAATCAGGAGCCGAGATACATCATGTATGCAGACTTAATTAAAGAGCATATTGAATTAATGGCTTTTAGGGAAGATGCTGATATAAATGAGGACGTAATTAAAAGGATGGAAAATTTCTCATCGTATTATATTGTCCCTAAATATATATATTTTATAACAAAATTTTATAAAGAAAAAAATAATTATGAGATGTTTGAGTTATGGAGAAAGAGGGGAAGAATATTTCTTCCAAAAGAATATTCAAATTATTATAATAATTTAAAATTTAATCAATGAAGGTATCGAATAGTTCACATTAATTTTTATTGTTATTCTTATAAATTCTTGCGCTAAGGAGATTGCATAGATAAAATGCGTTATCCAGTTTTAGACGGGCTAACACCACCTATCCACGAAGCGTGCGCAGATGATCGCAGCTTGCCAAAGCCTGCAAACCAGCTGTGCGTCCTCTCCACCACCCAGCGGTGCTTGCCTAGCCGCTGGCTGCTATCAACGCCTCGTCTGGCAATCCGGCCGATGATGCCCCGCTGCCTCAGGTGGGTTCGGCATCGCTTGAAGTCGTAGCCTTTGTCGGCGTGCAGCTTGGCTGGTCTTTTACGGGGACGCCCTGACAAGCCTGCAATCGCAGGAATCGCGTCCACGCACCTCTCGAACATCTTAGAGTCGTGCCGGTTCGCGCCGCTGACCAAGATCACCAGCGGGATGCCTCTGGCATCTACGACGATGTGTCGTTTGGAGCCGAGCTTGCCTCTGTCCGTGGGGTTGGGGCCCGTTTCCTGGCCCCCCGGGGGCTTGGTACCGAGGAGCTATCGATGCTGGCCCGGCTCCAATCGATCTGGTCGTGTTCACGCAAGCGCATCAGCATGGCCTGGTGCAACTGCTTCCAGATACCAGCGGCATTCCAGTCTCGCAGGCGCCGCCAGCAAGTCATGCCGCTGCCGTACCCAAGAGATTGGGGAAGGTCCTCCCATGGAATGCCTGTTTGCAGCACGAACAGGATGCCGTTGAGGGCGGCTTCGTCGCTGACCGCGAGCTTGCGCGCACCGCCCTTGGCAGAAGGCACGAAGGCTGGGATCAGGGGTTGTAGCTGTCGCCACAGTTCTTTGCTAACGGGTCGTCTTGCCATGAGGGCCGCAAGCATAACTGCTCTGCGAGGGGCTATGACGAAGTGATGTTAGCCAGTCTTAGCGCCCTCGGAGATCGAGAGCTGGGTGAAGGACGGCCGTAAAGGGGTGGAGAATGCCCTGAGCCAACCCGCAGGACTTGCGCGAGCAGTATGAGCGCCAGCTGAAGGAACTCCAGGAGGCCTACGGCGAAGCGATGCTGGAGCTGCGCGCAAGAAAAAATTGCAGTCCCTGCTGCGCAAGGACGAGAAGTTATCGAGACGATCCGCCAGGGACTGCAGGCCGATGGCATTACCGTCTCGATCTCCAAGCTGTGTCGCTGGTTTGATGTGCCCAGGCGCACCGTGTACTACCGCCCAGTCAAGACTGCGCTAAGTTGCAGGATCGATTGGAGGCACTGATCAAGGCCATGATCGAGGAGAACTCATCCTTCGGCTATCGAACGGTGGCGCATCTGCTGGGGTTCAACAAGAACACGATGCAGCGCATCTTCCAGATAAAAGGCTGGCAGGTGCAAAAGCGCCCGGTAGGCTCCAGGCCCAGGATCCAATCAATGCCCTCGGTGGCCAAGACGCCGAATGAACGCTGGGCCACCGACATGTGCCGGGTCTGGGTCGGAGGTGATGGCTGGACCACGATGGCCCGGTGATCGATTGCCACAGCCGGGAACTGCTGGACTGGCACCTGTCGCGCAGCGGGAGATCCAAGACGGCGGAGTCAGCACTGGAGCAGGCGCTGATTGCACAGTTCGGGACACTCGGGCGTGTGCCAGCGCCGTTCCTACTGCGCTCGGACAATGGGCTGGTCTTCACCAGCCGCAGCTTCACGGCCCTGGTCAGAGGCTATGGCCTGCGTCAGGAACTCATCACGCCGCACAGCCCCGAGCAGAATGGCTTGGTCGAGCGGGTGATTCGTATGCTCAAGGAGCAATGCGTGCATCGGCTCCGGTTCGAATGGCTGCAGCATGCCAGTCGCCTGATGGGAGACTGGAGCCACTTCTACAACCATCGGCGCCCGCACCAGGCGCTGAACATGAGAACTCCCGCTGAGGCATGTGCATTAGCGGCCTGACCTGTGCAGGCTCTGCTGGGTCAATACACCAGAAATTAGTTCGGCATGGCGGGACGAAACCCGACCTCCCTCCATCGAACAAACATAGCGCTCAAGCAGGCATTTCAAGCAAAATTGGCCTCAAACCCTTATCTTTCAAATATTGAGAGCTATCAACGAGCTACGGTACATAGCGGCCCCTTATAGCGACCAGTTCCCCGACTTCCCCCCTCGCTTCTCCAGCACCCTAACTCCCTCCATCACCATCCCCTTATCCACCGCCTTGCACATATCGTAGATCGTCAGCAATCCGACCTGTACGGCGGTCAGGGCTTCCATTTCCACTCCGGTCTGGCCTTTTAGCTCAACGGTGGCGGTGCAGAGAATGGAATTGGATTCCGGCTCCAGCTCAAACTCCACGGCGACGCGGGTCAGGGCCAGGGGGTGGCACAGCGGGATGAGGTCGCTGGTTTTTTTTGCGGCCATGATGGCGGCGATGCGGGCCACGCCCAGCACGTCGCCTTTTTTGGCCGTGCCGGCCTGCACAATGGCCAGGGTCTCGGGTTTCATGGTGATGCGGCCTTCGGCCACGGCAATGCGGTGGGTGCTGGGCTTGGCACCGACGTCCACCATATGGGCCTGGCCTTGGGCGTCGAAGTGGGTAAGAGAGGACATGGCGGGTCTTTCCGGCGGCAGATGGGTTCGGCTCTGCGGCTCAATCAAGGTTGAGTGGGTGGTGGAGGGCGGCTATACCTGGGCATCACAGGCGGGCATCTCGCCGCATCCATCAATCAAGGCATCATAGTGGGGTGTTGAATGGTCGGCATATGGAAGATCCGTATGTCGGCAATGCTGTGATTGCCATGCCATTTTTGATGCCAAAACTGCGTACTGTTCATATTCTAAAAGCGCTGACAGCTTCTGTTTTGATAGCTATTCAGGCCGTATCCCCATTGGCTTGCTCTGCGCAGGCGGCGGGCTTGCCGACCCTGGGCGACGGTGCATCGTCGCTGACCACGGGTGAGGAGCGGCGCCTGGGCGATTCCATCGTCAAGGAACTCTACCGCGACCCGGACTATCTGGACGACCCGGTGCTGCAGGAGTATGTGGAAGGCATCTGGCTGCATCTGCAGGATGCGGCGCGCAAGAATGGCGAGCTGTCGCCCGAGCTGGAGGAGCGCTTTGCCTGGACGCTGCTCCTGGGCAAGGATCGCCAGGTCAACGCGTTTGCGCTGCCCGGCGGCTATATGGGCGTCTATCTGGGCCTGATCGGCGTGGTCAGCAGCGGCGATGAGCTGGCCTCGGTCATTGCCCATGAAACCAGCCACATCACCCAGCGCCACATTGCCCGCATGATGGCGCAGCAAGGCAAGCAGACGCCGCTGATGCTGGCTTCCATGCTCCTGGGCGCCCTGGCGGCCACGCGCAGCCCCGATGCGGCCATGGCCATCATGATGGGCGGGCCGGCGGCCGTGATGCAGAACCAGCTGAATTTCTCGCGCGCCATGGAGAGCGAGGCGGACCGCATGGGCTACAGCCTGATGTCTCCCGCCGGCTTTGCCCCCCAGGGTTTTGTGAGCATGTTCGGCAAGCTGCAGCAGGCCAGTCGGCTCAATGACAACGGCAGCTGGCCCTATCTGCGCAGCCACCCCTTGACCACCCAGCGCATCGCGGACATGGATTCACGCATTCCGCCGGGCAAGCGCGCGGCCGACCCCGTGCCCACGCTGGAACATGTGATGATGTCGGCCCGCGCCCGTGTGATTTCCAATCCCGGTGTCGAGGTGCGCCGCCAATGGGCCAGGCTGCCGCGTTCCGGCAGTTTTTCCAGTTTGAGCCAGTTCGAGCAGGTCGCTCAGCTCTATGCAGCCACTCTCAGCGCCATGTATCTGCGCGACTGGCCGTTGGCGCGTGAGATGGTGCAGCGGCTGCTGGCGGCGACGGTGGGCAATGCGCCAGCGAATATTCAGGCCAGATGGCTGAATGCCGAACTCGAATTCAAGGCCGACAACCCGCAGGCGGCCTTGGCGGCCTTGCCGCTGCAGTCCGGCAATGCGCCCCAGGCGGCGCCCAGGGTCACGGCCAGCGGCAATCTGGCCGGGCCGCGCGAGGCCGGGCCGAGTTTGGCCACGATTGACGTGGTGGAGCGGGTCGCACCGCGCAGGCCAGAGCTGTTGCTCAAGACGGAAATCCTGCTCAGGCTCAACCAGGCTGGCTCCATGGCCAGCCCCTTGCAGACCTGGGTGACGGACCATCCCCGCGATGGCTCTGCCTGGCAGACGCTGGCCCGCGTATGGCGCAGCCAGGGCCAGGAAATGCGTGCCCTGAGGGCCGAGGCCGAGGCCCAGGTGGCGCACTATGACTATGCAGCAGCGGTGGATCGCTTCAAGGCTGCGCAGGATCTGGCCCGCAAGGCTGGTGCCGGCGCCGATTACTTCGAGGCTTCCATCATCGACACGCGTTTGCGTGCCGTGGAAGAGTTACTCCGGGAACAGCTGCGCGACAAGGCGGTCAATAAGTAGGCCCAGCACTGAGTAGATCAGCGCACCCAGCATGGCGGCCCAGAAGCCGGTGACATGGAAGCCGCCAAGGATGCCGGAGGCCATCCAGAACATCAGGCCGTTGACCACCAGCAGGAACAGACCCACGGTGATGATGGTCACGGGCAGCGTCAGTATCACCAGGATGGGGCGAATGATGGTGTTGAGCAGGCCGATGACCAGGGCCGCAATCATGGCCGAGCCGAAGCTCTGTACCTGTACGCCGCTGTAGACATAGGCGACCGCGAGAAGAGCCGCCGCGCAAAGAAGCCATTTGACGAGGATTTTCATGCTGACCAGCATAGCAGCAGGCTGTGTCTGCGGTCATCGCGGCACATCATAAAAAAAGCCTTGCGAGGCTTTGGCCGCGCAAGGCTTATTCAGAGAATGCTTGGCGCTCTTAAATCGAGAGCGAGTCGTCGATCACAAAGCCCATCATGGCGGCAATCGCCGCCATGGTGCCGGGCAGATTCCAGCGGCCGCCGGTGGCGCCTGTCTTGGCGTTGGCCTTGACGGGAGCGGCTTGTACAGCCTCCTGCTTGGGGCGGCGGGCGTCGATGATCTGTGCTGCGCCATGTTCTTGCTGCAGCTCGGTAACCAGCTCGGTCAGCGGGCCCTTGGCCAAGACGGGCGTGACCTTGCCGCCGCTCGTCGCCATGACGGGCATCAGCGCCGCAAACAGCTTGTCGGCCCATTTGCCGCGCCAGTTCTCGCGAGCGCGATGGCTGACCCATTTGCTCACACGGTGGGTCATGCGCGGAGCACAGGCCACCAGCAACCAGTGGGAGGAAGCCGCCTGGCTCGATCCCGCCAGTGCCTCGAGCATAGGCTGGGCGTATGTGGCGTCATCCACGTAAACAATGATGGGGTTCAAAGTGCGTCCTAACGGGAACGAAGGTTGAAGAATGCGGCACATCTGTAGGAATGTGCCGACTTGTTTCTATTGTGAGTCGTGAAGGCTGCGGTCAGTTCCCGCATTCCTTCACGAATTGCTGGATTTTCCAGACTTAGTGGGCTGCAACCGCAGGGCGGCGGCTGGCAATGAACTTGCCCAGGGCCAGAACCAGCAATGCGCCGCCGATATGGGCTGCCCAGTACAGGGTCTTGGAGATCTCGGCCAGACCTTGTGCATCGGTCGTGCCCAGCTTGGGCATCCACAGCCACTTGTCGGTGTTCACGAACACGGGGTCGGTCACGAACATGCCGCCCGCGATCCAGCCCAGCAGCATGCCGCCGGCCACGATGATCATGGGGAAGCGCTCCATCAGCTTGATGACCAGCTGCGAGCCCCAGACGATGATGGGCACGGAAATCAGCAGACCCAGCACGATCAGCAGCATCTGGTGGTCGCCCGAGCTCTGGGCTGCACCGGCGATGGCGATCACGTTGTCCACGGACATCACCAGGTCGGCGACGATGATGGTCTTGATGGCGGCAAACAGCTTGTCGCTGCCTTCGATGTTGTCGTGACCTTCGTCATCGGGAGCAATCAGCTTGATACCGATCCAGATCAGCAGTATGGCACCCACGACCTTCAGGAATGGCAGCTGCAGCAGCACCATGGCAAAGGCGATCAGGATGATGCGCAAGATGATGGCGCCGGCAGTACCGTAGATGATGCCCTTGCGACGCTGCTCGGGTGGCAGCTTGCGGCAGGCCAGTGCGATCACGACCGCGTTGTCGCCGCCGAGCAGGATGTCGATGATGATGATTTGGCCCAGCGCAATCCAGAAGGGCGTGTGGGTCAGAAAGTCCAGATCCATGTGATTTTTCCTCGTTGTGGAATGCCGCTGGTGCAGTCTGCATAGGTTTGGCACTTGACGCCAGCGGGTGAAGACCAAGGTGACGTAAGTCGAAGCGCAAACCCGCGCGAGGAATCGTGCAGGGGCAGACACTTTGATTGACCGTCATCGGCCTATCAAAGGTCTTGCTCGATTGCAGCCTGGCTGCAAACCGTATGGCCGGAAGCTTGCGCTTCGTATTGACGACCATCCGCTCATGACGCAAAGCATGCGCCCGATAAGCTACTCCCCTTCGAAGCTGCGCATTTCAACACAGCAGGCATGGGATTTCAAGTTTCAAACCCCATCTAGTTCACAGGTTTTATATTGAGTAGTCGTCTTGCAGAGCCTTTGCACAAAGCGCAGGCAGCTACCAAAAACGAAGCAACCTTGCTGGCGCAGGCCTCATGGCAGCGGCTTATGATGCCTGCTCCATGACTGCTATTCACATCACCGACATCGAAGCCGCCATCAATTACTGGCGAGGTCGTGCTCCATCGCCCGACGGCGTGCTGCTGGCACCCGAGGTCAAGGCCCTGGCCGAGGTGTATGCGCTGATGATTTATGCCTGCGAGTCCGAGGTGGCGGTGGAGGGTTTCCCGTCACATGCCATGGCTGCCTGGCTGGCCTGGTTCGACACCATGCCCGATACGCCTTGCATTGCTATCTGCTCCACCAGCCAGGGCGACGAGAAATGCAAGGGCTGCGGCCGCAGTTTCGACGAGGTGCAGTACTGGACGGCCATGGAGCCCGCCGAGAAGCGGGCCGTATGGCGCCGCATCACGGTCGAGGGCGACTCCTGGCGCTTCACCCGCTATGCGGAGCGCGCGGCGGAGCGGCGCGGCCAGAGTTTCTGAAGCTTATTTCCAGCGCGTGGGCTCGACAAACACCGTGCCCAGATTGCTGGACAGGGTGAGCTGGCCTTCCTGAATCGTGGCCTGCAGTTGCATGCTGCGCTCGGCCAGCGCACCCAGTTGCTGGGCCACTTCCGAGTCGATGTAATGCACTTCCAGCTTGCTCTGGCGGGCTAGCTTGCCTTCCAGACCCTTCCACCAGACATGGGCGGCGTGGTTGAAGGGGTAGACCAGCATATGGTCGGACTTGTTGCAGGCTTTGGTGATGGGCTTTTCGTCGGGCTGGCCGACTTCGATCCACAGACGCTTCTGGCCGGTGTAGTCGGTGATGTGCACGTCCGGATCATCAGGGTCGGACAAACCAATGCCAAAGCCCAGCGTGCCGTCACCATTGCACAGGTCTTGCAGCTTCCAGGCGTTCAGCGCCAGGGCCACCAGGCGCACCATCATGCGGTCATCGGTTTCGCTGGGATGGCGCGCCAGCGTCAGGTTGTGGTCGGCGTAGTAGTTGTGGTCGATGTCGGCAATCGACAGATTGGCTTTGAAGATGGTGGACTTGATGGCCATGGCGGTGCTGCCCGCAGGCAGTCCTTTTGAAAACTATCAAAAACAAGAGCTGCCATCGCCAATCAACATTGGCTTTGGCAGCTCTTTGATGCTGAAAAGCTTGAGTATCAAGCGATAGCAGCTATCCTTTTTTGCGGATCAAACTTGCGAATCAAACGCGCTTGGCCAGCTCGGCAGCCTTGCCGATGTAGGAGGCAGGCGTCATGGCCAGCAGACGGTCCTTGTCGGCCTGGGGGATTTCCAGACCGTTGATCAGGCGGTGCAGGTCTTCGGCCAGCACGGTCTTGCCGCGCGTGACTTCCTTGAGCTTTTCGTAGGCGCCCTGCACGCCATAGCGGCGCATCACGGTCTGGATGGGCTCGGCCAGCACTTCCCAGGCGTGGTTCAGGTCTTCCTGCAGGCGCTCTTCGTTGAGTTCGAGCTTGTTCAGGCCGGTCATCAGCGAGGCGTAGGCCAGCGTGGTGTAGCCAAAGGCCACGCCGATGTTGCGCAGCACGGTGGAATCGGTCAGGTCACGCTGCCAGCGGCTGATGGGCAGCTTCTCGGCCAGATGCTTGAGCATGGCGTTGGCCATGCCCAGATTGCCTTCGCAGTTCTCGAAGTCGATGGGATTGACCTTGTGGGGCATGGTGGACGAGCCGATCTCGCCGGCTTTGAGGCGCTGCTTGAAGAAGCCCAGGGACACATAGCCCCAGATGTCGCGCGACAGGTCGATCAGGATGGTGTTGGTGCGAGCCATGGCATCGAACAGCTCGGCCATGTAGTCATGGGGCTCGATCTGGATGGAGTAGGGCTGGAAGCTGATGCCCAGACCCTTGGGCTCGGCCGATTCCACCACGCTCTGGCTGAAGGCTTCCCAGTCGAACTCGGGCCAGGCCGACAGGTGGGCGTTGTAGTTGCCCACGGCGCCGTTCATCTTGCCCAGGATCTTCACGCCGGCGATGTTGGCAGCGGCCTTTTGCAGGCGCACGACCACATTGGCCAGTTCCTTGCCCACGGTGGTGGGAGAGGCGGTCTGGCCGTGGGTGCGGCTGAGCATGGGCACTTCGGCGTAGAGGTGGGCCATCTCGCGCAGCTTGGCGATGATGCCGTCAATGGCGGGCATCAGCACGGTGTCACGGCCGACGCGGATCTGCAGGGCGTGGCTGGTGTTGTTGATGTCTTCGCTGGTGCAGGCAAAGTGCACGAACTCGGCGGCCTTTTGCAGCTCGGCGCGACCGTCGAACTTGGACTTGATCCAGTACTCCACGGCCTTGACGTCGTGGTTGGTGGTCTTCTCGATGGCCTTGATGGCGTCTGCATCGGCTTCGGAGAAGTTGGCGACCAGAGCGTGCAGATAGTCGCGCGATTCGGCCGACAGCGCGGGGAATTCGGCAAAGCCGGCATCCGACAGCGCGATGAACCAGGTCACCTCGACCTGAACACGGCGGTGCATATAGCCGTATTCGCTCATGATGGGGCGCAGTGCGGACAGCTTGGCGGCGTAGCGGCCGTCCAAGGGAGAGATGGCGGTGAGGGAGGACAGGTTCATGGTGGCGCAATTGTAGGTGCGCTGCATCAGTCGCACGCAGCGCTGGGTTGCTCGGCAGCCGTGGCTGGCATGCATGCAAGCCCTTTGCGACGGCAGCCGTGCCGTCATGCCAGCGCATAGAATCATTGCACCGGCCCGTCGCCGGTGACTCGTGTCATGGAACCGCTGCTATGAAACTAATAGGCTCCACCACCAGCCCCTTTGTGCGCAAAGTCCGCGTCGTGCTGGCCGAAAAGAAGCTGGACTATCAATTCGTCGAAGAGAACCCCTGGGAGGAAGCGCTTTCACCCGGTACGGGCAATCCTCTGGGCAAGGTGCCGCGTCTGGTGATGGACGGCACGGAGGCGATGTTCGATTCGCGCGTCATCGTCGAATATCTGGACACACTTTCGCCGGTCGGTAAGCTGATTCCGGGCACGGGCCGCGAGCGCGCCGAGGTCAAGACCTGGGAGGCCCTGGCTGACGGCATGCTGGACGCCGCGGTTCTGGTGCGGCTGGAGGCCACCTGGCCCGGCCGCAGCGCAGAGCAGCGCAGCCAGGCCTGGATGGACCGCCAGATGGGCAAGGTCCAGGCCGCGCTCAAGGTCATGTCTCAGGGATTGGGCGAGAAGCCGTTTTGCTGCGGAGGCACGCATCTGACGCTGGCAGATATCAGCGTCGGCTGCGCCCTGGCCTGGCTGGATTTCCGCTTTCCCGAGATGGACTGGCGCGCCGAGCATCCGAACCTGGCTGCCTTGCTGGCCAAGCTGGCGGCGCGCCCCAGCTTTGTGAACACCGTGCCCCACTGAGTGGCTGCATGCCGTCAAAGAAAAGGCCACTCGAAAGTGGCCTTTTTTGGGGCATAAAAAAGCTGCGAAGCATCCCGAAACGAATTAAGAGAGGGAGGGAGGAGAAGCGCTCCGGGGATGGTTCAATGGGCGTACCCAAGGGCTTCGCAACTGGAAATTGGTGAATGCAGACCTGTCAGTTCATTGCACTTGACTATCAGATAAGACACTGTTGCAGAAGTTCCAGCCCCCGTGGGTTTCATTTTTGTAACAATTTGGCAATGCCTGTAGGCAAATCTTGATGGATGCTGCCAGCGCCTCGAAAAGCAGGTGCTCACCAATCTCCAGTCCCTTGGAACAGCTAGCTGCTTTGCGTTGAGGCGACAGGCCCGAACACCGCAGTCCAGAGCTTGAGTACCGCTTCACGCTGGGCTTGGGCCTGTTCTGGTTCCAGCTGTCCGGAGCGCTCATCCAGTCTTGCCACGTGTTGCAGGCGGCGCAGCTCGCGGTAGGCCTTGGCTGCTTCATAGCCCACTGCCTTGGGCAGCAGGCCCGCGTCTTCGGCGCGCTGCAGCAAGGCGATATTGCCCACGTTGGCAATCAGCTCGCGGTGTGCGCCGGATTCGGCCAGCACCAGGTACTGGACGGCAAATTCCACATCCACCATGCCGCCGGGGCTGTGTTTGACGTCAAACAGGCCGCCGCGTACCGGGTGGGCGCCGCGCACCCGCTCACGCATGGTTTCAATCTCGTTGCGCAGAGCAGCGGCATCGCGGGGTGCGGTGATGACGGCTTCGCGCACCGCATCAAAGCGCTGATGCAGGTGCAGATCGGTCGCAGGCTCGCCTGCAGGCGAGGGAAAGTCGCGGCTGCCCAGCACAAAGCGGGCACGCGTCATGGCCTGGTGTTCCCAGGTCCAGGCAGTGTTGCTGCCGCGCTGCTGCTGGTAATTGGCATAGGACTCGAAGCTGGTCACCAGCAGGCCCGAGTTGCCGTTGGGGCGCAGCGCGGTGTCGATCTCGAACAGATCGCCTTCACCGGTCTTGACGGTCAGCCAGTTGATGAGCTTGCGCACATAGGCCGCGTAGACCTCGGGCGCGCGGTCATCGTCGTCATCGAAGACGAAGACGATGTCCAGATCGCTGCCGTAGCCCAGTTCCTTGCCGCCCAGCTTGCCGTAGCCCACGATGCCGAAACGTGGCGTATCGCGATGGCGGCTCTTGAGCCGGCTCCAGCACCATTGGGCCGTGATGCGAAGCACGCTGTCGGCCAGGGCGCTGAGGTCGTCGGCCACTTGCTCTACGGTAATGCGGCCTTCGATATCGCGAGCCAGCGTGCGGAAGACTTCGGCATGGTGGGCGCGGCGCAGCAGATTGAGCAGGGTTTCGTCGTCGTCCTCGCCCGTGGACTGCAATGCTGCCAGACGCATGGCCAGCTCATGCTCGAAGTCTGCTGCGACAAAGCGCTCCTTGAGGATGGCATCGCTGGCCAGCTCGTCGATCACGCCGGGGTGTTGCTGCAGGTAACGTGCTGGCCAGCGTGCCGCCCCCAAAAGATGTAGCAGCCTCTCGTGAACTGCGGGGCGCTCCAGCAGCAAGGCGAGGTAGCTTTCACGGCGCAGCAGGGGCTCCAGCCACTGCAGAAAGCGTTTGGCGGCTTCTTCGCTGGACTGGCCGCTTTCCACCCATTGCGAGGTGCGCTCCACCAGTCTGAACAAACGGGCCCGCGCCTCGTCGCGCAGGCCGTTGATGCGGGTGTTGCTGCGCCAGTCGGCGACCTGCCCTGCCAGCGAGGGGGGCAGGGCCTCGATCAGGTCTTCGATGTCTCTGGGTGTGGGCGGCCCGCCTGCCGCTGCCTTGGCGGCATTGCAGTGACCGTTGCTGCATTGCTGGGAGTCACCGCCGAGCAAGGTGTCGAACTCCTGCGCCACCAGTTCGCGGTGCTCGTCCAGCTGGTGCAGAAAGCCGCAGGCATCGGCATAGCCCAGGGTGCGGGCAATCCACAGCAGATCATCGTCGCGTGTGGGCAGCACGTGGGTCTGCTGGTCGTCCAGGTACTGGATGCGGTGCTCCACCTGGCGCAAGAAGATGTAGGCGCGGCTCAGCGCATCGGCAATCTCGGCGCTCATCAGATTGGCCTGCACCAGGCGCTGCAGGGCTTCCAGCGTGGGTCGGCGGCGCAGCTCGGGGAACTGGCCGCCGCGCACCACCTGCAGCAGCTGCACGATGAATTCGATCTCGCGGATGCCACCGCGCGAGAGCTTGACGTCATTGGCGCGCTCGGGGTGGCCCGCGCTGCGTTTGGAGGCGTGGTCGCGGATCTGGCGGTGCAGGCTGCGCAGCGAGTCAAACACCGCATAGTCCAGATAGCGGCGGAACACAAAGGGCAGCACCACGCCGCGCAGGGCCTGGACGTTGGGGGTCTGGATATCGGCCAGCGGCGCCACGATGCGGCTCTTGAGCCAGGCAAAGCGCTCCCACTCCCGGCCGTGAATCTGCAGATACTCCTCCAGCGAGGACAGCGAGACGGCGGGGGCGCCGGAATTGCCGTTGGGCCGCAGGGCCAGGTCGACGCGAAAGACAAAGCCGTGCTCGGTGGTGTCGCCGATCAGGCTGAAGATGCCTTTGACGGCACGGCCGAAGTACTCGTGGTTGGAAATCACGCCGCGGCCGTCGGCCTGCCCCCGGGTGTCGCCGTCATGTTCGTAGACGTAGATCAGGTCGATGTCGCTGGAGACATTGAGCTCGCGGGCACCTAGCTTGCCCATGCCGATGACCCAGAACTGGACTTCCTGACCTGTCGGCCCCTGGGGCGCGCCGTGCCGGGCATCCAGTTCGGCACGCACCTGGGTGCAGGCACGGTCCAGGGCCAGCTCGGCCAGCTCGGTGACGGCCTTGGTCACCACGCCAAGAGAAGCGCCTTGCTCGCAGTCCAGCACGATGATGCGCTCCATCACCAGCTGGCGCAGCACGCGCAGTGAAGCGGAGAGATCCAGGCCGCGCGAGTGCAGCGTGCCCAGGGCCAGCTCCATCAGAGACCGGTCGGGGGCTCCCGGCGGCAAGGCATCAAACCAGTTCTCGTAACGGCGGTGAAGGCGCTGCACAAAGCGCGAGTACTGGGCCGGGGAAGGAACATTGAGGGCGTTTTCTGCCATTGCTTGCTCTGGGGACTGCATGCGGACCGTAAAAAATGGTGTCAGGCAGGCAGGTAATCAGCTCGGCAACGTGTGGTTACCGAAACGCGCACGGGGGCGCCGGTCATAATTCCTGCCATTGCTAGGCCACCGATGATCGAACCGAAACCACTCCCAACTCGCCAAATTCATAGGCTGGCCAGCTTGGCACGGTGGTCTCTGGGACTGGTCCTTAGCCTGTGGCTGCTTCTGGCCACCGTGTGGGGGGTGCTCCATTTCTGGATTGTGCCGCGAATCGAACAGTGGCGCCCCGAGCTGGAATCCCTGGCCTCACGCACCCTGGGTGTACCGGTTTCCATAGGCCGGCTGCATGCGTACCGATCGGGTCTGGTGCCGACTTTCGAGCTGGGCGACGTAGTCCTGCATGACCCCGCGAACAAGAGTGAGGCCTTGCTGCTGCCCAAGGTGGTGGTGGCGGTCTCCGCCCATTCGCTGATGACCCTGGGCGTCGAGCAGATATATCTGGAGGGGCCGGATCTGACGGTCCGCCGCGATGCCGACGGCCAGATCTTTGTCGCCGGTATTGCCGTGTCATCCGATCCGGGGCAGGGAACCGACTCTGACTGGATCTTCTCCCAGCCCGAAATCGCCATCCGCAGCGGCAAGCTGCAGTGGGTGGACGAGCTGCGCAATGCTGCGCCCTTGCAGCTGCAGGATGTGGATCTGGTGCTGCGCAACAAGCGCTGGCATCACTCCCTGCGGCTGGATGCCACGCCGCCGCAGGACTGGGGCCAGCGCTTTACGGTCATGGGCAACTTCAAGGAGCCTTTGCTGTCGGTGCATGAAGGGCGTCTGGAGCGCTGGAGCGGACAGGCTTATCTGGACTTCACGCATATCGACCTGTCCCATCTTGGCCAGTATCTGGGTCCGCAGGACTGGAAGCTGCAGCAGGGCAAGGGCTCGGTCAGGGCCTGGCTGGATGTGGAGCACGGACAGCCCGTGGGCGGGGTGGCCGATGTCGCCGTGCAGGCGCTGCAACTTCAATGGCGGGACAGACCTGAGCCCCTGGCCCTGCAGGCCTTGCGGGGGCGTCTGCGGGCCAAGAACCAGAACGGTTACCAGTTTTCCGTCCAGGGTTTGCAGTTCACGGCCGATGACGGCCTGAACTGGCCCAGAGGCGATTTCAGCCTGCGCTATGTGCCGACCGGCGCTTCCGAGCAGGGCAGCCAGGGCGAGCATGGCGACGTTCAGGCCGATGGCATCGACCTGGCCATTGCGGCGCAGATGCTGCAGCGTCTGCCCCTGCCGCAGGCTGTGCAGACCCAGCTCAAGGCGCTTGCGCCGGCAGGACTGCTGAGTGATCTCAAGCTGTCATGGCGCGGACCTCTGCAGCAGCTGGCGCAATACAAGGCTTCGGGGCGCTTCGAGCAGCTGGGCTTGCGTTCCCAGGCTTCGCAGGATGGCCCGCACAGCATAGGTATTCCAGGCGTGCGGGGCTTGAGCGGCAAGTTCAGCCTGGACCAGGACAGCGGCGAGGCAACGCTGACCAAGACAGCGGCCGCCAATCAGGCCATGCTGAGCTTCCCCGGAGTGTTTGAAGACCCCGATATTCCGTTCGACCAGTTCGACAGCCTGGTGCGCTGGCAGGTGCTGGACAAGGGCCAGTCCATCAAGGTGCAGGTGCCCCGGCTGCGTTTCGCCAATGAGGACACGGCAGGCCAGGCCCAGGCCAGCTGGCAGTCCGGTGCCGGGACCAAGGAGCAGCCGCGCTTTCCGGGGCTGCTGGATCTGCAGGGGCAGCTCAGCCGCGCCAAGGGGGAGCGCATTTATCGCTATCTGCCCCAGGATCTGGGCAGCGATGCGCTGCGCTATGTGCGCGAGGCCATCACCACGGGGCAGGCCAGCGCGGTGAACTTCCGCGTCAAGGGCGAGCTCGAGCATGTGCCGTTTGAAAAACCGGGCAAGGGCGAATTCCACATCAGTGCCCAGGTACATGACGTGAACTACCAGTTCGTGCCCGGCTATCTGCTTGGCCCCGGCGAAAAGCCCTGGCCGCCGCTGACCAGGCTTTCGGGCGAGCTGGTGTTCGACCGCAACTCCATGCAGGTGCGCAAAGCCAAGGGCTTTCTGGGGCATACCGCCATCGTGGTTGATGAAGCACAGGCCGGCGTGGCCGACTGGAACCTGACCGAGGTGGAGGTCAACGCCAAGGCTCATGGAGCCCTGGGCGATATGCTGAACCTGGTTCAAGGCTCTGCCCTGTCTGCGCTGACTGCCCATGCTCTGGATAGCAGCAAGGCCACGGGCAATGCCAAGCTCAGCCTCCGGTTGCATCTGCCCACCATGCATATGGAGCGCAGCAAGGTACAGGGTGAAGTGGCGCTGGCGGGCAATACGCTGCAGCTGATGCCCGATGTGCCCACACTCAGCCAACTTCGCGGCAATGTGCAGTTTTCGGAGACCGGCTTTCAGCTCTCGGGCGTGCAGGCCAAAGCGCTGGGCGGTGATGTGCGCATAGAGGGCGGCATGAAGCCTGCCGCCGATGCCGCCACGCCTCCGGTGCAAGTGCGTGTGGACGGTGTTGCCACGGCCCAGGGCCTGCGAGATGCCAAGGAGATGAGCGAACTGGCGGCTCTGGGCAAGCATCTGCAAGGCCAGGCTCGTTATGGCTTGCAGATCAAGGTGCTGCACAGCGTGCCGGAAATCAGTCTGCAGTCCGACCTGCAAGGCATGGCGGTCATGTTGCCAGCTCCTTTGGGCAAGGCGGCCGACAGCTCCCTGGCCTTGCGTGTCAACCGCACAGTGCCAGCCGTGGCCAAGCCGCTGACCGATCAGTTCGGCGTGCAATGGGGCAATCAGGTAGCAGCCTTGCTGGAGCGCGATATCAGCGGGGCGCAGGCTCGCATCACACGCGGCAGCCTGGAGCTGGTGGAGGCGGGCAAGGCGGAAGCCGCTTTGCCGCTTGCGGGCCTGCAGGCCAGGGTGCGGCTGCCGGTGCTTGATCTGGATGCCTGGAGTCGTTTGTGGCCCGATGGCACAGGGGGCGCTGCCGATGGTCCTGGTACCGGGGAAGAGAGCTGGCGCCAGTTTGTGCCGCAGCAGCTGGCGCTCAAGGCGCGCGAGGTCAAGCTCCATGGCCGCTCGCTCAATGATGTGTCGCTGCAGCTCAGCCACGCCAACAAGGTCTGGACCAGTCAGATCCAGTCACGCGAGCTGGCGGGGCGTGTGGAGTATCGCGAGTCATCTGCTCAGGAGCCGGGCGGCCTTGTCATCGCCAAGCTCTCGCGTCTGAGCATTCCCGATGGCCCGGACGAAGGGCTGGATGCTGCTGCGGAACAGACCGGCAATGTGCGCGAGCTACCGGCCTTGCAGGTCAGCGTGGACGACTTCCAACTGGGCAAGCGTTCGCTGGGCAAGCTGGATGTGGTGGCGCGCAATCACGGGCTGTCCGTCGGCGCGGGGCAGCGCGAATGGCAGCTGTCGCGCTTCAATATCAGCACGCCCGAGGCGACATTGACGGCCCAGGGTTCCTGGGGGCTGCGCTCCAGTGACAAAAAGCACCCGGGTCAGACCCAGCTGCAGTTCCAGCTCAATCTGCGCGATGTGGGCAAGCTGCTCAATCGCTTTGACATGCCTGGCGTGGTTGCCAATGGACAGGGTCAGCTGCAGGGTGAAATCAGCTGGACAGGAGCGCCCGTGACGCCGGAGTTCAAGACCATGTCCGGCGCCGTGCATCTGGAGGTGCAAAAGGGCCAGTTCCTCAAGGCAGATCCGGGACTGGCCAAGCTGCTGGGCGTGCTCAGCCTTCAGTCCTTGCCCAGGCGGCTGACGCTGGACTTCCGCGACGTGTTCCGCAACGGCTTCTCGTTCGACTTCATGCGGGGCGATGTCACCATAGAGCGCGGCATAGCCAAGACGAATAACATGCAGATGAAGGGTGTGAACGCGGCCGTGCTGATGGAGGGCTCTGCCGATATCGACAAGGAAACCCAGGACCTGCATGTGGTGGTGGTGCCGGAGAT
The DNA here is from genome assembly GCF_000241525.1 of Comamonas testosteroni ATCC 11996. Taxonomy (GTDB): domain Bacteria; phylum Pseudomonadota; class Gammaproteobacteria; order Burkholderiales; family Burkholderiaceae_C; genus Comamonas; species Comamonas testosteroni. The sequence goes on from NZ_AHIL01000002.1 coordinate 342,929, forward strand.
CAACGCCCTGTCCGCCTCCCTGGTCGCCACGGCCATCAACCCCGTGGTGGGACTGAGCAGCTTTCTGGCCCAGATGATTTTGCGTGGCCCGCTGATTGCGGCCACGACCAAGGAGTTCCATATCCACGGCAGCTGGGAAGACCCGCAGGTGACCGAGCTGCCCAGGCGCAGCGTGCCCAAGGCCGGTGCCGACGGTGTCGGCAAGCAGCCCGCTGCCGCCCCAGGCTCAGAGGAGAAGCCATGAAGATTGCCGCTCTACAAATGGTCTCGGGTCAGGATGTCGCCGCCAATCTGGCACAGGCGCGCAGCCTGATGCAGCAGGCCGCTGCCCTGGGCGCGGAGCTGGTGGTGCTGCCCGAGTATTTCTGTGCCATGGGAGCCAGGGACACCGACAAGCTGGCCTACCGCGAGGTGTTTGGTCAGGGGCCGATCCAGGACTTCATGGCCGCTGCCGCCAGGCAGCTGCAGCTATGGGTGGTGGCCGGCACGCTGCCGCTGCAGGCCGCTGACGACAACCATGTGCTCAACACCAGTCTGGTCTCTTCACCCGACGGCGAATGCGTGGCCCGCTACGACAAGATCCACCTGTTTCAGTTCGACAACGGGCGCGAGAGCTATACCGAGGCCGTCGTGGTGCAGGCGGGCAGTCAGCCCGTGGTCTGCGACGTACAGGCCAGGAATGGCGTGAGCTGGCGTCTGGGCCTGAGTGTCTGTTATGACCTTCGCTTTCCCGAGCTGTACCGCGCGCTCAGCGCACAGGGGGCCGATCTGCTGCTGGTGCCAAGTGCCTTTACCTACACCACGGGCCAGGCGCACTGGGAGGTGTTGCTGCGGGCGCGGGCAATAGAGAACCTGGCCTATGTGCTGGCACCGGGCCAGGGCGGCGTGCATGAAAACGGTCGTCGCACCTGGGGCCACAGTCTGCTGATCGATCCCTGGGGCGAGGTGCAGGGCCTGCAGGCCAGCGGCACCGGCGTGGTGGCGGGAGAGCTCAATCGTGACCGCTTGCTGCAAGTGCGCCAGCAATTGCCGGCCTTGAGCCATCGTGTGCTGTGACTGATCCGCTGAATACCGCTCTTGACGAGCTGCCCGAGGACCATCCTGCCCATTGGCCCTGGCGGCGCTGGCGCATGGCCTGGAAGCGCTGGTCGCTATGGACCTTGCTGGTGGCACTGGTGGTGAGCATGCTGGTCACCATGGTCTGGCTGGCCGGGCGCTATGAAGCATCGCAGGTGCAGGAAAAGCTGGAGCGCGATACCGCCAATGCCGTTGGCGATATCCGTGCAGCGCTGGGGCGCAATCTGCAGGACCTGCTGGCACTGAGCGCCTACAGCGGCAAGCACTCGGCCTGGCGTGAGCATGCGACCGAGTTGCTGCAGCAGCGCCGTGACCTGATGCGCATCGAGTGGCGGGGCGAAAACATGCGCCTCATCGAGCATGCAGAGACGCCTTATCGCACCCTGCTGGTCGAAGACGAAAGCCATTTGCCCGAGCTGCATTCGGGCGAGACACTGACCTGTACCCAGGCCAGACGCGTCAACGGGCCATCGTATTCCCCCAGCCGCTTCCAGCTGCTGGGCGAGGGCCTGGGCACGGAGACCATGCAGGTCTGCATGCCGCTGACGGAGAACGGCCATGTGGTGGGCTATGTGCTGGGCACCTACAGCCTGCAAGGCATTCTCATGGCCCAGGTGGGCAAGTCCCTGCCTCGCACCCAGGAGGTTTCGTTCACCGAGCCGGACGGCACGCGTCTGGCCATGGTGGGGGCGGCCTGGCGCGGCTCGCGCATGTTCACGGCCCAGCAACTGCTTGATTTGCCCGGCAACACCCTGGTGCTGCGCATGGACAGCTGGCATCACGCGCCCAGCGTCTTTCCGAATGTGATGACGGCGCTGGTGACCGGCATGTCGATCGCGCTGGTGTCCGTGGTGGTGGTGCTGGTGCGCGACAACCGCCGCCGCCTGCGGGCGGAGCGCGATCTGGGCGACGCGCTGGCCTTTCGCAAGGCCATGGAGGACTCCCTGGTCACGGGCATGCGTGCCCGCGATCTCCAGGGCCGCATCACCTATGTGAACCCGGCCTTTTGCAATATGGTGGGCTTCAGCGCACAGGAGCTGCTGGGCCTCAATGTGGCGCCTTACTGGCCGCCCGAGCTGGCCCAGGAATACGTGAGCCGGCGCGATCAGCGCCTTGCCGGCTTGCTGCCCACACCGCGCCAGGGTCACGAGAGCGTTTTCATGCGCAAGGACGGCTCGCGCTTTCCGGTGCTGATTTTCGAGGCGCCGCTGATCACCGCCCAGGGCCAGCACACGGGCTGGATGAGCGCCTTCATCGACATCAGCGAGCAGCGCCGCATGGAGGAGCTGTCGCGTGCCTCCCAGGAGCGCCTGCAGGCTACGGCACGCCTGGCGACGGTGGGCGAGATGGCCTCCATGCTCAGCCATGAGCTGACCCAGCCGCTGGCCGCCATTTCCAGCTATGCCACAGGCTCGCTCAATCTGCTGGAGCATGAGTCGACTGACCCTCAAGCTCCGCATCTCAAGGACTTGCGCATGGCTCTGGAGCGCATCAGTTTTCAGGCCGACCGCGCAGGCAAGGTCATCAAGAGCGTGCGCGATTTCGTGCGCCGGCGCGACAAGTCCAGAGAGACGGTGCAGCCCGTGGAGCTGATCGATGCCGTCATGCCTTTGGTCTATCTGCAGGCACACAAGCTCAATGCACATGTGCAGCTGGAGCTGGAGCCCGATCTGCCGGGGGTGCTGTGCGATGTCACCATGGTCGAGCAGGTGCTGCTCAATCTGGCGCGCAACGGCATGCAGGCCATGGACCTGCCCGAGCTCAAGGAAAGGGTGTTGACCATGGCTGTCAGGCGCAGTTCTGACGGTAATAACGCGCGTTGGGTAGAATTTTCCATCATGGACTGCGGCGCAGGCATTTCTGCGGAAGTCGCCGAGCAGCTGTTCACCCCCTTCTTCACCACGCGCACCGAAGGCATGGGCCTGGGCCTGAGCCTGTGCCGCACGGTGGTGGAGCAACATGGTGGTCATCTTGATTACCGCCCGCACCTCCCGCAGGGCACGGAGTTTGTCTTCACGCTGCCGGCCCACTGGGAACCCAGAGAGAACTAGGCTTCATGGAACCTGTAACCGACGCTACCGTCTACGTGGTGGACGACGATGCCGATGTCCGAGAGGCATTGGCATGGCTGCTGCGTTCGCGCCGATTGCTGAGCGAGTGCTATCGCAACGCCGAAGAATTCGAGCAGGCCGTGCTGCAGACCAGCCCCGTGACGCGCCGGCCCTGTTGCCTGCTGCTCGATATGCGCATGACGGGCATGAGCGGCCTGTCGCTGTTCAACCGCATGCTGGAGCGCGGCCAGATCGAGGCCATGCCCGTGATCTTTCTGACCGGACATGCCGATGTTCCGACGGCCGTGGATACGGTCAAGCGCGGTGCCTTCGATTTCTGCGAGAAGCCGTTTTCCGACAACGCGCTGGTGGACCGGGTGGAGCAGGCGCTGGCGCTGTCTGCCGAGCATCTGGCCGCCTTGCAGGCGCGCGAAGAGGTGCGCAGCCGCTTGGACGAGCTGACCGATCGGGAAAAGGACGTGATGAAACTGGTTGTCGAGGGTGTGCCGAACAAGTTGATTGCCGATCAGCTCGATATCAGCGTGCGCACCGTGGAAGTGCACCGGGCGCGTGTCTTCGACAAGATGCAGGTCAAGTCGGCGGTCGAGCTGGCCAATCTGCTGCGCAACGCCTGAGCGCAAACCTTCGCGGCATGAAAAAAGCCCCGCTTTGCGGGGCTTTTTGCTGGCTGGTGCCTGTCTTACTGAGGAGCGCGCTCACCCACGAAAATTTCCACGCGGCGGTTGCGCGCACGGCCTTCGTTGGTGGCATTGGACGCCACGGGCTGGTGCGAGCCCATGCCCTGCACCTGGATGCGGGCGCCATTGACGCCGCGCGATGTCAGATAGTTGCGGGTGCTCTCGGCGCGCTGCAGCGACAGAGGGTTGTTGATGGCATCGGAGCCTGTGCTGTCGGTGTGACCGATGATGCGCACTTCTGCGTTGGGGTTGTTGCGCAGACCTTCGGCAAAGCGATCGAGGATGGGAGCGAAGTTGCCCTTGATGTCGGCGCGGCCGGTGTCAAAGGAAATATCGCTGGGGATGTCCAGCTTGAGCTGGTTGTCCGCGGTCTGTGTCACGCCCACGCCTGTGCCCTGGGTCGCGGCTTCCATTTCGCGCTTTTGCTTCTCGAGGTTCTGCGACCAGATATAGGAGCCCAGGGCGCCGACACCGGCACCGATCAGTGCACCCTTGCCGGCATGGCCACCAGCAATGGCGCCGATGGCAGCGCCGCCCAGTGCGCCCACGCCTGCACCGGTGGCAGTACGACGCGTGGTGTCCGACATGCCGCCGGTATTGGCGCAGCCGGTGATCAACAATGCAGAGGCCAGAGCGGCCGTCACAGCCATTTGCTTGCGCATAGAAAACTCCTTAGTTTGATAAACGACCCGGAGGGTCTTGCAAACCAGCTTCGCGTAAAAGCTGCAAGGCCACGAGCGTACTGCCAAGAGAAGGCAAAAAAAGTAGGACGTGGGCCAGCGAGCGGTTTCTGATGCAAAAGATTGTCACATCCGGCCCGCGCTGCAGTGGCTGCAGCGCCATGGGCTAAGCTCGATTAGAGCGATCTTGTTCGGGGTCTGCAAGCACTTCTTTGTGCGGCGCCGGCTCGACCGGGGCCGGCAACTCACCCTTTTTTCGACCCGAGAACATGGTCCACCACACAATAGCGACCAAAATGGCCAACGCCAGCAGTGCTTCAAGCAAAATCAGACCCATGAATTTCCATCTCCTGCGCCGAGCTTCACTGGCGCTGATTGTAGGAACCCTGGTGGCATGCACCACCACCAAGCAGCAAAACGACCCGGCACCGGTGCCAGAGATGGCTCCGCATGGCGGGCCGGCTTCCGCAGCCAAGCCGCCGTTCACCGCCAATGTACCGACTAAAAGCCGCTGGGTGGCGGTGGACTGGGGCGAGTTGCCCGGCGTGCCCCAGGATTCTCTGAATGAGGCCTGGAATGCCTGGATCAAGAACTGCGAGCGTCCCAGCACCGTGTTTGCCAATCTGTGCGGCGAGGTGCGCCGCCTGAGCATTGCCTCGGAAGACGAGCAGCGCAGCTGGATGATGAACACGCTGCAGCCCTATCGCATCGAAGCGACCACGGGCAGCCCCGACGGCATGCTGACCGCTTATTACGAGCCCTTGTACGAGGCGCGCCGGGTGCAGGGCAACGGCTTCAATGTGCCCATCTATCAGGTCCCGCAGGGCTTTGGCAAGCGCAAGCCCTGGTTCACGCGCCAGCAGATCGACACCATCCCCGAGGCGCAGGCCGCCCTGGCCGGCCGCGCCATTGCCTGGCTGCGCGACCCGGTGGACATGCTGGTGCTGCATATCCAGGGCTCGGGCCGGCTGATGCTGACCGAGGCCGACGGTCGCCAGCGCATGATCCGCGTGGCCTATGCCGGCACCAACGATCAGCCCTACAAGAGCGTGGGCCGCTGGCTGCTCGACCAGAACCTGGTGCGCGATGCCACCTGGCCCGGCATCAGCGCCTGGATTGCTGCCAATCCCTCGCGTGTCAACGAGATGCTCTGGAGCAATCCGCGCTATGTGTTCTTCCGCGAGGAGGCGCTCAATGACTTCGATGCCCAGTTCGGCCCCAAGGGCGCGCAGGGCGTGGCGCTGACGCCGGGCCGCTCCATTGCCGTGGACCGCAACAGCATCCCTTACGGCACGCCGGTCTGGCTGTCCACGCCCGGCCCTACGGTCTCGCTCAACCGCCTGGTGTTTGCGCAGGATACGGGCAGTGCGATTCTGGGCGCCGTGCGCGCCGACTATTTCATGGGCTGGGGGGCCGAGGCCGGCGATGTGGCTGGCCGCATCAAGCAGCCGCTCAAGCTCTGGGCCTTCTGGCCCAAGGCCTTGGCCGGATCGGCTCCGCATCTGCGCTGAAACAAAAACAGGAGCTATCAGCGCTTGTCAGACAATGCATTTCAATGGATAACTATCTGAAATTGTTGTATTGATAGCGCTGACAGCTCTCTTTTAGAGAGCATCGGTGAAGTAGCGCTGCACCACGGGCGGCTCCTTGCCCTTGTGAAAGCTCAGCTTGCGGTCGCGCAGCGCCACATCGGCGGTCGTCACCCGCTCGAAGCGGCGCAGATGCTCGGTCCAGGACTCGTCGGTGATCTGCTCCACAAAGCGCTCGGGCTGGCTCATGCTGTGCAGCAGGCTCCAGGACAGCGCGCCCTGGCGCAGGCGGCTGCGCCGGCTCAGCTGCATCAGATCGCGGAAGGCGCCGGCCCTGGCCGGATCGATCAGGTACTCGATGGTCACCACCACGCGGCCGGCTTCGGGCGGCAGCGCGGCCGTCGGCGGCGTGAAGGCGCGCGAAGGGCTGAGGTCTTCCTCGATGTCGCGGTCCGGGTTCAGGCGCTGCACGATCAGCAGGGCCGTCAGCCCGCTGACGGCGGCCACGGCCATGCTGATCTGCACCGAGCTCAGGCTGGCGACCTTGCCCCAGATGGCGGCGCCAATGGCCGTGCTGCCCATGATGGACATCTGGTAGATGGACATGCCGCGTGCCCGCACCCAGTTGGGCAGGGCCATCTGCGCAGCCACGCCCAGCGTGTTGGCCGTGGCCAGCAGGGCCAGGCCCGAGAGCATCATGCCCGGCACGGCCACGGCGATATGGGGGGCGAAGGCCACGGTCAGCGTGGCCAGGCTTTGCGCGGCCACGCCGGCCAGCACCGTGCGCTCGCCCGACAGCATCTGGCGTATGCGCGGCAGCAGCATGGCGCCCAGGATGGCACCCGCGCCCATGGACGCCAGCAGCAGCGTGAAGGTGCCGGCGCTGCCGCTGCTGGCCGTGCCGTGGTCCAGGCGCTGGGCCGTCAGCGGCAGCAGCGCCATGATGGCGGCGGCCTGCAGAAAGTAGCAGACGGTGCGCAGCAGCACGGCATGCATGCGCGGCGACTCCTGGATGAACTGCAGGCCCACCCGCATGGCCGAGCCCAGGCGCTCGCGGCCCAGCGGGTTGGCGGGCTGCTGGCGCTTCCAGCGCAGCAGCACAAAGCCCGAGACGATGGACAGAGCTGCGTTGAGCACAAACACCCAGGCACTGCCCAGGCTGGCGATCAGGGCGCCCGCCACCAGCGGGCCGATGATGCGCGAGGCATTCATGGCCACGCCGTTGAGCGCCATGGCAAAGGGCAGGTGGTGCTTGGGCACCAGCTCGGGGATCAGCGCGGAGAACACCGGCCAGCGCATGGCCAGGCCGATGCCGTTGGCAAACACCAGGGCCAGCAGCAGATAGGGCGTCAGCTGGCCCGAGAGCACGGCCAGGCACAGCAGCAGCGCCACGGCAGCCACCCAGAACTGGGTGACGATGAAGTAGCGGCGCCGGTCCAGGATATCGGCCAGTGCCCCGCTGGGCAGGGCCAGCAGCAGCACCGGCAAGGTGGAGGCCGACTGCACCAGCGCCACCAGCACGGGCGAGGTGGTCAGCGATGTCATCAGCCAGGCGGCCGCCACATCGTTCATCCACATGCAGATATTGGCCGTCATCCAGATCATCCACAGCATGCGGAAGGTGGGTGTGGCCAGCGGCGTCCAGACGCCCGGGGCCGCGGCAGGCGGCGCGCCGCCGTCATGCATGGCCGAGGGATCTTCCAGCAGCTTGCCTGCAGGGACCTGGCCGGATTCTGAAATTATTGGATTTTGGGGAGCGCGTGCTGCGGAATCATCGTGGGCCATGGGACACGATTCTGTAGCAGGAAAGTTGTGCTGACAAATACGTAGTTTCTCAAACCTGCCCGGCTCGGCGCCCAGTGCTGCTCATGCGCTGACTGCTATTGATAAGTGAGCTTTCAGCGCTTGATGAACAAGGATTTCAATATGGATTGAGTCTGCATATCTGATGAATCAAGCGGTACATGCTTCACTTTTGAGTGCCGCCGGCCTGGCGCAGGCAACACTCAGGCGGCACTCAGGCGTGCGTCAGCGTGCTGGGCAGCGGCAGCGCGCTGCTGGACTTCACTTCGCCCAGCGAAAAAATCGTGTGCACGTCTTTGACGTTGGGCAGGCGCAGCAGCACATTGCGCACAAAACCGGAAAAGCTCTCCAGATCCCTGGCAACGACCTGCAGCTCGAAGGTACCCGCGCCGCTGATGTAGTGGCAGGTGGTGACCTCGGGCAGCAGGCGAATGGCTTCCTCCATGCGCAGCGTGATGTCGGCCGTGTTCTGTGCGGCATCCACGCGCACAAAGGCCAGCACGCCCAGGCCCAGCTTGTGGCGGTCCAGCGTGGCGTGATAGCCGGTGATGTAGCCCGACTCCTCCAGCGCGCGCACGCGCCGCCAGCAGGGCGCGGCGGACAGGCCCACGCGCTGGGCCAGCTCGGCATTGGTAAGGCGCCCATCCATCTGCAGCTCATTCAGGATGGCCCAGTCGAAGCGATCAAGTTGATTCATGATCCGCAATTTACAGCAAGATTCTTTCAAAAACTAGGTTAATCCCGGCAATAAAAAGAAAGCTCTATTCAGTGCGTTTTCCGTAAACTTTGCTCAAACAACTTGCGTTCCGTGCCTCTGGCGCAGGAATGCCCAAAGCAATATGCTGCTCTGGTAGCCATCAGCTGCCACGGGTGGTCACCCACATGGAGACAAGCCATGAATGCCCCTTTGCCCGATGAAGTCCGTCGTGCCCTGGAGTCTGTGACTCTGGACGACAAATATTCCCTGGCCCGCGGCCGCGCCTTTATGAGCGGCGTGCAGGCCCTGGTCCGGCTGCCCATGCTGCAGCGCCTGCGCGATGCGCAGGCCGGGCTCAATACCGCCGGCTTCATCAGCGGCTATCGCGGCTCGCCCCTGGGCACCTACGACCAGTCTCTGTGGGCCGCCAAAAAGCATATGGAGGCGAATCACATCGTCTTTCAGCCCGGTGTGAACGAAGAGCTGGGCGCCACGGCCGTCTGGGGCACGCAGCAGCTCGATCTCTACCCCGAAACCAAGAAGTTCGACGGTGTCTTCGGCATCTGGTATGGCAAGGGGCCGGGCGTGGACCGCTGCTCCGACGTGTTCAAGCACGCCAATATGGCGGGCACGGCCAGGCATGGCGGCGTGATTGCGATTGCGGGTGACGACCACATCAGCAAGTCCTCCACGGCCGCGCACCAGAGCGACCACATCTTCAAGGCCTGCGGCACGCCGGTGTTCTTCCCCAGCAATGTGCAGGACATCCTGGACATGGGCCTGCATGCCTTTGCCATGAGCCGTTTCTCGGGCCTGTGGTCGGGCATGAAGACGATCCAGGAGGTGGTGGAGTCCTCCTCCTCGGTCCTGGTGGACCCGGATCGCGTCAACATCATCCTGCCCGAAGACTTTCAGATGCCGGACGGCGGCCTGCATATCCGCTGGCCCGATCCGCCGCTGGAGCAGGAAGCGCGGCTGATGAACTACAAGTGGTATGCGGCCCTGGCCTATGTGCGCGCCAACAAGCTCAACCACAACGTGATCGAGGGCCCCAACGACCGCTTCGGCATCATCGCCAGCGGCAAGGCCTATAACGACACGCGCCAGGCCATGGCCGATCTGGGGCTGGACGAGGACACCTGCCGCCAGCTGGGCATCAGGCTGCATAAGGTCAACGTGGTCTGGCCGCTGGAGGCCACGATCACGCGCGATTTCGCACGCGGCCTGCAGGAGATTCTGGTGGTCGAGGAAAAGCGCCAGGTCATCGAATACCAGATCAAGGAAGAGCTCTACAACTGGCGCGACGACGTGCGCCCCAATGTGGTGGGCAAGTTCAGCGACGAGCATGGCGGCGAATGGTCGCTGCCCAACCCCAGCACCGACTGGCTGCTGCGCCCCACGGCCGATCTGACCCCCGCCATCATTGCGCGCGCCATTGCCCAGCGCCTCAAAAAGCTGGGCGTGCCCGAGCATGTGCAAACGCGCATGCAGCAGCGTCTGGCCGTGCTTGACGCCCGCGAAGCGGCGATCAAGGCCGCCAAGGAGGTCTCCACGGGCGACCGCACTCCCTGGTTCTGCAGCGGCTGCCCGCACAACACCTCGACACGCGTGCCCGAAGGCTCGCGCGCCGTGGCCGGCATCGGCTGCCATTACATGACCACCTGGATGCCCGATCGCCGCACCAGCACCTTCACGCAGATGGGCGGCGAGGGCGTGACCTGGGTGGGCCAGGCGCCTTTCACCAAGGAAGCCCATGTCTTCGCCAACCTGGGCGACGGCACCTACTTCCACAGCGGGCTGCTGGCGATACGCCAGAGCATTGCGGCCGGCACCAACATCACCTACAAGGTGCTCTACAACGACGCGGTGGCCATGACGGGCGGCCAGCGCGTGGGAGAGCGGCCTGAAGGCCATTCGGTGCTGCAGATCATGAACAGCCTGCTCTCCGAGGGCGTGGGCAAGCTGGTCATCGTCACCGACGAGCCCGAGAAATACGATGGCGTGAAGCTGGGCGAGGGCGTGACCGTGCACCACCGCGACGAGTTGGATGCGATCCAGCGCCAGTTCCGCGAGCTCAAGGGCTGCACGGCCATCATCTACGACCAGACCTGCGCCACCGAAAAGCGCCGCCGCCGCAAACGCGGCACGCTTTCCACGCCCGACAAGACCGTGGTCATCAACGAGCTGGTCTGCGAGGGCTGTGGCGATTGCTCGGTGCAATCCAACTGCCTGTCGGTGGAGCCCGTGGAAACCGAGTTCGGCCGCAAGCGCCGCATCAACCAGAACAGCTGCAACAAGGACTATTCCTGCGTCAAGGGCTTCTGTCCCAGCTTCGTCACCGTCGAAGGCGGTCAGCTCAAGAAGCCCAAGCAGGAGAAGAAGGGCACCCTGGAAGCCCTGCCCAACATTCCCGAGCCCGTGCTGCCCGTGGCCGAGCAGGCCTGGGGCATCGTGGTGGCCGGTGTCGGCGGCACGGGTGTGATCACCATCGGCTCGCTGCTGGGCATGGCCGCGCACCTGGAAGGCAAGGGCGTGGTCACCCAGGATGCGGCCGGTCTGGCGCAGAAGGGCGGCTCCACCTGGAGCCATATCCAGATCGCCAACCGCGCCGATGCCATCTACACCACCAAGGTGGACATGGCCAAGGCCGATCTGGTCATCGGCTGCGACCCCATCGTGGCGGCCACGCCCACCACCTTGTCCGTGATGCAGCCGGGACGCACCTATGTGGCGCTCAACAGCCATGCCGCGCCCACTGCCACCTTCGTGGGCAACCCCGACTGGCAGTCGCCGGCCGCACGCTGCGCCACGGCGCTGGCCGAGGCCGTGGGTCATGGCGCCCTGGGCAGCTTCGACGCCGAGAAGGCCTCCACGGCCCTGCTGGGCGACAGCATCTACGCCAACCCCATGATGCTGGGCTACGCCTGGCAAAAAGGCAGGGTGCCGCTGAGCCATGCCTCGCTGATGCGCGCCATGGAGCTCAACGGCGTGCAGGTGGCACGCAACCAGGAGGCTTTTGAATGGGGCCGCCGCTGCGCCCATGATCTGGAGGCTGTGCGCGCTCTGTATCAGGCATCGCAGGTGATCCAGTTCGTCAAGAAGCCGTCGCTGGAGGAAATGCTGGACAAGCGTGTGGAGTTCCTCACGGCCTACCAGAACGCGGCCTATGCCCAGCAGTACCGCGACTTCGTGGCCAAGGTGCGCGCGGCGGAAGAGCCGCTGGCCCAGGGCACGCGCCTGTCCCAGGCCGTGGCGCGCTATCTGTTCAAGCTGATGGCGTACAAGGACGAGTACGAGGTGGCGCGTCTGCACACCGAGGCGGCGTTCACTCAGAAGATCAGCGACATGTTCGAGGGCGACTACAAGCTCGTGCATCACCTGGCGCCCCCCGGTTTCGCCAAGAAGGACGAGCAGGGCCATCTGCTCAAAAAGTCCTATGGCCCCTGGATGCGCAAGGCCATGGGCTGGCTGGCCGGCATGAAGGGGTTGCGCGGCACGGCGCTGGATCCCTTCGGCCGCACCGAGGAGCGCCGCACCGAGCGTGCCTTGATCGTCGAATACCGCCAGTGCATCGAAACCCTGCTGAAGGGTTTGACGACCGATAAGCTGGCGCTGGCCGTGGAGATCGCCTCCATCCCCGAAGACATTCGAGGCTACGGCCATGTGAAGGAGCACCATCTGGCGGCCGCGCGCATCAAGTGGCAGACGCTGATGACTCGCTGGAATGGCTCGGCTGCACCCGCTGCGCCAGCGGTCAAGCTGATGGCAGTGAACTAATTGCGCCGAAGTGCATCACAACAAGGCCGGGGCAACCCGGCCTTTGTATTCATGGCCAGAGGCGCGACGCTGGCGGCACTATCTGATTGATAGCTGCAAACGCATGTATTTACTGATATTCAAATATAAAACAGTCAGAAAACAATGCAGGCAATGCGCTGATAGCTATGTTTTTTGTTGGCATTGTTGATGTGGGACGGGAGGTCCGCATCGCATCAGGGAATGCCTGTGCTGCGCGGCTGCCCATGCCAATCTTGGGTACAAGCCAGCCGAATACAATGTCCCGCTGACCTGGCGAGATCGTGCAAGTGCGCGCCTGCCGGGACCTATTCCTGACAAATTCACTCTTTCGGAGTCTTTTTCGTGTTCATTTCTTCTGCTTTCGCCCAGACCGCTCCTGCCGCCGCTGCTGAAGGCGGCTTCATGGGTTCGCTCACCGGCATGCTGCCTCTGGTGCTGATGTTCGTGGTGCTGTACTTCGTGATGATTCGTCCCCAGATGAAACGCCAGAAGGAACACCGCTCCATGATCGACGCGCTGGCCAAGGGTGATGAAGTGGCAACCGCCGGCGGCATCATCGGCACCGTGACCCGCATGGCCGAGCAATTCATCTACATCGAAGTGGCATCCGGCGTGGAAGTCCAGATCCAGCGCTCTGCTGTGGTGCAGGTGCTGCCCAAGGGCACGGCCAAGTAAGCCTGTCTGCTGTGGATTTTGAGGGGTACGGCGCTCGAACAGAGTGCGCGTACCCGTTGTGCGTTGCTGTAAAACAAAGAGCGCGATCATGAACCGATACCCGGTCTGGAAGTACGCGATCATCGTGATCGCGCTGCTGGTGGGGGTGCTCTACACCCTGCCCAATTTCTTTGGTGAAGCGCCTGCCGTGCAGGTGTCCTCGGCCAAGTCCACCGTCAAGGTGGACAACGCTGTGCTGCAAAAGGTGGAGTCCGCCTTGAGCGCGGCCAGCGTCAAAGCTACATCGATGTCGCTGGAAGGCACTTCGGTGCGCGCCCGCTTCGATACGCCCGATGAGCAGCTCAAGGCCAAGGACGTCATCCAGAAGGCCCTGATCTCCGACCCCACCGACCCCTCCTACATCGTGGCGCTGAACCTGGTGTCGCGCTCGCCCGACTGGCTCACGGCCATCGGCGCCAAGCCCATGTATCTGGGCCTGGACCTGCGCGGCGGCGTGCACTTCATGCTGCAGGTGGACATGGCAGCGGCCCTGACCAAGAAGGCCGAGAGCTATGCGGGCGATCTGCGCTCTTCGATGCGTGACAAGAACATCCGTCACGGCGGTGTCAGCCGCGACGGCAACAACGTCACCATCCGCGTGCGCGACGAAGCCACGCTGACGGCGGCGCGCAACCTGATCGCGGACCAGTTCCCCGATCTGGCGGCCACTTCCTCGCCCGATGGCACTGGCTTCAAGCTGGTGGCCTCGATCAAGCCCGAGGCCCTGCGCAAGGTGCAGGAGCAGGCGCTCAAGCAGAACATCGTCACGCTGCATAACCGTATCAACGAACTCGGCGTGGCCGAGCCCGTGATCCAGCAGCAGGGCCTGGACCGCATCGTGGTGCAACTGCCTGGCGTGCAGGACACGGCCAAGGCCAAGGACATTCTGGGCCGTACCGCCACACTGGAAGTGCGCATGGTGGACGAGTCCGCCGAAGCGCGTGCTGCCGAGATGGGCTCCGGCCCCGTGCCTTTCGGCTCCGAGAAATACCTGGACCGCAACGGCCAGAGCATCATCGTGCAAAAGCAGGTGACGCTGACCGGCGAGAACCTGACGGATGCCCAGCCCGGCTTTGACAGCCAGACCCAGGAGCCCACCGTCAACCTGACGCTGGACGCCAAGGGCGCGCGCATCTTCAAGGACGTGACGCGCGAAAACGTGGGCAAGCGCATGGCCATCATCCTGTTCGAAAAGGGCAAGGGCGAAGTGGTGACGGCTCCCGTGATTCGCGGTGAAATCGGCGGCGGCCGCGTGCAGATCTCGGGTCGCATGACTACGGCTGAAGCCAACGACACCTCGCTGCTGCTGCGCGCCGGTTCGCTGGCCGCGCCCATGGAGATCATCGAGGAATACACCATCGGTCCAAGCCTGGGCGCCGACAACATCGACCGCGGTATTCACTCCGTGGTCTGGGGCATGGTGGCTGTTGCTGCCTTCATGTGTGTCTATTACATGCTGTTCGGCGTGATCTCCACGATCTCTCTGGGCATCAACGTATTGCTGCTGCTGGCCATTCTGTCCATGCTGCAGGCCACGCTGACCCTGCCCGGCATTGCCGCCATGGCGCTGGCGCTGGGTGTGGCCATCGACTCGAACGTGCTGATCAACGAGCGCATTCGCGAAGAGCTGCGCGCCGGTGCTTCGCCCCAGGCGGCGATTCATGCCGGTTACGAGCATGCCTGGCACACCATCCTGGACTCGAACGTGACCACCCTGATTGTGGGTCTGGCACTGCTGGCCTTTGGTTCTGGTGTGGTGCGCGGCTTTGCCGTGGTGCACTGCATCGGCATTCTGACCAGCATGTTCTCGGCCGTGTTCTTCTCGCGTGGTCTGGTCAATCTCTGGTACGGCGGTCGCAAGAAGCTCAAGAGCCTCGCCATCGGTCAGGTCTGGAAGCCTGAGGGTGAGGGGCACCGTTCCGTGGCCGGCCGCGGCGGCAACAACTAAGGAGGAAGATCATGGAGTTCTTCCGCATCAAAAAAGACATTCCGTTCATGAAGTACGCGTTGGTCTTCAACGCGATTTCCTTCATCACCTTTGCGCTGGCCGTTTTTTTCCTGTTCTCGCGCGGCCTGCATCTGTCCGTGGAGTTCACGGGCGGTACGGTCATGGAAGTGGCCTACACCCAGCCTGCCGACATCGGCAAGGTGCGTGAAACCGTTTCCAAGCTCGGCTATGCCGATGTGATCGTGCAGAATTTCGGTACATCCAAGGATGTGATGATTCGTCTGCCCGTGCAAAAGGGCGTGACGACTGCTCAGCAAAGTGAGCGGGTGATTACTGCACTGAAGGCCGAGGATGCAGAGGTCACGCTGCGCCGCACCGAGTTTGTCGGCCCGCAGGTGGGCGATGAGCTGATGCACAACGGCCTGATGGCGCTGGGCATGGTGGTGCTGGGCATCATCATCTATCTGGCCTTCCGCTTCGAGTGGAAGTTCGGTGTGGCGGCCATCATTGCCAACTTGCACGACGTGATCATCATCCTGGGCTTCTTTGCCTTCTTCCAGTGGGAGTTCTCGCTCTCCGTGCTGGCAGGCGTGCTGGCCGTGCTGGGTTACTCGGTCAATGAGTCCGTGGTGATTTTTGACCGTATCCGAGAGGCCTTCCGCAAGTTCCGCAAGCTCAGCACCCACGAGGTGATCGATCACGCCATCACGTCGACCATGAGCCGGACCATCATCACTCACGCTTCGACCGAAGCCATGGTGCTGTCCATGTTCTTCTTTGGCGGCCCCAGCCTGCATTACTTTGCGCTGGCGCTGACGATCGGTATCTTGTTCGGTATCTATTCTTCGGTGTTCGTGGCGGCTGCCATTGCCATGTGGCTGGGCGTCAAGCGCGAAGATCTGGTCAAGGCTCCAGCCAAGCCCGGGTCGCAAGATCCCAACGATCCCAACGCGGGAGCCGTGGTCTGACGCTTTGACCATTGCGGCGGGTGCATAACTGCTTCTGCCGCCATTACACTTACGGAATGGCTCTCTCGCAGTCTTCCTCCACCGCGCCTGCGGCCCCGCAACAGCTGGGCTGGCAGGCGCGCTTGCGTTGGGTCCATGGCATTTGTCAGGGCCTGCCCAAGGTCGCTCAGCAACTGGATGAATTCCTCTCCAACCAGAGCAGTGCCGTCTCCACTGCCAAGGAGATGCAGGAGTGGCGCGAGGCCTGGGTTGGCTTTCAGCAGCACAAGGATGCGTGGTCGCAGGCTGGCGCTCAGGCGCTGCAGCAGGCCGCGCGCAAGCCGCCCTCTGGCAGTTCGGAGAGCAACTCGTCGGGCTCGGCTCCGCTGACCTTCGAGCTGCTCAGCGACGAGGTCGTCGAAAACAAGATTCTTGCCTCCCGCATGGCCTTGGCCATGGGAGAGACGCTGCAGCCCGGTTTCGAGGCCATGCGTCTGCGTATCCAGGCACTGGAGGGCCATGAACTGGCCTCCCAGGACATGTTCCGTGCAGAGACCATCTGCCTGCATCTGGTCGAGCAATGGCTGGGCAGCGGCATGGAGCGCAAGCATTTGCTCAGGGCCGTGGAGCCCCTGCAGAATGCGCTGGCACCGCTGATGGAGTCCGAGTACAGCATCCTGCACAAGCTGCTGGATGCCAAGGGCGTCAGCAAGGCCCAGGATGCTCCGTTGCGCGTGCGACGTACCGAGGGCGGCCCGTCCACCGGGGCCATGCATCTGGGCGCCAGCAGTGGCTATGGCAATGCATCCGATGCGGGCTGGGCCAACTCTGCGATGCAGTACATGCCGGCCGGTATGGCTGCCGGCCTGGGCGCCGGGCCTGGGATGGCTCCGGGCATTGCCCTGCCGCCAGGCGCCAGCGCCGGCCTGGGCATGCTGGCGCGGGCGCGACATCGCGCGCTGGATGCCATGAATCAGCTGCGCCAGGTGCTGAGCCAGCCTGCGGTCGGCATGCCAGGTCTGATGCCCGGCGCGCCTGTCGTTCCCATGCCTCCGGCGTCTGCCGCTCTGGCGCAGGCGCTGCAGGAGCAGCAACAGCTGATGGCGGCCGAGCTCCAGGCCCAGTATCCGGCTGCGGCCGGTTCGGCCATGGTCATGGCCATGCCTGCCATGGACTACAGCCCGGCGGCGATCGGCCAGTTGGTCAATCTGGTGCGCGAGCGCTCGGCTGACTGGAAGCAAAAGGCCGAGACCAAGAGCGAGAAGGCGACCATCGAGGTGGTGGCGCTGATGTTCCAGAGCATTCTTTCGGAAGACCGTCTGCCGCCGTCCATTCGCGTGTGGTTCGCGCGCCTGCAGGTCCCGGTTTTGCGCGTGGCCCTGGCCGAGCCGCAGTTCTTCAGCGATCTCAACCACCCGGCGCGCAAGCTGATTGACCGCATGGGCTCCTGCGTCATGGGCTTTGATGCCAGCAGCATCAATGGCAATGCGCTGGAGACCGAGATCCGCCGTGTGGTTCAGGTGATAGAGCAGTACCCTGAAACCGGGCAGAAGGTCTTCGCCCTGGTGCTGCGCGAGTTCGAGGAATTCCTCACCAGGCACTTTGCCCAGAATCGGTCCACGGCCAAGATCACCAGCGTGGCTCAACAGGTGGAGCAAAAGGAGACGCTGGCCATCCAATACACCATAGAGCTGCGCAATATGCTCACCGACATGCCGGTGCGCGAAGAGGTGCGAGACTTTCTCTTCAAATCCTGGGCCGATGTGCTGGCCATGGCCACCGTGCGCTATGGCGCCAAGGATGCGCGGGCCATGCGCCTCAAGCAGGCGGCCAGCGAGCTGGTCTGGTCGGCCAGCGCCAAGCCGTTGCGTCAGGAGCGTGCGCGTGTCATCCAGGGCTTGCCGACCTTGCTGCAGACCTTGCGTGAAGGACTGGAGCTGGTGAGCGTGACGGGCGATGCACAGTCGACCGCGATCAAGGTGTTGACCGATACGCTGGCACAGGCCTTCATGTCCAAGACGGCAGCCATTCCGACCGAGCGTATCGAGGCCATGGCCAAGCGCCTGGCGGAGCTGGAGAAATACATCAGCGAGGACGGCAAGCTCGACGATATGCCGCTGTCCAGCGAGAGCATAGAGCTGATGCTGGGCGTGGATGCGGGCGATCTGAACGTCATTGCCAACACGGACAGCCCGGTGGAGCCCGCCATGCTGGAGTGGGCCCAGTCGCTGGAAAGCGGCCGCTGGTTCACGCTGGACCACA
Source organism: Comamonas testosteroni ATCC 11996 (assembly GCF_000241525.1). GTDB lineage: Bacteria > Pseudomonadota > Gammaproteobacteria > Burkholderiales > Burkholderiaceae_C > Comamonas > Comamonas testosteroni. The sequence goes on from NZ_AHIL01000002.1 coordinate 361,133, forward strand.
ACGGTGCCCGTGTACAGGTGCAATATGTCTGGCATAGCCGTCGCAAGCATCTGCATTTGTTCGCCTCGCTGGATGGACACTGCTATCTGCTGCAGGCGCAGCGCATGGCGACCTATCTGCAGGCCGGCTTGCTCGCGGTGCATGATGCCGAAGCACTGACGGTGCGCGCCACGCGCGATGCACTGCAGAAAATTCAGGCGAATCCGGAAAGACTGGCCTAAGCACCGGAGGTGCTTTGCATCCTTTCCATTTCTCTATTCGCTGCGCCAGGGAAGGGGAGCGAAACCTTCGGCGCCGAGCGGCCCTTGCTTGGTGTCGTTTGTCGGGATATGCCGGTTTTGGGGCGTCTCAGCTTTGAGCAAGTCGCTGGTAAAGGCCGCCAGGCAGGCGCGCGACCAGGCCGTCGAGCTCCAGCTCCATCAGCTGCGCCTGCAAATGGGCGGCATCCCAGCCCGTGCGATCGCTCAGGGACTCCAGTGTCATCGGGTCATGGCCCAGCGCCTGCAGCAACGGGCTCTCAGGTGTCGGCGCTTTATTTTTGATAGCTTCTTGCGCTTGTCCGGCCGTGGTTGGCACGAGCTTCAGTCCTTGAAGCTCTTCGAGCACATTGTCAGCAGTTTCCACCAGCTTGGCCCCCTGGCGTATCAGCGCATGGCAGCCCTTGGCCTGCGGCGCGTGGATGGAGCCGGGAATGGCAAAGACTTCACGCCCCTGCTCGTTGGCCAGACGGGCCGTGATCAGCGAGCCAGACTGCAAGGCGGCTTCCACGACCAGGGTGCCTTGGGACAGGCCGGAGATGATGCGGTTGCGCTGAGGGAAATGCCTGGGCAAGGGCTCGCTGCCCAGCGGGTATTCGCTGATGATCAGCCCATGGAGCGCAATTTGCTGCGCCAGTTTGGCGTGCGCGCGCGGATAGACCTGATCGAGTCCGGTGCCGACGACGGCAATTGTGCAGGGGGCAGGGCCCGAGCGGGCCTGGAGTGCTCCCTCATGGGCGGCTGCATCGATGCCGCGTGCCAGGCCTGAGACTATGCACAGCCCTTGCTCGGCCAGTGCCTGCGCCATGCTGCGTGCATTGATGACGCCCTGGGCGGACGGATTGCGGCTGCCCACCATGGCCAGGGTGGCGGGATAGGGGAACCAGGGGCGGGTAGATGCCAGCAGCGTCGCTGGACCTTGGACAAACAGCAGCAGGGGCGGATCTTCGGTCTGCAGCAGGCAGTCCGGATATTGAGAGTTGCCCAGATGGATAACGGTGTGCAAGGTACCCGGTGCGGGCGAGGCCAGCCATCGAGCCAGTGTGCTGCAATGCTTTTCCCAGTCTTTCGGGAGCTCTGTCAGAGCCTTGATCTGAGCCTGAGTGGCGCATTCAGCCCATGTTGACAGCGGCAGCTGCCAGACCGCGTCTGCACTACCGGCGCTGGCCAGCAGGCGGCGTGCCGTGGTGCGTCCAAGACCCGGTGTCAGCAGCAGGCGCAGCCAGGCCAGAGTTTCGGCATCGGGCAGGGCATGGTGCGCATCTTGCGAAGGGGGCGACACCATGCTCACGCTCCATTCAGGGCAGGGGTGACTGCAGGCCATCGCCCACATTCACTCCGCGCTGGGCCGTGGTGATGAGCGCGTAGGAAACCCGGTCAAACACCTTGAAGACCATGGCATAGCCGTTGGCCTCATCGGGCAGCTTCACCCGGTCACGGCTGGGACTGGTCTTGTCCACGATGACATTGCCCTTGCTGACGAGTTCCAGGACCGCGCCGACGTCCATACCGTCCCTAGCCCCCTTGTTGATGGCAATGACCTGATTCTGAGCCGCGTTATAGCCCACCGAGTCGCCGTAGATGGAGACCACGGCGGCATCCACCGCTTGGCGCGGGGCATGGGGCACATAGCTCAGATACTGCTGCTCGGGCGAGGGCAGCAGACGGTCACCTGGGCGGATTTCGTTCTTGGAGCGGATGATGTCCACAGTTCCTGGCGCGGTCTGTACAGGCTGGCCTGGTGCGGATTCAAGCAATGTTTCACTACGTGCCACGGTGGCACTGCCCAGGTACTTGGCCTCGTAGCCCAGGATTTCCCCGGTGACGGGATCCTTGAGGGGTGTGGCATCGCGGAAGATGCGGTAGCTCGCGGGCTGGCCCTTGCCGGTGGTGACCAGCGCGCCGCCGGAGTTGCGCACATAGGCGCGATCGCCATTGGCCATGAGCACGCGCTTGTCCTGGGTGGCGATGATGCGCGGTGCCTGTGCCAGGGCCTGGCTGTCCACCACCAGCGGCTCGGCCAGGAAGGGCTCGATCAGATGCGGCGGCAGCGTGGGCAGGGCCAGGTCGTTCAGCGACGATTCACGCGTTTGCGGCGACAGACGCACTACCTCGGAATCTCCGTTGGGGGCCGTGGTCGACAGGCGGGCATAGCCGTTGCTGCGCACCAGATACAGCACCTGGCCAGGGTAGATCAGATGAGGGTTGGCGATGCTGGAGAGGTTCATGCCCCAGAGTTCGGGCCAGCGCCAGGGCTGGCGCAGATACATGCCCGAGATGCCCCATAGTGTGTCGCCGCGCTTGACGGTGTATTGCGCGGGAGCGTTGGGCGCCAGTTCGTTCTCGGGGATGCCTTGCTGAGCGACTTGCTGTGCGGTGGAGCGCTGGGTGGCGGTCACAGGATAGCTTTGGGCATGGACCGAAGTCAGGGCTGCAAGCAATGTGGCTCCAATGCTCAAGGCCCGTGCAGTGGCAAATGCGGTCATGAAATTCCTTCTGGCGGGATTCGTTTGCTGCAGCGTCCCTCGCGTCGCCGCACTGTGGCCGATCTTGGCATAGCCAGCCAACAAGTCTTACAAATGTGTCGAAATTCTCGATGCAAGGCCTCGATAGATCAATGTTTATTGAGGGCGTGACAAGCGTTTGGCGTCAAATGTTGGGACAATAACGACAGATTTACCGACACACCATGGCCATTCTTCCCATCCTCTGCTATCCCGATCCCCGTCTTCACAAGGTCGCCAAGCCCGTGGCGCAGGTGGATGAGCGCATCCAGACTCTGGTGAAAGACATGCTCGAGACCATGTATGACGCCCAGGGCATTGGCCTGGCCGCGACGCAGATCGATGTGCATGAGCGCGTCATCGTGATCGACGTGTCCGAGAAGCGCAACGAGCCCATGGCGTTGATCAACCCCGAGATTCTCTGGGCCAGCGAGGAAAAGCAGCTGGGCGAGGAAGGCTGCCTGTCCGTGCCTGGCATCTACGACGGCGTGGAGCGCTCCATTGCCGTCAAGGTCAAGGCCCTGGATGAGAATGGCAACAGCCGAGAGATCGACGCCGAAGGCATGCTGGCCATCTGTATCCAGCACGAGATGGATCACCTGCTGGGCAAGGTGTTTGTCGAATACCTCTCGCCGCTGAAGCGCAATCGCATCAAGACCAAGCTGGTCAAGGCCCAGAAGCAAGCCCTGAGGGCCTGATCGGAGTCCCATGTCACTGCCTCGCCTGCAAACACTGTTGACTGCCAGTCTGCTGACGTTGGGTTTGGTGGGTTGTATGGTGCCCCAGTGGCAAAAGCCCGGCATGCCTCAGGCCGAGGTAGAAAAAGGCATGGGCAAACCCACTTTGGTCGTGCCTCTGCCAGACGGCGGCCAGCGTCTGGTCTATAGCCAGCAGCCGGCCGGTCAGCAGGTCTATCACATGGATTTCGATGCCCGGCACAAGCTGGTGCGTGTGGAGCAGGTGCTGGATACGGCGCATTTTTTCGCGCTGCGCAACGGCGTTGACACCCGCGACGATGTCTATCGCATGTTCGGGCCGCCCGCCATAGTCGAGAGGGTCTACAGCTTCAAAGGTGACGTCTGGACCTACCGTTTTCTGGACAATACCTTTGCTCGGCGTGCCCATGTGCACATAGACCCGCAAGGGGTGGTTCAGAAGGTCATGTTCACCGATGAGAGCATTTACTTCAAAGAACCGCATCTTTGAACATCTGGCAGCCGGCGGCTGCCTTTTTAATTTGTGAGTCCCATGAAAGTCATTTTTGCCGGCACGCCCGAATTTGCGCGCGTGGCCCTGGAGAGTCTGCTGGCTGCAGGTTTTGAAGTTCCGCTGGTGCTGACGCAGCCGGATCGTCCCGCCGGGCGCGGCATGAAGCTGCAAGCCTCTCCCGTCAAGCAGTGCGCCTTGGAGCATGGCATTGCAGTGGCCCAGCCGCTGAGCCTGCGTCTGGACGGCAAATATCCCGAAGACGCCGCTGCCGCCAAGGCCGCTATCGATGCCGCTCAGGCCGATGTGATGGTGGTGGCTGCCTATGGCCTGATCCTGCCCCAATGGGTGCTCGATACGCCGCGCCTGGGTTGCCTGAACATTCATGCCAGCCTGCTGCCGCGCTGGCGCGGTGCAGCGCCGATTCATCGCGCCATCGAGGCCGGTGACGCCGAAACCGGCGTCACCATCATGCAGATGGATGCCGGCCTGGATACCGGCGATATGTGTGTGATCGAGCGCCTGCCGATTGCTGCGCACGACACCACGGCCAGTCTGCACGACAAGCTGGCCACGCTGGGCGGCCGCCTGATCGTGGAAGCGCTGGAAATGGCGGCCTGCGGAGGTCTCAGTCGCACGCCGCAGCCCGCCGATGGAGTGACCTATGCCCACAAGATCGAGAAGGCGGAGAGCCTGATCAACTGGAGCGAAAGCGCCGATGTCATTGCGCGCCGGCTGCGTGCCTTCAATCCCTTCCCCGGCGGCGCCACCAGCCTGGGTGGTGAAGCCATCAAGGTCTGGGAGGCAGAGGCCCAACAAGGCAGCGGCGCGCCCGGCTGCGTGCTGTCAGCCGATGCCCGGGGCGTGCGCGTGGCCTGTGGTAGCGGCGTGCTCAATATGACGCTGCTGCAGCGTGCGGGTGGCAAGCGCCTTGCCGCTGGCGATTTTCTGCGTGGTTTCGAGCTGCCCGCAGGCGCGCAACTGGGCGAGGATGCTGGCGAGATATGACGGATATGGTGCTCACGCTGGGCCAGCGTGCGAAATCGATAGTCAGGGATCCGTTTTTCTGGGTCGGCTCCAAAGAGATGGGCGGCACTGCTCTGGGCATTGCCGCCTGGGGCCTGGTAACCGGCGTGGCCATGGTCAAAAGCGGTCTGTCCGTTCCCCTGGCGCTGCTCATGGGTTTGACTGTCTATGCGGGCAGTGCCCAGCTGGCCGTGCTGCCGCTGATGGCCGTGGGAGCTCCGCTGTGGGTGGTCTGGTTCACCGCCATCTGTGTGAACCTGCGTTTTGTGATCCTGTCCAGCATGTGGCGCAGCTATTTCGCCAACCTGAGTCTGCGTCACCGCCTGGCGGTCGCCTATTTCAGCGGCGATGTGATTTTCGTGAACTTCATGCGCCGCTACCCAGAGGCCAGGCCGCAGCCCGAGCAACTGCCCTATTTCTGGGGGGCGGCGCTGACCAACTGGCTGGCCTGGCAGATCCCGTCCACGCTGGGCATTTTCCTGGCCGACCAGATTCCTCTGTCCTGGGGGCTGGGCTTTGCCGGCGTGCTGGCTCTGTTGGGCGTGCTGCTGTCCATGCTCAAGGACCGCGCAACCTGGGTGGCCTCCATCGTGGCCTGCACGGCAGCCGTGGCGGCTTTTGCGCTGCCGCTCAAGCTCAATATCCTGGTGGCGATCGCCGCCGCCGTGGCTGCAGGCCTGACGGCCGAGCAGCTGCAAAAGCATGCCAGCCGGCTGCCTGCAGTGAAGAATGAGGAGGAGCGGTAATGATGAGCAGTTTCTGGGTCATCGTTGCCTGTGTTGGTCTGGCCCTCATCACGCTGATCACGCGTGCTTTCTTCATGATCCCCGAGCGTGAACTGCCGCTGCCCAACTGGCTCAAGCGCGGGCTCAAATACGCACCGTTGGCGGCCCTGGCGGCGGTGATTGCGCCCGAGATCGTGATGAGCAATGGTCAACTGATAGACAGTCTGGCCGATGCGCGATTGCCTGCGCTGGCTGCTTCGGTGGTGTATTTTTTTTACAAGCGCAGCATTCTTGGCACCATTGCTCTGGGCATGGCGATTTATCTGCCGCTGCATATCGGTCTGGGTTGGTAGCCTCAAGACCAGACAGAACAGGAGCTGCGTGCTCCTGTTTTCATATGAGCCATCGATAAAAAGGCTTGAAACCCAGTTACAGAGCGCGCTAGATGCTCCTGTTTTTGAGTCGAGTAAGCGTGTAAAAGCGATGCCTGAAAGAGGTGATCGCCCTAGAATGCAGGCAGATTTTTTGTTTTCCAACCTTTGTATGGGCGACTTTCGGAGTCGCTTTTTTGCTGCATGAACATCATCCGCTTCTCCGATCTGTGCGCCCAGGGCAAAGCCCAGGGACAACGTGTTTTCATCCGTGCCGACCTGAACGTGCCCTTGAACGACGCCGGTGAAATCACCGAAGACACGCGTGTGCGCGCTTCCGTGCCGGCCATTGAAATGGCTTTGAAGGCCGGCGCTGCCGTGATGGTCACCAGCCACCTGGGTCGCCCCACCGAAGGCGAATTCAAGCCCGAGGACTCGCTGGCCCCCGTGGCCAAGCGCCTGTCCGAGCTGCTGGGCCGCGATGTGCCCCTGGTCGCCAACTGGGTGGATGGCGTACAGGTCGCGCCCGGCCAGGTCGTGCTGCTGGAGAACTGCCGTGTCAACGTGGGCGAAAAGAAAAACAAGCCCGAGCTGGCCCAGAAGCTGGCCAAGCTCTGCGACATCTTTGTGAACGATGCCTTCGGCACCGCTCACCGCGCCGAAGGCACGACCTACGGCATTGCTGAATACGCCCCCATCGCCTGCGCCGGCCCGCTGCTGTCGGCTGAGATCGATGCGCTGAACAAGGCCCTGGCTGCGCCTGCACGCCCTCTGGCCGCCATCGTGGCCGGCTCCAAGGTGTCCACCAAGCTGACCATCCTCAAGAGCCTGGCCGACAAGGTGGACCAGCTCATCGTGGGCGGCGGCATTGCCAACACCTTCATGCTGGCTGCCGGCCTGAAGATCGGCAAGAGTCTGGCCGAGCCCGATCTGGTGGCCGATGCCAAGGCCGTGATCGACGCCATGGCTGCCCGTGGTGCCAATGTGCCCGTGCCCACCGATGTGGTCACCGCCAAGACCTTTGCTGCCGACGCCGTGGCCACCGTCAAGAAAGCCTCCGAAGTGGCAGACGACGACATGATTCTGGACATCGGCCCGGAAACCGCAGCCCTGCTGGCCGAGCAGCTCAAAAAGGCCGGCACCATCGTCTGGAACGGCCCCGTGGGCGTGTTCGAGTTCGATCAGTTTGCCAATGGCACCAAGGTCATCGCTCAGGCGATTGCCGAGTCACCCGCCTTCAGCATTGCCGGCGGCGGTGATACTCTGGCCGCCATTGCCAAGTACGGCATTGAAAAGGATGTGGGCTACATCTCCACCGGCGGCGGCGCCTTCCTGGAAGTGCTGGAGGGCAAGAAGCTGCCCGCCTTCGAGATCCTTGAAAAGCGCGCCAACGGCTGATTTTTTTGAAATAGGTCTCTAACCTATATGGGTAGAGCCATATCAGCTATCAAAAAAGGATCGACTAGTCGATCCTTTTTGCTTTGACGCGGATGAAGATGCAGACACTTTGGGGAAGTAAAAGTAACTCCGCACCGCAAGTGATTGGCGGGACTGTCAGAGTCGCTTAGCATTCAGCCTGCGTTGATGGTGAGCCATGGCGCGCTATGAATTTCTTTTGCCCTGAGCTGCCGGGATGTGTATCCGGATTTGTCCACCCGGATGACATGCGGCGTTCGCGTTCTACCCACTGCTTATGTTCGCTTCAACACCTCAGGATTTGTCGGCGCTGATCCAGGCGATGACGACCTCGGTTGCCACCGATACCGCCCAAAACGTACTCAGTGCCGCTCAATGGGAGCTGTTGGCGCCGTATCTGCAGCCGATCAATCTGGCGGCCAGCGAGGTGTTGTTTGCCGAAGGGGCGCTGGATCGCAATCTGTATCTGGTGGAGTACGGCTCGCTGAGCGTGCATTACCAGGATTCGAAGGAAAGAATCCGCCTGGCATTGGTGGGACCGGGGGCGATTGTGGGGGAGGGAGCCTTCTTCGCCCATCGACCACGCAAGGCCACGGTGCAGGCCGCAGCGCCCAGCCGTCTATGGTGTCTGACGGCGCTGCGTTACTCCGAAATTGCCAATCGCCAGCCTGCTCTGGCCCTGGCGCTGCTGACCATGGCGGGCCAGGTGCTGGCCCGCCGCGCAGGAGACAGTCGCCGCCGGGTGGCCAGCACCTGAGTGAAGATTTTTTGTGTTTCGACCGGGCCGGGCGCTTGATCCACGTCGGACAAAGGCTAATATTTCGGTAAATGTCACGAGCTGCTCCAGACCTGGAGGCAGAATGTGTCTTGTTGTAAATCCTGCTTGTTCGAGTGTGCTCATGTCCCTGTTCCGATGGTTTTCTCGCGGGCCTCGCCGAGAAGGTAGCACGCAAGCACCGCGCCACCAGGATGATCCCGTAGCGCGTCAGTCGCAGCGTCGTGAGCGCTCTGCCAGACGCGAGCAGTTGTACGTCATCGTGCGCGAAGCCATGGTCAGGGTCGGCATTCTCTCTGCCGGCTACAAATTCAAGGTGCTCTCGCTAGACAGCGTTGGTCAGCGCTTTGTCGTGATGGTGGATCTGGCTCCTGCATACGCTGCGGATGCTCAGCAGCAAAGACGTATCGAGGCATTGATTGCCGAGCTCGCCAGAACCCGTATGGATGCAGGGGTTCACGCCGTTTACTGGCGCGTGAACGGGCAGCTTCAAAGCGCTGCCAGCCCTGATTTTGTGCAGACGCAGTTTGACGGGGCTGTACCCCCGATGAAGGCGCCACGTCATGCTCCGATTGCGACACATTCAGGCCGTTCTTTCGAGCCCATTGACGCGCAGGAAATGGACGCGTTCAAGCAGGCTGTGGCCATGGCTGCTGCATCGCCTGCGAGTGTGCGCCCATCACGCCAGGCGCCATTGCTGGGCCCTGGCTCTGGCCATGAGGAAGGCGGCGAATTTGCCGTGTCCGGGCTGGGCTCCCTGGGCACGACGCAGTACGGAGAGCTGCGCTGATTCAGGGCTGTTGCGGGGGCTGCTCAGTGCCCGGCAAAGTCAACCAGAGTGAACAGGGGCAGGCCGCTGTCCTTGAGGTGCTTGGAGCCGCCCAGTTCCGGCAGATCCACAATCGCTGCGCCTTCCACCACGGTAGCCCCCAGCTTTTCCAGCAGTTTCTTGCCGGCCATCATGGTGCCGCCGGTGGCGATCAAATCATCAATCAGCAGCACACGGTCGCCGGACTTGACGGCATCGGTGTGCAGCTCCACGGTAGCGCTGCCGTATTCGAGCTCATAGGTTTCCTCCACCGTGGTGAAGGGCAGTTTTCCTTTTTTGCGAATGGGCACAAAGCCGACGTTGAGCTCGTGAGCGATCACTGCACCCAGAATGAATCCGCGCGCATCCAGGCCGGCCACGACGTCAGGGCGCAGCTTGGGATCCATGTAACGGTGCACAAAGGCGTCGGTCATGATGCGAAAGACCTTGGGATCTTGCAGCAGGGGGGTGATGTCGCGAAATTGCACGCCCGGCGCAGGCCAGTCCGGAACGGTGCGGATATGGTCGCGCAGATAGTCGTTGACGCTGGTGGAAGTTTGCATGGGGCCGCCTGAGTTTTTGAATGCTCGCCAGTGTATGGGCTCGGGCCTGAAATGCGGGTCAAAGGGATGTTGCCCGCTGCCCGGCAAGCATGGGCTGGCTAAAATCCGGGCATGAATTCTGATGCTGCCAATTCGCGTCCGATCGACGCACCGCGAGCTTTGAACCTGGCCCGCGAGGCCCTGGATATAGAGGCCGCTGCCTTGCGTGCGATGTCGGCGCGCCTCAATGGCGCATTCACGGCGGTGGTTCAGCGCATTCTGCAGCTGCCGGGCCGTGTGGTGGTCATGGGCATGGGCAAAAGCGGGCATGTGGGCCGGAAGGTGGCAGCGACGCTCGCGTCAACAGGGACCCCTTCCTTTTTCGTGCACCCCGCAGAAGCCAGTCATGGTGACCTGGGCATGCTGACGCAGGACGATCTGGTGCTGGCCCTGTCCAATAGCGGCGAGACCGATGAGCTGACGGGCGTGTTGCCCGCCATCAAGCGCATGGGCGTGCCCCTGGTGGCCGTGACCGGCGGTCTGCAATCGACACTGGCCAAGCATGCAGACTGGGTGCTGGACACCCATGTCGACAAGGAAGCTTGTCCCTTGAACCTGGCACCCACTGCCAGTACCACGGCTCAGCTGGCCATGGGAGATGCGCTGGCCGTGGCCTTGCTCGATGCCCGAGGCTTTGGTGCCGAGGATTTTGCGCGCTCGCATCCCGGAGGAGCTCTGGGTCGACGCCTGCTGACCCATGTGCGCGATGTGATGCGTCGTGGTGTCGATGTGCCCCAGGTTGTCCAGGACGTGAGCAGCGTGGACCTGATGCGTGAAATGAGTGCCAAGGGCCTGGGCTGCTCTGCTGTGGTCAACGCATCCGGTGAGCTGGTGGGGATCTTTACCGATGGTGATTTGCGCCGCTGTGTGCAAGCCGGCGTGGATCTGCGCAGCCGCACGGCGCAGGAGGTCATGCATGCCAGGCCTTTGACCATCAAGCCTGATCTGCTGGCGGTTGCTGCGGCACGCATGATGGAAGAACATGGCATTACCGCAGTGTTGGTGGCCGATGACAACCAGCGCCTGCAAGGGGTGGTGCATATTCGTGATCTGATGCGTGCCAAGGTGATTTGATGAACCGACCTGCTCTGACACCCCGCCAGCAATGGGACCCACAGCTGTTGCTCAAGGCCCAGGGAATTCGTGTGGCCTTCTTCGATGTCGATGGCGTCCTGACCGATGGCGGCCTTTACTTCTCGGGCGAGGGTGAGGTCCTCAAGCGCTTCCATACGCTGGATGGTCATGGCCTGAAAATGTTGCAAAAGGCCGGCATCACGCCGGCCGTGGTGACAGGGCGAGACTCCGCGCCGCTGCGTCTGCGCTTGAAGCAACTGGGCGTTGAACATGCGCGCTTTGGCACGGAGGATAAAGTGCCGGCTGCCGAGTCCATCCTGGCTGAACTGGGTCTGCAATGGCCGCAGGCCGCCGCCATGGGGGACGACTGGCCCGATCTTCCCGTCATGCGTCGCAGCCACTTTTCCTGCGCACCCGCCAATGCCCATGACGAGGCATTGCATGTGGCGGACTGGGTCAGTGCCAAGAATGGCGGAGAGGGGGCTGTGCGGCAGTTCTGCGATCTGCTCCTGGCCGCCAATGGTGCTTATGTGTCGCTGCTTTCGGGGTATGGCTCATGAGTGGGCAATGGCGCCGTGTGGGCGACAAGGCCTCGATGTACCTCCCCGTGCTCATCATGGGCCTGCTGGCACTGGGCACCTGGTGGCTGGTGCGCAATGCTCCCAAGCCGATTGTCAGTGGCGCGGAGAAGGCCGTGCGGCACGATCCGGACTATTTCCTCAAAGACTTCGTCATCAAGAATTTCGAAGCATCGGGCCGCCTCAAAAATCGACTGAATGGCACGACTGGTGAGCACTTTCCCGATACCGATACGCTGGAAGTCTACGACGCACGCATGCTGAGCTTCACGCCTGATGGACGCAAGACCGTGGGCAGCTCCAACCGGGCGTTGAGCAATGGCGATGGCTCGGAAATCCAGATGTTCGGCCAGGCCGTCATTCAGCGCGAGCCGGTACCTGCAACTGCAACCCAGAAGGCTTTGCCTGTCATGCGGCTGGAGAGCGAATTCCTGCAAATCTGGCCCAATGACGAGCGCGTCAGCACCAACAAGTCTGTGGTCATGACCCGTGGCAATGACAGATTTACAGGTGACAGCATGCAGTACGCGCACCTTGATCAGATTCTGCAGATGCAGGGACGGGTCAAGGGCGTCATCCAGCCCAGCCAGAAGCCATAAGCCATGGCAGGACATGGGGCCGGACTCGTCTACATCACTGGTGCCTCCAGCGGCATAGGTCAGGCCCTGGCCTGGCACTACTACCAGCTGGGCTGGTCGATCGCCCTGGTGGCAAGACGTACCGCAGTCATGGAGCAGTGGGCGCAGTCCATGCGAATGGATGCATCCCGCTACGCCGTTTATGCTGCGGACGTCACGAACATAGCAAGTGCTTGCAGTGCTGCGAATGCATGTCTTGAGCGCCAGGGCCTGCCCGATGTTGTCATTGCCAACGCGGGTGTCAGCTGGGGCGTGGATACCTCCTTGCGCGAGGATCTTGAGGTCATGCAGCAGGTGCTGGCCAGCAACACCATGGGGCTGGCCGCAAGCTTCCAGCCGTTTATTGCACCCATGGTGCGACGCGGCTCCGGGCGTCTGGTGGGTATTTGCAGTGTGGCCGGTATTCGCGGCTTGCCCGGCCATGCTGCATATTCGGCCAGTAAAGCGGCAGCCATTGCTTACTGTGAGAGTCTGCGCGTTGAGTTGCAGAGATCCGGAGTCTCTGTGACCAGTTTATTGCCTGGCTATGTGGACACTCCGTTGACGAAAAATAATCCGTATTCCATGCCTTTTCTGCTCTCGTCCGAGGAGTTCGCAAAGCGTGCTTTTCGGGTTATCGAGCGCAAAGCCAGATATGCGATTATTCCCTGGCAGATGAGGATTGTCGGCAGCGTAATGCGGATGCTGCCCGCTTATCTGTGGGATAGATTGACTCAGGGGAAAACCAGAAAGCCCAGGCACCTAAAAAAGGATTGAGTGGAAGACATTGAGAAAATGACTATGCATTTGAATGTCTTCGAAAATAAATAAAGGCACGCCATCGTGCCTTTATTGCTGAGCTGCTAAAAGAAGCTCATTCGCCGTGGTTATTGCCACCACCGTAGCCGCCGCGACCACCGTGGCGTGGGCCTGAGCCATAGGGACTGCGGAAGCCCCCTTCGCCACGACCACCACCGCCATAGCCGCCGCCGCCATCACCGCGACCATAGCCACCACCTTCACTGCGGCCACCGTAACCGCCATCGCGATTACCGCCGCCAAAACCGCCTTCACTGCGGAAGCCGCCGCCATAACCGCCGGTGCGAGGGGGGCGGGGTTCCATGGGGCGTGCCTCATTCACGACGAGGCTGCGTCCCCCGAGTGGCTGACCATTCATGCCTTGAATGGCAGCTTGTGCTTCTGCTTCGCTGGCCATTTCCACAAAACCAAAGCCTTTGGAGCGGCCGGTGTCTCGTTCCATCATGACGCGTGCACTTGCTACGGCTCCAAACTGGCTGAACGCCTGCTCAAGATCGTTGTCACGCACACCATAAGGAAGGTTGCCGACATACAGCTTATTGCCCATTAATAACTCCTAGCTCCTCAATGCTTCAATGGCGCGATCGAATTCAGGATGTCCACTGCATATCCATGGGAAAACATGCAAAAAGTCCTGAACACTTATTCGCTTGTGAACGGGAAATCCCCGAGAAAGGAATTATGACGGAGAACAATGAAAAAAATAAATGCTCGAAAACCGCATTGCTAACGTTTAGCAACAAAAAAAGGATCCGAAGATCCTTTTTTGTTATTGGCAATAACTGATTAGTAGCTATTGCGACGGCCGTAGCCGCCGTCGCCACGGCCACCGCCGAAGCCGCCGTCACCACGGCCACCGCCGAAACCGCCACCGCCTTCACGGCCGCCGCCGAAACCGCCGCCAAAGCCGCCGGAACGGGGAGGACGGGGTTCCATGGGACGTGCTTCGTTCACGACCAGGTCACGGCCGCCACGGTTTTGGCCGTGCAGGCCTTGGATAGCGGCTTGTGCTTCGGCATCGCTGCCCATTTCCACAAAGCCAAAGCCCTTGGAACGGCCGGTGTCGCGCTCCATCATCACCTTGGCGCTGTTCACAGTGCCGAATTCGCTGAAGCTGTCTTGCAGATCTTGGTCGCGGAAGGAATAAGGCAGATTGCCTACGTAAAGCTTGTTGCCCATGCTGGACTCCTGAAAAAACTTGAAAACGCGATGGAGCCCTAGGGAGTCAGCCTTGGATGACAACATTAGAGACGCTAACGCACTTGCCCCATCCAGAAATTGCTTTCCAGACAAAGACTCAAGCATTATGAGTCACAAGAGAAGCCGTAGTATTACGAAAAGATCAAATTTCGTGCTTGTAACAACATTGTCCTGATGGGAGTTACCCTGAAATACAAAATTTTGAATATCCAAATACGCAGATGCCTTACAAGGTTAAGCATGTAGAATGACGGCTACTTTCTTTGGGGAGTAGGCCGTTCGGCAGCCGTCTGCCGGATGCATGCGTCAACAGACTTGGGTCCTCGTGACCTATGGCGCATGCGGCACAGCGTGCAATGCGCAGTGCGACCGGCCGAGACCATTGATTACGTACCGAGAAAACCTATGAAGAGATAGGCCGGAGTCGGTGCGTGATCAATGCGTTCTGGCAACTCCGGCCGTCTATCCCCATCATGGAAGCCTTTCTCATATCCACCTCCATCGTCGCCCTGGCCGAGATGGGGGACAAGACCCAACTGCTGTCATTGGTACTGGCAGCCAAGTTCCGCAAACCCCTGCCCATCGTGGCCGGCATTTTTGCCGCGACACTGGTCAACCATGCGCTGGCCGGCGCCGTGGGCAACTGGATCACCACGATGCTAGGTCCCGACGTGCTGCGCTGGATCTTGGGGATTTCATTCATCCTCATGGCGGGCTGGATGCTGATTCCCGACAAGTTAGACGATGACGATACCGGCAATGGCGCCGGGCGTTGGGGTGTCTTCGGTACGACGCTGATGCTGTTCTTCCTGGCCGAGATGGGGGACAAGACCCAACTGGCCACGGTGGGCCTGGCCGCCAAGTACCCTCTGTCGTATTACTGGGTGGTGGCTGGCACCACGCTGGGCATGATGCTGGCCAATGCGCCGGTGGTGTGGTTTGGCGAGAAGATCACCAAGAAGCTGCCGATCAAGACGATTCATCGTGTGTGCGCCGTGATCTTCCTGGTGCTGGGTGTGGCGGCGCTCCTGACCAAAGTGTGAAACTACCAAAAGCATAGCTATTCGTACAAGGTTCAAAAGGCTTGGACAGCTTTGACAGGCTCCTTTTGAGTTCGGTGCAATGAATGCAGTACACTGCACTTTCACGCGCCGATTTGCCAAAGCTTGCGGGCGCTTTATAAATCCAGCTAAAGACCCGTCCGCGAAGTGACAGTACACCGACCCGGCCTCGTTTTTAGCGATGCCGGGTTTTTTCATATGTCCTTCATCGCGACGCCTCAGTTCATGCATTTTGATGAGCCGCTGCCCTTGCAAAGTGGTGGCTCCATCGCCGATTACGACCTTGCCTTCGAGACCTATGGCCAGCTCAATGCCGACAAGAGCAATGCCATCGTGGTCTGTCATGCGCTCAATGCCTCCCACCATGTAGCAGGCCGCTACGAGGGCCAGCCCAAGAGCGAAGGCTGGTGGGACAACATGATCGGCCCGGGCAAGCCCGTCGATACCGACAAATTCTTTGTCATCGGCATCAACAATCTGGGCTCCTGCTTCGGCTCTACCGGCCCCATGCACACCAACTCGGCCACGGGCAAGCCCTATGGTGCGGACTTCCCCGTGGTGACGGTGGAGGACTGGGTGGATGCGCAGGCGCGTCTGCTGGACCGCCTGGGCATCGGGAGGCTCGCCGCCGTGCTGGGCGGCAGTCTGGGCGGCATGCAGGCCCTGTCCTGGTCGCTGCGCTATCCCGAGCGCATGCGCCATGCCGTGGTGGTGGCCAGCGCGCCGAATCTGAACGCCGAGAACATTGCCTTCAACGAGGTGGCGCGTCGCGCCATCGTCACCGACCCGGATTTCAACGGCGGCCATTTCTACGAGCATGGCGTGGTGCCCGCGCGCGGCCTGCGCATCGCGCGCATGATCGGTCACATCACCTATCTGAGCGATGACGTGATGAACCAGAAGTTCGGCCGCAGTCTCAGGGCCCCCGCGCTCCTCGCTGAGGGGGCTGACCCGACTCGGGGCGGCCCGGCGCCGGATCGGCGCGATTACCTGTACAGCACCCAGGACGTGGAGTTCCAGATCGAGAGCTATCTGCGCTACCAGGGCGAGAAGTTCAGCGGCTACTTTGACGCCAACACCTATCTGCTCATCACCCGCGCCCTGGACTATTTCGATCCGGCCCGCTCCCATGATGGCGATCTGACCCGGGCGCTGGCCGTGGCCAAGGCCCGGTTTCTGCTGGTGAGCTTCACGACGGACTGGCGCTTTGCCCCGGCGCGCAGCCGAGAGATCGTCAAGTCACTGCTGGAGAACAACCGCGACGTCAGCTATGCCGAGATCGACGCCCCCCATGGTCATGATGCGTTTTTGCTTGATGACCCACGCTATATGGGCGTGATGCGCTCCTATTTTGAAGGCATTGCCAGAGAACTGAACACCACCGAGCGCGCAGGAGACACCGCATGACCGAGTTGACCACCATGAAAGCCATTGCCCAGCTGGTGCCCGAGGGCGCACGCGTGCTGGACCTGGGTTGCGGCGACGGCGCGCTGCTCGAGCATCTGGTGCGCGAGCGCGGATGTACGGGCTATGGCGTAGAGCTGGACGACGCCAATGTGCTGGCCTGCACGCGCCGCGGCGTGAACGTGCTGCAACTCAACCTGGAGGATGGCCTGGCCATCTTCGGCGACAACAGCTTCGATGTGGTGCTGCAGATCGACACGTTGCAGCACTTGCGCAATGCCGAGGTGATGCTGCAGGAGACGGCCCGTATCGGCAAGCAAGGCGTGGTTGCCTTTCCCAACTTTGCACATTGGCAAAATCGCTTCTCCGTGCTGCGCGGGCGCATGCCGGTCACGCGTCGCCTGCCTTACCAGTGGTATGACACGCCCAATATCCGGGTGGGCACCTACAAGGACTTCGAGGTGCTGGCCACCAAGAACCGCTTGCGCATTCGCGACTCTTTCGGTCTGCAAAACGGTCAGGTGGTGAGAAGCTTGCCCAATCTGTTGGCAACAACGGCGGTGTTCCACTTCGAGCATGCCTGATTGCTGCTCTTGAAACAGTAGCTAATGGCGTTTCATTGGCAATGAATTGGGTATTGATTCACATCGAATTTATTGTCTGACAAGAGCTGGTAGCTCTTAAATTTGAGAAGGTTGCACTCCTGCGGCAAAGCGGCGGTGCTGCTGCCGCCGCAATGCAAAAATGTAAGCATTTGATTCATAATCAACTGCTTATTTCTTTTTGATCTGAATCAATGCGCCGAAGCCTCGGCAGGTGCGCGCCTTGCCATGCGTTTTAGTTCCCGTCTCATTTTTTGCTCGGCTGCACCTGCAGCCTTGTTTGTTTTGGCGCTGCTTAGCAGCCAGTGGGGACTGACCCGCACGCAGTCCGATTTCAACGACTACCTGAGGAACAACCAGGCCGTGGTGGCGCAGTTGCAGGAGCTGTATGCCCAGGGTCTGCAATCGGGCCAGGCACTGCGCAATATCGTGATGGATCCGTCGGACGGGCAGGCCGTGCAGAATCTTGGCAACGCCCGTCGGGCCTATGACGCCGCCTATGACGATCTGAGCCGGCGCGTGCAGGGCACGGCCATGGAAGTCGCCGTCAAGAGCTTGCAGGCCTTGCGTCAGGCCCAGTCCGAAGCGCAGGACCAGATCGTGACTCTGGCGGCCGAGGACTATGACACCGCCGCTGCCGCGCTCAAGACCCGGGAAACTCCGGCTTGGCGCAAGCTGCGCGAAGCCGTGCTGCAACAGCTCAAGGCGGCCCGTGATGCGGCCGAAGCATCGCATGCGGCCACGCGTGCCAGCGCCCAGCGCATGCAGCTGTGGTCGGGTCTGCTGGCCCTGCTGGCCGTGGCCATCTCGGCCGTGCTGCTCTGGGTGATGGTGCGCACGCTGCGCAGCGAGCTTGGCGGAGACCCGGCCGATGCGCGCAAGGCGTTGCGCCGTGTGGCCGATGGCGACCTGACCGATGGGAGTTCGGGGGGCATGGCACGGGGCCTGATGGCCGATCTGCAAACCATGCGCGGCGCGCTGCGCGAACTGGTCCAGCGCGTGCACGGCGCATCGGTGCAGATGCAACATGCCTCCAGCGAGATTGCCCAGGGCAATGCCGACCTGTCTGCGCGTACCGAAAGCCAGGCCAGCGCGCTGGAGGAAACGGCGGCCAGCATGGAGCAGCTCAACGCCACCGTGCGCCAGAACGCCGACAGTGCCCAGACGGCCAATCAGTTGGCGCAAAACGCCTCTCAGGTGGCCCAGCAAGGCGGTGCCGTGGTGGCGCGCGTGGTACAGACCATGCAGGACATCAACACCAGCAGCTCACGCATTGCCGACATCATCGGCGTCATAGACGCCATCGCCTTCCAGACCAATATCCTGGCACTGAATGCGGCCGTGGAGGCTGCACGCGCCGGTGAACAGGGCCGAGGCTTTGCCGTGGTGGCCAGCGAGGTGCGCGTCCTGGCGGGGCGCAGCGCCGATGCGGCCAAGGAAATCAAGACGTTGATCACTGCCAGCGTGGAACGCGTGGCAGACGGCAGTGCGCTGGCCGACCAGGCAGGTCACACCATGGGCGAGATCGTCGCTGCCATTCACCGCGTGACGGACATCATGGGCGAGATCAGCGCAGCGAGTAACGAGCAGAGCGCAGGTGTGGCCCAGGTCGGCGAGGCTGTCATGCAGATGGACCAGGCCACGCAGCAAAACGCTGCCCTGGTGGAGGAAAGCGCAGCCGCTGCCGAGGGGCTGCGCCAACAGGCCGAAAGCCTGCTGACAGAGGTTTCCCGCTTTCAGTTGGAGCGCGAGGCACTGGCATTGCACTAAACCCTGATCCGCCATGTCAATGCCTGCGGCGCAGGCACCGGCATTGGCGCACAATCACGGGCATGGCGCGAGCCCGTCATGGCTCGTAGCCCCGTTACTGAAGGAGCCGCCCATGAACGCACGTACTCCCACCAATCTGCTGCAGCCACAGGATGCGCTGCAGCACATCACCGAGCAGTGGGACCAGAGCATCGTCCCCGAGCTGACGAACTACATCACCATCCCTGCCAAGTCGCCCATGTTTGCCCCGGACTGGGAGCAGCAAGGCCATATCGCCACCGTATTGCGCAACGCTGCGGCCTGGGTGGAGGCGCAAAAAGTGGCCGGGCTGAAGCTGGAAGTGATTCAGCAGCCGGGTCGCACGCCGGTCATCTTCTTCGAGGTGGAAGGTACGGCCGAGAAGGCCTCGACCAGCCCCACGGTGCTGATGTACGGCCACCTCGACAAGCAGCCCGAGTTCGAAGGCTGGCGCAGCGACCTGGGTCCCTGGACGCCCAAATACGAGGACGGCAAGCTCTATGGCCGTGGCGGAGCCGACGACGGCTATGCGGTCTATGCCAGCGTGGCGGCGATTCAGGAGCTCAAGCGCCAGAACGTGCCCCATCCGCGCATCGTGGCCATCATCGAGACCTGCGAGGAAAGCGGCTCGGCCGATCTGCTGCCCTATGTGGATGCCTTGCGCCCGCGCCTGGGCGATGTGGGCCTGGTGATCTGTCTGGACAGCGGCGCCGGCAACTACGACCAGCTGTGGCTGACCACCAGCCTGCGCGGCATGGCCAGCGGCACGCTCAAGGTGCAGATCCTCACCGAGGGAGTGCACTCGGGCGATGCCTCGGGCGTGGTGCCCTCGTCCTTTCGCATCATGCGGCAGGTGCTGGATCGTCTCGAGGACAGCAAGAACGGCCGCGTGCTGCCGCAGAGCTTTCACTGCGAGGTGCCGGCCGAGCGCATGGCGCAGATCCGCGCCACGGCGGAGATCCTGGGCGAGGACGCCTATGCGCGCTTTCCCTGGGCGCATTACGACTGTGGCGGCTCGGCCCGTGTGTCCCTGCCCACGACCACCGATCCCGTCCAGGCTCTGGTGCGCCGCACCTGGGAGCCCACGCTGAGCGTGACCGGTGTGGAGGGCATGCCCAATCTGCAAAATGCCGGCAATGTGCTGCGCCCCTACACGGCCTTCAAGCTCAGCCTGCGCCTGCCGCCGCTGGCCGATGCCGCAGCCTGCGTGCAGGAGATGAAGGCCCTGCTGGAGGACAACGCGCCCTATGAGGCCCGGGTGACCTGGGAAGGCCTGTCCAGCTCCAGTGGCTGGAATGCGCCGGGCATGGACGGCTGGTTCGAGAATGCGCTCAATGCCGCCAGCCGGGCCCACTTCGGCGCCAGCTGTGGCTATATCGGGCAGGGCGGCACGATTCCGCTGATGAATATGCTGAGCAAGGGCTTCCCCAAGGCGCAGATGATGGTCTGCGGCGTGCTGGGCCCCAAGAGCAATGCCCACGGCCCCAACGAGTTCCTCCATGTGCCCTATGCCAAGAAGCTCACGGCTTCGGTGGCCGAGGTGATTGCCGCCATGGCCCGCCATCAGACCGAGGTGGCGCAGGCCTGACGGAAGCATCGAGAAGACAGCCGCTGGCGCTTGTATCCAAAGCGTCTGGCGCTATCTTATTTGATAGCGGCATGGCCGGTTTCCGTGGTCGGACAGGGGGCAGCCACTGTTGACGCGCGCTGGCGGCGGCTGCATCCTGCAAACTCTTGCCAGCCTGAAGAGATCGTGCATGACGCCCACCGACTCCAGTACTCATCTGTCCCGGCTGCTGCATATGGCCGCATCGGACGCCACCCAGCTTGCGCTGCGCGACTGGCCGCTGGCGCCGGGCGTCAAGCCCCGAGCCCAGGTGCTGCTGGTGCATGGCCTGGGCGAGCACAGCGGCCGCTATGCCGCGCTGGCGCAGCGGCTCAACAACCTCGGCTTTGCGGTGCGGGCCTATGACCAGTACGGCCACGGCCTGTCGGGCGGGCCGCAGGGCGGCCTGACCAGCGATATGCGCTTGCTCGACGATCTGGCGGTGGTGCTGGACGCCACGCGTGCCGCCATGCCCAAGCATCAGCCCCTGGTGCTGCTGGGGCACAGCCTGGGTGGACTGGTGGCAGCAGATTTTGTCGCTTCGGGCCTGCGTCATGTGGACGGGTTGGTGCTGTCCTCGCCGGCGCTGGCCCTGCATCTTTCGGCGGTGCAAAAGGCGCTGGTGGCGAGCCTGCCCAGACTGCTGCCCAATCTGCGCGTGGCCAATGGCGTGCAGTCCGCCCATCTCTCGCATGATCCCGAAGTGGCGCTCGCCTATGACGCCGATGCGCTGCAGCACCGGCGCATCAGCGCCCGGCTGGCGCGCTATATGGCCGAGGGAGGTCGCCATGTGCTGTCCAAGGCGCCGGCCTGGTGCGTGCCCACGCTGCTGCTGTGGGCGGGCGAGGACAAGCTGGTCAACCCGGCCGGCAGCGCCGCCTTTGCCGCCCAGGCACCACGCGATCTGGTGCAGTCCCAGTGCTTTGAGACGGCCTATCACGAGATCTTCAACGAGAGCCCTGAACTTGCCGCGCCGGTATTTGCGCGGCTCGAGCAGTGGCTGGACCAGCGCTTTCCCACGGCTTGAAGATCACAGCAGGGGCGGCGGCTGCTTGCGGCCTTTTTCCACGGGGTTGGCGCGCAGCTTTTCCGCAGGGTAGGGGCGCAGAAACTCCTTGGCCTTGTTCACCTTGGCATTGAGCCAGGCGTCGTATGCGCCTTCGTTGAGGATGGCTGGCATGGCCTTGTCGTTGCCGGGCTGGCCGTAGCGGTTCATCAGCGCATGGGCATTGGCATTGATGGTGATGAGGGCGTAGCTGACGATGACCTCGCCGTCCTCGCCCACCCAGCGTGCCCAGACACCGGCGGCGCCCATGGGCTGGTTGTCCACACGGGTGATGCGGGTGGGCAGGGGCTTGCCGGGGCGCAGGTCGTCGACCTGAAAGGCCTGCATGGGCACGATGCAGCGCTGGCCAGCCAGCCAGGCATCGCGAAACGCCGTTCCCGTGGTCAGATTGTCTATCTTCGCATTCACCAGCTTGAGTGCGCGCAGGCGGCCGTCAGACGCGGATTTGACCCAGTGCGGCACCAGGCCGAAGCTGGCGGGCACCAGCACACGTTCCACCGGCAGTGCAGGCGCTCCTTCTTCGGGAGCTGTAAACGTTCGGCCGTGCAGTGCTGCGGAGGATTCTGCGGCTGCATTGACGATGATGAGACCCATGCGCCGCGGGGTCAGTACGGCCTCGGGCAGAGACTCGGGAGCCTCCACGCGAAAGTTCTGCAGATAAAACTCGGGCTTGGCCAGAGAGAGGTGACAGCTGCTCATTGATTTACTCCAGGGCCAGCAGGGACAGGGTGGCAACAGATGCCGTTTCGGCGCGCAGCACGCGGGAGCCGAGGCTGGCAGGTTTCCAGCCCTGCTCCAGGGCCCAGTCTTCTTCCTGGGCGGTCAGGCCCCCTTCGGGGCCATGCAACACCCAGACTGCCTGGGCATCGCCGGCGGCGGCGCGCAGCGGCTGATTGCCCTCGCGCAGCGACAGCACCAGACGCGCTGCGTCGGCCGCAGGCGCTTGCTTGCTGCGCAGCCAGTCGGCCAGCGACAGTGGGGCATGAATCACGGGCACCTGGTTGCGCCCGCATTGCTCGCAGGCCGAGACGGCAATCGATTGCCAGCGCTCGATCTTCTTGTCGGCGCGATCGCCCTTGAGCTTGAGTACGCTGCGAGCCGCCATCACGGGCTGAATGCTGGCAACGCCCAGCTCGGTGGCTTTTTCCACCAGCCAGTCCATGCGCTCGTTGGCGGGCATGCCCACGACGAGGTGAATGGCACGGGCGGCTTCACGCTCGACCGGACTGTGGCTGTCCACGCGCACGCCGACATCGCTGCGGCCCATATGGGTGATAGTGGCTTGAAACTCGCCACCGGTAAAACCGTTGCCGGTCTGGCCCTCAAACAGGGTGATGACATCGCCGGGCTGGTGGCGCAGCACCTGCACATGGCGGGCAGCACCTGCAGGCAGGTCCAGCTCATTGCCGATGTGCAGTGGAATAGGGCAGTGATAGCGCGGCATAGGGAAAAATTCAGGGTTCGTGATTCATGGTGCCACGCAGAGTCCGTAGCTCGCAAAACTGGCGCTGAATCACCTCAGGGACGCCAAGCAAGGGCCTAGGCGGCCCCACCGCCCCGCAGCGAGGGCGTCGTCCCCCTCCCGCATTGCGAAGCAAGGCGAGAGAGGGGGAAGCGGCAAAGCCGCTCAGGGGGTATTTACATTCTTCCGTAGGCATAGCCCACCTGCGTCTGGATACCCTCGATCTCGTCGATCAATTTGAGGAACGGGCCCAGCGCGCGGTAGCGGTTGCAGGTGGAGCGGATGTAGTGGATGAAACGAGGCGTATCGGCCAGATACTTGGGCTTGCCGTCGCGCAGCGTCAGGCGCGCAAAGATACCCGCAACCTTGAGGTGGCGCTGCAGACCCATCCATTCGACCCCACGGTAGAACTCGCCGAAGTCATCACCCCAGCCGCTGGCGCTGTTGGCGCCCACCAGGCCGGCCTTGCGGGCCTTTTCCCAGTAACGGATGGTGATGTCGATGATGAAATCCTCTTCCCAGCTGATGAAGGCATCGCGCAGCAGGCTGGCGATGTCATAGGTGACGGGGCCGTAGACGGCATCCTGGAAGTCCAGCACGCCCAGCGGCGCGCCGCTTGCCACAGGCTGCATCAGGTTGCGCATCATGAAATCGCGGTGCACATAGACGCTGGGGGCTTGCAGATTATGGGTGACGATCTGATCGAAGGCCTTGCCGAGCAGGGCCTGCTGCTTGTCGTCCAGCGTGAACTGACGGTGCTTGGCGATGTACCAGTCGGGAAACAGCTGCAGCTCGCGGCGCAGCAGCGCTTCGTCATAGAGAGGCAAGCTGCCAGTATTGCCGGCCTTGGAGGCCAGTTGCCAGTCCAGCAGGACCTCGATGGCGGAGCGGTACCAGGCTTCGGCATCCTGGGGCTTTTCGGGGTTCAGAGCCTCGATGACGGTCTGACCTCCCAGGTCGCTCAGCAGCATGAAGCCGTGGCCGGCATCCCAGTCCAGAATCTGCGGCACGCACAGGCCGGCCTGGTTCATCAGGCCCTGAACCTTGGCAAAAGGCGCGCAGTCTTCCTTGTCGGGCGGCGCGTCCATGACGATCAGGCTGCTGCCATCGCTGCGATCCAGACGCAGATAGCGGCGAAAGCTCGCATCGGCCGAAGCGGGGCGCAGGGTTGCGGGAAGCAGCTGGTGCTTTTGAGCCAGCGGTGCCAGCCAGGCGTCGAATGCGGCGTGGCGGGCAGAATCTGCCCAGGCAACGCCAACTGTGGGGGTGATAGGAGCGGTCATGGATAATCGGATTTTACAAACCGATGCCGCCGCATCTGTGGACAGTGGTGCTAGGCTCTCGGTTTTCTGTTGACGTGTGCCTGGGCACGCGCGCTTTTGACGTTCAAGATCATCGTGCAATCCCCATCCCATCCGCGAGATTTCCTACCTGCCTGCCCTGCCCGTTCGACGCGTGCGGGGGCTGCTCGGCCGGTGATTCGTCCTCTGGCATGGGCTGTGGCACTGGCATGGGCGGGTGCTGGCATGCAGGCCTATGCCCAGTCGACTGAAACGACAGCATCGTCCTCCGCCAACGTTGCGGGCGAGTTGCCCGCGCTGCAACTCAAGTCCAGCAGCCTGTTGCAGGAGAGCTATCCTCAGGAAGTGCGCGACCAGCAGCCCACCTATATCAAGGGTGATAGCCTGTCCGGCCAGCCCGATCTCAAGGCCTCGGTCCATGGCGAGGCCGAGCTGCGCCGCGGTGACACCATGATCCGAGCGGACAAGCTCGACTATGCGGTGCCGGACGACAGGATCAACGCCGTGGGCGCGGTCCACATCAACCAGGCCGGCAATGTCTATGAGGGAACAGCGCTGGACCTGCAGATGGATGCCTTCAAGGGCCAGTTCGACAATGCCAACTATCGCTTTCTGGCCACGGGCGGCCATGGCGAGTCCTCGCGCGTGGACTTTATCGACAAGGATCGTTCGGTCGTCCATGACGCCACCTACACCACCTGCCAGCGTGATGACGAGGCCAGCTGGGAGCCGAGCTGGGTGCTCAAGGCCAAGACCATTCACCTGGATATGGACGAAGACGTGGGCGTGGCCGAAGGCGCCAGACTGCAGTTCAAGGGCGTGACCGTTCTTCCCGTGCCGCGCATGAGCTTTCCGCTCTCGGACAAGCGCAAATCGGGCCTGCTGCCGCCCATGATCGGCATGGACAAGCTCGGCGGCATCGAGTATTCGCAGCCCTATTACTGGAATATCGCTCCCAATCGCGATATGACCATCACGCCCACTCTGATGACCAAGCGCGGCGTGAACCTGACGGGGCAGTTTCGCTATCTGGAGCCCAGCTATTCGGGCGAGACCTATGCCAGCTACATGCCGGGCGACAATCTGCGCAACCGTGATCGCTGGGGCTATTCCTGGCAGCATCGCACGACCATTGATACACCGGTCGGCGGCCTGGGGCTGAGCCTCAATCTGAACCGCGTCAGCGACGGTGATTACTGGCGCGACTTCCGTCTGGCTCCTATGGCGCTGCGTCAGCGTCTGCTGCCCAGCACGGCCAATCTGAGCTGGGCCAAGGGCGATGGGGTGCTGAGCCTGAATGTGCTGCGCTATCAGGTGCAGCAGGATGTGACTTCGCCGATTGCGCCGCCCTACAGCATGATGCCGCAACTGCTGTACCGCTATACGCCGCTGGACCTGCCCCATGGGCTGGATTTCTCCGTGGTGGCAGACACCACGCGTTTCGAGCTGATACGCCCCATCACGGGGCAGGTCGGCAACAACGGCCAGCGCAGCTATGTGCAGGCGCAGCTGAGCCGGCCATTCCTGTCTCCCGGCGCCTTCATCACGCCCAAGCTGATGCTGCATACCTCCATGTATCAGACCGATCAGCTGATGAGCAACGGCAGCAAGAGCGCCAACCGGACCTTGCCCACCTTCAGCCTGGACAGCGGCCTGATCTTCGAGCGCGACACCTCCTGGTTCGGCAAGAATCTGCTGCAGACCTTCGAACCCCGCGCCTTCTACACCTATACGCCCTATCGCGACCAGAGCATGCTGCCGCTCTACGATACGGGTCGCAGCGATTTCAACTTCGCGAGCATTTTTTCCGAGAATGACTATATCGGTCAGGACCGCATTGCCGACAACCACCTGATGACGCTGGGCGCAACCTCGCGTTTCATCGACCCTGAGAGCGGCGCCGAGAAGCTCAAGTTCGCCGTGGCCCAGCGCGTTCGCCTGTCAGATCAGCGCGTGCTGCTGCCCGGTGAGGTGGCTGCTACCAGCAAGTTGTCCGATATCCTGCTGGGTGCAGCCTTCAACTGGACCGACAAGTGGTCGCTGGAAGGCACGACCCAGTACAACAAGGACTTGAACCGCACGGTGCGTACCACGGCCACGGCGCGTTACAGCCCGGGCAACTATCGCACCTTCAACATCGGCTATCGCACGCAGCTGGATACGGTCACCAAGAAACCCTCCAGCGAGCTGGTGGATGTGGGCTGGCAATGGCCCATCAACGACCTCTGGGGTGACAAGGGCAAGGATCTTGGCGCCGGTCGCGGTCAGGGCGGCGGCCGCTGGTACGCCGTGGGCCGCCTCAACTACTCCATCAAGGACAACAAGCTGGTGGATACCGTGGTCGGCCTGGAGTACGACGGTTGCTGCTGGATTGGCCGTGTGGTGCTGGAGCGCCTGCAAAGTTCGGTCGTCCAGTCCAATCTGCGTCTGCTGTTCCAGATGGAGTTCGTGGGCTTCTCGCGCCTGAGCTTTGGTGCCGACCCCACCTCCAGTCTCAAGCAGAATGTGCCGCGCTACCAATATTTGCGTGAGGCGGTGACTCCGCCCAGCCGCTTTACCAATTACGATTAATCAAGGCTTTTTTCATGCGTTTTTTCTCCAAGACATCCAATGCATGTGCTGTTGCCGTGGCACTGGCTGTAATGGCTGCCGGTGTGCAGGCCCAGGGCCTGAAGAGCCCCGGCAGCAAGGCCAAGGCTGTCAATGACCCCTCCATCTCGCGCGCATTGGAGGCTACGGCCCAGCCCTCGGGGCGTCAGGCTCCGGCAGCCGCACAGGGTGTTCGCTCGGCCGACTACATCGTGGCCGTGGTCAATTCCGAGCCCATCACCAACAACGAAGTGCGTGCGCGCATGGAGCGCGTGGCGCAGAACGTGACCGAGCAGGGCGGGCAGCTACCCTCCCAGAGCGAGCTGGCCCGCCAGGTTCTGGAGCGCCTGATTGTCGAGCGCGTGCAGTTGCAGGAAGCCAAGGACACGGGCATCAACATTGACAACATGACGGTCGATCAGGCCGTGACCAATGTGGCACGTCAGAACAATACCGACAAGGCCGGCCTGGTGTCGCGCCTGAAGGCCGAAGGGATTTCCGAAGCGCAGTTCCGTTCGGAGATCCGCAACCAGATGCTGATGCAGCGCGTGCGCGAGCGTGATGTGGACGGCCGCGTCAAGGTCACGGAAGCCGACATCGATCGCTATCTCAAGGAGCAAAAGCGCCCCGGCGATGCGGCGGCGGGTGCCGCAGCCAATCTGGGCCATATCCTGATCACCGTGCCGGAAAACGCCAGCCCTGCCGTGGTGGCGGAGCGCGAAGCCAAGGCCAGGCAGGCTGCAGAAGCGGCGCGCAAGAACCCCGACTTCATCGCTGCCGTGCGTGAGTTCTCGGATGTGCCCAATGGCCAGGGCGGCGGCGCCATGGGTATGCGCCCTATGAGCGATTATCCCGAGCTGTTTTCTCAGCAGGTGGGTAACGCGGCAGTAGGCGCCATCGTCGGTCCGTTTCGTTCGGGCGCTGGTTTCCACGTGCTCAAGGTGCTGGAGAAATCTCAGGCCGGAGCACCTGTATACATCACGCAGAACCACGCACGCCATATTCTGCTGACCGTAGGCAATGGCATGACCGAAGCCCAGGCTGCCAAGCGTCTGGAGGACTACAAGCGTCGTGTTGAATCCGGTCAGGCCACCTTCCAGCAACTGGCCCAGGAGTTCTCCAAGGACGGCAGCGCGCGCAATGGCGGTGATCTGGGCTGGTCCTCGCCCGGCCAGTTCGTGCCCGAGTTCGAACGCGTGCTCGACAACCTGCAGCCGGGCCAGATCAGCAACCCCGTGGTATCGCGTTTCGGCGTGCACCTGATCCAGCTGATCGAGCGCCGCCAGGAAAAGCTCACCGAGCGCGAGCAGCGCGAAATGGTGCGCAACGTGGTGCGCGAGCGCAAGGCCGAGCAGGACTACGAAACCTGGCTCAAGGAACTGCGCGGCAAGGCCTTTGTGGAATACCGCGAGCCACCTCAATAAGCCCATTCAATCCGCTTGAAGTGCCCGGTAATGTCATCATTGCGCACCGGGCATCGGAGCTCCCCCCATTCCAAGCGGTGCCCAGGCACCGCTTTCGCATTCATGAAACATATTCCCCGCAAGCGCTTTGGCCAGAACTTTCTGACCGACGGCGCCATCATCGACAACATCGTCCAGGCCATCGATCCCAAGGCGGGCGAACCCATGGTCGAGATCGGCCCTGGTCTGATGGCGCTGTCGCAGCCCCTGGTCGAGCGCCTGGGCAAGCTCACCGTGATCGAGCTGGACCGCGACCTGGCGGCCCGTCTGCGTCTGCGCGACGATCTCGACGTGGTCGAGTCCGATGTGCTCAAGGTGGACTTCCGCGCGCTGGCCGCACGTCTGGGCGTGGCCAAGCTGCGCGTGGTCGGCAACCTGCCCTACAACATCTCCAGCCCCATTCTTTTCCATCTGCTGGAGCAGGTGGATGTGGTGCAGGACCAGCATTTCATGCTGCAAAAGGAAGTCATCGACCGCATGGTGGCCGACGCTGGCACCTCGGCCTATGGCCGTCTGTCGGTGATGCTGCAGTGGCGCTACGCCATGGAGGATGTGCTGTTCGTGCCGCCTGGCAGCTTCAATCCGCCTCCCAAGGTCGATAGTGCCGTGGTGCGCATGATTCCGCGCGAGCAGCCTGCGGATCTCGATCCCAAGCTGCTGGAAGAGCTGGTGCAGGTCGCTTTCAGCCAGCGCCGCAAGATCCTGCGCAACACCCTGGGCAAGTGGCTGGAAGCCAAGGGCTTTGCCGGCGAGTTCGACCTGCAGCGCCGTGCGGAAGAAGTGCCGGTCGCCGAATTCGAAGCTCTGGCGGCACAGCTTTCCTGAATTTAAATAAAAATATATCAATCGCTAGCTGAGTAAGCGATTGATGCTACTGATTTAATAGTTCAGTCAGTGGCCTGCAGCGCATCGCCCAGTGCATTGATCAGCCGCTCGATCTCGGCCTGCTCGCTGATGAAGGGCGGTGCCAGCTGAATCGTGTCGCCGCCATAACGCACGTAAAAGCCGGCCTCCCAGCATTTCATGGCGATCTCGTAAGGGCGCCTGGCGGGCTCGCCAGGCAGTGATGCAATCGTGAGGCCTGCCGCCAGGCCGATATTGCGGATGTCCAGCACATGCCTGGCGCCTTTGAGGCTGTGCACGGCCTGCTCGAAAAAGGGGGCCAGCGCGCGCACGCGGCCCGGGCCGTCTTCGCGCTCCAGCAGATCCAGTGCTGCAATGGCTGCCGCACAGGCCACGGGATGGGCCGAATAGGTATAGCCGTGGGCAAATTCCAGCATGTACTGAGGCCCTCCGGCCGCCATGAACTGCTCATAGATGGTGGGGGTGACCACGCAGGCTCCCAGCGGCTGGGCGCCGTTGCTGACCTGCTTGGCGATATTCATGATGTCCGGCGTCACGCCAAAGGCCTCGGCCGCCGTCATCGCGCCGAGGCGGCCAAAGCCCGTGATGACCTCGTCGAAGATCAGCAGGATGTCGTGCTGAGTGCAGATTTCGCGCAAACGCTGCAGATAGCCAGCGGGCGGAATCACCACCCCGCCCGAGCCTGACATGGGCTCCACGATCACGGCGGCGATATTGCTGGCGTCATGCAGGGCGATCAGATCGAGCAGCCGGTCTGCCAGGGCACGGCCATCGGTCTTGGGCTGACCCTTGAAGAACGAACCCGGTGGCGGCTGAGTGTGCGGCAGATGGTCGGCTTCGACCCCTTGGCCGAACATCTTGCGGTTGCCCCCCATGCCGCCTACCGAGATACCGCCGAAGTTCACGCCGTGATAGCCCTTCTCGCGCCCGATCAGCCGGGTCTTGCTGCCCTGGCCCCTGGCGCGCCAGTAGGCGCGCGCCATCTTCAGCGAGGTGTCGGCCGCTTCCGATCCCGAGCCGGTGAAGAACACATGTTCAAGCCCCTGGGGCATCAGCGCCACGATGCGGTTGGCAAGCTCGAACGAGGCAGGGTGGCCGAACTGGAAGGCGGGAGAGTAGTCGAGCTGCAGCGCGGCTTGGCCAATGGCCTCGGCGATCTCGCGGCGGCCATGGCCCAGCCCCGAGCACCACAGGCCCGAGAGGCCGTCGAAAATGCGCCGGCCATCGGCATCGCTGTAGTAGGCGCCTTGGGCGCCCGTGATGATGCGGGGCCTGGCCTTGAAGTTGCGATTGCCGGTGAACGGCATCCAGTGGGCGCTCAGCCATTGCTCGTCGTGGCGATTGAGGTCTGCGGATGTCTGGCGGTCTGCAAGCTGCATGGGAACTCCTTGGATTCCCGGCCATTGTTGGCCTTGAGGCCGGTTTGGCAAATAGCCGCAAACCCATGGGCGAGAGTCCGAACGGGCATGTTCTGCATGACTTATCCACAGACGCCGCTGGTTTTGTAGAGCTGATCCCCTATGACTTCCAGTCGTGAGTTGTCAAAAAAACCAGAAAAATCCTGGGATGCGCAATATTTATTAATGGCTTATGCAAAGGCTTGTGCACATGATTTCTACAGATCATGAAGATGGCCGTTGCAGTCGCCCAGCGTGGCCAGGGAGCGCAACAGCCATTGCGCAAAAGTGGCGGGGTGGTCGGTGTTCATAGGCGGCTCTCAGGCGCTCAGCGCTTGTCCATCAAGCACCTGTTGCTCACGCTTTTTCAGGCGGCGCTCCCAGACTTTTTCATGGAAGAAGAAGGCAAAGGCCTGTACCGTGGGCTCCAGCAGGCTCAGCGTCAGCGAGGCAATCAGATTGCCGGTCACGGCATAGGCGACGCAGGCGGCCACGGTGATGTGGATCACGTAGTAACTGGCAGTCTTGGTCAGCGTGAGCTGGTTCTGGCGCAATGTCTTTATCAAGCGTGTCATCTGTTTCTCCCTGAGCGATGAATGAATGGTAAGGAGGAGGGCGATGAATCTCCAATTGAGAATCATTACCATTGCGATAGTGCCTACAGGCTGCTGCGAGATGAGCGGCTTGCTAAGCTGTGTGCTGGAATTTGATTGAAATTGGCTGTCAGCCATTGACTGATAAGCGTTGACAGCTATTGATTTGAGAGTTTTTGATGCCGGAGTCGATGCCAATCCAGCTGCGCGCGCTGGGCGTGGATGATGTGGATGCCCTGCTGCGCATACAGGAGCATTGCTATGGCGCGGACTTTGCCGAGCCGCGCGAGGTGTTTGTGCGCCGTTTGCGCACCGCCGGGCATTGTTCCTGGGCGGCCGAGCAAGGGGGCGAGCTGGTGGCCTATCTGGCCGCCTACTGGTCGCGCCCCGGGGCCATCACGCCACTCAATGGCGACTTTGCCGAATATGACGACGCCAGCGTGCTCTATCTGCACGATATGGCCGTGTCCGAGGCCGGTGCCGGCCAGGGCCTGGCGCGGCGCATGGTGCAGGCCCTGAAGGCGCAGGCCAGAGCACGCGGCGTGCAGCGCACGGCACTGGTTTCGGTGCAGGGCTCACGGCTTTACTGGGAGCGTCAAGGCTATGTGGTCGAATCCGTGACAAATGCTGCGCAGCAACAACATTTGGACAGTTACGGCGAAGGAGCGCTCTATATGGTGGGATTTATCTGACACATCGTCGGGTTGGGACAAGGATAATGCCCGCCATGCCCAATCGCTGGAAACCCAATGTGACTGTCTCGGCCATCATCGAACGCGATGGCCGTTTTTTGCTGGTGGAAGAACAAACGGCGGATGGACTGCGTCTGAACACGCCGGCCGGTCATCTGGACCCTTCCGAAAGCCCTGTCGATGCCTGTGTGCGCGAAGTCATGGAAGAGACGGCCTACAGCTTCACGCCCACGGCTCTGGTCGGCATCTACATGAACCGTTTTGTGCGCACGCGCACGGGATCGGACATCACCTATCTGCGCTTTGCCTTCACGGGCGATCTGGGCATGCACCATGCCCAGCGCCATCTGGACGACGGCATCGTGCGCAGCGTCTGGCTCTCGCTCGACGAGCTCAAGGCCACCGAGCATCTGCACCGAAGCCCCATCGTGCTGGAGTCGGTGGGCGATTATCTGGCCGGCCAGCGCTATGACATAGGTCTGATCCATGCCGATGCCAGCATCTACAAGGTGCCGCAGCTCACGCGCCCGGTACCTGAAGAGGCCGGTGCGACACTGGACGATGTGCTGGTGCAGGTTCACTGATTTCTGCGACGACTTACGCAAAATGGGCTCAGGCAAGACGACTGCCTCATGAGGCAGGCCGTCATTGCATTTTCGCTTGCGTAAGTCCTATCTGCATGCAGCAGTTGTGACTGGCGTGCAGGCCGGGGCTGTGCACAATGCCCTGTATGTCTGTAGCCAGCCTGATCCGACTCATGGCACTGGCCGCCCTCTGGGGCGGCAGTTTTTTATTCATGCGCGTGGCCGTACCCCATCTGGGGGCTGTGCCCACGGCCGTGGGGCGCGGCCTGTTTTCGGCGCTGGGCCTTGGCGCGGCGCTGTTTGCCATGGGCTACCGGCCCAGGCCGGGGCGCTATCTGTGGCCCTTGCTGGGGCTGGGCGTCATCAATTCCGGCATCCCCTTTCTCATGTACGCGCTGGCGGCCCAGGTGCTGCCATCGGGCTATAGCGCCATCTTCAATGCCACCACGCCGCTGGTTGCCACCGTGGTGGGAGCGCTGGTGTTTGCCGAGGCGATCACGCCCGCGCGTGTGGCTGCCGTGCTGCTGGGGATTGGCGGCGTGGCGGTGCTGGCCCAGGCCGGGCCGCTGGATCTCAGCACAGCCGTGCTGGGCGGTATGGCGGCCTGTTTTGTGGCCACGGTCTGCTATGCGTTTTCCAGCTATCTGACGCTCAGGCTGGCCGGTGCCAATGCGTCTGTGGACACGCGCGCTGCCGTTTTCATCAGCCAGCTGGGCGCGTTGATGGTGCTGACGCCGGCGCTGCTCATCGACATCGCGCTGGAGCCCGGCATGCTGGCCAGGCTGCAGGCCGCGCCGCTGCTGGCATGGGGCAATGTGGCATTGCTGGGCCTGTTGAGCACGGCTCTGGCCTATGTGCTGTATTTCCGGCTGATTGCCGACGAAGGTCCGCAAAAGGCGCTGACCGTGACCTTCATCGTGCCCGTGTTTGCCGTGCTCTGGGGCTGGGCCCTGCTCGATGAGTCCTTGACCGCAGCTCATGCCATGGGGGGCGGGCTGATTGCGCTGTCGCTCTGGCTGGTGCTGCGCCCCAAGGCGGATTGAGTCGGCGCTAGCGGTTGCTGTATCACCAGGCCGCGGGCAGGCGAAGCTGCAAAAGCTCCAGAAAGGACTGCGCTGCATGCGGCAGCGTGCGGCCGGCCAGGGTCTGCACCTCGATATCGCGCAGATCCATGCCGCGGTCGCTGAGCGCAACGGCCACGAGTGCTCCTGTGGCCACCATGTCGCGGGCGGCGATTTCGCTGGCCACGGCAACCGCCATGCCCTGGGCCGCAAAGTTCAGCAGCGTCTTGCCGTGGTTGCTCTCCAGGGCCGGCGCCAGCATCAGTCCCTGGCGGCTGCAGGCTGCGTCCAGCAGTTGGCGCACGGCCGTGCTGGGCGGCGTCAGTGCCAGCGGATAGCGCACCAGCCTGGCCAGTGCCACGCTGCGCTCCTGCGCCAGTTCATGGCCGGATGCCACCAGCGCCAGCACGGGCGCGGCCACGCGGCAGGCGACGGCGATGCCGGGCTCGGGGGCCCGGCTGAAACACAGGCCTATGTCGGCGATGCCGGTGCGCACGGCGCCGGAAACCTCGTGTGTGGGAAGCACTGTCACCTCGAAGACGATGCCGCTGTGCTGGCGCTGGAAGGCCGCGCACAGGCGCGGCAGGAATTCGCTGGCGAAGGCATCGGAGCTGGCAATGCGCACCTTGCCGCTGCGCAGGCCCTGCAAGGCCTTGATCTCGTCCAGCGCGCGCTCGGCGTCCAGCCCTGCACGGCGCGCATGATCGGCCAGGATCTCGCCGGCGGCGTTGAGCACCATGCCGCGCGGGTGGCGCTCGAACAGCGGCGTGCCCAGGCGCGCTTCCAGCGCCGCGATCTGGCGGCTGATGGCCGAGGCCGCCACATGCAGTCTGGCCGAGGCCTCGCTCAGCGAGCCGCATTGCGCGACTTCGTGGAAGTAGCGCAGCGCGGTGTCTTGCAGCAGCAGATGGCGGGACTCGGGCATGGCAGTCGGTGAAAGCAAATCGCCATTGTGCTCGGTTTGCCGTTTTGGCAACGATGGTTTGCAAATTTGCCGATAGCGGCAAATGCCTCGGCTTTTTAAGATGTCCCGTTCGATGGTTGCCGGGCAGCGGCGCCCCCTTTCGAACAAGCTGCCATTTCACCGGGAGTTGCCATGCGGGCACGGTTTACTGTTTCAACGACGCGCCGACAGTGGCTCCAGGCCGCTGCGGCCGTGGCCGGCGGCTTGCTGGCCTTGCCGGCCCTGGCCCAGGGCGAGGCCGCCTGGCCCGGCCGACCGGTGCGGGTGATCGTGCCGTTTCCGGCCAGCGGCGCTACCGATCTGGTGGCACGCGTGATCGCGCAGCGTGTGTCGCAGGAGCTGGGCCAGCAGCTGGTCATCGACAA
Organism: Comamonas testosteroni ATCC 11996; assembly: GCF_000241525.1. GTDB lineage: Bacteria > Pseudomonadota > Gammaproteobacteria > Burkholderiales > Burkholderiaceae_C > Comamonas > Comamonas testosteroni. The sequence continues at coordinate 395,973 of NZ_AHIL01000002.1, forward strand.
TCGGCCCGGCGCTGGCGGCACCATAGGCACGGCCGAGGCCGCCAAGGCGGCGGCCGACGGCTACACGCTGCTGTTCACCACCAACAGCACGCATGCGATTTCGCCGCATCTGATGCCCAGGCTGGCCTACAAGGCAGACAAGGACTTCAGTCCCATCGCGCATACGGCGGACGCGGCCAGCGTGCTGCTGGTCACGCCCTCGCTGCCGGTCAAGAGCGTGCAGGAGCTGATCGCCTATGCCAGGGCCAACCCCGGCAAGCTGAACTACGCCACCAGCGGCAACGGCACCATCGTGCACCTGAACACCGCCGCCTTTGCCGCCCAGGCCGGCATACAGCTCGCCCATGTGCCCTACAAGGGCACCGCGCAATCGATCACCGATCTGGCGGCAGGTCAGGTGCATCTGCTGTTCGACTCCATTCCCACGGGCATGCCCCATGTGGCCAGCGGCCGCCTGCGCGCCCTGGCCGTGACCGGCGACAGGCGCAGCACGCTGGCTCCGAATCTGCCCACGGTGGCCGAATCGGGCCTGCCAGGCTATTCCTCGGTCACCTGGTTCGGCCTCTATGGCCCGGCCGGCATGAAGCCAGAGCTGGTCGGCAGGATCAACCAGGCCTTCAACCGCGCCATCCAGAATCCCGAGGTGATCGCCAGCCTGGCCAAGCAGGGCGTGGAGCCCGCCAAGCCGCAGACGCCAGGACAGTTCGCCGCCATGGTGCAGGCCGACAGCGCACGCTGGGCCAAGGTCATCCGGGACAACCACATTACATTGGAATAAAGCACCCCCTGAGCCGCTTCGCGTCTTCCTCCTCTCTCGCTGCGGGGCGGCCCTTGCTCGGCGTGCGTCGAAGGGGTGCGCCAGTTTTAAGCGCGGCGCCCATGAATCACTGATCGGACTTAGATATGACCAACCTCGTCAAGGACTGGACGCTTCCCTATGCCTCGCACCGCTCGCCGGTGCTGGGGCGCAATGTGGTCAGCACTTCGCAGCCGCTGGCCGCGCAGGCGGGCCTCTCCATGCTGCTGGCAGGCGGCAACGCCGTGGACGCGGCGCTGGCCGCGGCGATGACGCTCACGGTGGTCGAGCCCACGGGCTGCGGCATCGGCAGTGACGGCTTTGCCATCGTCTGGGACGGCAAGGAGCTGCATGGCCTCAACGCCTCGGGCCGCTCGCCTGCGGGCTGGACGCCCGACTACTTTGCCCAGCTGGGCGGCATTCCGGAAAAGGGCTGGAATGCCGTGACCGTGCCCGGCGCCGTGTCGGCCTGGGTGGCGCTGTCCAAGCGTTTCGGCAAGCTGCCCTTTGCGCAGGTAGCCCGGCCTGCGATCGACTATGCACGCAGCGGTTTCGCGGTCTCGCCCACGATTGCCACGCTGTGGGAGCTGGGCGGCAAGAAGCTGGGCGACCAGCCCGGCTTTGCCGAGTGCTTTCTGCCAAGCGGCCGCGCTCCCCGGGCCGGTGAGGTGTTCAGGAGCGAAGCCCATGCGCGCACGCTGGAGGAGATTGCCCAGACCCTGGGCGAGTCCTTCTACCGCGGCGCGCTGGCCAGGAAGATGGCCGAGCATTCACGGGCCTGCGGCGGCGTGATGAGCGAGCAAGACCTGGCCGCGCACCAGGCCGACTGGGTGGGAACGGTGTCGCAGAAGTTCGGCGATTCTGTGATCCACGAGATACCGCCCAACGGCCAGGGCATTGCCGCGCTGATGGCGCTGGGCATGCTGGACGAGCTGGGTGCGGGGGGCGCTCCGATCGGATCGCAGCCGCTGGACGGTGTGGATAGCGTGCATCTGCAGATCGAGGCCATGAAGCTGGCCTTTGCCGACCTGCACCAGTACAACGCCGACCTGGACCATATGCGCGTCACCCCCGCCCAGTTGCTGGACCGCGACTACCTGCGTGAACGCGCCCAGCTGATAGACCGCGAGCAGGCCAGCGCACCCACCTACGGCGCACCCCGGCCCGGCGGCACGGTCTATCTGGCGGCAGCCGATGCCAGCGGCATGATGGTCTCCTTCATCCAGTCCAACTACATGGGCTTCGGCTCGGGCGTGGTTGTGCCGGGCACGGGCATCAGCCTGCAGAACCGCGGCCACGGCTTTACCACCGAGGCTGGCCATGCCAACCAGGTCGGCCCGCGCAAGCGTCCCTCGCACACCATCATTCCGGCCTTTGCCATGCATGCCGACGGCACGCCGCAAATGGCGTTCGGCGTGATGGGCGGCCCCATGCAGAGCCAGGGCCATCTGCAGATGGCCCTGCGCGTGCTGCGCTACGGCCAGAACCCGCAGGCTGCGGCCGATGCACCACGCTGGCGCGTGACCGGCGGCAAGGGCGTGGCCGTGGAGCCGTCCTTCGATGCAGCCGTCGTTGAACAGCTGCGCGCACGCGGCCATGAGGTCAGCGTCGAGGCCGGCCACGGCGTGTTCGCCTTTGGCGGCGCCCAGCTGGTGCTGCGCGACGGCGAGCACTACATCGCGGGCTCCGATCCGCGCAAGGATGGGTGCGCGGTGGGGTATTGAGGTCCCCCCTGAGCTGCTGCGCAGCTTCCCCCGAGGGGCGACGTGCAACGGGACGACACCTTCGGTGCGGGGCGGCCCTTCCTCCGTGTCTCTGGCTTGGGGCGCGCCGGTTTTAAGCTTGGCGCGTTGTCACAAAAGCTGCGTGTTCTGCGTCTAAGGCCTGGTGCCTGTCACACTGGGTGGCTGGCCCCTGGCCTATTTGCAGGAGACATCACGTGAGCCCCACTTCCCACACTGCGCCGCCCGCCGATGCGGGACTGCAGGATTTCGAGCGCCATCGTCCCCGCCTGTTCGGGCTGGCCTATCGCATGCTGGGCCAGCGGGCCGAGGCTGAGGATCTGGTGCAGGATGTCTGGCTGCGCTGGCAGGACAGCGAGCGCACCTCCATTGTCCAGCCCGAGGCCTGGCTGGTGACCACGGCCACGCGGCTGGCCATAGACCGGCTGCGGCGCCTGCGCGTGGAGCGCGAGCACTATGCGGGTTTCTGGCTGCCCGAGCCGCTGGTCCAGCCCTGGACCGAGGCCGCTCCCTCGGCCGAGGAGCTGCTGGAGCAGGCCCATGATGTCTCCACGGCGCTGCTGTTCGTGCTGGAGCAACTGACGCCCGAGGAGCGCGCAGCCTTTTTGCTGCGCGAGGTCTTCGATGCCGACTACGCCGAAGTGGCCCAGGCGCTGGGCCGCAGCGAGGCCGCCTGCCGTCAGCTGGTGCACCGCGCGCGCTCCCATGTGAAGGCCGGACGGCCGCGCTTCGAGGCGCCCGCACAAGCCCATGCCGAGCTGCTGCGCCGCTTTGCCCAGGCGGCGCGGGGCGGCGATCTGGCGCAGATCCAGGCGCTCTTCGCGCCCGACGCCGCGCTGATCAGCGACGGCGGCGGCAAGGTGGCATCCTTTGGCCGCGTGCTGGAGACCGGGCGCCGCCTGGCGCTGCTGTACTTCGCCATGGCCCGGCGCCTGCGCCGCGACGGGCAGGAGCAGACCCTGCATCTGGCGCGGGTCAATGGCCTGCCGGGTCTGGTGCGCTGTGTGGACGGCCAGGTGGAGTCGGTGCAGACGCTGCTGGTCGAGGACGGACTGATCCGGCGCATCTACACGCTGCGCAATCCGGACAAGCTGACCCGCGTGTTGGTGCCGGCTGCCTGATTGCCTGATGGGCGATGCCGTCGTAGAAGGAGAAAAAACAATAGCTGTTACCTCATGTCAATCAATAGATTCAGATAGTTTTATTGCTGAGTTTGTTTATTACATGTCGATAGCAGCTATGTTTATTGATTGTCCGGTGATGGATGACGATGCCTGTCACAAACCGCGCCGCTGCCGCGTCTAAGAGGTATGGGCCGGCCGCAGGGGCGGGCCTGCAATGCCTCAAGGAGTATTCACATGGCCGACATCGCCAACCCCACCGCCAACCCTATCGCCATCCCCACGCCGCGCCTGGACTTCCGTGCGCTGGCCCCCGAGCTCTACAAGGCGCAGGCCGGCCTCAACGCCCAGATCGCGCGCTCCAGCCTCGGTGTGCAGTTGCTGGAGCTGGTCTATCTGCGCGTCTCGCAGATCAACGGCTGCGCCTTCTGCGTGGACATGCATGTGCGCGAGCTGCTCTCGCGCGGCGAGGACCTGCAGCGCATCAACAGCGTGGTGGTCTGGCGCGAGGTGGACTTCTTCGAGATGCGCGAGCGCGCCGCGCTGAACTGGGCCGAGCGCTGCACCCAACTGAGCCAGGCCCACCCCGGGCCGCAGGACTTTGAGGCCCTGCGCCCCTACTTCAGCGAGCGCGAGATCGTGGAGCTCAGCTACGCCATCGGCTGTATCAATGTCTGGAACCGTCTGTGCGTGGGCTTTGCGGCGCCGGTGGAGAAGAAGCCCATCACTGTCTGAACACCGGCGCACCGCCCTTAGTTCTGGGTGATCTTGCGTTCCTTGACCACCTTGCCCCATTGCTCGTATTCCTTCTTCATGAAGGCCGCGAACTCGGCCCGCGTCGTGGGCTGGGGCGTCAGGCCGTGGACCTTGAGCGCTTCGGCCACGCCGGGGTCCTTGAGCACCTTGACGATCTCCAGGTTCCAGCGGTCCAGCACGGGCGTGGGGGTCTTGCCGGGGGCGACGAAGGCATACCAGTTCAGCGCCTCGAAGCCGGGGAAGCCCGCTTCGGCCACGGTGGGAATATTGGGCATGTAGGCGGGGCGCGTCAGCCCGGTGGTGGCCAGCGGAATCAGCTTGCCGGTCTCGACATGCGGCAGGGCCGTCGGGGGCGCGGCAAAGTAGGAGGTGACGCGTTCGCCCAGCAGATCCTGCAGGGCCGGTGCGCCGCCCTTGTAGGGCACGTGCACCATCTCCACGCCGGCGCGCTGGTTGAACAGCTCGCCCGCCAGGTGCGAGGCCGATCCCGCGCCGGTCGATGCATAGTCCACGCTGCCGGGGCTCTTCTTGGCCTTGGCCACGAACTCGGCCAGGTTCTTCACGCCCGCGCCCTTGTGCACCACCAGCACATTGGGGAAGTTCACGCCGCCCGAGATGGGTGCCAGGTCGGTGAAGGGGTTGTAGCCCACCTTCATGATGTGGGGCGCAATCGTCAGCGGGCCGATGGAGCCGAACAGCAGCACCGAACCGTCGGTCGGGGCCTTGGCCACGAACTGATGGGCGATATTGCCGCCCGCGCCGCCCTTGTTGTCCACCACTACGGTCTGGCCGATGTTCTCGCCCAGCTTCTTGGCAATCATGCGCGCCGCCGCGTCGGCGGCGCCACCAGCGGCAAAGCCCACGACCAGGGTCACGGGCTTGTTGGGCAGCCAGTCGGGTGCGGCCTGTGCTGCCGAGCCCAGGCTCAGCAGGGAGGCGGCCACGGCCGTGGCGCGCAGGAAATGGCGTTTGTTCATCATGGGATGTCTCCTTGGTCGGAAAGGAATGCCGGTATTCCGGCTGATTTTTCTGAAAGCAGGCACGGCGGGCGTGCCTGTCATGGGGCTTCGCTCAATCGGCGCCCAGGCCGATGGGGCTGGGCTCGCGCTTTTCGGTGTTGTGGCGCAGCAGCGCAGCCGTGCGGAACACGCCGTGGGCAAACTTGCCGTAGGGCAGGGTGGCAAACAGCGCAATCACGGCGCCCAGGTGCAGGCACAGCAGCAGTGCCAGCGCCGGCGTGGCGCGGCCCAGCCATAGCGCGAGGCCGCTTGCGGCCACCAGGAACAGCAGGGCGATGAAGCCGAGGTCCATGGGCTTTTGCTTGGCGTCGCCATGCAGCGGGTGACGCGCGCGGTTCAGCATCCAGAGGCCGGCCGTGCCGATCATCAGGCTCACGCCGCCCAGGGCGCCCAGAATCTTGGGCAGGCTGGGCAGCTCGTAGGGAGCGGGCAGATCGAAGACATAGTGATAGACCGTGGCCAGACCAGTGGCCGCGAAGCACAGCATGAAGCCGTAGAAGGTCAGGTGGTGGAAGCGGCGACGCTTCAAGGTGTACTCGTCGTCCTCGTTGTGGCAGCCGTCACCGTGGCCACCGTCCAGGTATTTCAGGCGCAGCACGTCGTGCGTGGCTTCGGCAGCGGCGGGGCCGCTGACATCCACATTGCTGGTGGCGGGCTTCACATCCTTCCAGAAGCGGCGCACGCCCATGAACAGCGCGAAGACCACGAACAGAAAGACCGGCGCAAAGATGCCGACCAGCAGGTTGTGCGGGAACAGGTTGTAGAAGTTGTTGCCCAGATTGCCGCTCCACAGCTGGCCAATGCCGCCTTGCGCCGCGACGGCCAGCGCCAGGAACAGGAAGAGGCCGGCGACCAGTGCCAGGGACAGGGTCAGGCCGTTCTTCTGGTACAGCTTGCCCATGGCGGGCGGCCAGGCATAGTCGGCATAGGTCTGGCCGCGCACTTCGGCCATGGCCTTGGGAATGTTGATGCCGAACTCGTGCGGCGGCGCGTACTGGCAGGCGTGCAGGCAGGCGCCGCAGTTGTGGCAGAGATTGGCCAGGTAATGCACATCGGCCTTGCCGAACTCCAGACGGCGCGTCATGGCCGGGAACACGGCGCAGAAGCCTTCGCAGTAGCGGCAGGCATTGCAGATCTGCATCACGCGCGCGACTTCGTCTTCGGCGGCGGTTTCCGTCGGTGCAGGAATGATGGGGATGACCTTGCCGGTGGCCAGGGTCTGGGCTTCCTTGCCCAGTTCTTGCAGGGATTGGATGCTCATGATTCAGACCTCGTCCTTTACGGCGCCATGGATAGCGGGTTTGCCGGCAGCCGCGAGAGCAGCATTGCGTCCGGCAATGCGGCCAAAGGCTGTGCCGATCGACATGCCCACACCGGCGGTGTAGCCCTTGCCCAGCACATTGCCGGCCATCATTTCGCCGGCCACGAACAGGTTCTGGCTGGGTTGATCGTTGAAGCGCACGGCGGACGTGTCGTCCACCTTCAGGCCCAGATAGGTGAAGGTCACGCCGGGGCGCAGTGCGTAGCCGTAGTAGGGGCCGGTGTCGAGCGGGCGCGCCCAGTGCGTCTTGGCCGGAGCCAGGCCTTCGGTATGGCAGTCGTCCAGCGCGGTATGGTCGAAATGGCCGACCTTGCAGCTGCCGTTGTAGGCGTCGAGCGTGGCCATGAAGGTGTCCACGTCCAGACCCAGCTTCTGTGCCAGCTCGGGTAGCGAGTCGGCCTTTACGCCGGGGAACACCGGCGGCATGAAGCGGCCTATGGCCTTGCTGTCGATGATGGAGTAGGCCGTCTGGCCGGGCTGCTGGGCCACCAGACGGCCCCAGATCGCATAGCGCTTGGGCCAGAAGTCCTCGCCCTCGTCATAAAAGCGCTTGGCATCGCGGTTCACCACCACGCCCAGCGAGACGCAGTCGATACGCGTGCAGATGCCGCCGTCGTACAGCGGAGCGCGGGCATCGATGGCCACCATGTGCGCCTGCGTGGGATCGCCCAGGCCGTCGGCCTGCTGCTCTTGCAGCATATGCTTGAGCAGCACGCCCTGGTTGAAGGCCGTACCGCGGATGATGAAGTTGTCGGCCGGCCACTCGCCGCGCTCGTTCTGGCCCCAGGCCTCGCGCAGCCATTCGCGGTTGGACTCGAAGCCGCCCGCTGCCAGCACGCAGCTCTTGGCCGTGATGCGCTGGCGCCCATCCTTGGTCTTGACCCAGGCAGCCAGGAACCGGCCGTTCTCGATTTCGAGCTTGTCCACGGGCGACTCGTAGCGGATTTCCACGCCCAGCTTTTCGGCGCTGCGGAAATAGGCATTCACCAGCGCCTTGCCGCCGCCCATGAAGAAGGCATTGGTGCGCGCCACATGCAGCGCGCCCGACAGCGGCGGCTGGAAGTGTACGCCATGCCTGCGCATCCAGTTGCGGCAGGTCGAGGAGGCCCGGATCACCATGCGCGCCAGATGCTCGTTCGTGATGCCGCCCGTGACCTTGAGCAAGTCCTGCCAGTACTCTTCTTCGGGATAGGCCTCGACCAGCACGTCCTGGGGCGCATCGTGCATGCAGCGTAGATTGCGGGTGTGGCCGGAGTTGCCGCCGCGCCATTCGCGCGGAGCGGATTCAAGCAGCAGCACGCGGCTGCCGGCTTCGCGCGCCATCAGCGCGGCGCACAGGGCGGCATTGCCACCACCGATGACGAGTACATCGGTGTCAAAGGCTTCAGTTTTCATGATGGGCTGCCACGGGGCGATGCCTGCAGCGGTTCAACGTGGGTGGATGTCCTCTGTCATTTCCGCTACCGGAGCGCGGTTGACAGGGTCAGATTGGAGTTGAACGCCACTGTAGTGAGCACCGCCTCACCCGTGCAGCGGGGCTAGGGGATGGGGGTATCACCAATCGTGATGGATGGCTTGTGCCGCAGGCCGAAGGCGGCGCGATGCGGCCTTGCGCCACGGCTTGCAACCCCGGAGGAAGGCACCGGGGCCGCTGCGCTGCAGCCCCGGTGTGGCCTGGACGACCGGCCTCAATGCACGGTGACGAGCGCGTTGAAGAGCAGCACCATGATCAGGCCCACCACGGCCACGATGGACTGCACGACCGAGATGGTCTTGGTGGCTTCGCCCATGGTCATGCCGAAGGACTCCTTGACCATCCAGAAACCGGCGTGGTTGGCATAGTTGAAGAACAGCGAGCCGCAGCCGATGGACAGGGCCAGCAGAGGCAGGTTCAGGCTGGGGTCGGCCCCCGCCAGCGGCGCCAGCAGGCCGGCAGCGCCCACGATGCCCACGGTGGCCGATCCGGTGGAGACGGACAGCAGCATGGCGATCAGCCAGCCCAGGATCAGCGGCGGGAAGGCGAACTGCTGGGTCAGATGGACGATGGCATCACCGACCTTGGCGCTGGTCAGCATCTGCTGGAAGGCGCCGCCGCCGGCAATGATCATGATGATGGAGGCAATCGGCTTGAGGCTCTTGCCCAGCGCGTCGCGCAGCTTTTCGGTATCGCCGCCACGGGCCATCACCAGGGCCACGATGGCGAACAGCACGCCCAGCAGCATGGCGATCAGGGGATTGCCCAGAAAGCTGGCCACATGCATGGCTGCCGCATCCTTGGGCAGCAGCATCTCGGCAACAGCGTGGATCAGCATCAAAATGGCGGGCAGCAGGGCCGCCAGCACGCCCAGGGCGATGCTGGGCTGCTGGCCGGCAGTGGCTTTCTCGGTGATGGTGAACTGGTCCAGCAAGGCCTGGTCGGGCTTGGTGCTCATGCGTGGGGCGATGAAGGCGCCATACAGCGGGCCACCGAGAACCATGGCCGGAATGGCGGCCAGAAAGCCGTACAGCATGGTCGGGCCGACCGTGGTCTTGAGGGTGGCGATGGCGGTCAGGGGGCCGGGATGGGGCGGAACCATGCCGTGCATGGCCGCCAGTGCCGAGATCACGGGCACGCCGACGTAGACATAGGCCGAGCCCTTGAAACGGGCCTGGCCTTCCAGCTTGCGCGCCACGCTGAAGATCAGCGGCAGCATGACGACCAGGCCGACCTCGAAGAACATCGGGATGCCGACGATGAAGGCCACCAGGGTCATGGCCCAGGGGATCATGCGATCGGAGGAGTGCCTGAGAATGGCTTCGGCGATCTGCTCGGTGATGCCGGCATCGGCCAGGATCTTGCCCAGCATGGCGCCCAGCGCGATCACGACGCCTACGGCGCCCAGCGTTTTGCCCGCGCCGTTGGTCAGCTGCTTGACGATGGTTTCCGGATCCATGCCGGTGGCAAAGCCGACGCCGACCGAGACGATGAGCAGGGCCAGCAGCGGGTGCAGCTTGATGCGTGAAACGATCAAGGCGACCAGCACCAGCACGCTGACCAGGGCGGTCAGCAGCAACTGAATATCGAGAGATGTCATAAATGAACCTTGGTTTTGGCTGGCTGTCCTGAAGCGCACTTCACATCCAGCACGAGGCAAGGCTCATATTAAAAAAGCGCACTCGCACCCGCTGTAGGCTGGCGCCGTCGGCGTGATGCAAGATGGATGTCGAGATGCGGCCCAGGGGGCGCAACAGCAATGTTGTAATGAAGATCTAGGTTTGCCATGAGGTATGAGCTTCACATGACAACAAAGTTGCTGTGGAAATTACGTAAGGACTGAGCCTTGATTTCCCGGCGTCGCCCATGGCCAGCCAGCTTCGCATTCATCCTCTGCCTGGAAGGCGGGGGCTCAATCCGTCAGCGATGCTCCCCGCCAGACTCCGGAATGCACCAGTTGCCTGGCGCAGTCCGTCAAGACAACGCGTGCCGCCAGGGCGGCGGGCGAGAGCTCGTCGTCCGACAGGCTGCACAGCGCGGCCTTGCGCCGCACCGAGTCATCGGCGATCTGGGACCACTGAAAACGCTCGGCTGCATCACGGTACATGCCCACGGCTGACCAGGGCTGGACCGTGGCGCCCATGCCGGCGTCGACCGCTTCCATCAGCAGGGTCAGCGAGTCGATCTCCATGGCCATCTGCGACTGGAAACCGGCACTGGTGAACGAGGCCATGATGGAGCTGCGCAGGCCGTGGCTGCCCGAGGGCAGGATCAGCGGCACCTGCTGCAGCTGCTCCAGGCTGATGGGCACTTCATGCCGAATCTGCGGTGCCACCGGTTGCTGGCGCGACTGGATCAGAAACAGCTGCTCTTCCAGCAGAGGCATCACGCTCCATCGCCGGGCGCTCTGAGTATCGAAAAGGATAGCCAGATCCAGCTGTCTGGCGTTGAGAAGACTCGTCAGATGCCCCGAGAGGGCTGACACCATGTGCAGCCTCACCTCGGGGTAGCGCTCGCGCATGGCACGCATCAGCGGCAGGCCCAGCACATTGGCAATCGTGGGGGACAGGCCCATGCTGACGGCACCCGATAGCCGCGCCTGCTGGGCCGCGTGAATGGCCTGCTGGGCATGGCGCAGGGTCAGCTGGGCCTGGTGGAAAAAGGCCTGGCCGGCCTCGGTGGGGATGACTCCGCGTGGTGTGCGCTGCAGCAGCCGGGTCGAGAGTTCGGACTCCAGGCGGCTGATCTGCTGGCTCAGCGCCGACTGCACCATGTCCAGATCCAGCGCTGCCCGGCTCATGGAGCCCAGTTCAACAATTCGTACAAAGTAGCGCAGCTGGCGCAGTTCCATGGCAAATCCTCACGCCCGCAGCAGTTGACGGGCGCTGGGATAATCGCATACCTATGAGCAACAAGCAGCGTGTCGTGGTGGGTTTGTCGGGCGGTGTGGATTCCGCCGTCACCGCCTATCTTCTCAAAAAGCAGGGCCACGAGGTCGTCGGCATCTTCATGAAGAACTGGGAAGATGACGACGACAGCGAGTACTGCTCGTCGAATATCGACTTTGTCGATGCGGCGGCCGTGGCCGACGTGATCGGCATCGAGATCGAGCATGTGAACTTTGCGGCAGACTACAAGGACCGCGTGTTTGCCGAGTTCCTGCGCGAGTATCAGGCCGGTCGCACGCCCAATCCGGACGTGCTGTGCAATGCGGAGATCAAGTTCAAGGCCTTCCTGGACCACGCCATGCGCCTGGGGGCAGAAAAGATCGCCACCGGCCACTATGCACGCGTGCGCCAGAATCCGTCCACCCAGCTGTTCGAGCTGCTCAAGGGCCTGGATAACAGCAAGGATCAGAGCTATTTCCTGCACCGCCTGAACCAGGCCCAGCTGTCCAAGGCGATGTTTCCTGTGGGCGAGCTGCACAAGACCGAGGTGCGTCGCATTGCCGAAGAGATCGGCCTGCCCAACGCCAGGAAGAAGGACTCGACGGGCATCTGCTTCATCGGAGAGCGCCCGTTCCGCGACTTTCTGAACCGCTACATCAGCAAGGAGCCGGGTCTCATCCTGGACGACCGCAACCGCAAGCTGGGCAAGCATGTGGGCCTGTCCTTCTATACGCTGGGCCAGCGTTCGGGTCTGGGCATCGGCGGCGTCAAGGAAAAGGGTGCCGCCCGTGGTGCGGGTGACCATGCGCCCTGGTTTGTGGCACGCAAGGAAATGGACAAGAACATTCTGCGCGTGGTGCAGGGCCATGACCATCCGCTGCTTCAGTCGCATGCCCTGCTGGCCGATCAGGTCAGCTGGGTGGCCGGCCATGCCCCGGCCGAGGGCAAGGCCTACGGCTCCAAGACACGCTACCGTCAGCCCGATTCGCCTGCGCTGATTTCCCAGGCCACGGATGCCGGCTTCCGTCTGGACTTTCCCGAAGCGCAATGGGCTGTCACCCCTGGTCAGTCCGCCGTGCTCTATGACGGCGATGTCTGCCTGGGAGGCGGCATCATTGCGCAGGTCGATCCTGCGGCCGCTAGGTAATCGTCAGGTAGGCGCTAGTAGTCGCGGTTTTCATCAAACCACTGCTGGGCCTGCTCATCCGTCAGCTTCAGTGACAGCGCCGCAGGCAGTTGTGCCAGTTGCTGCACGGCCAGCCCCAGGTCTTCACGCTCGCTGGTTTCAATGCCCTTGACTGTGTTGAAGCGGGCGGTAAAGGTCGTCAGTGCAGCTTGCACATGGCCAAGGCTGCTTGCTGTGCCAATTTCTTGTTCGGCCAGCTCATAGGCTGCATGCGCAATCCTGGCACGGGCTGCGGGCCAGCCCGCAAATGGCCGCCCATATTCTTTGGCCCACCATTCAGGCTTGCGTAACTGGCTGACGGATGTGTAGTCAGCCCAGGGCCGAGCCTTGGCACGGTCCTTGAGTTGCTGGCGCAGGCGTTTGCCAGCGGCTTCTTCCACGTTGTAGGCGATGAAGAAGTCCAGCTCCGGCCAGGTTGGCAGCGCAGGCAGTCCCGACAGATGGCGCATAAAACGCAGTGATAGCGCCTTGAGCTGCGTACATGATGAAAGCTGGGCCAAATCGCTGTGGTTACCCCACAGGGAGAGCGATTCCAGCTTCGAAAACTGCAGCAGGTTTTGCAGCGAAATGGGTTGCTTTCCCGCTCCGTTGCGCAGCTCCAGCGTGGCGACCTGTTTCAGGCTGCCCATGTCGGGCAGCTGAAAGGCTTCGTCGGCCGGGTTCTTGCTGGTGGCCGGGCTCAAACTCAGGCTTTCAGGCAGGCCTGCGGTGACGGTGATTTGCTCCAGATTGCCATGCAGATGAAGGCGCATGCCCTGCTGCGGCAGCTTCAGGTGGATGTGGCCCTGATTGCCCGCTTGCAGATGAATGCTCAGCTCGCGAATCTGTGACTGGCTGGCGTCGATATGTACATCCTGCCGCAGCTGCGGGTGCCAGCTGAAGTTTTCGATAGGGCGCAGTTGCGCCCACGTGAAGAAGCCGCTGTCATTGCCCGTGTAGTAGAAGCTGCGCGGCCAGGGCGAGCCAGCGGGCGTGGCAAAGGGGTCAAAGCAGGGCCAGAGCACGCAGGCGTCGACAGGCAGCCACAGGTCCGCTGTTTTCAACAGCGTCCTGGGGCCAAGGGTCAGGCTGCCCTGACCGGGGCTGGTTTTGAGTCTGTGCGGCGCGTCAGGCGTCAGCTCAAGGGTGAAGACGCCATCTTCATGCGGTGTTCCATCGATAAGCAGGGGCATGCAGAAAGCTTAGCGCAGTTACCAGATGCTCTGGGGAGACGGCACGGAGCTCTGTACTTCGGTGTGGCGTTGTACCTTGCCGAACAGCGGCAGGCTGGCACGCAGCTCGGTGCGACCGGGGCGGGACTGTATGACCAGAGTGCCTTGCAGGCGTTCCAGTCGCGCCAGCATGCTGCGCATGCCCACGCCCATGCTGTTGATCTGTGTGCTATCCAAATCAAAGCCTGTGCCGTTGTCCTCGATCTGCAACTGCAACTCCCTGGAGTCGGGAATCTCCAGCCGAACCTGGACTTGACTGGCGCGGCTGTGCTTGATGACATTGGTCAATGCCTCTTCCAGCACGCGGGTCAGCGTCAGGCACTGAATGGGGCTGGGCGCGTGGGTCCAGTATTCGGGCAGACACCACTTCACCTGAATGTCCAGTTCCTCGAACAGCCGTGCAAAGCGGTGGCGCAGCGGGGCAAGCCACTGCATGGGTGTCTCGGGAACCTGGATGGCGGTGCTGGTGCCGGTATCAATCATCTGACGCAGGTCGTCGCGCATGAGCTTGAGCATGGACAACACCTGGGCATTGGGCAGCGGGGCGCTGCTTTGCTCGACCAGGGCAATGGAGCGCACCAGAGAGCCGCCCAGGCCATCGTGCAGATCCTGGGAAATGCGCAGACGCTCCTGCAGGCGGGAGTGGCTCAGAGCCAGATGGTGTTCCCTCTCCAGGGTCTGGCTCAGGTCGTCGCAGGCCTGTGTGACGGTGAGACTGAGCTCGTGGTTGAAGTGCTCGATGCGGCGCATATTCCACACGATCTGTCGCCCCAGCAACCACGCGATCACCAGCATGCTCAGCAAGGTGGTGTAGGGAGTCAGCGTCAGATTGTGATCCAGGGTCTTGGTCAGCAGCAGAAGGTCGTGCACGCCGATGGCCAGGTAAAGCACAAAGCAAAGGCTGAAAGCGATGTGGGCTGGCGTGCGTGTCTGCAGCCCGCGCAGTGGAAACAGCAGGCAGACTAAAGCGCAAAGACAGAACATCAGCAGCCAGACGGCCCGGCTCAGCGCCATCTGTGCATCGGGCACAGACAGTGCAAATACGGCACAGAGGCTGCATATGCCGGCCAGCGTACGTTCCAGCCGCATGAGGCGTAATTCCCCAAAACGCAGCGTAAAAATGCAGAAGGTGTAGGTAAATGCAATGAAAACCAGCAGATTACCCTTGGCAAAGGCCGGCGTGCTGCTGAAGGGCCAGGGATCAGTCATGACCATAAAGCAGAGCATCAGTGCCCAGCACATCAGATTGAGTGCGTACCAGCCATAGAGTTTTTGATTGCGATTGTGGAGCCAGGCAAACGAAAACAGCAGACATAGCACCAGGCTGACCGTGATGCAGACCATATAAATGGTGCGCAGGCTCCAGGTTGCCTGTGCCGTCCATTGCTTGAGCTCGGCTGGATGGCCTATGCGCAGCCGCCCCAGGCCTGGCGTCTGGGTGCTGAGCCCGTGGACGCGCACCCAGATGCTGTTGCCCTGTTCCTTGAGCAGCGCCTTGGGAAGCAGCCAGTAGCGTGGCATATTCCAGCTGCGACTCAGCGGCTCCACCAGCGATTGATCGCGCCAGATCAGTTCTGAATTCACGAACACCTCGCCCGCCATCACGATATTGACGACGGCCAGCGCCACGGGCTGATCGCGCCCGCAGGGGCTCTCCCAATCGATGCGGTACCAGGCTGCACCGTCATAGCCGGGCCAGCGTTGACTCCAGTCATCCAGCCCCGGCACATCCACCCATTGCAGCAAGGCCGCATCGGGTGGAGGCCCATCGGGCAGTGCCTTGGCCGATTGGCGGGCCACAATGCGCGGTTCGCAGAGCAGATCCTGAGGCCTGAGCTCCTGTGCCCAGGCCACGCCGCAACTGACGCCCATGACGAGCGCAAATATCAGGCGGAGCATGAGAGCCGACTGCTTGAACATTCAGCTCAGCAAACCGCGTGCCCGGGCCTCGCTGACCGCCTTGGTGCGCGAAGGCACGGCCAGCTTGCGGTAAATGTTCTTCACATGGCATTCCACGGTGTAGCGGGAGAGAAAGAGCGACTCTGCGATCTCCCGGTTGGTCATGCCGTCTGCGACCAGCTTGAGGATCTGGATTTCGCGGGCGCTGAGTATGGCCTCGGGCGGCATCTCCTTGTGCGCTTCCGTAGGCTGGGAAGGCTGCAACTCGGCAATGATGCGCCGTGCAATGAAAGGGTCGATGGGGGCGCCACCACGCAGCACACTGCGTATGGACAAGGTGACTTCCAGATCGTCGCGCTCCTTGAGCACATAGCCGTTGGCCCCGGCACGCAGCGCCGACAGAATGGCGTCCTCGGTGCTCCAGGCGGAGATGACCAGAATGCCCATGCCGGGGTCGGCGGCGCGCAACTGGCTGATCAGCTCTATGCCGCTGCCGTCGGGCAAGCCCAGATCCACCAGTGCCATGGCGACAGGATGCTCCGCCAGCCGGGCGCGTGCCTGCCCCAGGGTTGCAGCAAAGATGAGAGCATCATCCGCATATCCGAGACCATGCAAAATGCTTTCCAGCCGATTGCGGATCAGCGGCTCATCCTCCACCACGATCAAGGGGCTGGGGAGAATGGACTCTGTAGGGAGGGAGAAAGTCTCTGCCATATAGTGTGATGTGCCGCTGGTTTTCGTGTCCCACTGTTACCGAGATCAGGTCGCTTGGCTATCACTGAAAACTGGTAATTTGAGGTGCATGCGGAGTCTGCGCCCAAAGCGTAAGCGAACTCCGTGGCCTGCAATTCCCATGACGTCAGAAGCAATACGCCGGCGGCGGCTCCAAGAGGCAGTTGGCTAAACTTGCCTGCATTGATCACGCCTGGCCTTGCAATGCTGGGCGTTTGTCCGTTCAAGGTGCAACGGACAGAGAACTCAGGATTATTTTCCATGGATGCCATGCTCGGTGCCGATTTCTGGATCGGCTTGTTCAAGATCGTCTGGATCAACATCATTCTCTCGGGTGACAACGCGGTGGTCATTGCTCTGGCCGCACGTGGCCTGCCGCCGCAGCAGCAGAAAAAAGCGGTGCTGTTTGGCTCCGGCGCCGCCGTGGTGTTGCGTATTGCCTTGACAGTGGTGGCCGCCAAGCTGATGCAGCTGCCATTCGTCGAGGTGATCGGTGGCCTGCTGCTGCTGTGGATTGGCGTGGGCCTGCTCAAGGGCGAAGATGAAGAAGAGAACTCCGGCAGCGTGGCCGGGCAGGGCATGATGGCTGCCGTTCGCACCATTTTGCTCGCCGATCTGGTCATGAGTCTGGACAATGTGATCGCCGTGGCTGCGGCAGCGGGCGGCGATATGCTGCTGCTGATTCTGGGCCTGGCCATCAGCATTCCGCTGGTCATCTTTGGCTCCACGCTGATGATCAAGCTGATGGAGCGCTTTCCAGTCATCGTCACTCTGGGCGCGGCACTGATTGGCTGGGTGGCCGGCGAAACCATCACCAGCGACCATATGCTCGAAGGTTTTGTACGGATCAATCCCTGGGCGCATTACGCAGCGGCCGCCTGCGGCGCCGTGCTGGTGATTGCAATGGGTAAGTGGATGCAGCTCAAGGCTGCCGCGCAGGGCGGCACTGCCTGAGCCTGGGGTTGCTGAAAGCAAAAATGCCCGCATTCAAGGCGGGCATTTTGTGTTGTGTGCGCCGCAGCAGCCGGCCTACAGGAATGAGTAAAAGCAGCGGAAGGGAATCTTGCGCTCTGCCCAGAAGTCCGCAGTATCGCGGAACACGTCCAGCAACTGCTCGCGCACTTCCTTGTCGAACTTGGGAGTGGTCGGAATCTGGTCGAGCACCACCACAAAACCGGGTTGCGGGCCGGATTTGTTGATCGGGTCGGTCATGCAGTCATACAGCGCATCCCAGTTCTTGCCAAAGTGTGCCGGCAGGTAGAACTGGGTGGACAGCAGCTCGAAAACATCGGCCTTGGTCTGGGCATGGGCCAGGTTGGCATAGAGGAAATGGGAGCCCAGCGCCTCTGCTGCTGCCTGAAGATCAGGAATGCGATAGGCGCGAATGGATTGCACGATGTTCGGGCGAACATTGCGCAACGGTGTTTCCGAGGGCTTACGAAGTGGCGTGTCCATCTCCGTGATTCTTTCTAAAAACATCAAAACTGGTGGCAGAGTCGGTACTGACAGCGCTGTAGGCTGTCTGCGCAAACCGCCGCTGCGGAATTCAAGAAGTCAAAAGCCGCTTTATGGCGGGCCTGGAGGGCGTCTTTTAACTTCATTGGACGATTTGCTGAAAGCTGTTGTAGTGGTCGCCGGTGTAGAAGCAGGCATCGGGCACCTGGGGCTGCAAGCCGCCACAGACTATGCGCCGCGCACCCCGGTTTTTCGCGCCTGGCGTGCGCACGGTGTATTCGCGGTAATAGCCTCTGGCCTGGCGCGGAAGTATGCGCTCACGGTTGCCGAATACAGTGCCGTCCTTGTCGCTGGAAAACGGACCGCCCTGAAGGATACGACCATAGGTGGTGC
Source organism: Comamonas testosteroni ATCC 11996 (assembly GCF_000241525.1). GTDB lineage: Bacteria > Pseudomonadota > Gammaproteobacteria > Burkholderiales > Burkholderiaceae_C > Comamonas > Comamonas testosteroni. Next base: position 413,966 of record NZ_AHIL01000002.1, read on the forward strand.
GGCCTTCGCGCGGCAGTTCGGCCAGGCTCACGGTCTCAAAGCCGGGAACGGTGGCACCGACTTCGGGCGCTTTGCGCGCCAAAGCCGCAGGGGGTGCCAGCGCAAAAGCGGCACCCAGCATCAACGCTAAACCCGTCTGATATACCTTGGCTGCAGCGGCCTTGAGCATTCACTAAACCTTTCAGAATCTCAGGTAATGCCTGAAATTTCGACCCGTAAGTGTGACGGATAGGCCTCGAAAATGCAAGTTGCGCCTATTTTTTGTGCAGCCTGTCGAGCGGTTTTCGACGACAAAAAAGCCCTGTCGGCATGGCCGGGCAGGGCTTGGGCAGGGGCGTGGCAGCTTTTATTCGCCGTGGGCAGCGATTTCAGCCTCCACCTCGCGGTGTTTGGCCGTGATCGTGGCAGAAGGAGCTTTGTCCAGTAGGCTGACTACTATGATTGCGATAGCGGACAACGTAAACCCGGGAACGATTTCATAGAGCTTGAACCACTGGTAATGCTGCCAGACCAGCACCGTGACCGCGCCCACGACCATGCCGGCCAGCGCGCCGTTGCGCGTCATGCGGGCCCAGAGCAGAGAGATCAGCACCAGCGGGCCGAAGGCGGCGCCGAAGCCGGCCCAGGCATTGCTGACCATGCCCAGCACCTTGGCCTTGGGGTCCTGCGCAATGAGGATGGCAATCACGGCAATCGCGAACACCATGGCGCGACCAAACCAGACCAACTGCTTCTGGCTGGCGTTCTTGTGCAGAAAAGTCTTGTAGATGTCCTGGGTGAGGGCGCTGGAGCAGACCAGCAGCTGGCAGGACAGGGTGCTCATCACGGCAGCCAGCACGGCAGCCAGCAGCACGCCGCTGATCCAGGGATTGAACAGCAGCTTGGCGACTTCCAGGAACACCAGCTCGTGGTTGCCATTGACGTTTGCCGCAATCTCGGGGCGGCTGGCGAAGAAGGCAATGCCGAAGAAGCCCACGGCCACGGCGCCGCCCAGGCACAGCACCATCCAGGTCATGCCGATGCGGCGCGCGTTGGGAATGGTCTTGATCGACTCGGCTGCCATGAAGCGCACCAGAATGTGGGGCTGGCCGAAGTAGCCCAGACCCCAGGCCAGCAAGGAGATGATGGCAATCGCCCCCTGGCCCTTGAACATGTCGAAGGCGCCGCTGCGGGCGGTGTCGATGATCGCCGCGCTGGCACCCACGCCGCCGTCGGCATAGATCACCATCAGGGGGGCCAGAATCAGCGCGGTGATCATCAGCGAGGCCTGGATGGTGTCGGTCCAGCTCACGGCCAGAAAGCCGCCTATGAACACATAGGCCATGGTGGCCACGGCACCCACCCAGAGCGCGGTCTGGTAGTCCATGCCGAACATGGACTCGAACAGACGGGCGCCAGCGACGACGCCGGAGGCGCAGTAGACAGTGAAGAACACCAGGATCACCAGTGCCGTGACGATGCGCAGCAGGCTGCTGCCATCCTCGAAACGGTTGGTGAAGTAATCGGGCAATGTCAGCGCGTTGCCCACCTTCTCGGTATAGACGCGCAGGCGTGCCGCGACAAAGCGCCAGTTGAGCCAGGCACCGATGCACAGGCCGATGGCGATCCACGAGGCCGACAGGCCAGTGGCAAACACGGCCCCGGGCAGGCCCATGAGCAGCCAGCCGCTCATATCCGATGCCCCGGCCGACAGAGCCGTGACCACCGAACCCAGACTGCGCCCGCCCAGAATGTAGTCAGACAGGTTGGACGTGGCTTTATAGCCTGCCCAGCCTATGAGCAGCATGCCCAGCAGGTAGATGGCAAAGGTGACGATGGTTGGCGTATTGGCGGTCATGTCGGCTCCGGGTCGGCGCAGCGCTATCGGCATGTGGGTTACATGCCCGGCGAAAACAAATCCGCCAGCGGCCTCCTGGTGGGAGGCCTGCTGGCGGGTATCGGTGCGCAATTGGACCAGTTATTCGACAGCCCAGTGGGGCATGTGGCTGAAAACCGCGCTACTGGTTGTCCTGCGGCGCATTCAGTGGCGCCGCTGGCGGCAGTGGTGTGCCTATATCGCTCCAGCTTGACGGCGCGGGGGTTCTGGCCGGTGCTGGCATCATCTCGCCGGGCGCCAGCCCGGGGCTGCTGTCCAGATCGGGCGGCTGGGCGCTGCTGTCGGCGGGCGCCGGCTGGACGGCGGTCGAGGGCGGCGCTGCGGGCGTGCTCTCGATGATGTCGACCTCGCTGCCATTGCTCCTGTTGGGGGCTGGATGGGCAGGAGTCGTCGGCGCTGTGCGATCAGGATCGTTGCCCTCTGCTGCGGGCCCGCTCCATTCCTGAACCTTGTCGCGCAGGCGGCCCACCAGATCGCTCCACCAGTGGCTGGTGTTGGGCTCGGTGAACCGGGCCTTGGCATTGAGCAGCGGGCTGCGCATGGCGCGCGACATGAAGTCACCCACCATGGGCAGGGCGCTGCGCGAACCCTGGCCCCATTGGTCGCTCCTGAGCGTGATGCGTGCATCGTTGAAGCCGGCCCAGGCACCAGCCACGATCTGCGGGTGCATGAGGATGAACCAGCCGTCGGCATTGCCCTGGGTGGTGCCGGTCTTGCCGGCCACATCGGCGCGAATGCCGTATTGCTTGCGAATCGCGCGGCCCGTGCCCTTGTCGATCACGGCGCGCATCATCTCCAGCAGACCGTAGTTCTCTTCCTCGTCCCAGACCTGATCGGGCTTGGGCGGGGTGAATTCAGCCAGCAGCTCGCCATCGGCATTCTCGATACGGGTGACCAGCTGGGGCGGAATGTAGTGGCCGGAGTTGGCAATGCTGCCGTAGGCGTTGACCATCTCCAGCAGCGTGACGGGGCTGGAGCCCAGCGCCAGCGAAGGCACGGGCTCCAGCGGGCTCTGGCGCACGCCCAGAGCGCGTGCCAGCTTGATGACGCGGTCCATGCCCACTTCCTGGCCCAGCTCGGCCGTGATGGTGTTCTTGGAATAGGCCAGCGCATCGCTGAGCTTCATGGGCACGCCCGTGGGCTCGACGGCATCGCTGGGACGCCATACCTCGCCGCCGGGCAGCTGGATTTCCACGGCTTCGTCCTTGCGCGTGTCGTCGGGCCTGGCGCCGCGCTGCAGGGCTGCGCCATAGACAAAGGGCTTGAAGGTGGAGCCGGGCTGGCGGCGCGCCTGGGCCACATGGTCGAACGCATCCTGGGCATAGTCGCGGCTGCCCACCCAGGCCAGCACGGCCGAGGTGCGCGGGTCTATGGCCAGAAAGCCGGCCTGCACGCGGGTCTTGTCTTCGCGCAGCTGCCTCATGAAGGCCTTGTCGGCCAGCAGCTTCTTGAGCGCTTCTTCTTCGCTGATATCGGAAGGCCTGCCGCTTCTGGCGAGCTTGCGAAAGGCCTCCGTCTCGCGCACCAGCTGCAGCACCAGCGCGTTCTCGGCGCTCCAGCCGTCCCGGTGGCTCCAGTTGTTGTTGGCAATGCCCTGCAACGTATGCATCTGGCGATTCACGGCCTGCTGCGCCCAGGTCTGCAGACGCGAATCCAGGGTGGTGCGCACGACCAGGCCGTCGGTATAGATGTTGTAGTCGTGCTTGTCGGCCCAGGCGATCAGCCATTTGCGCAGTTGCTGGGAAAAATGCGGCGCCATGCCCGTGGGTTCTTCCTGGCGCTCGAAGTCCAGACGCATGGGGCGCTTCTTCAGGCGCTCGAACTCATCGTCCTTGAGCTCGCCGCGCTTGACCATCTGGCTCAGCACGGTGTTGCGCCGGGCAATCGCGCGGTCGGGGTTGATCACCGGGTTGTAATAGGCATTGCCCTTGAGCATGCCCACCAGCGTGGCGCTTTCCAGCACCGTGAGCCTGGCCGCCGGCTTGTCGAAATAGGTGCGCGCCGCCATCTCTATGCCATAGGCGTTGTAGAGAAAGGGCACGGTGTTCAGATAGGTCTCGAGAATCTCGTCCTTGGTGTAGAGCGCCTCGATCTTGAAGGCCGTGATCGCCTCCTTGAGCTTGCGGTTCACATTGCGGGCGCGGCCGATTTCCGTGGGATAGAGATTGCGCGCCAGCTGCTGGGTGATGGTGGAGCCGCCCTGGGGATTGCCGCCCAGCGTATGGATGACTGAACCCACGGTGCGCGTGAAGTCCATGCCATGGTGCTCGTAGAAGCGGTGGTCTTCGGTGGCCACGAGGGCCTTGACCACGGCGGGCGAAATCTGCTCCAGCGGCACCCACTGGCGGTTGCTGCGCTTGAACTCGCCGATCAGCTTGCCGTCGGCGCTCAGGATCTGCGCAGGCTGCTCGAGCTTGGCCTTGCGGATGTCGCTGATGCTGGGCGTGAACGGAATCAGCAGCAGCACATAGACGACAAACAGCACCGGCAAGGCCGCGGCAAACCACAGCCATTCACGCCGCGTCGGCCAGCGACGCCACCATGGCAGGGCCGCAATGCGCTGGCCGGCAGTGCTGGCGCGAGCGCGCATCCACAAAGCTGTGGCCTGGGCTAGCCATTTTTCTTTCAATTCGTTCAAGGACAAACGCACGTTGCAAGGCAGCCCGCCAAGGGCCGCAAGAAGGCAAGACTGCGAAGAATGCCCAAAAAACAGGCGCTCTGCTTGCGGGGATCGGTTTTTCTATGGTCGCAGCCCCGGTATTGTCTCCGTGGCGCGGTTAAGCAGGGTTGTTTCTAGCTGTGAGACCGGTTGCCGACTGCCTTAAGCTTGCGGCTTCGCATTGGCGGGAGAGCAGCATGGCAAACAGCGTTTATGACTTTGAAGCCACCGACATCCAGGGGCGTAGCGTTCCTCTGTCGCAGTACCAGGGCAAGGTATTGCTGATCGTGAATACCGCCAGTGCCTGCGGCTTCACGCCCCAGTACAAAGGCTTGCAGGCACTGCACGAACAGTATGCGGACCGGGGCCTGGTGGTGCTGGGCTTTCCCTGCAACCAGTTCGGTGCCCAGGAAAAAGGCTCGGATGAGGAGATCGCGAGCTTTTGCGAGCTGAACTTCGGCGTCAGCTTTCCGCTGATGCACAAGATCGAGGTCAACGGCGACGGTGCGCACCCGCTGTACCGCTGGCTCACCTCTGAAGCGCCGGGTGTGCTGGGCACCAAGTCCATCAAATGGAATTTCACCAAATTTCTCGTGGGCCGCGACGGGCAGGTGATACGACGCTATGCCCCCCAGGACAAGCCCGAGAAGCTGGCGGACGATATCCAGGCGGCTCTGGGCTGATGCTGCAGTTATCGTTTCGATAGCTGACAGCGCTTACCCAGAAAGTGCTGGAGGCGGTTTTGATGCTCAGTCTTCCGACAAGGTCCTGAAGGACTGGGCCAGATGGTCGAGCAGCGCGCGCACGGCGGGCAACTGACCGCGACGCGAGGCGTAGACGGCATGGATGATTTCGGGGCGCGGCTCCCAGCCCGGCAGCACCTGCACCAGCGTGCCGCTGCGCAGGTCTTCGCGCACGAACATGCTGGGCAGCTGGACCACCCCGGCGCCCAGCAGAGCTGCATCGCGCAGGGCCAGCATGGACTGCGTCACCAGCCGCGGCTGGTGCCTGACCTCGGCGCGCACGGCCTCGGGCCCGTGCAGTACCCAGCGGTGGGTTTCCTGCAGGCCGCCCATATCCAGGCTGGGCCAGGCCGACAGGTCCATGGGGCCGCCGGGCTGACCCAGGCGCTGCAGCAGCTCGGGGGCGGCCACCAGGCATTGCCGGCGCTCGGCCAGCGTGCGCAGCACCAGATCGCTGTCCTGCAGCGGCGGCGGGCGCACACGCAGGGCCAGATCCAGCCCCTCGCCAATCACGTCCACGCGCCGGTTGGTCTCGTCTACCTGCAGCTCCACGCGGGGGTACTGGCGCATGAATTCTCCCAGCATGCGGCCCACGCGCGAGGCCAGCAAGGCCACGGGGCAGCTCATGCGCACCTTGCCGCAGGGCTCGGAATGCACCAGCGCCACGGACTCCTCGGCGGCCTCTGCCTCGGTCAGCATGGCGCGGCAGTGCTGGTAGTAGCGCTTGCCAACCTCGGTCACGGCAAAGCTGCGCGTGGAACGCAGCAGCAATTGCGCGCCCAGGCGTTCCTCGAGCAGTGCCACGCGGCGACTGAGCTTGGACTTGGGCAACCCCAGGGCACGGCCTGCAGGCGCGAATCCGCCGTGCTCCACCACCTGGGCGAAGTAGTACAGCTCGTTGAGATCGGGCAGCTTCATTGTTTTAAAAATAGAACTCTGAGGCTGAATATTGTGGACTACTCAAGTCATCGTTCCAAATTCATACTTTCTCCATGTTCAACGCCTGCGGCATCCATAGGAACCGCAGGCCAGCCGCAAGGAGAAATGTCATGCTCAAGAAAATCCTGGGTGTCTACGAAGCTCCCCGTCCCCACTGGGTGGGCAACGGTTTTCCCGTGCGCTCGCTGTTCAGCTATGGCGACCACGGCAAGGCCCTGAGCCCCTTTCTGCTGCTGGATCATGCAGGCCCTCAGACCTTCACGCCCACCACGGCACGGCGCGGCGTGGGCACGCATCCGCACCGCGGCTTCGAGACCGTGACCATCGTCTACGAGGGTGAGGTGGCCCACCGCGACTCCACCGGCGCTGGTGGCACCATCGGCCCCGGCGACGTGCAGTGGATGACGGCAGCCTCGGGCATCCTGCACGAGGAATACCACTCCGAAGCCTTTGCCAAGAGCGGCGGCCCGCTGGAGATGGTGCAGCTGTGGGTCAACCTGCCGGCCAGGGACAAGATGTCCGCCCCCGGCTACCAGACCTTGCTGAATGCCGACATCCCGCAGGTCGCGCTGCCGGACGGTGCGGGTCATCTGCGTGTCATTGCCGGTGACTACCTTGGCAGCCAGGGGAGCGCCTCTCGCGGCCCGGCGAAGACCTTCACGCCTATCGATGTCTGGGATGTGCGGCTGAACGCCGGAGCAGCCACCGAGCTGCAGGCCCGGGCCGGCCACACGCTGGCGCTGGTGGTGCTGCACGGCACGCTGCTGGTCAACGGGCAGGAGATTGCCCGCGCCGGACAGCTGGTGCATATGGATCGCGCTGCGGACAGCGTGCATCTGGAAGCCAACAGCGACGTCACGCTGCTGTGGCTGTCAGGCGAACCGATTGACGAGCCCGTGGTCGGCTACGGCCCCTTCGTCATGAACAGCGACGAGGAAATCCAGCAGGCGCTGGAGGACTTCCGCAGCGGCCAGTTCGGCCGCATTCCGGCGGCCGAGCGCCATGCGCCCACGGCTGTGCCGAACCACTGAGCCCTCAGTGCCACCGTATCCCCGGCCCTGCAGCGATGCGGCCGGGGAGCGAAACCTCCCCTTCGCTCCCAACTCCAAGGAGACTTCCATGAGCATCCAGACCGCAGCCATCCCCGCCAATTTCAACGGCGCCAAGCCCGTGATTGATCCCGACAACGTGGCCATGCTGCTGATCGACCACCAGAGCGGCCTGTTCCAGACCGTGCAGGACATGCCGTTCACCACGCTGCGCCGTCTGGCCAGCACGCTGGCCAAGATCGCTTCGCTGGCCAAGATCCCCGTGGTCACCACAGCCTCCGTGCCTCAGGGCCCCAACGGTCCGCTGATTCCCGAAATCCACCAGAATGCGCCTCACGCCACCTACGTGGCGCGCAAGGGCGAGATCAATGCCTGGGACAACGAAGACTTCGTCAAGGCCGTCAAGGCCACGGGCAAGAAGCAGCTCATCATCGCCGGCACCATCACCAGCGTCTGCATGGCCTTCCCCTCCATCGCTGCCGTGGCCGATGGCTACCAAGTGTTTGCTGTCATCGATGCGTCGGGCACCTACTCCAAGATGGCCGAGGAAATCACTCTGGCCCGCATGCTGCAGGCCGGTGTGGTGCCCATAGACACCGCGGCCGTGGCCTCGGAGCTGCAAAAGACCTGGAACCGCGAAGACGCGGCTGAATGGGCACAGGCCTATACCGGCATCTTCCCCAACTACCAGCTGCTGATCGAAAGCTACGCCAAGGCGCAGGAAGTGGTGCAGAACCACGAAGTGCTGGACTCCCAGCGCGTTTGATTTTCCTCACCCCTCCACTACCTCTGAAGGAGATCGTCATGAGCAACAAGCCCTATATCCGCCTCGACAAGGACAATGCCGCCGTGCTGCTGGTGGATCACCAGACCGGTCTGCTGTCCCTGGTGCGCGATATCGACCCCGACAAGTTCAAGAACAATGTGCTGGCCCTGGCCGACATGGCCGAATACTTCAAGCTGCCCACGATTTTGACCACCAGCTTCGAGACCGGCCCCAACGGGCCCCTGGTGCCCGAGCTCAAGGCAAAATTCCCCACGGCTCCCTATATCGCCCGCCCCGGCCAGATCAATGCCTGGGACAACGAGGACTTCGTCAAGGCCGTCAAGGCCACGGGCAAGAAGCAGCTCATCGTGGCCGGCGTGGTGACCGAGGTCTGCGTGGCCTTCCCGGTGTTGTCGGCTCTGGCTGAAGGCTTCGAGGTGTTCGTGATTGCAGATGCTTCGGGCACCTTCAACAGCATGACCCAGCAGGCTGCCTGGAGCCGCATGGAGCAGGCCGGCGCCCAGCTCATGACCTGGTTTGGCGCGGCCTGCGAGCTGCACCGCGATTGGCGCAACGATATCGAGGGCTTGGGGACTCTGTTCTCCAACCACATCCCCGACTACCGCAACCTGATCAACAGCTACACCACGCTGACCGCCGGCAAGTAAGCCTGCGGCTTTAGAACAAAGCCCGCAAGCTTTTGCAGCCTGCGGGCTTTTTGCTGTTGATTTATTGGAATTGATAGCTGTTGACGCTTGATGGGTAGGCGTTCAAGCCTGTTTTTGCTTCAAGTCCGGCAGACAGGCCGCGAAGTTCTGATCGTCGTCCTGCAAGGAGCCGGCTGTATCAAAGCTCTTGCTGTATTCGATGCCCCAGTTGCGCATGGCAATCAGCACCGGCTGCAGGCTGCGGCCCAGCTCGGTCAGCGCATAGTCCACGCGTGGTGGCACTTCGGCATACACCGTGCGCTCGACAATGCCGGCCTCTTCCAGCTCGCGCAACTGCAGCGTCAGCATGCGCTGGGTGATGCCGCCGATGATGCGGCCCAGCTCGCCAAAGCGCTTTTTGCCGGGCAGCAGATGGAACAGGATGACGGGCTTCCAGGTGCCGCCCATCACCGACAGCGTCACCTCCACGGCGCAGCCGCTCTTGCTGTTCAATCGTTTCATGATCACCTCACTGCAGTTCCGGACTGCAAGCATCGTAGCGCCAGCCAGCGCCCATGCATTACTTACATTTTTAATACTACCCAACAAATATGTTGGTACTGGCGGCTGGCGTGCATTGGCGGCACCATGCAGAGCATCTGTTTCACTTCTTGAGGAGCACTCCATGAAAGTCATGCAACTGGCCGCCCCCGGCGGTTTCGAACACCTGAAGCTTGTCGACCTGCCTGCGCCTGCGGCACCCGCCGCCGGCGAGATCCAGGTACGCATTCACGCCAGCTCGCTCAACTACCACGACCTGGGTGTGGTGCGCCGCCCCGGCGCGGCGGCCGACGGCCGCATTCCCATGGCCGACGGTGCTGGCCTGGTCACGGCCGTGGGCGCAGGCGTGACGGAATTTGCCGTGGGCGATGCTGTGGTTTCCACCTTCTTTCCGCAATGGCTGTCGGGCCGCCATGTGCCGTCCGACTTCCAGCTCGTACCCGGCGACGGCGTGGACGGTTTTGCGCGTGAACAGGTCAACTTGCCTGCCACCAGCTTTACCCATGCACCCAAGGGCTGGAGCCATGCCGAGGCCGCCACGCTGACCACGGCCGGCCTCACGGCCTGGCGTGCGCTGGTGGTGGACGGGCATCTCAAAGCCGGCGACACCGTGCTGGTATTGGGCACGGGCGGCGTCTCCATCTTTGCGCTGCAGATGGCCAAGAGCATGGGCGCCACCGTCATCGCCACCACATCCAGCGCGGCCAAGGCCGAGCAGCTCAAGGCATTGGGGGCCGATCTGGTGATCAACTACAAGGACCAGCCCGAATGGGGCGACGCCGTGCTGGCCGCCACCGGCGGTCGCGGTGCCGACATCGTGGTCGAGGTCGGCGGCCCTGGCACCTTGCCCCAGTCCATTCGCGCCTGCGCCGTGGGCGGCCATATCGCACTGATCGGTGTGTTGACCGGTTTTGCGGGTGCCGTGCCCACGGTGGAGATGATGCGCAAGCAGCAAACCCTCAAGGGCCTCATCGTCGGCAGCCGCGAGCAGCAGCAGGACATGGTGCGCGCGCTGGAGAACTTCGGCTGGAAGCCCGTGATCGACAGCCGCTATCCGCTGGAGCAGATGGTGGCGGCCTTCGAGCATCAGGCCGCGGGCAAGCATTTCGGCAAGATCTGCCTCGAATATTGATGACTGATGGCGCTTTGTGCGCCTGGGTTTGAGGATGATGGGGCATGTGGTTCCTGCGGGGCCACATGCCCTTCTTGTTTTGATAGCTGTCAGCGCTTGGTTTGCCTTGCGCTAAGGCCGATTTGGCTTGAGTTTTTTGTTACGGGGACATGCCTTGCCGGCGGACAGAAGGCGGGTCTCGGCCCGCCCGCCGACCTACTTTCTTCGCAAGAAAGTAGGCAAAGAGCCGGCCCCTGCTGCCCACGACCCCTTCGCTGCGCTACGGGGCAACCTGCGCCGTCAACCTCCTGTGGCTGTGCGGCAAAACTCGCTGCGTGCTTGCAGCACTCCGCTCAAACACGTTGCCGCAAGTCAGAGCATGATGCGTCTGCACTCTGAGGTGCAGACGCCAGCCTCAAGAGGCCGCCGTCGCAGGCGTGGGCACAAGGGGCGAGATACCGAAAGATAGCTTCCATCAGATTTGATAGCCGCAACCGCAATTTGTGATTGGGCTAGAAGCCAATTTCGTCATAACTCTTGCAGGCCGCCCGAATTCACCCGTGTGTCTGTGCCTGCGGCACGCGGTTCGGGCTGCGGGCATTGGCACCGGAGAGTGCCAATGCATCGTGAACAAATTTGCGGCAACCTGTTTGAGCGGCGCGCGTAGCGCAAAGCGAGTTTTGCGGCACCGCAGCCTGAATGGCGTGACGCAGGTTTGCCCGTAGCGAAGCGCGGGGACGCAGACAGTCGGGTTGTGCTCTTTGCTTACTTTCTGGCGACAGAAAGTGAGTCGCCCGCCGGGGCGAAATCCCGGCCTCTGTCGTGTACGACAACATTGAATCTATTTTGATAGCTACCAGCGCTTGACTCGATTGAGCTAGAGCCTGATTTAGCTTGAATTCTCTGTTTGGACGACACAGAGGAAAAACCGCCCATTCCGAATATCAGCTCGCAACCGATACCCGAAATAAACCCAAGCCTGCATTGAAGTCAACGTGAGCGACAGCTTTAATCGGTTTTGCAAGATTCAGAAAGGCTTCATCGGATATAAACACCTCCATTCCTGAAACAAGAAGATACAAGTAAGAGGTGGAGGCAATGGCGGTATTAATTCCCGCGCTTGGAAGCTGCGCGGGGCGTATGACCAGTGGTGAAAAACGTTTGGCCGAGCGTTTGCAGCAAAAACTCGAAGATGATTATTTGCTGTGGTGGGATGTGCCAATTGGTCCCAAACAGACGCGGCCCGATTTTGTGGTGGTCCATCCGCGCCGGGGTGCGCTGATTCTGGAAACCAAGGATTGGCATCTGGAAACCATTCGCAAGGCCACGCGCGAATATTTCGAAATTCTCGACAGCAGCAGCGGCCAGCCCAAGGTGGTGATGAGCCCGCTGCAGCAGGCGCGCCACTGCGCGATTCAGGTCATCAATGCACTGGAGCGCGATCCGCAACTGGTGCAGGGCGATGGCGATCACAAAGGCAAGCTGGCTTTTCCCTGGGGCCACGGCGTGGTCTTCACGCGCATCACGCGTAAGCAGTTCGATGCTGCGGGTCTGGGTGACGCACTGCCCGGCCATCTGGTCATCTGTCAGGACGAAATGGTCGAAGCCGTGGACGCAGAAGCCTTCCAGCAGCGACTTTGGGATATGTTCCCGCACAGCTTTGGTCGCGCCATCAGCCTGCCACAGCTCGACCGTATTCGCTGGATTCTGTTTCCCGAGGTGCGCGTGCCCCAGCAGCAAAACCTGTTTGGAGACGGCGCGCAGGATGAGGAAGAGCTGCCCGACATCATGCGCGTCATGGACCTGCAGCAGGAGCAACTGGCACGCAGCCTGGGCGACGGCCACCGCGTCATCCACGGCGTAGCGGGCTCGGGCAAGACCATGATCCTCGGCTACCGCGCCGAGCATCTGGCCCAGACGCAAGGGCCGGGTAGCAAGCCGATTCTGGTGCTCTGCTACAACGAGCCGCTGGGTGTGAAGCTGGCGGCCAGCATGGAGGCCAAAGGTCTGGCCGACCGTGTGCATGTCGTGCATTGGGACAAATGGACGCGTGCCCAGCTGACTACCTACAACCTCTACACCCCGGACCTTGACCGCTTGCATGTGAGCCAGAAGATGGCTGAGTTTGCGCAGCGCGTCATCAAAGGCGTGGACGACAAACATATTCCCGCAGGCCAGTACCACGCCGTGTTGATCGACGAAGGCCATGACTTTGCGCCCGAATGGCTGAAGCTCGTCACGCAGATGGTGGACCCGAACACCAACAGCCTGCTGCTGCTCTATGACGATGCACAAAGCATTTACGACCGCGGCCAGAAGCGCAACTTCAGCCTCAAAAGCGTGGGCATACAGGCGTCCGGGCGCACCACCATTCTCAAGATCAACTACCGCAACACGCGCCAGATTTTGCAGCTGGCTCACCGCGTGGCCGGCGACATGCTCACGCCCGAGGATGCCAAGGACGAAGACGGCATCCCCCTGCTCAAACCGCTGAGCTGCGGCCGCGAAGGCCCCGAGCCCATCGTCATCGACCTGCCCACCTTGCCCGCCCGCGCAGGCCGCGTGGCAGACCTTCTGGCCGACCAGCACGCCCAAGGTCATGCCTGGGGCGAGATGGCCGTGCTATGTCGCCACAGGGATGAAATGGTGGTCTGCGCCGATGCCCTGCGTCGTAAAGGCCTGCCATACCGGGTGCGGGAAAAGTCAGGCCAGTTCAAGCCTGATGAAGACTCCATCAAGGTCATGACCATGCATGCCAGCAAAGGGCTGGAATGGTCGGTGGTTGCTGTCGTCACTTCGGATAAAGAGCGCCGCACCAAGGATGTGGAGAAGGATGGGGCGTTGGAGGCCAGGTTGGTTTATGTGGCTTCGACGCGAGCAACGGGTCTGGCAATTTCCGCATGAGTTAGCAGTTTTTCGAAATGACAGAATTTATTGATTTAATTAACAAAAATAATATTTTGTATTCTTTGATTGCCGGGGTTTTGTCGGCGATCATTGCTGGGCTTATATTCTTTTTATTTAAAGAAATTGCTTTTAAGAAACCTGAGTTTAATGGAAGATTTTTCCTTAAAGTAGTTGTTTCTGAGTCAACTAAGAACTCTTACAAAGGAATGGAAGTACATTTTCTAGTACATTTTTCTCCAAAAGATAATGGATTTATTGGTGGAGGTGAGCGGATATATGAAGACTCATCGCCGGGGATGGGTTCTCCTCATGTTATTCATTACACGGGGGATAGTAAAATTCCGATGAAGATTAACGGAGAATATAACAAAAAGATTTTCTTGAAAGATGATTTCAGCTTAATGTGTGAAATAACATCCAAAGATAGAGTTTCTCATATGGTGGTTAATTTTAAGGTGCCATTTTTCTATCGCTTGGAAGATTTTTCTTTGCTTGAGGGGAATTTTACATGGAGCGTCGCAAACAAGAGTGGCATAGCATATTTGAGTACTTCCATGTTTAGTCAAAAGGAGGCAACTCATGGCAGATTGGTTGTTGATAGTGGTGCTCTCTAAGTGCAAAGAAATTTCGCGATAACGTTGCTTTATTTTCCTTTTAGTGTCTTCTTTTATTTAGTTGCAATTGCTTCTCTAAAAATCTACAGGCGGTTTGAAATTGACTTTAAAATTCTTGAGGAAAATATAAGAAATACAGAGCTTTGCGAGGAAAAAACAGAATTTGTGAGTAAATTAATTATCGCAGAAGATCATAGGTTCCTAGACCATTTTGGAGTTGATTTCATAGCAATGGCGAGGGCTATTTATTCGACAAAAATAAAAGGAATTTTTCAAGGAGCTAGCACAATAGAGCAGCAATTAACTCGAACTATAACGGCAAGGTATGAAAGAACTTTGAGAAGAAAGTTGCGTGAGCAATTGTTGGCTGTTTTAATTTCAAGAAAATTCAGTAAATATTTGATTGCAAGATGTTATCTTGAAAATGCATATTTTGGTCATGGAATTAAGGGGATAGAGATTGCTCTGAGGAAGTTGGACAATGGTGAATACGAAAATTTTTCTGAATTTTTAGTATCTTTACTTAAATATCCAAAACCTAAATTTGATAGTGATGAATGGGAGAGGAAGATAAGAAATAGAATCGCATATATTAAAAAAAGATATGCTAAATACTGCTGTCAGTAGGTCATAGTTCATCAATTCTTTGGGCTTGCCGCCGCTTGTCTGAGTGAAGCGGCATGCCGCGCAGCGAGTTGGGCGGCAGAGCAGACCGAATGGCGTGGTGCAGGTTTGCCTGCAGCGAAGTGAAACGTAGCGTAGGGACGACGGACAGTCGGGGCGTGTTCTTTTGCCTTCTTTGCTTGCACGAGCAAGAAAAGAAGGTCGCCCGCCGGGGCGAAATCCCGGCCTCTGTCGCCAGCAACGCTGCAAGTGGTGGATTCAGCGCAGTTGGAAATGGATAGTCGCAAGCGCTTACCGCATAAGCATTACAGCCCAGAAGCCTCAATCCTCAGCCCCCAACACCACCCTCGCCGTCAAAGCCGTCCGCCCCGGCGATGACTCAATCTCCAGCAATCCGCCGACCCGCGCAATGCGCACCGCCATGGAGCGCATGCCAACGCCCAGTCCCGATGCATCCACGGCCTGCACATCAAAGCCTACGCCGTCGTCCTCGATCTCCAGCAGCAGTTCCTCGGCCTGCGACTGCACCAGGGACAGGCGCACATGACGGGCCTGGCTGTGCTTGATGACGTTGGTCAGCGCCTCTTCGATCAGCCGGGTCAGCGCCAGGTATTGCAGCGCGTTGGGCGGCTGGCTCCAGCTTTGCGGAAACTGCCAGTCGCAGCGCACACCGAGGGCCTCGAACAGGTCGTTGAAGCGGCGGCGCAAGGGTGCCAGCCATTCCTGTGGAGTGGCTGGCACGCGCACCTGGGCCGAGGCGTTGCTGTCTATGCTCTGGCGCAGGTCGTTGCGGATGAGCTTGAGCATGGACAGCACCTGGGGGCGGGTCAGGGCATCGCTGCCCTGCTCGACGGAAGCAATCATATGGACCAGCTCGCCGCCCAGGCCATCGTGCAGGTCGTGGGTAAGGCGCAGGCGCTCCTGCAGGCGCGCGTTGGAGAGTTTCTGGGCCTCCAGCTCGGCCCGCAAATGCTCGGATTTTTTCTGTTCGGTGATGTCGAAGGTGAAGCCGATCAGCGCTGTGGGCTGACCCTGTTCGTCGCACAGCACATGCACGACTTCCTTAACCCAGACAAAGCGGTTGTCGCTGGTCAGCGCACGGTACTCGGCCTCGTGATCCACGCCAGCCAGGCAAAGCTCCACGCAGCGCGAGACGGTCTGTTCGCGCTCGTCGGGGTGGATGCGTTCGGCCCAGTCGTTCACGGTCTCCCAGCTCTCGGGGCTCCAGCCCAGCAGATCAGCGATCTGCGGGCCGATATAGCTGTATTTCTTCGTGGTCCAGTCAATCTTGAAGGGAATCGCCAGGGTGGATTCCAGCAGCGTCTGGTAGAGGCCGTTGTCCGTGTCGGGTTCGAGGGTGCGCAGGCGGGGGCGGGCTTCAAGCATGGGACGCTCCTGTCAGATCGAGAAGAGGGTGGGTGGTGGGCAGCTCGTTCCAGAACCAGTAGAAATAGCCGCCTTCGGTCTGCAGCAGGGTCTGGGTTTTGACGCTGGAGCGCTCTATCCCGCGCCAGCAGGCCAGGGCCGAATTGCGGTTGCCGTGCAGATCCAGGCAAGTCTGTCCAGGCAGATTGGGCCGGGGAGGCACATACAAGGCCATGCCACGAGGCAGCCAGAGGTCGGCCAGACAGATCTTCTGCTGCTGTGGCCAGTACTTTCCCACCGAAATCACCAGCGGCAGGTGTGGGTCGATGGAGGTGAAGACATGCGGGAAATCGTGATGCTCGAGGTCGGTACAGACCTTGCCCAGCAGGCGGTAGCCGGTGCCCTCATAGGGCGAGCGGTGCCCGGCAAACATGCCGTACTCATAGTCGACCAGCGAAAGATGCGGCTGCGGGCTGGTGATGCGAATTCCCTGGCCCGGCTCTATCAGCGTCATGCCGAATGCCGCTGCAGTTTTATGCGTGACTGCAATGGCCTTGTACTCGACCTGATCGGCCTGGAACTCCAGTCTGGTCTGATTGCCGTACTTGGGGTCTGGGCGGGTGGTGGTCGCAGAAAGGACGCGGTACGCGTTGCCGAGGGCGACCTCGGGGTCACTGGTGGCAGGCTCTTGCAGCTTCAAGCCTGTGGGCGGCTCTGCGCAATAGTGCGGGAACCCGTGGATATTGCAGAAAAACGGTGTCTGCGACAGATCGACCGACGTCGGCGCCTCTTCCTTGATGAACAGCACGGGATCAAAAAACTCTTGCGCCATTGCCTGTCACTTCGCGGTGATTGATAGCAGAGATCGCGGCCCTGTGCGGCGGTACGGCACCTGCAGTCATGGGTTGATTGATATGTCAGTCAGTGATGCAGTCTAAATCAAGGCGGTTACAAAGACCTGGGTGCGCAGGCGCTGCTGGCCAGGGGGCCTGAGGGTGTCAGTGGCCGTCACGGCAAAGTGCCCATTATTTTGATAGCTGCCAGCGCTTGATACATAAGCGATGCAGCCATGAGACCTTCTATTTCACGAGCACCGGTTCGCCAATCGCGAAGAACTGCCCGCCCGCCACATAGTGCAGGGTGCGCAGCTCGGCAGGCGCGGAGCCGAACTCCCAGTGTCCGTTGCGGAACACGCGCTCGTCGGCCCAGGCGGCGACGACTTCGGCGATGAACAGGTCATAGCTTTGCTGGTTGTGTGGCTCGGGGATCAGCTTGCAGACCAGCCAGGCGGCGCAGCCGGCCACAAGCGGTACATCGAAGCCCGGGGCGTCGAAAAGCTGCACGCCATGTTTGACGAGTTTGTGAGGTTCGGTCACTGCGCTGTCCGTGCCTATGCCTACCGTCAGGGCGGCCTGGGGCATGGTGGGCAACTGCAGTGCGAAGAGGCCGCTGCCCTCGACCAGCGCACGCGTGCGCGTGGCCTTGTCGAGCACCACGCTGATCTTGGGCGGCGCGAAATCGAGCGCGCAGGCCCAGGCCGCGCTCATGGCGTTGCGCTCGCCTGCATGCTGGGCCGAGACGATGACCGTGGGGCCGTGATTGAGCAGGCGGTAGGACTTGTCCAGGGGAACCGGGGTGAAATGGTCTGGCAGCATGGTGGGCTGAAAATGGGTGACAGAAGAGGACGGCAAGCTCCCGTTACGATGGCTTGCCGATTTCCCATCTTCGCCCGAAACAGGGCTTTTCCAGGAGACAACCATGTTTAGCCACATCATGCTGGGTGTAAATGATCTGGAGTCCAGCAAGCGCTTTTACGACGCGCTGCTGGGTCAGCTGGGCATTGCACCCGGCGTTGCCAACAAGAACCGCTTCTTCTACCGCAGCCCCACGGGCGTGTTTGCCATCTCCACGCCCATCAACGGCGAGTCGGCCAGCTCGGGCAATGGCGCGACCACGGGCTTCCTGGCCCAGTCCACCGATCAGGTGAACGCGGCCCATGCGGCGGGTCTGGCAGCCGGTGGTGTGTCGATCGAGGACGCGCCGGGCTGGCGCGGCGACTCCATGTATCTGGCCTATCTGCGCGACCCCGACGGCAACAAGATCTGTCTGGCCTATCGCCCCGCCAAGGCGTGATCCACGTCGCATGAAGCAGGGCTGCGCAAGCGGCCCTTTTACATGGCAGGAGTCAGATCGCGTTATTGGGACTTGAGGGCGTTGGCCAGGGCCTGGATCTTGAGGTACTGACGCGCCAGATTGTTGCGCGCCAGCTGTTTTTGCTCCGCCGATACAGGTAGCTTGGCCACTTCGGCATCCATTTCGCTCAGCAGCTCAGGCGGGATCTTGCTGAAGTCCACAGGAGCTGCATCGGCTGAAGCGGGCTGCAGCAGCGCCGGTGTTGCTCCGACCGAAGCAGGTACCTCCACGGCTGCGGGCTTGGTCCTGGGCTGGAGCAGGGCCACGATTTCGGGCGTGCCCTGGGCCTGCGCGATCTGCAGCGCCGTCTTGCCGCTGCCGTCGATGGCGTCGAGATTGATGCCGCCGCCGTCGATGAACAACTGAACGGCCACATCGTCCTTGCGTCGTATGGCATCCATGAACTGCGGCTGAGAGTGATAGGTCATGCCCATGGCGGTGAGGTTTTTGCGCGCTTCCACCTTGGCCTGCAAGGGCGTGCCAACCGCAGCGGCGGTCTGCGAGGCGGCGACGGTAGCGGTGGCTTCGGGAGCAGGGGGAATCAGGGCGGTCACGGCCTGCAGATCCGGGGTTTCCTGTGGACGGCCGGGAATATCGATGCGTTCCACCAGCAGCTTGGGAAGCTTGGTGCGAATGGCGTCGATGTTTTCCTTGAGCTGGCCCGCAGCCCGGTCCTCGTCGCTGCCGCGTATGGCCTTGGTAATGCCATTGAACAGGCCCGAGGTCAGTGACTCGGTGCGCTTGATGCTGTAGTACACCACATAGGCCTTGACACCCTGGGCAAAGCTATAGAGGCAGACTTGATGGCCTTCGGCGATAAATGCAAAGGCGTTCTTGACGGGTGGGGGCTTTTTATAGATCTCGGCATAGGCGTCCTCGCAAAGGTACTCGGGCGAGGGTACGGCTCCCGACATCTGCTTGAGTCTGGGGGCGCCGGGGCGCGCGGGCGGTGTGGACGGCATGGCGCGGTAGCTGAGATTGGCGGGAATCGCGAACTGGGACAGTGCGTCCTTGATGCCATTGGCCGCATCCTGAGGTGGCGTGCCGGGGAACACCAGTTCCGCCTTGCTTATCTGGATGTCCCACTGGTCGCGAATGTCTGCCGCGAGCGCATTCATGCCCAGCCCCGTGCCCACCAGGGCCGCCAGCAACGTTTTCTTGTACACAAATCTCTCCCTTGTTGTTCGTTTGCTCAAGTCTGACGAACAGCGATTCTGAATCATTTGGTAACAAATCTAAGCAAAGAAGCATGGAAAAAGACGGGCCTGGGCCGGCTTCACGCTTGCTCATGCCCGACCTGCAAGCGGTGATGCTGCGCCCGCTGCCGGTGCAAAACCGGGGCAGGCGGCACAATGGCTGCTTTGCAGCGCGGGCGGATGTCTGGCTGCTGCACCACATTCAGTAGTTTTTTCATGACCAACACCACCACTCCTGCCGAAGACCATCTGTGCGATGCCTGTGCCGGCATTCAGCGCAACTGGCGCAAAGCCCCCGGCCATGCCGAACTGATGCAGCGCGGCAACCGCAAGGAGGAGCGCGGCTCGAGCACGGCGACGGTGACCCGTTATGTCTGCGAGCGCTGCGGCACGGTGTGGGACTACGAGAACAACAAGCAGGACCAGCGCAAGGGCTGGTCCGTGGTCGGCAGAATTTAACCCCTTCAGCCGCTGCGCACCTTGCCCCCGGCAGGGGACGATAGCCTCGCTGCGGGGTGGTGGGGCCGCCCAGGCACTTGCTGGCTGCCTCTTTCCTGAGCCAGCGTCGGTTTTTGAAGTTTCGGCGTCTTCGGGCGCCGTTTGTTTTTTGAAGGAGGCTGCGTGCAATCAGCAAGCAACGAGTGGTTTGACGAGGCGTATTACCAGCGCTTTTACTTTGACAAGAAGACCAGCGTGATCGATCCCGAGCACGCGCGGCGGCTGGGTGCGTTCGTCTGCTCGTATCTTGCGTATCTGCGCGTGCCCGTGCAGCGGGTGCTTGATGTGGGCTGCGGCATAGGCCTGTGGCGCGAGGCGGTGCAGAGGCATTTCCCGGGCGTTCAGTATCAGGGCGTCGAGTTCAGCCCCTATCTGTGCGAGCGCTATGGTTGGGAGCAGGGCTCGGTGGTGGATTGGCAGCCCAACGATGGCCAGCCTTTCGATCTGGTGATTTGCCAGGGCGTGCTGCCCTATCTGAGCCCGGCCGATCTGAAAAAGGCGCTGGCCAATCTGGGCCGGCTGTCGCGCGGCGCTCTCTACATAGAGGCGGTGGCACGCGAGGATTACGAGCGCGACATCATTGACGAAGATCTGACCGACCCGCGCCTGTATCGTCACCGCGCCGAGCTGTACCGCCGCGGCCTGCAGCCTTACTTCAAGGAGCTGGGCGGCGGCGTATGGCTGAGCCGTCGGGCGGATATGCCGCTGTTCGAACTGGAGTGCGTTGGGGGCTGAAACCTCTTGTTCTTGGTGATTTCGGGGCCTGCACCTATATTGCGGGGCTTGCGAACTCACAAGGATATGCAGATGCCTCATTGCTGGATCAAACGCTGCGGAGTCTGGACCGTTGCCATGGCTGGCGCAGCCCTGCTGCTGGCCTGCTCGGACTCCAAGACCGAGGGCGCCGCACCCCCGGCACAGGCCCCGGCCGCTGCGCCGGCCCCCGCGCCTGCACAGCCTGCCACCCAGGCCCAGCGTGTGATTGACCAGTTGTTCAGCACCGAAACCATAGGCATGAATCTGGCCTATGTGGAAAAGATTGCCGGCCCGGCCATGCGCTCGGAATTCCACCGCCACCAGTTCCGCACCGACGGCTGCGACATCACCCTGGTCAGCGACGAAGCCGACAAGGTGATCGAGTCTGTCGAGATCGATATCGCACCCAGCTGCAATCTCTCGCTCAAGAGCGTGCTCAATGTGTCCGAGGGTCAGCCCGATATAAAGCTCGGCGATCTGACCTTTGGCGGCTTCGAGCCTTTGCTGGACAGCCGTTACTACGCCGACTGCCTGACGCTGTGCGGCAATGCCGCCGACCCCGTGGTCTATCTGGAGGCCAAGGGTTCACGTCTGACCAACTTCATCAATTACTCGGTGCAGGCCCCCATGGTGGACGGCAAGGTGCTGGATGCGACGGCCGCCTGGCGCGATGCCATGGTCAAGGCAGAGTCCGAGGACTATGTGCTGGACACGCGCTTCAACTGCGAGCCGGATCGCTTCAGGAACGTGATTTCCGCCGGACTCAGGAATGCCAGGCCCACGGTGTTCAGCTTCGGCCGTGGTCCGACCTTCGAGCAGGGGGGCTGTGAGTAAACGGCGCTCCTGCAGCATCAGCACTGGATTTGGCAAAGGCGGGACAATCCGGGCATCTGTCTGAACCTGCTGGTGTCCGTCTTGCCCGCTTCCACGCCTTTGTCCCCTGCCGCTCTGACTCCGCAGAAAGCCCTTGCCTCCACGCTGCCCCCGCATGCCGTCTCGCGCTTGCGCCAGGCGCGGCTGGCGCGCAGTACGCGTCCGTTTCTAGCGCGTGGCGGCCCCAAGGGTGAACGCTGCGAGGGCTGCCGTTTGCGCCCCTCGCACTGCATGTGCGCGCTGCGCCCCGAGCTGGCCACGCGCGCAGCCTTCTGCCTGCTGATGCATGATGCCGAGCCGCTCAAACCCAGCAACACGGGCTGGCTGATTGCCGATGTGGTGAAGGACACCTATGCCTTTGGCTGGTCGCGCACCGAGGTGGATCCGCAGCTGCAGGCCTTGCTGGCCGATCCGCAATGGCAGCCCTATGTGGTGTTTCCCGGCGAATATGCCGAGCCTGCCGAGCCTGCCGAGCCTGCCGAGCGTGTGGTGGAGACGCTGGACGGCGGCGACAGCCGCGCGCTGCAGCCCGGCAGGCGCCCGCTGTTCATACTGCTGGACGCGACCTGGTCCGAGGCGCGCAAAATGTTTCGCAAAAGCCCGTATCTCGATGGCTTTCCCGTGCTCAGTCTGCACCCGGATCTGATCTCTCGCTATCAGTTGCGCAGATCCAAGCGCGACGACCATTTCTGCACCAGCGAGGTGGCGGCCCTGTGTCTGGAACTGGTGGGAGATGCCGGTGATATGCAGGCCGGCCGCGTGCTGGAGAGCTATCTGGGCGTGTTCACCGAGCACTATCTGCAGGCCAAGCACCAGCAGCCGGTCGATGAGGCCGACAGTATCCACCAGCGCCTGCGTGAGCTGATGGGCGCCAAACGCGGCGTATGAAGCGCCGTGCAGGCATAAGCATTCCACTCAAAGCAATAAGCGAACACGGACAATCGTGCCAGGGCCTCATGAGTGCATGAGGTGTGTGCCGGATCGGGTGGGTGATGAGCGCCGATGACCAGAGGTCTCGGCGCTTTTGTTTTTCGGGAGTGGTGATGGGCAAGTCGTTGAAATGGGTTGGGCTGGCAGCAGCGCTGGTATGTGCGGGTTCGGCCATGGCTGCGGGCAAGACTGAAGCGGCGAGCTCCACTATCGGTGCCAATATCGACACGGCGGTGGATCTGTCCGCATCGCCCACGCTGCAGCGCTGGCAGGCAGGCGGCGCCGTGGTGCTGGGGGTACGGGAGGCTGCGGTTCCCATGTCCTACGCGATCGGGGCCAACGAGAAGTTCGTCGGCTATCACATGGACCTCTGCGAGCGCGTGGTGCATGCGATTGCGCCCAGGGCCCAGATCAAGTACATGGTGCTGACGCCGCAGAACACCATGCCGCTGATCAACAACGGCACGGCCGATTTCAACTGCGCCAGCATGACCAACAACCTCACGCGCCAGAAGCAGGTGGCGTTTGGTTTGACCACCTATGTCAGCGAGGTGCGCATGGCCGTGCGTGCCGACTCGGGCATCACCTCCTTCAAGCAGCTGCAGGGGCGCAATGTGGGCGCCATCACGGGCACGACGGCGGTGCAGATTCTGCGCAAGTACGCCAGCGACAACGAGCTGAACTTCAAGACTCTGATGAGCAAGGACCAGTTCGAGAGCTTTCTGATGCTGGAGTCGGGTCGCGTCGATGCCTTTGTGCTGGATGACAACATGCTGGCCGGCGTGATCGGCCAGAGCAAGAATCCCAAGGGCTACAAGATCGTGGGCGAGGTGATTGGTGCCGAGCCGGTTGCCATCCAGTTCAGCAAGAACGACCCGCAGATCAAGAAGGCCGTGGACGGCGCCATTTTGCAGATGATCCGCTCGGGCGAGCTGCACAAGCTCTACAACAAATGGTTCATGCAGCCCATTGCGCCCAAGAACGTGAACCTGAACCTGCCCATGGGCGAGGTGCTCAAGAAGCAGCTGGCCGCGCCCAACGACACGCCGCTGGAGCAGTTCGTATTGCCCCAATAGAGCGGCAGGTCCACATCAGCCGATAGACTGCAAGGCAAACCGCAAGGGGAGTGTTTGCCGTGCTGGAGTACCTGATCTATCCGCTGATTGCGCTGCTGTTCGTGGCGGTTTTCACGCGTGAGGTGATTGCGCCCGCCTCGCGCAATCTCTGCGACCGGCGCTGGCTGATCTACAGCAGCGCCCTGGGCGCGCTGACACTGGCCTGCACGCTTGCGCTGGGCTGGTTGCTGGAAGACCGGATTCGCCAGCATGCGCTGCTGGATGTGGGCGCGCGCTGGAGTCCGCTGCTGGTGGGGCTGCTGAGCTTTTTCATCACCAGCTTTGTCTTTTACTGGTGGCACCGCGCCACCCATGCCTCCGATCTGCTGTGGCGCGTGTTTCACCAACTGCATCACAGTGCGCGTCGCATCGAGGTGCTGACCTCGTTCTACGCCCACCCGCTGGACTCCTGCGCTGCCATGCTGCTGAGCGTGATTTCCAGCTACTGGGTGCTGGGCGCCAGCCCGGCGGCGGCAGCCGTGGCCCTGGGACTGACGGCGGCCTTCGATCTGTTCACCCATGCCGATCTGCGCACGCCGCGCTGGCTCGGCTATGTGCTGCAGCGCCCGGAAATGCATACCGTGCACCATCAGCATGGCCACCATGCGCAGAACTACGGCCTGCCGCTGTGGGACATGCTGTTCGGCACCTGGACCAACCCCGCCGAGCGCGCGCAGAAGCTGGGCTTTGATGACGACAAGTCCGAGCGCGTGGCCGAGATGCTGCTGTGGCGCGATGTGCACCAGAGTGCACCTGCTTGCGGGCGCCGCAAGTCATCCTGAAGCTTCGAAATTGATAGCTGATGGAGCCGATGGGTGGAGCGCAGCCTGCTGTTTTTGTTCTTAATTGTTAACACGGCCTGCCAAGACCCTGCCAGAGCCTGGAAAGCTCTGCCACTGGCTTGGGCAGGTGGCAAAAATCTGTTCAAATTGCCCCGGTCTGTTCACCTGTCAACAGACGCCAAGCCGTCTGGCTGCGGGCATTCATAACATTCTGTGGCCTCACCGCCGGTGAGATGCAACAGACAAATCGCCTGCCAGGTTCCGGCGCCCCCAAGCGCGTTTTCATGCGCTCTGTGACCCCCGGGTCGCTGCAAAGAGCTGTTACTGCCTCTTTGCTCAAACTCTGAATACTGCTTCAGCCATGTCTTGTGCATGGCTGTGATTGTTTGTCTGCAAGCCCGGCCTGTGCCTGGGCGAAAGGAAAGGTGTCCGGTTTTGGTGGAGTCGGCGTTCAAGCTGCGCTACAACCCAGCGCTCGATGGATTGAGAGGCATAGCCATTGTGCTGGTGCTGCTCTCGCATGCACATGCCCCGATGTTCGATGGCGCCTTCTTCGGCGTCGATCTGTTCTTCGTGCTCAGCGGCTTTTTGATCACCTCCTTGCTGCTGATGGAGTATCGGCAGCATGGCAAGCTCGATTACTGGCGCTTTTACCGTCGCCGCTTCTTCCGTCTCATGCCTGCGCTGGCGCTGTTTCTGGTCGCGTACTGTGTGTTTGCGCCTTTTATCTGGCCAGACCTCACGGATATCTATTCGGACGCCCTGGTCTCCATCCTCTACCTGGCCGATTACGGCATTGCCTTCTTCGACAGTCCGGACACGCTGCTGCATATGTGGTCGCTGTCGGTGGAGGAGCATTTCTATCTGATCTGGCCGCCGCTGCTGGTTCTGCTGCTGCGCAAGGCCACGCCTGGACGTGTCTGGGCGCCGCTTGCGGCGCTGTGGCTGCTGAGCACGTTGTGGCGCATCTTCTGGGTGGTGCAGGGTCAGCAGTTCTACGAAATCTTTTTCCGCTTCGATACGCGGGCCTCGGGTTTGCTGGCCGGTGCCTTGCTGGCGGCGCTGATGATGGAGCGTCCCCAATGGATAGAGCGTCTGCAGTCGCTGCGGGCCTACACCATGTGGTTTGTGCTGGCCGTGCCGCTGATCATGGAGCTGGAGTGGGACAACCAGCACGCCATGGTCTGGGGTATCACGGTGGTGGAATGCGCCGCCCTGGTCGTGCTGCTGGCTGTGCAAAAGCCCACGGGTCTGGTCTATGAAATGCTGACGGCGCCGCTGCTCATCAAGCTGGGCCAGCTGTCCTACGGCATCTACCTCTGGCATTACCCGGTGGTGCGCTATCTGCGCGCCGATTACTCCTGGCCTGTGACTGTAGTCGTCGGCCTGCTGGTCTCGACTGCGCTGTCGGCACTGTCGTTCTACACGGTGGAGCGCTGGGCCATGCGCCACCGCGACCTGGGGGCGGGCAAAAAGCCCGTGCGCCAACCCGAGCCGCGCCAGGAACCCGCGCTGCGCGAGGCTGCGCGCGGCTCGTGATCGCCCTAGAAGCCTGAGCCGGGCTGGGCCAGGTACTCGGCCTCTTCGGCCGTGCTGGCGCGGCCCAGAATGTGGTTGCGGTGCGGAAAGCGGCAAAAGCGCTCTATCACCACCTGATGGCGATGGGCGTAGTCCAGCGTTCCGGCCAGATATTCGCGCAGCCCGGCGTCCGTGGCGCTTTCCTGCAAAGCCTCGAAGGCGGCCACGCTGCGTTGCTGCATGGCCGGGTCTTCGGCATGCTCCAGCGGCAGGTACAGGAAGACGCGGGCCACCTCGGGCAGTCGTTGGTCGGTGCCGGAGTCGATTGCCTGCAGCGCCAGTGCCAGGGCCTGCGCGTCACCGGCAAAGCTCTTGGGGGTGTTGCGGTGGATATTGCGCGTGAACTGGTCCAGCAGGATCACCAATGCCAGCTGCTGCCATGGACCCTGGGTTGCCCAGTGCTGCAGCGCACCGCCCAGAGCAGCCTCCACCGCAGTGCCAAAGCGCTGGCGCAGCTCCTCGTCGAAAGCCGCCGATTTGGTGAACCACTGCGCTTTGTGCTTGAGGGCATCGGCATTGCCGGGCCTGGCGCTGCCGAACCACTGGGTCAGAACCTGGTCGGGCAGGCTGGTGTCCTGGGCGGCGGCGGTCAGTGCCTCATGGCTGAGGGAAGAAGGATATGCAGTCATGCAAATCATTGTGCATGCACGGCCGCCATGTGCCGACGGTCAACCCCTGGTGGCGTCGGACGTTAGATAACAGTCTTTTACCTGCAGATTGCGTCAGATGGGGAACTGCCAACATCCATCGAGACTCTGTGGAATAGCAGGCTCGGAGACAATGGATTGCTCAAAAATCATAGCTTGAAGCATTGGTTTATCAAGCGTTTGCACGGGTTTTGAATCAGGTTTTACGGAGTTCGGTGGTCGTGATGAATCGGCGCTCATGGTTGGCGGTGACAGTATTGGGATTGGGAATGGCTGCCACGGGCTGCTCGGGCAAGTCCGTGCCCAGCAGCGTGAGCGTGAGCCAGCAGCAGCTGCAGGAGATGCTGGCCAGGCGTTTCCCCAGGCAGTTTCCCGTGGCGGGTTTGCTGCAGCTGGATCTGAAGGCGCCGCAGCTGAGCATGGTGCCCGAGCGCAATATGCTCAACGCCGTGATCCCGGCCGAGCTCAGCGGCAAGGTGCTCAAGGAGCAGTACAGCGGCCTGCTCAATGTCGATTTCGCGCTGCGCTATGAACCCACCGACCGCACCTTGCGCGCCTACCAGATCAAGGTCAACCAGCTCAGCATGGACGGGCTGTCGCCCGCGCTCAGCGATATGCTGGGCACTTATGCCACGGCCTTGGCCGAGCAGGCCATGGGTCAGGTGGTGCTCTATCAGCTGCAGGACCAGGATCTGGCCCTGGTCGACGCGCTGGCGATGGAGCCTGGCGCCATTACCGTCACTGCTCAGGGGCTGACCGTGGCCCTGGTGCAGAAAGCCGGCCCGGGCAGCAAGCGCTGAGCTGCCAGGCGACAAAAAAGCCCGCAGGCGTATGCCTGGCGGGCTTTTTTTGCGGGGCCGTGCTGCGCTCAGCGGGACTTGGCAATGGGCTCCAGGCCGGTGTCACGAATCGTCTTGGCGGCGGCGGGCGAGGTGTAGTACTTGAGCAGTTGCTCCAGCCCCTGGGGGTTGGTGGAGGTACTGGCCGTGCCGGCCGAGAAGATGGTGTAGTGCTGCACCGAATCGGGCAGGGTGCCGACATAGCTGATGCCCTCGATGGGCAGCAGCTCGCTGACCTGCTGCAGGCCGATTTCGGCCTCGCCCCGCGCCACGATGGTGCCCACACGCTCGGTCACGATCTTCTTGCTCTTGGGCATGACCTGGTCGTGAATGCCGAGTTTCTTGAGCATCTGGGTTTCGTAGTAGGTACCGCTGGCGCTGGCCGAGTAGGCAATGCTCTTGGCATTGAGCAGCACCTGGCGCAGCTTGTCCTCGCTGCTGATGTCGGGGATGGGGGCACCCTTCTTGACGGCCACGCCCACGGCAGAGCGCACCAGGTCGATCTGGGTGCCGTTGCGCACCAGGCCCTTGGCGGCCAGATCGTCGAGCGCTCCGCGCGCCAGAATCACCACATCGGCCTTCTCGCCCTTGCTCAGGCGATTGGGAATGGAGGTGGGCGAGGCCCCCATGGACGAGCCATAGGCCGACTCCACCGCCAGGCCGGTCTGGGCCGTGAACTGCGGTGCCAGTAGCTTGTGTGCTGCGGTGAAGCCGCCCGAGGTCATGAGACGCACAGGCTCCTTGGGCGTGCTGCTTGGCTGCTGGGCGCATCCTGCGGCCAGCGCCGCAGCGCTGATCAGCAGGGCTCGGCGGGCGGTGAAGAGGGTAAACGGCTTCATCAATGTCTCTCTGTATTGGGCGGGCCTGGTCAGGCCTTGAACCCTTATTGAATCGACGCATACAGCTACGGTTGTCATGGCTTCTGCGGCTGACCGGATTGTGAAAAGCTGCGGTCTTTGCGTCCAATACCGTTTGCGTCTGGACTTGATACGAAAATCGTCCTATGGATTTGCGCCGTCTGACCTGTTTTCTGGCTGTGGCTGAGGAGCTGAATTTCAGCCGTGCGGCCCAGCGCTTGCATATGAGCCAGCCCCCGCTGAGCCAGCAGATCCGTCTGCTGGAGCAGGAGATGGGCGCGCAGTTGTTCGAGCGCTCGCGCCGCGCCGTGGCGCTGACGCCGGCAGGCCTGTTGCTGCAGGACAAGGCGCGGCAGATCGTGGAGCTGCACCAGCAGGCGGGCGAGCTGGTGCGCATGGCAGCCCATGGCCTGGCGGGGCGGTTGCGCATCGCCTTCACGGCATCGGTGCCGCTGTTTGACGAGTTCTCCACCATGCTGCGCGACTTTCGCAGCCGTCACCCGCAGGTGGAGCTGGATCTGCAGCATATGACCACGGGCGAGCAGATCGCGGCGCTGACGGCAGGGCAGATCGACATCGGCTTCATGCGCCCGTCGCCGACGTTTCGCATCCCCGTGCCGATCCGGGAGCAGACACTGTGGCGCGATGAGCTGAAGCTGGCCCTGCCGGTGGCACATGCCAAGGCGGCTGCGGGCGAAGCACTGGCTCTGAGCAGCCTGGCCGACCAGCCTTTTGTGCTGCATCCGGCCGTGCTCGGCGGCGGTCTGCACGAACATATTCTGGCGCTGTGCAGCGAGGCCGGCTTTGTGCCGCGCATCGCCCAGCCGGCGCGCGAGACCTCGACCATGCTGGCGTTGGTGGCCGCCGGCCTGGGACTGTCCATAGTGCCCAGCGTCTATGAGCGCATCTGCCCGCCCGGCGTGGTGCTGCAGCCGCTGGCCGATGCTGCGCGCCACTCGCGCATTGCGCTGGTCAGCATGCAGCAGGCGCCATCACCCTGCGTGCAGATGTTCTGGCAGTTGCTGCGCTGAGCGGCCTCTGCCGTTACGATGCGGCAAACCCTTTTTCAGGAGCCAGCCGCATGACCCGCACCCTTGCCGATTTTTCCGTGACCCGCAAATGGCCCGCGCAGCACCCCGAGCGCATCCAGCTGTACTCGCTGCCCACGCCCAATGGCGTGAAGGTGTCGATTGCGCTGGAAGAAATGCAGCTGCCCTACGAGGCGCATCTGGTCAGCTTCCAGACCAATGACCAGCTCACACCAGAGTTTGTCGGCACTTTCCCCAACAACAAGATTCCCGCCATCATCGACCCGCAAGGCCCGGGCGGAAAGCCGCTGGCGCTGTTCGAGTCGGCGGCCATCCTGATCTATCTGGCCGAAAAGAGCGGCAGCCCGCTGCTGCCCGCAGACCCCGCGGCGCGCTACGAGACGCTGCAGTGGCTGATGTTCCAGATGGGCGGCGTGGGACCCATGTTTGGCCAGGTCGGCTTCTTCCACAAGTTCGCGGGCAAGGACTTCGAGGACAAGCGCCCACGCGACCGCTATATCAACGAATCCAAACGCCTGCTGGGCGTGCTGGAGCAGCGCATGCAGGGCCGCGAGTGGATCATGGGCGAGCAGATCACGATTGCCGACATCGCCATCTGGCCCTGGGTGCGCAATATGGTCGACGAGAACGGCTACAACGCCGCCGAGCTGGTGGGCTGGAGCGGGTTTCCCGAGCTGCAGCGCGTGCTCAAGGCCTTCATGGCCCGCCCGGCGACGCAAAAAGGCCTGAACATTCCGCCGCGCGGCTGAGCGCCGGCCAGGGCAGCACAGGCTTGCCGTTGTTGCAAAAGCGGCAACTACTGTCCCAGTGGTGATGTCTTTCAAACCCGTGGGCCGGCCTTATCTTCGAGACTTCAGGCCCTGCAGCTGGCAGCGGCCTCTCAAGAGGAGAACTCCATGACCACGAATCACCCACCCATTCTGGAAAGCGCCCCCCTGGGTCCGCGCTGGCCCTGCCTGGACCCCTTTCTGTTCTGTGCTCACCACGATGACAGCTATCCGGCCAGCAACGGCAAGATGGGCGTGCAGGCCGTGGAGTTCGAGGGGCGTGAAATGGGCAGCGATTTCAGCGCCAGGGACGGCTTCTCGATGTACCACGGCGAGCCGATTCCGGGCTTCCCGGGCCACCCGCATCGCGGCTTCGAGACCGTGACTCTGGTGCGCAAGGGCCGCATCGACCATGCGGACTCGCTGGGCGCAGCCGCGCGCTTCGGCGGCGGCGATGTGCAGTGGCTCACGGCCGGCAAGGGCATCCAGCACTCGGAGATGTTTCCGCTGCTGAACAGCGACCAGCCCAATCCGCTGGAGCTGTTCCAGATCTGGCTGAACCTGCCTGCGAGAAACAAGATGGTGGAGCCCCACTTCACCATGTTCTGGAACGAGCAGATCCCGCGCCTGAGCTTCAGCGATGCGGCGGGCAGGAAAACCACCGTCACCGTGGTGGCCGGAGCCCTGGACGGTGCAGACAAGGCCCTGCCGCCACCGCCCGAATCCTGGGCCTCCCAGGCCGACAGCGATGTGGCCATCTGGACGCTGGAGCTGGAGCCCGGCGCTCGCTGGACCATGCCCAGGGCCGCAGGCGACCAAACTCACCGCATGCTCTACTTCTTCGTAGGCAAGAGCATGACTGTGGGCGGTGAAGCCGTGAACGGGCATCTGGCCATGCATGTCGACGCTCAGCGCGAGCTGGAGCTGGTCAACACCGGCGATGTCAGTGCAGAGCTGGTGCTGCTGCAGGGCAAGCCGATTGGCGAGAAGGTGGCGCAATATGGCCCCTTCGTGATGAACACGCAGGAGGAGATCATGCAGGCCATGCAGGACTACCGCCGCACCCAGTTCGGCGGCTGGCCCTGGAAGGACAACGATCCGGTGCATGGCACCGAGAACCGCCGCTTTGCGCGCTACCCTGGAGCCGATGTCGACGAGCAGCCTCCTGTGCTGGCCATCGTCTGAAATTGCGCTGCTGGAGGCGGTTGTTCAAACGCTGCGACAATGTGCGCCTGACCGCCATGACCCATGCTGGCCGTGGCGGCTTTGTTTTGGAGCCGCTCAAACCGCCGCCTGCGATGGGCCGAATGGTGCGAGTCGCTCGCGGAATCTCCAAACTGTCATGAACATCACCAAAGACACTGCCGTCACCATCAACTACAAGATTCACGAGCTGCTCGCGGGCGGCGTGGCCGTCAAACTGCTGGACAAGGGCGACGTGGCCTATCTGCACGGCGGCTATGACAACATCTTCGCCAAGGTCGAAGCCGCTCTGGACGGCAAGCAAAAAGGCGATACCGTGACCGTGGACCTGGCCGTGGCAGATGCCTTCGGCGAGCGCGACGAAAGCCTCCAGCGCACCATTCCCAAGGGTGAATTCCCTGCGGGCGTGAAGGTGGGCGGCCAGCTGCGCGGCACCAATGACCAGGGCCTGCCCCAGATCTACAACGTGGTGAAGATCAAGGGCCCCGTGGTGCTGCTGGACGGCAACCACCCTCTGGCTGGCTTCGCGCTGCGCTTCAGCGCGGTGGTCAACGAGGTTCGTGAGGCCTCCGAAGAAGAAATTGCGCACAAGCACGTGCACGGCGGCCACGGCCACCACCACTAAAAACATAGCTACAAGCGTATGCAAATAAAGGATTTCAGCATTATTTCTAGCTGAAATCCTTTGTCTGAAAGCGTAAGCAGCTATCAAAACAAAAAGGCCCCGGATTTCGGTTCCGGGGGCCTTTTTGTTTGCTTGGGGCTGATCGCTCAGGCGGTCAGGCGATCCAGTGCTTCGCGGTACTTGGCCGCCGTCCTGTCGATCACTTCCTTGGGCAGGCGGGGCGCGGGAGCCTTCTTGTCCCAGGCCTTGCCGTTGACCTGGGCCTGCTCCAGCCAGTCACGCACGAACTGCTTGTCGTAGCTGGGAGGGTTCTCGCCCTTGGCCAGCGCGTCCTCGTAGCCTTCCACGGGCCAGTAGCGCGAGCTGTCGGGGGTCAGCACCTCGTCCATCAGCACCAGGGTGCCGTCTTCGGTCAGGCCGAACTCGAACTTGGTGTCGGCAATGATCATGCCCTTGGTCAGCGCGATCTCGGCCGCTTCCTTGTAGATGCGGATGGCGGTGTCGCGGATCTGGGCAGCGAGTTGCTCGCCCACCATCTCCACGGTGCGCTCGTAGGTGATGTTTTCGTCGTGGTCACCCATTTCGGCCTTGGCCGCGGGGGTGTAGATGGGCTCGGGCAGCTTGGCTGCGTTGGTCAGGCCGGCAGGCAGCTTCACGCCGCAGACCGATTGCGATTCCTGGTATTCCTTCCAGCCGCTGCCGGCCAGATAGCCGCGCACCACGGCTTCGATCAGCACGGGCTTGAGGCGCTTGACCAGCATGGAGCGGCCTTCGACCTGCTTGACTTCTTCGGGCTTGACCACGGACTCGGGCGCTTCGCCGGTCAGGTGGTTGGGGCAGATATGGCCCAGCTTGTCGAACCAGAACAGCGCCATCTGCGTCAGCAGCACGCCCTTGCCGGGAATGGGCTCGCCCATGATCACGTCAAAGGCGGACAGGCGGTCCGAGGCCACCATCAGGATGCGGTCATCGCCCACGGCGTAGTTGTCGCGGACCTTGCCACGCGCGAGCAGGGGCAGCGAGGCAATGTTGGAGGTATGCAGGGCGGAGGGCTGGGTGGTCATGGTCGAGATAGGGGCTGTCAGGCAATTCAGGCGTGCAGTCGGTCAGCAGGCGCCTGAAAGCCCAAGGGGCTGCCAGCGTCGCAGGCCCGAGAGGCGGCTGCGTAAAAACGCGATTTTAATGGCGCAGGCAGGGGTTTTGACGGTCACGGTCTTTGCCATTGCGCGCCTGCTGCGATCGAGGCCCTGGGGCATGCAGGCGTATCCCTTGCACGCGGGCCAAAGCCACTCATTGTGGCGGCAAAACCGGCTGCCATCAAACCGTCAAACAAGGCCCCTGGCGAGCCTGCGCTATCTCGGTCATTTCGTTGCCTTTGGCGTGGGGCGGGCGCATAGTGGATTCACAGCAAAGACGAATGCGCATTCCGAACTGCCAGGCTGCGGCACAGCCATCAGGCGCTGTGAAACCGCAGTGATTTCACCGAGAGCTAAGGAGTGTTTTGTTATGAATTTGACGATTAGCGGGCATCACCTGGAGGTCACTCCCTCGCTGCGCAGCTATGTCATGGCCAAGCTGGAACGCATTCTCAGGCACTTCGATCAGGTCGTGGACGTGAAGGTGCTGCTCACAGTCCACAAGCAAAAGGAAAAAGACAAACGACAGCGCGCCGGTTGCACAGTGCGCGTGAAAGGGCAAGACTTGTTCGTGGAGACGCAGCATTTCGACCTCTATGCCGCCGTGGACGCCCTGGCTGACAAACTCGACCGTGTGGTGATGCGCTACAAGACTCGTCAGCAAGGCCCGCGTGCCACAGCCAAGCGACTCGATGCCGGGGGCTTGCAGCTGGCGCAGGTGTCAGCTTGATGAAAGCGAGGCGCAAAGCTAGCTTTTGCGCCGGTTTGTTGCAGGGCTGTCGCCTTGTTACAACGCTAAAAGCGCCGCCCTACGGGGCGGTTTTTGATGGTGATCAGGGTTTCCCCACGGTTTTCAGCGCTGCGGTGCATAATTGTTGATCACACCATGAATCGCCTAGCTTCTATCCTTCCCGCCGCTCAAGTGCTTGTGAGCGTTGATGTCACCAGCAAGAAACGCGCTTTCGAGGAAGCGGGTTTGCTCTTTGAGAGCTTGCATGGTCTGTCTCGTGCCCTGATCACCGATAGCCTGTTCGCACGCGAACGCCTGGGCTCCACCGGTCTGGGGCATGGAGTTGCCATTCCCCATGGCCGCATCAAGGGCCTGACGGCTCCCATGGCGGCAGTGTTCCAGCTGGCCAACCCCATCGGCTTCGATGCGCCCGATGAGCAGCCGGTCGGCCTGCTGATCTTCCTGCTGGTGCCCGAGGCGGCGACGCAAAAGCACCTGGAAATCCTCTCCGAGATCGCCGAGCTGCTCAGCGACAGCCAGTTGCGAGAGCGTCTGAAGTCGTCCACCGATGCGCAGCAGCTGCACGGCATGATCGACAGCTGGCAGTCCTCCATCACCTCCCAGGCCTGAGTCCTGGCCCTTCTTCCTGACTGACAGGGCCTTGCCATGAGACCCAGCGCCATCAGTGCCGACGTACTGTTCGAGGCATTTCGCAACTCCAGCCTGCGCTGGCAGTGGATAGCCGGGCTGGGCGCCTCCGAGCGCCGCTTTGACGAAATGGCCGTGCGCTCGGCCCGCTCGGGCGCCGATCTGGTGGGCTACCTCAACTACATCCACCCGTACCGGCTGCAGGTGCTGGGCGAGCGTGAAATCGCCTACCTGACCAATGCCACCTCGCAGGACTGCCTGCGCCGCATTGCCCGCATCGTCACGCTGGAGCCGCCGGTGCTGGTGCTGGCCGACGGCCAGGATGCGCCTGACGAACTGATCTCCATGTGCGAGCGCGCGCACATCCCTCTGTTCTCCACCAAGGAGCAGTCGGCCTTCGTCATCGACGTGCTGCGTGCCTATCTGTCCAAGCATTTCGCCGATCGCATCACTATGCACGGCGTGTTCATGGATATCTTGGGCATGGGCGTGCTGATCACGGGCGAATCGGGCCTGGGCAAGAGCGAGCTGGGGCTGGAGCTGGTCACGCGCGGCAACGGTCTGGTGGCCGACGATGCGGTGGATCTGTACCGCATCAACCAGACCACGGTTGAAGGCAAATGCCCCGAGCTGCTGCAGAACCTGCTTGAGGTGCGCGGCATCGGCCTGCTCGATATTCGCGCCATCTTTGGCGAGACGGCGGTGCGCCGCAAGATGCGGCTCAAGCTCATCGTGCATCTGGTGCGCAAGGAAACCATGGAGCGCGAATACGAGCGCCTGCCCGCCGAGCCGCTGACCCAGGATGTGCTGGGCGTGCCCGTGCGCAAGGTGGTGATTCAGGTGGTGGCGGGTCGAAACATCGCCGTGCTGGTGGAAGCTGCGGTGCGCAATGCCATCCTGCAACTGCGCGGCATCGACACCTACCAGGAATTCGTGATGCGCCACCGCCGCGCCATGGAGAGCGGTGAGTCGTTCTAGACCAGCTGCAGCCTGCCGGGCTGCGAGGCCGGAAAGATCTGCTGCAGCTGCGATGCGTTCAAGCCATACATGCGGGCAAACAGGCCGCCCAGCAGGGAGCGGTATTCGTTGAGCACGGGGTAGTCGCGGTTCTGGAACAGCGCTTTTTCGGTGACTTCGATCTGCTCGCCCAGCACCTTGCCGCCGGCCTGGGCCGACAGGCCGCCGCCGAGGAACCAGTAAGCCGTGCCATGGCCGTGATCCGTGCCCTTGTTGCCGTTTTCGCGGAAGGTGCGGCCGAACTCGCTGATCACTGCCACCACGGTATGCCGCCAGGCCTCGGCTCCCATGGATTCGGCGAACGTCGCCAGGCCCTGGCTCAGATCGCCGAGCCGGTTGGCCAGATTGCCGCTGGCGGCGCCCTGGTTGACATGCGTGTCCCAGCCTCCGATATCGACAAAGCCCAGGTCGAATTGCTCGCGCATCAGATGCGCCATGCGCTGGGCTACCAGGCTGAAACCCTTGGCACTGATTGCATTGCGCCCGGCCTGGTCCATTTCCTCCTGCATGCTGCGCTGCACGGCACGCTGCACCGCAAAGCCTTCGCGCACCGGGACTTCCAGGCTCGAGCCCTGGTACATGGAGGCAATGATCTGGCTGCGCTGCTCGTCCACGGCCGTCTTGCGCACGGAGGCCAGTGCCATGTTCGCCACCTGGGCGCTGCCGCGCAGGCATAGCGGCAACTGGGCGGTGAACGCCATGGGGCTGAGACTGATCCGGCTCTGACTGTCGGTTTGCAGCACCCGGGTCAGCCGGTTCAGAAAGCCGCTCTGAAAGCTCTTGCCGCCTTCTTGCGGTTGTCCCAGCTCGATCGAGTCCTGGGTCTCGAAATGGCTGCGGGAGAGGTCGTTGCTGCCCGCAAATGGCACAAAGCAGGCTTGGCCCTGCTCATACAAAGGCAGCAGACTGCTTTGCAATGCAGGATGCAGCCCCCATTGAGGGTTCAGGGCCAGGGCACCGTCGGCCGATCCCGGGCGCGCTATGGCGATGCTGGGCCTGGCCTGATAGTAGAAGTCGCTATGGGTCGGCACCAGCAGGCTGTTGCTGTCGTAGGCACCGCGCAGGAAGACCAGCAGAAAACGGGGCGAGCTGCTTTGCAAGGGTGCTGCCAGACCTTGACCCAGCTGGCACAACAGCGGCAGGGCAGCGCCGAGGCTGAGAAATTGACGTCTTTGCATGGCTGCCCTCCTTAGCGGTACATCATTTCGGGGGCAGAGAGGAAAAAGCTGTTCCAGTCCACCGGGTTCCTGGCCTGGGCCAGTGCGGCGCGTGTGGCGGCACCCAAGGCCGGCACACGCGCCTGGACGCTGCTGCGCTTGTCCAGTTCGGGATACGGCGGCTTTTCCAGCGGCTGCTGCGGGCTGTTGCGAAACAGCAGCGCGCCGCGGCTGCCAATTTGCCTTGCTACATCGAAACGGGCATTCATCTGGCCGGAGCTGGACCAGTCCGACTGGGCCAGAGGGTAGCCGTCGGGAGTTTCGTGGCCGTACAGTGGCTGGCCCAACTGATTGAGCCAGTTTTGTACCGGCCCCACATCACTGGCCACGCGCTGGTCGTAGGCCAGGCGTGTGGCGCTCAGCACATAGTGGACCGGGTCCTTGAAGCCCTTGCCGAATTGCTGAGCCTGAGGGTCGCTCAGCAGGGCCGCCAGCGTGGCGGCAATATCACCATGACTGCGTTCGAAGGCCTGGGCCGTGTGCTCGACCACGACCGAGGGCGGCTTGTCGCCGAGAAAATAGACGGACAGCTTGCGTGCTATGAAGCGTGCAGTGACTGGCGAAGCCACTATGCGGTCTAGCGCCTCGTTGACCTGGGCCAGGCCGCTTTTTTCCAGCGGCTTGCCAAGCAAGACCTGGGGTGTGTAATCGTGGCGACCGGGATGGAATTCGAAGAAGCCCTGGCGAACGTAGTCGCCCTGGCGTTCGGGGCGCAGCCTGGGCGGCGGGGCATCGGCTTCCCGGGTGCTGAAGCCCACGCCGGTCAGCACATGGGCCATGGCCTGCACGTCAGCCTGGGTGTAGCCGCTGCCCACGCCCATGGTGTGCAGCTCCAGCAGCTCGCGCGCATAGTTCTCGTTGATGCGCCCGGCGGCATTGCTTGCATTGTCCAGATACAGCAGCATGGCCGGATGGCGCATGCTGGCAGACAGCAACTCGCGGAACTTGCCCAACGCATGAGGGCGAATGGCCTGTTCCTCGTAGTCGCCCACCCACAGGCGTACATCGCCCTTGCGGGTGCTGACGTTGAAGTGGTTCATCCAGAACCAGGTCATCTGCTCCTGCAACTGGTGGGGCGAGTAGAGCGCGCGCCAGATCTGGCGTTTCTGGGCTTCGGCGCCCAGCTGATTGAGCTGGCGCTGCAGCTCGCTGCGCAGTTTCGCGGCTTCCTCGGAGCTCTGGCTGTTGCGAATGGCGAGGCGCTGGTCGGCAATCTCGCGCTGGATCTGCGCCATGGGCTTCTGACTGATGCTCAAGGCATCGATGTGCTGCTGCACCTCGGTCGGCATGGACTCGGATGACGGGCTGAGCTGGGAGGCCAGCCAGCGCTTGAGGCCCTGCTGCTGCAGCAGGGCCGCATCATGGTCGGTGGCGCCCCAGGTGACCCGGTCCAGCCATTGCTGGCTTTGCAGCGCGCTGGGCTTGTCGGGCAGGGCGCTGCTGCTCAGCGTCTGCAGCACCTCGGGGCTGGGGCGGCCCGATGAGGGGGCCAGCGGTGCGCAGGCGGTCGAGGCGAGGGCGGCCAGACAGAGCAGGCCCAGGACAGGTGAAAACGGTAGCAGCCGCATGGACCGGGTCTCCTCAAGCGCGGGGATGACTGCAGCATACGCAGTCCGGCCCGATATTGGCTTGAGGCTTGATGGAGCTATGTAAAGAAGTCTTCACCAAATGTAAAAAGGGCAAGACATCTGCATGTCCTGCCCCTGGGGTCGGTGTCGCGCTTTGCGTTCTTACTTGGCGGCGCGTGTGGCGCATTCGGCGCATTGGCCGTAGAGCGCCATGGAGTGATCCTGGATCACCCAGCCCTTTTCCTTGGCGATCAGGTTCTGGCGCTTTTCGATTTCGGCGTCATAGAACTCCTCGACCTTGCCGCAGCTGGTACAGACAAAGTGGTCGTGGTGCTGGCCTTCGTTGAGCTCATAGACGGCCTTGCCGCTTTCGAAGTTGCTGCGGATCAGGATGCCGGCCTGCTCGAACTGGGTCAGCACGCGGTAAACGGTGGCCAGGCCAATATCCGAGCGCTCGTCCAGCAGCACGCGGAACACGTCTTCGGCCGTCATGTGGCGCTGGGCGCCCTTCTGGAAGATTTCCAGGATTTTCAGACGCGGCAAAGTGGCTTTGAGGCCCGTGCTTTTGAGTTCATCAATATTTTTCATGTCGGCTCTCTTGGTGGACTACGGGCACATGGAAGGCTGGGCTCACTGGTTTAAGGAGAAGCTTTACACGTAGATAAAGGGAATCTCCAAGTGTCTCCGGGGCCTGCCGCTACAATGAACCCGATCATATCCCTATGCCATTACCCATGCATGTTCAAGCCCGTAGCCGCGCAGGTCTGGCCCTGACGTTGGCAATCGCAGCGGCACTGGCCGGCTGCAACAGTATCGATGGCGCCGCACACCGTGTCGCCAATGCCGTCACTCCCTATAAAGTCGATGTCGTGCAGGGCAATTTCGTGTCCAAGGAGCAGGTCGAGGCCTTGCAGCCAGGCATGAGCCGTCAGCAGATTCGCGACATCCTGGGCACACCCCTCGTGACCAGCGTGTTCCACGGCGATCGCTGGGAATACGTGTTCACCATCAAACGCCCCGGCGTGGAGTCGCAGATCCGCAAGCTCACCGTCTTCTTCAATGGCGATGCCTTTGTGCGCGCTGAAGGTGACGAGATGCCGTCCGAGTCCGAGTTCGTGGCCAGCCTCAAAGGCATGAAGGGCACACCCAAGGTTCCGCAGCTGGAAGCCAGCGAAGCCCAGCTGGCCAAATACCCTGCACGCAATAACGCCGAAGCCGAGCAGGCAGCGGCCAATCTGCCGCCCGCCGCCGCCAGCTATCCATCACTGGAATCGCGTTAAGCAGCAAAACAGGTTGTTCCCCGCTTGCACAAAGCGGTGGATGCTCTCTTCTTATGACGGCGTGGATGCGATCCTGCCGTCTTTCATTTGATCGAGTGATAGCGCCATGACCGCATCCACCACCCATTCCTCCACCCCTCAGCGCGTTGCTGTGGCGGGTGCCTCCGGCCGCATGGGCCATATGCTGATCGAAGCGATTCTGAACAGCAGCGACTGCGTGCTGGCTGCGGCACTGGACCGCGCCGACAGCCCTTCCATCGGCACCGATCCTTCTGCATTCCTGGGCAAGCCCAGCGGGCTGAAGATCGAAAGCGATGTCCGCGCAGCCCTGTCGAAGGCAGACTGCCTGATCGACTTCACGCGCCCCGAAGGCACGATGGAGCACCTGGCCGTTGCGGCCGACCTGGGCGTGGGCGTGGTCATCGGCACCACGGGCTTCTCGGATGAGCAAAAGACGCAGATCGCCGAGTTCGCCCAAAAAACTTCCATCGTTTTCTCCCCCAATATGAGTGTGGGCGTGAACGTGACCTTCAAGCTGCTGGAGATGGCGGCCAAGGCCTTGCAGCAAGGTGGCTACGACATCGAAATCGTCGAAGCCCACCACAAGCACAAGGTCGATGCCCCCTCGGGAACGGCCCTGAAGATGGGCGAGGTGATTGCCGAAGCCCAGGGCACCAAGCTGGCCGACCGAGCCGTGTATGAACGCTTTGGTCACACCGGCGAGCGCAAGGCAGACACCATTGGCTTTGCCACCGTGCGCGGCGGCGATATCGTTGGTGACCACACCGTACTGTTTGCAGGTACGGGCGAACGCATCGAGATCTCGCACAAGTCCAGCAGCCGTGCAGGCTATGCCAACGGCAGTCTGCGAGCAGTGGGCTATCTGGCCGACAAGAAGACCGGCCAGTACGATATGTACGATGTGCTGAAGCTGCGCTGACCGCGCAATTTGCAAAGGGGCCGTGACGGCCCCTTGCTGTTTCTGGGAGCGAGGTGAGAGATGTCTGCAGGAATGTGGCAATGGCTGGCAGAGGGCGATGCGGTCACATGGGCGACGGCGGCCTTGATGCTGCTGATGTCAGTGCTCAGCTGGGTGGTCATCCTCTACAAGCTCTGGTTTATGGCCGTAGCGCGCCGAAGCGTGCCGCAGGCCGTGGCTGCGTTCTGGCAGATGCCCGATCTGGTCCAGGCGATGGCGCAGGTCAAGGCGCTGGATAGACAGGGGCTGGTGCAGGCCATGGCCGATGCCTTGGGGCAGGGCGCAATGGCTGCGCAAGGCTCTCTGGCACAAAGCGCGGCGCAGGGGCAGCGACTGTTGCGCAGCCTGCGTGAGGCTCTGGGTCAGGCATCCGTCCAGCTGCAGTGGGGTCAGACCTTGCTCGCCACCATTGGTGCAACGGCACCGTTTGTGGGTCTGCTGGGTACGGTCTGGGGCATTCACCATGCGCTCGGAACGCTGGCGGGCAGCGGTCAGGTCGATATCGCTCAGCTGGCCGGGCCTGTGGGTGAAGCCCTGGTCATGACGGCTGCAGGTCTGGCCGTCGCCTTGCCTGCTGTGCTGGCCTATAACCTGTTGGGGCGTTCGGCCAGCCAGCTGGAGGCTGTGCTTGAGGGGTTTGCCCATGATCTGCATGCCCAGTTCGGAGTGGATGCTTCATAAAGGATGGTGCCATGGCATTCGGTCGCATGAGCCGC
This sequence comes from Comamonas testosteroni ATCC 11996, assembly GCF_000241525.1. Lineage (GTDB taxonomy): Bacteria > Pseudomonadota > Gammaproteobacteria > Burkholderiales > Burkholderiaceae_C > Comamonas > Comamonas testosteroni. Next base: position 455,026 of record NZ_AHIL01000002.1, read on the forward strand.
CGTGAGGGGGCACAAACTCCGATCAACACCATCAATGTCACGCCGCTGGTGGATGTGATGCTGGTGCTGGTTGTGATCTTCATTCTGGCTGCTCCCATGCTGGCAGCCACCTTGCGTGTGCAACTGCCCAAGGCGCAGGCAGTAGTGCAGCAGGCTGCCGTGAACAAGAGCGATGCCTTGATGATTGAGGTCAGCCCTGCCGGCGAAATCTGGATTCAGGGGGCCGTGGCGGACGATGCGGCAGTGCAGCAGCAACTGGAAGAGCTGGGGCGGCGCAATCCTCAGGCCGAGGTGCAGTTGCGTGCCGACACCAGCGTTCCCTACGGTCGCGTAGTGCAGGTCATGGGCTGGGCCCACGCAGCAGGCCTGACGCGCATCGGCTTTGTGGCCGAGCCTGAATCGAAGGCTGGCATTAACTGACGGGCCGAGGCGTAAGAACGCTTACTTTTTGCAAATCACCGGGCAGCATTTTTTGCTTTGGCTCAAGGGCAAAGCTCGTGGAGCCTACCCTTGTTGCTATCTCTTTCAAATCAGGGAGAAGCTGCCTCCACAATGGTCAAAGCCCCTGTCCTTTGCTGGCGTAACAAGCCCCGATGGGCAGAACAAGGTTCTGGCGTTACGATGTTTTCGCCTGCCTTTATGGCACCCCTACAGATTTCGCCGCAGCGGTTGCGGCATTTGGTGACTAGGAGGATTTGCATGCAAGTACAGGTTCATGCCGACGATTCCATCCAGGGTGGAGAGTCTCTGGCTCAATGGGCGCAGGAGGAGATCAATGCCAAGCTGGCCCGCCTGAAGGAGTATGTGGTGCGTGTGGAGGTCTTCCTCACGGGCGTTGATGCCCTCAAGACCACGGGCGGCCCAGGCAAACGCTGTGTGCTCGAGACCCGGGCCACAGGTCGCCCCCCCATTGCAGTGAATGCGGAAGCCGAAAAGGTCAAGGAGGCCTTCAGCGCTGCGATTGAAAAGCTCAAGCGCGCGGTGGAGACCGATCTTGGCAAGCTCAAGGACAAAAATCTGCGTGAAAGCGTACGCGGCGTGGATGACCCCAGTGACGAGAATGCCGCAGTGGCTTGAACATGAAGCGTTTTTGGCTTCCTGCCCTTTGAATACGGGCATGGAAAGCTATTAAAACCATATCAATCAAAAAGGGCATGTTCATGGCGAACATGCCCTTTTGCATTGTCGATAAAGAGTGTGCTTATGCGGCGGTCAAGGCGCCGGCCTGGGTCAGCTTGTCGGCGACCAGCAGCTTGTTCATTTCGGCCCGGCTCATGATGCCCAGTTCTTCCGCCACCACGGCAATCTGCTTGCCGTTGGCAATCGCGGTCTTGGCAATCCTGGCGGCCTTTTCGTAGCCGATCAGAGGGTTCAGTGCCGTCACCAGCGTCACTGACTCGGCAATGCGGGAATCCAGCAGCGCTTCATTAGCCACAATGCCTTCCACGCAGTTGACTTGCAGCGTCTTGCAGGCGCTGCTCAGGTGGCTCAGGCTTTTGTGCAGAGCCCAGGCCATCAGCGGCTCGAAGGCGTTGAGCTGCAACTGGCCGGCTTCCACGGCCATGGTGATGGCGGTATCGTTGCCTATCACTTCGAAGCAGACCTGGTTCATCACCTCGGGAATGACGGGATTCACCTTGCCGGGCATGATGGACGAGCCGGCCTGGCGCGCCGGCAGCTTGATGTCTGCTACACCTGCTTGAGGGCCCGAGGAGAGCAGGCGCAGGTCGTTGCTGATCTTGGATAACTTGACGGCAACACGCTTCAAGATACCGGAAATGTCGGCAAAGGCGCCGGTATCTCCCGTGGCGGCGATCAGATCGCCGGCTTTGACGACGGGGACGCCCGAAATTTCAGCCAGGGCCTTGGTCACGGCGCCGGCGTAGCCTACGGGTGCGTTGATGCCGGTGCCGATGGCAGTGCCACCCATGTTCACTTCGGTCATCAGATAGGCGGACTCGCGCAGACGCTTTTCATCGTCGGCGATCATGGCTGCAAAAGCGGAAAACTCCTGGCCCAAAGTCATGGGCACGGCATCTTGTAATTGTGTGCGGCCGATTTTCAGGATATGGGCGAATTCGCCCGCCTTTGCTTCGAAAGCAGAGCGCAACTCGGCCAGGGCGATCAGCAGCTTCTGGATGCCAGCGTAGGTGGCAAGCTTGACGGCGGTGGGGTAGGAGTCGTTGGTGGACTGCGAAGCATTGACATGATCGTTGGGGTGGATCACGTCGTAAGTGCCTTTGGGCAATCCCAGGTGCTCGAGTGCACGATTGGCGATCACCTCATTGGCGTTCATATTCGTGGAGGTGCCGGCGCCGCCCTGGATCACATCGACCACGAACTGCTCGTGCAGCTGGCCGGAAATCAGGTCATCACAGGCTTGGGAGATGGCAGTGGCTTGTTTGAGATTGATGGCGCCAAACTGCAGATTGGCCTGGGCCGCTGCCTTTTTGACAAAGGCAAACGCGCGGATCAGCTCGGGCATGTGCGCGACCGAGTGACCAGTGATGGGGAAGTTCTCCACTGCGCGTGCGGAATGAACGCCCCAGTACGCGTCGGGAGGGATGGTTTTGATGCCAATGAAGTCATGTTCTTGACGCATCGATCTGCTTTCTTTGCAAAGTTGAATGAGCCACCGGTCCAAGGACAGGACGTGGCAACGCCCTGGATGAAAAAGCGGCGGTCGCAATCTCGTGGCCAGGGCGTTGGCTCGATTATGAAAGCTTGGCGTGCATGAGTCCAAACGTTTCATGCATAACGTCCTGGTTGCCTTCTCTTGAAGAGAGTGCGTTGCCTCTAAAAGCTTCCAAAATCCATCAAAAACTTGCAAAAATGCTTTTATTTTTCTTTTTGAGAAATTCAATTCGCACCAATTTGGTGCGAATTGAATAAGCGCCGCAGGCTTATCTGGAGGCGCGCAGGCTGACGCCAGCCAGTGATGGAGAGTGCAGCGACTTCAGAGGCGAGGCCACGGGCTTGCCAAAACGGCGTGGCTGGCCGTTGAGGAGCTCCGCATCGGTGGCGGCCTCGGCCTCCCACTGCTTCTGGGCCAGTTGCATCTCTTCGGTGGTGCGGGCCACAAAGTTCCACCACAGCAAGATGGCTTCATCCATGGGCTCGCCGCCGATGATGATGAGGCGGCTGCCGGGCGCGCACTCCAGTTGCACCTCCCGGGTGCCGACGGGCAGATAGATCAGCTCCTGCGAGGGCAACACCTGGCCTTCAACCTTCACCTCGCCCGACAGACTCATCACCGCATGCTCGAAGTCGGCGCGCAGCGGCATGGTGGCGCACGCCTGGCCGGCTGTGCCGTCGGCCAGAAGGTCCACGCCCATCAGCGGGGAGTGGACTTCTGCGGGCGCCGTCAGTCCCAGGGCTTCACCGGCCAGAACGGTCACGGCAAAGTCGCCGATCTCGGTCCTGGGCAGGTCGGGATAATGCTGGAAGCGGGGCGCAGTATTGCGATGGCTGTCGGGCAAGGCAATCCACAACTGGGCTGCATGCACGCCCAGTGTCTGGGCTTCTTCGGAATGGGCAATGCCGCGGCCAGCCGTCATCAGATTGACCTGGCCGGGGCGGATGATCTGCTCGCTGCCCAGACTGTCGCGGTGCAGTACCTCGCCCTCGATCATCCAGGTGAAAGTCTGCAAGCCGATATGAGGATGGGGCCCGACCTGCATGCCGGGTGGAGGGGGGATGGCCGGGCCGGCGTGGTCGAGGAAGCACCAGGCCCCCACTTTGCGCAGCGCGGCCTGAGGAATGGCACGGTGGATGGGGATGCCGCCGACATCGGCTATACGGGTGGGCAGACGTTGTAAGTTCTTTGATTCACTCATGACAAATCCTGACGGCGAAGAGATTCGAGTGTCAGGGATATGCGGTATTCGCGCAATCAGACGGCAGAATGCAGCAACGCCTTGCACGCAGTTACATCACTGTGAGGATTCAGCCAATAGGCTGACAAGGACTCCGCCAGGAGTCGGCTAAGTTAAAGGCGTAGGCCGCTAGCAGTGGCTTTCACGTGGCGCAATTCGTGCGCAGCGACCTAACAACTGCAGGAGGAATAAACATGAACGAACACAGCACTCAAGGCAACCAGATCTCGGCAGTCGAGATCCAGCTGTATCCCGAGCACTTTGCCGCTCGCGTCACTGGCAAGGTGGAGCATCGTGTCGGAGATGGTCCGTCCGAGCAGATTCCCATGGGCATAGAGATGAAGGTCGATACCGCCATCGCCAGCTATGTGCTGTCCTGGGTCGACCCCGAGGACCAGCAGCCCGAAACTGCATCGCTGGCCAAACGTGAGTTCGAACACTATGTGGAAGTGGGTGCGCTGGAAGTGACGGTGTAATCAAGTTACACACAATGGCGTCCAAGGCCCTGCAGGTGACTGCAGGGCTTTTTTTATCGTCGGGCAGTCCCCAAGATGAAGGCGGCCCTTCCGGAGGAGGCGAGCCTCATGCCGTGTGGGCGTGAGGTGCCTTTTCTCATGCCTGCGCGGCTTCGGTCAAGGCGGTGGGAATGGAAACCTTGCCTTCCAGCAGCTTGTGCACGGGGCAGGCATTGGCAATCTGCAGCAGGCGCTGGCGCTGCTCGTCGTCCAGCTCGCCATGCAGGGTGATGCTGCGCGTGATCTGGTTGGCATCCGCGGGCTTGCCATCGGGGTTGAGTTGCAGATCCACATCGACATGGCTTAGCGGCCACTGCTTGCGGCCCGCGTACATATGCAGGGTGATGGCCGTGCAGGCTCCCAGGGCCGAGAGCATGAGCTGCATGGGGTTGGGCGCGGTGTCGGCGCCGCCATCATTCACGGGTTCATCGGCATGCCAGACATGGCCTTGGGCATCGGTCAGAGTGATGCGGTACGGGGTGGGGCTGCTTTGTGCGTGTGCGCTGTGAATCATTCGCTGCTTCTCCATAAAACCTGGGCCACTTTAAGCGCTGCCTGCAATCCTTGCAGTCATATCCGTTATCAGGTCAAGGCGGCTTGGCCGGCTGGCATGACTGCAAAAGCATTTACGGGGTTTCTGGCAAGCGAAAAAAGCAATATGCCGGATGTTTATCGGTATTTGGATTCAGCGCGAATTTCTACCTCAGAATTCCGCAATGACCCGATTTCAAAGAAAAATCGGGCAATACCAGAGCGGATTAGGTCACTGCAAGCGGGCTTGCAGATGATTCATCAAACCGAGAGTGGGAGAGCAGGCATTGAATTCGATACATGGTGTTCACCAAAAAGGTGATTCTTCCGAGTGGAAAATCCCTCCGTTCTGGCAAAGGCTCAATAGCTTTTTTCTGTTTCCTCTGCAGACCGAGCCTTTGCTCTATGCATTGCTGTTGTCGGCATGCAGTTATGGCTTGATGTTCGGGTGGATTGGAGTCTTGTTTGTGGGTCTGGGCTTGATGCTGGCAGTCAGCCGTTATGCATTCAAGGTTTCGGCACTCGCATCTCGTGGAATTACCCATAGCTCCGATTTCCGCTCCAGTCAGGTCGATGAGGACTGGAAATGGCTGCCCTGGAAATTCTTCGGGGTACTCGTCGTTTTCGGGATATTCGTGGGCTTTATGGCGACCCGCAGCCTGACCCTGGGCGTGGTTGCCAATCTGCTGGTGGCCTTCCTGATTCCTGCCACCTGGATGGTGCTGATCAATACCAATAGCCTGAGCTCGGCCGTTAATCCGTTCGAGCTGCTGGCGACGATTTTCGGTATCGGCAAGTCCTATCTGCTGCTGTGCTTTTTCCTGTTTCTGCTGCAGCAGGGCTCGCCCATGGTCCTGGCGATGCTGCTCAAGGTTGCGGCACCCGGATTGGTACTGCCCCTGGTGAGCTTTGTGATGATTTATTTCAGCTGGGTGATGGCGGCCATGATCGGCTATGTCATGTACCAGCACCATGCGGCACTGGATATCGACCCCGTGCAAGCGCCCGAGGGGCCTGCGACCGTGCAGATCGACCCTGCGGCCCTGGAAGCCAAGCGTCGCGATGCGCTGGTGGCCAGACTGGTGCAGGACAACAAGATGGACGAGGCCGTGAACCAGGCGCGCGAATGGCAGCGGCAGGACTATGAGAGCCTGCCTGATTGCCGCCGTTACTTCCGGGTGCTCAAGCTGACGGAACGCGCGGATGCCCTGGCGGAGCTGGGCCAGCGTTTCATTCCCATGCTGCTCGCCCAGCAGCGCGCCAGCGAGGCCCTGGAAGCCTGGGTGAGCTGTGCCAAGCGCAAGCCGGACTTCAAGCCCGACTCGGCCCAGCTCAGTTACGAGCTGGCACAGCAGGCCTGGAAGGCCGGCAAGCCCAGGTATGTGTTGATCCTTGCCAAGGATTTTGAGAAGCGCTTTGCCGGCAGCACTCTGATTCCGTTCATGCTGGAGCTGGTGGTACGAGCGTACAAGCAGGGCCTGGAGCAGCCCATGCAGGGGGTGTCGGTGTACATGCGCATGAAGCAGCACTTTCCCGAGCACGCGAGCACCCAGGAAGCGCAGTGGGTGCTGCGTGATGAGCTGCAGGAGCTGGAGGCAAAGACCTGAGCGCGACAGGGCGTTGGCTAGCGCTGCTGTGCCAGCCAGCGTGTGAGAGCTTCCTCGGGTGCCGATTGCTGCAGCACGGGCAGCCAGACTTTGGCATCCTGAATGCGTCCGGCCTGGGCCATGCCGTTGACCAGCAGCAGCAAGCTTGCCGGCCATTGGGGGTGGTCTGCCAGCTTGTGCAGGGAGCGGCATAGCTTTTCAGCCTCCGGCAGGGCCCCCAAACGCACGAAACTGCGCACCAGGCCATGCATGGTGTCCGCGCTCATGCGCATGCCGGGCTGGGCGCGCTGCTGATAGCTGCGATAGCTGGCCAGTTGCAGCTGGCGTTCGGCGTCCGTGGTGGCCGGCAGCTTGAAGATGCGTCGCGCCGCAGCATGAAAGTCCTCGCTGGCGGGCTGATGGCGAGAGCTTTCAAACCAGGCCCGCAGAATGGTCAGGTCCGAGGGAGCCAGACGTGCCGCTTCGCGCCAGGCCGGAGCAGCGCGGTCAAATGCCAGCGCATCGGTATGGCGCTGGGCACGGGCCACGGCCTCGGCCAGCGGCCGGGCGGCGGCCAGTGCCTGCTCTTCTTCGTTGACCGGCGCCGCGACGGTCTGCAGACGCATATAGCCCCACATCAGCAGGGCGCCCGTCAGCAGGCCGCCAAAGTGGGCCATATAGGCCACCTGCTTGCCACCCAGCAGATGCTGCAGCAGCTCCACGCCCATCCAGACCGGCAGCATGATCAGGGCCGGCCAGCTTGCGTAGTTGAAGTAGAACAGCAGCATGTAGAAGAAGCGGATGCGCCGCATGCGGTACATCACCGCATACATGGCCATAAGGGCCGAAATCGCACCCGATGCCCCCAGGCCGTAACCACCCATGCCGGCATAGAACATCAGCGCGAACAGCGAGGCGCCGATGCCGCCGATCACGTAGAAGGCCAGATAGGTGAAGGCCCCTAAAGCCAGCTCCAGGGTGAAGCCGAACAGGAACAGAAACACCATATTGCCCAGCAGATGACTGGTGCTGCCATGCAGAAAGATGGAGGTGAAGGCCTGCAGGGGCTGCCAGCCGGCGCCTCTCTCATAGCTCATGGACCAGCGCTCGGTAAAGCTGCCGCGCGGCTCGTGGGGCGCAAAGGCGGCACGTGCAGCCTGCCACTGCGCATGGCGCGGGTGGCTGGCAGTGATGATCTGGCCGTCCAGCAGGCGCTGGTGGAATTTCTTTTCCTGCCACAGCAGCGCATAGAGCTGAGCATAGGCCTTTTGCTGATAGAGCTTTCGCACGGCCTGCAGCGTTCTCTGGTCGAAGCGCTTGCTGCCCTGGGCGGATTGCTCCTCCAGATAGGTCAGGAACGGTGGCAGCTCCAGCGTTGGCAAAGCGGTCTGGGCATATTGCCGGGCCGCTTTTTCCACGGCATCTTCCTCGGGTGCCTGCCAGCCCCAGAAGATCACGCAGTTGATGATGATGAGCAGCACCGTCATCCAGGGCGGCGAGCGCCAGGAAGGCTTGTTCTCAAGAGGAATCGCAATAAACATGGCGGCCTTGTCCGAGGAAGTGGCAGCGCTTCACGCTCTTGGGCGCCGGCGGCAGCTGCGTGTTACAAATGTATCCGAGACATGCTCCGGCCGGCTCCGGTCTTGCGGGACGAAAAAAAGCCAGCATGGCGTCCCATGCTGGCTTTTTGATAGCTCTCAGCGCTTATCTGATAAGCGATTGAGCCTGTTTGGGCATGTAATCGTGAAGATTACTTGGCCACCACGCGCACCATTTCCAGGCACTTGTTGGAATAGCCCCACTCGTTGTCATACCAGGACACGACCTTCACAAAGGTCTTGTCCAGGGCGATACCGGCTTCGGCGTCGAACACGGAGGTGCAGGTCTCGCCGCGGAAGTCGGTGGCGACGACCTTGTCTTCGGTGTAACCCAGCACGCCCTTCAGAGCGCCTTGGGACTGGGCCTTCATTTCGGCGCAGATTTCTTCGTAGGTGGCTTCGCTGTTCAGCTCCACGGTCAGGTCGACCACGGATACGTCAGACGTAGGCACGCGGAAGGACATGCCGGTCAGCTTCTTGTTCAGCTCGGGGATCACAACGCCCACGGCCTTGGCAGCGCCAGTGCTGGAGGGGATGATGTTTTCCAGAATGCCGCGGCCGCCGCGCCAGTCCTTGTTGGAAGGGCCGTCCACGGTCTTTTGCGTGGCAGTCGCTGCGTGCACGGTGGTCATCAGGCCGCGCTTGATGCCCCACTTGTCGTTGAGCACCTTGGCCACGGGAGCCAGGCAGTTGGTGGTGCACGAAGCGTTGGAGATGATGGCTTCGCCCTTGTAGGTGCCGTGGTTCACGCCGAACACGAACATGGGGGTGTCGTCCTTGGAGGGAGCGGACAGGATGACCTTCTTGGCACCGGCGTCGATGTGCTTCTGGGCGGTTTCCTTGGTCAGGAACAGGCCAGTGGACTCGATCACGATGTCGGCGCCGACTTCGTTCCACTTCAGGTTGGCGGGATCGCGCTCTTGGGTCAGGCGGATCTTCTTGCCGTTGACGACCAGGGTGTTGCCTTCGACAGAAACTTCACCGTCGAAACGACCGTGCACGCTGTCGTACTTCAGCATGTAAGCCAGGTAGTCAGGCTCCAGCAGGTCGTTGATGCCGACGATTTCGATGTCAGAGAAGTTTTGCACTGCGGAACGCAGCACGTTGCGGCCAATGCGGCCGAAGCCGTTGATACCAACCTTGATCGTCATAGTTGCCTCGTAGATAGTGAGTAATGAAAAACCGGAGCGGATTGTGCCCGGACTCGGCACCCTGGGGCCTGGTCCGGATGGCTGAGGACTGCGGGTGAGCAAACTTCAGCCGGAAAAAAGGGGCACGAGGCCCCTTTTGCGCTTACTTGCCAGCGTTCTGCAGGGCGACCTGCACGGTGTCGGCCACATTCTCGGCGGTGAAGCCGAAGTGCTTGAACAGCACGCCTGCGGGGGCGGACTCACCGTAGGTGTCGATGCCGACCACGGCGGCGCAGCCGTACTTCCACCAGAAGTCGGTCACGCCCATTTCCACAGCGATGCGGGGCAGGCCTGCGGGCAGAACGGCCTTCTTGTACTTCACATCCTGCTTGTCGAAGGTCGTGGTGCTGGGCATGGAGACCACGCGCACGGCGATCTTGCGTTCGGCCAGCTGCTTCTGGGCAGCCAGAGCCAGCTGCACTTCGGAGCCGGTGGCGATGATCACGGCCTGGGCCTTCTTGCCCTTCAGGCCCACATCCTTGGGCTCGGAGAGCACGTAGGCGCCGCAGGCGATGTCGTCCAGCGCGTCTTCGCTCTTGGGCGAGTAAGCCAGGTTCTGGCGGCTCAGCAGCATGGCTGTGGGCTTGTTCTTCTGGCTCAGGGCCACAGTCCAGGCCACGGCGGTCTCGGTGGTGTCGGCGGGGCGCCACACGTCCAGACCGGGGATCAGGCGCAGGGAGGCTGCGTGCTCGATGGACTGGTGGGTGGGGCCGTCTTCGCCCAGACCGATGGAGTCGTGCGTGAAGACGTGGATCACGCGCTGCTTCATCAGAGCCGCCATGCGGATGGCGTTGCGGCTGTAGTCGGAGAAGGTCAGGAAGGTGCCGCCGTAGGGGATGAAGCCGCCGTGCAGCGCCACACCGTTCATGATGGCTGCCATGCCGAACTCGCGCACACCGTAGTTGATGTGGCGGCCGATCTGGCCTTCTTCGGTCTTGACCACGGCGCCCTTGTCATCCACGCGGAAAGAGGGAGTGGACTTGGTGTTGGTCAGGTTGGAGCCGGTCAGGTCGGCAGAGCCGCCCAGCAGCTCGGGCAGAGCGGCTGTCAGGCCTTCCAGGGCCAGCTGGCTGGCCTTGCGGCTGGCCACGGTGGCGCCGGCGTCATGGGCGTCGGAGGCGATCTTGGCGGCGATTTCACCGAAGTTGGCGGGCAGATCGCCAGCCATGCGGCGAGTGAACTCGGCGGCTTGCTCGGGGAAGGCGGCCGTGTAGGCAGCGAACTTCTCGTTCCAGGCGGCTTCGGCCTTGGTGCCCAGATCCTTGGCGTTCCAGTCGGTGTAGACGTCGGCAGGGATCTCGAAGGGGCCGTAAGTCCAGCCCAGAGCAGCGCGGGTCAGTGCAATTTCTTCGGCACCCAGAGGTTCGCCGTGGGCCTTGGCCGTGTCCTGGCGGTTGGGCGAGCCCTTGCCGATATGGGTCTTGCAGCAGATCAGCGTGGGCTTGTCTGCGCTCTTCTTGGCAGCGGCGATGGCCTTGTCCAGGGCGTCCACATTGTGGCCGTCCACGGAGCGGATCACGTTCCAGCCGTAGGCTTCGAAGCGCTCGGGCGTGTTGTCGATGAACCAGGGGGTCACCTTGCCGTCGATGGAGATGCCGTTGTCGTCGTACAGTGCGATCAGCTTGTTCAGCTTCCAGGCACCGGCCAGGGCGGCGGCTTCATGCGAGATGCCTTCCATCAGGCAGCCATCACCCAGGAACACATAAGTGTGGTGGTCGACGATCTCGTGCTTGTCCTTGTTGAACTCGGCAGCCAGCAGCTTTTCAGCCAGTGCAAAGCCCACGGCATTGGTGATGCCCTGGCCCAGAGGGCCGGTGGTGGTTTCCACGCCGGGGGTGATGCCCACTTCGGGGTGGCCGGCAGTCTTGCTGTGCAGCTGACGGAAGTTCTTCAGCTCTTCGATGGGCAGGTCGTAGCCGCTCAGGTGCAGCAGCGCATAGATCAGCATGGAGCCGTGACCGTTCGACAGAATGAAGCGGTCGCGGTTGGCCCAGTGAGGGTTCACGGGGTTGTGCTGGAGGTGGCGGCTCCACAGTGCTACGGCCATGTCGGCCATGCCCATGGGGGCACCGGGGTGGCCGGAATTGGCTTGTTGAACGGCATCCATTGCGAGTGCACGGATTGCATTCGCCATATTTTGAGTGTTGGCCATCAGGGCGCTCCGAAAAGGAGGGGGTAATTCTGCTAAGCCCATCATTTTAATGGAGGCCCAATTTTCGCAGGCGGCATGCGGGTCAATGCTCTACAGTGCAACCCCAGAAACAGGTGTCTTGCGCACCTCAAACCGTGTTGAAAAGCTGATTGCAATGACTGTAGAAAACGCTGCTTCCCTCCTGGTGCAACCCCCTGCAATGCTACTGGCCGCAGGCCGGGGCGAGCGCATGAGGCCGCTGACCGATGTCACGCCCAAGCCGCTGCTCAAGGTGCAGGGCGTGCCGCTGCTGCAGTTGCACATGCAGGCGCTGCTTGCTGCCGGCGTGCCGCGAGCCGTTATCAACACGGGCTGGCTGGGGGCGCAGATTCCCGCGTATTTCGGCGATGAATTTGTGCCGCAGCCCGATGCGGGCGCGAGCGCGAAGCTATTGCTTGCCTATTCGGCGGAGCCCGAGAAAGCCTTTGAAACCGCTGGCGGCATCAGTCGCGCCCTGCCGCAGCTGGACCGGGTTTTCTGGCTGGCCGCAGGCGATGTCTATGCGCCGGATTTCAGCTTTGCGGCGAAGGCTTCCCAAGCGTTTGCGCAAAGCGATGAACTGGCCCACCTGTGGCTGGTGCCCAATCCTGCACACAATCCGCGCGGCGACTTCGGTCTCAGCGAGGACGGCAAGGCGCTGGATCTGCCTGCCGACGATGAGCGACCACGCTATACCTACAGCACGATTGCGCTCTTGAAAGCCGAGCTGTTTGCATCACCGTGGTTCGATGTGCAGCCCGGAAACCCCGAAGGCCTGCGCGCACCGCTGGCACCGCTGCTGCGCCGCGCCATGCAGGCAGGCCGGGTGGGTGCCTCGCTCTACACCGGTCGCTGGGTCGATGTGGGCACGCCCGAGCGACTGGCTGAGCTGAATCAGGGCTGAGGCATGAGAGCACGCAGCATCGACTGGCAAGGCCCGCACATCGTCCACGCCTGCACTGCGCAGGCTGGCTGGGGCCAGTTGCTGCTGCTGACCCGGGACGGCGGCTTGCATGCGTTGAAGCTGCCAAGCGGCCAGTGCCAGCAACTGGCGCTGCTGGATTTGCCAGAGCCGACACCGCCTACGCCGCACTGGCCGCATGGCTTCAAAGTACATTGCGCGCTCAGTGGCAACTATGCGGTGATTGCCGATGATGGCGGCACGTTTGGTGTGTTGGTGAACTTGCGTACGGGTGAGCGCATCGTGCAGCTTTTTGGAGGCGACTACCATCCCAAAACCGTGCCTTTTTCCATCGCCTTTATCCAGCATCGGGGCCGCGATGTGCTGATTCACCGCACGCAGTGGAACCGGCTCGATGCCATGGATTGCGCGACGGGCGAGAACCTGACCGAGCGCGACGGGCTGGCGTTCGAGCAGCCACACTATCTGGACTATTTTCATGGTCGTCTTCTGCCGAACCCTGCGCAGCAATGGTTGCTGGACGACGGCTGGGTCTGGGCGCCCGTGGGCATTCCCGCCGTGTGGTCGCTGCCCGCCTGGCTGGATGGCAACCGCTGGGAGTCCGATGACGGCCCCTCGCGCAAGCGGCTGGCGCAGGGCGAGGGCTGGGACCAGCCCTGCGTGTGGCTGGATGACTCGCGCGTCGCGATCTGGAACGTCGGCAACTGGGATGACGATGGTTTTGGCGACTGTCTGCATGCGCCGGGCGTGGTGATCTTCGATATCCATGCGCCTGTGCCCGAGGAAGGCCATGCGGGCCAGCTCTGGCCAATGCCTGGCTTGCCGCGCGCCCGGTATCTGCACTGCGTGAACGGTCGCTTGCTGGTGGTGGGCGAGGGGCAGTGCTGGCTCTGGGATGTGCCAACCCGCGAGCTGCTTTGCCACTGGCCGGATTTCGCGCCCCAAGGCTGGCATGCACAGTGCGGCGAGCTGGTCGAGTGGTCGGCGCAGCAGATCAAAATACTTGCTCCATAAACTGCCTTGGAACTCATGCCGGCAATGCGCACGAAGCTATGAGTTAAGGCGCCTCTCTGTGGATTGCACGAATGCTTGCCATGGCAAGCATCTGCTATGCTTTTTAATTTTCTGACTGGCGCAACCGGATGCAAATCCACAGTTCCTCTTGTGGCCGTCATCGGGTGAGTGCATGCAAATCGTTTTCTTCATGGCTCTGGTGGGGCTGGCCGCGTTCTGCCAGAACCTCACGGGCTTCGCGTTCGGGCTGATCTTTGTGGGCGTCGCAGGCGCCACGGGCCTGATGAATATTGCCGATGCGGCCAATGTGGCCTGTCTGCTGTCCATCATCAACGGCGTCAGCTATATGCGCGCCTACCGCTTCGAGCCGGACTGGGCCATGCTCAAACCCATGCTCATCAGCAGCGTGCTGGGTGTGGTCGGCGGGGTGCTGCTGCTGCACTGGCTCAGCGGCAATACGCTCAACGGTCTGCGCATGCTGCTGGGCCTGGTGATCGTGCTGTGCGCCATGTTGCTGCTGATGCAAAAGAAGGCGTTGGACCAGCCATCCGGCCCTGTCTCCATGTGGGTGGCCGGTGTGTCGTCGGGGCTGCTCGGTGGTTTGTTTGCCACGCCCGGCCCGCCCATGGTCTATCACCTCTATCGTCAGCCGCTGGATCGCATGCTGGTGCGCCACTGCCTGTTTGCCATGTTTGTTTCCTGTTCCTTGCTGCGCGCTGCCATGGTGGCTGTGGAGGGTCAGCTGAACTGGGCCGTCATGGGCTGGACGGCACTGGCCTTTCCTGTCGTCACGGGCGTGACCTGGTGGAGTGCCAGACATCCGCCCGCCTGGCCCAAAAGGCTTGTGGAATGGCTGGTCTGTGGCCTGCTGATCCTGTCTGGGGCAAGCCTGCTCTGGTCGGGCTGGCGCGCGAGTCAGCCCGAGGCCCTGGTGCCCGGTGACGCGACGGCGCTGCTGACCACCGGATTCAGATCGACACAGGGGCCAGAGCGCAATAGCTGACATCCGCAGATGTAAGCTGATGTACAGATGCCCGGCCAGCATTACGATATGCCCATGACTTCTGTATATGCCCAACGCCGCGCACGCTTGGCCGCCCAGTTGGGCGACGGCGGTGTCGCCATCATCCCCACGGCTCCCGAGTTGCATCGCAACCGCGATACCGAGTATCTGTATCGCCACGACAGCTACTTCTACTACCTCACGGGCTTTTCCGAGCCCAATGCCTGCCTGGTACTGACCAGCGACGGCAAAAGCGTGCTGTTCTGTCAGCCCAAGGATCTGGAGCGCGAGGTCTGGACCGGCTATCGCCTGGGCCCCGAGGCAGCCAAGACCAAGCTGGGCATGGCTCAGGCCTTCTCCAGCGATGAAATCAATTCCCGCCTGCCGCGCCTGCTGGAAAACCGCGAGCGCGTCTGGTTTCCCTTCGCCACCCACAAGGGCCTGGCCGAACAGGTCGAAGGCTGGCTGGGCCAGGTGCGCGCCCGCTCGCGCTTTGGCGTGCTCTGTCCCACACAGCAGGGTGACGCCTGTGCGCTGCTGGACGAGATGCGTCTGCTCAAGGATGAGCATGAGCAGGACATCATGCGCCGCGCCGCGCAGATCAGTGCCCAGGCCCATGTGCGTGCCATGCAGCGCTCGGCCCGCATGATCCGCAATGGCGAGGAGGTGCGCGAATACCATCTGGACGCCGAGCTGCTGCACGAGTTCCGCCAGCATGGCTCGCAGTACGTGGCCTATGGCTCCATCGTGGCTGCCGGCGCCAATGCCTGCGTGCTGCACTATCAGGCCGACAAGGCGCCGGTGCGCGCGGGCGAGCTGGTGCTCATCGACGCAGGCTGTGAGCTGGATGGTTATGCCAGCGACATCACGCGCACCTTCCCGGCCGATGGCAAGTTCAGCGGGGCGCAGCGCGCGCTGTACGAGCTCGTGCTGGCAAGCCAGGAAGCGGCGATTGCCGTCACCAGGGCCGGCAAGCGTTTCAACGACCCGCATGAGGCCACCGTGGCCGTGCTGGCCCAGGGCATGCTGGACCTGGGACTGCTGGAGCGTACCAAGTACGGCACGGCCGAGGATGTGATCGAGTCGCGTGCCTACTTCCAGTTCTACATGCACCGCACCGGCCACTGGCTGGGCATGGATGTGCATGACTGCGGCAGCTATGTGGAGCCCAGCGAGCTGGGCGTGGTCAGCGAGCGCAAGGACCCGATCTCGGGTGAAACCATTGCCAATCGCCCCAGCCGCATCCTGCGCCCCGGCATGGTCACGACGATAGAGCCGGGCATCTATGTGCGACCTGCACCCGGCGTGCCCGAGCAGTTCCACAACATCGGTATCCGCATCGAGGACGATGCCATCGTCACCGAGACCGGCTGCGAGCTCATCACCCGCGGAGTGCCCGTCAAGCCCGACGAGATCGAAGCTCTGATGCGTGATTGAGCGACGGGCGCCAGAGTTCAGCATGCCGCAGACCTTCAACCACCTGTCCCATGGCGCAGCAGCCCGGCCACAGTCTGCCGCGCGCATGGGCTTGCTGCTTTGGTTGCTGGGTCTGCCAGGTGTGGTGGCGCTGGCCTGGACCACGCCGCCTGTCTGGCTGGCCGTTCTGGCGAGTGGCAGCTCCGACATTGTGGTTGGCTGGGCCGCGACGGCGGGGTTGAGTGTCCTGCTGGCGCTGAGCGTGGGCCTCGGGGTCCGGCTGGGCCCGAGGCTGGGCTTGAGCGCACCATTGATTCATGCCGTGGCCGAGGGGCGCATGCCCTGGCGCGGCGTGCGCGTGCTGAGCCTGCCCGGCGTGGCGGGCGGGGTGATCGGCGCGGCCTGGCTGGTGACGTTGGCCGTGGTCTGGCCCGAAAGCATGTCTTTTGTGGACCCGGTCTACGGCCTGCCGCTATGGCCCAAGCTGCTCTACGGCGCGATCACGGAAGAGCTGCTGCTGAGGCTGGGCATGCTCACGGGCGTGATGTGGATGGTGTGGAAGGCCTTCGGCAGCCCCCGGCAGCGCCCGGATTGGCGGCTGGGCTGGGCGGCGATTGCATTGGCTGCCCTGCTGTCCGGCTGCATTCCGGTGTTTCTGGGCTGGAGCGTGGCCGGCGAGCTGTCGGCGCCTGTCGTGCTGCAGCTGCTGATGTGTGAAAGCGTCTATGGGCTGCTGGCGGGCATCGTGTTCTGGCGCTACGGACTCGAGGCCGCCATGCTTACGCATGTGGTGACCTATCTGCTCTCGCACGGGCTGATCTGAGGCCTGCACATTTGAACCTGCCGGGCAAAACTGTTTCGACGCGCTCATTGATGCGCTGCACAAGGCTTGTCGACTCCCGCGCTAGTTTCCCTCTTATGCTTCCGAATTAGTAGCTGCAAGCGCTTGAAATATAGACATTTCAAGCATTATTTGCCCTGATATATAAGATGGGTGGTCGCAAGCAGCTACTGTTTTTTCTGTTCTGCAACTCGCTTGTCTGGTGTCGCATCGCTGTGCAAGATGCAGTCATGTAACCGCATTCGTGCCAGAATTGAAACCCGATTACATTCCATCGCGAGAGAGACATTTCATGCAAGTGAGTCGTGCTACCAAGATCGTCGCCACACTGGGCCCCGCTTCCAGCGATCCCCAACTGCTTGAACAAATGGTGCGCGAAGGCGTGAACGTCGTGCGCCTGAACTTCAGCCATGGCAAGGCGCAGGACCATATCGACCGTGCCACCATGGTGCGTGAAGCCGCCCAGCGTGCGGGCCGCGAAGTGGCCATCATGGCCGACCTGCAGGGTCCCAAGATCCGTGTCGGCAAGTTTGCCGAGGGCAAGGTCATGCTCGAGCCCGGCGAGCGCTTTGTGCTCGACGCATCGCGCACCGAACCCGGCGACATCAACGGCGTGGGCCTTGATTACAAGGAGCTGCCCCGTGATGTGAAGGCCGGCGATGTGCTGCTGCTCAACGACGGCTTGATCGTGCTGACCGTGGATGCGGTGCGCGGCGAAGAGGTGCACACCATCGTCAAGCTGGGTGGCGAGCTGTCCAACAACAAGGGCATCAACAAGCAAGGCGGCGGCCTGACGGCTCCCGCACTGACCGCCAAGGACATGGAAGACATCAAGACTGCGATGTCCTTCCAGGCCGACTACGTGGCCGTGAGCTTCCCCAAGAACGCCACCGACATGGAAATGGCACGCCAGCTGTGCAATGTGGCCGCTGCCCAGTACGGTCACAAGCCCGGCCTGATCGCCAAGATCGAGCGCGCCGAGGCCATTCCGCGCCTGGAAGAAATTCTCAAGGTCTCCGACGGCATCATGGTTGCCCGTGGCGATCTGGCCGTGGAAGTGGGCAATGCCGCCGTGCCCGCGCTGCAAAAGAAGATGATCCGCATGGCGCGCGACATGGACAAGGTGGTGATCACCGCGACCCAGATGATGGAGTCCATGATCACCAACCCCGTGCCCACCCGTGCCGAAGTGAGCGACGTGGCCAATGCCGTGCTGGACGGCACCGATGCCGTGATGCTGAGCGCCGAAACCGCCGCCGGCAAGTACCCGCTGGAGACCGTGCGTGAAATGGCCGCCATCTGCGCCGCTGCGGAAGCGGCCGAAGACCGCGTCAAGGATGCCGATTTCAGCAACAGCCCGTTCAAGCGTACCGACCAGGCCATCGCCATCGGCGCGCTGTTCACTGCGCATCACCTGGGTGCCAAGGCCATCGTGGCGCTGACGGACTCCGGCTCGACTGCGCTGTGGATGAGCCGCCATCGCATCCACATCCCCATCTACGCCCTGACGCCCAAGCTGGCCACGCAGCGCAAGATGGCGCTGTACCGCAACGTGCGTCCCTTGCTGATGGACACCAGCGCCGAGCGCGACATGGCGCTGGACCAGGCCAAGGGCCATTTGCTGGCCCGCGGTATCGTGCAGTCCGGCGATGTCTACGCCATCACCTGCGGCGAGCCCATGGGCCAGCCCGGTGGTACCAATATGCTCAAGATCTGCAGGGTGGAGTGAGTCCCCTGAGCGGCTATGCCGCTTCCCCCCGAGGGGGACGGCATCTTCGCTGCGAGGCGGCTCTTGCTCGATGCCTCTGACTTGAAGCATGCCTCATCAAAAAAGCTGCCAGTGCTTATGAATAAAGCGCTGGCAGCTTTTGTTTTTGTAGCGTGCTTCAGGTGATCTGGGGTTGCAGGCGGTGTTTGAGTTGTTTGCGGCGCTGCGCTTGTTTGAGCTGCAATGCGCTGCGCCAGACGACTACCGCGCTGACGGAGCCGACCAGCATGCCGGCCAGAACGTCCGAAGGGAAATGCACACCGAGCACCACGCGGCTCAGTGCCACGCTGGTGGCGAGAAGCCATGCGACAACAACCAGCCAGCGCTGGTGTCTGCCCACGCCCAGATTGATGCCCTGTGCCAGGGCAAAGGCGCCAGCGGCATGCATGCTGGGAAAGCTGGCGCTGGCACCATGTGCTATCCACTGCATGCCCATGCCCAGTTGCGCCGGCCTGGGCATGGGCAGGCCCCAGCGAATCAGACGGCAGGCCAGCCAGGCGCAGGCCATGGACAGCAGGGCTAGCTGCAGGCTGCGCCGCCAGCCCTTGCCAAGCGCCAGCATGGCAGCAATCACGGGCAGGGCGCACAGGCCGGGCAACCAGTTGGAGGCAAAGCGCGAGGCCTGAATCCACCACAGCGGGCTCTGGGTGGTGGCATTCAGAAAGTGAAATACGGGGGCATCGAAGAGCAGCATGAATGACCTTTGCGTGTGCGCAGAGTTCAGTCCGAGGCCAGCAGCTCGTCGGGAGGCAGGGCTGCATCCGCCTGTGCCTGGCGTGTCAGGCGGCGGGTGGCCAGCAGATCGCAAAACCAGCTGGCCGTCCAGCAAAGCCAGGCGGTCCACAGGGTGTGGCTCATGAAGTGGGCGCCGCGCATCTGTTGCGCCAGGCCCAGGGCAAAACCTGCGGCCATAGCTGCGGCCAGCCACAGGCGTGCTGCACGCGGCAGATCGTGACGCAGAGCAAAGTAGCCGCTGATGAAGGCAAAGCCTGCCGAGGCATGACCGGCCGGAAAGCAGTGGCCGCCGCCGCCATCCGTGACACCCCAGGCCCAGTGCGAGACATAGTGGCCTACACCGCCGAAGTCGGCGAGGTCCCAGGGGCAGCTGGTCACGCTGATGCGTTTCATCAGCGCCATGATGATGAGCGAGACCAGTGCACCCACCACCAGTTGTATCCGGCGTGGGTAAGGCACTTTTCGCATCCAACCGATGGGCCACCAGATCATCAGGCTCAGCCCCAGCACGACGCCCCAGGCCAGTTTGCGTGCACCTTCATGGGCAATGTTGACCATGAACCAGTCATTTTGCAGGGCAAAGCCCTGGCTGCTGCCAAACCAGTGCGCCATGGGCATGTCCAGAGCGCTCATGTCCCAGGCCAGTACACAGGCCAGGGCGATGACAGTCCAGCCCAGAAGGGCTGGAGAGGAGGCGGCGCGAAGAGGTGGGTAAGGGATCGAGGGGGCGGACGACTTCATGCCCGCCACGATAGAAAGCGCTGCTTAACAAGCGCTTAAGAGCACGCTCAGCCCTGGGCCGCCCATGCGCCGCGCAGGCGCTTGAGATGCGGCACGACGCGCAGGTGACGGCGGCGGCGCAGCTGGAAGGCGATATGCCAGACGATGAGAGCGCCGCTGATGCCTACCAGCGCGCCGGCCATCAGATCGGAGGCAAAGTGCACCCCCAGATGGACGCGGCTCCAGGCAATGCCGATGGCGGCTATCCAGGCCAGCCAGACCAGCGGCTTGCGGTGGCGGGTTGCGCCCAGGCTGAGGGCCATGGCCAGGGCAAAGGCTCCGCTGGCATGCAGGCTGGGAAAGCCGGCACGTCCGCCATGCTGAATCCATAGCGTGCCCAGATTGAGCTGGAACGGGCGCGGGGCCGGGAAGCCCCAGCGTATGAGTCTGGCGATCAGCCAGGCCGTGGCCATGGACAGCAGCAGCATCAACATGGTGCGGCGTGTTGCCGGTGAGCCGAACACCAGGGCGATGAGGACAAGAATGCCGCTGAGATTGGGCAACCAGGCCGAGAGTGCACGTGCTAGCTGGATGCTGAACCAGTGCGTCTGGGCATCGGCATTGAACAGCGCAAACAGAAATGGATCGAAGAAGAACATGAAGGCGCTGCGGCAGATTGCGGCAATGGAGGGTGGCAGATGTTAAAGCGAAATCCGCTCTTGCGGATGTCAAGCCCATGCGCAAGCAGGGGAGGTGGGCGTCGGCGTTGACCAGCCAGTTGAGCAGATTGCGGATTGCCGCGCACAATGCGTGCATGCGAATTCTGGTGGTCGAAGACAACGAAGGCATTGCAGCAGGGCTGCGAGCCAATCTCATGCAGCGCGGCTATGCGGTGGACGTGTGCACCAGCGTGGCCGAGGCCTGGCATGCCCTGAGCACCGAGCGCTTCGATGCCGTATTGCTGGACCTGGGTCTGCCCGATGCTGATGGCAGCGAGGTCGTGCGCCGCCTGCGCCTGCAGACAGGCCGTCCCGGTGTGCCGCAACTGCCGGATCCGGCCACGCCAGTGCTGATCCTCACGGCACGCGATCAGGTGCAGGACCGGGTCGCGGGGCTCAATCTGGGCGCCGATGACTACCTGGTCAAACCTTTTGACATGGACGAGCTGGAGGCACGCTTGCGCGCCATGATGCGCCGCGCCGCCGGTCAGGCATCGCCGGTGATCCGCCATGCGGATCTGGAGGTGGACCCGGCTGCCCGCACCATCAGGCAGGCGGGGCAGAAGGTGGAGGTTTCACCGCGCGAATTTGCCGTGCTCTGGGCCTTGCTGCTGGCGCGCGGGCGGGTGCTGTCACGCCCGCAGATCGAGGAGCATCTCTACAGCTGGGGCGATACGGTGGAGAGCAATGCCGTCGAAGTCTATGTCCACCATCTGCGCAAGAAGCTGGGCCAGAAGATCATTGTGACCATGCGCGGCGTGGGCTACTTCATGCCGCAGGAGCAGGAATGAAGGCCATGCCGCAGACCGGCATGCGCCGCAGCTCGCTGCAGCTGAATCTGCTGGCCTGGATGCTGGGCGCGCTGGCGCTGGTCTGGGGCAGCTTCGTCATCTGGGGTTACCAGACCGGGGTGCACGAGGCCGACGAGTTGACCGACGGACACCTGGCCGGAGTGGCTGCGCTGACCTTGAACTGGCATGTGCAGGACGATGTGCCGGCCGGAGAGACCACGGCTGTCCAGCCGCCTGCAGGCCTGCACGCCCACGACTATCAGGAGTCGCTGAGCGTGGTGCTCTGGAATGCGCAAGGCCTGCTGATCTCGCGCACCGGACAGGCGCCTTTACCGGACTTCGGCATCGAGCAGGGCTTTGCCACGATTGGTGCGGATAAACGCCAGGCCTGGCGCAGCTATACCCAGTGGAGTCAAGATAGAAAAGCCAAGGTCACGGTGATGATCGACCTGGCCGAGCGCGACAGTCTGGCCGACGACATCGCCATGCAGATGATTGAGCCGGGTTTCTGGCTGCTGCCCGTGATAGTGATTGCGCTGGGTGTTGCCATGCGCCGCGGCATGCGTCCGCTCAATCAGCTCACGCAACGCGTGGAGGCACTGGATCTGAGTCGTGACCAGCGCCTGTCCGACGCCCATGTACCGCGCGAGCTCTCGCCCATGGTCAGCTCCATCAACACCTTGCTCGACCGCCAGCAGCAGGCACTGGAGCGCGAGCGCAATCTGGCCAATGAAGTGGCCCATGAACTGCGCACGCCGCTGGCATCCATCGTTTTGCAGGCCCAGGCACTGAAGTCGGGGGGGCAGACCGATGCCGCTGTCATGCAGGCCGCGCTGCAGCGCATCGGTCAGGACGCACTGCATGCCGGCCATGTGCTCGATCAGTTGCTGACCCTGGCCAGAGCCGGACGCGGCATGCTGGATGCGCCTTTGCAGACCGTAAACTGGGCCGATGTGGTGCGCAGTGTGGCGGCGGCACAGGCTCAGCATGCCTGGCAGCGCGAAGACATGATCTCCGTGGATGCCCCGCAGGAGCTGCCTGTGCGCGGCAATGCGCTACTGCTCGATTCGGCCCTGCGCAATCTGGTGGAAAACGCCGTGCGCCACACGCCGGGCGGCACACAGATCGAGGTGCAGGCCGGTCTTGATTCGATCCGGGCGCTGGCTTGGGTGCAGGTCTGCGATGACGGCAGGCGTGATGCTGCACCAGAGCATGTGCCGCCCGCGGACAGTCTGCATCTGGGCCATGAAATCGTCAGCCGTGTCATGCAGGCCCATGGCGGGCGCTTCATGGTGGTCGAGGCACCGCAAGGCTTCACCACCTGCTATCGCATGGAAATACCGCTAGCCGGTTAAAATACCCGGTTACTAAGCGGTTACAGAAGCGTGGCCGCTGGTCTTTCCCCGGGCCACAGCTGTCGTGCGGCGCACTGCAGTGATTCATCGCCGGGGGCGTTGCCTCTCAAAACTTTGAACGGAACCCACCATGCCTTTGATCTCGATGCGCGAAATGCTGGACCATGCTGCTGAAAACGGCTATGGCATCCCCGCCTTCAACGTGAACAACCTGGAACAGGTCCAGGCCGTGATGTCGGCGGCTGACGAAGTCGGCGCGCCCGTGATCCTGCAGGCCAGCGCCGGTGCCCGCAAGTACGCCGGTGAGCCCTTCATCAAGCACCTGATCCAGGCGGCTGCCGAGATGTATCCCCACATTCCCCTGGTGATGCACCAGGACCACGGCACCACGCCTGAAGTCTGCCAGGGCGCGCTGAATCTGGGCTTCGGCTCGGTGATGATGGACGGCTCCCTGATGAGCGACGGCAAGACCCCTTCGTCCTTCGACTACAACGTGGACGTGACCCAGAAGGTGGTGGCCATGGCCCACCAGATCGGCGCCACCGTGGAAGGCGAGCTGGGCTGCCTGGGCAACCTGGAAACCGGCGAAGCCGGCGAAGAAGACGGCATCGGTGCCGAGGGCAAGCTGGACCACAGCCAGATGCTGACCGACCCCGAAGAAGCTGCCGTGTTCGTCAAGGCCACCCAGCTGGATGCGCTGGCGATCGCCATCGGCACCAGCCACGGCGCCTACAAGTTCAGCCGCAAGCCCACAGGCGACATCCTGGCCATCTCCCGCGTCAAGGAAATCCACGCCCGCATCCCCAACACCCACCTGGTGATGCATGGCTCCTCTTCCGTGCCCCAGGAGCTGCTGGCCATCATCAACCAGTACGGCGGCAAGATGAAGGAAACCTACGGCGTGCCCGTGGAAGAAATCCAGGAAGCCATCAAGTACGGCGTGCGCAAGATCAACATCGACACCGACATCCGCCTGGCGATGACCGGCGCGGTGCGCAAGTTCCTGGCCGAGAACCCCGACAAGTTCGACGCCCGCGAGTGGCTCAAGCCGGCCCGCGAAGCGGCCAAGCAAGTCTGCAAGGCCCGCTACATCGAGTTCGGCTGCGAAGGCCAGGGCGGCAAGATCAAGGGCTACAGCCTGGAGCAAATGGCCAAGAAGTACGCCGCCGGCGATCTGGCCCAGCTGGTCAAGTAATCTCAAGTTTGATAGCTTTCAGTGCTTTGCCAGTAGGCGCTGAAAGCTGAAAACACTCAAAGCCCGCAGTCTGTTGCCTGCGGGCTTTTTTCATGGGTTTTGACTTCTGTTACCAAGGTGACTAGGCTTGTTTCCTAGGGTTACTACAGTATCGAACGACCGTGCTTTTTATCACAATGGCCGGATCAGACGATAAGACACGGAGACAGAAGAATGAGTGACCGTCCTTGGCTGAATGCTTATCCAGAGGGAGTTCCTGCGGACATTGACGCGTCCCAGTATTCATCGCTGGTGGCCTTGATGGAGGAGGCATTTGCCAAGCATGCCGACAAGGTGGCCTATTCCTTCATGGGCAAGGAGCTGAGCTTCGCCCAGGTCGATGCGCAGAGCAAGCTGTTTGCCGCCTATCTGCAAAGCCTGGGACTGCAGCGCGGCGACCGCGTGGCGCTGATGATGCCCAATATTCCTCAGTACCCGGTGGCGGTGGCCGGGGTTCTGCGTGCCGGCTATGTGCTGGTCAACGTCAACCCGCTCTACACGGCGCGCGAGCTCGAGCATCAGCTCAAGGATTCGGGCGCCAAGGCCATTGTCATCATCGAGAACTTCGCCAAGACCCTGCAGGACGGCATGCATGGCAGCGCCGTGCAGCACATCGTGCTCTGCGCCATGGGCGACGAGCTGGGGCTTTTGAAGGGCATGCTGGTCAATTATGTGGTGCGCTCCGTCAAGAAGTTGGTGCCGCCCTTCAGCCTGCCCGGCGCCGTGCGCTTCAAGGACGCACTGGCCAAGGGGCGCGGTGCGACCTTGAATGCGCCGGTGCTCAAGGCCGACGACATGGCGCTGCTGCAATACACGGGCGGCACCACGGGCGTGAGCAAGGGGGCCGTGCTGCTTCACCGCAACATCATCGCCAACGTGCTGCAGTCCGAAGCCTGGAACGAGCCCGCCATGAAGAAGGTGCCGGCCGGCGAACAACCCACCAGTATCTGCGCGCTGCCGCTCTATCACATCTTCGCGTTCACGGTGAACATGATGCTGGCCATGCGCACCGGCGGCAAAACCGTGCTGATTCCCAATCCGCGCGATCTCAAGGCCACGCTCAAGGAGCTGTCCAGGCACCGTTTCCACAGCTTTCCGGCCGTGAACACCTTGTTCAACGGACTGGCCAACCACCCCGACTTCGGCACCGTGGACTGGAGTCACCTCAAGGTCTCGGTGGGCGGCGGCATGGCCGTGCAGAGTGCCGTGGCCGAGCTGTGGCTCAAGAAAACCGGCTGCCCCATCTGCGAGGGCTACGGCCTCTCGGAGACCAGCCCTTCGGTGACCTGCAATCCGGTCACGGCCACGGCTTACTCGGGCACCATCGGCGTGCCCCTGCCCAGCACCTATGTGAAGCTGGTCGGCAGTGACGGCCAGGACGTGAACGAGCCCGGCCAGCCCGGCGAAGTCGCCGTGCTGGGCCCCCAGGTCATGGCCGGCTATTGGCAGCGCCCCGACGAAACTGCCAAGGTCATGACGGCCGATGGCTACTTCCTCACCGGCGACATCGGCACCATGGACGAGCGCGGCTTTGTGAAGATCGTCGATCGTAAAAAGGACATGGTCATCGTCAGCGGCTTCAATGTCTACCCCAACGAGGTCGAGGACGTGGTCTCCAACTGCCCCGGCGTGCTGGAGTGCGCGGTGGTCGGCGTGCCCGACGAAAAGTCCGGTGAGGCCATCAAGCTCGTCGTCGTCAAGAAAGACCCGGCACTGACCGAGCAGGCCATTCGCGATTACTGCCAAGCCAATCTGACCGGCTACAAGCGTCCGCGCCACATCGTCTTTCGCACCGATCTGCCCAAGACGCCCGTGGGCAAGATCCTGCGCAGGGAGCTGCGCGACGCCTGAGAGTTTTCATCTTGTCCTTCAAGGCGAGTTCACAGGAGCGCTTGGCGCTCCTTTTTTTGCGCCTTTTTTCAGCTCGCTGCCCGTGCTGGCCGGGGCGAAACGTCATGCCCAAACCGGTCTCCACCGCACCGACAAGGAAATGTGCTTGTTGATATCGGGCAAGTCTTCTTATAATTGTTTCGCTAAATGAACCTGGTTTTATTAGTAAAACAAAAAGCAGATCGCTTTTTGTGTTCACCAACGGTTTCAGGAGAGACATATGAGCGAGATCGCACAAGACAACAGCGCCCGTACTTGGGATCGCCCCGAGGGCTCCAGCTTTGAAGACTGGATGAGCACACGCATTGCACGCTTTGCCACGCGCAAGTACGACTTCGATGCCCTGAAGTTCCAGGCCGACTTTGATCCTAAATACCGCCGCGGCCAGATGCGTTACATCGGCACGGGCGGCACGGGCGTGGCCTCCGACAGCAACACCATTCCGTCGGAAAACTTCACCTTCTCCACCATGGTGATTCCTGCCGGCCATGAAGGCCCTTCGCATCTGCACACCGATGTGGAAGAAGTGTTCTTCGTGATGCGCGGCAAGCTCAAGCTGGTGCTGGAAAAGGACGGCGAGCGTTTCGAGACCATCCTGACCGATCGCGATGTGGTTTCGGTGCCGCCTGGCGTGTACCGCGAAGAGATCAATGTCGGTGATGAAGATGCGCTGATGTGCGTGATGCTGGGTGCCAAAAAGCCCGTCACCCCGACCTATCCGCCCGAGCATCCTCTGGCCAAGATCAAGCGCTGAGCTTTGTCATGCACGAGGATTTGCTGTCGCTGAAACTGCAGCTGCTGCAGACCGGTTTTCCCGAGCGACTGGTGAAGCTTCCCCAGGGCGTCCAGGTCGCCTGGCGCGAGGCAGGCGACGCCAGCTCCGACTTCGCGGTGGTGCTGCTGCATGGGATCAGCTCCGGGGCCGCATCCTGGCTGGATGTGGCGCTGCAGCTGGCTGACAAAGTGCGTGTCCTGGCCTGGGATGCCCCCGGTTATGGCGTGTCGACGCCGCTGGCCCAATCGGCGCCTGCCGATGCCGACTATGCGCAGGCGCTGGCCCAGTCGCTGCTGGTGCTGGGCGTGCGGCGCTGCATCCTGGTCGGGCACTCGCTGGGCGCCCTGATGGCAGCCAGGCTGGCGCTCATGGCCGCGCCGGGACTGGTCGAGCAACTGGTGCTCATCAGTCCGGCAGGCGGCTACGGCGCGGCGGCCAAGGCCGAGCAGCAAGCCAAGGTGCGCGAGGGCCGGCTGGCGGCTCTGGCCGACAAAGGCGTCGCCGGCCTGGCGGCCGTCATCGACCAGCGTCTGGTGTCTTCCGGGGCGCCTGAAGCCGTGCGTGCCTGGGTGCGCTGGAATACGGCGCGCCTGCAGCCGCAGGGCTATGCGCAGGCGGTCGAGTTGCTTTGCGGCAGCGATCTGGCACAGGCGCAGGGCAGGTTGGGCATGCCGGTCGAGGTTTGGGTCGGCGAGCACGATGTGGTGACTACACCTGCAGCTTGCAAGTCCTGGTCTGAGTTGCTGGGCGCGCACTACGGTACGCTTGCGGCTGCCGGTCATGCTTCACCCGTGGAACAACCAATGGAGGTCGCGCATAGGCTGGCATCTTTGTTGAACCAAAGCTATTGCCCCAATACCAGCTGATTGCTATGAGCGAAACCCCTGAGATTTCAACCAACGAACAAGACCGTTACACCGTGCCCGCTCTGGATCGAGGGCTGCGCCTGCTGGCCTGCTTTGGTCCGACGCAACCGGTCTGGAGCGCGCCCGAGCTGGCGCGCAAGCTCGAGCTGCCGCGCTCCACGGTGTTTCGCATGTTGACCACGCTTGAAAACTCGGGGTATCTGCAGCGCAGCGGAACCGAATACCGGCTCGGTCTGGCCGTGCTGCGCCTGGGCTATGACTATCTGTCCACCCAGCCGCTGGCGCAACTGGCAGAGCCTGTGCTGCAGGCCTTGTGTGATGAGCTGGGCATGACCAGCAATCTTGCATTGCGCGACGGCACTTCCGTGGTCTATGTGGCACGCGTCACTCCGTCCGGAGCATTCCAGGGCGCGGTGCGCGTGGGTTCGCGTCTGCCGGCGCATGCGACGGTGCTTGGGCGAGCCCTGCTGCATGACATGGATGGCGCGCAGCTGCGCTCGGTGTTCGGCGGCGAGGAACTGCCCCAGTTCTCCGAGAGCACGCCGCGCAATGTCGACGAGCTGCTGCGTCTGCTGGCCGAGGATCGCGAGCGCGGCTATGCCATGGGAGAGGGCTTTTACGAGCCTGGCGTTTCCAGTATTGCAGCGCCGGTGCGCGCCGCAGACGGGCAGGTGGTTGCGGGGCTGGGTATGGCCATTCCGTTTACCGAGCTGGGGCCCGAAAAAACCCAGCTCTGGGTGCAGAAGGTGCTGGAGGCGGCAGAGACTCTGTCGGCTCATTTGCGCCAGCAGCACCCGGACCATTTGCGCTGACCCAGATCACGCCGGGCCAGCGCATTTTTCAGGAGTCTAGAGATGAAAAATATTGCTTTGATTGGCTGCGGCGCGATTGGCTCCAGTGTTCTGGAGCTTTTGAGCGGAGATACCCGGTTGCAGGTGGGCTGGGTACTGGTTCCCGAGATCACGCCAGCCGTGCGCGAGACGGCTGCCCGCCTGGCGCCACAGGCGCAGCTGCTGCAGGCCTTGCCCAGCGATGCGGTGCCGGATCTGCTGGTGGAATGCGCAGGCCATGCCGCCATCGAGGAGCATGTGCTGCCGGCGCTGGCGCGTGGCATTCCTGCGGTCATCGCATCCATAGGCGCCTTGAGCGCACCGGGCATGGCCGAGCGTGTACAGGCTGCGGCCGAGGCCGGCAACACACAGGCCCAGCTGTTGTCGGGCGCCATCGGCGGCATTGATGCCCTGGCTGCGGCGCGTGTCGGCGGCCTGGAGACGGTGGTCTACACGGGCCGCAAGCCGCCCAAGGCCTGGAGCGGTACCCCGGCCGAGCAGGTCTGCGACCTGGACAGCCTGACCGAGGCCTTCTGCATCTTCGAGGGATCGGCGCGCGAGGCCGCGCAGCTCTATCCCAAGAATGCGAATGTGGCGGCCACCTTGTCGCTGGCCGGACTGGGGCTGGACAAGACCATGGTGCGTCTGTTTGCCGATCCTGGCGTTCACGAGAACGTGCACCAGGTCGAGGCCCGAGGCGCCTTCGGCGCCATGGAACTGACCATGCGCGGCAAGCCGCTGGCGGCCAATCCCAAGACCTCGGCGCTGACGGTGTACAGCGTCGTGCGCTCGGTGCTCAACAACGTGGCGCCGCTGGCCATCTGATCCGGCGCCAGGCCAGGGGCGCCATGCGCGCCACCGGCCCTGGCACCTCTCTTGCTTGTTGCTGAAACCTGCACGCAGACCTCTCCCACATCAGCATGGTGTCACGCCTGTGCGAATCTTTCCTTGCGCATCATCAAACAGGGCGCGCATCGAACCTCGGCCGGCTTGACATCTCCATCCTCTGGAACCCTCATGCAACGCTCCGACTTTCTCAAATCCTGCCTGGCGCTGGCCAGCGTCCTGGCTCTGCCCGTCGCCCATGCGGCGACTGCCACCGAGCAGCTTTCCGCTGCGCAGTTCACCGTCATCGCGCCTTTCCCTGCCGGCGGTCCTGTGGACATCCTGGCGCGCATTCTGGCGACCGGCCTGACCGAGCATTACAAGCAGGCCGCCATCGTCGATAACCGTCCCGGTGCCAGCGGCAATATCGGCATCGACATGGTCAAGCGCGCCAAGCCCGACGGCCATACGCTGCTGGTCGTGCCTCAGGGCAATCTGACCATCAATCCGACGCTGATGCCCAAGCTGCCCTACAGCGTGTTCGGCGACTTCGTGCCCGTGGCTTCCATGGGGCGCACGGCCAATGTCATTGCGGTCAATCCGCAGGTGCCGGCCAAGTCGGTTCAGGAGCTGGTGGCGCTGTCCAAGGCCAAGCCCAACTCCATCAGCTACGCTTCGCCCGGCGTGGGCTCCAGCCTGCATCTGGCCGGCGAGCTGTTCAAGGACAAGTCGGGCGCAGACATCATGCATGTGGCCTACAAAGGCTCGGCCCAGGGCGTGACCGATGTGCTGGGCGGCACCATTCCCATGATCGTGGCCAATCTGCCCACCGTGCTGCCACATTTGCAGTCGGGCAAGCTGCGCGCTCTGGCCGTGACCGATGGTTCGCGCTCGGGCTTTTTGCCCAATGTGCCGACCCTGGCCGAAGCTGGCGTGCCGGGGATTGCCATTTCCTCCTGGTATGGCGTGCTGGCTCCGAAGAACACGCCTGCAGAGGTGGTCAAGCAACTGGGCGAGGATATCGACAAGATTCTGAAGACCCCGGCAGCACTGAACCAGCTCAAGGCACAGGGGATGACGCCCTGGGTGGTCAAGGGCGAGGCCTTCGGCGAGCTGATCCGCAAGGAAACCGGACTCTGGGCGCCCATCATCAAAAGTCATGAGATCGAGGCGCAGTAGGCCCTCGTGCTCTAATCGCGCCTCTTGCGCATCCCCCAAAAGCGGCCTGGTGCCGCTTTTGTGCTTTCCTTGTACTTTCTTTTGTGCTTTCACCAGGGCCGCCCGGCCCATGTTCCGGAGTATCCCCATCCATGACGCTTGCCATTCTCAGCGCTCTTGCCGAAGAACAACACGGCCTGGTCGACGCCATGCAGGGCATGCAATGCCTGCGCCATGCCGGGCGCGACTTCTGGCTGGGCAGGCTGCATGGTCACGAGGTGGTGTGCGCGCTGTCGGGCATCGGCAAGGTGGCCGCTGCCACCACCACCGCCGCGCTGATCGAGCGCTTCGGCGTGCGCGGCATTCTGTTCACTGGCGTGGCCGGCGGCATCGGCGCGGGCGTGAACGTGGGCGATGTGGTCATCGCGCGGACTTTCCTGCAGCATGACATGGATGCCTCGCCGATCTTTCCGCGCTGGCAGTTGCCCGGCTACGGCTGCAGCACCATGGCCTGCGACGCGGCGGCGACGGACAGGCTGGTGCAGGCTGCCGACTCTGCGGTTCGCTCCGGCATCGTGGCTTCATATGCTTCGGCTCGCGTCCATCAGGGCTTGATTGCCAGCGGCGATCAGTTTGTCAGCTCGCGCCAGGCCAGCGCCCAGCTCAGAGCCGATCTGGAGGCTGCCGGCCACGCCGTGCTGGCTGTGGAGATGGAGGGCGCCGCCGTGGCCCAGACCTGCCTGGATTACGGCACGCCGTTTGCCGCGATGCGAACCATCTCGGACCGGGCGGACGACAGCGCCCATGTGGACTTCTCGGATTTCGTGCGCACGGTGGCAAGCCGCTACGCGCAACGCGTGGTACTGGACTTTCTGCGCCAGACACCTGCGAAGAAGCAGGCTGTTTGCTAATCTTTTAGTAGCTGTAAGCTATTGATAGATATGATTTTTAAGTTGTTTTAAGCCTGAAAGTATTCATTGATAAGCGCTATAAGCTATTGATATTGATGACCTCTGATCCGGTCCGCCGATAGTTCGGATCGGATACCTTTTGTTGCCCCGTTTTCCTTTCAACCGCGCTTGTCGCGGTTTTTTTACGCCTGTGTGTCGCTGTGGGGTGGGGACTACGGGTTTCTCCGGGTATTGACTCAAAAGAAGGCTCACTAAACTGCAGACTTGTTTCAAGAAAAAAGTGTCATTTCATATTTGAAACAAACAAGGTTTAAGATGACCCTCAACACCATGCCTTCCACCGGTCAGCTCGCTGGGCGCCGGATTCTTGTGACCGGCGCTGCGCGCGGCCTGGGTTTTGCTTTTGCGCAGACGCTGTGCCAGCAGGGGGCGCAGCTTGTGATGGCCGATCTGCGCGCTGAATTGCTGAACGAAGCCGTTGCCAAGCTGCGCGCCATGGGCTTCGAGGCTCACGGCGTCGCCTTTGATGCCAGCAACCCGGATTCCATCGAACAGTGCGCACAGCAGGCCGTGCAGACCCTCGGCGGCCTGGACGGCCTGGTCAACAACGCGGCCGTGACGGACTCCGGCGGCAAGGGCATGGACGACATCGCCCTGGACAAATGGGATCAGGTGATGAACGTCAACGTGCGTGGCGTCTGGCTGATGACCCGTGCCTGCCGCGCGGCTCTCAAGGACAGCGGTCGTGGTGCCATCGTCAATCTGGCTTCCGACACTGCCATGTGGGGCGCTCCCAACCTGATGGCCTATGTGGCGAGCAAGGGTGCCGTGATGGCCATGACGCGTTCCATGGCGCGCGAGCTGGGCGCGGACGCCATCACCATCAATGCCGTGGCGCCGGGCCTGGTGCTGGTCGAGGCCACCGAGTACGTGCCCGAGCACCGCCATCGTCTCTATATCGACCAGCGCGCGTTGCAGCGCGAGCAGGGACCCGAGGATGTCTCGGGTGCCGTGTCCTATCTGCTGTCGGACGGTGCGCGCTTTGTGACGGGCCAGGTGCTGCCCGTCAACGGCGGCTTCGTCATGAACTGATATGAATTGCCCCCTGAGTCGCTGCGCGCCTTCCCCCCAGGGGGACGACAGCCTCGCTGCGGGGCGGCCCTTGCTTGCTGTCTCTGGCGACGGAAACGGTGCATGCAGCGGGGGCGCTTCAAGCTTGGGTGCAACAAGCTGGAATGAACCGAAAGTTGGGTATGTCTGCTTCCACTATTCCTGAAGATGCTGGTGGCGCGCCGGACGGCGGCTCCGACAAGTACATGGTGCCCGCGCTGGAGCGCGGTCTGCGCCTGCTGCAGGAGTTCGGCCGCGACAACGCCACGCTGGGCGCGCCGGAGCTGGCGCGTCGCCTGCAGCTGCCGCGCGCCACGGTGTTCCGCATGCTCAACACGCTGGAGAGCATGGGCTTTTTGCAGCGCGCCGAGGGCGGCAACGACTACCGGCTGGGCCTGTCCGTGCTGCGTCTGGGCTTCGAGTTCCTGTCCTCCATGGACCTGACCGAGCTGGGCCAGCCCGTGATCGCGCGGCTGTGCGAGGAAATCCGCTTCCCCTGCAACATCGTGGTGCGCGACGGCCGCTCCATCGTCTATGTGGCCAAGGTCACGCCTCCGACGCCGCTGACCAGCTCGGTGCGCGTGGGCACGCGGCTGCCTGCCCATGCCACGCTGCTGGGCCGCATCCTGCTGGCCGATCTCTCGCTGCCCGAGCTGCGCGCCCTCTATCCCGAAGAGCATCTGGAAGGCCATTCGCCCAATACGCCCAGGACCGTGGTCGAGCTGTTCGACCTGGTTCAGTCCGATCGCGAGCGCGGCCATGTGGCCGGTGCCGGTTTCTACGAAAGCTCGATCTCCACCATCGCCGCGCCCGTGCGCGACCACAGCGGCCGCGTCATCGCGGCCCTGGGCGTGACCCTGGCCTCGGCCCAGATCGATCTCGCGCGCCAGACGGAGCTGGTGCCGCGTGTCTGCGCGGCGGCAGCCGAACTGTCGGAGCTGCTCAACTACCGGCCGCAGTCCAGCGCGCAGGTTCTGTCCATCACTTCAAGGCGCGCAGGAGGCGGCCATGCATGATTTCAAACTCGACGCGACAGCCGTCGTCACCGGCGGCTCTTCGGGCATAGGCCTGGCCACCGTGGAGCTGCTGCTGGCCCAGGGCTCACGCGTGGCTCTGTGCGGCCGCAATCCCGAACGCCTGGAGCAGGCCGTCAAGCAGCTGCTCGAGCGCCACCCCGAAGCCCGCGAGCGCCTGTTCGCCCAGGCCTGCGACGTGCTCGATGCCGAGCAGGTGCAGCAGTTCGCCCGCGCCAGCGAAGCGGCGCTGGGCCCGGCTTCCATCCTCATCAACAACGCCGGCCAGGGCCGTGTCTCGACCTTCGAGAACACCAGCGACGAAGCCTGGACCGAGGAGCTGCACCTGAAGTTCTTCTCGGTGCTGCATCCCACGCGCGCCTTTCTGCCGCAGCTCGAGCGCGGCGAAGGCTCGGCCATCGTCTGTGTGAACTCGCTGCTGGCCTCCCAGCCCGAGCCCCACATGGTCGCGACCTCGGCGGCGCGCGCCGGCCTCAAGAACCTGGTGCGCTCCATGGCCACCGAGTTCGCGCCCAAGGGCGTGCGCGTCAACGGCATCCTGGTCGGCCTCATCGAGTCAGGCCAGTGGCGCCGCCGCTTCGAGGCCCGTGAGGACCGCAGCCAGAGCTGGGAGCAGTGGAGCGCCGAGCTGGCCCGCAAGAAGTCCATTCCGCTGGGTCGCCTGGGATCACCCGCTGAAGCCGCGCGCGCCATTTTCTATCTCGCCACGCCCCTGTCGTCATACACGACCGGCAGCCATATCGATGTTTCCGGAGGCCTTTCGAGATATGCGTAGCACCCCCTGCGCGGCTTGCGCCGCTTCCCCTTCTCACGCTTTGTGAGAGGGGGCCGCCTAGGCCCTTGCTTGGCGTCCCGTGCATGAGGCGCGCCGGCTTCGACCACTAACGAAATTCAGACCAGAACATGACATCCACCGCAAACCAAATCACCGTCGGCGCCGTCGTTGCCGAATTCCTCGAGCATTGCGACGTGAAGGCCGCCTTCGGGGTGATCTCCATCCACAACATGCCCATCCTCGACGCGATGTTTGCTCGCGGCAAGGTGCGCTTCGTGATGGCGCGCGGCGAGGCCGGCGCGGGCAATATGGCCGACGCCTGCGCGCGCTCTACATCCAGCCTGGGCGTGTGCATCACCAGCACCGGCCCGGCTTCGGGCAATATCGCCGGCAGCCTGGTGGAAGCCTATACGGCCGGCACGCCGCTCTTGCACATCACGGGTCAGATCGAGACCCAGTACCTGGACAAGAAGCTGTCCTATATCCATGAGGCGCCGGACCAGCTGACCATGCTGAAGTCCGTCTCCAAGGCTGCCTTCCGCGTGCTGAGCGCCGAGACCTGCCTGTCCACGCTCAAGGCTGCGGTGCAGACTGCGATGACCGCCCCCACGGGCCCGGTCAGCGTGGAGATCCCCATCGACATCCAGCAGGCGCTGATAGACATGCCCGCCGATCTGTCGCCGCTGCCGGTGGCTGTGCTGGCTCCCGGCGAGGCCGCGCTCGATGCACTGGCCGAGCAACTGGCCAAGGCCAGGCGCCCGCTGCTGTGGCTGGGCGGCGGCGCCCGCCATGCCGGCGCTGCCGTGCAGCGTCTGAAGGCCCTGGGCTTCGGCATCGTGAGCACCGGCCAGGGCCGCGGCATCGTGCCCGAGGACGATCCTGCCTCGCTGGGCGCCTACAACATCCAGAAGCCCGTCGAGGCCTTCTATCAGCGCTGCGACGCCATGCTGGCCGTGGGCACGCGCCTGCGCAGCAACGAAACCCTGAAGTACGAACTCAAGCTGCCGCGCCCGCTGCTGCGCATCGATGTGGACGCTGCCCAGCAAGGCCGCTGCTATATGGATGACGGTTTTGTCTGCGGCGACTCGGCCCTGGCCCTGAACGGTCTGGCCGACCGCCTGGAAGCGCGGGGCTACAGGGCTGACCCCGAGCTGCTGGCCGACCTGCGCCAGGTGCACGACGAAGTCGTGGCCACCATGCGCGACGGCCTGGGCCCCTACAGCGCCCTGGTGCAGCAGCTGCAGCAGGCCGTGGGCCGCAACTTCAACTGGGTGCGTGACGTGACCGTCTCCAACAGCACCTGGGGCAACCGCGAGCTGCGCTTCTTCGAGTCCAACTCCGGCGTGCACGCCACGGGCGGCGGCATCGGCATGGGCATGCCCATGGCCATTGGCGCGGCCATCGGTGCGGCCGAAAGCGGCTCGGGCCGCAAGACCCTGGGCCTGGCCGGCGATGGCGGCTTCATCCTGAACCTGGGCGAGCTCGCCACCCTGGTGCAGGAGGAGTGCGACACCATGATCGTGCTGATGAACGATCAGCGCTATGGCGTGATCCAGAACATCCAGGATGCCTCCTACGGCGGCCGCCGCTGCTACGTGGAGTTGCACACCCCCGACTACGCCCAGCTGTGCGCGTCCATCAAGCTGCCCCATGCCCGCATCAGCGATCTCGAGGATCTGCCTGCGGTGCTGGAAGGCGCCTGGGGCAAGAAGGGGCCCTTCCTGCTCGAGATCGACATGCGCGCCATCGGCAGCTTCAAGACCACGTTCTCGGGCCCTCCGGTGAACAAGCTGGACCAGATCCCGGCCACCACCAAGGCTCAGTGAGCCAGCACGACCAGCAAGAACGAAAGAGCTTCACGATGTCGAACCTAGAACTGCTCCCCATCAATATCGGCGGCGAATGGCGTCTTGGCGGCGGCGACGAGTCCGCCACGCTCTACCCCGCAACCGGCGAGGTGGTGGGCCGCCTGCGCGCTCCCAGCCTGGCCGATGTGCAAGAGGCCATCGAGAAGGCCGACCATGCCTTTCGCACCAGCGGCTGGGCCCAGAAGAAGCCCCATGAGCGTGCCGCCGTGCTGCACCGCGTGGCCCAGCTGATCCGCGAGCGTGCCGAGCCTCTGGCCCAGCTGCAGCGCCTCGATAACGGCAAGCCCATCAGCGAGACGCGCGCCCTGGTGGCCAGCGCCGCCGGCACCTTCCAGTTCTTCGCGGCAGCCTGCGAGACCATGGAGGAGACCATCACGCCCTCGCGTGGCGACTTCATGACCATGAGCGTCTATGAGCCCATGGGCGTGGTCGCGGCCATCACGCCGTGGAACTCGCCCATCGCCAGCGAGGCGCAAAAGCTCGCCCCCGCGCTGGCCGCCGGCAACGCCGTGGTCGTCAAGCCCGCCGAGGCCACGCCGCTGCTGGCGCTGGAGCTGGCCAAAATCTGCGAAGAGGCCGGCGTGCCCAAGGGCATCGTCAGCGTGCTGCCCGGCCGTGGCTCGGTGATCGGCGACGCCATCACCAAGCACCCGCTGGTCAAGCGCGTGTCGTTCACGGGCGGCACTTCCACCGGCAAGCACATCGCCCGCATTGCGGCCGACAAGATGATGCCTGTCTCGCTGGAGCTGGGCGGCAAGTCGGCCACCATGGTGCTGGAGGACGCCGACCTCGACCATGCCGTCAACGGTGTGCTCTACGGCATCTTCAGCTCCTCGGGCGAATCCTGCATCGCGGGCTCGCGCCTGTTCGTGGCACGCAAGCTCTACGGCGACTTCATGGAGCGCCTCACGGCCAAGGCCGCCGCCTTGCGCGTGGGCGATCCGGCCGACGAGCGCACCCAGATGGGCCCGCTGATCACCGCCAAGCACCGCGAATCCATCGAGAGCTATGTGCAGCTGGGCCTGTCCGAAGGCGGCCGGCTGCGCACCGGCGGCCACCGCCCTGAGGGTGCGCTGTACGAGCGCGGCTACTACTACCGCCCGACCATCCTCGAAGGCGTGACCAACAACGACCAGATCTGCCAGCAGGAGATCTTCGGCCCCGTGCTCGTGGCCATGCCCTTCGATGACGAAGAGGCCTTGCTTGAGCAGGCCAACGACAGCGTCTACGCACTGGCTGCCGGCATCTGGACGCGCGACTACAAGGCCGCCTGGCGCATAGGCCGCGCGGTGCAGGCCGGTACCGTGTGGATCAACACCTACAAGCAGTTCTCCATCTCCACGCCCTTCGGCGGCTGGCGCGACAGCGGCCTGGGCCGCGAGAAGGGACGGCTGGGCATACAGCAGTACATGGAGCAGAAAAGCATGTACTGGGGCTTGAACGAACACCCGCTGGCCTGGGCAAATTAAGGAGCGATCATGAGCGTACTGGGCATTGACGAAATCAGCTACGGCGCCGACGACCTGGCGGCCTGCCGCCAGTTCTTCCTCGACTGGGGCCTGAGCCTGGTCGACGAGCAGGCCGACCGGCTGGTGTTCGAGACACTGAACGGCTGCCGCGTGATCGTGGCTGCCACCAATCACCCCGATCTGCCGCCCGCTATCGAGCCCGGCCCCACGCTGCGCGAGGTGGTCTGGGGAGTGGAAAGCGAAGCAGACCTGGCTTTGTATGCAGATCGCATCCGCGCGCTTCCAGGCTTCGTCCAGGGCAATGGCCGCATCGGCTGCACCGACCCCAACGGCCTGGCCGTGCGCCTGCAGCTCACGCAAAAGCGCGATGTGCAGATGCAAAGCGCCGAGTACAACACCTGGGACCGCAAGGGCCGTATCAACCAGGCCAGCCCGGCCTATGAGCGCGCCCAGCCCATCGAGGTCGGCCATGTGGTGTTCTTCGTCAAGGACGTGCAGGCCTGCGAGCGCTTCTATGTGGAGAACTTCGGCTTTGCGGCCTCGGACCGCTATCCCGAGCGCGGCGCCTTCCTGCGTACCGCGCCCGATGGCGGTCACCACGACATCTTCTTGCTGCAGCGCCCCGACAAGCATGCGGGCCTGAACCATGTGGCCTTCACCGTGCGCGACATTCACGAGGTCTTCGGCGGTGGCATGCACATCTCGCGCTGCGGCTGGGACACCCAGCTCGGCCCGGGTCGCCACCCCGTGTCCTCGGCCTATTTCTGGTACTTCAAGAATCCGGCCGGTGCGCTGGTTGAGTACTACGCCGATGAGGACCAGCTGACTGCCGACTGGCAGCCGCGCGAGTTCGAACCCGGACCGACGGTGTTTGCCGAATGGGCCATTGACGGCGGCCTGGACGGCAACACCCGACGCCAGAAGGGCGTGGGCGCTGCCGACGGCAAGTTTCTGACCGACAAGAAATGAAACACCCTCTGAGCCGCTTCGCGCCTTCCCCCTCTCTCGCTTCGCGGGAGGGGGACAACACCCTCGCTGCGGGGCGGCCCTTGCTTGGTGTCTCTGATGTGAGCGAATTCTCCAGATCCTCTGGCTGGCTAGAGGCTTAACCACAACCCCACGGGCTATTTCATGAAAAACATTCGTCGCCAGGTAGTTATCGCTGCTGCATTGCTGGCTGCAGCCCAGATGTCAGGTTCCGCGCTGGCGCAAGCCTATCCGAGCAAGCCCATCACCATCGTCGTGGCCTATCCGGCTGGCGGCGATACCGATGCCATGGCACGCCTGTATGCCGAGAAGCTGGGCCAGCGACTGGGGCAGCCCGTGGTGGTGGACAACCGGCCCGGTGCCAGCGGCACCATCGGCACCGTGCATGTGGCCAAGGCCGCACCCGACGGCTACACCTTGCTGCTGGCGCCCAATACCTTTGCCATCGCCCAGTTCGTGCTCAAGACCAACGCGGGTTCGAGCTACGACGTGCTCGGCGGCTTCACGTCCATCGTGCAGACCAGCGTGCAGCCCATGTTCGTGGCCGCCAGTCAGAGCTCGGGCATCAAGGACATCAAGGCCCTGGCGATCCAGGGCAAGCGCGACGGCCTGACCTATGCCAGCCCCGGCAGCGGCTCGCCCATGCACATCCTGGGCGAGATGTTCAACAAGGCCGCTGGCACCAAGCTGTCCCACATTCCCTACAAGGGCGTGGCGCCCGCAGTCAACGATCTGATCGGCGGCCATGTGCCCACGACCTTCATGACCTGGGGGCCCATCGCGCCCTATGCAGGCGGCAAGGTCAACGTGCTGGCCGTGGCCGATGCGCAGCGCAGCCCGCTGGCACCGAATGTGCCCACACTGGCCGAGCAGGGCGTCAAGGATGTGGAAGTGTCGGCCTGGCAAGGCCTGTTCGGCCCCAAGGGAATGAAGCCCGAGACCGTCAAGCTGCTGAACACCCACCTCAATGAAATTCTGAGGATGCCGGACGTGGTCGCCAAGATGGCGGCCTTCGGCGCCCTGCCTGCGGGCGGCGAGCCGGCACGTCTGGAAAAGACCAACGCTGCCGACTACAACCGCTTCGGCAAGCTCATCAAGGACCTGGATATCCGGGCCGACTAAATGACCAACCCCCTGAGTCGCTTCGCGCCTTCCCCCATGGGGGACGACACCCTCGGTGCGGGGCGGCCCTTCCTCGGTGTCCCTGAGGTCGGGCCGCGCCAGTTTCACGCGATACGGGTGGCACGCAGCGCTCCGGGCGATGAAACCGAACCACGATTCAAGACAGTTTTCGAAGGAGAGAACCATGGCCGCTGATCGATATCTCGAGCCGCATCAGGCGCGCGAGCGCGCCTCCACCCTGTTTGAGGACCTGCTGGGCGACTCCATTGAGCGCGCCTTCGGCGAGGGCGTGCAGACGCTGCCCGAGCTGGTGGCCTACATCAACCGCAGCGGCCCCGCCGGCGAGAACGGCGAGCCCTGGACCGAAGACAGCTTTCAGGCGCTGATGGCCCGTCTGGGCTATTGAGACAGAACAGGACAGGAGTACCCCATGAACGTACAAACCATCACCATCAATCCGGTGGACCGTTTGCTCAACACGGGTCTGAAGAACCTCTGGTATGCGGTCTGCCCTTCGGATTTCGTCAAGACCGAGCCCGTCTCGCTGCGCCGCTTCGGCCGCAAGATCGCGCTGTGGCGCGACGCTGCCGGTCAGGTCCATGCGCTGGAAGACCACTGCCCGCACCGCGGCGCGCCGCTGTCCCAGGGCGTGATCCTGGGCGACCGCCTGGCCTGCCCCTACCACGGAGTGGAAGTGCGCTGCGACGGCACGGTGACCAAGGTGCCCGGCAGCCCCGGCTGCAAGCTCGAAGGCTCGCGTGCCGCGCTGGCCTTCCATGTGCGCGAGATGCACGGCGCGATCTTCCTCTACAACAGCGACAAGCATGTGGAC
Organism: Comamonas testosteroni ATCC 11996; assembly: GCF_000241525.1. Lineage (GTDB taxonomy): Bacteria > Pseudomonadota > Gammaproteobacteria > Burkholderiales > Burkholderiaceae_C > Comamonas > Comamonas testosteroni. The sequence continues at coordinate 495,461 of NZ_AHIL01000002.1, forward strand.
GAGGCTCCCGATTTCAGCCTGCCCGAGGAACTGAGCTCGCCCGAGTACTCGAACTTCCTGTGCTATGCCGAGTGGCGCAGCGACTACCGCTACGCGCTGGACAACGTCATGGACCCCATGCACGGCACCTTCCTGCACAAGCAGTCGCACTCCATGGCCGAGGGCGACAGCAAGGCCAGCTTCCAGGTGCGTGACACCGATCACGGCTTCGTGTTCGAGAAGGTCGGCCAGCGCGGCGTGAACTTCGACTGGACCGAATATGGCGAAACCGGCGTGCAGTGGATGCGCCTGGAGATCCCGTACCCCAAGACCGGCGGCCCCGGCGGCAACTTCGCCATCGTCGCCTGCGTCACGCCCATCAGCGCCGATCTGTGCGCCGTGTTCTTCTGGCGCGCGCGCAAGGTGCAGGGCTGGATGCGCGACACCTGGCGTTTCCTCTACCGCAACCGCCTCGAGGCGCGCCACTGGGCCGTGCTGGAGCAGGACCGCATCATGATGGAGCAGATGGAAGCCGACGCCAATGAGCGCGAGAACCTCTACCAGCATGACATCGGCCTGGTGCGCCTGCGTCGCCACCTGCGTCGTCAGGCCCAGGAACAGATCGACGAAGGCATCGCATCATGAGCAACAGCTTGCAGGCCTTTGTGCACACGCTGCGCTTCGAGGCCCAGGACACCATCAGCGTGGAGCTGCGCCCGGTCGATGGCGGCGAGTTCCCTGCCTTCACGGCCGGCTCGCATATCGACCTGCACCTGCCCAACGGGCTGGTGCGCAGCTATTCCCTGTCCAACGACAGCAGCGAGCGCCATCGCTACGTGGTCGGCGTGCTGCGCGATCGCGCCAGCCGCGGTGGCTCGCGCTGCGTGCACGAGTCGCTGCGCGTGGGCATGCCCATCACCATCTCCGAGCCGCGCAACCACTTCGCGCTCGACGAGACGGCAACGCATTCGGTGCTGGTGGCTGGCGGCATCGGCATCACGCCCATGCTGTGCATGGCACGCCGCTTGAAGAGCTTGGGACATTCGTTCGAGATGCTGTACTTTGCGCGCGAGCGCAAGAGTGCGGCCTTTCTGGCCGAGCTGCAGGCCCTGGGCATGCCACTGCACCTGCACTTCGATGCCGAGGCGGGCGGGCCGCCCGACCTGCGGGCATTGCTGGCGCAGCGCGCCCCCGAGGCGGGCCTGCACCACTATTCCTGCGGCCCGACGCCCATGCTTGATGCCTTCGAGAAGTTCTGCGCGGAGCTCGGTCATGCCAATGCCCATATCGAGCGCTTCACGCCCGTGGAGGTCAAGGCATCGTCCGATGCGCGCAGCAACTACACGGTGGAGCTCAAGCGCAGCGGCCGCTTCATCGAGATCACGCCCGAGAAGTCCCTGCTGGACACGCTGCTGGACGCCGGTGTCGATGTGGATCACAGCTGCTGCGAAGGGGTCTGCGGCTCCTGCGAGACCCGTGTGCTGGAAGGCGTTCCCGACCACCGCGACTCGGTGCTCAGCCCCAAGGAGCGCGCTGGCAACAAGGTCATGATGGTCTGCGTCTCCGGCTGCAAGAGCGAGCGCCTGGTCCTGGATATATGACACCCCCTGAGTCGCTTCGCGCCTTCCCCCCTCTCTGTATCCGCTTCGCGGGAGAGGGGGGCGGCACCCTCGGCGCGGGGCTGCGCGGCCGGCCCGCGTCCTTCATCGGTGTCCCTGAGCTGGACCATGCTGAATTGACGAGTGAGGCCCTGGGCCAGCAACTGAAGACAACCCACCACCCCTAGAGGAGACAAACCATGAAATCCATCCATACGCCGGCCCTCGGCGTGGCGCTAGCCTGCCTGGCATCTTTGCCCGGCGCCGCTTCGGCACAGTCCAAGGTCGAGCTTTTCGGCGTCGTCGACGTCGGCGTGGCTCATCTGGGCGGCTCGGGAGCCTCCAAGACCGGCCTTTCCACAGGCGGCGCCAACATCAGCCGCCTGGGCTTTCGCGGCACCGAGGATCTGGGCGGCGGCCTTAAGGCGGGCTTCTGGCTCGAGGCCGGCCTGGACGTGGACAGCGGCGCCGGCAAGGCCACGGGCGGCGGACTGAGCTTCAATCGCCGCTCCACCGTGAGCCTGATGGGCAACTGGGGCGAGGTGCGCCTGGGGCGCGACGACTCGGCCACCTTTCTGAACACGCTGATCTTCGATCCCTTCCTGACCAACGGCGTGGGCGGCACGGGTGCCTTCACCATGCTGGGCATTCCGGGCGTTCCCTCGACCGGCGGCGCGCCCATACAGATCAGCAATGCAGTGAGCTATTTCCTGCCCCAGAACCTGGGCGGCTTCTACGGTCAGGCTCAGCTGGCATTCGGCGAGCAGCCCAGCGGCGCGCCCAACAAGCGCGAGGGCGACTATCGCGGCCTGCGCCTGGGCTACCGCCAGGGCGCGTTCAACGGCGCGCTGGCCACGGGCCGTCTCTACGGCAACACCAGCGACACCAATCTGACGGCGAACAATGTGGGTCTGTCCTACGACTTCGGTGTGGCCAAGCCCATGCTGCTGTGGGCCTCGGAAAAGCGCGGCGGCACCAAGATCACGGCCGTGCAACTGGGCGTGACCGCTCCCGTGGGCAATGGCGAGGCCCGTGCCTCCTTCGGCCACTACAACCTGTCCGGCAGCAATGCGGACTGGAACAAGATCAGCGTGGGCTATGGCTACAACTTCTCCAAGCGCACCCAGGTCTACGGCACCTATGCCTTCCTGAAGAACAAGGGCTCGGCGGCGAAGTCCATCGGCGTGCAGGGGCTGAGCGCTCCCGGCACCACGCCGGGCGGCAACGCGAACGGCCTGGAACTGGGCATCCGCCACTTCTTCTGACCCCGCCCCGCAGGGCCGGCATGGGCCGGCCCCGGGGTTTCGGCGGCAGCACGGCTGCCGTATCGCGCGCCCGCCAGGACGTGCGCCCTGGCGGGGCCGGCGGGTGCCGGTCCCGGCTTTTTTCTCTCTCAACGCTAGCCGGACTCCTATCATGAAAGACTCACGCTCGTTGCGCTGGTGGGGCGTGGTCACGCTGTTCGTGATCGTCGCCATTTCCTACGTGGACCGGATCAATATCTCGGTCCTCATCACCGATCACGACTTTCTGTCGCACATCGGCCTCACGCCCGACGACCGAACGCGTCAGGGCCTGCTGGCCACGGCCTTCATGGTCGGCTACGGTGTCTCGTCCTTCGTACTCACGCCGTTCTGCGCGGCGCTGTTCGGCGTGCGCCGCAGCCTGTTTGCCGGCTTGCTGCTGTGGGGTGTGGTGACCTTTCTGTCTCCGGCCATGAACAGCTACGGGCTGCTGCTGGCATCGCGCGTTCTGCTGGGCGTGTCCGAGGGGCCGCTGTTCTCCCTGGCCGGCAGCTACATCAAGGCGCATTTCGAGAGCCGCGAGAACGGCAAACCGAACTCCCTGGTCAATATGGGCACCGGACTGGGCCTGGCAGTGGGCTATCCCTTCGTCGGCTACCTGGTCGTGGGCCACAACTGGGAGACCTCGTTCCATGTGCTGGGCCTGATCAACGTGCTGCTGGGCGTTCCGCTGGTCTGGGCCTTTGTGCGCATGCCCAAGGTGGAGACCGGCATGCCCAAGCCCCAGTCGCTGGGCCAGGCCGTGGGCCAGGTCGGCCAGATCGTGCGTGGTGCCATGCACACGCGCTATCTGTGGCTGATCACCATTCTCACGGCGGCCTTTCTGTCCTATCTCTGGGGCAGCAGCAACTGGCTGCCTGCCTATCTCAAGGAGTCGCGCGGCTTTTCCATGCGCGAGATGGGCTGGCTGGCTTCGCTGCCGCAATACGCGAGCGTGGCGGCGGTCTTCGTCGGTGGCATGATCATCGATCGCATCGCGCGCCGCCAGGTGCCGCTGATCTTTGTCTTCGGCAGCCTCGGCGTGGCGATCGCCGTGTGGCTGGCCATCCATATGGAAGACCGCTATGCGGCAGCCTATTGCCTGATTGCAGCCAACTTCTGCTGGGGGCTGATGAGCCCGGCCATTCCCAGCACCGTGCAGCACTGTGCTCGGCCCGAGCATGTGGCCAGCGCCTATGGCGTGGTCAACGGCGCGGGCAGCCTGGTCGCGGGCTTCATGCCGGCCATCATGGGAGCGGTGATAGGCGCGCTGTCGGCCCGCGGCGGCGTCGGTGCGGGATTCTTTGCGGGCTTCGCGGCGCTGATAGGCACGCAGGTGATCGTGATGCTCTGCGGCATCGTGCTCTGGGTGCGCGAGCGCAGCGCCGAAGCGCAGTCATCGTGATGCGCATGCAAAAAAAAGGAGCGCATGGCGCTCATTTCTCATGGGTTTCAGCATATTTTGAGCCTGAGATGACTGTTGATAAGTCGTAAACAGCTCTATTTTTAATAGCAAACACCTTGAGCCTGGTGCGACGCATCTGAGCTGACACCGAGCAAGGGCTGCCCCAGCAAAGGCTGCCTCAGCAAAGGTGTCGTCCCCCTTGTGGGGCGCCGTGCAACGGGAAGGCGCGTAGCGCCACAGGGGGACTATTTCAACCAGCCGCGTTTGCGGAAGTACAGCATGGGGCCGACGGCGCTCAGAATCATCAGGCCGACCACGTAGCCGTAGCCGAATTCCCACTCCAGCTCGGGCATGAACTTGAAGTTCATGCCGTAGACGCTGGCAATCAGCGTGGGCGGCAGCAAAGCCACGCTGGCCACCGAGAAGATCTTGATGATCTTGTTCTGATTGATGTTGATGAAGCCGACCGTGGCGTCCATCAGGAAGTTGATCTTGTCGAACAGAAAGGCCGTGTGACTGTCCAGCGACTCGATGTCGCGCAGAATCTGGCGCGCTTCCTCGAACTGCTCGGCGTTGAGCATCTTGGAGCGCATCAGAAAGCTCACGGCGCGGCGCGTGTCCATGACGTTGCGGCGGATGCGGCCGTTCAAGTCTTCCTGGCGGGCGATCGCGCCCAGCACTTCCTTGGCCATTTCGTCGGTCACATCGCCGGACAGCACCATCTTGCTGGCTTTTTCCAGGTCGTCGTAAATGCGCTCCAGCGTGTCGGCAGAGTACTCGGCGTCGGCGTCAAACAGCTTGAGCAGCACGTCCTTGGCATCGTCGATCAAGCCGGGCGCACGGCGCGCTCGCATGCGCAGCAGGCGAAAGACCGGCACATCCTCGTCGTGGATGGAGAACAGCACGCCATGGCTGCGCAGCGCTGCGTTGTGCTGGTTGACGATGAAGGCCACGCGCACCGAGCGGGGGTCTTCGTCGTCGTCGATCAGAAAGTCGCTGCGGATATGCAGCTCGCCGTTGTCTTCTTCGTAAAAACGCGCCGACTCCTCAATGTCGTCGTCCATCGCATCCTCAGGGATGGACAGCTCGTAGTGCTGCTTGATCCAGCGCTTTTCTTCGAGGGTTGGCGATTCCAGATCGACCCAGACGGGGCGAAAGCGTTCAAGGTCTGCCAGGGACTCGATTTCTTCCTGAACGAGTCGACCATTGGCTAGCGTAAAGATGTTGAGCATCAGCTCACTCCCGGTTGTTCTTGAGGTTCTGCAGGGATCAGGGCGCTTTCAACCCCCCACAGTCTTCACCGGGAGCTGAAAGCTACCAACTAGGGTAGGTTTCCACGGAAGTCTTTCAATAATTCGAAGCCAGTGATTATGCTACGTTGCACTGCAGCATGTCGCGTGCGGCATAGTTGGGAGAGTGGGTAAGCGGGGCTTGTCGCCCGCCTGTCACAGCCCCTTGGTAAACGCGTCGGCCTGCACCAGATCGGCCCAGGCACCTGCCTTGGCCTGAGGCGCACGCAGCAGATAGTTGGGGTCGTAGGTCACCACCGTGGGTACGCCCGCAATGTGGTGCGGCTCGGCCCGCAGCCGGCCCAGCGCATCATGGCGGCCCAGCACGGCGCGGGCACTGGCCAGGCCCAGAACCAGCACACAGTCCGGGCGCAGCTCGCGCAGCAGGGCCTCCAGGGCGGGTTGCAGCGCCTGGGCATGGCTGAGGTCGGCATCGGGCGGCGCACGGTGCAGTGCGGCGCTGAAGACACGCGGTTTTTCCTGCAGTCCGAGGGCGCGCAGCATATTGTCCAGCAGCCTGGCGGCATCGCCCTGCAGCGCCGTCTGGGCGCTGTCGGCCGCAGGCCTTTGCGCCGGGCTCAGCAGAGGCGGGTTGGCGGCAGGCTCCAGCAGGATCAGCCAGCCGCCTTGCTCAGCGCTTTGCACATGCTGCAGCGCATGGGGGTAGACCAGCTGGGCTGGACTGATGGTCCAGCCCAGGCCTGGCTCGCCGGCCGGGCCTGCTGCGGGTTGCTGCACAAACTGACGCGGCTCGTGCGCCCAGTGGGCGGACAGGTTCTGGGGCGCTGGGCTGGCGGGTCTGGCGGGCCCGGCGGGCCCGGCGATCTGGGCGGTCTGGGCGGGCGGCTGGGCCGGTGTTGGCGCTGCCTCGGCCGCAGGTGCAGCGGCCTGAGCCACGGGCGGACTTACAGGCGGGCTGACAGGGGCGGGCGGTGCCACGCGCATCGCTGGCGCTGCGACGGGCTCGGCGACCGGCGACGGTGCGGCAGCGACAGCAGCCACTGCTGCGGGTTCCACGGGCTCGGGCAACCAGACGGTGATGCCCATAGCTTCCAGCATGGCCCGCTGGCGGGCGTCCAGGTTCAGGGCCATAGTTTCAGACTCATGAGCACCGCGTGCTCGCGCGGGCCGTTGGGGTTGGGGTAGTAGTTCTTGCGCAGGCCGACTTCGGTGAAGCCGTGCCTGAGGTAGACCTCGCGGGCGCGGGCATTGCTTTCGCGCACTTCCAGCCAGATCCATTGGGCATTCTGCTGCCGGGACCACAAAGCCAGCGCATCGAGCAGCACGCGCGCCCAGCCCTGGCGCTGGCAGGCCGGATTGACGGTGATATTGAGCAAATGGACCTCGTCCAGCGCCTGCATGGCGACAAAGTAGCCCAGCAGCTGGTGATCGGCATCGACCAGCAGCTGCATCTGGTAGCCGGCCACCATGGCATCCTGGAAGTTGCCGCGCGTCCATGGGTGGACATAGGCTTGCTCCTCGATCGGGAGCAGGGTGTCGAGCCAGAGCGCAGACAGCGGCTCGAAATGCACCAGGGATGCCGCATCCTGGGTGCTGGCGTCGGTGGCGAGTGTGGAGCTGCTGGGCAAGGTCATGAGGTGCTCATCAGGAGGCGGCTTCGGAGGCAGCGGCAGCGGCGGCCTTCTCGGCTTCGCGCTCGGCCGTGGTTTTTGCCACTTTATCGCGGATATAGCGCGGCAGCGCCTCTTCGGCCGGCACCGCGCAGCCTTTTGCCAACAGTGCCGGAGCCAGGCGCAGCATGGCCGTGGCCGTGGGCATGGCGTGCACATGGCGGGCCTCGGGCGCCAGCAGCTCGGGGTAGACGGGCTGGGCATTGCCCGCCACGGCATGGCCGGCTGCAGCCTGCAGAGCCTCGGGGGCGCACAGGCCGAAGTCCTCGGGCTCGATCCACTGGCCGTCCACATAGCAAAAGGCTGCGTGATAGACCTCGTGCATGCGCGCGTCGAGCACGGCCTCGACCTCGGTGCAGCCATGCAGATGACGGGCCTCTTCGGCCACGGTGAGCAGCGAGTCCACGGGCAGCACGGGAACCTTGGCGGCAAACGCCAGACCCTGGGTGATGGCGCAGGCCGTGCGCAGGCCCGTGAAGGAGCCAGGGCCGCGCCCGAAGGCAATGGCGTCCAGCTGCGCAAAGCTCAGCCCCGCCTCCTTCATGAGCTGGCGGATGGCCGGCAGCAACTGGGCCGACGACTGCTGCGCGCCCGGCCCGCTGTGCTGCCAGATGGCATCGCCACGCTGGACGGCAACAAACAAGGTATCGGTACTGGTGTCGATGGCGAGAAGATTCATGTTCGGCGGGGCGTCAGCCGCAGATGGGCTGGAGCGCAATACAGGCTGCACTGGGCTGCAGTAGAGGGCAGCGTAGCCCTGCATTATCGGACGCCCGCCGTCAGCTTGCCGCAGGCTTCGCCAATGCCCGGCATGGGCGACGCCCGGCGTAGACTCTGGCCCCATGCTGCAGACCCCCTTCTTTCTTCGCAAGACCCTGAGCGCGCTGGGCGCATCACTGCTGGCGCTGCTGGCCCAGCCCGCGCTGTCGCAATCCCTGCCTGCCGACACCCGCATTCCCGCCGCCGTGGACGCGGCGCTGCAACGCGCCAAGATTCCGCGCGATGCCGTATCGCTGCTGGTGATGAATGTGGATGGCAGATCGCCACCGAACCTGGCCTGGCGCACGCACCAGGCCATGAATCCGGCCTCGGTCATGAAGCTGGTCACCACCTATGCGGCGCTCGACCAGCTCGGCCCCGCCTATGTCTGGCGCACGCCCGTCTATCTGGGCGGCCCGGTGGTCGATGGCGCCCTGCGCGGCAACCTCTACATCCAGGGCCAGGGCGACCCCAAGCTGGTGCTGGAGCGTCTGTGGCTGATGCTGCGCCGCCTGCAAGGCATGGGCATCAAGGTCATCGTGGGCGATATCGTGCTGGACCGCAGCGCCTTTCAGCTGCCTGCGCATGATGCGGCGGTCTTCGACAACGAGCCCTGGCGGCCCTACAACGCCTCGCCCGATGCGCTGCTGATCAACTACAAGGCCGTGGCGCTGAATATTGCTCCTGATACAGGAGCTGGTATCGCTCGTATTCAATACGATCCACCAATGTTTGGTATGGAAAACCAGCAGACAGTTGCGCTGGCTGCTCCTACTTCTGATTGCGGCGATTGGCGCAGCAAAATGCAGCTGGACATGAACAATCCGCAGCGCATTGCCTTCAACGGCAGCTATCCGGCAAGCTGCGGCGACAAGAGCTGGTCCATCGCACCGGCGCAGCCCGAGCGCTTTGCGGCCAAGGCCATAGAAGGCATGTGGCGCGAGCTGGGCGGCAAGCTCACCGGCGCCGTGCGCGACGGCAGCGTGCCCCAGGGCCTGCAGCCGGCGTTCCAGCTGGAGTCTCCGGCACTGTCCGAAGTGGTGCGCGACATCAACAAATACAGCAACAACATCATGGCCCAGCATGTGCTGCTCACCCTGGGCATGCAGCGCACCGGCGTGGCCAGCTTCGACTCCGCCAGGCAGTCGCTGGCCCAGTGGTGGGCCGCGCGCTGGGGCAATGCCGAGCAGCCCGTGGTGGACAACGGCGCAGGCCTGAGCCGCAATGCCAGCATCACGGCCAGCGGACTGGGGCAGATGCTGCAGAACGCCTGGGTCTCGCCCGTGATGCCGGAGTTCGTCTCCTCCATGCCCATCGTCGGCGTGGACGGTACGCTGCGCCGCAGCAAGAGCCGCTTTGCCGGTGCGGCCCACCTCAAGACCGGCAGCCTGCGCGACTCGGCGGCGCTGGCCGGCTATGTCGACGGTGCCAGCGGCCAGCGCTATGTGCTGGTGGCCATGGCCAACCATGCCAATGCGGCCGCGGCGCGCACGGCCTGGGATGCGCTGGTGGACTGGACGGCGGCCCAGTAGCCGCCTGGGGGCGGCCGCTCCATTGCCGCTCTATCGCCGCCCTTTGCCAGCCTCGACAAACCGGACCCAGGTCCGGTTTTTTTGTTGCGTGACAGCCTGATGACCAGTTTCTTGGGCGTTGGATTTTTGTCCGACCATCGGTAATTGCCCGATAACAACGCTTGGATGAGTGTCGCTAGGATGACGCTGAGGAAAAAAGCACGACCGTGCGATTCACAACACCTCAGGAGAACATCATCTTGGCAAGCAAACTCAAACTCTTGGCGGCTGCAATGGCAACGGTGGGCCTGCTGGCGGCCTGCGGCGGCGGAGGCGGAGCCGATACCACCCCCAAGGCCAAGGTCACCTCGGTCAAGGTCATGGGCGACAGCCTCTCGGACAGCGGCACCTTCGGCTTCAAGTTCACGGTACAGGGCTCGGCGCTCACCGGTGCTGGCTCGACCATGATCTGGCCTGAGCGCATTGCTGACCAGTTCAGCCAGAGCTTGTGCGCCCACTTTCGTGCCGGTGACGAAAATCTCACGACTTATCAGGAAGTCGCCACCTGCACCAACTACGCAGTGGGTGGTGGCCGCGTGAACCCGCTGGATGCGCCGACATCGCCCAAGTCGGTTCTGGTTCAGATCCAGGTCGCATCCAAGGCCGGTTTCACTGCTGATGACCTCGTCATCATTGATGGTGGTGCCAACGATGCAGCCGATGTGATCGGGGCGCTGATTGCTGCGGCCAAGGGCAATTCGCAGCCGCTGAACGCCATGGTGGCCTGGCTGGATTCCAAGGCTCCCGGTACTTCCACGGCCCTGATGACGCAGGCCGGAGGCGATGCCACCAAGTTTGCAGGTCTGGCGGCCGGCGCTTATCTGCAGACCCTGGCCAAGACTCTGGCCGGCTCCATTGCGCAGAATGTGGTCGCCAAGGGCGCCACGCGTGTGGCCGTGCTGAATGTTCCCGCCATCACCAAGACACCGCGCTTCCAGATGGTTCTGGCCAGCATTGCCCAGGCCGCAGGCGGCGGGGATCAGGGGGCTGCTGTGGCCGCCAAGCAGGAAGCATCGTTCGATGCCCTGGTACAGGTCTTCAACAACCAGCTGGCTGCCAGCCTGGCAGGCCAGTCCCAGGTGGTCGTGGTCGATTTCTACACCGAGTTCAAGAGCCAGATCAGCAACCCGGCCCAGTACGACTTCGACAACGTGAAGGACCCGGTCTGCCCGATCACTGGCGTGGACGCAAGCGGCCTGCCCACCTATACCTTCCCCACCTGCACGGCAGCGGCCTTGAGTGCTGCACCGGGCAAATCCAGCCCTGACTGGTGGCAGCACCATGTCTTTGCCGACAGCTTCCATCCCACGCCTTACGGCCATCAGCAAATGAGCCAGCTGGTTTCCCGCTCTCTGGCCCAGAAGGGCTGGCTGTAAATCCGTCCGCACCTCAATAACAAGGAGATAAAACCATGAAAATTTCTGTGCGGATCATTGCAGCCGCTGCTGCGCTGGCGGCCTGCGGCCTGGCCAGCGCCCAATCGGCCGGAAGCTGGATGGCGCGTGTGGGCGTGACCCATCTGTCGCCCGATGTGAACAGCGGCAATCTGTCGGCGCCATCCTTTCCCAACACCAAAGTCGATGCCGGCAGCAATACCCAGCTGGGCGGCGGCATCACCTATATGGTGACCGACAATCTGGCGCTGGACGTGCCTCTGGCCACGCCCTTCAAGCATGACCTGTCGGGAGCCGGCGCGATTGCCGGCGTGGGCAAGCTGGGCAGCACCAAAGCCATTCCGGCCACGCTGATGCTGCAGTACCGCTTCAACGAGGCCAAGGCAGCGTTTCGCCCCTATCTGGGCGTTGGTGTGACCTATGCTCATTTCTATGGAGAAAAGACCACGGCCACGCTCAACGGCCTGACAGGGGGCACCCAGGCGAATCCGACCACCGCCGAGCTCGACGACAAGTTCGGTGCGCTGGCCCAGCTGGGTTTTGTCTACAACTTCAACGAGCGCTGGTTTGTGGATGCGTCCTACTCCAAGAGCTTTCTGAAGACCAAGATCCACCTGTCTTCGGGCCAGAGCATCAGCGTCAGGCTCAATCCCGATGTGTTTTCCATGGCCATAGGCTACCGCTTCTGAGGCTGTACGGCCGACACGAAAAATCCGGGCGGGTCCCGGATTTTTCTTTTTGGCTGCGGCTTCAGTTGTAGTGCTGCGCCGAAGGCTCTTCGCCATGCACGGCCCAGCGGCCCAGGGCCTGGAGCTTGTAGTCCAGCGGATCGTGCAGGGTATGGGTGCGCACATTGCGCCAGAAACGGTCGAAGCCCAGGTCGGCATGGGTGCCGCGTGAGCCCACCACATCGAACATTTCCTGGGTGGCGAACAGGGTGCAGCGATGCGCCATGACCTTGGCTTCAAAGACGGCGATGGCGACCTCGGCGCGCTCCGCCGCGCTCAGCCCAGGGCCGTGCTCCCAGGCTTTTTGCAGCAGCTCTGCCCCGTGGTCGGCCATCAGGGCGGCTCCCGAAATCTGGGCCTGCATCTCGCCCATGCGGCGCAGCAGATAGGGATCATCGGTGGCGCGCTCCACCGCCGAGCCCACCCAGGGCCGGCCATGCTCGCGCGCGTAGTCGCGTGCCTGTCGGCGCGCGCCCTGGGCCACGCCGACAAACAGATTGACCAGCACCAGCTGCGCCAGGCAGTTGCGCAGCGTATGAAAGGCCGTGACCTCGGCGCTTTCGTCGCGCATGACGGCGCTGGCGGGAAGCTGCACGCGATTGAACTGCACCGAGCCACTGTCGGTCTGACGCTGGCCCATGGGGTTCCAGTCGTCCTTGATGGCAATGCCGGGCGAAGCGGTCTCAAGCAGGCCCAGAACGGGCTGTGCATGGCCTGCGACGCTGGCCGATACCGTCAGGTAATGAGAGCCGCGTGTGCCCGAGCAAAAGCCTTTCAGGCCGTCGAGCACATAGCCGCCGGCCAGCTCCGAGCTGCGGGGCAGGGCCTGCAGACGCGTGTCGCGCGGGTTCAGTGCATTGCCCCACCAGCCCTTCTCGTCGATGGTGCGGCGCAGCCAGAGGCGCTGCTGCTGGCGCGAGCCATAGATCAGCACGGTGGCGACCTGGAGCTGGTGAAACGCCAGCACATGGGCCAGGGCGCTGTCGACTGCGGCCAGGGCCCGGACATGGCGGTAGATGTCGGGCCAGTTCAGGGCATCGCCGCCATGCTCGCGGGGAATCGCCAGGCGCAGCAGGCCGGCATCGCGCAGCAAGGCTTTTTCCGCTGCCGCATGACCGCCCTGGCGGTCGCGCGCGACGGCGGTTTTTTCCAGGGCGCCGAGTACATCGTTGAAGTGACTGGAGAACATGGTCAAGAAGGTGGAGGGCGGAAAAGAGGCGGAAGCTCAGTGGCAGATGGCACCGTCTTCCAGCAAGGAAGCTTCCAGAGCAATCGTGCTGACGCGGTTGTCCTGCGCACGTTGCTGCAGACCGCTACGCTGCCACTGCTGGACGGCGTTCTGCAGCCAGCGGGTGGACTGCGCATCGGCCTTGGCCAGGCGGATATGGGCCTGATCCGTGGTGCGAAAGCGGTTGCCCAGACGGGTGTAGAAGCGCCAGCTGTCCTGTTGCAGCAGGCGCGTGATGACCTCGGGCGACTCGGCCAGAACATGGCATTTGCCGGCCAGGAAATCGCTGACTGCATGAACGCTGGAGGGCGCGAAAAGAGGCTGCAGGCCCTGGGCCTGCAAGGTGCTGGCAGAGGCCTGACCCGTGGCGACGCAGGCCGTGGGTTTGGGGGCGGCCTTTAGCGCCACATGCGGCAGCCAGGAACTCCAGTGGCCGGGGGCATGGCGGCTCCAGAGGGAGGCCTGCTGCTTGAGCACCAGCAGTTGCAGGCTCTGCGGCATATAGCTGCCGCCGGTCTGGCGATCGGCAGTGGCCGGGCTGTCCTGCGGCGCCATGCCTTCGAGCACCAGGTCTGCATCGCTTGCGGGGGCGATTTTGACGCTGGTGCCCAGTTGCCGGCCCAGCCAGTCTGCAAGGGCCTGGTCGTAGACATCGGGCTCTGGCGGCAGGGGGTCGCCGGGCAGGGAAGGGCGTGCATAGCTGCGCAGGGCCACATGGAGCACGCCCTGGCGCCGGGCCTGTTGCAGCACCGGGCCTGCAGCCTCCGTGCCGCCGAGATCCGGCAGTGCCGGCCACAGCACGCCAGCCCCTGCGGCAGCGGCTGCCAGCGCGGTGCCGGCAATCGCCAGGCGTCGCCAGGATTGCGTGGCGCTACTCATGAAATTCCAGTCCGCTGCGCCAGCGCGTCAGGCGCTTTTCCAGCAAGGCCAGCCCATAGTTGAGAGCCAGGCCCAGAATGGCCAGCAGCACGATGCCCGCGTACATGCTGGGGATCTGGAAGATTTCCTGAGAGTTCAGCGTGAGAAAGCCCAGGCCTGCATGCGAGCCGATCATCTCGGCAGCGACCAACGCGGTGATCGAATAGGCTCCCGCCAGTCGGATGCCCGTGAAGATGGACGGTGCCGCCGCCGGCAGGATGACCTTGAAGAAGATGAAGCCGCGCGAGGCCCCCATGGACAGCGCCGAATGAATCAGCAGCTTTTCCACCTGCTTGACGCCGCTGATGGTGTTGAGCAGCACCGGCCAGAAGGCGGCCCAGAAGATGATGGCGATCTTGGACGCCTCGCCGATGCCGAAGAACAGCAGAAAGACCGGAAACAGCGCCAGGGCAGAGACCTGGCGGAACAGCTGCAGCAAGGGGTCGACAAAGGCTTCGAAGCGGCGCACCACGCCCATCAGCAGGCCCAGCGCCACGCCTGCCACGACGGCCAGAATCAGCCCTGCCAGCGAGCGCTGCAGGCTGGCAGCCACGTGTTTGCCCAGCTGGCCAGACTGCGCCAGTTGGACGATGGCCGCCAGCACCGCGGATGGCGGGCTGAGAAAGGCCGAATTGACCAGTCCCGCGCGCGGCAGGAATTCCCAGATGGCAAAGAACAGCAGCACGCAGGCCGAGCGCTCCAGCCATTGGAGCCCGAGTTGCCGGGAGGAAAGCAGCGACACCGGCTTGGCGGGGCGCCGGGATGGGGGTGCGGCCAGTTGGCTCATATGGCAAATCCTCGCAAGGCCAGGCTGAAATCAGGGGCGGTGGGCAGCAGCGGTGCCAGCGGTTGCTGGCGGTGGCCGCTGGCAAAGGCGACTTCGTCGCGCAGCACATCCCAGGCCTGTTCGCGCAGCTGCACAAAGGCCGGGGCGTGGCGTATCTCGGCGGGGCGCGGACGCGGCAGCGCTATGTCCAGAACGGATTTGATGCGACCGGGTCGGTGCGTCATGACGGCGATGCGGTCCGACAGATAGATGGCTTCATCGAGGCTGTGGGTGATGAAGACGATGGTGGTCTTGTGCTGCTCCCAGATGCGCAGCAGCTCGGACTGCAGGATTTCGCGTGTCTGGGCATCCAGGGCGGCAAACGGTTCGTCCATCAGCAGCAGGCTGGGTGAATAGGCCAGGGAGCGGGCGATGGCCACGCGCTGACGCATCCCGCCCGAGAGTTCGTGCGGGTAGCGCTGGCCGAAGCCGGCCAGGCCCACCAGGTGCAGAAACTGCTCGGCAGTCTCCCGGCGCTCGCGTTTGGGAATCTTGCGGATCTCCAGCCCGACCTCGATGTTCTGAAGCACGGTGCGCCACGGAAACAGCGCATAGCCCTGGAACACCACGCCCTGCTCGCGGTTGATGCCGCTGGCCGGCTGGCCGTCGATGCTGATGCTGCCGCCGCTCTTGCGCGCCAGCCCGGCCAGCACATTGAGAAACGTGGACTTGCCGCAGCCTGAAGGGCCGAGGAGGGTGAAGAACTCGCCTTCACGGATATCGAGATTGAAGTCCTGCAGGGCGGCGATCTGCTGCTTGCGGCCGCGCTCGTCGGCAATGGCGAAATCCATGCGCACATCGCGTGCCCGGATCTTGATGGCGGAGCCAGAGTCGTCGAGGGCCGTGCTCATGTCGCCGCTCCCTTGGCAAAGGGGTTGAACTCGTTGGTGTACACATCCTTGACGGCCACCTTGCCCGGCTGCAGCTTGCCTTCGCGCTCCAGCACGTCGATGTAGTACTGGATGGGCGGCTCGGTGATGATCTGGTCGTCCACATAGGCATAGCGCTCCACATGCTTGAGCTCCATGCCCAGGCGCTCGGCCGTGTAGCGGCGCGCTTCGTCGGTGTTGGCGTTGACCCAGTTGCCGGCCTTGGCGATGGCGGTGACCACATCGCGCACGGCCTGCGGGTTCTCGCGCGCAAACTTGCCGTTGACGCTGTAGGGGGCCATGCCGCCCAGGCCGCGGTCCAGGTCGTAGTCGGTCCACAGACGCTGCAGCTCGGGGTTGGCCTCGGCACCGCCGGAATGGGGTGGGTGGATGATGGCCAGATCCACATTGCGGCCGATCACGGCCTGCTCGCCCTGGTTGTCAGGAACGACCAGGAAGTTGATCTTATTGACATCGGCGCCGTGCTCGCGGAAATAGGTCTTGGAGACAAACTCGGCGCAGGCGCCGAAGCTGTTGAAGCCTATGGTCTTGCCTTCCAGATCCCTGGGCGTGCGAATGCCTGAATCCTTGCGCACGAAGTACTTCATATGCGGTGCCTCCTGCAGCGTCTTGCTGCCGGCGGCAATCACCTTCATGTCGGCTCCGGCCGCAATGGCCGAAATCACCAGCGGCACCATGCGCGAGCCGAAATGGATGTCGCCCGTGCCGACCAGCGGAATGATCTGAGGGGCGGCAATCTTGCCCACGTAGTTGGGGCGGGTGGAGGTCCCGTCGAAGTAGCCCAGTCTGTCGGCCAGATAGATCAGGTCGAAAGAGGGGTTATCGGGATAGTTGAAGGGAACGACCTTGCCATTTTGTGCCGTGCGGGTGGTTTCGCTGCTGGCCTGGTTGTCGGAGCGCGAGCAAGCCGCCAAGCCCAGGGATGCAGCACTGATGGACAGAAGCTTTCCAAGCGCGTCGCGACGGGTTCCCATGGTTCTAACCTTTGAAGTTGCTGTTGAAGCAAACAAGGTTAGAGAAGGTGTCTAATAAAGAAAACGAATAAAAATTTGTATCTTTACTTAAAAATCAGCTAAGAGGCCTCTCAGCCCGCAGCCGCTGCACGCTGCAGGCGGTCGCGCACGCCTTCCCAGTCGGCAGTGTCGGGCGGGGTTTCGATCCAGATCAGCTGGGCACCGGTTTCGTCGAAGTCGCGCAGCGTGCCAAACAGTTCGCGGGCCGTGGCCAGCGCTTGCTGGGGCATGGCCCGCAGCGCGATGCCTTTGGCCGTGCACTTCAAGGGGCTGCGGTGATAGACCGCAATATTCTTGCCCTCGCTGCCCAGAATATCGAGGGCCGATTGCAGCTGCCTGGCATCCATGAGTCGCACCTTGGCATTGGGTGCATAGTGTGCCAAAAGCGTGCCAGACGCCCGCGGGGTGTTGGCAGAAAGCTCTTCTTTCGAGAGCGGTCGCTGGCCGCAGGCGTGCGCTATATCGTCACGCGTGATGGCGCCGGGGCGCAGCAGCACGGGCACGCCGCGCGTGCAGTCGACGATGGTGGACTCAATCCCCACTTCGCAGGCACCGCCATCGAGCACCAGCAGTTCCTCGCCAAACTCGGTGGCCACATGCTCGGCCGTGGTGGGGCTGACGCGGCCGAACTTGTTGGCGCTGGGGGCCGAGACGCCCCAGACTGGCGGATCGAGCTGCTGGCAGGCCTGCAGCACCGCATGGGCCACGGGGTGGGACGGGCAGCGCAGACCCACGCTGTCCTGACCGCCGGTCGATGCCTTGGCGGCATGCGGCAGGCGCGGCAGGATCAGGGTCAGCGGGCCGGGCCAGAACGCGTCGATCAGTTGCTGGGCAAAGACCGGGACTTCCTTGGCGTAGCGGGTGATGGCGGCGGCGTCGGCCACATGCACGATCAGCGGGTGGTTGGCCGGGCGGCCCTTGGCAGCAAAGATCTGCGCCACGGCGGCGTCGTTGTCGCTGTCTGCGGCCAGCCCATAGACCGTCTCGGTGGGCAGGCCCAGCAGCCGGCCTTGCTGCAGCGCAACCGCAGCGGCTTGCACCGAGGCTTCCAGCGTTCCATCCAAGATCATTTCAATTCCTCTTTCATGCACTGCGCCGCCGTTTGTGCGGTGCTTTTGCGCTTGCAGAGCATCAGCGAAGGACGCCGAGCAAGGGCCGCCCCGCAGCGAGGGCGTCGTCCCCCTCCCGCGTAGCGAGAGAGGGGGAAGCGGCGGGGCCGCCTAGGCAAAGCCGCTCAGGGGGTGTTATCAGAACGCTTCAATGCCGAGGATTTCAGCGGCCTTCAAAGCGGTTTCACGCGCTTTTTCGGGGCTGGCCGCGGTGATGTTCAAGTGGCCCATCTTGCGGGCCGGCTTGGCATCGACCTTGCCATACAGATGCAGGTGGGCACCGGGCAGGGCCAGGATCTGATCCCAGGCCGGAGCCTTGGCGGTTTCGCCGTCCTTGAACCACAGATCGCCCAGCAGGTTGAGCATGACGGTGGCGCTGTGCTGGCGCGGCTGCACCAGGGGCAGATTGGTCATGCAGCGCACTTGCAGCTCGAACTGCGACACATCCATCGCGTTCTGGCTGTAGTGGCCGCTGTTGTGCGGGCGCGGGGCGATCTCGTTGACCACCAGCTGGCCGTTGTCCAGCACAAAGAATTCCACACAGAGCACGCCCACGTAGTCGAGGCCGATAGCTACGGACTTTGCAGCGGCTACCGCTTGCTCTGCCTGCGCTGCGGGCACGTTGCCTTCGTAGACCTCGGTCACGGCCAGAATGCCGTCGCGGTGCAGATTGCGCTGCACGGGCAGGTTGACGATGTCGCCATTGCGGCCGCGCGCCACGATGACCGAGCATTCATGCGCCAGCGGCAGCATTTTTTCGAGCACGCAGGCCACCTGCTTGAGCTCGCTCCAGGCCTTGACCAGCTCCTCGCGGGTCTTGACGCGGATCTGGCCCTTGCCGTCATAGCCCATGCGTGCAGTCTTGAGAATGCCGGGCAGCAGCGCATCGTTGACGGCCGCCAGTTGCTCGGCCGTCTCGATCACGGCATAGGGGGCGCAGGGGACGCCGCACTTCACGAAGTGGGCTTTTTCGGCAGCGCGGTCCTGGGCGATCGCCACGGCCGAGCCGGCGGGCGATACGGGCAGGCTCTCGGCCAGCTTGTTCAGCGAGCCGGCGGGCACGTTCTCGAACTCGGTGGTCACGGCCGCGCAGAGTCTGGCCAGCTCGGCCAGACCCTGGGGGTCTTCGTAGCCGGTGCGCAAATGCTGGTGGCTGACCAGGCCGGCGGGGCTGGTCTCGTCCTTGTCCAGCACGGCGGTGAAATAGCCCATGGCCTGTGCGGCATGGGCAAACATGCGGCCCAGCTGACCGCCGCCGAGCACGCCCAGCGTCGCGCCGGGCAGGATCACATCGGTGTCTTTGCTCATGCGTTCACCGGCAGCGTCATATTGCGGGCGGCTTCGGTCTGCTCGGCGCGGAAGGCTTCGAGCTTTTTGCGCAGCTCTGCGTCTTCATTTGCCAGCAGGGCCACGGCAAACAGGGCCGCATTGGCAGCACCGGCATTGCCGATGGCAAAGGTGGCCACGGGCACGCCCTTGGGCATCTGCACGATGGAATGCAGCGAATCCACACCCTGCAGGTGACGGCTGGCCACAGGCACGCCCAGCACCGGCACGGTGGTCTTGGCGGCAATCATGCCGGGCAGGTGGGCAGCACCGCCGGCGCCTGCAATGATGGCCTTGAGGCCTCGGTCGGCCGCAGCTTCGGCAAAGCGGAACATGTCGTCCGGCATGCGGTGGGCCGATACGACCTGCGCTTCAAAAGCGATACCGAATTGCTGGAGGATGGCAACTGCGTGCTGCATGGTGTCCCAGTCGCTGCTGGAACCCATGACCACGCCAACTTGGATGGGGTTCATGTTCTTCAGGGCGCTGCCGCCCGGCCTAGTGGAACCCCTGATTTTACGGTTTCGCTGCATTGCCGGCCGGCTGTGGGGCATAGCCGTCCGGGCAAAGCAACTATGACCCCCGAATGTGGGCCGCCGCGTTATCGCGTGCAAAGCCCAGCACGCGGTCCCTGAAAACATGGATGACCCAGGCCAGCGTGACCAGGATCTGCAGGCTCAGAGAGGCCCAGGGCACATAGCTGAGCCAGGCGCCGGCTTGCTCTATGCCGTCCGGCGAGCTCATCCACATGGCCACCACGGGCTGAACAAACATGGCACCCGTATGGCCGCCCATGCCATAGGCCAGCAGCGGCGCGGCGATGTTGAGGATCAGCCAGGCGATGACAAACGAGGCCAGGGGGGACTTGAGCTTGCCCGCCAGCAGGGCGAAGCCGGTCAGCAGCAGGCAGTCGCGCAGCAGATGCAGGCACAGATAGAAGGTAAAGCTGTTGAGCTTGCCGCTGATGGCCGCCTCAAGTGACTGGGGGGCGAACAGCAGCAGCAAGGCCATGGCAAAGCCCAGCAGCAGGCTGACCGGCCACAGCGGCAGTGCCTCCAGCGCCTCGCGCCAGCGCTGGCGCGAGGCCGACCATTGAACCTGGCGCCAGGCGCGCAGATGCTGGTCCATATGCTGCAGGGCGACATAGGCGGTGCCGATCAGCGCGATCCAGGCGGTGCTGCTGAAAAATTCGGCAATGCCCAGATTGAGCGAGCCGGCTGCGAAAAATCCAGTCAGCGCCAGGCCCAGAGGCCAGGCCCAGGGCAGGGTGCGTACATCGAGCCGGGTGCAAAGCTGGCGCCACAGGGCCAGTAGCCCCAGGCCCAGCACCAGGGTTCCGGCCAGATAGGCCAGCCCCAGGCCGCCCACATTCAGGCCCCACCAGAACACCGGCTCGGCGTCGACGTCCACCATGCCTTTGTAGACATGGTCGATAAAGGGGCCGGGGGCGAAGAACAGGATCAGCAAAGGCAGCAGTGCCGCTCGCCGGCGATTGATGGGCCTGTCTCTCAGTCCCCAGCTCATGAGCACGGAGTTCATGGCCCAGGTCTGCAGGCCCAGGCCCCAGATCACGGCCAGGCCAATCGTGTGTTGCAACTTCAGGGGCTCCAGCGCCCAGAAATGGGTCACACCCGCTACGGCCAGCGCAAACCACAGCACATAGAGCCAGGCAGGCAAGGTTGCGCCCAGCAGCTTTCCCCAGGCCATCTGCCAGGGCGTGAGCACGGACAGACGTTGCCAGTCCCAGGTGTTCTGGCTGGCTTCCTCGGCCAGGCTGCGCCCGGCCAGCACGCTGCCATAGATGATGGCAGCCAGGTACAGGCCGGCAATGGCGGTCATGCTCAGGGTGCCGGGCAGTCCCTTGGCAGAGGACAGGGCGAAGGGCAGGGCCAGAATGAGCAGGCTCAGGCCCAGGCTCCAGGCCAGCAGCGAGGGGCGCCAGTTCAGCCAGAGCTGGCGCTGGAATTCGGGGTTGCGTTGGCTCATGCTTGCTCCTGACTTTCAGTATCGCGGGCCTGGGCTGTGCGGGCATAGCGGTCCTGCAGCCGCTCGCGCACCGGGTACAGCGCGGCGACGGGAATGCCGGCCTGCACCAGCTGGGCCAGCCATTGGGCGCGAGCGCTGGCGGCGGCCGGCAGCCAGAGCTGGATCGGGCGGCGGCCCGTGGTGTCGAAGTCCTGCACCGAGGTGCTCAGCAAGGCCTGACGCAGGCGGGCCTCAAGGCCTTCGCTTTGCTCCATGGCCACTTCCAGCGTATAGAGCTGGGGTTGCTGGCCAACTGCGACGGGCTGGCCCGGGCCGTGGGCGTTTTGCAGTGCCTCATGGCTTTCGATGCGGCCGTCGCGGATGCTCAGGATATGGGTGCAGTACTCGTCCAGTTCGCTGAGGATGTGGCTGGAGACGATCAGCGTCATGCCCTGGGCCTGAAGCTGGCGAAACAGCGTCGAGAGGCTGCTGCGCGCATCGGGATCCAGGCCGCTGGCCGGCTCGTCGAGCAGCAGCACGCCGGGCTGGTGGACGATGGCCTGGCCGATCGCCACCCGCTGGCGCTGGCCGCGCGAGAGCTCGGTCGGGTGGCGGTGCAGCAGCTCCGTCAGGCCCAGTTGCTGGGCCACCTGCCGTACGCGGACATCCACATCACCGGGCGCAACGCCCATGGACAGGGCCGAGTACTGCAGGCAGCGCATCACGCTGAGCCGGTCGTACAGGCCGTAGAAATCCGAGAGATAGCCCAGGTGGCGGTGCACCTCGCGCGGCTGCTCCTCGACCGACAGGCCTTTGACACGGATATGGCCAGACAGCGGCTGCTCGAGGCCGGCGATGCAGCGCATCAGCGTGGATTTGCCGGCGCCGTTGGGGCCGACGAGTGCCGTCACGCTGCCCGCAGCGATGGACAGGCTCACGCCGTCGAGGGCGCGGTGGCCCGGATATTCAAACACCAGTTGTGAAACTTCAATCAAGTCTGCGCTCCTTGGTTCGCAAGCAATATAGCCCAGGGGCGAGCGAGGTTGCGGGGCGGTTACTCTTGAAACCGTAGCTGCTTGCGCATGCCGTTCATCGATTGTCGGCATAAAACACCTTGAATCGACCTTGAAACATGCGCAGACTGCTCCCATCTGAGTAGCAAAGACCCGGTCCGTTCTGGTCTATGGCTTGCGCTCGCGCATTTGCGTGGAGAATCGCAGCATCGCGCGGTGGGCACTCTGCTGGAGTGGCCGGTTCGCAGACTTTTCAGCGCCGCTGCCCGCGTGGCAGCGCACAAGCATTGGGAATCACATGATTGACGTCACCCTCGAGAATTTTGAAGCCGAAGTCGTAGCCGCCTCCATGGCCGTGCCCGTGCTGGTGGACTTCTGGGCGCCTTGGTGCGGCCCCTGCAAGACGCTGGGTCCGGTGCTGGAAAAGCTGGAAGTCGCCTATGAAGGTCGCTTCAAGCTGGTCAAGATCGACTCCGATCAGGAGCAGCAGCTGGCCAGCATGTTCGGCATCCGCTCCATCCCGACCTGCGTGCTGATGATCGGCGGCAAGCCCGTGGACGGCTTCATGGGCGCCCAGCCCGAGGGCAAGCTGCGCGAGTTCCTGGACAAGCATCTGCCTTCCGAGGGCGAGCTGGCGGCCGAGGCTGACGCCGACGAAGCCCAGGCCCTGCTGGAGTCCGGCGACACCCAGGCGGCGCTGCAGAAGCTGGCCGATGCGCTGGCGGCCGACCCGGCCAACGACGATGCGCGCTTTGACTATGTGCGCCTGCTGATCGCTACCGGCAGCTTCGAGGAAGCTGCGGCCCTGCTGGCCGAACCCATCAAGCGCATTCCCCAGCCGCTGCGCTTCGAAGCGCTGAACCAGTGGCTCAAGGCGCTGGAATTCGCCGTGCAGGACGACAATGCCGACGTGGCCAAGTACGACGCCGCCATCGCCGCCAACAAGCGCGACTTCGACGCCCGCTTTGGCCGTGCGCGCGCGCTGCTGGCCCACAGCCAGTGGACCGATGCCATGGACGAAATGCTGGAAATCATCATGCGCGACAAGACCTGGAACGATCAGGCGGCGCGCAAGCTCATTGTCGGCGTGCTGGAGCTGCTGACCCCGCCCAAGCCCAAGAAGCAGGACGCCGTGCCCGGCAAGACCAGCGGCGGCATCGAGTTGCTGGGCAAGAACAGCGCCGAGCAGGACGAGGCGACGGCGCTGGTCAACAGCTATCGCCGCAGGCTGAGCATGGCGCTGAATTGAAGGCTCCCCCTGAGGCGCTTTGCCTGGGCGGCCCCGCGCCTTCCCCCTGGCCGGGCGCCCCTCTCTCTACGCGCTTCGCGCTATGGGAGGGGGACGACAGCTTCGCTGCGCGGCGGCGGGTACGCGCATGGAGCACGCCAGTTTTTGCTGCTTGCGTTGAGTGAGAGTCGTGATGGATCAGATCTTTTCAGTGGCCTTTAATGGCCTGTTTTTGTATCTGGGGCTGGCGCTGCTGTTGACGGTGCGGCTGGGCGTGTTGCGCTCGCCGCACTTCTAGGGCTGGCGGGCGGGCCTTCGGTGCTTGCGCTTGCCAGGCCCACGATAAGGTGCCGGAATGTGGCCGCTGCGCAAGCTGCTCTGCAGCGCGAGCCACTGGCCGGGCAGGCAGGTCGCCTGGTGCTGCAGCAATGCCGCCGCCTGCGGCTTTGTGCGCCTGGATGGGCAGGTGGACGTGAATGTCCAGCCCTATTTGGCCTAAGCATTTCCCCGCTGTATTTTCCCGGTGTCGCGCGGCCTTGTGCCGCAATAATCAAAAAGCCTGCGCCGCACAAGGCTGCGGGCTTTTCATTCATGACAAGGCAGCGGCGCAACGAGATGCCGGCTTGCCACCGAGGAGGCATATCCATGAACCGATTGGCTGGCAAGGTCGCCATCATCACCGGCGGTGCGCGTGGCATGGGGGCGGCTACCTGCCGCCTGTTTGTGCAGGAGGGCGCCAAGGTTGCGGTGGCCGATATGCTGGATGTTGAAGGCCAGGCGCTGGCCGCCGAGCTTGGCGATGCCGCGCGCTTTTATCACCATGATGTGACGAGCGAGGAATCCTGGGCCGGGCTGATGGAGCAGGCGCAGCAGGATCTTGGCGCCATTGATGTGCTGGTCAACAACGCGGGCGTGCTGATGTTCCGGACCTTGCTCGATACTTCGCTGGCGGACTACGAACGCGTGCTCAAGGTCAATCTGGTGGGCGAATTCCTGGGTATCAAGGCCGTGGCTCCGGGCATGATCGAGCGTGGGCGCGGCTCTATCATCAACCTCTCTTCCGTCGATGGCATGAAGGGCGCGAATGGCCTGGCGGCCTATGCCTCGAGCAAATGGGGTGTGCGCGGACTGACCAAGGTGGCGGCCATGGAGCTCGGTCATCGCGGCGTGCGCGTGAATTCCGTGCACCCGGGCGGCGTAGACACCGCCATGGGCAACCCTGGCCAGCGCGCGCGTGAAGAGGTCAATCAAGGCTTTGCCAACATCGCGCTGCAGCGCGTGGGCGATCCTGCTGAAGTGGCGGCGGCCACGCTGTTTCTGGCCAGCGACGAGTCCTCCTATATGGCGGGTGCAGAAATCGTCGTGGATGGCGGCATGACCGCCGGTCATTACTATGCGGGATTGCCAGGTGCTCCTGGTATGTAAAGCTTCCTTAAGAAGAAGCCAGCGCTTTTGCAATAAGCGTTTCAGGCTGTTTTATCTATCGATACGTTTGGCCATGCATGTCACATCTACTTTCGGCGGCTTTCTTCGCCCGGCGCTGGCTGCTCTGGGGATGCTGTGGGCGCTGACGGGCTGTGCGGCCGAGGTCCAGCCATCCGCAGGCGTGAGCGAATCCGAGGCCATGACCGCAGAGCCCGCACCGCTGCTCAATACCTATTGGAAGCTGGTGCAGCTGGGTGACGGCCCGCATGTCAGCGCCTATGACAATCAGCCCGAGCCGCATCTGGTGCTGGAGACCGGCAGCGGCCGTTTTCATGGCGCGGGCGGCTGCAATCGCCTGCGCGGCAGCTACAGCCTGGACGGGCGTTGGCTGCGTTTTTCGGCCGTGGGCGGCACCCGCATGGCCTGTGTGCAGGGTATGCGCCGGGAGCAGCTGCTGCTGGCAACCCTGGCCCAGGTCCGCAGCTACGCCGTGCAGGGGCAGAAACTGGTGCTCAGCGATGCCGAGGGGCGTGTGCTGCTTCGGTTCGAGGCCGTATATCTGGGCTGAGCCTCAGTGTGTCAGTTGCGGGCCGGCGGACTGGGGTGACGAGGCATTGCCCAGCGAGCGAATCGGTATGCCCATGTCCTGCGGAATATCGCCCGACAGCTGCAACGCCAGATAGCGGGTGCAGCACACGCGCAGAAAAGAGCTGAAGTTGTCCACCGCTTTGCGCTCGGCCAGCAGTTCGTCGTAGAGCTTGGTGCAGAGCTGGGGCACGGTATAGCCGTCCCGCGCGGCGATCTCTTCGAGTACCTGCCAGAACAGGTTTTCCAGCCGGATGCTGGTGGCGACTCCATGCAGCCGGATAGAGCGGGCACGGTGGGCCCAGAGCTGGGGATCGGCGCTGATAAAGACCTGGCACATGGCGCGACTCTCCAAAACAAAACCGGGCCATGGTGTGGCCCGGTGACTGCGGCGTCAAGAGGAGAACTCTTGAATTGATAGCTTGCTGCGCTTGATAGGAGAGCGCTGGAGGCCGATTTCAGTGTGAAATCTTCGTGCCCAGCAGCGCGAGAAACTGGGCGATCCAGGCCGGATGGGCGGGCCATGCCGGGGCGCTGACCAGATTGCCTTCGGTATGGGCCTGGTCGACGGGAATGTCGGCATAGCTGCCGCCGGCCAGCTCCACCTCGGCGCGGCAGGCGGGATAGGCCGAGCAGGTGCGGCCCTTGAGCACGCCGGCGCCGGCCAGCAACTGCGCGCCGTGGCAGACGGCGGCCACGGGCTTGTTGGTGTCGAAGAAGTGACGTACGGCCGCGCGCACGCTTTCATAGCCGCGCAGATACTCGGGGCCGCGGCCGCCGGGGATGACCAGTGCGTCGTACTGCTCGGGCTTCACATCGGCAAACGTGGCGTTGAGCGTGAAGTTGTGGCCGGGCTTTTCGCTATAGGTCTGTGCGCCTTCGAAGTCGTGGATGGCGGTCTTGATCTGGTCGCCGGCCTTTTTGTCGGGGCAGACGGCGTGCACGGTATGGCCCACGGCCAGCAGGGCCTGGAACGGGACCATGGTTTCATAGTCCTCGCAGTAGTCGCCGCAAATCATCAAAATCTTCTTGCCTGCCATGGTCAGTCTCCTGTTGAAGTGTCAAACCATTGTGGACAGGCAAGCGGCGCCGCGGGTATTAACGGGCTACTACATCGGTACGGGCGGGCGGATAGTGCGTGCCGTAGTCCGACGAACGCTGGTACAGCGTCAGCCCGAACTGTGGCAGCACGCCGATCAGATGGTCGAAGATCTCGCCCTGTATGCCTTCGTACTCCACCCAGACGGTGGTGTTGGTGTAGCAGAACAGCTGCAGCGGCAGCCCCGTGGGCGATGTCTCCATGGTGCGCACCATGAGGAACATGCCCGGGCCTTTGCCAATGCGCGGGTGGCCCATGAGATAGGCGTAGGCATAGGCCTTGAAGGCGGCCAGATTCGTCACCTGGTGGGCGGCGATGGCCTGGGTTGGCATGGCGGCCTCGGCCGCGCCCGGCATGGCCTGCAGGCCGTCGCGTTCACTCCAGTAGGGTTGCAGCAGGGCGATATGGCCCATGCCGGCGCGCTCCTCGGGCGAGAGCAGATGCACGGTGTTGGCGTCCAGGTTCAGCGAGCGCATGATGCGGCGTCCGCCCGAGTCGAACATGCCGCGCCAGTTCTTGAAGCTGTCCGTCATCAGCCGCCAGGTGGGGATGGTGGTGATGGTCTTGTCCCAGTTCTGCACCTTGACGGTATTGAGCGCGATATCGGTCACGAAGCCATCGGCGCCGACCTGGGGCATCTCTATCCAGTCGCCCACGCGCAGCATGTCGTTGCTGCCGAGCTGAACGCCTGCGACAAAGGAGAGGATGGTGTCCTTGAACACCAGCATCAGCACGGCCGACATGGCGCCCAGGCCCGAGAGCAGCAGCAGGGGCGAGCGGTCCATCAGCGTGGCCACGATGAGCACCACGGCAAAGCTGCAGACCAGCAGCTTTCCCAGTTGCACATAGCTCTTGATGGAGTGGGTCTGGACGGCTGCCTTGCGTGCCTCGTCGCGTTCATGGGCCTCGTTCGTGGCATTGAGCAGATCGCACAGCACGCGTGCCAGGTGGTAGAGCGTGAAGGCCACCGCCACATTGGTGATCAGCGTGGTCCAGCGCGGCTCCAGATGCGGCACTCCCTGGACGCCGAACTGCACGATCAGAGAGGGCACGACCTTGGCCAGGCGGCGCAGCACCTTGTCGTGCATGAGGATCTGGGCCCAGCCGGTCCTGAGGGTGTCGCGCATACGGCGAAAGACCTTGAGCCCCAGCCACTGGGTCAGCCAGCCGGCCACAAGAGCGGTCAGGGCCAGGACGCAGAGCGAGGCCAGCATTTGCATGGCGGGATTCCAGTCAGAAACAAAAGACCAGCGGGAAAGCAAGAGCAGCTCCTCAGAAGAATGGACCGGGGCAGGAGCGCAAGTCTGGCAACTTCGGGCAGAAGGCAGGCGATGGCGTCGGGCACGGAAACAGGCCGGTCAGACCGGCAGGCGTGCAAAAAGTTCAGCAATGTGTGAACAACCACTAGCTTACGCAAAGCCGTATTTCCCAGCGTGGTGTGCAGGAAGGCCGCAGGGATGGCGCAGCGGGTTCTGCGGTCATGCGGGGCTAAAACGGCGCAAGCGGTCGGGCAGCCTAAAATCCCTGCTGATTTCAGATTTCTACCTTGCCGGGTCCCAAGTGGGGCTGGCGGCCACTGCACTGCACCATGCAAGAAAAATTCAACCACATCGAGGTCGAGCGCGCCGCGCAAGACCACTGGCAAGCCAAGGACGCCTACCGCGTCACCGAAGACGGCAGCAAGCCCAAGTACTACGCCTGCTCCATGCTGCCCTATCCCAGCGGCAAGCTGCACATGGGGCATGTGCGCAACTACACCATCAACGACATGCTCACGCGCCAGCTGCGCATGAAGGGCTACAACGTCCTCATGCCCATGGGCTGGGACGCCTTCGGACTGCCTGCCGAGAACGCTGCGCTGAAGAACAAGGTGCCGCCTGCCAAGTGGACGTACGAGAACATCGCGTACATGAAAAAGCAGATGCAGGCCATGGGCCTGGCCATCGACTGGAGCCGCGAGGTCGCCACCTGCGACCCCGAGTACTACAAGTGGAACCAGTGGCTGTTCCTCAAGATGCTGGAAAAAGGCATTGCCTATCGCAAGACCCAGGTGGTGAACTGGGACCCGGTGGATCAGACCGTGCTGGCCAACGAGCAGGTCATCGACGGCCGCGGCTGGCGCACTGGCGCTCTGGTGGAAAAGCGCGAGATCCCTGGTTACTACCTGGCCATCACCAACTACGCCCAGGAGCTGCTCGACCATGTGCAGGTCGGCAACGAGAAGGCCACTCTGAACGGCTGGCCCGACAAGGTGCGCCTGATGCAGGAAAACTGGATCGGCAAGTCTGCGGGCGTGCGCTTTGCGTTCACCCATGACATCAAGGGGACTGACGGCCAGCTGATCCAGGACGGCAAGATGTATGTCTTCACCACGCGTGCCGACACCATCATGGGCGTGACCTTCTGCGCCGTGGCGCCTGAGCATCCCCTGGCACTGCATGCCGCTGCCGACAAGCCCGAACTGGCTGCCTTCATTGAAGAATGCAAAAAGGGTGGCACGACAGAGGCCGAACTGGCCGTCAAGGAAAAGGAAGGCAAGCCCACGGGCCTGTTCGTCACCCATCCCATCACCGGCGCACAGGTCGAGGTGTGGATTGGCAACTATGTGCTGATGAGCTATGGCGACGGCGCCGTGATGGGCGTGCCCGCCCACGACGAACGCGATTTCGCCTTCGCCAACAAGTACGGCCTGCCCATCAAGCAGGTAGTGGCCGTGGAAGGCCAGGCCGCTTATGACGACAAGCAGTGGAGCGACTGGTATGGCGACAAGGAGCGCGGCGTACTGATCAACTCCGGCGATCTCGACGGTCTGAACCACAAGGATGCGGTGCAGGCCGTGGCCAAGATCGTGGGCGACAAGGGCCTGGGCGAGCTCAAGACCACCTGGCGTCTGCGCGACTGGGGTATCAGCCGTCAGCGCTACTGGGGCACCCCCATCCCCATCATTCATTGCGCCGATTGCGGCCCTCAGCCCGTGCCCGAGAAGGACCTGCCCGTGGTCCTGCCCCAGGATCTGGTGCCTGATGGCTCCGGCAATCCACTGGTCAAGTCCGAGGCCTTCCACGCCGGCGTGGTTTGTCCCTGCTGCGGCAAGTCTGCCCGCCGTGAAACCGACACCATGGACACCTTTGTGGATTCGTCCTGGTACTTCATGCGCTACTGCGACGCCAAGAACAGCGAGCAGATGGTGGCCGATGGCGCCGACTACTGGATGCCCATGGACCAGTACATCGGTGGCGTGGAACACGCCATCCTGCACCTGCTGTACGCGCGCTTCTGGACCAAGGTCATGCGCGACCTGGGCCTGGTCAAGATCGACGAGCCCTTCACCAAGCTGCTGACGCAGGGCATGGTGCTCAATCACATCTACAGCCGTCGCACGGCCAAGGGCGCCAAGGAATACTTCTGGCCCAAGGATGTGGAGCATGTGTTCGACGACTCCGGCAAGATCATCGGCGCCAAGCTGAAGGTCGAAGTGGACAGCGCCGACGGCCTGCTGCCCGTGGGCACCGCCATCGACTACGAGGGCGTGGGCACCATGTCCAAGTCCAAGAACAATGGCGTGGACCCGCAGGATCTGATCGAAAAGTACGGCGCCGACACCGCACGTCTGTACACCATGTTCACGTCGCCGCCCGAGCTGACGCTGGAGTGGAACGACGCCGCCGTGGAAGGCAGCTATCGCTTCCTGCGTCGCGTCTACAACTTCGGCGCCAAGCTGACAGGCATGGACATGGCTTCCGCGGTGCAGGGCGTGGCCGGTGCCAAGTCGCTGGACGATGTGGAATTCGGCAAGGCGGCCAAGGCCCTGCGTCTGGAAATCCACAACGTGCTCAAGCAGGTCGAGTACGACTACTCGCGCATGCAGTACAACACCGTGGTTTCCGGCGCGATGAAGATGATCAATGCGCTGGAAGACTTCAAGTCCCTGGATGACACCGGTGCCAAGGTGGCGCTGATCGAAGGCTTCGGCATTCTGCTGCGTGTGCTCTACCCTGCAACGCCCCACCTGGCGCATGTGCTGTGGAGCGAGCTGGGCTATGCCAACCACCTGGGCGATCTGCTCGACGCACCCTGGCCGCAGGTCGACCCCAAGGCTCTGGTGCAGGACGAGATCTCGCTGGTACTGCAGGTCAACGGCAAGCTGCGCGGTGCGATCCTGGTGTCCGCCACAGCCGACAAGGCGGCCATCGAGGCTGCGGCGCTGGCCAATGAGGAGTACCAGAAGTTTGCCGAAGGCCGCGAGCCCAAGAAGATCATCGTGGTGCCGGGTCGTCTGGTGAATATCGTGGTGTAAATAACTCCCCCTGAGGCGCTTCGCGCCTTCCCCCAAGGGGGACGATAGCCTCGCTGCGGGGCTGCCCTTGCTTGCTATCCCTGGTGCAAGAGGCGGTGCTCGCAGCGGGGCGGCGAATTCGCTGCTCGGGTTGAAGATAAAAGGACAGTTGATGCAAAAACGTACGCTGCTGGCCGCGATGGCCTTGACGCCTTTGCTGGGAGCCTGCGGCTTTCGCCTGCGCGGTGCGCCGGATTTTGTGTTTCGCTCCATTTACGTGCAGGCGGGGCGTGGTGCGCCCGTGGGCACTTTGCTGCGTCGCAGTCTGGAGTCGGCCAGCGACAAGCTGACAGTGATCAAGGACCCGGCTTCGCCCGATACGGCCGAAGTGATCTGCCAGATCATCAGCGAGCAGGCCCAGCGCGTGATCATCGGCTCCAACGTGGCCGGCCAGGTGCGTGAAATCGAGCTGCGCCTGATTGTGCGCTTCTCGCTGCGCACGTCCGGCGGCGATGCGCTGATCGAGCCGGTCGAAATTCGCCAGATCCGCAACGTGACCTATAACGAAACCAATGCCTTGTCTAAAGCTGCAGAAGAGGAAATGCTGAACAAGGATATGCGCAACGACATCGTCCAGCAGATCATTCGCCGCCTCGGCGCAGTGAAGAGCATGCAGGTGTCGTAAGCCATTGCCTGAGTCGCTGCGCGGCGGGGCGGCGCTTGTGCCGCCCCCGAGCGGAGGCCGCGAGTCGTCAGCGTACCCAGGTGAATTTGATAGCTGCAGGCGCTTGAAATCAGGGCGTTTCAGATATTTTTTATAGAAAACCATTGTCCATGCAGCTTGCGCTGAACCAGCTTTCCTCCCATCTGGCCAAGGGCTTGCGCTCGCTCTATGTGCTGCATGGCGACGAGCCGTTGCAGCAGCAGGAAGCGGCCGATGCGATTCGTGCAGCAGCGCGTGCTCAGGGCTATACCGAGCGCAGCAGCTATACCGTCATGGGCGCGCACTTTGACTGGAGCGGCGTGCTGGCGGCAGGTGGCAGCCTGAGCCTGTTTGCGGACAAGCAGATTCTGGAAATTCGCATCCCCAGCGGAAAACCCGGCAAGGACGGCAGTGCTGCGCTGCAGCAACTGGCCAGCAGTGCCCAGGGAAACGACAGCACGCTGACGCTGATCAGTCTGCCGCGCCTGGACAAGGCCACCAAGACCGGGGCCTGGTTTGGGGCGCTGGACGGCAACGGTGTCTCGATCCAGGTCGACCCGGTGGAGCGCGGTGCGCTGCCGCACTGGATTGCCCAGCGTCTGGCGCTGCAGAATCAGCGTGTGGCGGCAGGTGAAGAGGGCCAGCGTACGCTGCAGTTCTTTGCCGACCGCGTGGAAGGCAATCTGCTGGCCGCGCATCAGGAAATTCAGAAACTGGCCCTGCTCCACCCCGAGGGCGAGCTGAGTCTGGCACAGGTGGAGCAGGCCGTGCTCAATGTGGCGCGCTATGACGTGTTCAAGCTGTCCGAGGCCGTGCTCTCGGGCCAGGTGGCGCGCAGCATACGCATGCTGGACGGCCTGCAGGCCGAAGGCGAGGCCGAGGTGCTGGTGCATTGGGCACTGGCCGAGGACATTCGCAACATCAAGCGCGTGAAGGATGCCATGGCGGGCGGCAAGCCTCTGCCCATGGCGCTGCGCGAAAATCGCATCTGGGGCCCCAAGGAGAGGCTGATGGAGCGGCTGCTGCCGCGTGTCAGTGATGCGCGCGCGGCCGATTTGCTGCAGGCTGCCCATGCCGTGGATGGCATTGTCAAAGGCTTGCCCAGCGAGGGCTGGCCGCGCGACAGCTGGCAGGCCCTGCGGCAGCTGGCCATGCAGTTGGCCCAGGCCGGGCGCTAATTTTCGGCTCAGCCGGGGTTAGCCGCGAGCTGGGCTTGGGCCTTGTCGGCCCACATGCGCAGATTGTCCAGCAGATCCTTCTGGCTGAAGGAGCAGCTTTCCTCGGTGAACAGCGCGCTGGATTCGAGCCGGTCCAGCAGGTTGAGCAGCACCTCGCCATAGCGCGGCGGCAGTGCCTGCAGCAATGTGGTTGCTGCGCGTGCCTGCTGGCCGAGGGCGCTGGCGCTGATCTGCGAGTGGGCGAGCTGCTCGAATCCGCTGCGCAGTTGCTGGAGCTGGTGGGCGCTTTCCTGCAGCGCGGTGGTGTTGTGGCTCATAAGTCTCCTTGCGATTCAGAGGCCGAGTGTAGGTGTCCGAAGGGTCATAAACCCCCTCATGGTCGGGCTTGTCTGCGCAACTTGCTTATCTCGGCGAAAATCACGCCATGAACGCGCTCAATACCGTCGAATACATGCACAACCTCGGTGTACAGGCAAAAGCTGCCTCTGCGCTGATGGCGCGTGCGTCTGCAGCTACTAAAAACAAAGCACTCAAGGCGCTGGCCCGTCTGCTGCGCGAGAACGTCGAGCCGCTGCAGATCGACAATGCCCGCGATCTGGAGCGTGCCGTGG
Organism: Comamonas testosteroni ATCC 11996; assembly: GCF_000241525.1. Classification (GTDB taxonomy): domain Bacteria; phylum Pseudomonadota; class Gammaproteobacteria; order Burkholderiales; family Burkholderiaceae_C; genus Comamonas; species Comamonas testosteroni. The sequence goes on from NZ_AHIL01000002.1 coordinate 528,491, forward strand.
CCAATGGCCTGTCGGCGCCCATGGTCGACAGGCTGCGACTGACGCCCAAGGTGCTGGAGACCTGCGCCGAAGGCTGCGAGCAGCTGGCTGCCATGCCCGATGTGATTGGCGAGATCAGTGGCCTCAAGCAAATGCCCAGCGGTATCCGCGTGGGCCAGATGCGTGTGCCCCTGGGCGTGTTCGGCATGATTTATGAAAGCCGCCCGAATGTGACCATCGAAGCGGCCAGCCTCTCGATCAAGAGCGGCAATGCCTGCATCTTGCGTGGCGGCTCGGAGGCGATTGACTCCAACAAGGCGCTGGCCAGGCTGGTGGCCCAGGCGCTGGCCGAGGCTGGTCTGCCCGAAGACGGTGTCAAGCTCGTGGAGACCACCGACCGCGACGCCGTGGGCCAGCTCATCACCATGCCCGACTATGTGGACGTCATTATTCCCCGTGGCGGCAAGGGCCTGATCGAGCGCATCAGCCGCGAAGCCAAGGTGCCCGTCATCAAGCATCTGGACGGCAATTGCCACACCTATGTGGATGACCCCTGCGACATCGCCATGGCCGTGAAGGTGACCGACAACGCCAAGACCAACAAGTACAGCCCCTGCAACGCCAGCGAAAGCCTGCTGGTGGCGCGCGCCGTGGCTGCAGAGTTCCTGCCCAGGATCGGTGCCGTCTATGCCGCCAAGGGCGTGGAGATGCGCTGCGATGCCGAGGCGCTGGCCATCTTGCAGACCGTCAAGGATGCCAAGCTGGCCCAGGCGGTGGAGCAGGACTGGTACGAGGAATACCTGGCGCCCATCATCAGCGTGAAGCTGGTGGATGGTGTGGACGAGGCCATTGCCCACATCAACAAGTACTCCAGCCACCATACGGAGTCGATTCTGACGACCAATCACCTGCACGCACAGAAATTCCTGCGCGAGGTCGATTCGGCCAGCGTCATGGTCAATACCAGCACCCGCTTTGCCGATGGCTTCGAGTTCGGACTCGGCGCCGAGATCGGCATCAGCACCGACAAGTTCCATGCGCGCGGACCGGTAGGCATCGAGGGCCTGACTTCGCTCAAATACGTGGTCTTGGGCGACGGCGAAATCCGTTCCTGAAATCCGTCTGCCGCAGAAGCCGCAGGCGCGGTCTTTTCCGGATATGACTCAATGCCGCAGCTTGGATCCCTTTCCATAACACCATGAAAATCATTATTCTGGGTGCCGGGCGCGTAGGCCAGAGTGTGGCCGAAAGTCTGGTGTCCGAGCAAAACGGAATCACCGTCATCGACACGGATGCGCGCGCATTGCGCGAGTTGGAGTCGCGCTTCGACCTGCGCGGCGTGGTCGGCAACGGCATCGATCCCCAGGTCCTGGCCGAGGCGGGCGCCAAGGATACCGACCTGCTGATCGCCTGCGCCTCCATGGACGAGACCAACCTGGTCTGCTGCAAGATTGCCCAGGCCGTGTTCGACATTCCGACCCGCATTGCGCGAGTGCGCTCGTCCAGCTTTGCGGTGGATGACCCGGTGCTGGGCAAAGAGGGTTTTGCGGTCGATCGCATCATCTGTCCCGAGGAATCGGTCACCCATTACATCCGCAAGCTCATCGAATACCCGGAAGCCATGCAGGTTCGCGCCTTTGCGGGCGGACGAGCTGCCTTGGCCTCGGTGCGCGCGCGCGCCGGCGCGCCTGCCGTGGGTCTGCAGATCGCTCAGGTGCGCGAGCGCATGCCTGAGTTGGCCATGCGCATCGTGGCGATTTACCGCCGCTTCATGGACGAGCCCGACCGGTTTGTGCGCTGCGACGGGGCTACGCGCATAGAACCCGGCGACGAAGTCTTCATGCTGGCCGCGACCGAGCATGTATCCGAGGCTCTCAAGGCCATCAATCTGCCCGAGGGGCGTCCGAGCCGCCCGGTGTTTCGCATCATGATTGCGGGCGGCGGCCAGGTCAGCCTGCGGCTGGCCAGGAAGCTGGCGCAGACGCCCGGGCGCTTTCACGTCAAGATCGTCGAGTCCAATGCCCAGCAATGCCTGGGCCTGTCGTCGGTGCTGCCTGCCGAAGTGCTGGTGCTGGAAGGCGATGCCACCGATGAGGCCTTGCTGGAGGAAGAGGGCATCGAGGAGGTGGATCTGTTCCTCGCGCTGACGGACGACGACGAGGACAACATCATGTCCAGTCTGCTGGCCAAGCGCATGGGCGCGCGCCGCGTGCTGTCGCTGATCAATCGCCGCGCCTATGCGGACCTGATGCACGGCACGCAGATCGATATCGCGCTGTCGCCGGCGCAGGCCATGTTGGGCGAGTTCCTGGCCTATGTGCGCCGCGGCGACGTGCAGGCCGTGCACAGTCTGCGCCGCGGTGTGGCCGAGGCACTGGAGATCGTGGCGCGCGGCGACCGCAAAAGTTCGCGCGTAGTGGGGCGCAAGGTGGAAGAGCTGCGTCTGCCCGAGGAGGTTCACATCGGCCTCATCGTGCGCGGAATTCCAGAAGGCAAGACCTGTGAGGAAGTGGCGGGCACGGCATTGGAAACCGAGGTCATCATTCCGCGCAGCCATACCGTGATCGAATCCGGCGACCATGTGGTGTTCTTTCTGCCCAACAAGCGACTGGTGCGCAACGTGGAAAATCTGTTCCGCGTCAGCGCCACCTTTTTCTAAGCTGCACACATGAAAGACCTGCTTCCTGTCCTGCGTGTGCTGGGCATGCTGATGATCATGTTTGCCGGCGCCATGTTGCTGCCTTTCGGCATCTCCTGGTTCACGCAGGATGGCATCTGGCGCATCTATCCCTGGTCGATCGGACTGACGGTTGGCGTGGGGCTGCTGCTATGGGGTGGTCTGCACCGCTACAAGCAGGATCTGCAGCCGCGCCACGGGGTGATTCTGGTGACGCTGGTCTGGGTGGTGCTGCCGCTGTGCGCCATGGTGCCCCTGGTGATGGGGCTGAACCGGGTGGGCATTTCCATCAGTCTCACCCATGCCTACTTCGAGGCCGTCTCGGGCCTGACGACAACCGGGGCCACGGTGCTCAGCGGTCTGGATAAGCTGCCGGTGTCCATCAATGTCTGGCGTACCTTCATGCAATGGATGGGCGGCATGGGGATTCTGATTCTTGCCGTGGCCGTGCTGCCGCTGCTGGGTGTCGGTGGTGCTCAGCTTTTCAGGGCGGAGGCCGCCGGCCCGGTCAAGGACACCAAGCTCACACCGCGCATTACCGAAACGGCCAAGGGCCTGTGGGGCGTATACGCGCTGTTCTCCATTGGCTGTTTTCTGGCCTTCTGGGTCTGCGGCATGCAGCCCCTGGATGCGCTGATGCATATGTTCGCCACGGTGAGTCTGGGCGGGCTGTCGTCGCACGACGCCAGCTTTGCTTATTTCAACTCGCCGCTGCTGGAAGCCGCGGCCCTGCTGTTCATGCTATTGGCTAGTTGCAACTTTGCGCTGTACTTCGTGGCCATGCGCAAGGGGCGCATCGATAGCTTTATGCGCGATCCTGAAATGCGTGCCACGATCGGCGTGCTGCTGGGCTCGGGCCTGCTGGTGGCGCTGCTGCTCTGGGTCAAGGGGGTTTATGGGCCGCTGGATGCCTTGCGCAACGGCATGTTCCATACCGTCTCGGTCGCCACGACCACCGGCTTTTCCACCACGGACTATCTGTCCTGGCCGGTGTTCATTCCCGTTCTGTTGTTGCTGCTGTCGGGGGTTGCCACCAGCGCGGGCTCGACAGGTGGCGGCATCAAGATGGTGCGAATGCTGATTCTGGTCAAGCAGGCCAGGCGCGAGATGACGCGTCTGGTGCATCCGCGGGCCGTGCAGCCGGTGCGGCTGGGCGATGCGGTGGTAGATAACCCGATGATTTTTTCGGTGCTGGCCTACATGCTGGTTTACGGTGCCACCGTCATTGTGCTGAGCATGGTGTTGCTGCTGACCGATCTCGACCCTCTGACCGCGTTCTCTGCCGTGCTGGCCAGCGTGCACTGCATGGGGCCGGGACTGGGCGCGGTTGGCCCATCATCCAACTACACGGTGTTGACGGATTTCCAGATCTGGGTGTGTACTCTGGGCATGCTGTTGGGGCGGCTCGAGATACTGAGTTTCATGGCTTTGCTGTCACCGGCGTTCTGGCGTCGTTGAAACAAAGACTGGGGAAAACACCTATCTCATGCTTCAATCTCTACAATTGCCCCCCACCATCGTCTCCTGAGGGTATTTATGGTTCCACATCTCGTCACGGCTTTGACCGGCCCCATTAACGAACTTGAGCAGCGCATTCTCGACTCCATGCCTGCCATTGAGCGTTGGTTCCGCCTGGAATGGATGGAGCACACGCCGCCGTTCTACTGTTCGGTGGACATTCGTAATGCGGGTTTCAAGCTGGCACCGGTGGATACCAACCTGTTTCCAGGCGGCTGGAACAACCTGACCGATGAAATGCTGCCACTTGCTGTCCAGGCCGCGATGGCTGCTATCGAAAAGATATGCCCCGAGGCGCGCAATCTGCTCATCATCCCCGAGAACCACACACGCAACACCCACTATCTGGCCAGCGTGCTGCAGCTCAAGCGCATCTTCAGCATGGCTGGTCTCAATGTGCGCATCGGCTCCATCAGCCCCGAGATCAAGAAGACGCTGTCCATCACGCTGCCGCTTGGCGACGAGATCAAGCTGGAGCCGGTGATCCGCAGCAAGCGCCGTCTGGGCCTCAAGGATTTCGACCCCTGCACCATTTTGCTCAACAATGACCTCTCCACCGGCGTGCCCGGCATCATCGAGGAGCTCTACGAGCAATACCTGCTGCCGCCGCTGCATGCAGGCTGGAATGTGCGCCGCAAGAGTCGTCACTTCCAGAGCTATGAGGAAGTCGGCAAGCGCTTCGGCAAGCTTCTGGGCATCGACCCCTGGCTGATCAACCCCTTGTTCGGTCATGTGGAGAACATCGACTTTGCCGAAGGCACGGGCATGGAGGCCCTGGCCGAGCAGGTGGACGTGATCCTCTCCAAGGTGCGCCGCAAGTACAAGGAATACGGCATCAAGGAAAAGCCGTTTGCCGTGGTCAAGGCCGACAACGGCACATACGGCATGGGCGTGATGACCGTGCGCGATGCCAAGGAGCTGGCCGCGCTGCCGCGCAAGAGCCGCAACAAGATGGGCGTCATCAAGGACGGTCAGACCGTGCACGACGTCATCGTGCAGGAGGGGGTGCTGACCTATGAGCGCATGCACAACGCCGTGGCCGAGCCCGTGGTCTACATGATGGATCGTTACGTGGTGGGCGGTTTCTACCGTATGCACCCCGAGCGCGGCGAGGACGAGAACCTCAATGCACCCGGTGCGGGCTACGTGCCCCTGGCTTTCCAGCAGAGCAACCATCTGCCTCAGGTTAGCGCGCGTCCGGGCGCCAGCGCACCCAACCGCTTCTATATGTATGGCGTGATAGCACGTTTGGCCATGTTGGCGGCCAGCTACGAGTTGGAAGCCACTAATCCCGACGCAGAAATCTACGACTGATTTCGCAGGCGCTGAGGACAGCGCACAATGCCGACAATTTCATCACTCGGTGACTGCCTTACGAGTCGCTTCCTGAACCGTGCAAAATTCGAAATCCTCGCTAGGCGCCCTGACCCTGGGCGCGATCGGTGTCGTCTACGGAGACATCGGAACCAGTGTTTTGTACTCGGTCAAGGAGGTTTTCGGCTCAGGATATGTGCCGTTCACGCCGGCCAACGTCTATGGCGTGCTATCGGTACTGTTCTGGACGCTCACGGTCATCGTCTCCCTCAAATACGTGACACTGGTGCTGCGCGCCGACAACAACGGTGAGGGCGGGCTGGTGGCCATGCTGGCTCTGGCTTCGCAGACGGTCAAGGACAAGCCGCGACTGTCCAGCACGTTGTTTCTGGTGGGTATGTTCGGCACCTCGCTCTTCTATGGCGATGGTGTTATCACTCCGGCGATTTCTGTGCTCTCGGCGGTTGAGGGCCTGGAAGTCATCTCGCCGCATTTCACCAAGGCCGTGATTCCGTTGACACTGGTGATCCTGTTTCTGCTGTTCTTCGTGCAAAAGCGCGGAACGGCAGGCATAGGCAAGTTCTTTGGTCCCGTAACCCTGATCTGGTTTGCCTGTATCGCCCTGCTGGGTGTGCACCAGATCATGGGGCACCCGGAAATCCTGGCAGCACTCAGTCCGCATTACGCGGTCAGCTTCATCTGGAACAGCCCGGGCATCAGCTTCATCATTCTGGGCTCGGTCGTGCTCTGTGTGACCGGTGCCGAGGCGCTGTATGCCGATCTCGGGCACTTCGGCAAGAAGCCTATCCGTCTGGCCTGGTTCAGCATTGCCATGCCGGCGCTGACCCTGAATTACTTCGGTCAGGGCGCTTTGCTGCTGGCCAATCCCGAGGCAGTCAAGAACCCGTTTTTCATGATGGCACCCAGTTGGGCGCTGCTGCCGCTGGTCATCATGGCCACCATGGCCACAGTGATCGCCTCGCAGGCGCTTATCACGGGGGCCTTCAGCGTGACGCGTCAGGTCATTCAGCTGGGCTACTTCCCACGTTTTGAAGTACGCCACACCAGTGTGAAGGAGACTGGCCAGATCTATATGCCTCTGGTCAACTGGGGTCTGTTTGTGGCGATTGCGCTGGCTGTTCTGCTGTTTCGCAATAGCGGCAATCTGGCGGCGGCCTACGGTATTGCGGTGACGCTGGACATGCTGATCACCACCATGCTGACCTTCTTTGTCATCCGCTATCGCTGGAACTATTCGCTGGCCTTGTGCCTGCTGGCGACGGGCTTCTTCTTCGTGGTGGATCTGGCTTTCTTCGCCTCGAATCTGCTCAAGCTGTTTGAAGGCGGCTGGTTCCCGCTGCTGATCGGTGGCACGGTCTTCACCCTGATGATGACCTGGCGCCGCGGGCGCGAGTTGCTGCACCAGAAGTTGCAGGCGGATGCGCTGGATCTGCGTCAGTTTCTGGAATCCACCTGGCGTCATCCGCCCACGCGCGTGCCCGGCACGGCGGTTTTCCTCTCGGGGGAGCCCGGCACCGTGCCGCATGCGCTGCTCCATAACCTCAAGCACAACAAAGTGCTGCATGAGCGCAATCTCTTTGTGACCGTGCGCAACCATGAAGTGCCCTGGGTCGGTATGGACAAGCGGGTGGAGGCAGAGTCGCTGGGCGGCGATTGCTGGGAAGTCATCATTCACTACGGCTTCAAGAACGAGCCCGATGTGCCTGCTGCGCTGGCGCAACTGCGTACTCAGGGCTGCAAGCTGGACTCCATGTCCACCAGCTATTTCCTGTCGCGTGATGTGATCATCCCGCGCATGAACAACTCCATGGCGCACTGGCGCGAAAAGCTGTTTGCGCAGATGCACAAGAATGCGAGCCGGGTTGCTGATTTCCTGCACCTGCCGAGCAACTCGGTGGTGGAGCTGGGCTCCAAGATCGAGCTGTAAATGCTGTGAGCTAAAAATGCATCAATCGCTTTCCTGTTAATAGATTGATGCTATTGAATTAAAAGTGACGGCCGTGCTCGCCATGAACAGTCGCACGAGGTGCAGCCTTTCCGGCAGGCGTGGTGACAGAATGCACGGATGCGCTTTTTCAAAGACTTGAGTCCTGCCGCCGTGGCCGCAGGCTTTGTGGCTGTACTTGTGGGCTTTACCAGTTCGGTGGCCCTGGTGTTTCAGGCGGCGCAGGCCTTTCATGCCACGCCTGAGCAAATCACTTCCTGGATCTGGGCGCTGGGGCTTGGCATGGGTTTGTGCTCGCTGGTCCCTTCGCTGATTCTGCGCATGCCAGTCATGGTGGCTTGGTCCACTCCGGGGGCCGCAGTGCTGGCGACCGCTGGGCTGGCAGGCGGTTTCTCCATGGGGGAGGCGATCGGTGCCTTTATCGTCAGCGCGGTCCTCATCATCCTGGTGGGGGTGACCGGCTGGTTCGAGCGCATCATGAACCGCATCCCCATGGAAATCGCCTCGGCCCTGCTGGCCGGCGTGCTGGCCAAGTTCGGCATGCAGGCTTTTTCTGCGGCCGAGACCAATCTATCCCTAGTGCTGGTCATGCTGCTTGCCTATCTGCTTTCGCGGCGCATGGCTCCGCGCTATGCGGTCATCATCACCCTGCTGGCCGGAACCGTTTGGGCGGCGCTGCGTGGGCAGATGCAGTGGTCGGCCGTACACGCAGGGCTGGCCGTGCCGGTCTATACGGCCCCCGAGTTCTCTTTGCAGGCACTCATCAGTCTGGCGTTGCCCCTGTTTGTCGTGACCATGGCCTCGCAGAATCTGCCGGGCGTGGCGGTGATTCGCTCCACGGGCTATCCGATACCGGTGTCCAGGGTCATCAGCATGACCGGCGTGGTGACCTTGCTGCTGGCGCCTTTTGGCGGCTATGCCCTCAACCTCAGTGCCATCACGGCGGCGATCTGCATGGGAGACGAGGCGCATGAGGACAGAAACAAGCGCTATACCGCTGCTGCAGTGTGTGGACTGTTATATATATTGATAGCCATCTTCGGTGCAGTGGTCACCGGTCTGCTGACGGCCTTTCCCAAGGAGCTGGTGGCCTGCATTGCCGGACTGGCCCTGCTGGGCTCCATAGGGGGTGGCATGGCTACGGCCTTCAAGGAGGAAAAGCACCGAGAGGCAGCGCTCATCACTTTTCTGGTTACGCTCAGCGGCGTTGTCATCGCAGGGGTGGGCTCAGCCTTCTGGGGTGTGGTCGCTGGCAGCCTTGCCTTGCTTGTCCAGAGTCTGCGGGCTCGCAAGGCCTGAGTATCTGCCGTCATATTGTGGTGTTTTGCCCGGCTGGGCATGATGCCGGTATCTACCTCTACCGCTAGAGTTTTTCACCATGCAAATACTGTTTGTTGCCGATCCGCTGGAATCCTTTGTCATCTACAAGGACTCCACCTTTGCCATGATGCGTGAGGCTCAACGCCGAGGACACCAGATCGTGGCCTGCGAGCCCCGCCATATCTCCTGGCAAAGCGGCGGCAAGGTCAAGGCTCAGGTGCGGCATATCACCCTGACCGGGGACAAGGACCGCTGGTTCGAGGAAACCCAGTCTGCGCAGACGGTGCTGGCAGACTTTGGCGCCATCGTCATGCGCAAGGACCCTCCGTTTGATTCCGAGTTCTTCTATGCCACGCACATGCTCGGCCAGGCAGAGCGTGAGGGGGCCAAGGTTTTCAACAAGCCCAGTGCCCTGCGCGAGCATCCCGAGAAGCTTGCCATCATGGAGTTTGCGCAATTCATCTCGCCGACGCTGGTCACGCGCAGTGCGCAGGATATCCGTACCTTTCATGCAGAGCACAAGGACATCATCCTCAAGCCGCTTGACGGCATGGGGGGGATGGGCATCTTCCGGGTTGGCGAAGACGGCCGCAATCTAGGCAGCATCATCGAAACCTTGAATCAGGGCGGCTCCACCAGTGTCATGGTGCAGAAGTTCCTGCCCGACATCGTTCATGGCGACAAGCGGGTGCTCATCATCGGCGGAAAGCCCGTGCCGTTTTGCCTGGCCCGTATTCCGCAGGGCAATGAGGTGCGCGGCAACCTGGCGGCCGGCGGCAAGGGAGTTGCCCAGCCGTTGGCAGAGCAGGACAAGGCAATTGCCGAGTTCATTGGGGAGCGCCTGGTGCAGCGTGGCTTGCTCTTGATCGGGCTGGATGTCATCGGCCACAACGTCACCGAGATCAATGTGACCAGTCCCACCTGCTTCCAGGAGATCTTTGATCAGACCGGCTGTGATGTGGCGGCGCTGTTTGTCGACGCACTGGAGCAGGCCGCTGGCGCCTGAGAAGCGATAAAGAACCCCGGCAGGCAAGGCCTGCCGGGGTTCTTTATCTGGGTGTCCGTGCCGGTGTTGTCTGGACTGCAAAAATCTGTGTACAATGCAAGGCTTCACTGAGCGGAATGCAAAATTTTGCTGGTCGATCTGAAAGAAATCAGATCGACAAAGTTGTGATAGAATTCAAGGCTTCGCTGATCGCAGCAAGCAACGAA
>NZ_AHIL01000001.1 GCF_000241525.1 Comamonas testosteroni ATCC 11996
GTAAGAGCCTGACGATGACCTACTTTCACACGGGAACCCGCACTATCATCGGCGCAAAGTCGTTTCACTGTCCTGTTCGGGATGGGAAGGAGTGGTACCAACTTGCTATGGTCATCAGGCATAAACTTTTTGTCAGATTGACGGCGACTTGATTAACTTCTTAATCTTGCTCACCTTCAGTCCAACGAATTCATAGAGTCTTCAATCAGCTTTTCGATTGCGCCTTTTCGGCATAACTAGAACTTGCGTTCTGTCTTTATTTTTCCAGGCTTACCCAAAGTTATAGGGTCAAGCCGCACGGGCAATTAGTACTGGTTAGCTTAACGCATTACTGCGCTTCCACACCCAGCCTATCAACGTCGTGGTCTACAACGACCCTTCAGGGGGCTCAAGGCCCCGGCAGATCTCATCTTGAAACGAGTTTCCCGCTTAGATGCTTTCAGCGGTTATCTCTTCCACACTTAGCTACCCTGCGATGCCACTGGCGTGACAACAGGTACACCAGAGGTGTGTCCACTCCGGTCCTCTCGTACTAGGAGCAGGCTTCCTCAAATCTGCAGCGCCCACGGAAGATAGGGACCAAACTGTCTCACGACGTTTTAAACCCAGCTCACGTACCTCTTTAAATGGCGAACAGCCATACCCTTGGGACCGACTACAGCCCCAGGATGAGATGAGCCGACATCGAGGTGCCAAACACCGCCGTCGATATGAACTCTTGGGCGGTATCAGCCTGTTATCCCCAGAGTACCTTTTATCCGTTGAGCGATGGCCCTTCCATACAGAACCACCGGATCACTATGTCCTGCTTTCGCATCTGCTCGACTTGTCAGTCTCGCAGTTAAGCACGCTTATGCCATTGCACTATCGTCACGATGTCCGACCGTAACTAGCGTACCTTCGAACTCCTCCGTTACGCTTTGGGAGGAGACCGCCCCAGTCAAACTGCCTACCATGCACTGTCCCCGATCCAGATAATGGATCCAGGTTAGAACCTCAAACGCACCAGGGTGGTATTTCAACGTTGGCTCCATGCGATCTAGCGACCGCACTTCAAAGCCTCCCACCTATCCTACACAGATCCGTTCAAAGTCCAATACAAAGCTACAGTAAAGGTTCATGGGGTCTTTCCGTCTTTCCGCGGGGAGATTGCATCATCACAAACATTTCAACTTCGCTGAGTCTCAGGAGGAGACAGTGTGGCCATCGTTACGCCATTCGTGCAGGTCGGAACTTACCCGACAAGGAATTTCGCTACCTTAGGACCGTTATAGTTACGGCCGCCGTTTACTGGGACTTCAATCAAGAGCTTGCACCCCATCATTTAATCTTCCAGCACCGGGCAGGCGTCACACCCTATACGTCCACTTTCGTGTTTGCAGAGTGCTGTGTTTTTATTAAACAGTCGCAGCCACCAATTTTTTGCAACCCCTTTGAGCTCCATTTGTACAACTTCACTTACTTGGGGTACACCTTCTCCCGAAGTTACGGTGTCAATTTGCCGAGTTCCTTCTCCTGAGTTCTCTCAAGCGCCTTAGAATACTCATCTCGCGCACCAGTGTCGGTTTGCGGTACGGTCGTCAATAGCTGAAGCTTAGTGGCTTTTCCTGGAAGCAGGGTATCACTCACTTCGTCTGCAAGCAGACTCGTTATCACGCCTCATCTCAGCTCTCCGGATTTGCCTAAAGAGCACGACTACACGCTTGAACCAACATATCCAACAGTTGGCTGAGCTAACCTTCTCCGTCCCCACATCGCACTATTGATCGGTACAGGAATATTGACCTGTTTCCCATCAGCTACGCATCTCTGCCTCGCCTTAGGGGCCGACTCACCCTACGCCGATGAACGTTGCGTAGGAAACCTTGCGCTTACGGCGAGGGGGCTTTTCACCCCCTTTAACGCTACTCATGTCAGCATTCGCACTTCTGATACCTCCAGCATCCGTTACCAGACACCTTCACAGGCTTACAGAACGCTCTCCTACCACTTGCAATAAATTGCAAATCCGCAGCTTCGGTAACTGGCTTAGCCCCGTTACATCTTCCGCGCAGGACGACTCGATCAGTGAGCTATTACGCTTTCTTTAAATGATGGCTGCTTCTAAGCCAACATCCTGACTGTTTTAGCCTTCCCACTTCGTTTCCCACTTAGCCAATTTTAGGGACCTTAGCTGGCGGTCTGGGTTGTTTCCCTCTTGAGTCCGGACGTTAGCACCCGGTGCTCTGTCTCCCAAGCTGTACTCGTCGGTATTCGGAGTTTGCATAGGTTTGGTAAGTCGCCATGACCCCCTAGCCTAAACAGTGCTCTACCCCCGACGGTAATACTTGAGGCACTACCTAAATAGTTTTCGGAGAGAACCAGCTATTTCCAAGTTTGTTTAGCCTTTCACCCCTATCCACAGCTCATCCCCTAATTTTGCAACATTAGTGGGTTCGGACCTCCAGTACCTGTTACGGCACCTTCATCCTGGCCATGGATAGATCACTTGGTTTCGGGTCTACACCCAGCGACTAATCGCCCTATTCGGACTCGATTTCTCTTCGCCTCCCCTATTCGGTTAAGCTTGCCACTGAATGTAAGTCGCTGACCCATTATACAAAAGGTACGCCGTCACCCCTAAGGGCTCCGACTTTTTGTAAGCATACGGTTTCAGGATCTATTTCACTCCCCTCCCGGGGTTCTTTTCGCCTTTCCCTCACGGTACTGGTTCACTATCGGTCGATGATGAGTATTTAGCCTTGGAGGATGGTCCCCCCATATTCAGACAGGGTTTCTCGTGCCCCGCCCTACTTGTCTGCAGCCTAGTACCACCGATCGGTTTTCACATACGGGACTATCACCCACTATGGTCGGCCTTTCCATGCCGTTTTGTTAACTGATCGACTATCACTGCAAGGCTCTTCCGAATTCGCTCGCCACTACTATCGGAATCTCGGTTGATGTCTTTTCCTCTGGGTACTTAGATGTTTCAGTTCTCCAGGTTCGCTTCGTGCACCTATGTATTCAGTGCACGATACCTCTTGCGAGGTGGGTTCCCCCATTCAGAAATCTCCGGATCAAAGCTTATTTGCCAGCTCCCCGAAGCTTATCGCAGGCTATCACGTCTTTCGTCGCCTATCATCGCCAAGGCATCCACCATATGCTCTTAGTCACTTGACCCTATAACTTTGGACTCTCTTAGCGAGAATCAAAGCCTGGTGTTCAAAGACTGGTGAGGTCTTGCACCTCACGCGTTATGCCGTAATGTGAATATCTTTGGCTGCATCTTTCGATGCAGCTTAGAGAATATTCGTCATTACTAGATAAATTTGCATTCGCAAAATATCTGTTTTGACGCAATCAAAATGTTGCTGGCGGCACGGTGCACAAACCTTGGTTTGCGCTTTCCACCAGCAACGCTGATTTCGACTCTATGAATTTTTAAAGAACAGCCTATTGATCAAAGATCAATATAAAAGCAGTCTGATGCAGACTGCTTTTATATTGAATTTGGTTTTCTTCGCTTTTGCTCCGCTTGCGCTTCACATCTGCTGAGCCAACGATTATAGCACCTTTCGGCGCTATCATTTTTGGTGGAGGATGACGGGATCGAACCGACGACCCCCTGCTTGCAAAGCAGGTGCTCTCCCAGCTGAGCTAATCCCCCGGGATCCTCTGACCAGATATTGGAATCTTGGTGGGTCTAGTTGGGCTCGAACCAACGACCCCTGCGTTATCAACACAGTGCTCTAACCAGCTGAGCTACAGACCCATTCCATGCAGCCCGCTGTCACTCAGCAGGCCACCTGGCTTGTTCCAACAACCGATAAGTGTGGACGTTCAATTTGAAGCAGCATTTTTCCAGAAAGGAGGTGATCCAGCCGCACCTTCCGATACGGCTACCTTGTTACGACTTCACCCCAGTCACGAACCCCGCCGTGGTAAGCGCCCTCCTTGCGGTTAGGCTACCTACTTCTGGCGAGACCCGCTCCCATGGTGTGACGGGCGGTGTGTACAAGACCCGGGAACGTATTCACCGTGACATTCTGATCCACGATTACTAGCGATTCCGACTTCACGCAGTCGAGTTGCAGACTGCGATCCGGACTACGACTGGCTTTATGGGATTAGCTCCCCCTCGCGGGTTGGCAACCCTTTGTACCAGCCATTGTATGACGTGTGTAGCCCCACCTATAAGGGCCATGAGGACTTGACGTCATCCCCACCTTCCTCCGGTTTGTCACCGGCAGTCCCATTAGAGTGCTCAACTGAATGTAGCAACTAATGGCAAGGGTTGCGCTCGTTGCGGGACTTAACCCAACATCTCACGACACGAGCTGACGACAGCCATGCAGCACCTGTGTGCAGGTTCTCTTTCGAGCACCAAACCATCTCTGGTAAGTTCCTGCCATGTCAAAGGTGGGTAAGGTTTTTCGCGTTGCATCGAATTAAACCACATCATCCACCGCTTGTGCGGGTCCCCGTCAATTCCTTTGAGTTTCAACCTTGCGGCCGTACTCCCCAGGCGGTCAACTTCACGCGTTAGCTTCGTTACTGAGTCAGTTAAGACCCAACAACCAGTTGACATCGTTTAGGGCGTGGACTACCAGGGTATCTAATCCTGTTTGCTCCCCACGCTTTCGTGCATGAGCGTCAGTGCAGGCCCAGGGGATTGCCTTCGCCATCGGTGTTCCTCCGCATATCTACGCATTTCACTGCTACACGCGGAATTCCATCCCCCTCTGCCGCACTCTAGCCTTGCAGTCACAATGGCAGTTCCCAGGTTGAGCCCGGGGATTTCACCACTGTCTTACAAAACCGCCTGCGCACGCTTTACGCCCAGTAATTCCGATTAACGCTTGCACCCTACGTATTACCGCGGCTGCTGGCACGTAGTTAGCCGGTGCTTATTCTTACGGTACCGTCATGACCCGGGGATATTAGCCCCAGGCTTTTCGTTCCGTACAAAAGCAGTTTACAACCCGAGGGCCTTCATCCTGCACGCGGCATTGCTGGATCAGGCTTTCGCCCATTGTCCAAAATTCCCCACTGCTGCCTCCCGTAGGAGTCTGGGCCGTGTCTCAGTCCCAGTGTGGCTGGTCGTCCTCTCAGACCAGCTACAGATCGCAGGCTTGGTAAGCCTTTACCCCACCAACTACCTAATCTGCCATCAGCCGCTCTAGTAGCACAAGGCCCGAAGGTCCCCTGCTTTCATCCGTAGATCTCATGCGGTATTAGCTACTCTTTCGAGTAGTTATCCCCCACTACTAGGCACGTTCCGATGTATTACTCACCCGTTCGCCACTCGTCAGCATCCGAAGACCTGTTACCGTTCGACTTGCATGTGTAAAGCATGCCGCCAGCGTTCAATCTGAGCCAGGATCAAACTCTATAGTTCGATCTTGAATTTAAAGTCTTTCGACTGCTCACTCACTTGACGGAATCAAGAAGAATAAATTCTTCCTCATTACTGTTTTTGTGAGCGCTTGATAACTCCGAAGAGTTTGTTCCGAAGAACTGGCTGCTTGCCCTCAAACGCCCACGCTTATCGGCTGTATTTTTTTAAGGAACCGAGTGCAAAATCAGAAAACCCGATCTTGAAT